>CAWKBE010000017.1:0-24280 GCA_963847785.1 uncultured Alphaproteobacteria bacterium
TGATCGAACCGGTCATGTATTTCGGGATCGGGTTCCTGGTCGCGGCGCTGCTCGGCCTTCTTTTCGTCCCTCTCGTGCATAACCGAGCGGTGCGCCTGACGATGCGGCGGCTCGAAGCCGCAACCCCGCTGTCGGTCGCGGAAATCCGCGCCGACAAGGATCAGTTGCGTGCCGAATTCGCCATGTCGACGCGCCGGCTCGAAATGAGCGTCGAGCAGATGAAGGCGAAGACGACCGGCCAACTCGCCGAACTCGGCAAAAAGACCGACGCCATCAACCTGCTCAAAAAAGAGCTCGGCGAGAAAACTGCGGCGATCTTCGCGATGGAATCGCGGGACAAGAATCTGCGCGATCAGCTCCGCGCCACCGAGGAAGAGTTCGAGCTGAAATCCGCGTCGCTGCGCGAGGCGGAGCGGGCGCTCGCCGACAAGCGGGCCGACCTCGCCCGGCTCGTCGCCGAGCTCGGCGAACGCTCGATCGTGGCCGACAGCCAGCGCGTCGAGCTGGCCGCGTTGCGCACGCAAGTCGAAGCGATGAAGGTGAGCGTCGCCGACTACGAGCGATCGGTGCGAGCGACCGAAGAGCGGCTTGCGCGCGAACGCGGCGAGGCGGAAACGGCGGCCAAGCTGTCGAGCGAGGCGCGCGGCAGGCTCGACGAACTGGCGAGCCGGACCGATCAGCTCGAACGGCAGCTCCTCGTGCAGACGACGGAAGCCGAGGTCTTGAGCCGCCGCGCACAGCAGCTCGAAACCCGGCTGAGCGATCAGGGCCGACTTCTGGCCGAGCGCGAGTTCGAGATCACCCAGCTGCGCGGCGATCTAGAAGCAGCGGGCAAGATCGAGCACGATTTGCGCGAAGAACTGGAGAATGCCGGCGGCCGTAGCGGCGGCGTCGTGGACAAATTCCGCGCTGATATCGGCCAGCTGGAAGCGCAGCTTGCCGCCGCCATCGAGGAACGCACCAAGTTGCAACGCGAGATCGCGGCAATGAAACGCGACGCCGAAGCCGCCTGGGCGGGCGAGCGCGTCGAGAACACGCTGTTGCGCGAACGCATCAACGACGTCGCCGCCGAAGTGGCGCGCCTCACGGCCGCGCTCGAAGGTCCCGGATCGCCGATCGAATCGATGCTGGCGGACGCGGTGCCGGAATTAGCGCCTTCGCGGCGCGATGGACCATCCCCGGGCATCAATGGCGCCGCCGGCGCGCCTCAGGAAAACAAAGGCACGCTCGCCGACCGCATCCGCGCCCTGCAGTCGAGTGTCCCGCGCGCGGCGTCGAGTTAAAAGCGCAGCCGATGATCTTTCGACTCATTTCGCGCGCAAGCGGGAATGCAGACTTGAGTGCATCAAAAAATGGGGCCAACTGACGCGGCGCCCGCGGAGCTTCGATCGCCGATCCGCATTCCCGACACGCTTCGCTTGACACCCTGGCGAAGCGTTCCTTAAATCGGCCGCGAACTGGACCGGGCGCTTAGCTCAGCGGGAGAGCGTTCCCTTCACACGGGAGAGGTCGTAGGTTCAATCCCTACAGCGCCCACCAGCTCGAACAACTGCGAACCACGCCCACGTTTCGCCCATGATATGACTATCGAGGCGACCAACTAATGCCGTGCATCACAGCCCATTGCACCCGTTCCCACGTCTCGACGAAACTCTGCGCCATAATTCGTAAATTTCGCGCATCAGCTGTTCAATAACTGCTGGCGGATCGTATCGTCCTGGCCGCAAGTTAATTCTGCCACCGTCTTTGCAATCGCTGTAAGTACTTCATCGGTATCGATGGTATCTGGCTCAACGGTTGTCGTGGGATACTCAGCAAAACGTCGATCAGTTCGACCATCATGCGATGGCAGGCACGGTCATTCCTGGTCATCTCGCTCTTCTGACATGAATGCCCTTTCGTTTTCTGGGCCGTGTGAACGCCTTCTTATGACGCCGACTGCAATTCTATATTATGTAGCGCCAATAGGCCCCTCACTAGGTCAAGAGTGCACTGCGGTGAAGATTACGAGTGGGTGCAGTATGCTCGCCATTGCGCTTGCTACCCTGGCACAGCCTGTGCAAGCACGGCACTTGTGATGATCGCTTTGGTAGTCGCGCAATTGACGTCAGTGCCGCCTGGAGGCGACAGATCGGTCCAGATTGAAGATCACTCGATGCAGCAAAAACTCTCGCATTTTCAGACGGAAGACCCCTGCGAGTCACTCGGTTCGACGACTCCTGGATCAGCGCGGATCGCGGAGAGGTTTACTACGAGCTCAATCGCCGGGATGGCACGTTGACGTACGCGCGCTCAACAACGGAGGGTAACGCTACGACTACTATTGTCGGGTCGGGCCGATGCGAAACTGCCCCGGCAAAATAATGCCTACGCCCACGCCTGAGACTCAACTCCACACTCAGCTGCGTTTTTTATGGCAACCGCATAGGCCGCCTCACACAGCCTACATCGCATTGCGTCCGCGTTAGCTCAGCGAGCTAAGCGGCGCATCTCTGGGACCTTGGGAATGCCCCTATCTGTAAAAAACCGCGCATCTCCTTTGCGTCGTCGTGAGGCTGGATCGCGATGATGTTGCGGACAAGTGACGAGGCCATCAACTAAGGCTGCCAATGGGCCTACATTACGGAGCCACCCGTTCGGCCAACTCAGTCACCACTGTCCGGGCGAACCAGCCTCCGCGAGTGGTGAGCCGCGCGTGCGCGCTTTCACGAAGTATACTCAACGTTAGCATGCCGTCGCGCCCGAGATCTGCAACCGTAACGCCGGAGATGGGCTTGTCGTCAACGCTGGCGGATGGCGCGGTCCAGACCCCGCAACGCTTATGAAGACTCCCACCATTCAAGCAGGCGATTAAGGCGGCCCGCTTTGCGGATGACAGCATGGCGGTCGGCGCGCGGCGCTCATCGGACGCAAGCAACAACAATGACGCGGCAGAGTTCAGTTCACTCAAGGAAGCAAGCTCCCCAGTATGGTCTAGAAGCCTAGTCATGTCAGTTCCCGCTGTAGAACAATATAAAGCTCAGGCAACAATGCTGCCGTTGCAACAATGCTGCTTAAAATTGGAAAGTGTGAGTTGCAAAAATGCACGTTCAACAGAAAAGAAGCGTAGTTCACACCCAGTCACCCAGATCCAGCCGGTGTGTGACCTGCGCGCTACAGCTTTTACCGCCAGTACCCCGCTAAGGTGGCGACCAGATCTCACCGAGGTCGAGGAACGGTTTATCAGGCACCCACAAAAGGAAAGAAGTGCAGCACACTCGGGGCGCCTACGGGACGCCCGCTGTTAGAACCAAGCTGCAGCGCCTTTGTCGGTCTTGGTGCAAGCGCTGCGTAAAGCGCGGCCTCGCTAGCTTTAGCGTTTGCGAGCGCTGCGATCACGAGCGATTGCTCGCAATTTTGGGGGCGCTGGCGACTAAGGCATAATTAGATCCAAAGCGGGCCTTGATGGCAACTAAGTCGGCATCCCTCGAACCGGGCATGACTTATCCCCAACAGACGTAAAGCTCCCCAAACAGGCTTAAAACAAACAATCGTAGCGCAATCCACAGCATCAGACTATCCTTGCGAGGCTCACTTGAGAGAAGCTTAGAACCGCGGCCAGCCGCCGTGAACTGTCGAAAAATAGAGCGTGCTTGGTCGTGAGGGACAACGCCGGGCAGGTGCTCGCCTATGTCTACTTCGAGGAGGAGCCGGGGCGGCGAATTTGCTCTCCCGTGACGAGGCGCGGCGCATCGCGGTGAACATTGGTGGCCCTAAGGACAGGTGCGGCGTGGTCTTATCAGTAAAAACACATCAGCATTACCACTAACGGCCGGGTGACTAGCAAACTCATAGGTTATACTAGCTGCATCTAACGCCCTGCGAATAGAGAGTATTTCTGGTGTCCCGAAGTTTCTAGGAGTTGCTACAATCAGAACGCCATGGGCGGAAGGGGCAAACGTCGGCATCGGAGGAAATGTGCACCGGCGGACTTGCCATCCCGGCGTCTGTCGCAAGGCATTGTCAAAATCACCCGCATATTCGGTGGTGTCACTCCCCAACTCATTTTGGATTGAAATTCTATATGTCGTACCTTCCGGCAACGCGGCATTTTCGATTATTAGACGGCGTTGCTCTTCGTTAAGACGCCTCGGTTCAACTTTGTCTTTGAGATTCGCGAGTTGCTGCTCCAAGTTGTTGATTAGCGCCTTAGCTTCGTCTGGCGACACGCCGCTTAGCTTATCTTTATACTGCTTCAGCAGGCTCATTTCTCGGCCATAACCCCACTTCAGCGCGCCCCAAATAATCCCGCTCGCGAGGAGAACCGCGATAACAAAAGGCACGCCGACTTGGGTGAGCATGCTCCACTGTTCGAGGAGGTATTTAATAAATTCCTCAGGCATAGGATGGGATTAGCCGACCTCGTGAGCGCGCACACCGCACTAGAAAAGGTGCGCCCGAACAGCCGCCGAACTCGCCGCGGCGATTGCAATCAAAGTATTCAATAAAAGGGACGCGATATATCTCAAACGCAACACCCCACCGCTCTTTTGCTGTTAACGTGTCAAGAATGCCGAGCCCCCAGCCAATTAGGAAACGTTATGTTTTAATATTTGCTTTAGTTTTTGACGTAGGAGGCCGCAACAATGTCATACCCAACTGGGTTGGCGCGACCGCCAGGCGTTGGATCGCACCCAGCCTAGCCTGCCGATGAAGAAGGGCCGCGCTGGAACGATGGCGCACGACTATAAGCGTCACGGCACAATGACCCTGTTTGCCGCTCTCGACGTGCGCGAAGGCAAGGTCATCACGTCCGCTACCGGCCGCCCCATCAATTCATCGTAATGAGGCACAATTTGGCTGCTCGTTAAGGCAAAGGCGCTCAGGAAATCGAATTTTGCTGACGATCCCTAGCATCTTTCTGTCTTCTACCACCGGAAACGCTCTCACGCGGGCGCTTTGATCGACAGATCGAGGCGAAACAGCGCCCCGTCCTTCCCGTCAGATATCGCGGAAATTTGGCCGCCGTGACTTTCAACAATCCTGCGGCAGATCGCCAGGCCCAATCCCATTCCGCCCGGCTTCGTCGTGACGAAAGCATCGAATATGCCCTCGATCTGCTTCGGATCGATGCCCGGTCCGGAATCTTCCAATGCGATCGTAACCACATGGTCGTCGCGAGGCTCCGTCTTCACCCGCAGCAGTCGCTTTCGCTCCGGCACGGTATCCATCGCCTCGATTGCGTTGTGGACGAGGTTGGAAATGACCTGCTGCAATTGGCTCCTGTGCCCTTCGACGAGCGGCAGCTTCGGCGCCAGCTCGGCATCGACCGTCACACCATGATCCGCCAGCTCGCCGCGCAATGACTTTAGAACTTCAAGCGTAATTTCGTTTACGTCGATCGGCTGCCGCTCCTGATCGGTCTTACGGAACAGCGAGCGGATGCTGTCGAACAGCTCGCTGGCGCGGTGACTTTCGGCGATCAGCCTGTGCAGAGCCGCCCGCACTTCTCCGTAGTCCGGCGGCGTTCTTTCGAAAAACCGCAACGCGGCGCTGCCGTTCGTCGCGATCGCCGCCAGCGGCTGCCTGACTTCATGCGCGATCGAAGCCGTGATCGCCTCCACGTTCATCAGTTTATTTTCTCGTTCGCGTTCGAGCAGTAGGAGCGACTCGTGCAGTTCGCGGGTGCGCTCCTTTTCGGCCTCGTGCAGCCGTGCGTCCTCGATGGCGATGACCGCCTGGTTAGCGAACGTCGCCACCAGCTCGATCTGTTTCGCCGAGTAGTGCGTGACATCCGATCGCGTGAGCGCAAAGACGCCGATGGCTTCGCCCTCTCTCAGCATCGGAACGCCGAGGTGACTGCGATACCGGCCGCGCGATTGATAGCCGGTTCCGGTGAATTCCTTGTCCGCCAGAACGTCGGGTATGTGAACAGTCTTGCGCTCCAAAAACACGCGGCCGGTGACCGTGCCGTGGCCGGGAGTGATCGGATTTCGCTGGGCGAATTCTTTAAATTCACGGGTATGACCGCAGCTTGCAGCGAGCTTCAACACATTGCCGTCGGGACGCCATATGTTGGCGGCGTCCGCATCGCAGAGGTGCATGGCCGACTCGACGAGCCTGTCGAGAACCGTCTGCAAATCGAAGGCTGAACCGCTGATGACCTTGAGAATCTCGGCAGTCGCGGTCTGCTGCCGCAACGCATCGTTCAATTCGCGCTCAAGCCGCGCGATCTTTGCTTCCTGGCCGGCGACGGACGATCGGCGGCGGCGTACCGCCCCCCCTCTAGCGCGGCGTTTCGGCGTCGTCGCCGCTTTGCGCCGCCGCGGTTTCCGGGATTTGTCCCCGCCCTTGGAGCGCGGTCTCATAACTTGTTCCTCAGCTTCGCGGTAATTTAAACTTAGCACGCCTGGGCGAAAGTTCACGCTTTTGCCGGCGCCGCCACGGAAAAAGAGCCGCAGCCGGGCGGCGCCATTCGGGTTTTTTAGGCCGCCGGTTCGCCGGCCAGTCAGCAAAGCCTGCAAAGAATCTGGATCGGTTCATTGCAAAGCCGCCGCGAGCTCCTTCGCTCCGGGCTTGGCGACCTCAACGTCCATGTGCGCGTCAGTTGCCGCGATCAGCTTGCCGACGACGTTGTTGCGCTGCGCCACGGGATTATCGCGATAACCGCTCCTGAGAAAGAAATTCGCAGTCGGCACTTGGTCGCGCCAGGGAAGCGGCATCGTGATCATGTCGAAGCCGTTGCCGTCGCCCGTCAGATTCATCATCTCCAGCTCGGCGGCGGTGAGCGTCTCGGACAATCCCTTGCGGCGGGCGAACACGATGGAGTCCATGAGCTTCTGCGTCTGCAGGAGCGGCCCGACGTCGATGTCCAAATTCAGCGCATGGATGCCGAGTCCCTTCGCCGTACCCGCCAGCGTCTGATGCTCGTTCCAGTCGTCGGGGACACTCCCGGCGAAATTCATCATCTTGCGCAGGACCGCAATCTTGCTCTCCAAAGCCGCCTTCTCGGCATCGGGCAACGCCGCGGCGCACATCAGCAAGCTCTTGAGGAACTGATGACCGCTCTCGGCGAGAATCTCGACGGTGTTTGTCGCCAGCAGCTGGTTGTAACCGAGCGCCGTGGTGATCGCGCGCGCCCGCTTGTTGTGTTCGAGCCCGGCCTGAACGTCATATTCGCCGTTGCCGCCGGCCTCGAAGCTGTAGATGCGCACGATCTGCGGCTTGGTTAGCCCGGCCGCCAGCGCGGCTTTGGCATAAGCGCGTTTGAACTCGCTTTCCTTTTGCGGCGTCTGCGGAACGAATTTGAATTCGCGCTGCGCGGCCGCGAGAAAATCCGCAACCACCGGAACGGAGACTGCCGGCGGCGATTCTTCACGGGGCCCGGAGGGATCGCGCGGTTTCGGCGGGCCGCTATAGACCGGCGGCTGCGTCAGAACATAATCGTCGATCGAAATCTGTTCGTGGTTCGCACGCTTGGCGGTGCGCAGATGCCGCTTTTCGGCGATCAATTTCCAGTATGCCCCGGCCGCGGTCTCGTAAGCCGCTCTTGCCTCGACATACGCGGCCAAAGCGCGGCGGTACTCCACCATCGCGTCTGCAAGGTTCGGCGTTTGCGCAGACGACGCGGACGGCGGCTGTTTGTTGCCGGCAACGGATTGAGCGTGCGATGCCGCGGGTGACATCGCGATCAATGCCGCCAGCAAATATCCCAAACGGCGGTCTGGCGACCCGAAACGCAATTCCCCTCGCCTGCGCATGAGCTAACGTTTCTGCCGACCGTTCGGATTTCCTTTGCGCGGAGGCGACGGCGACCGCGGCGGACCGGGGTGCGGATTGCGATTGAACTCTCGTCGCATGCGGCCCGGCTGCCGCGGATTGCGCGGTCCCAACCGGCCTGGCCCGCGCGTCCGCAAGCGCTCGTTGGGCATCCGGCGGCCGATATTGTGGGAGGCGAACAGCCGCTGGAGTACTCCGCGGTCGCGCGCTGCTTCCTGCGGCGGAATCTGGAACGGCTCCGCGCGCAGGCTTCCGCCCGGGCCCGGCCGGATGACGAAAGCGCTGGCGCCTTGCGTGAGCGTACCAAGCCGCCCGCCTTGCCGATTGAACACCTCGATCTGGCCGACATGGCCGTCAGCGTCCGGATAAAGCTTGATCCTCGGCTCGCCCGCGCCACCGCCTTCCGGCACGTCGACCACGCCGGTCGTACCGCGAATACCGAGCGTGGCGCTCGGCGTGGAGATTTTCATGTCGCCGGTCTTGGCGACCAGGCTCGCGACGAAGGCAGCCGTGCCGACCACGAGCTTGAACGCGGCGGCGTTGGCGCCGCCGCCTTCCTGATAGATGAATTCATTGACGACGATGCGCGTGTTCGCGGAAAGGCTGAAGGTTGTCTCGTCGTCGAATGTGACGCCGAGCGACGAACCCGGGCCGGTCGCGAGCGTGTCGTTCTTAAAAATGCGGTCGCTGATCTGCAGGGGAATAGCGGTCGCGGATCACCGCGGGTCACCGTCGCGCTGCCTTGCAAGGTCGCCACCTGACCGACTTCATCCGCCTGATCGGCCGGACCGGCGGCGGGTGGATTTGCCGCGGGATTTTGCGCGCGCGCTGCCGTTGACCAAAACAGCGGCAAGAGCAGCGGGTGGGCCGCGGCGCCGCAGATTAGCCTGATGAATTCACGCCGTCTCAAGTCCGGCTCGGCCCTCTTCCGAATCACAATGAAGGTTTCCGCGCCGGCATCGTCACGCGCTTGTGGCGGTGAATTTAGACAAAAATCCGCCCGGACGTGCCGTTAGCCTGCAGGCGCCAAGACTTTCTTTTCACGGTCGCGTGCGCAAATCTAAACGTTGAATGGGCGCCAACCGGAAAAAACGAACGGCCTCGGCCCGGAGGGAGTAGGGCCAAGGCCGTCCTGATGCCGAAGGTGTCCCATCCAAACCCCCACCCCGACACTGCCGCCGATGGTACCGGCGCGAGGTTGACCGTTCGTTAGCGAAGTGGTCCGGGCGGAAACCTCGGCTCCGAGAAGCGTTTCGCGGCGCAACCGATTGCGCTAAGGTTCGAAGTGCAGCGGCGGCGATTCCGGCAAGTGGAAAGAGGGAGGGAATAAATGCCTGACGAGCTGCCCCCTCCCCGGTATGACACCGGCATTGGATGGAGCTTTGCGGTTTTGGCCGCCATCATCGGCATCATTGTAGTCGCCTGGGGCTGGGGCGGCCACGGCCGCGGCTGGGGCCGCGACAATCAATTGGCGCACATGATGCCGCCCGCGGCTGGCGGTTCTAACGACGGACCGGCGACGCGCGCATGGAGCCCGCCACCGCGCTGACGTTCGCGCCGTGGGCCGTTAAGGTGCCGAAGGAGCGCGCGAAAGCTTCTTTTCCTTCAGCTCGTCGAGGTATTCGCGCCAATATTTCTCGCGATTGCGGCCGAGCTCGGACAGATAATCCCAACTGAAAATCCCTGTCGAATGTAGATCGTCGAAAACGAGCCGCACCGCGTAATTGCCAACCGGATGCAGCTCCAAAATCCGCACCTCGCTCTTGCCGGCAACGATGCGGCGCTCGGCCGGCGAATGACCCTGCACCTCGGCACTCGGACTGCGGACGCGCAGATATTCGGCCCGCAGTTCGAAGCTCTCGCCGTCGTCAAAGGTCACCGCAAGCGTTTTGCGGTCCTTGTATAGCCGCAATTCCGTCGGCCAGGGCGCACCCATCAATGACTACTCGTGGTCGCGGCCGACGCGCCGGCCCTGCGACCGAACACCGCGCCGGACATAAGCCCGGTCCCGCCGGGATAATTGAAGTAGAACAGGCCGCCGACGAGTTCACCGGCGGCATAGAGACCTTGGATCGGCCGGCAGTCGGTATTGAGCACCGCGGCGTCGTCGTTGATGCGCAGGCCGCCGAAGGTAAACGTAACTCCGCAAGTGACTGCATAGCCCTCAAAGGGCGGCGTGTCGATCGCGTTTGCCCAATTGCTTTTGTTGACGGCGAGACCTAGCGTGCACCGTCCGTCTTTGACGTTCGGGTCAAACGGAACATCGGTGCGCACCGCCGCATTCCATTCCTTCACGGTCTTGAGGAACTCGGTAGCGTTCACGCCTTCGAGTTTTTGCGCAAACTCTTCGATCGTGTTCGCCGTAACCTTGGTGACCTGCCGGATTTTGTATTCGTCGCGCAGAAGATGTTTCACCTTGCCGTCAAAAATCTGCCAAGCGAACTGGCCCGGTTGTTCCAGCACCACGCGGCCATATTTGGCGTAGGTGTAGTTGCGGAAATCCGCGCCCTCGTCAACGAAGCGCTTGCCGTCTGCATTGATTAGGATGCCGAAGGGATAGGAATGTTTCTGAAACTGGTCACCGACCGCAAGGTCGCCGAACTCCGGCGCGTTCATCTCCCATTGCACGGCATGGCAGCCCGACCAGTTGCCGCGGGCACTCGCACCGATTTCCAGCGCCATGCGGATGCCGTCGCCGGTGTTGAAGCGCGAGCCGCGCACTTTGGCGACATCCCATCCGGGGCCGAGATACCGCGTGCGCCATTCCGGATTGGCCTCGAAGCCGCCGCAGGCGAGCACCACCGACTGCGCGCGCAGTTCCCGCAGCGCACCGTCTTCACGCACCCGCACGCCTTCGATGCGGCTGCCATCGTACAATAGATCGAGCGCGCGTGTTTGATAGCGAATGCCGATGCCGCGTTTTCGCGCGGCGTCCGTGAGCATGGCGACTAGGCCCGGACCGCCGCCGACCGTTTCCACCGTCAGCCCGCCCCAGAACTTGAATCTGCCGCCGACTTTGAACGCCTGGCGGCCGTAGATCGGGATGAAGCGCACGCCCTGCTCGCGCATCCAGTTGAGCGTCGCGAAACTGTGCGTGACCAACAATTCGACAAGATCGGGATCGGCGCGATGCTGCGTGACCCGCGCCATGTCGTCGAAAAACTGGGCCGCGGTGTACGTGCCGAAATCCGTGCTTTCGATTTCCGCCGGCGTCAGATCGGGGACGAGCGTCCTGATGTCCTCGACGCCGTGATAGACGACGCGAATGGAGCCGGCGGTGAAGCGGCTGTTGCCGCCGGATTCCTCTTCTGGCGCTGCTTCCAGCATGAGCACTTTTGCACCCCGCTCCCGCGCGGAGAGCGCCGCACAGAACGCGGCGTTGCCGGCGCCGACGACGATCACGTCCGCGGCCGGAGCCGACACCGCCTACTCCGCCGCCAGGACGGTGCCGCCATGGGCCTTCGACCAGCCAGCGGGGTCCTTCATGAAACTCTCGGCTTCGTGCAGCCGGCCCTTGTCGAATTTCCCGCTCTTCTTCGCCGCTTCGAGAACGTCCCACCAGGTGGCGAGCGCGTGCAGCGCGATGCCGAGATCGCCGAGGATTTTTCTGCCTTCGGGAAAGATGTCGTAGAAGAAAATCACGAAGCAGTGCTCGATGGTGGCGCCCGCTTCACGCAGCGCCGTGCAGAAGTTGACCTTGCTGCGGCCGTCGGTGGTCATGTCCTCGACGAGCAGCACACGGGCGCCCGCTTCGAGATGTCCCTCGATCTGCGCGTTGCGGCCGAAGCCCTTCGGCTTTTTGCGCACATATTGCATCGGCAGCATCAGCCGGTCGGCCATCCAGGCGGCAAACGGGATGCCCGCGGTCTCGCCGCCGGCGACCGAGTCGAATTGCTCGAATCCGACATTGCGTTCGAGCATGACCGCGCCGAAATCGATGAGAGTGCGCCGCACCCGCGGAAACGAGATGAGCCTGCGGCAGTCGGTATAAACCGGGCTCGCCCAGCCGGAGGTGAAGATGAACGGCTTGTCGGTCATAAAGCGAACCGCTTCGACCTCGATGAGCATCTTCGCGGTCAGCGTGGCTATGTCTTTCCTGTCGGCGAAGCCGGCCATCGTCATTTCCTCTTCTCAGCCTTCAACCACCCGCCATTCGATGGTCTCGCCGCCGCGATAGAGCAGCGTACGCTCATCGGGGCCCGCGACTTTGACCTCGACCGGCGCCGTCCACGGCGACTTTTCCAGCACGATCGTATCGTCGTTCGGCGGCAGGCGATAATGCTTCGGACCGTTGAGCGCCGCAAAGGCCTCGAGCTTGTCGAGTGCGCCTTCCTCCTCGAACACCTTGGCGTAGGTTGCCAGCGCCACCGGCGCATTGAAGATACCGGGAACGCCGCTGATCGCAACCTTGCGGGCGAAAGGATGCGGCGCGGAATCGGTGCCGAGGAAATAGCAGGCTGCTCCCGAAGTCGCGGCCTTGCGCAACGCGGCGCGGTCGTTCGCGGTTTTGATGACCGGCATGGCATACATCATCGGCTTGGTGCCCGCGCCGAGCCAGTCGGTGCGCGTGAGACTCAAGTGGTAAGGCGTAATGGTTGCGCCGACCTGCGGGGCGGCGCTTTTGACGAAGTCGGCGCCGTCTTTCGAGGAAAGATGCTCCATGGTCATGTGCAGACCGGGGAATTGCGTGACCCATTTCGACAGGCGCCGCTCGACGAACGCCGCCTCGCGATCGAAAATGTCGATGTCGGCACCGACCTCTTCGCCATGCATCAGGAACGGCATGCCGATCTTCTCCATGCGGTTCAGCACGCGGTCGATTTTCCGATAATCGGTGACACCGGCCGCCGAATTGGTCGTGGCGTTTGCCGGATAAAGCTTGACGCCGATGAATACGCCGTCGCGGAAACCACGCTCGACATCGTCGGGATCGGTCTCATCGGTGAGATAACAGGTCATCAGCGGCGTGAAATGCGAGCCTTTCGGCAGTGCCGCCTTGACTCGCTCGCGGTAAGCGGCGGCCTGCTGCGCCGTGCGGATGGGCGGAACGAGGTTGGGCATGAGGATGGCCCGGCCGAAATGCCGGGCCGTATAGGGCAGCACCGCTTTGAGCATTTCGCCGTCGCGGACATGCAAATGCCAGTCGTCAGGCCGGCGAATGACGATGCGGGTGGTCATTTGGCATCAGTAATCACCGAAAACGGCGCCGGGCAATGCCGCCCGCCCGCGATTCACATGCTCCTCCCCACGATCCGTCCGTCTGACCCGATCTGGAAGCCTCCAGAAAAAGAACCGGTGCTAACCTCTTCGCGGCACGTTATTATTAGACCGTGACGGCGACCACTGGCCGGGCTAGATTGTGTTGTTAAAAAGGCGGCCGCGTTCAGGGCCGCGCGCGCACTGGAGGGGAACCATGACCGCGCAGCCGACATCCGCCGAGCTTGCGGCCAGCGAACCGCTCGCCGGGCAGAAGACGATCAACTTGGCGCTTCAGGGCGGCGGCAGTCACGGCGCCTTCACCTGGGGCGTGCTCGACCGCCTGCTCGACGAGGAGCGCCTGACCTTCGACGGCGTGACTGCTACGAGCGCCGGCGGCGTCAATGCCGTTTTGCTTGCCGACGGCTTGGCCGAGGGCGGCCGCGAAGGCGCAAAGAAGCTGATGCAGGTATTTTGGAAAAAGATGTCGGACACGACGTCCAAAAGCATCATCGCCCCGTCTTTCATCGACAAGTTGAACCCGAATTTCGGGCTCGATCATTCGCCTGGCTACGTGATGGTCGACATGATCAGCCGCTTTATGTCGCCCTACCAGCTCAACCCGATGGACGCCAATCCGATGCGGGACCTGCTGAACGAAGTGGTCAACTTTGAGCGGGTCCAGCAGCAGAAAGTCATCAAGCTGTTTCTGAGCGCGACCAACGTGCGCACCGGCAAGGTTGCGGTCTTTCCCAACAGCGAAGTCACCGCCGACCACGTGCTCGCTTCGGCCTGCCTGCCGTTCATGATGCGCGCGCCCGAGATCAACGGTGAGTATTATTGGGACGGCGGCTTCATGGGAAATCCTGCGATCTTTCCGGTGATCTACGGATGTAAATGCCCGGACGTTCTGCTGGTGCATTTGACGCCGACCGAGCGACCCGAGTTGCCGACCAATTCGCGCGCGATTCTCAATCGCATGCAGGAGATCAGCTTCAATTCGTCGCTGATGCGGGAAATGCGGGCCGTTGCGTTCGTCACCCAGATGATCGACGAGGGCAAGCTGTCGGGCGGCAAGCGAATGTTCATCCACCTGATTGAGGCCGAAGACATCATCCGGGAACTCGCGGGCTCAAGCAAAATGAACGCCGAGTGGAGATTCTTGACGTATCTCTTCGAGCTCGGACGGGAGCGCGCGGACAAATGGCTTGCTGAAAACTTCGACCGCATCGGCACCGAGACGACGGTCGATCTCAAGGCACGATATCTCTGACGCGCGGCAAACCAAAGCTTATTGAGGCTTTTTGCACCGCTTATACTCCGCGCGCCGCGCGTGCAGGATCGGCTCGGTATAGCCGTTCGGCTGCACCGTTCCCTTGAAGACGAGGTCGCACGCCGCGGCGAACGCGATCGACGAGTCGAAATTTGGCGCCATTGGCGAATAGACCGGATCGCCGGCATTCTGCCGGTCGACGACGACCGCCATGCGCCGCATCGTATCCATGACCTGACGCTCGGTCGTGATGCCGTGCAGCAGCCAGTTGGCGATGTGCTGGCTGGAAATGCGCAAGGTCGCGCGATCCTCCATCAGAGCGACATTGTCGATGTCGGGAACTTTCGAGCAACCAATGCCCTGATCAATCCAACGCACGACGTAGCCGAGAATGCCTTGCGCGTTGTTATCGAGCTCCTGCTGGACTTCCTCAGGCGACCAGTTGATGCCGCGCGCAAGCGGGATCGTCAAAATATCGTCGAGGCTGGCACGCGGGCGCGACGCGAGCTGACGCTGACGCCGAAAGACATTGACCTTGTGATAGTGCGTCGCATGCAGCGTCGCCGCGGTCGGCGACGGCACCCACGCGGTATTGGCGCCCGCCTCGACCTGGGCGATTTTCTGCTCGAGCATCGCGGCCATCAAATCCGGCATTGCCCACATGCCTTTTCCGATCTGGGCGTGACCGGGCAGGCCGCAAGCAAGCCCGATATCGACATTCCAGTCCTCGTAGGCCTTGAGCCAGGCTTGTCCGCGCATCTCGCCTTTGCGGATCATCGGTCCGGCCTGCATGGCGGTGTGAAACTCGTCGCCGGTGCGATCGAGGAAGCCGGTATTGATGAAGAACACGCGCGATTTCACCGCGCGGATGCATTCCTTGAGGTTGACCGTCGTCCGCCGCTCCTCGTCCATCAAGCCGAGCTTAATGGTGTTGCGCGGCAATTCCAGCATGTTCTCGACGGCGGCGAACAAATCGTCGGCGAACGCGGCCTCTTCCGGCCCGTGCATTTTCGGCTTGACGATGTAGATCGAGCCGGCGCGGCTGTTACGCGATGAACCGTGGCGTCTGAGATCGTGGAGCGCGATGAGGCTTGTGACCGCCGCATCGAGGATGCCTTCAGGAACGGGATGCCCGTCGCGATCGAGCACGCCCTCGTCCATCATCAAATGACCGACGTTGCGAATGAGCATCAGGCTGCGGCCCGGCAGCGCGAGCGCACCTCCATCGGGCTTGGTGTAGCTGCGATCAGCGGCAAGCCGGCGCGTCAACGGCTTGCCGTTTTTTTGAAAGACCTCGACGAGCGTCCCCTGACACAATCCAAGCCAGTTGCGATAAGCGGCGACCTTGTCCGCCGGATCGACCGCTGCGATCGAGTCCTCGAGATCCATGATGGCCGTGACCGCCGCTTCGAGAACGACGTCGGCGACGCCCGCAGCATCGTCGCGACCGACCGGATCTCCACGATCGATGACAATCTCGACGTGCAGGCCGTTGTTGGCAAGAACAATGGCTTCAGCCGCGTGCGGCTCGCCGCGATAGCCGGAGAGCTGCTTTGGATCCGCCAGTCCGACATTGGTGCCGCCGCTTAGTGTAACGGTCAGCGCGCCGCCTTTGACCGCATAGCCCTGTGCGTCGGCGTGGGAGCCGGAGGTGAGCGGCACCGCTTCGTCGAGGAAGCGCCGCGCCCAGGCAATCACGCGCTTGCCGCGTTCGGGATCGTACCCCTTGCGCGGCCCGGCGCGGTCGTCCCGCGGAATGGCGTCGGAGCCGTAGAGCGCGTCGTAGAGCGAGCCCCATCGCGCATTCGCGGCATTGAGCGCATAGCGCGCATTGCTGACCGGCACCACGAGCTGCGGTCCGGCGATGGCGGCGATCTCCTCATCGACATTGGCGGTGTCGACGGCAAAGGCCGGACCTTCCGACACGAGATAGCCGATCTCTTCGAGGAACACCTTATGCGCGGCCTCGTCGAACGGGCGACCCCGCCGCTCGCGGTGCCAACCGTCTATCTTTGCCTGTAGCTCATCCCGCCGCTGCAAAAGCGCGCGATTCACCGGTGCCGAACGGTGAACGATGCGATCAAGCCCCTGCCAGAACGCCGAAGCCTCGATCCCGGTGCCCGGAATGACTTCGTTGACGACGAAGTCATGGAGGACTTTCGCAACCTTCAAACCCGCAATGGATACGCGCTCAACTCCGGACATCCCAACGTTTCCACGTGTTGCGCCGACGTCAAATGATCCGCGCGGAAAAGCGCTTTTGCCTGAAACGGGCACGCCAGTCTACGGGACGAATGTAGGGTCCGCGGGCACTGGCTTGGCGCGTTTGCGGAGTTCCGCCGGCGAAAACCGATTAGCTGGCAGTCGCGATAGCCCTATTCGCCGACCGGCATGGGCGGGCGCGGAGTCTCAACGGTGCGCGGGGGTGAGTCTGAGCGCAGCATTTCGGGGATTTTCTTGATGGCCGACAGGAGGCCCTTGTCTTCCTCGGGCGGCGCAGCCTGAGACGGAGGCGGCGGCGAGGCGTCAACCGATGCAATGGGCCGTGGCTTTATCTCCACCGTCGAGGTCAACGGCTCGGACTGGACGGGCGCCGCCTGCTGCACCGGGGCGGCCTGCACGGGAGTTTGCTGCACCGGCAACGGCTGCGGCTCGGTGGCACGCGGCGGCGCCGCCACGGAGCCCGTGGCATTATTGGCCGGCCGCGGCGGCGGAAGCTCGGAGGCACGCGGTACCGTCGCGACAGTGGCCGGATCCATCGGCCGCGGCGGCGCGACGGCAGACGGCGTGGGCTGGATATCGGCTTGATGCGGCGGCATGTCCGGCGGCGGCGGCCGAGTGGCATCGACCTTCGCCAACGCGGCGCGGACTCTAGCCTCGACGGACTCCGCATCGCGCGACTTGCTCTCTGCGGGGCTCGTTTCCGATCCGGGACGCTTGCGCGATGACGCCGCAGGCGCCACGGTCACCGTCGTCCGCGCCGGCTGCGAGGGAGTAGCGTCCTGTTGCGGCGCGGGACGTTGCGCGTCCGCGGATGCGGCGGGCTGAGTGACCGGCTGGGCCGGCGGACTTGCGACCTGCACCGCGGCCGGCACCGGCGCGGAAGCGGACAAATACCCGGTGAAATGCGCGACGATATAGCCGCTGACCGCGGTGGCGACAGCCGCGGCCATGATTTCGAAGAACTTCACGATGAAGCGCGAGAAATAGGAAGACCCGCCCGACACTGATAAATCCCCATGAAAACCAGCTTATCTTAGCACAGATAGAAACGTCCGCTATCGGGCGAAATTGAGTCCGAAAAAGTGACGATACCGGGGAGAATGAACGGGCGCTTAAACGCCGGCCCGCCGGAATCGGGCTCGGCCCGCTGCGATCCGCTTTTGCGAGGCGTTCGACCGGATCGGTCGGCGTGGCAGGATTTGCACCAGCGGTCCGAATCCTTATCGAACACCGAAGTCCTCGCCCACTACACGGCCTATGCGGTTGCACTTCCGATGTCTTCATTCTGGTGCCGGGCCTTTTTTGCGTCCGCGTTCCATGCGTCGGAGATGAACGCAAGCGCTCGAGATCGTTCTGGTCACGGCGGATTGAACTACGATTTGAGCTAAGTAAATGGGATTTGAACCGCTCTCAGTACCGCCCAGATACGCCTGCCGGACTGCGGCGTCGGCACGGATCGTTTCCGGCTTGCCGCTAGCAATGATGCATCCGTCGACCAGTACACTCAGGCGATCCGCCAGCGCGAACATCGCCTCCATGTCGTGCTCGATCAAAAGGATCGTCGTACTGCCCTTGAGCTGGCGCAGTATTTGAACCATTCGTGCAGATTCTTCCGGCCCCATGCCGGCCATTGGCTCGTCGAGCAACAGGAGGCGGGTTGCGTCGCGAGTGCCATTGCTATTTCAAGCTGCCGGTGCTCGCCGTGACTTAATTTGTCGACGCGCGCGGCGGGCACGTTCACCAAGTCCGACGCGAACGAGCGCCACCAACGCGGGCTTGCGCAATACCTCCTCGCGGCGCGCATCGCGCCAGAAGCGAAACGAGTGGTCGCGATGCGCCTGCACCGCAAAGCGCCACGTTGTCGAGCGCGCTGAAGTCATGGAACAGGGAGGTGATCTGGAACGAGCGTGCGAGCCCGAGCCGACTCCGGCGATAGACGGGAAGCCGTGTGATGTCAGCGCCGTCGAAATGGATGCTGCCTTCTTGCGGGGTGACTTCGCCGCTGAGCAAGCCAACGAGCGTACTTTTGCCGGCTCCATTAGGACCGATCACCGCATGGACTTCATCCGACGCAATGTCGAGCGTGATCGCATTTGCTGGAACCACACCGCCAAAGCGTTTGATAAAGCCTTCTGTTTGCAGGACCTCTAGCCATGATCTGCCGAGTCAACGGCATGCGCATCGGTGGCGGCCAGGAAATCGGCATGACGTCGTCGACGCCGCGATGAACGGCGAAATCTTCCTCACCTATCTTCGAACAATGTCTGGCGCCCTCTCCCCCGGCGAGATCGTGACCATGAACAATCTCCCCGCCCACAAGATTGCCGGCGTGCGCGCGACAATCAAGGCCGCAGGCGCGGTGCCGCCCGCCCTATCGCCCCGATCTCAACCCAATCGAGCAGTCCTTCGCAAAACTCAAAGCTCATTTGCGAAAGGTCGGTGAGCGCTCAATCCCCGCACTCGGTGGAATAGGATCGGAACTATCGTCCAAACCTTCACTCCAGGGGGAATGCAACAACTACTTCAAACACACCGGTTAGGGCTCAAACTGAAAGGAATCGGCTCTAACTCTTTCGCTCGTCGCGGACCCGCACCGCCTTGCCTTGCGAACGCGGCACTTCGCCAGGTGACTTGATCGCGACATCGCATGTTACGCCGATTAGCGACTTGATGTGGCTACTCACCTTCTTGGCCATAGCCGGGCGGTCGCTGCTCGCGATTCGCGCCTCGGGCGCAGTCTCGACCTCTACAGTCATGACGTCGAGCACGCCATTTCGGGACAGTGTTATTTGATAGTGGGGCGCCAAGCTCGGGAAGCCAACCAGAACCGCCTCGACTTGCGAAGGAAAAATATTGACCCCCCTGATAATCAGCATGTCGTCGTCGCGCCCGGTCACCCGCATGATGCGAACGTGCGTACGGCCGCACGCACAGGGCTCACAATTGAGTCGTGTTATGTCGCGGGTCCGATAGCGGATCATCGGCAGTGCTTCCTTGGTCAAGGTGGTGATCACCAACTCGCCGCTCTCTCCTATCGGCATTGGCTGTAACGTTTCGGGATCGACGACCTCGAACAGAAAATGATCCTCCCATCCATGCAACCCTGCTTGCGCAGACTGGCACTCGCAAGCGACGCCGGGACCCAAAATCTCGGATAGTCCGTAGATGTCGAGGGCGGCAATCCCGAGCCGCTGCTCGAGCTCGCGCCGCACGGCGTCGCTCCAGGGTTCGGCCCCAAACACACCGACCCTTAACGACGCTCGTCGCAGATCAACGCCCATGCCGACCGCGACCTCAGCAATATTGAGCGCATAAGATGGCGTAGCGCACAGCACCCTCGCGCCGAAATCCGCGCGCAACGTCACTTTGCGTCGGCGTAAGCAATTGTGGAAAGCAGACTGACCTCCGAGCGGCGGGAAATCCATCCGTGTGTGTTGCAGGATGATCGGCACGTCCAACTCAAAAAGGGATGAGTAGTCGGTATCGCGTGGAACGGCCGCCGGTTGTTCGAGATCGAAGCGCAAATGCAGCGTGCGGCGCGCCGCGACGGTCACCCGGTAAGGTCCCACAGGCTCGCGATCGGCGAATAATATGGTGATCGTGACGTGCGCTTCTTGGTCGCCGACATTGAGAATGCACGCGGTCTCGTGAGAGAATCATGTACCCTTCAGCGATGGCCCAGCGCTTGCGGCCCATAGGTTTCATGAAATATTCCGCACGAAAGCGTTCCCCGAGAACTTCGGTGCGCGCACCTCTAAAACCTCCTAACAGCGCATTTAGTTCCGTCACTGGAATTTTTTGGGACACCTTCTAATCATACCGCAGGGTGCGTTCGTGCGCCGCCGTTCGAAGCGGAATCGAATAGTCGCAAAAGAGATACAATGCGCGCCCTTACGTCGCGCCCGGAACTGCGAATGCACGCTGACCATCGGAATGTGGTTTCGCCCGCATCGACCGCTGCATGCGCCACTTAATCCGGCCACCGCACTCGGCGATACTAAGAAGTTTTGGCAAGACCGGTCGGCAAAATGCCGTTCGGCGGCAGTGGCCGGAAGCGGTGCTGCGTTCGATGATCAGGCTCAAGGCGCTCAGCTGCCGTCGCGTCGCCGCGCTTGGAACCCTAGGCTGCTGCCTGACTGGACAGTCGATCCATCTCGCGTTGCACCAGTTGCCGGTAAAGCCCCTCACGCCGCACTAGGAAATCGGGCGCGCCGTCCTGAACGACCTTCCCAAGCTGGAGCACTACGACCCGATCGAAGTTCCTCACCGTGGAGAGCCTGTGGGCGATGGTGATGACCGTGCGTCCATGCATCAGACGGGCCAGCGCCTCGCGGATGGCTTCCTCGGACTCGCCGTCGAGCGCGGACGTTGCTTCGTCGAGCAACAGCAGCGGCGCGTTCTTGAGGAACGCGCGCGCAATCGCGATGCGCTGCCGCTGGCCGCCCGAGAGTTTGACACCGCGCTCGCCGACGAGTGTGCGCATGCCTTCCGGCAGGTCTTGAACGAAATCGCAGCGGGCGGCGAATGCCGCGTCGCTCACCTCTTGATCCGAGGCATCCGGCTTGCCGTAGCGGATGTTCTCCATGACCGAGCGATGGAACAGCGAAATGTCCTGCGGCACGACGCCGATGGCTTGCCTCAAGCTCTCCTGCGTCACGCGGGAAATGTCTTGTCCGTCAATGAGAATCCGGCCATCTTGCACGTCGTAGAAACGCTGCAACAAGGCGAAAAGCGTGGACTTGCCACCGCCGGAACGGCCGACGAGGCCCACCCGTTCACCCGGCCTGAAAGTCAGGTTCAGGTTCTCGAAGATCTGCTGTCCATCGCCATAGCGGAAGTAGACGTCCTCGAATTTGACGCTGGCGCCGCCCCCGACAAGGGGCGCGGCTTCGGGATGGTCGCGCAAATCGTGTGGCACCAACAGTGTCGCCAGCGCTTCCGAAAGACGGGCGACGTGTTGCGTGATGTCGACTAGTGCGACAGCGAGATCGCGCGTGGCATGCAGCACCGAAAGTCCAAGCGAGCAGATCAGGACCACATCGCCGGTCGTGGCTGCGCCCCGCTGCCACAGCAAGATCGCCCAGGCGAGCAAGCCGAGCGCCAGAACGATGGTCACCACGGCATGAAAGATGCGGAGCTTCTCGAGATAGAACAGGCTCCGCCGCCGCGCCTCCATCTCGCGTTTGACGGTTGCATCGAAACGGCGATGCTCCCGAAGGAAGCCGCCGAACGCGCGCACCAGCGGCAGATTGGTCACAACGTCGGTCATTTCGCCGTCGACGGCCGCGGCCTTGCTGGCGAAGTCGTGGTGCAGCGGCCGACCGGCCGCGGCGAGGCGGAACATGACGCAAACCATCGCGCCAGCCACAAGGGCCAGACCTGCAGCCATCGGCAAGCTGACGGTGAACACCAGGGCGATTGCCGCGAATGTTGCCGCGCACGGGGGCAGGACGTTCCAGACGAACATGTTCTCGCCGGTGAACACCGCGTTGGATGTGGCGGTCACCCGGCTCGTCAGCGTGCCGGGCAAACGCTCGGCGAAGAACCCCGGCGAATGCCCGGTGAGGTGGCGGAACAAATCGCGCCGCAGGTCGCCAGTGACGTCAACAAAAGCGAAATTGGCGATCCAGCTCGCTAGCCTCCATAAGAGATTGTCGGCGGCAATCAGTGACCCGAGCAGACCGAAAGCGATCCAGACGCCGGCGCCGTTATGGTTCGCGAGTATGTCGACGAGATATTTGACGCCATATTGCGTGCCGATCGAGCAGGCAACGGCCACGAGAACGGCGGTGAGAATGGCGGTGTGGGAGATCGGGCGCAATCGCACGTAGCGAAAGATAAAGGCGAGGGGGCGGCCGGCATAATCACACAGATCGGCCATAGACGTCTGATCTCCACTCGCGACTTCTGACTGAGAATCCTTCACCCGCACGACATCCCCACGCCGATAGTCCGAATTTTATCCATCCTCAATTGGGATTTTTTGCGGCTTCGATAGGAGCGCCCCACGCCGTTGGTATGCTCAATGGAGCCAGACCAGGACAAGCCGGAATTCCGCGTGCCGTGGTACACGTTCGAACAGCCGAAAAGTTCCCTGATCCGCAAAAAATAAGTACCATACACATTTGAAACATTTGGCGCTTTCTTGGTTCTTGGTTCTGGGGCGGGAACTCACCGGATGACGGGACGTCACCCAAAGAAAGGTTAAATTCGATGGAAATCGCTCAGATCGCGCCGCTAACGGAGGCGGTCCCGCCGAGACTTTATGGCGGAACAGAACGTGTTGTGTCGTGGCTGACGGAAGAGTTGATCGCGCTCGGCCACGAAGTCACGCTGTTTGCCAGCGGCGACTCGATGACCTCGGCGCGGCTCGACGCAGTCTGGCCGCGCGCGTTACGTCTAGACGGCTCGGTCCGCGATCCGAATGCGCTGCATATGCTGATGCTGGAGCGGGTTTATCAGCGCGCGGCGGATTTCGATTTTCTGCATTTCCACCTCGACTATTACCCCTTCTCGCTCTTCTCTCGGCAGCCGACGCCGTTCGTCACAACCTTACACGGCCGGCTCGATTTGCCAGAGCATCAGCCGGTTTTCGACGCTTTTTCATCAGTGCCGGTGGTGTCGATTTCCAATTCCCAGCGGCGGCCACTGCCGCAGGCGCGTTGGGTGCGTACCGTCCATCACGGCCTGCCCGAGCGGTTGCTTACGCCGCAGCCCATCAAGCCATCTTACTTCGCCTTCCTCGGCCGCATCGCCCCGGAAAAGGGCATCGACCGCGCCATCCGCATCGCTGAACATTGCGGCGTGCCGCTCAAGGTCGCAGCGAAGGTCGACAAAGCGGATCGCGAGTATTACGACGACCAGATTCAGCCAATGATCAAGTCGGGAAATGCCGAATATATCGGCGAGATCACTGACAAGGACAAATCGAATTTCCTCAGCGGCGCCAAGGCTCTGCTCGTCCCTATCGACTGGCCCGAGCCATTCGGTTTGGTGATGATCGAGGCTATGGCTTGCGGCACACCAGTCATTGCCTTTAACCGCGGATCGGTGCCTGAGATAATTGAGGATGGTCTGACCGGCTTTATCGTAGAGGATATCAACGGAGCGATCGGCGCGGTGGATCGGCTCCATCATTTGTCCCGAGAGAGAATCCGGCGGCGCTTTGAGGAGCGTTTCACCGCGCGCCGTATGGCGCAGGATTATCTTTCGGTTTACCGCAGCCTGACCGGCTGCGTGGCGCCGCATCTGCGGCTTGTCGCCGACGACGCGCCGGCACTATAGCGCCGGCGCTAACGGGCCTCGGGCGCGTCGCGGGTCTCCGGCATCAGGAGCCATAGGGCGATAAGCCCGGCGAGGGCGATCGCCCCCAATCCGGCAAAGGCTGATGGGCTACCGAAGTGGTCGCTGATATAGCCGGCAAGCGTCGCGCTAAGCGACGCGCCGATGCCGATGAAAGTGCCGACGATCCCTTGTCCGAGATTGAAGTGCCCGGTGCCACGCGTGAGATCGGCTATGACAAGCGGCACCATGACGCTGAACACTGCGGCGGTCACACCGTCGAGAAGTTGCACGATGACCAGCAGCTCAGGATTGGTTACGGATGCGAAGAGAATACCGCGAATCGGGAGAGCAGCGAAGCCGATAAGGAGTAGCGGGCGGCGCCCCCAAATCTGGGCACGTCGCCCTATCGACGGCGACAAAGCGGCGACGACGAGCTGCGGCACGACAATGCAGGCGGCGATCAGAATCGTGGCCCAGCGTGCCGAGCGCATCGTGACGACGCTGCCCATCAACGGGAGCATCGCCGCGTTAGCGAGGTGAAAGAGA
>CAWKBE010000018.1:0-64046 GCA_963847785.1 uncultured Alphaproteobacteria bacterium
GACTTTTTTCCAGCTCGGGTCGGGATCGAACGACTTTATCTTCTCGGCGATCTCGTCGGTGTCCGGCCCAAGGTCTTTTTGGAACACCGTGCCCTCATGACTGACCATGAAGGTCATCACCCCCGAGTTGCGATACTGAGCCGGATAAGCCACCAGCCCGAAGCCGCCGATCATCTTGCCGTTGACGACATAATCGAGGGCTCCGCCGGGTGCGTGGGGTCCCTGCTTGGTGAGGATTTTGTAGTAGTAACCGCGATACGGCGCGTGGCCCTCGCCGGAATAACCCTGTCGTGAGGCTACGGCGAACAGTTCGCCAAGCGGACTTTCCTCCTCGCCCTCCGCTCTCGGCCAATAAAGTCCGTCCTTCTTGCCGGACTCGCTGATGAAACGTCTGGCATAGACGCCGGCGCCCGCGCCGGTGCGGTCCTTTTCGGCGTATTCATTCTGGGCGTCGACATACGCGAGGCTGACCTGGATGGCATCGAGTTCGTTGTGACCGATGCGCCGCGCGAGAATTTCGCGGCGACCGGCCTCGGTATCGAACAACCATTTGCCGTCCTTGCGCACCAGCGGAATCGGGAACGGATAGTCGTTGTCGCCGATGATCAGGGTCGCCTTGTTGTCGCCCTCCATCTTGATCTCATGCTTGGCATCGTAGGAGGCGACGAACCGCGCGCGTACGGCCTCGTCGGCCACCTTGTCACCGGACGAGAGAATGTCGTCGCCGCCGGGGCCGAGAACAACCAGAGCTGCTTTTTGGTCGCCGCTCTTGGCCGCGGCGACGAGCGCGTCGACCGCGGCATCAGCTGTTTTGTAGTTCTGTTGCGCGAACGCGGCCGGCGCTGTCGCAAAGAAAAACATTGCCGCAACCAATGAAGCCAGGAACGCAAGCGGCGGCGTGGAGCGAGCATGAGGGAGTGAACGAGACGTGATCATGACATCCTCGATTGTTTTCGACGGGTCCCTGGATTTGTAGCTTCCAAGTTAGTGCGCGAATGTTGCGGCAACGGGCAACCGCGCGCCCGATGCAAGCCACGCGTTATAGGTCTGGAACGTCAGACCGAGCTTGTCGTAGAAAACCCGCAGGTAGCCGTCCTGGCCGCGCACGACCGCGTCGGGCCTGACCGTCTGCACCTCTTGCGCCATCACCCCGACATAGACTTTGTCGCCGCCGTTATAGGCGAAGCGATAGAAGCCAAGACCATTGTTGAGACGGCCGAGCAGCGCGATGTCGTGCTTGAGCCTGATGTCGGACCGCCGCCCGCCACCGCCGCCGCGGCCACCACCGCCTCCGCCCGCCCTAGCGCCACCGCCGCCGCCACCGCCGGCCCGGGCTCCTCCGGCGGCACGAGCGGCGCCGCCGCCTCGATTGCCTCCGCCGCCGAGGCTTTGCTGGCCGCGATTGGAATCGGCGCGCGCCCTGTTACCGGAACCGACGTTGCCGAGCGCGTTGCCAGCGGGCCGGGTCGTGGCGGCCGGCCGATTACCGGCATTAGGCCGGTTTCCGGCACCGATATTGCCGGCATTAGGCCGGTTTCCGGCTCCACCCCCGACATTCGGCCGGTTGCCGCCCGCGCCCGGTTGCAAAACCTGCTGGCCGTTTCTGCCACGGAAATCCATGCGATTTGTATTTCCCGCCCGGATGTTGTTGTTGCCGAACCGCGCCTGCACGTTCGTGTTGCTATATCTCACGCCCTGCCGGTGAGCGGGATTGTGCGTCCAGTTGTTGTTGCGGACGTTGACGTTGTTGACATTGATCGAACGGTTGACGTTGATGTTTCTATTGCCCCAATTGACGCCGCCGCCCCAGCGATAGCCGCCCGAGGCCCAACGCCCGAGCGCATAGCCGGCGCCGAACGCAATTCCGCCGGCGATGATTCCGCCGGCGATGTAGCCCGGCGCGGGCCAATAATACGGCGGATAGGCCGGATACGGCCACGGTCCGTAGACGACGGACGGGTCGTAATAGGGCACGTAGATCGTGTCCGGGTTCGTCGGCGCGATGACGATGGCTTGTTGACCGTCCTCCTGTTGCGTCGAAACGGTCTGCTGTTGGTTCGATGTGAGCTTGTTGTTCGCTTGCGCCTTGGCGCGCAAACGCTGCACGGCGTCCATGACGTCCGGCTGCTGCGCCAGCACGGCGTTGCCGAGCGCCTGAAGTCCAATCAAGCTTGCTGCTCATCATGTCGAGCACCGACGGCGTTGCGACCAGCGACTTCACGCTGTCATCCCAGCCCTGCTTGTCCACCGCCGCCTTGAGAGCATCGCCCTTGAGGTTCTTGTTTGCCTCGGCCCAGCGCTCGGCTTCGACCACCTCGAGCGGATAGGTCGACGCCATGAGGATTTCGGCAAGTAGAGTGTCGGGGTAGAGCGCGATCGGAGCAACCAGAGCATCGAGCTGCTCGGGCTTGAGCAACTGGTCCGATTGGGCCGGCGCCGGCGCTTGCTGCGGAGGGGATTGCGCCGCAGCGATGTGAGGCAGCAAAAAGAGGAAAGCAGCTGCGAGAAGCCGCACCGCCATCGCGATCATTCTTAACCTCCGTTTGCATCATCTCATCGATAACGCGACGTGCGGGCAGATTATCCGACCCAGCTTCAGATTACGCCGACGCAGCTTCAGATTACATAGATACGGTCCGGAAGCTCATCGCGGCTCGTCTCGGTACGTGGGAAGGTGGCCATCAGCACTAACCCACACGCTTCGATGGCCGCGATGAACCCGTCGGCCATGCGGCCGGCGCGCATGTGTGCGACCAACAAATCGACTGCGCCCTGCCATTCAGACTGCGGAACTCGCGCAACGATGCCCTCGTCGGCGATGATGCGGGCGTAGCGCTCTGCGAGTGATACGAAGATCAGTATCCCACTGCGGTCTTTCTTGCGTGAGACGCCGCGGATATGAAATTGCTCCGTCGCCGCGCGATAGGCCGCTGCGCGGCGCGCGGCGCGCGGCAGGAGCGCGACCCGCACGCGCGGCAGACTGAGCAGTATGGCAAGGACGAAAAATACTGCGGTCTGCAGCAATAAAATTCGGTGAACGGAAAACGCGGTGAGGGCGACCAGTAGCCAAGGCAGCGCCACCGCGACTACTGCCGCGAGAAGGATGGGGAGCGCAGTTGTGTCTGATGAAGTCTGCGCCAGCACGCAGACGATCTCACCCGATGTCGTGGCTTCGGCGGCGCGAATCGCTGCCGAGATACGTTCGCGATCCTGTTGCGAAATGTTCATCACCAGCTTCCCGAAGCCCCGCCACCGCCCGAAGAGCCTCCGCCACCGGAGAAACCGCCACCGCCCGACGAGCGTCCGCCAGAAAACCCGCCACCTCCGGAATTGAGGAGGATGTTCAGTAGTACATTCAGGAAGAACCAGCGAAAACCGGGCGAAACAATAAGGAGTGTGCCCAAGGCGATCAGCCCCGCGATCAGTAGCCAACTCAGCGGATCAGCGGTCTGCTGCTGGTCGAGGCGCAGCGAGGGCCGCTGCTGCCAGTCCGAGGCGTCGGTCGTGAGCACCGCGATGATGTCATCCACCCCCCGCGATACTCCGCCGCCGAAATCGCCGGTCTTGAAGCGGGGCGCAATGGCGTTCGCGATGATGACCTTCGACAGCGCGTCGGTGAGAGTCCCCTCAAGCCCGTAGCCGACCTCGATGCGCACCTTGCGCTCGTTGGGCGCAACGAGGAGAAGAACGCCGTTATTTTTTGTCTTCTCACCGAGCTTCCAATTTCGGAAGAGCTCGTTGGCGTACGGCTCGATCTCCTCGCCGTCAAGCGATGAGACGGAGGCAACGACAAGCTGGATTCCTGACCTAGCTTCCAGATCGGCGAGCTTCGCCTCAATGGCACCACGCGTCGTGGCCGGTATGATATTAGCCTGATCGACGATCCGTCCGGTGAGCGCCGGAAAATTGACTGCGAGAACAGGAAGGTTGACGCACAGCAGCGCGATAAGAACGAAAACAACGCGTGCAGCCCCTCCCGCAAAGGACAAGGGGCGTGGACCTGAGGTCATTTCAGTGCCTTCGAATCAGCGCCTTCGAACGCCGGCGGCGTACTTCACATATCAGAACTTCACCTGCGGTGGGGTCTGCGCAGTGTCGTTTGCGGCGAATTCTGCCATCGGCTTATTGCCCCTGAAGACTGTCGAGGCCCACAGCAGCCCAGGGAAGGTCTTGAGGATAGTGTTATAGCTTCGCACAGCTTCAATGTAATCGCGCCGCGCGACCGCGATGCGGTTCTCGGTAGCCTCGAGCTGGGACTGCAGCGCCAAGAAGTTCTGGTTAGACTTGAGGTCGGGATATCTCTCGCTCACAGCGAGAAGCCGACCGAGCGCGCCGGACAGCTGATTCTGTGCGTCCTGATACTGCTTTAGCTTGACCGGATCAGTAAGATCAGAGGCGTCGATCTTAACTTGCGTCGCCTTGGCTCGCGCCTCGACCACGGAAGTGAGCACGTCTTTCTCCTGCTTTGCGTAGCCTTGTACGGTCGCAACGAGATTCGGGATAAGGTCGGCGCGGCGCTGGTAATTGTTCTGCACGTCCGCCCACTTCGCCTTGGCCTGCTCCTCCGCCGTCGGAATGTTGTTGTAGCCGCATGCTGACAAGGTTAGGCCAAAAGCAACGACGATGAAAACGGCGCCAATTCGCGATATCATTGAGTTCATAAGAGCCTCCAGGTGAACTGTAAAGCAACGTCGCGTACCGGCTGACTGCGGGCACCGCGACCTTAGCTTGTTCTCGACCCACTAATTTCTGGCGGTTTTCGATTTGCCTCGAAACGAAACCGCCGCAAGTGACAGGGGCTGACAAACCCCAGCCCCCGTTTAGATGATCCGTTCTCAACCTCGGCGGCCGCCGTCGCTATGCAAAAACGGGAATCCAGTATCCGGCGCAGAACTGCATAGCGCAAGTCTAACCAAGTAGTACGTATTTCAAAATTGACCGATACGGGCGTCTTTCCAAAGATCACGCGATTGCTTTGCTGCGCATCTGCTCTTCGCCCAGGTTCGCGTGCGGGTAGCCGTGCGGCAGCGAATAAAAAGGGACTGCGGCGTGCATGATGTATTGGATCTATGATTACGCGAGCTGGGTTATCGGGCCCCTGTTTGTCGCCATATTTATCGCCGTGACCTGGATCGGCACTTTTCTGACGGTTGTCGAATTTCTTCGTTCTGTATGGGATCTTGCTCGGGCTTCTCGCTGTCGCCGGTTGTGGATAGGCGCTGAGGTCGCGATAGAGCGCGGACAGGCTGGAGGCCTCCTTGTCAACAATGTCACCGGTTCATTCCTGGCTTCATCGGGACGAGCGTGCGAATGAAATGGTCGTCGAAGCCTCTCGCAGATTGCAGCGGGAGTAACCCTTCCGGTTGTATCTCCCTCGACATGGAAATGGTCGTGTCGCCCGCGCATGACGACAGCGCTATCGAACCTTCATTCACGCCATGACCCTCCGTCTTATGATCTGACTTTGGCCGGGCTCGAGCGTGTCATTGTCCCTTGACGTCTCAGGCGGCGTATTGTTCGCCAATATTGGCTGCGTCTTATAGTAGCGCGGATAATTGGCGCCGCGTTGGCGCCGATAAGCAAATATTTGGCGAATATCAACAAGACTTCGGCGCGCGATCGCGTAAATCGACGTCGTTCTCTGCGCAGTAGTGCAGATCGTCACGGCGACTGCCGTCAAGCGAGGATCGAGTGTTGTAACAACAGCGCTCGACCCAGGCCAGCCGCGGAGGCATCGAAAGCGAAGCCGTGCCGAAATTGCTCCAATCCATTCGGCGCTTCATCCATCACCTGGGCCCTCATTCATGCAAGATTGGCCTAAGATAGTTGCTGTCGTCGATGACGAGCCATCGATGCTAGAAGGCATCGAGCGGCTTTTAAACGCACACGGTCTTGTCACGCAGGTCTTTACCTCAGCCGAGGAGTTTCTCATCGGCAATGCTAGCGCCGAGGCGTCGTGTCTTATTTTAGATATTAACTTGGGGGGCATGTCCGGCATTGAATTGTCGCGCCGACTGAAGGCATCGGGCTCGCAAATGCCGATTATTTTCATTACTGCAGCCGATGACGAGACTACCCGTCGCGAGGCGATGAAGGCCGGTTGCGTCACGTATTTGCTCAAACCCTTTCCGGCCCATCTATTGATCGACGCAATCTGCAAGGCCACCGGTAAAGCAGTCGATTCGGAAGCACTCGCCAGGCCCCCTAATCACGCTTCGGGTGCGTCCTGACATCGCCATCATTGAGCTGACCGTTGCCCTTCTTGCGGGCACTCGCGGACCATGCTTCTTGAATCGCGCAGCGCCATCAACCGATGAATGCACTGTCACACCAATCCATGTCGGACCGCTCTGGGTGTTCTCCCGGTCCAACGCTTGAAAGCATGTGTGAACGCACTGACGTCCTGGTAGCCCAGCAACCACGCGATCTTCGAAACCGACAGCGCTTCATCCGTCAGATGACGCCTGGCTAAATCCGCCCTAATGCGCCTTAAGACATCGGCGAATGTCAGTCCCTCTGATGAAAGTCGCCTTGTGAGCGTTCGTTGGCTCACGCCCAGCTTGCGAGCAACTTCGCCCGCTTGCGCCTTGCCATGTGGGAGGAGCAAACCGATCGCGTTTTCGACCCTGAATTCGAATGAGTTTCGCTTTACCGCGCGAGCGGCGAGAGCTTCCTCGCAATATTTGATCAACAACTCATTGAGGTATGAATCCGCACCTACCACTGACAGCTTTCCGATTGACGCCGGAAACGTCACTTCATCTACCGAGGCGCCAAACATTACGCTACAGCCGAAGAAGGCGTCGAGCTCGGAGGTATCGCCGCCGCGTCGATGGGAGAGGCTCACGCAGTTTGCCGCCAGTTGACGGCTGGTCAATTGGCGGCATATGCGCAAGAGCGTCGCCATCCAAAACTCAATTTGATCCCGATCGGAATGTCGCGCCACGCCGACATAGTCGAAACTGATCCTGATGTCCTTTCCAACACGAAACTTCATGACCACGCCTTCGTTCACGATCGTGGTGTAGCGCACCGCCCGCCGCAAAGCCTCCTCCAGCGTGTCCGAGGAAGCTGCCACGTAATAAAGCAACCCTATCGTTCGAGGATCGAATTTCTGCGCCAGGTGAAATCCGAGAAATTCGTCCCGGAGCGCCTTTGCAGCGAGCTCTAGAAATCTGATCTGACTTCGCACGCTGAGGCGAGCGCTGGGGTCGTCGATCTGCTGATGCGTCAAGCCAGCTTCCCGCAAGAGGAATTCGACTTCGATCCCCTCCTCTTTCGCGCGTGCATAGGCTAGCCGACTGATGCCACCATTGGCACTCGGCAATTTATCGAGATGATGGGCCTCAGAGTTGCGCACGAAACAAAATCCCACATCATCCAAGCGCGGATCGACTTTTCAGGACAACCCTGAGATGGCCTGCGTGAACAAAAGTTTGGCTTACGATAGCAAGTTACAGGCGAAAAGTCGCTTATGTGTGAAGCGGATTACCGGCGCGCTGATAGGTGAACCGGGAGGGAGGGGACGCCAGGAGTTGACATTGCAATCGACGGGTACAACTTTGCACAAGAGCAAGAAAAATAGACCTCTCATGAGTCGTCTGCATCAGGCCTACGTCGGTCTCATGCTCGCCCCAGAAAGTGAGGATGGTTCACGGATCGTCTCACTTGCGCGCTACGGCGCATTCGAAGTACGGCTGGTCGAATTCCATCATTGCACCTCCGAAGTTCGTCCATTCTGGGTCGAGCTTTATTGTCAGGACACGCAAGCGTCTCTTGACAGTTACCTGTGTGACGATCTGGAAAGTGCAGAGGTCGCGACCGAACAGTTCACGTCACACGCAAGAGTGCTTGAGCTCAATTAGGACAGCGGACGTCGCCGATATAAACGACCGGCACCCGAAGCGCTCGTGCCATTCTTCTGCGCGGTAGCCGATGGCACTACGACGGCCGGCGACGCTGGCGACATCCGAACAAACTTCGGCGACGCCCTGTACGCGTGCCGCAACATCAGCGTTCGTCAATTCCAACGATTCAGATATTCTTGGTTGAGCTGGGGTTCTCCAATATCGGGAAGGATAAGTGATCCTCGACATTGCACTTAGCAATTTGGTGGTGGGGCTGGTGCTGCACTTTGTCGGCACCGTGTTCGAGCGGTGGGCAACTGGATCGAGTTGGTGCCGATTGTCATGTGGCCTTTGGCGACGCTGTTGGCCCTATTGCCGGGACAGAAGGAACTACAGCCGAGAGAGTACAGAGCAGCTTCTCAGCAATGACGGGCTGTTTCGATTTCACAGCCCTTGGTGCAAGTGAATATTACGGCCGTGTCTTTCTTCGCGATTAGTACTCGCAAAAGCGCCCCTGCCGCTAAGGTCCCCTAGTCGGGACTTTTTGTTCGACGCCGAGAGAGCGCACGGCAATTTGCAGTTATCGAAGACCCCCGCGACACCTTTGGCCCAATTCACCTGTATCCGGTGCGGGCGAAGTGCTCGCGGAGAAGCGCTATGTTGCGGCGGTTGGCGCGGAAGAACACGTCGAAGGCATCGCCGGCAATTGGCACAGCGCCGATCGTGCCTTCGAGAACGACGTTCGCCAACATGCGCCCGAGCAGGAGGCGCGGGACGCCGAGCCGCGAAGCCTCGTACAGAAGATAGAGCGAAAGCGCGGAAGCGACCGCATCGCCCACACCGGGCCAAAGCCGCAGCAGCGACTCGACGCCGAAGCGGATATTGGTGCCGGGGATCAACACCGCCGTATCAAACAAAGTGGCAAGGACGTCGAGCCGGTCGACTGCCGCGCGCCGTGACTGCGCGTCGTAACAGGATGCATTGAAGGAATGGAATCCGGCGAATCTGCCGGCAAAGCCGCTTGTACGTGAGAAGGCCATCGATCCCGGCTCGCTTTGGCTCCCCCGGCGGTGGATGCGTTAGCTCTGTCGCGCGTTCGGTGAAATCAGCTTTGCACCGGCCGTTGGTTGCGACGGTCCGCCATGAATTGATCGAATTCAGCTTTGTCCTTGGCAGCCCGCAGGCGAGTGAGGAACGCTCGGAACTCCTTTTGCTCTTCTTCAAGGCGCTGCAAAGTATCAGAGCGGTACTCGTCGAACGCTTTGTTGCCGCTCCCCGGCCGGGACCACCAAGTAGCGCGATGACACGTTGTGCCAATCCCTTCCTCCCAAAGGTTCAGGGCGGCGCGTCTCCACCCTTCCAGCCGCCCAGTCAACATAAGAACGCCAAAGACCACGAGACCCACCGGCCAACTGATCCACAAGCTCAAAATCAAAACTGCGATCCATATAGGCTTTGGGTGCTCCCACTCATTGAGCTTCAAAAGCGCGGACATCAGAACTCCCTGCGTGTAAATGTTAATAACATTCACATCATTAATCGGCGAGCCAAGACCTGTCAAGCAAAAGTTGCCGGGCCTTCGAGCCATGTAATATCAAAGTCTTAGTCTATATTTGGTGCAATGCAATATCTTTATATTGCATTGCACCAAATATTTGATTATCTTCATCTTATGGTCGCTAGCTCCAGCTTGAGCTCAATAAAAAATGAGGCCTCGCAGGTCGAGCGGCAAAAGCAACCCAGGATCGCAACAGAACATAAGGAATAGTGTCATGGCGAAGACGACCGTTGTAATTCCCGAAAAGAACGCACCCGAAATGCCGAAATTCGAGATGCCCAAATTCGACATTCCGAACGTTGAGATGCCGGCCGCTTTCCGCGAGTTTGCGGAGCGCGCCGGTGCTCAGGCCAAGAACACCTACGAGAAGATGAAGGCTGCCGCAGAAGAGGCGACGGATACGCTCGAGACCACCTACTCGACCGCTGCCAAAGGCGCATCCGACTACGGTCTCAAGGTGATCGAGTTAGCGCGTGCGAATACCAATGCGGCGTTCGACTTTGCGGGCGAGATCATGGCGGCGAGAACGCTGTCGGAAGTCGCCGAGCTCACGAGCGCTCATGCGCGCAAGCAGCTAGAAGCACTGACGGAGCAGAGCAAGGAACTCGCCGCGCTGGCGCAAAAAGTCGCGACCGAGACGGCCGAGCCCATCAAGAGCGGCATGAACAAGGCTTTCAACAAGGCCGCCTGATGGCCCTCTCTCGAGACGCCGCGTTCACGCTTGCAAAACCCCGTTGCGAGACGATAAAGAGCCCGGGTTCTGGACCCGGGCTTTTTGAACAGAGTAGCGCCGTTGCCGTCACCGGTCGCGGGCATCCGCCCGAATGAGCGTTTGCAGTACCGCGCGGCGTCGTCGCTCGGCAGCAATTAAATCTCGCGCCGTCGGTCAGAAAGCAACGAAAGTTAACGAACAACGGTCGCTGGCTGTATCCGAGCTTTTATATCGAAGTTCTGAGCCGATCCGCGTTGAATTCTACGGGCCGCGATCAGACCCACCAAAGCCACAGGCACTAGATGCCGAGCGAGAGCCGTGACGCAGAGCGTCGGTTGCCAGGTCCAAAACTTGCTGGCCGCCCGTGAGGACCTTGACATTGCGGCCCTGTACCAACGTGCCAAGCAGAGCCGCGGGTTGTGCGATTTGTAGCGGCGGCGGCGATGCGAACCTTGGACGATGACGAGCAAACGCTAACGCGGACAGGATAAGCGTCAGCAGCGCTGGCCCCCACCAATCATGCCGAGCGCGATGAACTGACCATGTTCCATGCGCGAAAAGGGCCACGAGGCCAACGACGGCAGCACCGAGCCCAGCGATTGCGGCCGCTCCTGCGAGAATTAACAACAGCGCGGTGTGGCTCGCTTGGCGCCCAACCTCTACCCTAGCCCACTCGATCTGACGCGTTGGCTGGGCATTGGGAATCACATACGCGCCGACCTCGACCGCGCCGTGGCTGCTGAAAATTCCGAGATAACTCAATCGGTTGCCGGTTGCGGTCGTCACCGGAGTAACTCGCCTCTGGCGTCAGCTCCGTACCCCGAACGGGGTGCTTGAACGGCGATCAGGTTTTGGAGAGCCGAGCATGCGGTTGGATGAATTGCCGCGCAGCGAAAAAATAGAGGATCGACGCGGAGCCGGCGGCCTTTCGATGGGCCGCACCGGAGGAATAGGCCATTGGAACAATCGTAGTCCTGACTACAGCCGCGGAAAAAACAACTTCGCCAATTGCCCGTTGGGTCGATCGCTACTAAGTTGGTTCGATCGCTACTAAGAAGAGCAGAAGTGACGTTTAGTACGCTATGCAGTTTCGGTGACGATAACTCACAATCTGCATAGTCGCGCCATGGCTCCTGGCGGAAACTATGCATCACGTTCAGGTGGTAGCGAGAGCGACGCCGACAGGGAATCTTTCAGTGCCTGCCACTGACGCAGGCCTAATCCACGCAGGAGAGAAACCAAATGGGAATTATCAGTTGGCTCATCTTGGGCCTCATTGCGGGCTTTATTGGTAGCAAGATCGTAAACAAGAGCGGCCAAGGTATGTGGCTCGACATCGCCCTCGGCATCGTGGGCGCGATTGTCGGAGGAGTTCTGTTCAGCGGCGTGTTCGGCACGGAAGGTATAACCGGTCTCAACATCTGGAGTTTGATCGTCGCGATCGTCGGCTCGGTTGTGGTGCTTTTTGCTTATCATACCCTGGCGGGCCGGCGACTTTCCTGACCGTCGAGTAGCGGCAGTTGTCCGTAACTCACGAGCCGCTCAGGGTACATGACGCCTTCCTTAGCGAGGCGGTCGATGTTTGGCGTCTGATACCCCATCATGCCGCGACGTCGAGTGCAAACTCGCCGCCAGTCTCGGTGGCCCAATGAATGTCACCTTGAAGGTCAACGACAAAGTCGTGGCAAAGGCCAAGTACCGAAGACCGCCGCCTTCCATTCACAGCGAACGACTGCCTCGATCTCGGGAGCGACCTCGGATCGCCTGTATCGCTCGATTATTTCGACCAGGTGCCGTTTGCCTTTGAGCGGCACTTTGGGAACGACGAAGATCACTTAATTCCTGAAATTAAAATTTTGCTTTTTGATACGGCTTAAACGCTCAACAAGGTCGTTCAGCAGATTCATACGGTCAATACGCTGAATGGAACTTACGGAGCTATCGAGATGATCGATAAATATCTTTTCGCCTTCGCCGTCGCCTGCATAACTTCCTCGGCGTTCGCTCAAGGCGACATCGCTCCCTCGGACGGCAGCGTTCTACCGTTTCCCCCGACTCCAACCGCAAGCGTCGCGGCGCCTACGCTCCAACAATCAAAGATGGTACGGCGGGTTGAGGAAAGTCATCTACCGAAGGATGCGCCCAACATACTCGTTATCCTGCTTGACGATGTCGGTTTTGGATTGCCCGATACCTACGGTGGGCCGATCCATACGCCGACGCTGTCCCGCATTGCCAATGAGGGGATCAGCTATAACACTTTTCACACAACGTCGATTTGCTCGCCCACGCGCGCGGCTTTGCTGACGGGTCGCAATCACACGCGGGTCGGCTCCGGGACCATTGCCGAACGGGCGGTGGACTGGGATGGTTACACGGGCGTCATTCCTCGCACGTCAGCTACCCTTGCGAAGGTGCTCGGCTACTACGGATACAAGACAGCAGCGTTCGGTAAGTGGCATAACACGCCTGCCACCGAGACCACTGCGATGGGGCCATTTACCCTTTGGCCGACCGGCGAGGGCATTGGCTTCGATTACTTCTACGGGTTTCTTGCCGGCGAAACTTCGCAGTGGGAGCCTCGCTTGGTCGAAAACTTTAACGCCGTCGAGCCGCCGCACGATCCCAAATACCATTTGAGTGAGGACCTTGCGGAGAAAGCCATCACTTGGATGCGGAGGCATCAGGCATTTACCCCGGACAAGCCGTTCCTAATGTACTGGGCGCCGGGCGCCGGGCACGGACCGCACCACATCTTCAAAGAGTGGGCCGATAAGTACAAAGGACAGTTCGATGACGGCTGGGATGCGCTGCGTGAGCGCACTTTCAAGCGTCAGAAAGAACTCGGCTGGATCCCAGCCGATACGAAGCTCACGTCACGTGCCAAATCCATGGCCTCATGGGAAAGCATTCCCGAGGCTGAGCGGCCGTTCCAGCGGCGCTTGATGGAAGTATTTGCCGGCTTTGTCGAACACGTGGATGTACAGGCAGGCAAGGTGATCGACGAGCTCGACAAGCTGGGCATCCGCGACAACACGATCGTATTTTATATCTTCGGCGACAATGGCTCAAGCGCCGAGGGCCAGAATGGCACGATCAGCGAGCTGTTAGCGCAAAACCAGATCCCCAACACGATCGAACAGCAGATGTCTGCGCTGAACAAGCTTGGCGGCCTGGACGCGCTTGGCGGTCCGAAGGTCGACAACATGTATCATGCCGGCTGGGCGTGGGCCGGCGACACGCCGTTCCATTACACCAAACTCATCGCTTCGCATTTCGGCGGCACACGCAACCCGATGGCGATATCTTGGCCGGGCCGCATCAAGCCCGATCAGGCACCGCGCGCGCAGTTTCATCATGTCAACGACATCGTACCAACAATATATGAAATCCTCGACATCAAGCCGCCTAAGGTAGTCGATGGCTTCACGCAGGACCCGATCGACGGCGTGAGCCTTGCCTACACGTTTGCCGATGCCAAGGCGCCCACGCGCAAACGTACACAGTATTTCGACAACAATGGCAGTCGCGGCATCTATCACGATGGCTGGTTTGCCTCGACATTCGGTCCGCTGACGCCATGGCTCACCGTCAGCCCGGGGCTGGCCACTTGGGATTCGAGCAAGGACGTTTGGGAGCTCTACGACCTCAACGCCGATTTCTCACAAGCCGACAACCTTGCTGCGAAGGATTCCAAGCGACTGGACGATCTGAAGGCGCTATTCCTGACGGAAGCGAAAGCGAACAAAGGGTTCCCCATCGGGGCGGGTATCTGGCTGCGGATTCATCCAGAGGACCGTGTCAAGACTCCCTATACGACTTGGCACTTCGATGCGACGAGCACCCGCATGCCCGAGTTCGCCGCGCCTGGTCTCGGCCGCGAGAGCAATGTTGTCACCGTCGATGCCGAGACCGGGGAGAAAGCGTCCGGCGTGCTGTATGCGCTTGGCGGCGCCTCTGGCGGCCTGACTCTGTACATGGACAAGGGCGAGCTGGTCTACGAGTACAATATGATGATTATCGAACGTTATACGGCGCGCTCGGCAGATAAGCTTCCACCGGGAAAGCACAGGATCGAGGTAGACACCGCTATCGCCAACCCCGGCGCACCAGGAGAGGTGATTATCAGTGTCGATGGTAAGGAAGTCGCCCGCACCACCGTCAAGCGCACCGTACCGGCCGCGTTTACCGCGAGTGAAACTTTTGATGTTGGCACCGATCTCGGCTCGCCGGTCTCCATCGACTATTTTGACCGCCGGCCGTTCCAATTCGACGGCAAAATTACTGCGGTCAACGTTCGGCTTAAATGAAAGCTACCCCTCTTCTAACAAAGGATATTGAATCATGACGAGCAGAATGCCTCCTGTACCACCGGGTAACCGAAGCAACAAAGGCATGCCAAGCAGATCGAACAACGCATCAAAAGATATTCCGGTTGAGAATGAACATCATCCCAACGCCGCGGAGAAGGGCGATACCGCCAACATAAAACAGAACACAACTAACAAAGGTTTCTTCCGCGGCCGCCGTTTCGAGAAATGATTTCTAACTGCGTGTCGGCTCTAGCTTGTGTGAGCGACCATCCGAAACACTCAGGCGGTGTAGCAAGACTATGATTCCGGCGGGCCCATTACCTGTTTGCATCCACTGTGGGGGACGCGTCGAGGACGCTGCCGACCCGCAAATATCGCGACCTGAAACGCCCGCAGCCACGACAAAAAATTTAAGCGCCGAACCGAGCGATCTCGTCGTGGGTCGGGAGGCGACCCTGCGGCGTCAGTTTGTCCACCAAGCCTGGCAGAGCTTGTGACAATTGCGCAGTTACTTCTTGTTCGGACAAACCAGTCTTTTCGGCCAGAGCCTTGATAATTGACGGGCCGAGCGCCGAACCAAGTGAACCAGGCGAGATCGGCGGATTTGGCCCATTCCCGACCCATGATTTCGCGACCTCGCCTTGACCGCTTTGCTGTAGTTTTTCGAGCAGACCACCCAGCCCGCCCAACAACCCACCAGCTTCCGGGTTGGACGCCGGGCTAGTGCCCGGCGCCGCGGCCGGCGCTTGCTTGCGTGAAAGAGCGCCTGATGCCAGCAGCGCTACAAAGGCAAGCATCAGCGGTTTTAAGATGCTGCTGCCCTGCGGGACACTTTTGTTGACCACATCATCAAGGAAACCCATTACAACCTCCACGTGACTGTTACGTTTCCGCCGAAACCTCTACCCTCGGACGCAGCCTCAGCGCTGGCCGATATTTTCAAGATGAATTCTCGGTTAGCACAATATGCATCTTGGCGCCGCGTCGGTATGCAAAATTGGAATCAATGTCCGGCGCGGAACTGCATAGAGCCAACTATCCAAGCATGTATTTTTTTCATAATCAACTGAGTGGTGTTTGCCCCCTTCCCCCCAACACCGCTCGGTTCGGAAAGCCGAGTTGAGGCAACAACTGAGGAACCCGGCGCGATATGCGAGACCGGTGGAGGAATATCGATCTGCGATGGAGATAGCAGGCCACCGCTGAACTTACGCGTGGCGCCGCTATCACAGCGAGTAACACAGCGCGAAGCTGGCCTGTGACGTCGGGTCCGGCAACGTTCGCCGGCGTGGACACTAGCGGAAGCGCTTGCGCACTTAACGAAACCAACGAACCGAGCACGCCGCAAACAAGAATCGAAGCGATACTCTTCATTGAAAGATCCTCATCCTCATTGTCGTTGCAATGAAACGCACGGGAGGCTTAGCACCCCCTGACGCCCGCGGCCATGCAGACGCGAGCGTTCCGCAGGCGGCAAAAATTACGTGCTACCGGCGACGCGGCGCGTTTTCTTCATCCTTCCCCGCCGGGCGGGGAAGGATGACCGCGCGTCCTTCGCGCGGTTGAAGGGGTGTGCAGCAAATACGCAAACTCGACTTCGCCGTCCGCCCCCTCCACCACCCTTCGGGTGGTCCCCTCCCCCGCTTCCTTTCACTCCGCGGCGGCGGATAAGCAAATGCATTCTTGGGGCGCGTCCGTGCCCGAGTGGCGATCATATCCGTTTTTGGTGTGCATCAAACGTAATGGCCCGGCGCATTGGGCAACATCGCCTAGCGTGTTCCGGAAGGATTGACAGCATACTGAAAGACAGTATACTGTCGACAATATGCCGGAATGGCAAGCCTTGCGGGAGGAGAACCCATGTCGATCGAGCGAAAAGCTAGCCCGTCGGCGATCGTCGCTGGCGGCGGAATCGGCGGTCTGGCCGCGGCCCTGGGCCTCGCCAACAAGGGTTGCGCCGTGACGGTGCTCGAGCAGGCCGACGAGTTCGGGGAAATTGGCGCCGGCATTCAAATTGGGCCCAACGCTTTTCACGCGATGGACTATCTCGGCATCGGCGATGTGGGGCGCGCACGGGCCGTCTACATCGATGCCTTGGTGATGATGGACGGGATGACAGGCGAGCAAGTGTTCCGCGGCCCACTCGACGAGCCGTTCCGAACATATTTTGCCAATCCCTACGCCGTAATCCATCGTGCTGATCTGCATGGGGCCTTTCTCGAGGCCTGCCGCGCGCACGAGGCCGTGACGTTGGTCAACAAGGAGCGGGTGATTAAATACGAGAATACGGCGAGTGGCGCCCGAATTCGTACCGAGGCTGGCAACGTTTATGAGGCCGATGCAGTCGTCGGCGCCGATGGTGTGCGTTCCAAAATACGCGAACAGTTCACCGGCGGCGATCCGCTTCGGGTTTCAGGTCATGTGGCCTATCGTGCGGTGCTTCCTATCGATAGGATGCCGGAGGATTTGCGTTGGAACGCGGCGACGCTTTGGGCCGGTCCCAAATGCCATATGGTGCATTACCCATTGCAGGGCTGGCGCACCTTCAACCTCGTCGCCACCTTCGTTACCGACATCGAGAACGTAGGCAGCAACGAGCCTGGCAAGCGCGAGGAAGTGCTGAGCCGGTTCGCGAATATCATCCCCAAGGCACGCAAGCTATTGGAAGTTCCAAGCGAGTGGCGGCGCTGGGTGCTCGGCGACCGCGACCCGATCGGCAATTGGACCGACAGACGCGTCACGCTGTTGGGCGACGCGGCGCATCCCACCTATCAGTATTTTGCCCAAGGCGCCTGCATGGCAATGGAAGACGCCGTCTGTCTGGCCGATAAATTTGCCAAGAGTGGGGGCGATTTCGCAGCAGCCTTCCAAGCCTATCAGGATGAACGTATTCCGCGCGCCTATCGAGTCGTGCTGTCCTCGCGCGAGTTGGGGCGCATTTATCACGCCGACGGCGTTGAACGCTTGGTGCGCAATGCTTGGCTGAAGGCCAAGACGCCCGAGCAATTCTACGCCAGCATGCAATGGCTCTACGGAGGCAATGGAACTCGTTGGCGCAGGGCCGCATCGCGCAGCCGCGTGATCCCGCCGTGTGCTAGATCAAGATGGAGGACTAAAATGGGTGCGCTCGGCACATTGGACGACTTGCCAGTCGCTTATGTCGAGGGTTTGACTGCTCACAATCTGGTGCCGCTGTGGCCGAGCCTGCGCAAAGCCTTGCCGCACGGCATTCCGTTTCGCCGCACGCAACCGGTGCTCTGGCGCTATGATGATGTGCGGCCGCGTTTGTTGGAGGCTGGCGAACTCACGCCAATCGAGAAGGCCGAACGGCGCGTGCTCGTGCTGGCCAACCCGGGCCTTGGCTTGGAAAACATGCAGGCTACGCCCACGATTTATATCGGCCTGCAACTGATACAGCCACGCGAAACCGCGCCCAATCATCGGCACACACCGAGCGCCGTTCGTTTCGTGATCGAAGGTGAGGGAGGGTTCACTATCGTCGATGGCGAGAAGCTGCCGATGGAGCCGGGCGACCTGATTTTGACTCCTGCGCTGCTTTGGCACGAGCACTGCCATGAGGGCTCCGGTCCCGTTATTTGGCTGGACGCGCTCGACCTGCCGACCGTGTTCGCTCAGGAAGCATCCTATGCGTTGGAAGGGCCGGCACAGGCCGTGCGCAACCAACCCGATCAGTCGCAGACCCATTATCGACGAGCTGGACTCTTACCTTATCGAGCGCTGAACGGACCGCGCGCCGCGTATCCGTTGTTGCGCTATCCGTGGAAGGAAGTGCGCGAGTCGTTGCAGGCTCTGGCGGAGGTAACCGACGCTGATGAGATGGTCCATCTCGCGTATGTCAATCCGCAGACCGGTTTGGAGTGCCTGCCCGTACTCGGCTTCTCTGCGATCATGCTGCGGGCGGGCGAAGTCGCGAAGCTGCCACGGCGCTCGGCGTCAGCCGTGCTGCATATAGTCGATGGGGAGGTTAAGTCGCAGATCGACGGGATCACCCTCAAAGCCAGCACCCACGACACGATCGCCGTGCCGACACATGCAAAGGTTTCGATAATGAATAAATCGTTGCGCAATCCCGCGTTTCTTTTCCAGGTTGATGACGCTCCGATGCAGCGCAAACTCGGCTTCTATGAAGTGCTCAACTGAATCGGCGCCGCAGTTCGACCACCGTGGACGCAGTTGGAATCAACAACATTGGCGAGGCGGTACCAGGCATGCGACTGAAAGATTTGCACTCAAAGCCGGGTCACCTCATACGCCGGGCACAGCAGATCGCCGTGGCAATTTTCATGGAGGAGTGCGCGGAGTTCGATCTTACGCCGGTACAGTATGCCGCGATGGTCGCGATTCGCGAGAATCCCGGGACCGACGCTACGCGACTTTCTTCGCTCATCGCCTTCGATCGTTCGACGCTTGGCAGCGTTTTGGAGCGATTGGAGGCGCGAAAATTAGTGACCCGCTATTCTGCGCGCCAGGACAAGCGCGTCAAAGCCTTGAAGTTGTCCGCCTCGGGAGCAGGCCTGCTCAAACGAGCTGAGGCCTCAGTGCGCCGCGCCCAAGATCGCATTCTGGCGCCGTTGCCGCCGGACCAGCAGAGCACGCTCATAGAGTTACTCGGACGCCTGGTCGACCTGAACAATGAGGCATCGCGTGTTCCGCTGCGGCTCGTTGGCTAAACCTAGACGAGCGGGTTCTTTGTACGTGACCTTCTAGGGCGGCCGTCCCCGGCTCGGAGTATCGGCACGCGAGAGCCATCTTGCCATCCCGCGCATTGACTTAGCTGCACGCTCATCATCTACACGCCCGATCGGCAAGACCACCGACAAAAACAACCGAAAAACCCGTGACATAATCGGCGACAAACATCACGCAAAATGTCTCCGCTTCGGGGAACTCCGCCCGTTGGGTGCCGATCAGGCCGGCCGCGCGTTGGGCCGAGAATCCGGCCTTACCTTCGCGCGAAAATTATCAGCAAAAGCCCGACGACGGCGATGCCGCCGCCGTAATAGATCCATCTGGTCTGGCTGACCATGAAGCTCGAAGCGGGATACGGAAAGTAGCCCGAGCCCTGCCCCATAAAGACCAGTCCCGCAAGCAAAAGAGTCAAACCGATTAATGTCAGCAGCGTTTGCATTGTTCAATCAGCCCACACACCGGTCATGACCAGATCGCTGTGCTAAAACGCGTCGCGCTGTCGCGGTTCGGCACGATCTCGGCGTATAGGACAACGAGCGTCGCACAATCCATCGGCATTTCATTATTCGAATAGACCATCCGGGTGTGACGCCCGCGTGGACCGAATACCTGGTTGACGATGTGCGAGGCGCCGTTGAGCACCGACGGCTGCTCGGTGAAGCCCGGCGCGCAGCCCATGGTGCCTTCAAGCCGAACGATCTGCTTGACGCGATTGAGGCTGCCGAGCGCCGCTCGCAATTGTGCGATGGCATTGAGCGCGCTGAGGCGGAATGCCTGATATCCCTGCTCGACGTTCAATTCCTTGCCGATCTTGCCCTTGAATTTCAGGTCTCCGGCGATCCAGGGCAATTGGCCGGAAGTCATCAGCAGGTTTCCGGTCGTGACCGTCGGTGCATAGTCGCCGACCGCCGCGGCCGCCGGCGGCAGCTCGATGCCGAGAGCGCGCAATCGTTCCTCGGGAAGGAGCGTGTCGATCGGATCGATTGACGAGGAGTGCGAAGTCGAGTGCATCACTCTCTCTCCGTAGACTATCGTCGCTACTGCGAAGTCACCACAAAACTATTCTACGCCATAATGCCGATGGCAGGCAGCGCAAATCCCGTCCAGTTGATCGCTAACCTCCGCGATCGATTTGAGATCGCGGGCTTCGGCGGCGAGATAGGCCCGGTTCGCAGCCTGCGCCAAATTCTCGGCGTAGAAGTTCCACTGCGGATCCAGCGCCCGCTGCGGGATCATCAGCGCGTTCGTGGCCTCGGCCAGGGTCGCCGCGCCACTCACGATCTGTTCCCAGTCGGTCTCCGATTTCGGCGACAGATCGTGCTCGCCCTTTTCGTCGATCACGACAGCATTGACCCTCCAGACGATTGTTGCCGCCGGCGTGAGCACATGCTCCATGAAGGTCTTCATATCGACATAGGTCCGGTAGGGCGAAGCCGGCTCCGCGTTTTCGCCAATCGACGGCAAGGCGAATGCGCCGGCGACACCGGCCGCGGTTAAAATGCCTGCAAGGAAGCGGATGCCAATCATCTCATCCTGCCTGCATCGTAAACCCGATCCAGCGCCCGCAGGCGACCACCGCGACCCACAAAAGGATCGATAGTCCTCCCGCCAGCCGCGCCGGAAACGGCAGCCGGGGTCCGTTCTCCCAGCGCGGCAAGTCTTTGGCGCTGATGCCGTGAAAAATCATCATATTCAGTCCGGCGGCACCGATCAGAAAAATCTTGGCGATGAAATAGCCGTTGCCGAGATACTTGGTGGCGTTGGAAATGAACAGGAGCCCACCCGAGCCGACGGCGACGACAAATGCGCACCAGGTCAGCGGCAAGATTCCGTGCGTGACCCGGCTCACCGGCCGGTGAACGGAGGCGAGCCCAAGCAATCTCAGGTCGACGGCAAGAATCGACCCGACCACCAGGCAAATCGCGAGCACGTGCACCGATTCGATGAGAGGAAACAACACATCATTCTCGCGGATATTGTCCGCCAGGGCGCTGTGCTCGACATAAGCAATCAAGTCCGCAAAGTGCGGCATCATCCTACCTGGGTATAGGCAATCCATCGTCCGGCGAAGAGGATGCCGCACCAGACCAATATGGAGACGGTCGCGGCAAGCCGTCCCGCGATCCGCCGTCCCCGGTCCCTTTCCCAATCCTTGTCCGCAGCTTCCGGCGCCGACGACAACCACCATTGCAGCGCGCCGGTCAACGTAAGCGCCACGGCAAGGAGCGCCATCTTCAGGTAGAAGGTGGTATTGAGGAGCGAACGTCGCGGCTCGCCGATGATCAACAGGCTTCCGGTGATCAGGAGGATCAGCAAGACCGGCCACATCACCGGAATAAACCGCCGTGCCACTTCCGCAACCGGGACGTCACGCTGCAGCAGCCGCCAGATCCGCAGATCCAAGACGATCGCCGAGGAGAAAAGCACGGCAACGCCGAGGATATGAATTGTCTGCAGGGCCGGAATGATCCAGCCGGTCGTTTGAATCATCTCGCTCAGCGGGGTGGCCGCCAACCACTTGCAAAAGTCCCGCAGCACCGCATCGCTCATGACGTCATTGATCGGCCGGCGTCAGGCTGAAACTGAGTTCCTGGCCGTTCGGCAAAGTGACCTTCATCAAAAAGCCGCCGGGATTGCCGTCGCGAAGCGGCGCATAATGAAATACCGCGTGGTCTCCGGGCTGAAGCGAGCGTTTGGTCCAGCCCGAGCGGGTCAAAACCCCCGGGCTCGAGACTTCGAATAACCAGGTGTGAGCCGGTTCGCCGTCCTTGGCATCGGACTCGACGACAAAGGTGATGTGGGGGTTGGTCCAGTTCACCGTCTTGACGGTACCTTCCATGGTTTTTGGATGATCCATGTCGTACGCCGCGCCGGAATGGTGCGCCGCCGCAACGCCGATCAAACTCACGGCCAAGCCGGCCGCAATGAGAACTATTTTAGGCGACACCATCCGTATCATCCTTATTTCGACGTGCGGACCGACCCGTCCGGGTTTTGGGGTTGCGGAACGAATATGTCATTGCCGAACGCGTCCTTGCCGGGGACAAGGTCTTCCTGCTGGCATTCGCCTTCGATGATCTCGTAATGACGCTCGGGATAACGTCGGAAAATACGCGTCGTCTTCCAGGTCGCGGTCAGAACCTTCGGTGCCGTGATCTCCATGTCGTCGTAGAGAACGTTCGGCTTGGCCAGATGCAGCCGTTCGACGATATGCATGTCGCCATTGTTGGGAATACCGACCGCCTCGTTGGTCGCGATATAGGCCTGCGGCGCGATGCCGGTCGTGTCGATGACAAGGACGTCGCCGTCCCAATGACCGATCGAATGACCGTGCAACGTCAGATCGGGGTCTTCCGGATGCGGACGCCCGTCCATATAGATTCGCCGCATGCGATTGCCGTCGACCTCGCCCAACATGGTGATGCGGCCCGGCGTCGTTAGAAGTTCGAATGCATTGTGCGTGATCAGCATCCAGCTTGGCATGCCGTGCGGCAGGCAATGGCTGAGCACAAGGAAAGGCCGGCCCGCTTTTTCCTCGGCCGCCAGACGCTGAACCTGCGGCAGAATTTCCGGCCTCCACGGCGGGACATTTTCGGTTTCCTGGCGCTTTTGGTCTCTGACGTCCGGTATCCAAACGCCGTTGAGGTCGGGCGGCGCAGCACGGACCTGGGAACCGACGGACATTCCACTCAGGGCAACGGCAATAAAAAGTATCGCGGACCTTCTCGCGATTGCATGGACCCGCGGTGGTCCGTCCTTCGCGCCGGAGACGAATTGTGGTCTGATCTGCGCCATGTGCGGAACCGCCGGTTAAGGATCGCTGAGACCTGGGCTCGTCACTCTATTATGCAAGAGAATGACGCAGGATAGATGCCGCGTTCATGCGCGAAGAAAGCATAGCCCCTATGCAGATCACCAGGCGGCTGCGTCACCCAAGCGGGCCCCTCCAGCAGCCTTGGTATCTGCCGAGGAGTAACGGCTTCAATGCGCCGCGTCCCAGTTATCCGCCGCGTGCGCTTCGACCTGCAACGGCACCGAGAGTGACACCGCCGGCAGCGGCGCGTCCTCCATGATCTTCTTGACCACCGGCAGGGTCTTTTCCACCTCCGCGTCCGGCACTTCGAAGACAAGCTCATCGTGCACCTGCAACAGCATCTGTGCCGCGAGCTTGTTCTGCGCCAGCGCGTCCTCCATGCGGATCATGGCGCGGCGGATGATATCGGCGGCGCTGCCTTGCAGCCGGGCATTGATCGCCGCGCGCTCGTTGAAGGAACGGATCGACGGATTCGAAGCGCGAATGTCCGGATAGTGGCATTTGCGGCCGAACAGCGTGACCACATAGCCGTTTTCCTTGGCGTATTTCTTCGATTCCTCGATGTAGTCGCGGATGCCGGGAAAGCGCTCGAAATACTTTTTGATGTAGGCGCCGGCCTCCTCGCGCGCGATGCCCAACTGGTTGGCAAGGCCGAACGCGGAAATGCCGTAGACGATGCCGAAATTGATCGCTTTGGCGCGGCGGCGTACTTCGGCGGGCATGTTCTTGATCGGCACGCCGAACATTTCCGAGGCGGTCATCGCGTGAATGTCGAGCCCCTCGCGAAACGCCCTTTGCAGCGGTTCGATCTTGGCGATCTCGGCCAGAAGCCGCAGCTCGATTTGCGAATAGTCGGCGGAAACGAGCTTCACTCCCGGCGCAGCGATGAAGGCGCGGCGGATCTTGCGGCCGTCCTCGGTGCGCACCGGAATGTTCTGCAGGTTCGGATCGGACGACGACAGGCGCCCGGTCGTCGTGGAGGCGAGCGCATAATTGGTATGGACGCGATGCGTGGTCGGGTTGACGAAGCCCGGCAGCGCGTCGGTATAGGTCGATTTCAGCTTCGATACCTGCCGCCAATCGAGAATCATCTGCGGCAATTTATGGCCCTGCTCGGCGAGTTCTTCCAACGCGCGGGCGCCGGTCGCCCATTGCCCGGTCTTGGTTTTGGCGCCGCCCGGCAGACCGAGCTTGCCAAACAGAATATCGCCGAGCTGTTTGGGGCTGCCGGGATTGACCGTCTCGTCCGCTTCTTCGTTGATCTCGGCTTCGAGGCTGGCGGCTTCTTGCGCGAACTCGCCGGACAGCCGCGACAGCACCTGCCGGTCGATGGAGATGCCGCGCCGCTCCATACGCGCGAGCACCGCAAGGAGGGGCCGCTCCAGCGTCTCGTAAACCGTCAAAACCTGCTCGGCGGCGAGCCGCGGTTTAAGCACCTGCCAGAGCCGCAGCACGATGTCGACTTTCTCGGCGGCATAGGCAGTCGCCCGGTCGATGCCGACGGCATCGAAGCTGATCCTAGTCTTGCCCGGCTTTAGCAGCGCGTCGATATCGATGGCGGCGTGCGTGAAAGCGCTCTCCGCCAGCGACTCGATTCTGTGATTCTGGCGGCCAGCGTCGAGTGCGTACGACATCAGCATGGTGTCGTCATAAGCCACGATCTCGATCCCGCGCAGCGCGAAAATCTGCCAGGCGAATTTCAGATCGTGTCCGATCTTGAGCACGCCCCGGTCCGTGAACAGCGGCTTTAGGGCGTCGAGCGCCGCGTGCTCAGCAATCTGGTCGGGAGCGACATCGCCGCGAAACAGACCTTCGCTGCCGCCCTCGCGATGGCCGAGCGGCACATAGCAGGCCTCGTTCGGCCCGACTGCGAGCGAAAATCCGCACAACTCGGTCTGCATCGGGTCGTTGCTTGCAGCCGCCGCGTCAATGGCGACAAAACCAATATCGCGCGCGCGCTCGATCCAGGCACTGAGCCGCTCTATACTGCGCACAGTCTCGTATTTTGCGTGATCAAATTTGGCGTTGCGCGCAGCTTCGATACGCGCGGCCGCAAGCTGCTTCGGCGTCAGCGGCGCATGCGCAGGCGCCTCACCTTTGCCCTTGCGCGAGAGATCGCCCGGCTGGGTAGGCCGGCCGAGCGGAAGTTGCGGGGTAGGGCTCGCTCCAGCCTGCCCGGTCCTTCGCGTCTCGCCGTCGTCTCCCACGGACGACGAAGCTGGAGCATCGGAAGCCGAACGGTGATGCCCCGCCAGCCGCGCTTCCGGCTCGATCTCGCCGGCGTCGAGCTCGGAAAACTCCGCGACGCGTCGCATCAGCGAGTTGAACTCCATCGCCTTGAGGAACGCGATCAGCCGCTTGTTGTCGGGTTCGTGCACCGCGAGATCGCCGATCGGCACGTCGAGCTTAACGTTATCGTCAAGCGTGACGAGTTTCTTCGACAGCCGCGCCTTATCCGCGTTGTCGATTAGCGATTGCCGGCGCTTGTCCTGCTTGATCTCAGGTGCGCGCCTGAGCAGCGTTTCGAGGTCGCCGTATTCGCCGATGAGTTGCGCCGCGGTCTTGACGCCGATGCCGGGCACGCCCGGCACGTTGTCGGTGGAATCGCCGATCAGCGCCTGAACCTCGATGACCTTCTCCGGCGGCACGCCGAATTTCTCGATGACCTCGGCGCGGCCGATCCTCTTGTCCTTCATGGTGTCGAACATGACGATGCGATCGTTGACGAGCTGCATCAAATCCTTGTCCGAGGAGACAATGGTCGCTGTCGCGCCCGCCTCCGTCGCCTGCCGCACATAGGTCGCGATCAGATCGTCGGCCTCGTACCCGTCCTGCTCGAGGCACGGCAGATCAAATGCCTGGACCGCTTCGCGGACGAATTTGAACTGTGGGCGCAAGTCGTCCGGGGGATCGGGCCGGTGCGCCTTGTAATCGGGATACATCGCGGTGCGGAATGTCTTTTCCGACTTGTCGAAAACCACCGCCAGATGCGTCGGCTTCTCTTCCGGCTTCATGTCGCGCAGAAGCTTCCACAGCATGTTGCAGAAGCCGAATACGGCATTGAGCTGCAGCCCGTCCGACTTTCGGTTGATCGGCGGCAGTGCGTGATAGGCGCGGAAGATGTAGCCGGAACCGTCGACGAGAAAGACGTGGTCGCCTTTCTTCAGCTTCGCGCCGGCGACTGGCGGCTTTTTCGCTTGCGACTTTTGTGCTGCGGGCATGATGAAGCTTAATATATGGGTTTCGCGTCATTCCGGAAGCTGCGAAGCAGCTGTCCGGAATCCATAACCGCCACGCACACGGGGATTGCACCGACCGTGGCTATGAATCCGGGCTCGCGCCTGCGGTGCGCCCCCGGAATGACGGTCGGAGAATGACTGTGGATAATTCACCCCTACCGATCGACGCCGCACTGCCGGAACTCACCGCGGCGTTGCGCCAGCGCAATGCCGCGGTCCTGGTCGCTCCGCCCGGCGCCGGCAAGACGACGCGCGTTCCGTTGGTCCTTGCCCGCGAGCCCTGGGCAGGAGACGGCAATAACAAAGGCCGGCGCATCCTGGTGCTCGAACCGCGCCAACTCGCGGCGCGCGCCGCGGCCGAGCGCATGGCGCGTACGCTTGGCGAGCACGTCGGCGAAACCGTGGGCTTAAGGGTGCGCTTCGGCTCCAAAATATCCGCCCGCACCCGCATCGAGATCGTCACCGAGGGCATCTTCACGCGACTGATCCTCGACGATCCCATGCTCGACGGTATCGCCGCAATTCTTTTCGACGAATTTCACGAGCGCTCGCTGGATGCCGATCTCGGCCTGGCGCTGGCGCGCGACGCGCAGCAAGGATTGCGCGAGGACTTGCGGCTTCTGGTCATGTCGGCGACGATCGACGGCGCGCGCGTGGCAAAGCTTTTGAGCACAGAAGCCCTCGGCGACGCTCCGGTAATCGAGGCCGCGGGCCGCGCCTTCCCGGTCGAGACGCGCTATCTCGGCCGTGATGCGCGCCCGATCGAACCGCAGATCGCCGACGCCATCGTGGGCGCCATGCGCGCCGATCAAGGCTCGTTGCTGGCGTTTCTTCCCGGCGCTGCCGAAATCCGCCGCACCGCGGCGCAACTCGAGGGCCGTCTCGATCCGTCGGCCGATGTCGTAGCGCTCTACGGCGCGCTCGCCGGCGACGAGCAGGACCGCGCCATTGCTCCCGCCGCGCCCGGCCGCCGCAAAAGCGTGCTGGCCACCGCCATCGCCGAGACCTCGATCACCATCGAGGGCGTGCGCATCGTCGTCGATTCCGGTCTAGCGCGCTTAGCGCGCTACGAGCCCGATGTCGGGATGACGCGGCTCGAAACCGTGCGCGCCTCACGCGCCGCAGCCGATCAGCGGCGCGGCCGCGCCGGCCGCACCGAGCCCGGCATTTGTTATCGGCTCTGGGACGAGCCGCAGACTGCCTCGCTCGAACCGTTTTCGCGGCCCGAAATCCTCTCAGCCGATCTATCTTCCTTTGCGCTCGATCTCGCGGCCTGGGGCAGCGCTCCCGAGCAGCTCGCCTTCCTTGATCCGCCGCCGCGCCCGGCATTTGCCGAAGCGAAAGCGTTGCTCGCCGAACTTGGCGCCATCGATGCCGACGGCCGCATCACCGCCGAAGGGCGCAAGCTCCGGCTTTTGCCGCTGCCGCCCCGGCTCGCGCGCATGGTGGTCGACGCCGCCGCCGAAGGCTCAGCGCTTCCTGCCGCCGAGATCGCGGTGCTGATCGGAGAGCGCGGGCTTGCCGGCGACGACGTGGATATCACCCTACGGCTCGACGCTTTGCGTCGCGACCGTTCCCAGCGCGCGCGTGATGCCCGCGCCATGGCCGAACGTTGGGCGGAGATCACTGAAACAAGCGATGCGCCACCGAAACATTCTGTCCCCTCCCCCCTTAAGAGGGGAGGTGATAGTCAGAGCGCGCGAGTTAGCGTGACGGCCGGCGTGCTCCTCGCGCTTGCCTACCCCGAGCGCGTCGCCAAGAATCGCGGCGGCGCGGCGGGCGCGTTCGTGCTCGTTAATGGCCGTGGCGCGCAAGTCGATCCGGCCTCCCCGCTTGCGCGCGAACCTTACCTCGCGGTGGCCGAGCTCACCGGCAGCGCTGCGGCCGGCCGCATCCTCTCTGCCGCGCCGATCGCGCTTGCCGAAATTGAATCGCGCTTTGCCGACCGCATCGTCGCGCGCGACGAGATCACCTTCGATCCGGCGACCGCAAGCTTGCGCGTGCGCCGGCTGCGGCGGCTCGGCGCTATCGCGCTCACCGACCAGCCGATGCCGGTTGTCGCAACCGAGGAAGCCGCGCATCTGTTGGCGGCAGGCGTCGCGCGGCTCGGCATCGGCCGCCTGCCGTGGACGAAGCCGCTGTCGCAATGGCGCGACCGCGTCATGTTTCTGCGGCAAGCCTTCGTGCAACCAGCCCAGCCTGACGCGTGGCCGGATTTATCCGATGCGGTGCTGGCCGCCGATATGGAATGGCTCGCGTCGATCTTCGCCGGAAAGAGTTCGCTGGCGGAGCTTTCCGCGGACGAATTTGCCGCCGCGCTCGCCGCGCGCCTGCCCTATCCGTCGCAACGGCGGCTCGCCGCAGAGGCCCCGACGCATTTTGTAGCGCCGACCGGCTCGCAGGTTCCCATCGACTATGAGGCGGAAGGCGGCCCGAGAATCGCGATCCGCGTGCAGGAGCTGTTCGGCCTCGACCGCCATCCTTCGATCGCCGGCGGCAGGATTCCGCTCCTGGTGGAGCTGCTTTCGCCGGCGCACCGACCGGTGCAGATGACACGCGACTTGCCCGGCTTTTGGCGCGGCAGCTACTCGGCCGTCCGCGCCGAAATGCGCGGCCGTTATCCGAAACACCCTTGGCCGGAGGATCCGATCACGGCCACGGCAACCAGGCGGGCCAAACCGCAAAAGGCGTAAAGTCCGAGTGTTGTTATAAAGTGTTGTCATAAGGCGGTCATCTGCCGGAGGTTACGACCGATACATGGGTGTCGATGCGTTTAAGACATCTTCGTGCACACGCGTTCGGCTGGAATGGCCGGACATGAAGCGGCCGCTCAAGTTTGTTTCATTCACAAGGGAGGTGACAATGCGCATGATGCTTAGATTTAAATTGCCGGTAGAGACAGGGAAACCAAGCCATCAAGGACGGTCTCATCAAAAAGACGTTAGATACACTGATGGCGACGCTGAAACCAGAGGCGGCTTATTTCGGGCCGTCGGAAGGCAAGCGCTGCGGCATGATTTTTTTCGATATCGCTGAACCATCCCAGATTGTCGAGTTTGGCGAAATATTGTTCGCAAATCTCAATGCAGAGGTCGAGTTCATTCCCGTGATGAACGCCGATGATCTCATCAAGGGCCTGGCGAGGGTAAAAGCCTAACGCCGGTACTTGGGGCGACTCCGGAAGCCGCGCCGGCAGGGCATATTCGTTCCGGCGGGGCGACGCAGCCATCGACCTGTTCAATGGGCGAAGCAAACGACACGCAACCATTCCGGTTGCGCGCCGTTTAGGCTATTGCTGCGCGCGCCGATTCCCTTTGAGGCCTAAATGTTTCCGAAGCCCAAGCCCCTGCTCAAGCCCAATACTTACGCCTACGAATCCGAGCCGATGGTGAAGGCCACCGGCTTTCGCGAATATGACGCGCGCTGGTTGTTTGGCAGCGAGATCAACCTGATGGGCGTCGAGGCGCTGGGCCTCGGGCTCGGCACGCTGATCCGCGAGCTCGGGGTGAAGCCCGAAATCGTCACCGGCCACGATTTCCGTTCCTATTCGGCGTCGATCAAGATGGCGCTGACGAACGGCCTCATCGCCTCCGGCTGCAAGGTGCATGACATCGGGCTCGCGGTGACGCCGATGGCCTATTTCGCCCAATTCGATCTCGACGTGCCCTGCGTCGCCATGGTCACGGCATCGCATAACGACAACGGCTGGACCGGGGTGAAGATGGGCGCCAACCGCCCGCTGACATTCGGCCCCGACGAGATGACGCGATTGAAGGACATCGTACTCAACGGCCGCTACAAAATGCAGGACGGCGGCGGCTACACGTTCGTGGAGAATTTTCCGCCGCGCTATATCGCCGACCTCACCAAAAGGCCGAAGCTCAAGCGCCGCCTCAAAGTCGTCTGCGCCTGTGGCAACGGCACCGCCGGCGCCTTCGCGCCGCAGGTTCTGCAGGCGGTCGGCTGCGAGGTCGTGCCGCTCGACTGCGAGCTCGACCACACCTTCCCGCGCTACAATCCGAATACCGAGGACATGAAGATGCTCCACGCCATGCGCGACGCCGTGCTGGCGAACAAGGCCGATGTGGCGCTCGGCTTCGACGGCGACGGCGACCGCTGCGGGGTGGTGGACAACGAAGGCGAGGAGATCTTCGCCGACAAGGTCGGCGTCATGCTGGCGCGCGATATCTCGGCGCAGCTTGAAAATGCGCTGTTCGTCGTCGATGTGAAATCGACAGGACTGTTTGCGACCGATCCGGTGCTCATCGGGAACGGCGCTAGGACCGACTACTGGAAGACCGGCCACTCCTATATGAAACGGCGGGTCAACGAGATCGGTGCCGTCGCCGGCTTCGAGAAATCCGGGCATTTCTTTTTCAACAAGCCGTTCGGCCGCGGCTATGACGACGGGCTGATCTTCGCGCTCGCCGTCTGCGACATGCTCGACCGCAATCCCGAGAAGAGCATGGCCGACCTCAAGAACGCGCTGCCGAAGACCTGGTCGTCGCCTACGATGTCGCCGCATTGCGCCGACGAGGAGAAGTACGGCGTGGTCGAATCGGTGGTTAAGCATTTCCAGGCGGAGAAGAAAAACGACGGCAAGGTCGCCGGCCAGCCGATCCGCGATCTGGTCACCGTCAACGGCGTACGCGTGACGGTCGAGGATGGCACCTGGGGACTAGTGCGCGCCTCCTCGAACAAGCCGGAGTTGGTCGTCGTGGTCGAAAGCCCGGTCTCGCAGGCGCGCATGCACGAAATGTTCGCCGCGGTCGACGCAGTGCTGCGCACGCACAAGGAAGTCGGTGAATACAATCAGAAGATTTAAGTGCGAACGAATTGTCTGCTACGCGTCCCAATTGCGTTCACGGAGAACAATGGCCGAATGATCTCGACGCACTCCGCGTCAGCCTCGACCGGCGGCCAATGACCGACCTGCGGAAGATGCACCACCTGGCGGGCGTTGAACCGCTCCGCGTATCGCGCGGAGATATAAGGGTCTTTGTCGCCCCAGATCACGAGCGTGGGCTTGGCCGCCGTCAACGACAGAAACGGCTTTTCCCATGCTTCGAAGCCGGCAGGATCGGAGGTCCGATAAAGCCTCAACACCTGCTTCTTCATGCGCGGCGTCATCAATGCCTAGGTCCGCGATATGCTCATCGTTGATCTGGCTGCCGGATCCGCGCTCAGTTCCCGAGAAAACATCGGCGGATTGATAATCGCCATCGACAACTGGCCGAGGACCGGCGTGCGCCAGACCTGCGCCCAAAAATGCCATTTGTAGTCGCTGAAGAATAAGGTGTTGATCGCGACCATGCGGCACACGGAATCCGGATGCTTGACGGCCCAGGCGAAGGCGAAGGGGCCGCCGAAATCGTGCGCAATCAGATTTATTGGCGGCTTGACTCCGGCAGATTCGAGGATTTGCGCAACAAACAGCGCCATGCCGTCGAGCGTCGGCTTAAATCCCTTCGGCACCTCGGAACGGCCGAAGCCCGGAAGATCCGGCGCCAGACGGCGGCAGTCGCCGCTAAGAGAGCCGGCGATCTCTTCCCACTCTCACCGCTGTCGGGATTGCCGTGAAGCATCAGCACCGGCGGCCCACTGCCCCATTCGGTGACGGCGATGTCGGCGCCTGCGACCCGCACCTTGCGCCTGGTTTTTGAACAAGTGCGGCGCTTGCCATCGGCACTCCCTCAAATCCCCTTGCGGCGGTCGATTCACCGAGCGTCTACACTTCCTGATAAACGTCGATCTCGAGCGCGGCGGGGAGCATCGCTCGCCAAACCTGCAGATAGGCCTGAAAGCGCATGTCGCTGGCGATCGACTGCCGATTGATCTCGAAGGTTTCGGGTGTTTCGTATTCGATAACCTGGATGAATTTCGCCGGGTCGTCGGAATTGCGCAGCAAGCGAAAGTGGGCGTTGCCGAACATCTGATAGAACGGAGCCACGGCCCGCATCAACGCGGCGAGCTGCTCGGAATCCGCGCCGGGAAGCGTGAACTTCAGATGCAGCACCCGCCAGATCTTCACATCTTTGTCGCTCATTGCGCACGTTCCTCGATCGCTACCGGCTCCTCCGGCAGCCGCGCCTGGCCGATTCTCATGCGATCATGCCCTGTTGGCTTGCCCTACTTGCACGCCCTACTTGAATGTCTCACGGAATCGATGCCCGGGATAGACGCCGAGAATTTTCAGCGACTTCGGCTGCGAAACGAATGCCAGTTCTTCGAGCGCCAGTTCGAGTCCGCGATCCTTAGGATGGCCCTGTACGTCAGCGTAGAATTGCGTGGCCGCGAAGTTGCCGTCGACCATGTAGCTTTCGAGCTTGGTCATGTTGACTCCGTTGGTGGCAAAACCGCCGAGCGCCTTGTACAGCGCCGCCGGAATGTTGCGCACCTGGAACACGAACGTCGTCATCACCCGAGGCTCCTTGCGGCTCGCCCATTTCGGCTTGCGCGCGAGCACGACGAAGCGTGTGGTGTTGTGCTTGGCGTCGGCAACATCTTTCTTCAGGATTTTTAGCCGGTAGATTTTGGACGCGAGCTTCGTCGCCAGCGCTGCGCGCGTGGCGTCTTTCGCCTCCGCCACCTCCCGCGCCGCGCCGGCGGTGTCTGCGGCGACGATCGCCTTGACATGCAAAGCGCGGATGATGTTGCGGCACTGCCCGAGCGCGTGCACGTGACTCTCGACGGTCTTGATCGTCCGCAGCGTCGCGCCTTTCGGCGCCATCAATTGATGCTGCACCGGCAGGAACCACTCGCCCACGATGCTGAGCCCCGAGCTCGGCATCAGGTGGTGAATGTCGGCGACACGGCCGGCCACCGAATTGTCGATCGGGATCATGGCGAGTTCCGCGCGCCCATTACGCACGGCAGCGAACGCGTCCTCGAAGGTGGGGCACGGCAGCGGCTCGTAGCCGCGATAAGCCTGATTGCAGGCGATGTGCGAATTGGCCCCCGGCTCGCCCTGGAAGGCGATTTTCCTGCGTCGCTTCATGACCGCTCCGATAGCATGGCGCGCGCCCTTGCCAAATCCTCAGGCGTATCGACGGCGAGCGGCGCGGTGCCGACCACGGCGACGTCGATCCGCATGCCGGCCTCGAGCGCGCGCAATTGTTCGAGCTTTTCCCGCTTTTCCAGCGGCGACGGCGGCAGCGCGACGAAGCGTTCGAGCGCCGCGCGGCGAAAGGCGTACAACCCGATGTGATGATAGAGCGGCCCCTCGCCATAGGGGGCGGTGGCGCGCGTAAAATACAGCGCGCGCAATCGCGCCGGCGCGACCGGCGTGCCAACGACCTTGACCACGCCGGCATTATCGCGCTCCTCCGCCCGGGTGATTTCGGCCGCCGGGGTGCCGATGTCCACGGCCCTGTCGGCAAGGAGCGCCATCGCCGCCGCGATGTCGGAAGGTTCGAGCGTCGGCATGTCGCCCTGCACGTTGACGGCGATCGCCGCACGGCGGCTCGGATCGACCTTGCCGAGCGCCTCGAAGATTCGGTCCGACCCGGAAGCGTGATCAGGGCTGGTCATGACCGCGCGCCCGCCCGCCTTGTGTACGGCCGCTTCGATCTCCGGCGAATCAGTCGCAACGACCACGGGACCGACCGCGGCGGCTTCGGCCCGCCGCAGCACGTGCACGATCATCGGTGTTCCAGCGATGTCGGCCAGCGGCTTGCCCGGCAGGCGCGACGCGCCAATGCGGGCCGGAATAAAAACAAGGACATCGGCCATCGAATTGGGCGAACTCCATTCAGTACGGGATTCAATACGGGTTGCAAGACGCGCGGCAAAACGGTTATCTCTGCGCTGCCCCTGCCCCTCTGCCGTTGCGGAGCCATTCAGCGATGAATTCGTTCGAAATCAACAAGATTCTCGGCGCGCTCCTGGGAACCTGCCTGATCGTGCTTGCCCTTCACATCGCGTCCGCGGCGATTTTCTCGACGCCCGCGCCGGCGAAACCCGGTTACGACGTCGTGGTCAAGGAAGAGAAGGCGGGCCAACCGGAAGCCAAGGCGGCGGAGCAGCCGATCGAAACCCTGCTGGCGAGCGCGTCGGCCGAGCATGGTGCGCAGGTCGCCAAGCAGTGCGGCGCCTGCCACAACTTCCAAGAGGGTCAAGGCCCCAAGGTCGGCCCGGATCTCTATGACGTGGTCGGACGTAAAATCGCTTCGGTCCCCGGGTTCAACTATTCGGCCGCGCTGAAGGCGAAGAACGGCACCTGGACATTCGATGCGCTCAACAAGTGGCTCACCGATCCGCGCAACGACGTTCCCGGCACCGCCATGACTTTCGCAGGCCTCACCAACGAGAAGCAGCGCGCCGACGTCATCGCTTACCTCGATACGCTCTCCAAGAATCCGGTGCCGCTGCCGAAGGCGGCTGAGAACGCCCCGGCAAACCCGCCAGCCGCCGCGCCCGCCAGCCCGCCGGCGGGTGGCGCACCCGCCCCTGCTGCCAAGGAATAGCGCGGCGCGCCTTCGTTTTGACGGCCTGCGCACGCGGATGTGAACTGCATTTGGTCGCGGCGGACACCGGCACGCTGGCGCCGCACCCGAAAAGTACATAATCAGCGCTATCGGTCGCGGGTTCGCGAAAAGAAAAGCGAAATTTATCGGAGCATCGTGGTGAACCGCCGAACCCTACTTACATCCGCCCTGCTTGCGCTTGGCGCCGGGCGGATACCGCTTCCTGCATGGATCGGTCCGGCGAACGCGCAGGATAAAGCGCAAGAAAAAGTGTGGCGGCATGGCGTGTCGCTGTTCGGCGACGTCAAATACCCACCCGGCTTCAAGCAATTCGATTACGTCAACGCCGCAGCCCCCAAAGGCGGCGCGGTGCGTGAAATCGCGCTCGGCACCTACGACAGCTTCAATACGGTTGTCGCCGGCGTCAAAGGCACGACCGCCGCCGCTATCGATTTCATCTACGACACCTTGCTTACGCCGGCGCTGGACGAAGTATCGGCCGAGTACGGACTCCTCGCCGAGACCGTCAGCTATGCTGATGACTTTTCCTCCGTCATCTACCGGCTGCGCGCCGAAGCGAAGTGGCACGACGGCATGCCGATAACGCCGGACGATGTGATTTTTTCCTTCAATGCCTTCAAGAAACATAATCCGCGCTATGCCGCGTACTATCGCCACGTCGTCAAGATCGAGAAAACCGGAGATCGCGAGATCACCTTCACGTTCGACGGACCCGGCAATCGCGAACTGCCGCAGATTGTCGGTCAGCTTCACGTTCTGCCGCGACATTGGTGGGAGGGCGCCGACAAGAGCGGCAACAAGCGCGATATCGGCGCGACCACGCTCGAGCCGCCGCTCGGCAGCGGCGCTTATCGCATTAAGGAGTTCTCCCCCGGCCGCAACATCGTCTATGAGCGCGTCAAGGACTATTGGGCGCGTGATCTGAACGTCAATGTCGGCGTCAACAATTTCGACGAATTGCGATTTGAATATTTTCGCGACACGACGGTCGCGCTCGAAGCTTTCAAGGCTGACACGGTCGATTGGCGCAATGAAAACAGCGCCAAGAACTGGGCCACGGCTTATGATTTCCCCGCGGTAAAAGAAAAACGCGTCATTCTCGAGGAGTTCCCGATCAACAGTTCCGGCGGGATGCAGGCGTTCGCCTTCAACATTCGCCGCGCCAAATTCCAGGATCCACGCGTGCGGCTTGCGTTCAACTACGCTTTCGATTTCGAGGAGATGAACAAGCAGATTTTTTTCGGCCAATACACGCGCATCTCAAGCTACTTCCAGGGCACGGAGCTGGCGTCGAGCGGCCTGCCCGAAGGGCGCGAGCTGGAAATCCTGAATCCGGTACGCGACAAGGTCCCCGCCGAACTTTTCACGACAGCCTATTCAAATCCCGTGGGTGGCGATCCACAGGCGGTGCGTAACAACCTGCGCGAGGCTTTGCGGCTGTTCAAGGAAGCGGGTTACGAGGTGCGCAACGGCAAGCTCGTCGACGGCAAGACCGGCGAGCCGTACGCCGTCGAATTCCTCGCCGACGACCCGAGCTTCGAACGCGTTTTTTTGTTTTATAAGCCGTCACTCGACCGGCTCGGGATAACCGTATCGGTGCGCACCGTCGACGACGCGCAATACGAGAATCGGCTGCGGGCCTGGGATTTCGATATTATTACCAACTCGTGGGGCGAGTCGCTTTCGCCCGGCAACGAACAGCGCGGCTACTGGGGCTCGCAGGCCGCCGATCAACCAGGCTCGAACAATCTGATCGGCATCAAAAACCCGGCTGTCGACGCCATGATCGATCAGGTCATCTTCGCCAAGAGCCGTGCCGATCTCGTCGCCGCCACGCACGCGCTCGACCGCGTCTTGCTCTCGAACAATTACGTCGTGCCGCAATGGACTTACGGCAAAGCGCGCACCGCCCGCTGGGACCGCTTCAGCCGTCCCGATCCGTTGCCGAAATACGGCGTATCGGCCTTCCCCAGCCTGTGGTGGTGGGATGCCGAGAAAGCGGCGAAGGTCGGAAGCCGGCAGTGAACAAGGACGCCAGGAGCAGCCTGTCCCGACGTCATTTTGTAGTCGGTGGCGCTGCCGCGATCGGCACGTCAGCTTTCTCAGCTGCGCATGCGGATGACGCCATCGAATCTCACGGCATATCCGCTTTCGGCGATCTCGCTTACCCACCCGATTTTCATCACTTCCGCTATGTCGACCCAAATGCACCGAAGGGCGGAACATTCTCGCAGATCGGGCCAAACCGGCAATTCAATCAGAACTTCCTCACTTTCAACTCACTCAACAGCTACATCCTCCGCGGCGATGCCGCGCAGGGAATGGAACTGACCTTCGCCACGCTGATGGCGCGTTCCGGCGACGAACCCGATGCGATGTACGGTTTGGCCGCGGCAAAGGTGCGGCGTTCGGCCGACGGACTCACCTATCGGTTCTTCATCCGGCCCGAGGCCAAATTCCACGACGGCAAGCGATTGACCGCGCTCGACGCTGCCTTCTCGCTGAATATTCTGAAAGAAAAAGGCCACCCGATCATCACGCAGTTGCTGCGGGATTTCACCGGCGCGAAAGCCGACGACGAGGACAGCGTCGTTGTGACCTTCGCGCTCAACCGGGCGCGCGACGTACCGCTTTTTGTCGCCGGGCTGCCGATCTTCTCCCGCGCCTATTACGCGACCAAGCCGTTCGACGCGTCGACGCTCGATGTTCCGCTCGGATCTGGCGCATACAACGTCGGCCGCTTCGAGGCCGGCCGTTACATCGAATACGAGCGCGTGAAGGATTGGTGGGGCGCCGACTTGCCGGTTTCCCGCGGCCAGAACAATTTTGACATCGTGCGGTTCGAATATTATCGCGACCGCGAGGTCGGATTCGAAGGCTTCACCGCCGGAAGTTACCTATTCCGCGAAGAATTTACGTCCCGCACCTGGGCGACGCGCTACGATTTTCCCGCTTTCAAGGACGGCCGTGTCAAACGAGACACCCTGCCCGACGATACTCCGTCTGGCGCCCAAGGCTGGTTCATCAACACGCGGCGCGCAAAGTTTGCCGATCCGCGGCTGCGCGAAGCGCTCGGCAAGGCCTTCGATTTCGAATGGACCAACAAGACGATCATGTACGGGTCTTACGATCGCACCACCTCGGTGTTCCAGAACTCGGACATGATGGCGAAAGGCAAGCCCGACGCCGACGAGCTCGCGTTGCTGGAGCCATTTCGCGGCAAGGTACCCGACGAGGTGTTCGGCGAACCCTACGTGCCGCCGGTTTCCGACGGCTCCGGCCAAGATCGCGCGCTGCTGCGCAAGGCCTCGCAGCTTCTCAAAGATGCAGGCTGCGTGATCAAGGACGGCAAACGCGTCCTGCCGAACGGCGAGCCTATCACCATCGAGTTTCTGATCGACGAGCCGACATTCGAGCCGCACCATATGCCGTTCATCAAGAATCTTGGCGTCCTCGGCATCGAGGCCTCGTTGCGCCTCGTCGATCCGGTGCAATACCGCGCGCGCCGCGACGGTTTCGACTTCGACCTCACGGTTGACCGGTTCAGCCTGTCGGACACGCCAGGCGATTCGCTCCGCTCGTTCTTTTCCTCGCAAGCCGCAGCGCTCAAGGGCTCGAACAACCTCGCCGGCATCGCCAATCCCGCAATCGACGCCTTAATCGACACCATCATCGCCGCGCCGACGCGGCCGGCTTTGGTGACCGCCTGCCGCGCGCTTGACCGCGTGCTCCGTGCCGGACGCTATTGGATTCCACACTGGTACAAGCCTTCGCACTGGATCGCCTATTGGGATGTGTTCGGGCGGCCCGCGGCGCAACCGCGCTATTTTCGCGGCATCCCCGAAACCTGGTGGCACGACCCCAACAAGGCAGGGAAAATCCAGCGCCAGGGCTAAACCACGCGGGATGGCCGGACTTGTTCCAACCATCCGCGTCTTTATGTTGCCGCCATGGTAAGGCGTGGATGCCCAAGCTGCAGACACCAATGCCGTGGATGCCCGGCCATATGAGCCAGCACGACGGATTGAGCACAAAGGCCCAATGAGCGCCTACATCCTCCGCCGCATCCTGTTCATGATCCCGACGATCTTCGGGATCATGCTGGTATCATTCGTCGTCGTGCAATTCGCGCCCGGCGGCCCGGTGGAGCGCGTGATCGCGCAGCTTTCCGGCAACGATACCGGCGCGACCTCGCGCATTTCCGGATCGGCCGGCGGCGACTTCGGCTCGCGCGGCGCGCTGCAAACCGGCGCACAGATGGACGTCAACGCCAAATACCGCGGTGCGCAGGGGCTTGATCCGGAATTTATCAAGAGCCTGGAAAAGCAATTCGGCTTCGACAAGCCGGCCTACGAGCGCTTTTTCCTGATGCTCTGGAACTATGTTCGCTTCGATTTCGGCAAAAGCTATTTTCGCGACGTCAGCGTGCTGCAACTGATCAAGGAGAAGCTGCCGGTTTCGATCTCGCTCGGCATCTGGATGACGCTTCTGAGTTATCTGATCTCGATTCCGCTCGGCATCCGCAAGGCGGTGCGCGACGGTTCGCAGTTCGACGTCTGGACCTCGGGCGTCATCATTGTCGGCTACGCCATTCCCGGATTCCTGTTCGCGATCCTGCTCATTATCCTGTTTGCCGGCGGCTCCTTCTTCGACATCTTTCCGCTGCGCGGGCTGACGTCCGACGGCTGGGCGCAATTTCCCTGGTGGAAGAAAATCCTCGACTATTTCTGGCACCTGACGCTGCCGATCGTGTCCATGGGGCTCGCCGCCTTCGCGACCATGACGCTCCTGACCAAAAACTCGTTCCTCGAGGAGCTGCGCAAGCAATACGTGCTCACCGCGCGAGCCAAGGGCTGCTCGGAGCGGCAGGTGCTGTACGGGCACATTTTCCGCAATGCCATGCTCCTCGTCATCGCCGGGTTTCCCAGCGCGTTCGTGTCCGCCTTCTTCGCTGGCGCGCTGTTGATCGAAACGATTTTCTCGCTCGACGGGCTGGGACTCCTGAGCTTTGAGAGCGTGCTCAACCGCGACTATCCGGTGGTTTTCGCCAATCTCTATATTTTCGCGCTCGTCGGCCTTGTCGTTAATCTGATTTCCGATTTGACCTACACCTGGATCGATCCGCGCATCGATTTCGAAACGCGGGAGGTGTGAATTGGACGACAAGACCCGCGCCGACAACACTCGCGAAGCGGCCGCCGGCGGCATCGATCCGCGGATGCTCACGCCCGTCGCCGAGCCGACCGGGCCGATCGCGCTGGAGCCTTTGCCTCGGCGCTTCACGCTGTCGCCGATCAACCAGCGGCGCTGGCAGAACTTCAAGACCAACCGGCGCGGCTATTGGTCGTTGTGGATTTTTCTTGCGCTGTTTTTCGTCACGCTGTTCGCGGAATTCGTCGCCAACGACAAGCCGCTGTACATCGGCTTGGCCGGCGGGTCGTATTTTCCGGTTTTCTTCACCTATCCGGAAACTGCTTTTGGCGGCGACTTCGAGACGGCCGCGGACTATCGCGATCCTTACCTGCAGAAGCTGATCGCCGACAAGGGCGGCCACATGATCTGGCCGCCGATCCGCTATTCCTATGACACGCACAATCTCGATCTGCCGACACCGGCGCCGTCGCCGCCGACCTGGATGCTGACCGAAGCGCAATGCAAGCCCGTGCTCGAGCGCAAGGGCCTCAAGAGCTGCAGCGATCTCGAATACAATTGGCTGGGCACGGACGACCAGGGCCGCGACGTGTTGACGCGTCTGATCTACGGCTTCCGCATCTCGGTGCTGTTCGGGCTGGTGCTGACCGTGGTGTCTTCGGTCATCGGCGTCGCCGCCGGCGCGGTGCAGGGCTATTTCGGCGGCTGGACCGATCTTCTGTTCCAGCGCTTCATCGAAATCTGGACCTCGGTGCCGGAGCTTTATCTGCTGCTCATCATTTCGTCGGTGCTCGTCCCCGGCTTTTTCGTGCTGCTCGGAATTCTGTTGCTGTTCTCCTGGGTGCGGCTGGTCGGCCTGGTGCGCGCGGAATTCTTGCGCGGGCGCAATTTCGAATACATCCAGGCGGCGCGGGCGCTCGGCGTCTCGAATGCCGTCATTATATTCCGCCATCTCCTGCCCAACGCCATGGTGGCGACGATGACGTTTCTGCCGTTCATCATGTCGGGATCGGTGATGACGCTCACCGCGCTCGACTTTCTCGGCTTCGGGCTGCCGCCCGGTTCGCCCTCGCTCGGCGAACTCCTCTCGCAGGGCAAGGCAAACGTGCAGGCGCCGTGGCTTGGGCTGGCCGGCTTCTTCACCGTCGCTCTCATGCTGTCGCTCCTGATCTTCATCGGCGAAGCCGTGCGCGACGCGTTCGATCCGCGGAAGACGTTTGCATGAGCGATCCCCTCCTCTCCATCCGCGATCTCTCCGTCGCTTTCAGTTCGGGCGGTCAGCAGACGCTTGCCGTCGACCGCGTCTCATTCGACATTGGCAAAGGCGAGACGATGGCGCTGGTCGGCGAATCCGGCTCCGGCAAATCGGTCACGGCGTTGTCGATCCTTAAGCTTCTGCCGTATCCGGCCGCGCACCATCCGTCGGGGACCATCACATTCAAGGGCCGCGAGATACTAGCGCTTTCGGAACGAGAGATGCGGCGCGTTCGCGGCGACAACATCACCATCGTGTTCCAGGAACCGATGACATCGCTCAATCCGCTGCACACGATCGAAAAGCAGATCGGCGAGATTCTGCTGCTGCATCGCGGCCTCACCGGCAAAGCCGCACGAGCGCGAACACTGGAGGTGCTGACGCAGGTCGGCATTCCCGATCCGCAGAGCCGGCTCGCGAGCTATCCGCACCAGCTTTCCGGCGGCCAGCGCCAGCGCGTCATGATCGCCATGGCGCTCGCCAACGAACCGGACCTCCTGATCGCCGACGAGCCGACCACTGCGCTCGACGTGACCGTGCAGGCGCAGATCATCGAATTGCTGCAGGACATCCAGAAACGGCTCGGCATGTCGCTTCTCTTCATCACTCACGACCTCGGTATCGTTCGCAAGATCGCGCAAAAGGTCTGCGTGATGAAGGAAGGCAAGATCGTCGAAAAGGGCGCCGTCGAGCGCGTGTTCACCGCACCGGAGCATCCCTATACGCGGGCGCTTCTGGCCGCCGAGCCGAAGCCCGACCCGGCGCCGCCGCAACCCCACGCGCCGATGATGCTGGAAGCGACCGACCTCAAAGTCTGGTTTCCGATCAAGCGCGGCCTCCTGCGCACGATCGTCGGCCACATCAAGGCCGTCGACGGCGTGAGCGTCGATCTGCGCAAGGGCGAAACGCTGGGCGTCGTTGGCGAATCGGGCTCGGGCAAAACGACGCTCGGTCTGGCGCTCCTGCGGCTGATCTCCTCGGAAGGCCCGATTGTATTCATGGGCAACGAGTTGCAGGGCCTGCGGTTCAAACAAATGCGCCCGTTTCGCCGTGACATGCAGATCGTGTTCCAGGATCCCTACGGCTCGCTCTCGCCGCGGTTGTCGGTCGCTGACATCATCAGGGAAGGTCTCCAGGTTCACCATCCGAAAATGCCGGAACGCGAGCGCGACGCGCGGATCGTCCGCGCGCTCGGCGATGTCGGGCTCGATCCGGCGACGCGGTTTCGTTTTCCGCACGAATTCTCCGGCGGCCAGCGCCAGCGCATCGCGGTGGCGCGCGCCATCGTGCTGGAGCCGACCTTCGTCGTGCTCGACGAGCCGACGAGCGCGCTCGACATGCTGATCCAGGCGCAGATGGTCGATCTGCTGCGCGAGCTGCAGAAACGGCGCAATCTCACCTATCTCTTTATTTCCCACGATCTGCGTGTCGTCGCCGCGCTGGCGAGTCGGCTGTTGGTGATGCGGCAGGGCAAGGTCGTGGAGGCCGGCGCCGCCGCCGAGCTCTTCAAGAATCCAAAATCCGACTACACGCGCGCACTGTTCGCCGCCGCGTTCAATCTTGAGACGGCGCCGTCCGGCGTCGTGGCGCAGTGAAGATACGCGGCAAACAGCGTTCGGGATCGCCGATGACAAAAGCGTTCGCCTTAGTCCTGGCCGGCGCGCTCGCGGCCGCCGCTTTGCTGACGCCGACTGCGCAGGGCGCGGCGCAGCCGCGCGATCCTTCAACGGAGTCGGAATATCCGCTGCGCGGCGACGAAGGCCAGCGCCTTCCCAACCACGCGGTCAAGCTTTTGGGGCCGATCGATCGGCTTCCCGGCGTGGTGACGGTCGGCAACCCGAAGGGCAAGGAGACGCTGGTCGAATTCTACGATCTCAACTGTCCCTATTGCCGCCTCGCGGCAGCCGATATCGGCGAGATGCTTCGCAGCGATCCGCAGCTGCGGCTCGTGCTCGTGCCCTATCCGGTGCTCGGCATTGCGTCGATCGGCGCCGGCCGCGTCGAGCTGGCCGTGGCGAAGCTGGGGACGCCCGAGCAGTTTTATGACTTCCATCGCCGGGTGTTTGCGCAGCGCGGCACCACCGACGGGCCGCGCGCGCTCGAAATCGCCCGCAGTCTCGGTCTCGATCCGAAGGGCTTGGCCACGCTTGGCGACAGCGATCAGATCACCCACACAATGAAGAACCTGGTGAATCTCGGAAATTCGCTCGGCCTCGTCGCCACGCCCTCATTCATCGTCGGCAACGTCGCCATCCTCGGTTACCCGGGCCCGCACGCGCTGCAGACGATCGTCGCTGCCGCAGGAAACTGTAGCAAGGTGGTTTGCTGAGAGCCGATCGGCGGATCGCCGGCGGTTCTCATCGCCGCAAGCCGGGCCTAATCACACCCCGGCTCGCGCGCTGCCGCCGTCAGATCTACTTCGGCGCGTCGGCCGCCGTCTGTCCGGGCGGCTCGATCCTGAATGTGAAGATCGACACTTTCTCGCCCGGCTTGAACGGTCCCGGTACCTTGTTGTTGACCGCCGGTATGCTGCGAAGATAAGCGACGACCGCCGCGACATCCTCTTTCGTCAGGTAGGTAAAGGCGGCGTAGTTCATGATCGGCGCCAATTGGCGGCCGTCCGGACGCTTTCCCGTCGTAATCGCCGTTGCGACCTGCTCATCGGTCCAGGCGCCGATGCCGGTCTCCTTGTCCGGCGTGATATTCCTGCCGTTAAATACCCCGAGGCCCGGTATCTCGAAGCCCACATCGGATCCGCCGAGATAGCGCGTCATGTCCGGCTTGCCGAAGAAAAAGCCGGGCGTGTGGCAGTCGTTGCATCCGGCGACGTTGACCAGATACTTGCCGCGCTCGACCGGCAATTCGGCGTGTGCCTTGGGCAACAGCGTGACCGCCGCCGCAATCGCCGCCACGCCGGCAGCGGCGAGGTAAACGAATTTTCGCATGATCCCCCCTTACGCACGTTCTTATGGCCGACATGCATGGGACTTAAGTCGCGATGCCGCCCTTCGTGCGCAGGAAAGGTTATACGGCTGCCGCCGGAAGGCAAGCCGACAAGTTTGAGGGAGTTGCCCAACTTTTATAACGCCGGGCCGAGTATCACTTCGGCGTGGGAAGGCGGCGCGCCGAACGGGCGCCTCAAGCCGCCTGTGTGCCGCGCTCACGCAAGTGCCACCACAGCACGGCGCCGATTCCGACGACGGCTCCGACAATCAGCACCGCGAGCAGCGCCGAGTTTTCGATCCAGGCGATGGCCGGAATGCCGAGCGCCATGATCAGGCCGAGAAGGCAGACCTGCCAGGACAGGACTTGCACGCCGGCGGTAAAGGTGCCGAGCGCCAGCAAGGTGAAAATGGCCAGCGCCGTCGTCTGCGCGGTGAAAATCCTCTGCACGCTCGGCAGCAATATCATGTTCATGACCAGCAGGAACGCGAACCAGTGCAGCGCCTGGGTCACGACGAGCCGGAAGCGCCCGGTTTTGGCGCCCGCTTCCTGCCAACCGGCGCCGACACACACGAGCGCGATGACGGGTGCGAGAATTTCCCAATAGCCGACGATCGGCTTTCTCGAAAAACTCATATAGGCAACGCCCGCGATGGTCAGTATCAACACCGCGGTGAACGGCAGCTCTCTGATCCAAAAACTCACGTGAACCGGATCGCGCGGCTGGTTAACGTGCGGGACGCTGGCGTGCGGGTCGTGATCTGCGCTGGTCATCGCAAGTGCTCCGCGGCTCTTGAGAAATCTGCCGGCCGCCGCTCGGACGGTGGCCGGTGTTGTGCAGATTGTTCTATCTTGCCGGGCCCCGACCCCAATGACCAGAAGGTTTGTAGCGATCGAAGCGGGTCGCGACGATTTTCAACTCGCCCGCAAACCCAGTGCCAGCGCGATCCACGCGCCGCCGTAGAAAATCAAATCGATCCCGACAAAGAGGCCGATAACCCAAAGCCCCGAAACCGGCCATTGCGAGAGAACGAGGACGCCGAGCACAAAGGTGATGATCCCGTCCGCCGCCTGCCAGCCCCACCCCTGCGCCTCGACCACCACCGAACCGATCAGCTGGAACAATCCGCCGATGAGGAAGAACATTGCCATGAAGACGGTCAGCACCTCGGCGCTGATCACCGGCCGGGTAATCATGATGACTCCGACAACCCCGAACAAAATTGCAGCCAGGAGGTGATGGAAGAAGCCCACCCAATGCCCGACCATGACGGCTTGGGCGATTTCGATGCCGGATGCCAGCACCAGCAGCCAGCCGAAGAACAGCATGGAGACGACCGTGGCTGCAACGGAGCGCACGATGGCGGCGATGCCCAGCAGCAGCAACGCAATTCCGAACGCCAGAAACCATCCCCAATATTGTACGAGCTCGTGTGGAATCTGGACTTGAAGAGTTTGGATGTCGCCCATTTTTAATCTCCCTTGGCGTGAAGCCGGACCTTTAACGCAACGATAGTCAAGTGAGCGCGCGGCCGGTTAATAACGGCGCCCACTTTCACCACCCGATCCGCCGCACGCTAATGATCTCGCTCCCCGCGATGCGGATCCGGGCGATCGCCTCTGCGGTCGACTCGATCGCGACCGCCAAATGGAAGGTATTAGCGTGAACAAGGGTATCGCGGTCGCGCACGATGGCAACGTGACCTTTCCAGAATATCAGGTCGCCGCGCTGCAAATCTGAAGCATCGGCGGCGGTGCCGAGCGCTCCCTCCTGCATATCGCTGTCACGCGGGCAGGCCACACCGCAGGCCGACAGCGCAACCTGCACGAGCCCCGAGCAATCGAGGCCGAGGACCGTCTTGCCGCCCCACAGATAAGGCGCGCCCAGAAAGCGCTCCGCCACGGCGACAAAATCCGGTTCGTCGACGCCGAGCGGAGCAAGATGTGCCGCCGGCACATAGGAGCCGGTCGCCGTCACCGCCATCCGGTCCTCAATGCCAACGACTGCGAGGCGCGCGCCGAGCGGCAGCGCTTCGACGGGGGGGAGCTTGATCGAGCGTCCGGGAAACGCCAGCGTGCGCAACGCCGAGACTTTGTGCGTCGGCGACGGGCCCACCGGGGCGAGCGCATTGGCCGGCAGCCAGCCGACATAGCCGTCGGTGACGAGCTGGCCCCAGGCCCAGCCTTCGGCGTTGATGTCGTAGATTACGACGCGCTCGCCCTTGAGCGCCTCGGTCGCCAGCGGCGCATCGGGCGCCTGCTCGCCGCGAAGCGGCGCCTGCGGCTCGAATACTTCGTAAGCACGCCCTTCGACGTAGCGCGTCGCCTTCACTTTTCCTTCGAGTTCCTTCGCGGCGATGTCGGCGCGAGCCGCGGTCAGGCGAGGATCGAAGGCGCGCATTATATTTCTTTCAGCCGTAGCGCTCGGCGAGCAGCGCGTAGAGGGCGCGCGCGACTTGACATTCGCCGCCTTCGGGCCGGCCCGGCTTCGCCGCCGGCGTCCAGGCGAAAAGATCGAAGTGCACCCACGATTTCGCGCTAACGAAAGGCCGCAAGAACAAAGCCGCGGTGATGGCTCCGGCCTGACCGCTGCTGCCGACGTTATTGATGTCGGCAACTTTCGACTCCAGCATCGCCTCGTAGGGGCGCCAGAGCGGCAAACGCCAGAGCGGATCGTTCTCACGGGCGGCGTGACGCGTCAGCGCATTCGCCAATTCGTCGTCGTCGGTGAAGAACGCCGGCACTTCGGGGCCAAGCGCCACACGCGCGGCGCCGGTAAGCGTCGCGAAATCCGCGATCAGCGTCGGCTTGTCCTCATCGGCAAGCGCGAGCGCATCGGCGAGAATGAGGCGGCCTTCCGCGTCGGTGTTGCCGATCTCGACCGTGATGCCCTTGCGCGACGTGTAGACGTCGCGCGGGCGGAACGCACCGCCCGAGATCGAATTCTCCACCGCCGGGATGACGACGCGCAGCCGCACTTTCAGCTTGCGCGACATGATCATATGCGCCAGCGCCAGAGCCGTCGCCGCGCCGCCCATGTCTTTCTTCATATTGAGCATGGACGCATCGGGCTTGATGTCGAGTCCGCCGGAGTCGAAGCAAACGCCCTTGCCGACCAGCGTCACGCGCGGATGATCCGCTGTGCCCCATGTCAGATCGACCAGCCGCGGCGCGCGCTCGGCTGCGCGCCCAACGGCGTGAACGAGCGGAAAATTCTCTTTTAGCAAATCGTCGCCGACGACCGCTTTGACGTCGGCGCCGTGCCGGGCGGCGAGAACACGCACCGCTTCCTCGAGCTCGGCCGGTCCCATGTCGTTCGCCGGCGTGTTGACGAGATCGCGCGTCAGCGTGACCGCTTCGACGATCCGCTCAAGATCCTCGCGATCGACGCTTTGCGAAAGATCGAGCTTGACCGCGCGGCCTTCCGCCTTGCGGTAGCGGGTGAAGCGGTAGGCGCCGAGCGCGAACGCCAGTGCGGCGAGCCGCGCATCGTGCGGTTCGTTGGCGAACCGATAGACGCCGTCCGCCAATTGCTGCGGCAGCCGTCCGGGAAGAAACAGATCCTTCGGTTCGCTTGCGGCTTCGATACCGAACAGGATTCCACCAAGACCGCCCTTACCCGGCACCGCCAGATAGTGGCCCGGCTTGGGGTCAAAACCCGCAGCGTCGGCAAAAGCCCGCGCGGTGGCGCCGAGCCGTTCGCGCACCTCCGGATAGTTCGCCGCGGTAACGAACCAGATCGGTGTCGCAACCGCGGCGCGGCTTGCAGTGAATATCGGTTCCATCGGTGTCCACGCGAAGCGGCGACGCCCCTGCTACCATGTCGCCCGCCGATCGGGAAGGCGCGGCCGCTACCGGCCCGCCATCGTTGCGTTGCCGATCGCACCGCGGCCGTGCCTGCTGCCGTAAAAGCCGTAGAGCAAGAGCCCGATCAAGAGCCAGATGCCAAACCGCAGCCAGGTGTCGAGCGGCAGTCCCAGCATCAGGGACACGGAGGAGACAACGCCGAGCGGCGCGATGACGTAGACCGCCGGAGCGCGGAAGCCGCGCGGCAATTCCGGCTCCCTGATGCGCAGCACCAGCACGCCGGCGCAGACGATCGCGAAGGCGAACAAGGTGCCGATGCTGACGAGTTCACCGACAAGGCCGATCGGGAGGAGACCGGCGAGCACCATCACGATCGCGCCGGTTACGATCGTCGTCACATACGGCGTGCGAAACCTGCTGTGCACTTTGGCGGCAACGCGCGGCAGCAATCCGTCGCGCGCCATCGAATAAAAAATCCGCGGCTGGCCGAGCAGCATCACCAGTATGACCGAGGTCAGGCCAAGAATGATTCCGAGCTTCAGCACCGGCGAAAGCGCCGCCAGCCCCACCGCGTCGATACCGATGGCAATCGGATCGGGAACGTTGAGCTGGTCGTAGGCGACGATGCCGGTGAGCACGAAGCCGACCGCCACATAGAGCACCGTGCATATGACCAGCGATCCGAGAATGCCGATCGGCATGTCGCGCTTCGGATTTTTCGCTTCCTGCGCCGCCGTCGACACGGCGTCGAAACCGATATAGGCGAAGAACACCACGGCGGCGCCGCGGATGACGCCGCTCAAGCCGAATTGGCCCGGCCCGGTATTGGGCGGAATGAATGCTCCCGCAGGATTGCCCGCCGTCACCCAATGCCCGGTGCTCACGAACGGCGCGGCGGCCCCGATAAATACCAGAATAATGACGAGCTTGATGGCAACGATGACGCCGTTGACGCGAGCCGATTCATGAACGCCGACGACGAGCAGCGTGGAAATTCCGACGATCACCACCATGGCCGGAACGTTGATCAGCGCGCCGGTCGTGTGCCAGACGCGGTCCGTCCCGTCATAGGAAAACGGCGAGCCAGCGATCGCCGGCGGAACGACGATGCCGAGATTCTTGAGAAAGCTCACGACGTAGCCCGACCAGCCGATGGCGACGGTGACGCCGCCAAGCGCGTATTCGAGAATCAGATCCCAGCCGATGACCCAGGCGATGAGTTCGCCCATTGTCGCGTAGGCATACGTGTAAGCGCTGCCGGCGATTGGGACCGTGGATGCCATTTCCGCATAGCAAAGACCGGCAAAAGCGCAGGCAAAGGCGCCGAGGACGAAGGATAGCGTGATCGCCGGGCCGGCATTGGCGGCGGCCGCGTGTCCGGTGAGGACGAAAATGCCGGCGCCGATAATGGCGCCGATGCCGAGCGCCGCGAGGTTGAGAGCCGACAGCGTGCGCTTGAGCGGCAGACCGCCATGCGTCGTCAGCGCCTGCACCTCCGGCTCTTCGGCTTCGGCCACCAATGCCGCGATCGATTTTCTCGCCCAGATATTCGCCATGCTCGTCGCATCCCCGTTACAAGCCAGCTGCCGCAAGCGCCGCCGCCTGCCTTTTGGCGACGCGCTCCATCGAGAAGCGCTCGATCGCCTCGTTGAACAGGCGATAGAAATTAAGCTCCGCGCGCAAATGCAGAAACACGGCGCCGAGCCCAATCGCCGCCCGATCCATGAACACGAATTCGCGCGGCACGGTCACCGGCCCTTTTTGCTTGAGCGCCTGGTGGACGCGGAACGCCTCGCGCCGGCCGTATTCCGCCGGCGCGACGCCGTTAGCGATCGTGCGCACGCGGTCGTCAAGCAGCGGCGCGTAGATGAAGCGCGCCCAGATGTTGAGCGTATCGATGAGGTCGCGCGAAAGCCGGCGGAAACCCCAGGTCTCGTAAGCGCGTACCACGAGCTCGTCGTCGTCGTGCAGCAGGCCGTGATAGAGATCGACGACGCCGCGGACGAATTTCGGCGGAAAGATGCGGATGCAGCCGTAATCGAGGAGATTGATGCCCGCCGGCTCGGCGACGTTCTTGCGCGGACGGGGGCCGCGCGCGTCGAAGACCGTGTAATTGCCGAGATGCGGGTCGCCATGGATGACGCCGTAGCGGCTGAACGGAAACCACCAGGCGGTGAACATCGCGGTTGCGAGCGCGTTGCGCACGGTGAGCGGGTCGTTTCTGTGCGCCAGCATCTTGCTGCCTTCGAGCCAGTCGAGCGTCAAGAGGCGGCCGGTCGATAGCTCGGGCCAGGCGCGCGGTACGCGCACAATGTCGACGCCGTCGAGCATCGCGCGATACAGCGCGACGTGCTTGGCTTCGCGCCGGTAGTCGAGCTCCTCGCGCACCCGCGCCCCGATCTCTTTGCCGATCTCGCTGGTATCGATCGCCGAATCGAGCCGGCGGCGGATGGCGAGCAGCCAGTGTAATTGCTGCAGGTCGGCTTCGACCGCCGACTGCATGTCGGGATATTGCAGCTTGCACGCCAATTCCGCGCCGTCGAGCGAGCGGGCGCGATGGACCTGGCCAAGCGAAGCAGCCGCGGACGGATGGTGCTCGAAGCTTGCGAATTTACTCTGCCAGTCGGGGCCGAGTTCGGCGTTCATGCGCCGTTTGACGAAGGCCCAGCCCATGGGCGGCGCTTCGCTTTGCAGCTTCTGCAATTCGGCGGCGTATTCCGGCGGCAGGAGATCGGGAATGGTCGCCATCAGCTGGGCGACTTTCATCAGCGGACCCTTGAGATTGCCGAGCGCTGACGCGAGCGCCGCCGCCTCGCCGGCGCGGTTCGGCTCCCCGCCCATGAGCCGGCGGCCGGCATAGCGCGCCGCCACGCCGCCGACATTCGCCCCGACGCGGGCATACCGCGCCGCGCGGGCGGAGAAGCGGTTCTTTTCGCTATCGGCCATGTTCATTCGTACCACGTTTGCGCAGCGTACGAGTTACGCTTCGTTTCAGCCAACTGCACCCACTCATTTCGCCGGCGCCCTGGGGGCGTCTTCATGCTTGCGAAACGATCTCCGCGCGAGTTTCGTCGCCTTCGCGCGTTTGGGATTATAAAGGGTCAGCTTGATGCGCCTTGACGTTTGCTCATAGTCAGTGAAATTCGGCTCTGGTCCTTTACCGCCTGTCTCCATCCAGGCGAGCTTGGCCTTGATGTACCGGATCATTGCGTTGACGTGGCCCGCCTTTTCTTCCAGGCGGCCAAGCTGCGCGCGCAGAACTTCGGCGCCGCGTGCCGTAGTCATGCGCTTGGCCTGGTACTCGACGTTCAACGCCGCGATCTCGCGGAGCGAAAACCCCAGCGACTGCGCCATGCGCACCGTCCGCGCCATTTGTACATGCTCGTCGGTGAAGACTTGATAGGGATTCGATCCGCCCTTACTGCCGGTGAGCGGCTTAAGCAGTCCGCGCCGGACATAGAAGCGGACGGTGTCCGGCGTCAGGCCGGTCGCGCGGACGAATTCAGAAATGAGCATTGTTAAGCCTTGACCATGGACTTTGGTCCGCGGTTATAACCCATCCCATGTCGTTTTTGGAGTGGCGCAATGAGCAAGACCGCATTCGTAACCGGCGCATCCTCGGGGATCGGCGAAGCCACCGTGCGCAGGCTCCTGGCCGGCGGCTACAAAGTTTTCGCCGGCGCACGCCGTCAAGATCGGATGGCGGGGCTCGCCGCTCTGGGCGCCACGCTGCTGTCGCTCGATCTCACCGACGATGCATCAACGATCGCCGCAGTGGAGGCGATCAAAGCCCAAAGCGGCCGCATCGACGTCCTGGTCAATAACGCGGGCTATGGCTCCTACGGCGCGCTCGAAGACGTGCCGCTGGAGGAAGCAAAACGCCAATTCGAAGTCAACGTATTCGGCCTGGCGCACCTTTGCCAACTGGTGCTGCCGACGATGCGGGCGCAGCAATCCGGCAAGATCGTCAACATCACCTCGATCGGCGGAAAAATCTGGGAGCCGCTGGGCAGCTGGTATCACGCCACCAAATTTGCGGTGGAGGGCCTAAGCGATTGCTTGCGCGTCGAGGTCGGGCGTTTCGGCATCGACGTCATCGTCATCGAGCCGGGAGCGATCCGCACCGAATGGGCCGGCATCGCGCGCGACGGCTTGCTGCAGGTGTCCGGCGCCGGGGCATATGCCGAGTTGGCGGGACGCCACGCGCGGCTCCTCGAGGCAGCGGACACGTCGAGCCTCACTTCGCCTCCCGATGTGGTTGCCAAGACCATATTACGCGCGGTCAATGCCCGCCGGCCCAAGACCCGCTACCCGACCGGCGGTGGCGCGCGGACGATCCTGTTTCTGCGCAAGATCCTCTCCGATGGGATGTTCGACCGGCTAGTGTGGCGAATTTCGCAAGGTTCCGGCTGATACGCCGCCGTGCGCGGCGGACGGCGCCCAGCCTAGTCCAATGTTTCCAATTCCTCGATCATCCGCTCGATGACGCCGAGGCCGCCTTGCCAGAAGGACGGATCTCGGGCGTTGAGGCCGAAGGGAGCGAGCAACTCGGTATGGTGCTTGGTGCCGCCGGCCGAAAGCATGGCGAGGTAACGCTCGGCGAAACCTTCGGCGGCGTGCTCATAGACCGCATAGAGCGAATTCACCAGACAATCGCCGAACGCATACGCGTAAACGTAGAACGGCGAGTGGATGAAATGTGGAATGTAGGCCCAGAATGTTTCGTAGCCCGGCTTGAGCTCGATCGCCGGGCCGAGGCTTTCGCGCTGAACGTCGAGCCATAATTCGCCGATGCGGTCTGCGGTTAACTCGCCGCTTTTGCGTTCGGTATGGACCGCGCGCTCGAAGCTGTAGAACGCGATCTGCCGCACCACCGTGTTGATCATGTCTTCGACTTTGGCGGCGAGCATCGCCTTGCGTTCCTTCCTGTCGCCGGTTGCAGAAAGAAGCTTCCTGAAGGTGAGCATTTCGCCGAACACGCTCGCGGTCTCGGCCAGCGTCAGCGGCGTCGGCGCCATCAGCGCGCCGTTGGGCGCCGCAAGCACCTGATGCACGCCATGGCCCAATTCGTGGGCGAGAGTCATGACGTCGCGCGTCTTGCCCTGATAATTGAGCAGGACATAGGGATGCGCGGACGGCGTCGTCGGATGGGCGAAGGCGCCCGGCGATTTTCCCGGACGCACCGGCGCATCGATCCAGCGCTCGGCAAAAAAGCGCTCGGCGATCGCCGCCATCTTCGGCGAGAAGGCACCATACGCCGTCAGCACCGTATCCATAGCCTCGGTCCAGCCTACGGTGCGCGTCGGCACTTGCGGCAGCGGCGCGTTGCGATCCCAGTATGGCAAGCGCTTCTTCCCGAACCATTTAGCCTTGAGCGCGTAATAGCGGTGCGACAGAAGCGGATAGGCGGCACGCACCGCCGCGACCAGGGCGTCGACCACCTCGCGCTCGACCCGGTTTGACAGGTGACGATCGTCGGCGATGTCGGCAAAGCCGCGCCAGCGGTCGGAGATCTCCTTGTCCTTGGCGAGCGTGTTGGTGATCAGCGTGAACTGCTGCACGTTGTCCTTGAACGTGTGCCCAAGCGCCTGCGCGGCGGCCTTGCGCTTTTCCCCCGAACGGTCCTGCAGCAGATTGAGTGTCGGCTCGATGGCCAGCGACTTTCCCAAAACCTTGAAGCGCAGATTGGCGATCGTCGCATCGAACTGACAATTCCAGGCGGAAGCGGCCGTCATCGACTTTTCGTGGAAAAGCTGCTCGACGCGGTCTTCCAGCTGGTAGGGCCGGTAGCGGCGCACGTCCTCGATCCACGGCCGATAATGACCCAAAGCGGGATCGCTCATCGCCGCTTCGATCACCGCATCGTCGATGCGGTTGAGCTCGAGTGAAAAGAACAGGAGATGTATCGAGGCGGCGGTCAGCCGCTCCTGCACGTCGCCGTAGAACTTGGTGCGCTGCGGATCGACCGTATTGCCGGCGTGCAACAGTCCGGCATACGAGCCGAGGCGTCCCGCGAGATCGTCGATCGCTTCATAACGGCGCACGGCTTCCGCGAGCGCGGCACTGCCCGACTTCGCCATATCGGCGAGCTTGCCCTTGTAGGCATCCTCGAACGCAATGCATTCGGCGTCGGCGCGATCGAGGTCGCGTTTGATGGCGGGATCGTCGAGGCCGGAATAGAGGTCGGCCAGATTCCACTCCGGCAGTGACCCGAGCCCGGTTTTGCGCGCCGCTTGCCGGCGATTGGCCGGCCGTTTGCCGGCAATTCTTTTCGACACTGTCTTTGAGGTCTTTAAGCGGATTTGATTTTTTGAGCGCATGGAAGTTTTGCAACGTGTAGAATCTTTAAGCCCGACCGGCCATTCATGTGGCGCGGCAGTAAGGCGCGCGCAAGGCCGCGCCGTATCGCTTCCACCGGCAACCGGAGATCACGAACATGGCAAGGGTCATCATTCCGATCCCGCACAGGGATTTCGATCCGAGCGAAGTCGCCGTCGGCTGGGACGTGCTCAGGCAGCTCGGCCATTCGGTCACCTTCGCCACGCCCGATGGGCAGCCGGGACATGCCGACGACATGATGCTCACCGGCCAGGGTTTGGATTTCTGGGGCTTTATACCTGAGCTCAAGCGCCTGACCGCCGTCGGCCGGTTGATGCGGGCAAACGCGGATGCGCGGCGCGCCTACGCGGCGATGGAGCAGGACCCGGCTTTCCAGAACCCGCTGTCATGGCGGCAAGTCCGCCGCGAAGATTTCGACGGTCTCTTCCTGCCGGGCGGACACCGCGCACGCGGCATGCGCGAATATCTCGAGAGCGATGTGTTGCAAAAACTCGTGGCCGCGTTCTTTGCCGCGGATCTGCCGGTCGCGGCCATCTGTCATGGTGTCTTGCTTGCCGCCCGCAGCCGCAGCGCCGACGGCAGCCGCTCCGTTCTGTTCGGCCGGCGAACCACGGCGCTGACCTGGGCGCTGGAGCGCAAAGGCTGGCAGGTCGGACGCATCGTCCGTTTCTGGGACCCGAATTACTATCGGACCTATGAGGACGGCGCGGACAAGCCGACAGGCTATATGTCGGTGCAGCAGGAGGTCACGCGCGCGCTGGCGCGGCCTCAAGACTTCGTCGACGTTCCCGCCGACGCTCCGGATTACCGCCGCAAGGCCAGCGGCATGGTCCGCGATACTTTCGACGACGACCGCCCCGCCTTCGTCGTGCGCGACGGCAATTATATTTCGGCGCGCTGGCCCGGCGACGTGCATACTTTTGTGAAGAACTTCGCCGCAATGTTGGCCGAGCGCGGCAGGTAGCGCTTTTCTCAATCTTTCCCACTTCACAAGCTTGGTCTGCTGGCGCCCTCATCTGACACACAAGCGGCGCTCCTACCTGCCTTAGCGGCCCTATGATCGCAGGCCATGGCCAGGCCAGTCTTTTCTCGCCGCCGTGGACCGTCGAGGAGATGGTGGCGTGCTTCGTCGTGAAGGACAACGCAGGGCAGGCGCTCGCCTACGTATATTTCTGCGGCAAAGGTGCTCACCAAGGACGAGACTCCGCGCATCGCAACCAATATGGCCAAGCTGCCGGAGCTTCTGGAACTATCGGCGACGTGCTAAGTTTCTGTCGCCGCGCGGGGCCGTTGCAATTGACACAACTGGAGTGATTTCGATGCGTAGGAGGGTCCTTGCGGTCACCGTGGCCTTAATGCTCGGCACAGCGACGATGACGCCTGACGTAATGGCGCGCGGTGGCGCAGGCCACGGCTTTGGCAGTGTCCATGGGGGCCACGGCTTTGGTTACGGCAGAGGACACGGATATGGCCGCTACGGTCGTGGCTATGGTTACGGCTATGGCCTCTACTGGTATCCCCCATTTTACGAATACGACAATGGCGCGAGTGATGCGGTCGGCGATATTACGAGCGTAACGCCTGTGCTAGGCGGGGTCGCGGCAAAACCGCCGCGTGCGCCCATCATTTGCAAGGAGACCGTAACAGTCCCCTCGGAAGATGGAGGAACCCGGCAGATTAAAATGATACGTTGCTAGGTCACGCGCGGGGCGCACCCGCACATGCTGCGCCACGTCTCGGTTACGCGCAAAGCGGATCGCGCCTTAAGTTTCGTGCTATCACACTGCAACCGACGGTCATTGGCCTGACGACAATCACAGCTGTGCAACGGGCTGCATTCGAGAAGAAGGCGGCGACGCTGTTCGTTCGCTTGATGAGTGCCCCAACAAACAATCGACGCGGTCAAGTACGAAGGAGCTGCCGCAATTCAAGCAAGCTTTCAGCTCTTCGACCAAGCTGCCATGCGTGGGCTTATGGGCAATGCGCACGTTGCCGATGGGCTGTACGCACTGGCTGTTTATTTCCAGCATGACGAAAATTGGATTTCACTCTTCCGCGAGGCGGGAATTTCGCTGGGATCGCCAAGCAAATAGCGACCCGGAGTAGGCATCGCGGCTCGATCCGGCATCAATACCTTAAGCGGCTGAAAAAGTCTTAACTAAGAGGCGGTTACGAAATTAGTTGTACAACGGTGACCCGCGTTGCCCCTCGCCGATCAGACTTTATCTTCTTCCCGACTAAACTTGGTGGCTCTCGTCGAGGTATAAATTAGGACACGATCCCTTCACGCAAGAGCGCGTTATGGCTAGCGCACCAAAGGCGACGGATGAAAAAGCTATTGATCCCGGGCTTCCTCCTGTTCTGCTCAACCCAATTATCGGCTCAAACCCTGCCGTTCTATAACGATAGCGGCTATCGCAATGAGACTAGCCCCGAATGCATAAAAGAAAGGGTCGAAAATGGTGTCGGAGAAGAAGGAGCCGAAGCAATTTGCAAAGCGGCGAAAAATTCGGACCGAGCTGTTCGCGGTAGTTTGGCGACAATATGGAACACGATTCCACGTGACGTTAAGTTATGGTGTATCACTAATGTAGCCGCACAACGACGGCAAACCTATTCGAATCTTCTTGACTGCGTTAAGTCGCACAACTCGTTGCCCGCGCCACCGATGCAGAATGGCGGCGGATTATTGCGCTTTTTTTGATCCGGTGAAAATAAAGAGGGGTGACTCTGGGCAAATCGTCTCAAGCGCCAAATCGCGGCGCGGAACGTTGTCTCGATTTTTTTTTGAGAGCGCCCTACCACGCCCGCCCACCGCGAGTTTCGCAGCAATGCAAATAGCGCCAAAACCGCAGCTCCCGACGACTTCCACGTCTCAAATATTTTTACTCTTGCCACGCCGAGTGCTCTCGATGCCCATGCGCGGTGGCGGTCAAGCAGAAAAATGGTGTAGCCAATAAAAACGAGCGGCGGCACGGCAAGCCAATATACTTGCTGCTTCCATCCAAAAACGATACTGCCGACCCATGTTCCGAAAATAAGCGCAATCTCTAAGTCGCTAAGTGCCCACTTCTTTCTAAGAACCATCAGCCGGTCCGCACAGGTTCGGGCCCACCGGCCGCAAAGGCGGGCATGCCCGCCCACGCTTTCCTGCGGCCTCCACTCCTCCATTACGGTTTTTTTGCAATGTCCGCATTCGTAAGCCCGCAGTTCAGGATGACGACCAAATTTCGCGATTGCCGTCAGTCGGCGCATCAGACGGCCGCAGATGGGGCAAGCTGGTAAGTGATTGGCAGGCTTCATCGCCGTGATTATGGCCACAGCGATGCCGCAGGCTAGGAGAATGTACTCAATCGCGGCGGCCGCTGACTCGTCCTTTAGGAAGTGTGTGAGCTTTCGGGCCATGCCCAAGGATGGTAGGCAATTGGCTCTAAAACATCCGTAAACCACCGACGACGAACCCGACGGGCGTCCGTGACCCGAAGCGCCAGTGGGCCGTCAGTGATTAGGAGCGATAGCGAGCCGCGCAGATACTTACGCGGCAGTCTTTTCCAGCGCGGGAAAGAAGACCGTCGTCTCGAACCCGTAGCCGCAGGTTTCGCACGACCACGTATGACGAACACGGCGCTCGTTGAGATGTTCGGACCAGGCGGGTGCAAGCAGATGGGCGCTGCACTGCGGGCAAATATTGCTGCCGAACGTCTTCAACCGCCCGCGCAGCGCAGTATCAGTGTGCAGTATCATGGTTCTTCCTCCCTGCACCCTCCCTTCAACGACGAAGCGAGCGGTTTTTTTGCATGGCACAGCTGCATCGAACGAAGCGTCGATACCGTCCTATGGATAACCTCGTGCAAAAACTGAGTGGCACCCAGCGCGCAGCGCCAATAACTCCACGAACGTAAATAAATGGTTTTCGGGTTTTGTGCACGGGGAGTACCCCTACGGCCGCCGTTTCCTGCCGCCGTGGTCAGTTAAAAGAACTAATGCGTGTGGACTGAGGAACTCGGGGTCATTTCGGCGGTGTGCCCGAGACGGTACCGTAATTCCGGCACCAGTGATGGCTGTGCATGATGTACGTAAGCATGGGACGTTCCGCGAACGCGGGTTTAGTTATTTTCTAGCTGGAATTTCACCTAAATTTCGGTGCGCTTGAGAACCCGGGCTAACTTGCGAACGCGTGGACGGTCTATCCGCCTAACAACGGAAACCGGCCGGGTTGCCGACAGCCGGGTATTTAAGGGAGCTGGTATATGACGTTCGGGGTTCCGGTAGGTAAGAGCGCCAAACTACGTGAGCCTCGGCAGGACTCGGGCTATCGGGGCTCACAAGAACACGCCCGTGCGCTGTTAGAACCCATCGGCTTTTTATGCCGAGCTTTTGAAAGATATTGTACGGGCAAGCTTGACGCTAACGAGGAACGAGACGCGCCGCCTGACTGTGAACTTTGTGAAGCCGCTGGGTTTGTCCGACGGGCGCGGTCTTTTTAAGTGCATTGTCGATCAGAAAGTCACTGGGTTGCTTTCCTTCATTTATTGCTTTGGTCAGCCACCTCGGATGCATCCCTCGCCCGGTCCATGTTTGGCCATCTGGTCCTAGATATTTTGGGGCAACCTTTCTCCTCGTCGCTCTTCTCCGCTTTCCCCCGCTGTAAGTGTCTCCACCATTAACGATCGAGCCGCCGCCGGTTAATTGGCAGAACTGCTTCCGCAGGACTTCTGCGCGGCTGTTGAGGAGTTCGGCGATCTCATCTCGCAGTCTGCACAGAGCCTCATTTGAGAGGTTGTTGAAGGAAGATTTTTTCGGCTGCATCGGTCGCCCCCCGGGTCGAACAAGCGCAATAACTAACATTAACAGTTTACTAACGAAACGTTAACATTCCTCGGAACAAAAACTAATCAGATGGTTAATGGCCGCAGCGTCAGGCGCTATATCACAGCAAATCGTTTGCTGATGTCCGAGTAGTCAATTACATCGGTGTATGTCCGCGCCGCGGGATATGGCTGCGATCTTGAAAACCACCGCGCCCTAATTGCCGGTTGGAGGGGGTGGGCTGGGCGTTGTGACAGTCCCGGTTTTACAGCCCAGCAGGAAAATTTATTTTAACACTCTTGCTCTGACCAGAAGAATCCTGGATCGAATAAGAAATGGGCTGGTCAAAGCGCGATAATGCCAACTCGTCGAGCAACGCCTTAGCCTCTTTCAGATCGAGCGTATCGAAACCTTCGGTGAAACACCCGTACACCGGAGCGAGGAGATCGCGGGCCTCATCCCGCTTACCCTGATCGCACCAGAGCCGCGCCATGCTCATCGCCGTTTGGCAATACGATTTTCTTCGCTGTGGCTTTTGATCTTGCTGACAGCACTTGCCTTTTTTAGCGAAGCGTATGCCGGTTCCGACGAACGAGCGAAGGTCGATCAGCTAGTCTTTGCGCCAGTTATAAATTTCATGGCCACGATGAGTACTAATTCTGAAGCCGTTGGCGTTTGGTGCTCGACGCAATAGGGTCGCCGCTTTTGCCTTAACTAGCGTGGGGCTGATTGCGTTTGACGCAAATCGGTGCAGCACATTGCGCGTGCCATCGTCGTTATACCGGACAATTTCGATGGTGTACTTCATTGCCGCAAGAAATGAGGCAAGGTAAATGGCCCAATCTAGGCTCTATCGTTCGCTGTCGTCGGTTCTTGAAAACGTGCCGCCATGGGCTTCGCGCCATTTGCCTCCGTTCCTCGCGGCATGTGGTGAGGGGATCGCAAAAAGCGCGCCAGCATCGCGAACCGGTTCTTCTGCGCATCGCTAAGACTCTGATAAAGTGGGGCGCCCGCGTCGGCGACGTGCTTGAGCGCGACGCCGAACTTTGACATAGCGTCGGCTCGACGCTGAAGACGATCGATAGGGTCGGTCTGCGGCTGCTGCTGACCGTTAGCGTGGCGCGCCTGAATGCGATCGACCCGCAACTTCGTCAGTTCGCGCAAGGCTTGTTCGAACGGCGGCCAGTTCTTGTCCTGGTCCGGCGTGAGCTGAAGGCCCGCTTTGAGCGCAGCGATGCGCGCGTCGGCGAATGCCTTTATATCGTCGACGCTGAGCCGGTAATGCCACTGGAACCGCGAGCTGCCGTCGCTATCAGGACCGCCGCGGCGCTGTTGTGCATACGCAATAGAAGAGCCGGCAATGGCAAGCACAGCCGTTACAGCAACCATGGGCTTGAGCATAAATATCCTCCCGCACATGCTGTGTGTGTCGAAATTAAACAACCGGCGCCGTGGAGAAACAAGTTAAAGCCTTCCAGGCTGCCTGCCGGCGAGATTAAAGTTTTGTAATCTTTGTTCTAACCTGACCTGACCGACGAATAATCCGGCCGTGCGAAATGCAGTTCGGCTCGTTGGTGGCTGCGACGGCGCCCGGCGACGCCACCAAAGATGGTGGCCACGCCGACAGCGCGGAGGATGAAAAACCGCTGGGTTCGATTGGCGAAAATGTACGCCGCGCTGCGCAGCTGCCGGATACCGCCGCCAAAGGTTTCGGCGCGTCACGGCAGGGAATATCGCGTCACGGCAGGGAATATACAGTGCGCGCCGCCTTCAGTCGCGAAGGTGAGATCATGGCCCCGCCCCGCGTCACCTATTCAAGCCATGACGCGCTGGTCGAGGTGCGCGATATCGATCGCGACGCCGCATTCACGCTTCGCCTTGCGGACCGACAGCTGGGTAAGCCGACGCTTTCGCGGCGCGCTCTTCGTAGCTAACGGGTCTCAATGGCGTTTAAAAGTGTAGAAAATTAACACCGCATTAAGTGCGCTCCGCCACATTGCCCCGAAACGGCACAACTTGCCGCGTACCGAACCGCCAGGGGAATCGATGGCTATCCTCATCGTCGACGACGATCCGGTGCAATGCCGGCTGCTCGAAGGCATGCTGCAAAAATTCGGCTACGAGACCGCGACGCGCGATAACGGCGACGCTGCGCTTTCGCTGCTTGGCAGCGCCGAAGGCGCGCGGATCGATTGCGTGATCCTCGATCTGGTGATGCCGAGTCTCGACGGTCTCGGCGTTCTCGCCAGAATGCGTCAGGCGGGGATCGGCGTGCCGGTAATCGTGCAGACCGCGCATGGCGGCATCGACAACGTCGTTTCGGCCATGCGCGCCGGCGCCGTCGATTTCGTCGTCAAGCCGGTCGGCGCGGAGCGGCTGCATGTGAGCCTGCGCAACGCCCTCAATACCAGCGCGCTCGAAGGCGAGCTCAACCGCATCAAGCACAGCCGGTCCGGCACGCTCGGCTTTAAGGACATCATCACCAAAAGCCCCGCCATGCTCGCGGTGCTGCGGCTCGCGGAGAAGGCGGCCGCCTCGACTATCCCGGTTCTCGTGGCCGGCGAATCGGGCGTCGGCAAGGAATTGATTGCGCGCGCAATCCACGGCTCGGGCGAGCGGCGGACGAAGCCGTTCGTCGCGGTGAATTGCGGCGCCATGCCGGAGAGCCTAGTCGAGTCGATCCTGTTCGGCCACGAAAAGGGATCGTTCACCGGCGCGACCGAGCGCCATGTCGGCAAGTTCGTCGAGGCCTCGGGCGGTACGCTGTTTCTCGACGAGGTCGGCGAGTTGCCGCCTGCGGCGCAAGTCAAGCTCCTGCGCGCCATCCAGGAAGGCGAAGTCGAGCCGGTCGGGGCGCGCAAGCCGGTCAAGGTCGATGTACGCATCGTGTCGGCCACCAATCGCGATCTGATCGCCGATGTGAAGCAAGGCCGGTTCCGCGAAGATTTATTCTATCGGCTGCACGTATTTCCGATTACCGTGCCGCCGTTACGCCAACGCCCCGGCGACATTCCCGCGCTGACCCGGCATTTTCTCGCGCTGTTCGCCGCCGAAGAGGGAAAGCGCATCCGCCTGGTCACGCCGGAAGCTTTGCAGCTCTTGAGCGCCTTTCGCTGGCCGGGCAATATCCGCCAGCTTGAGAACGCGGTGTTCCGCGCGGTCGTGCTCGCCGAAGGCGATAGTGTTGGCGTCGACGAATTCCCGCAAGTTTCTGCGCAGGTGTCCGCAAGCCCGACGCGCATGATCCCGACAGACGCGCCGGCGGAATACCCGGCCGAGCACATCGCGGCCGATGAACCCATTGCCATCGCGGCCGAAGAAACTCTCGCCATCGCTCCCGCCATGACGGGCTTATCCTTGCCGCTCGTGGATGTCCTGCCCCTGCTCGATGCCGAAGGCGAGGTCCGGCCGCTGGACGAGCTTGAAGCCGACCTCATCCGCTACGCGATTACCCACTATCAGGGGCAAATGTCTGAAGTCGCGCGCCGGCTGCAAATCGGGCGCTCCACCCTCTATCGCAAGTTGGATGCGCTGGGCGTGAATTCAGGCGCCGGCGAGGCCGACAGCGATGCCGTTGCAGGAGAGCGACAGCCGCGGAAAATCGCGTGAATCGGCCCATTTTTCCTCGGTCGCGCCGCGACAAGCCGGGTCGTTTGCCCTAGGGTGCCGCGAATATTCGGGCTTCGGCTTCCTGGTAATGACGCGGTTGCAAGGATCATCCTCTAATCCAAGTGAGGATTTTGCGACCGGCCAAGGGCCGACTCCGATGGGGAATTTGCAATGCCAGGCGTCTGCATCGATCGATTTCTCGCCTCGACCGCCGTTATTCTCGCACTTTCCACGGGCAGTGCATCGGCCGAACCGAAATTCGGCGTGAATCTCGACGCCATAGCTTCGCGGCCGGCGGTAGCGCCGCCAGCATCGGGCGGAACCGTGCAGCCTGCGCCAACGCCGACCGAAGCGCCGTCCGAATCGGCAACACCGGCGCCGGCGGTCAAGCCACAGGCGGCAGCCGAGCAGCCGGTCGTGGCATTTGCGAAGCCAGATCCATCGACCGACCCGGGCACGACGGCATCGTCGGCGGTTACGGCAAAACCAGATGAAGCGGCCGACCAGCCAGCCGCGACGACGCCTGCACCCGCTGCGGCTCCCTTGCAACAATCGACCGAGGTACCGCCTGCCCCCGCGGCGGCCGAAGCACCTGCCGCGGCGACCGACGCGCCGGCCGCGACGACGCCTGCGCCCGCTGCGGCTCCCTTGCAACAATCGACCGAGGTGCCGTCTGCCCCCGCAGCGGCCGAAGCACCCGCCGCGGCGACCGAGGTGCCGGCCGCGATGCCGCAACCTGCCGCCGCAACCGGAGGGGATGAGGTGCCGGTCACGGCAGCCGCGGCTCCGCCCGCCGCGGCGACGGTGCCTGCCGCGATTGCCGATGCCAATGCTCCGGTCGCGGAGCAACTGCGCGAGATGGCCAACGGCAAGTTCGACCGCGTTCTCGGCGGCAAGAAGGAAAGAGCCGCATTCGACGCTTTCTATTCAGCCCGCAACTATGCGCCGCTGTGGATCACCGACGGCAACGCGAATGCCCGCGCCCAAGCCGCGATCGCCTATCTCGGCCACGTCGACGCCGACGGGCTCGATCTGGCCGACTATCCGGTGCCCAACTTCACCGCGCTCTCGGATCCCGCCGCTCTCGCCGACGCCGAAGTCAGGCTTTCGGCGACGATCGCCACCTACGCGCACCACGCTGCGGTGGGGCGCGTCCACTGGAGCCGCGTGAGCGGCGACATCCTCTACGATCTGAAAGTGCCGACTCCGGCCGAAGTTCTCGGCGGCATGGCCGACGCCAAGGACGTCGGCGAGGCGCTGGCAGCCTACGAGCCGCAAAATCCTCGCTATGTCGTACTCAAGACCAAACTGGCGGAACTGCGCGCCGGCAAGCCGGGTGCCGGTAAGACTTCGATTCCCAACGGGCCGGCACTCAAGGTCGGCATGGCCGATCCCCGCGTTCCGCAGCTGCGCGAACGGCTCGGCGTCGCCGGTGACGGCGCAACGTTCGATAA
>CAWKBE010000019.1:0-48891 GCA_963847785.1 uncultured Alphaproteobacteria bacterium
CTTGAAGAGTTGGCCATTATGCATCATCGACACGTATTCGCTGACGCGAAGCGCGACGTCGAGATCGTGTTCAATAATGATGTAACCGATATGCTTCGGCAACGCGTTGAGGATGGCCACGAGATCGCGCCGTTCGGCTGGCGACAGTCCGGCCGCCGGCTCATCGAACAGAATGAAGCGCGGCGCACCAGCAAGCGCCAGCGCAATTTCGAGCTGCCGCTGCTGCCCATGGCTCAGCGTCGCCACCAACCGATCAGCAAGCGTATCCAGATGAACAGCGTGGAGGATCGTTTCGGCCTGCATCATGGTGGGTCCGCTGACTTTCGGTCGGGTCAGCGCATACCGCCCGCGCGAGACCCCGCGACAAGCTAGATAGACGCAATCACGGACGCTCAGTCCGCCGAACAGCTGCGAGATCTGGTAAGTGCGACGCAGTCCACGCCGGATGCGTTCGTGCACCGGCAGACGCGTGATATCCTCGCCGAAAAAGCGAATGCGTCCCGACGTCGGCATGAAGTCGCCGGTAATGGCATTGAACAAAGTTGTCTTACCGGCGCCGTTGGAGCCGATGATCGCGCGCCGTTCGCTGGCCGCGATCCTCATGGTGATGCCGGAAAGCGCCACCAGCGCGCCGAAATTCCGTGCTACATTCTCAAGTTCCAGCGCATGCGCTCCGGACTCTTGCAGACGCGCGGCAACGGAAACATCGGCCACCGGTGGGCTCCCGACCCCGACTGCTATGGGCAGGACGGATTTTCGCGCCCTACCGTGCCGAGCTTGAGGAATTCGTCCCTCGGAATGCCGAGCGTCTGGTTCACCTGCGAAACGACCTTGATCAGCTTGTTGAAAAGATTGCCGTCCGGGCCCTTCACGACTTCGGTCAGGAAAATATCGGCGATGGCCTGGCGGTTATCGTCAAGCGACACTTTTCCGGTCGGAGTTTCGAACGAAAGCTTGGACAAGGCTGCACGTAGCTTGGCGCCGCCGTCGGAAACGTCACCGCCAACCTGGTTGAGCCCGAGCAGCGCCGCCTTCATGTTGATGTAATAGCCATGGGCAAACAGCGAAGGCGACGGAAACGCGCCCGGCTGCTTCTTGTACGCTGCGGTGAAGGCCTTCCATTCCGAACTGGTGTTGTCGTCGGCAGTCGGGCCAGCCGCGGGCGTGCCGATAACGATGTCGTGAATCTTGCCCTTGCTGGTTAGCACCGTCTGATCGATGGTGATGGAGCCGCCGATGAGCGGTGCCTTGCCGCCGGCCTGCTGATACTGGGTCAGGAAGTTCACCGCGTCGGCGCCGCCGAGTGCCACATAGATCCCGTCAACGTCGTCGGGAATAGCGGCGATCACCGAGGAGAAGTCCTTGTTGCCGATCGGCACCCACGATTTCGACGGCACGTGGCCGCCGGCCTTGCAGAACTCGGCCATGAAGCCGAACACCTGCGTGTAGGGAAACGAATAGTCTTCCGCGAGCGTCGCGACCCGCTTGTACCCTTTCTCCTTGTAAACGTAGGTGCCGAGGCCGGCCATCCATTGCGCGCCGTCGGTCGAGAAGCGGAAGAAATTTGGCGCCGGATTACGCAGCGTCGTATCTTGCGCCGCCGACGTGCCGTTAATGAAAGTGACGTCCGGCTTGGTCTTGGCATAATCCTTGATTGCGAGGCCCTCATCGCCCGACAGCGGGCCAACAAGCACCTTCACGCCATCCTGCTCGACCAGCTTGCGTGCGGCGCGAACCGCACTGTCTGGCGTGGCATCGGAGGATCCCTTGATGATTTGGATCTTCTTCCCCGCGACCATGCCGTTCATTTCCTCGACCGCTGTTATGGCACCGCGCTGGCCGTCCTCACCCAAGACGGTGAAGGGCCCCTCAAAGGTCGCCAGCAAGCCGACCTTGATATCATCCGCCAGCGATGGAGCGGTCAGCCCGCTCGCGAACGCAAGTGCGAGCAATATTTTTCGATGGATATGCACTTTTCACTCCCTTTTGGTGAGTTGTTTCTCTGTTCTTCCAGTGTCACGGTCCGGAACGCACAGACCTTTGGGCCAAATGCGGTCTCACCTTCCCCCAAAGCCCAAGGATACCGTCCGGTGATACGAAGACGATCGCCAGGAAGACGAGGCCAATAAGTGTATTATAGCGCTCGGCCCCGACCAAATCGATGGCGAAGGTCTGTAGCAATATGACGACGATAGCGCCGACAAACGGCCCGATCGGGTGGCCCATACCGCCGATGACGGCGATGACCAGAACATTGATCGCTGCGCCGACGCCAATGGTCCCCGGCGAGATGCGTCCATTGAACCAGACGAGCAGCACGCCGGCGAGCCCCGCGATCAGGCCTGCGTAGAAGTAGGCGGCGACCTTGTGCGCGGTCACAAAATAGCCGAGCGCGCGCATTCGTCGCGCGTTGTCGCGCGTGGCCTGCACCGTCAAGCCAAAGGAGGAACGCGAACAATAGAGTACCGCTGCATAAGCGATCCCCGCGCAGGCCAGGCACAGATAGTAGAACGGTTTCGGATCACGCCAATTGATGCCCCAAAATTCCGGTGCGTTAATCCCGGCGAAGCCGGAATGGCCATTAAACAAAGCGTAGTTCTGCTGCGTGAAATAAAAGAGCGCAGTCGCGATCGCCAGTGTGATCATGATCGTGTAGATGCCCTCGGTGCGATTGGAGATGATGCCGATCAAAGTGGAGGCTGCGGCTGCGACCAGAACGGCCAGCGGCACAACGATCCAGAACGGCCAGCCAAAGCCGTGAACGGCGATATTGTTGAGCCCGAGAATGGCGACGACATATCCGGCCAGCCCCGCAACCGAAATCTGAGCCAAACTGACCATGCCGCCATAGCCTGCAAGCATCATGAGCGAGAGAGCGATCATTCCCCAAATCAACGAATAGGCGCCAATCTGCGTCAGGAAGAAATCGGAAGCGACGGCGGGATAGAGAAGGAGTGCAGCCGCAAGCGCCAGATGGCCCACACCGAATTGCCCGGGAATGGCCTCGCCGAAGCGGGGCGCGCTCGACGCTTGGATCGCTCGCGCCCTGCCCATAATCCCCTGCGGTCGCACCGCAAGCACTACCACCATGATAACGAAGGTGAGCACGACCCCATAGGTAGGCGAGTAGACGAGACCGATCTGCTCGGCGAGACCGATGAGGAGGGCGCCAATCGCCGCACCGGTGATCGAGCCCATACCGCCGACGATCACCACGACCAGTGAGGCAAGGAGGTAGCGCACGTCCTCGCCGGGCGCCACCGAAAGCGCCGAGCCGCCGACCACGCCGGCAAAACCCGCGAGCCCAGCGCCAATCGCGAAGACGATGGCGAAGACCGCATGGACGTTGACCCCCGATGCCGAGAGCATCGCCCGATCATCGACGCCAGCGCGGATCATCATGCCAACGCGGGTTCGGTTCAAACCGAGCCAGAGGCCAAGCCCGATCACGATCGCCGCGGCAGAGCACAACCAGCCGATAGATCGGATAGGTCAGAAACACGGCAACGCCATTGGCGCGGATCGCCGTGATCACCGGCAGCGTCACCGCGCCATCCAACCAATCGGGAGTCGGTATCTGATAGGTTCCCCCCGTCCAGACGGCGAGCATAAGATCGGCCGCAACGATCGATATACCGATGGTGACCATGGTTTGGCGCAGTTCGTCGCCCTCGATGCGGCGAAACACCAGGACCTGCATGACCACGCCCACCAGGGCGAGGATGACAAATCCCGCAGCGACACCGACAAGCCAAGAACCAGTGCGAGTGGCAACCTCATAGCCGATATAGGCGCCGAGCAGATAGAACGAGCCGTGCGCGAGATTGACGTTGCGCATGAGCCCGAACACCAACGTGAAGCCGCTCGCGACCAGAAAATACAGGCCGGCTAGCGTCAAACCGTTGAGGACGGCGCTAACGAAGGCTTTCTTCGAGATCAGGACGGCGTTGAGCCACCCGGGCCAGACGGCAACAATCAGCCAGACGAACAGCGCCGCAAACAAAAGCGCGACAAGACCCCACGCTTGACGTCCTGTCAGGCCTCCGCTTGCGACGAGAGGTTCGTCTGGCCGCAGCAGAACGCTCATGCAACCAGCCGGCGGCGCTGCTCGCTCATTCGCGGCGCCTTGTGGAACTTGCCGTCCTTCATGATGGCGAGGATGCGGTTCTTGTCTTGCAGGATACGGACATCGGCGATCGGATCGCCGTCGACGAGGAGCAGGTCCGCCAGATACCCTTCCCGCACCATGCCCAGTTCATTGCCCATGTTCATGATCTCGCCGCCGTATTTGGTCGCCGCCTGGATGGCCTCCATGGGCGAGAAGCCGAGCATCTCGACGAAGGTTTGGATGTCCTTGGCGTTGGTGCCCTGCGGCGTCCAGGCAAAGCCATAGTCGCCGCCGATGCAGACGCGAATGCCGCGTCGATGCATCTTCTTCATCGTATCGATGCACATTGCGAGCTCGCGCTCATAAAGCATTGCCACCTTCGATCCGGGCTTGATTCCCCACTGCTCGGCGGAACGCGCGGTGTTGATGAGCCAAGCAATGCCGGGAGCGACGAAATGCTTGTCCTTGTTGGCCTCCAGCATGTCGAGCGCCTCTTCGTCGGCGAAGGAGGCATGGTAGATGTTCTGGATGCCGTGGCGCACGCACTGCTTGACCGATCCCGATGATCGAGCATGCGCCGAAAGGACTCGGTTGCGGCACTTCGCTTCCTTCACCGCCATCGCCACTTCTTCTTCCGACATCGGAGTTTCCTCGGCCCCCATGCCGGTGATCTCCTCGCCGGAGAGATTGAGCTTGATGGAATCGACGCCGTACTTGATGAGCTGGCGGACGGCGCGACGAATTTCCTCCGGCCCCGAGACGACAATGCCGAGATTGAGACCTTCGTGCGGGATATGCGACGGTGCCGAGTTGCCGAGTCCGCCGACGGTGGTGATTTCCGGACCAGCCGAAAGATAGCGCGGTCCGGGAAAGCGTCCTTCATTGATGAAGCGCTTGGCAACGACGTCAAGCCGCGGCTTGGCAGCGGCAGCGCCGCGCCCAGCCGTGAATCCGGCGTCGAGCACCAATTTCGCCATCTCCATGGTGACGAGCATGTGCTCCTCGAGCTCCATCATCTGGATGGGATCGATGCCTGGCGCGTTGTTCCAGGACAGATGCAGGTGCGCATCGATCATGCCCGGCATCAAGGTCGCGCCCATGCCGTCGATGACCCTCGCCCCGCCGCCATAGTGGGACGACGACGACGGGCCGAGACGCGAAGAGCCTTTGGTGATCTGCTTGATCCGGTTGCCCTGGATCAGCACCTCGCCGGTATAGGGATATTCGCCCGTGGCATCGAGGATCCGCACGTTGGTGAAGAGCGTCCCACTCGATCCATTGCCGTTCCAATTGTCGTCGTCAGCCATGATTACCTCCTGATGATGCGAGCAATAGTGCGATCGGCTTGGCCGTTTGCGTTGAAGGACCGCATCTCGCGGTCGACGCGGCGCAAGAATTCGATCATCCTCTGACCGCTGACTTGCGGGTTTTCGATTGTCGCCCAATGACCGCAGCGATCAATGACCGAGCATGCCGCGCCCTTGATCTTGTCGGAAAGCGCCTGCGCGACGCTCGGCGGGTTCACAGCGTCTGCGTCGCCGGTGATCAAATAAGTCGGCGCGGAGATCCGGCGCGCGTCGACGGCCTGCGCCTTCGACAGCGCCTCACAGTTCTGAGCATAGGACTCCGGGTCCTGGCGGGTGATCAATTCCCGCACGAAGGCGACCGCCACGGGGGCGTTATCGCGTGTATGTGCCGAAAGCGCCTGGCCGATGATCTGCTCGGCTATCTCGACCATCGCGCCCGAACGGGCGAGCCGTGCCCTGGTGAGCAAGCCTTCACGTGTCGCATCGGTCGGCTCAGCCAGCGCACCGAACAGGACCAGCGAGGCGACGAGTTCCGGTCGGTCGGCGGCGAGAGCCTGGCAGATGATCGTTCCCATCGAGTGGCCAACAAAATGTGCGCTGTCGACACGGAGGCTGCCCAGGATCCCCAGCACGGCGTCGACGATTGTCTGCATGCTCAGGGGCTCAGCCGGCCGCTGCGACCGCCCTGCCCCAGGCAAATCGAGCCGAATGACACGAAAGTTCGCCAAGGCGAGCATTTGCGGCTGGAACATGTTCGAAGTTCCGCCAAGACCATGGAGCATCACCACCGGAAAGCCTTCGCCGGCGACATCCGCAAAAATGGGGCCAACCGCAACCGTGGTCATCCTGCGCACTCGGTCCGTTCGACGGACGGCCAAAGGATCCGACGAAATCGTCCTTCAGATCGATGCGGCCGAGGCTGCGCACAACCGAAAAAGTTGCCACTTTCATCGCCGCCTCCCTGCGCCGATTATGATCTAACAGCGGCGCTCTTTTTTTGTAACGGTAATGCCGGATCCCTTCAGTCGGCAAGCAATTTCTATTTTAACCCTACGTCTTGATTTTACAGAAACATTGACTGCCGCTTGACCTATCTTTGATCGGTCAGAGCTTCCGGTAAATCCGGGCAAATCTTACCGGCTGAGAGCCCGCCCATCTTCAAGGCTGGGATTCTTCGAGGATCCGATGGCAAGAAGTGAGTGCCCTACTCTCTTAGGCGTACCTTTCGATGACACAACCATCCCCTCCTTTGCCTGGGCGGACCCCACCCCCGCCGCCACTGGCCCTGTGGATCCGTAACATCCCTACCGGGTCCGCGCAGCAGCAGGCAGTTGCCGAAGACATCGCAGTAAATTCATTTCGCGCCTCTAGCAGCGCCGATCGAACAATATTTGTAATTCGAGCTTTCCGTCTCTTCGGCAATAGTCGGGGCGTAATTGGCCGCCCCCCGCATCGGCACGCTTGGCGATAACCTTGCTAGCCTATCGTTTGCCCCGCCAAATATCCTTGAAAGGCTCCGGCGACATCGCGGTGTAACGCACTGTGTTGGTGATGCTGGCGTGGCCAAGGAAGTGTTGCAGGCGTCTGGTGTCCATGCCCCTCCCAGCCAGGGCGTAGCCCGTGCTGTGTCTGAGCATGTGGACATGCACAGGGAATGGCAGCTTCGCAGTCTCGCCCGCTCTCTCAATCATGCGCCCAATGCCCATGCGACCGAATGGATGGCCTCGCTCATTCACGAACACATAGGCCGACTTGATTCCATTGAGCGTGTAGCGGCGCTGAAGCGCCTTTAGTCCGGCCAGTTCATCACGTTCGAGATAATGCGTGCTGTCGTCGCTGCCTTTGAGACGGCGCACGATGATGGTGCGCTTGGCCAAGTTGATGTCGTCCCAGCGTAGATCGCACGCCTCGCTAACCCGCAGCCCATGGCGGTAGATCAGTAGACCGATCAGCCAGTCTCGATGACCATGCCGGTTGGCCTTAAGGGCAGCCAGCAGTCTGTCCACCTCATCCTCGGTGAGATGCTCGCGGACTCGGTATGCCTCATTCGGCTTGCGCCCTTGCTTCACTGGTCGCATTTCAGATTGCTCGACAAGCGTAAGTTGCGTTGATTTCATTGGCCTGACCCCATGGCCGATGACTCGACTGTTTGCATAATAGTCCAGAAAGCGACCAGTAAATCAAGGCCCCAACGAGGCCCGCGATCTCCTCGCGCCGGTCAACAGATCAACTGTTCGATTTACGCTCATTGGCGTCGTGCTCGATAGCTTTGGCCTCGAGATCGAGCTGCTTGGCGTTCGACGTCTCCCTGATCCACTCGTCCTCGGTCATGGGACGCTCGCTGATATGATACACGCCGACCGCGTGATCGATGTTCTGCGTGTCGCGCCATCGATCTGGGCGCCTGTTCTTGAGAAAGAATATCATCGCAGTCGTGTCTGGCGGGTAATACTCGATGTACTTGTGCTCAACGGTCTTACCGTCACGCGTCATGAAGACTTTCACCGCGGGATGCGAGTAACCGTTCGCGCGTTGGTAAAGAGATCTTTCAACCCTGTCATCGGCAGCCTGTTTGCCGACGTTTAAGGCCCCCCGAAATTCCGGATATTTTTCCTTCCACCGCTCGAGCGTCGTTATTCCAATATTTAATTCGTCTGCAATTTCTTCCTCGATTGCACCAAATCTCGCCGCGGCTTTTGCAATCAAAATGTACTCAGGACGGAATAAAGATTTTCGCCCCCGTTTTTGCAATTGCTCTTTTGGTTTCGGCTTGGTCATGTACCACTTTTATAACTGACCCCGAACGAAGTAAATCCATGAGCAGTTCGAGCGCATTCGCGCGTCCTGACGGGGGACTGGGATCCGGCAGCTCCTGGGGGGGTAGAGTCCGCAGGGCAAGAGGCCCCGGGAGCACCCCGCGAGTTTTCTATTATCACTTGGCGTTTCACCTGTTTCGCGTCACGGCATTCTGCCCAGCGTGTCGTCGAGAAAATGATACAAGGCCGCGATAATTGCGCGTGCATTGTTATGCGTTTCGCGGGCGAGCAATCCCCTTCGAATTAATGCGTCAATTTCCGTTTCGTGTAACTCGACCATAAAACAGCGCATTCCTCTCCTCTGGCGTTCCCGGTGCAAGCGCATTCGCGCGGCGGCTGGACTTGGCGCGGCATCATGTTCAGTCATAGGCTCAGCTCCCATGCCAGCACGACGCGGCCAACTTCGACGGGTCTGCGTCGGTAGCACTGGCGGGTGCCGCGTTCAGTTTCAAGTATCGCCCGATCACGGTGCAACTCGACAACGGAGCCGCCGTTGAGCAGCCAAAGTAATCCCAGATGATCGACACGAGCGAAAGGCCGCTCCCGGTCGCAGCCGAAAAGGTCGAGCGGCCCCCATCCGAAAGCGGCGGCGCGTGCGGCCCATCCGCCGTCGAGAAAGCGACCGCAGTCGTCAACGAAGCTCAGCCAACGCCGCGGGGGCACATCGCCCGGTGGTTTGTTCGGATCAAGCCGCGCCAAAGCCTCAGCCCAAGCCCGCGGTGCACCGCCGTCATACTCGGCAATCGCGGCGCGCTCTTCCTCCGTCTCGCCCCACGGCGGATCACCTATTGCGGCGACGGATAGTTCGACTTTAGCAACTTTAGCAACTTTAGCAGGGGCAGGCTCGGATTTACGATTTTCTCCGCAGTGTTGATGATTGACTGTCGCAGAAGATTGCCCAACGTCTCGATTTTCGTTTTGCGAGGGTGAGGCTGCTAAAGTTGCTAAAGTCGCTAAAGTTCCGAGATTGTTCCCCGGGTGCGGTTCAGGCTTAAATGATCCGGTCGAAGTGGCCCGCTTTTCTCTTTCAAGAAACGCCCCGGGGTCGAATTTTGCAAACGCGGCCATGAGATTAACCTTTAATGATGCGCCAAGCGTCACGGCGATGCTGGCCCGCAATCATAGCGCCGCCGTCAATCCGATGGAGCCAGCCGTGATCTTCGAAAGTCTTCACGAGCTTCATGGCTGTGGCCTTGTCTCGGATGGCGTTGGGGCCGTTCTGATAAATGTCTGGTAGGGAGACTGCGTCCTCGGTCCAAGAGCCGATTAGCCATACCAAAAGCTTTTGCGCGAGGAGCAAGTCTGCGCCGACTTTGCTGCCCTCGAACATCCGCAGTGCTTCAGCCGCATAATGTTGCGCGAGAATAATTCCAGCGGACATTTGATCCGCCGAAATTTCATGGGCCTCGACATCGGCAACGAGTGTAAGTACTGCTGCGAGGCGAGCCGCATGCTCCGGAAGTTTATTTGCCAGCCCTCTTACCGGCGCGAGCGCACCGTCAGGTTTGATCTGTGCTTCGATACTGTCGGCGAAGGCAATCCACATTTTGCGTGCATTCGGCGCTAACGACAGCGCGCGAGGCGAAAGCTCGTTGTTTTTGCCATCAACGAGCCGCAATGGCCGTTCCAGCATGTTGAGAATGCTGGCGCCATAGCGTTTGATCGCTGCGTCGGCAGCCTCCCCAGGTTCACGCCACATTCTCGTGCCGGCTTTTGTCTCCGGCGCCGTGACTAAACAGCGCGACAATAAGCCTTGGTCCAGGAGGACCGGGTCGGACAACATCACCGCCGCGACATCCGGCTGAGCCATTAAGTGCAGCGCGACGCGCCGACCGGGCAGTATTGTCGCGCCATCTACCGCCCGAATGCGCTTGATCGTCTCACCGTCCCACAGGCACGACAGACCCGCTGCGGTGCGCAGCATCGCTTCCGGCGTCATCCCATGACCGCCGATGAACTGTCCGCCTTCGGCTGAGAAAATCCCGATACTCGGCTGACCGTATACGAGATGCTTGCAGAGTCCTTCATAAGTCGGCTCGGGGCAGGTCAACATCGGCGTCAACGGAGCCGGAGGAGGCGGGCCTAGACTATCCAGCGCGAACTTGATCGCACCGCGATCTCCCTTCGCTTTCTTTACGGCATGGTCCCGTGCTTTTTCCCAAGCGACCATTGCATTCTGGTATTGCGGTAGCGCGATGTCGTAATCCTCACGAAGCGCCTTTTCCCGCTTCTTGAATGGCCACTGGGCTTCCTTATCAGTGGCCGTCTTCCGCTCGCCTGTCGCCGCTACGCTGACAAAGAAATTTGATATTGGCCTGTCCTGACCGGTGGGGAGTTGAACGTCAGCAAGGCCCTGCGCCGCAAGCGTCGCCGCCGCGAGCGTCGATTGTCCGCAGATGGCCATCGGGGCTTGGACGCGGTCGTTTATGGCTCTGGTCGCGTCGCCAAGAACGTCACCGAGTGACTCTACTGGGAAAGGATCAGCAGGAGGAAGCTCGCGAATGAGCGGCCGGGGTGGTTCTAGTTTCAGCTCCGGTTCGGTGCCTCTCGCCTTTTTCAGCGCAGCGGCCAATTCAGGGTGCATGACCGCTTTCCAGCTTTCTAATGCGCGCGTCGATTTCGGCGATTGCTGCATCATCGCATCGGCTCAATCGTTCGATGTTTACTGGTTCATGGAGTGCTTGCGGACATCGCTCGCGGACACAAAAAACGATTGCTTCGATTGTGGTCCGCGGTGTCGGGCGTGAAGGGTTTTCAGTCGGGCGCTGTTGCCGCACCTGCGCATCGGCGACGCGGCAGGTCTGGCAAAACCCCGGTGTTGGGCACGGTTCCGAGCCACAAACATCACACGCGAACTGCACTGCGGCCATTGCTGCGGCGGTCATGGCATTACCGCGAATTGCCGATCTCGCGCGGTCGGCCGCGGGCGCGCGGCGGTTGCTCCGGGGCCCCAATCGGCTCGCTTTCGTGACGGACGGATGGCCGACGGAGCACGTTCTCATCGTCATTGACTTTCTTCGCTGTGGTTGACAAAAACCCGGTAGCGTTATGATCACCGCACCGGGGCGCTTCGTTTCGGGGGCTGTTTTTCGGAATGAAGGCCGGCAGACTTTCGAGCCACCGGCGCAGATCATCTGCCAGAATGAGCGTGCGACTGCCCGCGCTTTACGGCGCGAAGCTCACCGGATCGAATTGCGTCGTAGATGGCCGTTCGGCCTGTCTTCGACGTCTGGCCCGCTTCACTGATGTTATAAGCAAGCTGTTTCTCGAGCATTGTTCTCACCGTTTTGCTGGCTACACGCCCGCGACTGTCGCGGCGCACGCTGGCAACTGACGTAAGGCTGCTCGGTGGGGACTTTAGGAAACTGAAGTAATTCAGTTGGCCAACAATTACTGTTTTTTGGCCAACAATTCGTGCTCCCGCAGTTCATGCCTGGTAGCTCGAACGCCTCGCGGAGAACTTTGGCTGTCGCTACGTCCTGCGGCGGTGAAATGCCGAGAATCCTTCCAAAGATCGGGGCGGTCTGCTGGAATTATTTTCAGAATATCCATTGCCCGACGCCGACGTAACGCCGAAGCGGGCGCTCGTCAGCTATCGGCCTCTTAGCCTTACTCGGCCCGCTGCGGAGAGTTTTATTGTGTGAGTTTATTTCCGATACCGCCTTCAAAAGTCGACCTAGTCGCTCGTTGCTTAAGGCTTTCGGCCGCCCGCGCCTCTTACGGGGTGCCTCTGGCGGCTCAGGAGGTATTAGCTTTGCAATTTCTAAGAGTGCCGAAGCATAGTCCGGTCGCCACGGCGACTTCGGGGTCATTGCCATCACCGCCCACCGCCTCCCGAGAGGCAGGCGCGAGGCAAGCCGGACGGCGGTGGTTGGTGTCCGGCGACGGGCTGCAGACCCGGCCCCGCGCCTAGGAGATCTTAGCAGACAACTATTTGCTCCGCCGCAACGGCATCACGGACTCATCGCCCCCGATGCCAAGAACCGGGAAATGCGCGCGGATCGTATCGGCGACGTAGGATGGGGCCAAGTGCGCATAGTGCTTTTCGGTCATGCGGGTGTCGGCATGCCCAAGTTGTTCGGCAATGACGCCCATCGGGACGCCTTTCATGGCGAGTACCGAGCCGTGGGTGTGGCGGAGCACATGGAACGAGATTTCCGGCTTGATCTTCGCTCTCCGGCAGGTTTCCCGCATCGGTCGCAATTGGTGCGACCTTCCCCACACGCCACCGTCGGCGCGGGTGAAAATCGGATCGCTGCCAAGCTTGCCCGCTGTCAGGCCAGCGAGTAGCCGCTGACCTTCTTCTGTGAGGACTACGTGGCGCGGCTTACCGGCCTTGCTTTCTCGCACCGTAATGACGCCTGCGTCGGCGTTGAAATCGGCAGCGTGCATACCTGTCAGTTCGGAATACCGGCAACCCGTGAGCAATGCGCCACGGACCAGATTGCGAAACGTAGGTTCACACGCATTCACCAGCCGCACGCATTCGGCCTCGGAGAGATAGCGGACGAGCGCCGTCTCAACCGCCTTGAATGGCTTCACCCGCCGCCAAGCGTCGTCGGTCGCGACGTGCCCGGCCTTCCATGCATGGTTCAGTGCGGCTTTCAGGACGGTGAGGATACGGTTCGCGGTGGCTCGACGCTTGCGAACAGCATCGGGGCCGGTAACTGCCTCACGATAGTTTTGCCTCCGGCCGGGCTTGGTTCGTGCGCGGGCTCGCTTCTCCGCTAACCCATGGTGCCAGTCCGCAATCTTGCGAGCCATGAGTTTGCCTACAGGTATGTTTCCTAGTGCCGGTAGGATATGCGTCTCGGTGGCTCGCTTAGTCCCATAGACAGCCTTCCCGCCGCGGCGCGCGTAAGCCTTGAGGTATTCACTCATGGCGTCGGCCACTGTGAGCGGACCCTGCCGCGTATCGTGCCCTTCCTCTCGCCTCGCCTCCGCTCGCCACCACTCCCGGGCGGTCTTTTGCGCCTGCCCGTAGTCAAGGACGGATATCCCGTCAGCGTCCTGCAAATCGTCCGTGGTGCCGATCCGGTGCTCGGCATATCCGCCATCAGCTTGCCGCCGCCGCGCCAGCCAGGTGCCTCCCCTGGCCCGCCGCCGGTAGCCGAGCGCAAAACCCCTTTCGAGACCACGCCAGTAGGGCTCGGTGCGGATCGCGAGTCTGAGGCGGGCGGTGCGGGTTTCGAGATTTGCGTCCCGGACCGTACGTGCCATTTTCTGCCTCTCCAATTTTTGGGGAGTTTTTGGGGAGTATCCGTAGGCGGAAGCCAGTGTATCACGACGGACGGTGGCGGCAAGAAATGTCGATCAGATCTGCAAAAGCTTCGTTCGTGGATATTCGCCAATGTCCCCGTATTGACCTTCACAAGGACAATACGCCGTCGGGCAACCTTCGCCGACCACGAAGTGATCATGGCGGCGCACGAACTGCGCAAAGCGGTCGTCCATACGGCCGATCCCGATGACGATCCGGTAGCGCGCGCAGAAGCGGCGAGGTGGCAAGCCGCGGCTTCACCAAGAAAACGTACGATGAACTGTTTCGCGCCGCGCACGACATCAAAGGCGAAGCCGCGACTTTCGGCTACCCGACGGTCGGCACCGTCGCCCACAGTCTGTGCCGGCTAATCGAGCACACCCCCGACGTGAGCCGCATACCGCTGACGCTCGTCGAGCAGCACGTCGACGCGGTGGGGCGATCGCCCCGAATATGCGCGGCCCGACCTTGCTGCCATCGCTAACTCCCTGACGCAGCGGCTGCGCGAGGTTACTGACGAATTCTTGCGCGCCGAAAATGCCGACCGGCCGGATTATCTGGAAAATATTTTTGCGCCGCCGCTTGCGCCAGGCGGCCAGTGCCGATCGCTTGAATCGATTGTCACTCTAACATATTCCTGGAGCATGATCTTTTCAAAAAACCGGTTTCCACTTTTTCGGATCATGCTCTAAGCCGCCTCGGATCGTTGCTGGTCGGCAACGAGCTCGTCGCAGAACAGCCGCGCCTCGTCACGCGCCGCCTCGGTGGCGAACCGGCGCAACAGCGTGAGCAACGGCGCCAAGTCGCCCAGTTCCTCGTTTTCGCAGCGGGTAAGGACCCGCTCGATCGTTCGCCGCTTCAATCGCGCAATGCCGCCCGGCTCGCTGCCGAGGCTCCCCTCGCGCATCGCCTCGATCGCCTCCTTGAAAGCCGGGTAGGTCGAAGGCGGCAGCTTGGCCTGCTCGAGCAGCGCCCGCAGACCCGCATTGCCACTGTCGTGGACGAGACCCGAAACACGCTCGACCGGCATGTCGGTGAGCTCGGCTAAAGCTTCTTCGAACAGCACGACGTTGCCCGACAACAGCGCGCGCAAAATGAGGCCGCCGGTAAGTTGGCCGCCAACGCGCAAGTGATGAACGAGCGCGCGCATTTGCGTCGACGGCGTTGCGGCCGCAAGCGTCACCGTCGCCTTCTCGCACGCCTCGCGGCCGACGCGCTGCGCGTAATCGGCGTCGAGCCATTGCCGTGCGGCGACAAAACCGACCAGCGTCTCCGACACCTTGGCGACCAGCGTGAGCCGCGTCGCCGCCGCGATATCCTCGCGCGCCAGCATCGCTTCGCGGATCGCGGCAAGATGGCCGAACCGCTCGACGATCCGATCGATGGAGATCGGCGCGATCTCGGCCGCGCTATTCTCCGCCAGCACAAGACATGCCTCTGCCGTGCCAACTTCGGCGATAGCGGCGGCGACCGGCCGTGGTAGCCCGGCGCGGCTTGCGATCGCCACCTGCACGGCGCCGTTTCCGGTCGCCACCGCATCGACCAGATCGGCGTCGACGAACAGCGGCGACAGCGCCAGGACCGGCGCGGCGATCTGCGGCTGGTCGGCAGCCAGCGCCAGCACGATCGCCGGCGGCGCGCTCGGGCTTGCCGCCAGCGCGTCGGCCAGCGCCCGGCGCACCAGCGGCGAGGCGTCGTCGAGCAGCATCAGCATCACGCCTTCGGCGGCGGCGGCATCGTCGGGCGACAGATCGGAATAAAGATAGGCGCGCGCGAGCGCCCCGGTTGCTTCCGCTCGCTTGCCGGCCGGCGCCGTGCGGATCCAATCGAGAAAATGGCGGACGATCATTGTTTCCGCTCGCGCCATGTGAGTTCGAAGCGATGCGATCCTAAGCGCCGCGACGTTAACAAACCGTTCACCATAATTCCTCGCAAAAATCCAACCTCACGACCCTTTCACCGGAGTGTCCTTGAAGAGATCGAGCACGCCGTTGGCGACCGGCGTGCGCCTCGCCGTCGCGCCTGTGCCAGGCTCCGCGTTGGGTACGCGCCAAAGCGCGTTCACCACCCGTGCAAGCGGCGCGGTGCGGTTGGCGTCGGCAAAACAGTCCGTGAAACACCGCTGTGTCGCTCGGCTTGAGCGTGGGAGCCGCGGCAGTGAAGGCGTTGGCAATGCCTGCGGTATCCAGAGCGGCAGGCGCGGGCGTCGGCGCCGTCACCGCCTGCGCCGTCAACGTTTGGCGATCCTGACTGCAGCGCGCGACGTCGTAGCGGGCAGTGAGGACATTGCGCACCTGCGCGACGCTGCGGGCGGCGCCAGTGGCCCGGTCGTAAGAGATCGGGGAATTGGCCTGGGCGGCGCTCGCGAAAAAATCCGCGGCTTTGGCGTTGGGATGGGCCGAGGCCAGCGTGATCAACCGTGCGGCACCGCCGGCACCGAGAAAGTGCGCAATATAGAGTTCGCCCTCGCTGGGTTGACGGCCGAGCCGCTGGCTTAACACCGAGCGTTGGCCTTGGTGAAGGCTCCGGCCATGACCGAATTGGCGGTCGGATCGCTGCGAACTTGAATAGCCCGCGCGCCCACGATGTCGACGCGCGGCATGCGGGTTGAGACCCGAACTCGACCAAGAGGTAATTAAAGCTCGTACCGGTGGCCTGCGACGCTTGCTGAATAGCGCCGGTCACCGCCGAGCCCGCGGCGGAATTGCTGGACTCGATCAGCATGAAGGTCTCCCCCGTCCGGCTCCCACCGGACTCGTATCGGGCGTTAGGAAGCATTAACGATTATGGTAAACGGGTACTTAACGGGCCGGTCAGGGAGGTTGTCATGACGGTGCAGACGGCGGCGCGGCACAAGCGCGGTGGGGTTTTCTACGAGGATTTCGTCGCCGGCGAGCTGGTCGAGCACCGCTACACGCGGACCGTCACGCAGATGGACAACATGCTGTTCTCCAACATGACGCTCAATCCGCAGCCGCTGCATATCGACCGGCATTTCTGCGAGCAGGAAACGGAATGGGGCCAGCCGCTGATGAACTCGCTGTTCACGCTCGGGCTGATGATCGGCATGTCGGTCAGCGATCTCACCGTCGGCACCACGATCGCCAATCTCGGCATGTCGGATGTCAAGTTTCCGCATCCCGTTTTCGAGGGCGACACGCTGCACGCCACCACCGAGATCGTGGGTAAGCGCGAATCGAAGTCGCGGCTCGGCGCCGGCATCGTCGAATTCCATCACCGCGCCTACAATCAGAACGACAAGCTCGTGGCCGAATGTCGCCGCTCAGCCTTTATGCGCATGCGGCCCAAATAGCCTTTCGATCCGACCGATCCCCCGGACGCTCGACGCGGCGATGAAGGCGGATAAAGTTGTTTGATGTTGCTCCGGCGCCATAGCCCGCCACAATCGATGACGCCGCACCCAATGTGGCGTTGACTTTTCGGCTTGACCGTTCTCAGCTTCGAATGCGGCTGTGAGCGGCGGCATGTTCAAATTTGCCATGAAGTCCAAGCGGTTCTGTCGGCCCCTGTTAGGCGTTGTCGTCGCTTATGCGGTGGCCGCGCAAAGCCTGTTATTCGTGCTTGGCGGGTTCTCGCTGCCGGCGCAGGCCAACGAGGGCGCGGCGATTTTCGAGCTTTGTCTCCACGACGGCCAAGCCGCCCCGGAACTGCCGGCCGGCAATCCCGCTCATTCCGGCTGCACGCATTGCATCTTCTGTTTTGCCGGATCGCATCCTGCTTTGATCGGGGCTCCACCCGTCGTCTTCCAACGCGTCTATGCCGGCATCGTCGAAGCGCCATGGGCGCCCGACAAGCACGCCCTACCGCATTTTCCGGCGCATTCGATAGCAAGCCCCCGAGGTCCTCCGCTTCGCGCGTGATGGCTCGCGGCCCGCCCGGGCCGTCGCAGTAATCGCCACGCCCGTTCGGAGAAGTCTTTATGTCTCGCCATTCAAAGTGCCAGCGCGCATTTGCGCTTGGCGTCGCATTTTTCTTGCTATCCTTGTCTAATGCTTCGGCACATTGCTTTGTCGGCGCTCGCTTTTTCCCGGCCACGTTGGCGATCGACGATCCCTGTGTCGCCGACGAGTTGTCGCTGCCGACGGTGGGCTGGTCGAAGACCGGCGACGTCCCTCCGGAGACCGAGTGGAACCTGTCGGCAGAGATATCCAAGCGCATCACCCCTGATCTCGGTATCTCGATCGGCGAGGGTTGGACGCAGATCCGGCAGCCTGGTGGACCTACAACGGCAGGGTTCGGCGACCTTGAAACCACGCTACAATATCAATTGCTCAAGGATGGATCTCACGAACTGGCGATGCTTTTGGGCCTGATCGTCGATTGGGGCGGCACCGGCGCGACCAATGCCGGAATTGGGACGCCTTATAGTCTGATCACGCCGAGCTACTATTTCGGCCGAGGATTCGGTGGGCTCCGCGACGAGCTCGAGTTTGCGCGGCCGCTCGCAGTGACCGGGCAGATCGGTTATCAGATCCCGACCGCCTCCTTCTCGCAGGGCGTCAACGTCCCGCAGGCGCTCTTTTACGGGGCGACGCTGCAATACAGCATGCCCTACCTGAAGTCGGAGGTGAAAGACCTTCAGCTTCCCGACTTTATCAATCACCTGATCCCGATTGCCGAAATGCAGTTCACGACGCCGGTCGCCAACAATTTCGGCAATAGCAATCTCACGATCGCCACGATTAACCCGGGCGTGATCTGGGTCGGGAGCTATTTTCAGGTCGGCGTCGAGGCCGTAATCCCAGTCAACGGCGCCAGCGGCAGCGGCGTCGGGTTCCTCGGGCAAGTGCATCTTTACCTTGACGACATGTTTCCGAGGACGTTCGGCCAGCCGCTCATCGGCGCCACGTCGGCCGCTCCCGGCAAGCTCAGCTTTTGAGGCACAGACCATGCAAACAAGCGTCGTCGTATCCCTCCTGCTCGTTGCGCTGGGAAGCGCTCCGGCGCAGGCACATGCTTTCCTCGATCACGCAAGCCCGCTGGTCGGCAGCACGGTGCCCTCGGCGCCGCACGAGGTCGCGCTCACATTCACGCAAAAGCTCGAGCCGGCTTTCAGCTCCGTGCAGGTAACGGACGCCAGCGGCGCGCGGGTCGATCAGGGCAAAGCGCAAATCAGCGGCGACACCATGCGGATCGGCCTGAAATCGCTGGCGCCAGGCACCTACAAGGTGCGCTGGCGTGCGCTTTCCGTCGATACGCACACCACGGAAGGAAGTTTCTCTTTCCACGTCGGTCACCCTTAAGCCACGTCTGACAAAGCATGACGGGAGCAATCGGGAGCAGGGTTTGGACGACCCGCTGATCTACGTGCGCGCCATTCATTTCGCCGCGACATTGACAGCGGCGGGCGTCGTTTTCTTTATCGTCTTGGTCGCCGCGCCTGCCTTTCGGCAAGTGGGCGCCAACTCGACGGTGCCCATTATCGTCCGCGCGACGTTCAAGTGGATCGCCTGGCTCGGTCTGCTGCTCACCGTTCTTTCGGGCGCCGCCTGGTTCGTACTGGTCGCGCAGTCCATGAGCGATCGCGTGTTGGCCGATGTGTTCTCGGAAGGCATCCCTTGGACGGTGCTGTCAGACACGGGTTTTGGCCATGTCTGGCTGGCGCGATTTGCGCTGGCGTGCCTTCTTGCCGGATTGTTCGTGCCATTCCTGTCGGCGCAGGGGGGCAGGTCCATGTGGCTCAAAATTGTGGTGGGGGCGGCGGCCGCGGGCCTTGCCGGCGCCTTGGCCTTTGCTGGGCACGCGGTCGGCGCGTCGGGCAGTGAAGGCCTCATCCATCCGGCCGCCGATGCCCTGCATCTCGTCGCGGCGGCGGCCTGGGTCGGCACGCTCCTTCCGCTCGCGCTGCTGCTTCGGGCGGCGGGACATGAAGCGGCATCGGTCGACATTGCACGAGCGGCGACGTTGCGCTTTTCGACGCTCGGCATCGTCTGCGTCGGTGCGCTTATCCTCACCGGCACCATAAACACGCTGTATCTCGCGGGCAGTATTGCCGCGCTGACCGAGACGGATTATGGGCGCCTCCTGGTGATAAAGATCGCGTTGTTCTTCGGCATGGTCGTGATTGCGACGATCAACCGGCTTTGGCTCACGCCGCGGCTCGTTCAGGATGCGAACGCTGCAGCGCGGGACGTGTTGCGCCGGTTACGCCGCAATACATTGGTGGAAGTCGCAGCCGGCGCCCTCATTATCGCAATCGTTGCCGTTCTGGGCGTGAGCCCACCGGGCCACATGATGGAGATGAGATCGCATGCACACCATCATTCCCATTGACGGGGTCAAAGTTCGATCCCTCTATCAAAAACAATTTATATCAATCACTTAGGCGCAAGAGGCCGTTTCTTGAACACGCCGTGTCCGCAAGATGTCCGCATTAACGCTGCGGTTAGCTGCCGGACGAGCTGGAAAGTTGTCATCAGGTTGCCCTTCCCATCGCCGCAGTCTGTCGGTGCAAAGCTAGTCGGTACTCAGCGCATCGCGATTTTGCGATATGCAAGGTCAGGGGTTAGCGAGCGGACCGGTTGCCACCGCCCGATGATGGCCGAAGGCGCTCGTAACCCCCTCCCCGCAGCGAGCGTGGCAACCACATAAGCGTCGATTATTATGCCAGGGAGAGGCGCAATGACACCCCAGGAACGCCAGTTGGTGGACGAACTGTTCGATCGTTTGGCCAAGCTGGAGAATACACCGCGCGACCCGGATGCCGAGGGCCTGATCGCGGACGGAACTCGGCGGGCGCCGCATGTCGCCTACGCGCTGGTGCAGACAGCATTGGTCCAGGACGAGGCGCTGAAGCGCGCCAACGCACGAATTGAGGAGTTGCAGGCGCGGCTCGGTGGCGACGAGCAGCAGCCCTGATTACGCTTAATCACACTGCTGCGCTTAAAGCGGACTCCCGGGGCATGCTGGCTAGGCCGGGGGTGGTCTCGCCAAAAAAGAGGGACCCGCTCGAAAATATCTAGGACCCCCAAAACCGCCTCTTTACCTTTCATTTAGCGGTTTTGACGGTGGCGGGAGCACAAGCCACGCCGCGGACCAGTCTCTTGCTTCGCAGCGCGCGCGATCTTGCGGTCCGGACAAGAGGATAGGTTACAAGCATGGAAGCGGGCTCGGACATCGCCGACTTCTCCCGGCGCGACACCACCCTGCTTGGCAAGACTAAACCCGTCCTGCTGACGGGGGCGACAGGGCCGGCCGTTATCGTCATCCACGAGGTGTACGGCTTTACCCCAACGCTCGCGCGGTTCTGCCGTTGGGTGCGCGACGCCGGGTTCCGAGTGTACGCGCCGATCCTGTTCGGCTCGCCCGATGCTGGCAATGCCGAGAAGCAAACGCTGGGGCGTATCTTATCGCTCTGCGTGTCGCGCGAGTTCACACTGCTTGCGGGCAACAAATCTAGTCCGGTGACGGAATGGCTGCGCGCCCTCGCGCGTCTTGCGCATCAGGAATGCGGCGGCCGTGGCGTCGGGGCTATCGGCATGTGCCTGACGGGTGGCTTTGCACTTTCCATGGCGCTCGATCCGGTCGTACTCGCGCCGGTACTAGCCCAGCCAGGGTTGCCGGTTACCAGACCCGCCGCCATCGACATCTCACCCTCCGATCTGGCCCGGGTGCAGGCGCGCACTCGCGACGGCCTGCAATTGCGCGGCTATCGGTTTGAAGGCGACACCATCTGCCGGGCATCGCGTTTCCACACCCTGCGTACCGCCTTCGGCGCCGCGTTCGCCGGCACGGAACTGCCCGACAGTGCCGCTAACCCCGCCGGCATGAAGGCGCAGGGAAAGGCGCCGCATTCCGTCTTTACCGGCGACCTGATAGATGCGCCAGCCCAACCCACACGACGCGCGGTGGATGAGGTGATCGCCTTTTTCCGTAAGGCCTTGCTGGAAGAGCATCCCGCTGCGTGATGAACTCCGCACGCGCCTGTGGGGTGTCGGCACGATGCACACGCCCTGTGCGTTCTACGGTCATAAAGACAAAGACGCTTGGCTATAATTGTCTACCCTGATGAGTGGAGCAACTCTCGCAGTAGTTGAGATCTAGCGGACAACGACGCGCGAGAAACTGTAACCGCATGCTGTTCCGGCCCTTCGTCCGCTTGCGACGCCGGCACCTATTCCTGCCGATATGTTTGTCGAATTTTTGCAGACGAAACAAATAACCCGGCATTCGCCAGGCGGAGTTTAGATGCAGGAGCTTCTTTTCGAACTTACTCCCGACACTCGTTGACGGGCGCGACCTTTCCGTTGAGCAGGACCGCCAGAGCCTGAGCCGTGCCAATCGGAGCCCCGACATAGATTGTCGAACCCGTCTTGCTGGTGGCGGTGGCGGCTTTGCAGTACCGGAAGAAGGACTTGTCGCAAGGATAGGGTCCTAGGATTTGATAGCCTTGAGCGTCGTCGCCGGGCTTGGCCTGAGTGATAGGGCAGGAACAAATGATTTGCCCCTTCGGCACGGGCTTGTCGAAGCCCGGGAACGTCGTCTCCTCGGTGCTTCTGAAGCAAATTCCGCCGTCGCACTGAGCGTAGGCGCCAGAGCCATCGCCCGAGCAGGTGTAGACCGCGCCGCCTCCCTGCGGCGAAGCGATCGACTTCAGGCAGACTATAGGTGCTGATCATGTATTTGTTGTCGGCACCTGCGGCGTTCACTGAGCAGATGTCCTTGTCCTTGCCCATCGGAAACGGCAGGCTAATGCTGTCGCCGTGCTTCACGTCGCACTCACAGTAGGCGACACCGTCGTACACATTGCAGCGCGCTGCGGCGCAAAGCGCATAGGTCTGATCCTTGCAAACCTTGAATGACTGGCCGGCCATCTTGTCTAGGACCTTGTCGATGCAACCCTTCGAAAGCTGGCCCATCTTGTCCTGAATACAGGCTTTAAGGCGTAAGACGTCGGGCAGCACGCCCGAACAGAGGCTCCATACATCGCTGCCGCATGCTCGGATGATCCCGAAATCCTGCTCCAAACTGTCTTCGGCCATTGAGGGCGCAATCGCGCCCGCAATCAACATTAGCGCAACGGACAAACCTGTGCCGATCAATGCCCTCTTCAAACCGTCTGACATTGCCTTTTTCATTCGCCGTTCCTTTCCAACCTTTCCGCGACACTCGAATTGCCAAGCCTGCCTGGATCCTTGCCCATGACTTTTCCGCCTCCCGTCCATCCGTCATCTTGCCGCCCGCCGGCTCATCCAAGCGCGCGCCAGCAGGATCGTAAGGATGAGGTGAGCCGCAGCGGCTGGCCAAAGCAGCACGCCAACATTCACTCCGCCCACGCCGACGTAGATAAGATAGACGGTGGCGAGCAGGCTCAGCGCGATAAGTGGTGCGAGCGCCTGTCGGTCTTCGCCGACGGACGCGCGCGGCCAGCACCCGAGAGCAAGACACACCATCACCAGGCCGGCAATCCTACCGACGAGATCCCCGGACGCGTTCATCTCCGACCCGAACAGCAGCCTGGCAAGCAACGACGGCGCAACGACCAAGCCGGCCCCCGTCGCAACTTCAAGGCCAGCGGCGGCCGCAGCGACCCACATGGCCTGAGACCGCGCGCCGCTCATAGGTGTTGACCAATTCATTCTTTCAGCCTTGGTCACTTCGCGTCGGCCGCACTTGCAGCTGCACTCTGGAGTTTCTCTATGTCGGCGGGCGTTAGCTTTGGTGGCTCGAGGGAGACCGTCAGTTTATCGATCTTGCCGGTGAATTTGAACGGCACCTGATAGTCGTGGTCATCCACCGGTGTGCCGGTATCCGACCCGATGTCGAAGGTCTCGTCCCACGGTAAGGTCAGCGGAACAGTATGCTCCAGCGTCTGGGTCGAGATAACCTTGCCATCCACCTTCAACGTCCCGGTCCCGCCCCGGCCAAGGCCGCTGATGTTGTTAAACGCCAGCGTCGCGAAGCCAAGCCCATCGTATTTGAAGTCATACTCGACTGTGTGCTTGCCGGGCGCTAGCGCGTCGGCGCTTTCCCAACGGACCCGCTTCAAGTCCAGCAGGTTCCAGAGAAACACCGGCTTGCCTTTCAGCAGATACATGCCGTATCCGCCAAACCGCCCGCCGTCAGTAACAATCATGCCGTCCGCGCCGCCCTGAGGCACGTCGATCTCCGCGGTGATCGTGTAGGAAGTGTTGAGCACGCTCGGCCCAGTGCCGCGCGGCTGGCCGGTGATCGGCACGCCGGAATAGGTGAAGACCTTGCGGCCGCCAGACATCGACGGGCGCGGCGTCACCATGCGCGTTGCCACCGAGGCATCCAACGGCAGCACTTGATATTTTGCGAACTCGGCAAACATCAGAGTCTGTCATTTCGCGTACTTTGGCAGGATTGGTCGCGGCGACGTCGGTGTACTGCGTCCAGTCGTGCCGCACGTCGTACAGCTCGAACTTGTATGCACTGGCGGGATCCGTGATCGTCGCCTTGCCGAGCAGATCCCACGGCGGACGCACAGGCACCGCGCTCAGCATCCACCCGTCGTTGTACAGGCCCTGCACGCCCAGCATCTCGAAATACTGGATCGTATGCGGCGAGGGCGCGTCGGCATTGGCCTTGTCGAAGGTGTAGGCCAGGCTCACGCCCTCGATCGGCTTCTGTGCGATGCCGTCAACCATGACAGGCGCCGGAATACCGGTGACTTCTAGAAGTGTCGGCACGATGTCGATCACATGGTGGAATTGCCAGCGGACGTCGCCCTTATCGGTGATATGGCCGGGCCAGGAGATCGCCATGCCCTGGCGCGTGCCGCCGAAGAACGACGGAACTTGCTTGGTCCATTTGTAGGGCGTGTCGAATGCCCAGGCCCATGGCACGGCGAAGTGGTTGTAGGCATATTGTGTGCCCCACAGATCATAGAATTTCATCTGCTCGGCGACCGGCAGCTCGATACCGTTGAACTGCAGCACCTCGCTCGGCGTGCCGTTAGGCGAGCCCTCGGCGGAGGCGCCATTGTCGCCGCTGATGTAGATGATCAGCGTGTTATCCAGCTTGCCCATGTCCTCGACCGCCTGGATCACCCGCCCGATCTCGTGGTCGGTGTAGGCGAGAAAGGCGGCATAGACGTTGGCCTGTCGGATATAGAGCTTCTTTTCTTCGTCGGTTGCCGTATCCCAGAGCTTCAGAAGCTTGTCGGGCCAGGGCGTCAGCTTTGCGTCCTGCGGAATCACACCGAGCTTCTTCTGGTTGGCGAAGATCTGGTCGCGCAAGGCGTTCCAGCCCTTGTCGAACAGGTGCATGTCGGTGATCTTGTCCACCCACTCCGGCGTCGGATGGTGTGGCGAGTGCGTCCCACCGGGAACGTAATACACAAAGAACGGCAGCGCTGGGATTGATGTCGTTCAACTGGTTCATCCAGCGGATGGCGTCATCGGCCATCGCGGTCGTCAGGTTCCATTTCCCCTGCTGGCCGACATACGGATAGATTGCCGTGGTGTTGCGGAACAGGTTCGGCTCCCACTGGCTGGCGTCGCCGCCGACGAAGCCGTAGAAATATTCGAAGCCCATGCCGGTCGGCCACTGGTCAAATGGACCGGCCTGGCTGGCCGTCCAGGTCGGCGTGTTGTGGTCCTTACCGAACCACGATGTCCGGTAGCCGTTCTCCAGCAGAATGCGGCCGATCGTAGCGTTGTCGCGGCCGATGTAACTATCGTAGCCGGGGAAACCCGTGGCCGCCTCGGAGACTACGCCAAAGCCGGCCGAGTGGTGATTGCGACCGGTGATCAGCGCCGCTCGCGTCGGAGAACAAAGTGAAGTCGAGTGGAAGTTGGTGTAACGTAGCCCGCTGGCGGCAATGCGGTCGAGCGCCGGCGTCGGAATGACGCCCCCAAAAGTGGACGGTGCGGCAAAGCCGACATCGTCGGTCATAATCAGCAAGATATTCGGCGCACCTTTCGGCGGAACGACCCGTGCCGGCCACCCCGGCGTCGATTGTGCGGCATTGAGTTCAATCTTGCCTTTGAACTTTTGTGGCGGTGGCGGCAGGTAGCGGCCGTCAATCGTGGTGGTGGCGTCGGGCGAGCCGCGAGTGCCAGTCGTCTCTCGCGCGTCTGCGCCTATCACCGTCACCGGCGCTACGGTCGTAGCCTGCTGAGCCCAGGCCGAAGCGCAACTAACGGCTAAAAGACCAGCGACCGAAACGATGATCCGACCGAATGCCATGACTGAACCTCCGCGCGGTTTTCGACAAATGTTTCATTCTCTCAGGCGTCGCACTCAACATTGATCCAGATCAAAGGCTCGTCAACGTGCGAGCGGACATTGCCTTGGTTGGGAATCCTATGACGCGAAGATGAACTTGCCGCGACGGTCGGTGCGTGCAAGCAGATTACGCCCTGTGCCGCATACGAGCCGCGCGGAACAAGCGTCTCAGGAGTTCACCTTTTTTAAGTTCGTGAACCCGTACGGCATGTCCGTTCTTCCCCGAAGCAGACATTCGGCGACACGATTTGCATGTCGCACTTGGGCCAGGAGCGGTCGTCCGCGCGCAACACTGTCCAAGCGTTGAGGGCGGCCCGCATCGCGGCGGAAAAAAGCGGGCGGCCCTTCCCGGACCACCCACCGCGGAGAGCAAGCCGCCTTGCTGGCCGAGCGGGCCTCGATCATCGCCTCGATCTGCCGGACGGCAAAGCCGGGCGAGCCCCTATGGGCCACAACGAGCGAGGCAGTTGCCTCAGCGACCACCGTTCGGCGGCCTAGGCTGTGCGATTTCGCCTACAGCTGCACGGGACCCCGTTTTGCTCCCTGCCGCGAACGGAATAGTGAATTCGAAAGGCGGTGCCGTAGGGAACAGCCGCCGATGCCGACAAGTGACCGCTGTGGGCTTCAATGATCGACTGACAGATGGGCAGACCCAGTCCCGTGCCCCCGGCTTTGGTGGTAAAGAAACGATCGAAAATTCGATGCATCACCGCGGCATCGAGTCCGGTCCCGGAGTCCTTCACCTCGACCACAGCATCGCCAGTCGCACCGATGCCCGTTTGGATCTGCAGCAGGCGGGCTCGGTCCACAACGTCCCTCATCGCTTCGATAGCATTTAGGATGAGATTGAGCATTACCTGCTGAAGTTGAATCCGGTCGCCGCGGACTGGCTGCAGGCCAGGGAGTAGTTCGGCATGAACGGTGATTTGGGACCTTCGCTGCTCGCTGCGGGTGAATGTGAGAACTTCCTTAATAACCTCATTGAGGTCGAGATCGACGTACTTCGGCTCATCCTTCCTGAGCAAGGCCGCCATACGTTTTATCACGCTACTTGCACGATCGGCGTCGCTGATGGTGCGCCGAATGGCGGCTCTGGCCTCGTCGAGTTCGAATGGTTCCTTCTCCAGCCAGCGCAGAGAAGCGTTGCAGTTGGTGACGATCGCTGCAAGCGGCTGATTGAGTTCGTGAGCGATGGACGCCGTAAACTCACCTATGGTCGAAATCCGCGCGACTCGCTGCAGTTCCGCTTGCGCGTCGCGTGCAGACTCCTCCGCCGCGCTTCGAGCCCTCTCGGCGGCTTCCAATCGAATGCGTTCTTCCTCCATCGAAATCGCGAAAGCGATATCGCGACCCAATTGGGAAAATACGCCAATCTCCTTTGGGCCAAAAGCGTGGGATCGGACCGCATAGACATTCAGTGCGCCAATGACCTTATCCTCCTGCTCAAATGGCACGCACACGCACGACCTTATGCCGAAGCGCAATCCTTTCTCTCGCCAGGGGGCGTAGGCAGGATCGATCATGGTGTCCTGCACGATGCTTGGCACGCCACTTCGGATTGCGGTGCCGGTTGCACCCTGGCCTTCAGGAACATCCTCCGACCAACTGATCTTTAAACCCTCCATGTAGCCGATTGCGCGGCCCGCGCCGGCGACGACTCTCACGGTCCTGTCGGGCGACGGCTCGCACAGTCCCATGAAGGAGAGGGCGTAGATATCGTTCTCGACGATCGCCTCGCAAATTCGGGTCACCAGATCCTCTAGATTGTCATGACGCAGCAGGGCAGTTGAAGATCTTGCATAGGCTTCCAACGCCCAATTGAGACGCCGAAGTTCCGCGCCAGATCCCGCCTCGTCGCGCTCGCGGGTGAGCAGCGCGACCTGTGTTTCCTGGCCGGCAGCGGACGGAATGCGATGAGGCGTGGCTTTTGGCGAATTGCGGCGCTTTAGCGTTGCCGCCTTTCGGCGTCGCGTCTTAATTGGTTTGCCGCCGGTTCTGGGGTGCCGTCCCATTGCCTGCCCCAATGTGCTCAGGACAAGGCATCGTAGCGCGTCAATCTAGCACACGGGAAGTAGGCCGACGGAGTTGCAGCCCAGCACGTTGAGCGGCCCGCCGATGTCGCAAATGGGCCAAAACCCGACTTCGCCCCAAGGCCGCGCGACTTCTGCTTTACCTCCAACATCCGACATTAATGGCGAAACCGCTGTGGCGCGGATCGAGGTGACAAACTGGCAAACAACAATGTCGCGAAACCGAACCACGCTGCGACGGTCGGTACGCATGAGCGCGAGCGCGGGCAAGATTAATACCTTGTTGGCGATTGTTGCCAAACTGCTAGGACCTGTCCTAGCGGCCGGTGTTTTGTAGGGCTTCCCACTGTGCGAATGCGGTCTCCACCGCTAAAAAGTATTCATGTTCGTTGTATTCGGGGTGCTTCTTGACGGCCGCGCGTGCCCTTGCGAGTCGGCCACGACGTGCGGCTCCAACCGCATTCTCCGCGAGAACCTCCGTCAGCGCAGCAGTGAACTCGTTGTAAAGTGCAGAAATGTCGGTGCTCATGTCTGCCTCCGACTTCAACATCGACCTGCGTTTCGCAGTGCCGCAACATAGTATCTGCGAACCCGCGTTGTCTTGCCAGATAACAGGAACAGCATATCATTGGGACAGAAGTCCGGACCGTAAGCAAAATCGGACCTACAAGGAGGCAGTCATGCTAACACGACGAGGCTTTGCGGGTTTTGCGTCGTGCACGCTCTGTGCAATGGCCGCGTTCGCTGCGACCGAAGTTTCGGCGGCGGAAAGCACGCCGCCCGCGGGCATATCCGGACTTAAGCGAAAGCTTTTGTCGCAAATCGACGGTCCGACACCGGGCTACGTAACAATGATCTTCGAAACTGAAATAGAGCCGGGGGTGTCGGTTATCCGCCATACACATCCGGGGATTGAGACAGGCTATGTCCTTGAGGGCGAGTTTGACCTACCCATACAAGGTCAACCGACCCATAGGTTAAAGCCGGGCGACGCTTACCAAGTGCCTGCTGAAACACCCCATGCTGGCATCAAGACCGAGCAGAAGATAAAAATCACGAACACTTTCGTCGTGGAGAAGGGTAAGCCGCTCACGTCTCCAGCCTGATCAAAACAGGAAAATTCGAACATCGGCTTACATCGGTCAAGTGGCATGGTGATGCTGCGTAGCGGGTGAGGCACCAAAAATTTCTACCTTGATACCCCGGACTAACTTGGCGCAGTGAGCCTCTCGCAAAACGCATTTGCCTTCGCGGAGTTTTTCATATGCCGAAAGCCTACATGGTATTCTTCTATCACTCGAGGCCCGACCCAGAAAAACTCGCGGCTTACGGCAAACTCGCAATCCCCGCGGTCGCGCCTTTTGGCGCTCGGATGCTGGCACGCGGCAATGCCGCAGCCGCATATGAGCATGGGCGAAAGGAGCGGGTTACAATCGTCGAATTTCCAAGCCTTGAGCAGGCCATTGCGGCACGCGACAGCCCTGCCTATCAGGAAGCACTAAAGGCACTTAGTGATGGCGCTGTGCGCGACGTGCGGCTCGTCGAGGGGTTAGAATAACAGACGTTTAATGACTGTCTCTGACTTGGGTGGAGCGCGCAATTTTTTACCCTATCAGTGTTAGCCGGCGAACCCGCGTTAGGACCGACAGGTTTCATTCGATGGTGTGCGAGAAGTAAGCGGTCTTGCCGTGCCACCCTTCGTCCTCTTTAGACTATTTCGGACCTGACACGACCCCCGGCGGCATAAGCTTGCGTAGCGATCGGCCCAAATGCGAAGTGCTGCCACGTCCGATCTGACGGTCGCTATGGGGGGTAAAGGAGACATGGTGCAGACTCCGCCCAAAGACCGAGTTCAGACCCAAACCGGCGCTTCGCCGCTTTGGTTAGGTGCAAAAATCAAGAATTTTGCACCAGGCATTTTTCAATCAAAGACATTTTGTTTCCTTCATCATAACGTCACAGTTGCGACCAACCCCCATCGACCGGAAGCTCGGCGCCGTTCGTGAAGGTCGCATCGAACGCGAGGAAGAGGACGGCCTTGGCGATTTCCTCCGACGTCCCCCAGCGCTTCATGGGAGTCATGCCGCGCATCTGCTCCCTAAGCTGGGCGGCCGCGTCTTTATCGGGGAACATCTTGCCCAAGATCGGCGTGTCGATGGGACCGGGCGTCACCGCGTTGACGCGAATCTCCCGAGGAAGCAGCTCGGCGGCGAGCACCCGAGCGAAGGATCGCAGCGCAGCCTTGGCAGCTCCGTATGAGGCGTTGCCGGGCATTCCCTTGACGTTGGCGATCGAAGTCGTGAAGACGATAGAGCCTCCCCGGTTTATTAGCGGCGCGAGCTTCTGCACCGCGAAAAACGGTCCCTTGGTGTTCAGGTTGAACATCTCGTCGTAGACAGCCTCGGTCATGCTTTCGAGAGGCGCTCGGATGCTGAACCCGGCGTTGACGAAGAGCAGGTCGAAGGTGTCGAAGTCAGCCTTCACCCGAGAGGCGAGGGCGTCGATTTCCGTCAACGAACGCGCGTCGCTCGAAACCACGAGGGCGCCCTTTCCAAGCTCTTTCTGCGCCGATTCGAGGCCGGCCTTCGAGCGACCCGTCACCAGAACACGCGCGCCCCCATCGAGGAGCATCTTCGCCGTCGCGAGCCCCATGCCGCTCGTGCCGCCGATAATCACCACCTTTTTACCTTCGTACCGTTCCATATGTATTCTCCTCCCGGGCTTAGGTTGCCTTGCTGATTTTGAACTGTTTGGTATGATAATCAGGCGCGGAGGCTGCGGTCAAGGGAGTTCTGAACTAGTTATTTCAAAATACCGTAAGACCCCGTGGACGAGCACGCAGCGGCGCAATCGCGAACTGATTCCGGTTACCGGAATCAGTTCAGCCGCGACCGGCGCTCCTTCAGGACGCCGCGCTTAAGGATGGTGCGGAAGAGAAATCGACGCCGGAGACCTTGACGACGGCCTGCCACGCGGCTTCCTGATTGGCGCGATCGTGAAGGTGCGGGTGACGCATCGCCTCAATTGGGCCAGTGAGCTTCTTCGGCGCCGAGGCGAAGAATTGCCCTGAGACGTCGGTTCCGAACTCCGACGCCTGGAGGTACCGACGGGCCGCGGTCTCCGGCGTCTGATTCATGCCGGGAATGAGGTTCACGATTGGGATAAACAGATACTTCAACGCCGGGCCAGCGTTTCGCACCACCTTGGTGTCGGTCGCCGCACCGGGCGAGACAGCGTACACGGCCATGCCGGAGGGTAGCCGGCGCGCCAGCGCCGCGACCCACCAAGCGATAATGAGCTTCGCGTCGGCATACGCCCGGTTGGGCACGTACTTCATGTTCGGCCCGTTGCGCAGCAGGGCTTCAACAGCGGCGGTTCGGTCGCCCTGGTATTGTTTGGCCGCGAAGGCTGGCACATCGGTGTAGCTGAACATGGGTACGTCCCCTCGGGCAGGTTCCGCGCCGGCGATAACAATCCGCGCGTTGGGGCTCAGCAGGTTGGCGCGGAGCAACCCGACAGTCAGTTGATGATGGCCGATAAGCGGGGCCTGAGAAGCCTCGACGCCCGCCGCCGTGAGCACGCGCTTCTTACCCGGGACCATCCCTGCATTGAGCAGCAGGAAATCGATCGGCCGACCTTGCTTGACGAGCGCGGCGAGCGCGGCGAGCGCGGACTGAACGCTGGACGGCTTGTCCAGATCCAGCTCCAGCGGCGTGAAAACCTTTGTCTTGGTCTCAGCCGCGAGTTGAGCGGCCGTTTCTTGAACCCGGGCGAGGCTGCGGCCGGTGACGATGACCTGGCGGTAGCCCTCGGCGGCGAGCATGCTGGCTGCCGCATAACCGAGCCCGGACGTGGTGCCGGTGACGAGTGCGATCGAATGTTTCATGGGCGTCTCCGTGGTGAAGGGTGAAGGTCGAGTCGTGAGGCCCCGCGAGGCCAGTGCCAGCTTGTTAATTTCGAACTATTCGGTTATATATTGGTGCGATGGCCATTGTAAAGGAGTTTTTAACTGAATGGTTCAGAATCCCGCTAGGCCGCGTGGACGGCCGCGCAGCTTCGACGAGAGGGACGCGCTGGAAAAGGCGACCCAGGTATTCTGGTCGAAGGGCTACGACGGCGTCACGATCGACGATCTCGTCGCCGGGATGGGCGTGGGACGGCCGAGCTTGTATGCCGTCTTCGGGGACAAGCGGGCGATATTCTTGCGCGTCCTTAGGGCGTACGCAGAACGGAAGGGCGCATCAGCCGCGAAGGCACTCCTCTCGCCACAGGGTCTTCGCGACTCGATCGCCGGTTTCCTCAGGCACGCCGTCGAAACTGCGACCGAGAAAGGATCAGCTCGGGGATGTCTTCTGGTGTGCGTCGCGCCGGTTGTGGACGATGCTGAGGTCCGGAAGTTCCTGCAAAGTGCGGCCGCCGGCGCGGCAGCGCTGGCGGAAGGTCGATTCCGGGACGCGATCACCGCTGGAGAAATCCCGTCTGACTTTCCTGTGGCCGTCCGCGCGAGCCAGCTCATTGATTTTGCTCGTGGCCTTACCATGCGTGCGCAAATAGGCACGCCGCGCAAGACGCTCCTCAAAGATGCTGAGGAAGCGGCCGACTTGGTGCTCCTGCCGCGGCGTGGAAATGCGGCGCCAGCTTCTTGAAGCTAAGAGGTGTGATGTTCTAAGCGCGCAACTTGCGCCCCTACTCGGCGCTTGCGGCTAAGGAACACGTTCGCGCCCGGTGTTGCGAATATCAAGAATTATGCACCCGAACCTCAGTCAAACAATTTCAGTTGGTTGGCCCGTGCAGAAATTAGGAGCAAATCTCCGGGTAGTCTATGTCGCCTGTTGGCCCGAAACCGACGTCGCGCGATATTTTACCCTGTCACCTGATCGACGACCAGGACGCCCGTGGCACCGTTGCATGGGGCGAACGACGCAACCAAGCGTGTATTCGCGTCCCCTATTCCTTATCAGTGCAGATTTTTTAATTGTGCAATAACGGCGTCAAAGGCTTCCTCTTCTTGGCGCCTCTTTGCGAATTCAATCGCCGCCTGACCGCTTATGGGGTTCGATTTAATCCAGCGGAGCCCGCTCGGCGGGAGGTTCTTGTGACAATACATCGCCAGGCGCATTGAAGACGCAGCGCTCCGTGTAAAAATTGGCGTCGATCCGAATTCGTGAACCAACACATCGTCGGCATCTACAAAAGGGCGGCGTTCCGCCTTCAGCCGTTCGACAGTCCACAAATTGGTCTCATCACACTCCCGCACCATTAAGGCGGCAGGATACATGTAATGCAAGAAAAAATCGGGGCTGGTTTCGCGCCACCCCCTTGGACGACCCATACCCGGGCGGTGCCCGACCCTGCGCAGCAACGCATCGCTGGCGACTGCCGCCCCGCGTGCGAGTGGTACGAACCAGTTCGCTACGCAGCACTGGCTCCGGTCGATCACTTCCTCGATAAGGTGCATTGGAGGCTCTTTGCGAGACTTCACCCGTGATAAGAAGTCTTGCCACTCTGCGAGCGTAACGTTGGGGTGATCGACATCATTGAACATGGCACGGATCCTTCAGTTGAGTTTGTTTGTTCATCGAAGTTCTGGGGTGACAGTTTCCAACCCTTACACGTTCCTTAAGGCTCGTTCGGCGTCCGTCCTGCCGGAAGGGGCGCGCCCAGCCGCGCGTTACTGTGTCCCGATAGCCACCCGGCATGAGCCGACGTGACTTGATCGGAACAAATCCGAGCGAGCGCATGTTCTTGGCAAGTCGGCGTGCGGTGCCGTGTTAGCCTGTCTCACGAAGAATATCAAGCAGGGCGGCGGTGCTTATGAACTCGAGTCCGCGCACAGCGTCTTGCAGCTTCGTTTGCCACGGGTCCGCGTTGCGTTCAGCAAGTTCAGCTTGCGCCTCCAATTGACGCAAACGCTCCAGAAAAGTCGCCATGACACCCCCCGTTTTTGCGGCTGCCGGACCTTCATTTGCCGGCCGATGCGCCACAAGTTTTTGCCTCCATTTGTATGACAGAACTTGGTAAAGAAGTGGCTAAAGGTTGCAGCTTAACCTTTGCACAACCTTTGCCTTCGGATTGCGCGCGTTGTGACGCTTAAACGGGAAACCCCAGCACTTTAAAAAGGCGGCGAAGGGTGTCAAACCGCCACCGTTTCACTGTCACAAAGACTTGCAATCGCCTTTACAGACTCCCTGGAGCGCCTGAAGCCAGGGCCGCTACTTCCTAGCCATCGGCAGCTAGACCGAATCCAGGGGGCGCCGCTGAGTTCAGGGGCGGGGCACGTCTTCTTGGGGACGACCCAGTGCCCGTGCGGCATGCCTGACGACGGCGGGTCGGGTCACTGGACGGTTTCAGGTCGTGAGGGTAGGACGGCGCCGTCGCGGCACGGTCCCGCCGAAGCGCCGGGAAGTCGGGAATGTCGGGAAGGTTTTGGTCGCTATGTACTGATCAATAAATACTGATATCTTTATTTTTTTGATCCTTAAGTTCTAGTTTTGATCCTTATGTAAGGGGTAAATACTTCCCGTAATTCCCGTACTTCCCGGCAGCTGCCACTGCTACGTACGTCCGGACCGTGATGACGTTGGCGTTCGTCGCCGGGTCGTGCTTCGTTTCCAAGAGGAAACCGCCGATGTGCGCCCCGTTGAGCCGGCGCGCCCAATAACCGAAAAGCTTCGCGTTCACCCCGCGACTGCCCAGCACCTCTTCAAGGGCGTCATGCAACGCCCGCTCGGACTCGGTCGATGAGCTGTGCGGTCTGCCGCGACTTTAACATGCACTGCAATCGCGTCAGCGCCCTTGAACGGTTTTGTGCCGAACTTCTGGTGCAGAGCGGCAAGCAAAGAGGCATCATTCTGACGCCGCGGGTCCTCTTCTTTGTTCTGCCGGAAGCCCTCGCTGACATCATAAGCAGTCAACCAATAGACGAGATCGCGGACTCTGCGGGACCAGTCATCGAACGACCCCACAGCCGGCAATCCGTGTCGTGGCATACCGGCCAAACGAAACGCCCGCATCGCGATAAACGCGGCCAGCAGGAAGTCTGCGCGGCGACTCTGGATCAACTCGACAGGGTTGAAGGGATAGCGATCCCGTTCTGGGTCGGCCGACCGCGGTAGAATATCAATTGTGCAGAGTCCTCCTGGCCATGTCGGCCATGATGCTCGGATTGTTGCCCGTCAACGTGATGAGTGAGCGGTTGCGCACCCTGACCGTTTCGCTGAGTCCGAGCGGACGGATATCTGCGCTCCCTTCAGTGAGGATAGCTTCGAGCAGGTCGCCTTCAACCTGCATACCGTTGGCGTTGTCGATGCTAAGCGCCGCCGGCGCTTGTAGGAGCAGCGCGCCCAGTCGTTTCTCGAATTCCTCCTTACTGCCGCCCCACGTGACCATGACAGGGACGGTGTCAAATGCCAGTCGCACCAAGCTGCGCACGATCAGACCCTTGCCAGTGCCGGGCATCGAACTGCGTACGACAAACATCGGGGCCACAGGCAGAAATGGTCGTTCGAGCGCGGTGAAAATAGCCGCCAGAAGCATCGCCTTGCCCGCAGCAGGATCTTCGAACTGGTACCTTGAGAATGGGTATAACAAGACTTCAACTGCCCCTCTGGCATTCTCGCGTGAGGGGCTGAGTGGAATGTCGAACGTGAGTGTCTGTCGTGGAAGAGGCCGGTCTAGAGGGTCGTAGCCCGAAATGAAATAAACTTCGCCGTCGTCGTCAATGCGCGGCACTCGCACAATGCCTCGCAAAGGCGGTGCTGCGAATTGACCACGCCTCTGGATGAGATAATCGGAAACGAATTGGCGCGGTGGATGGCGTACGAACAATCCGACCGCCTTTCCCTCCCGCGCGTTGTTTCCACACCAGTCGTTCGGCGCGCTGCATGATATCCGCTGGTGTAGCGAGTGTCGTGCCAGGTAAATCACCTTCCCATTTGGTATCCTCTGGTAGTGCATCCATATCTGGGGCGCGCAAGATCACCAGCGGGCCGGTCGGGTCACCTAATGTGAACGTCCGTGGATCGGCCGCCACTACCCGATCAAGCCGTTTTCGACATTCGTCTTCGTTACCCGGCACAAACAGAGCAACGTTGGGGTCACTGTTCTCGGCGATCTGCTTCCATTTGCTGAAATCGGCACCGTTCTGGCTCGCGGTATATAACAAAGTGCCGACTGTCACCTCGACTTCGCTCGGGTGCGCGCGCTCACAGTTCTGAAAAAACCTGCGCAGCTCATCTTCGGGATCGGCCTCATTTGCAGTCGAGGCAGCTCTAACGAAGATGTCTTCCGCGTCTGGCACCCGGCTGCGGGCAATGGCAAGAGTCTGTCTCACATAGTCTAGGTAATTGCCGCCATGCGCGGTTAGTTCGAATAGATTCGTGTTCTTGGCGATGTACAGTGCTGCATATTCGACAACTTCGCTCTGTTTTTCGGGCGGGAGTTTGCCATACCATGTGTCATCCGTGGCGCCAGCTGTGTGTTTGCCATTCCCGGGCGAGTGATCGCCCTCGCCAGTGCGTGAACCTCGTCTCTGAGCGCGTAACTCTTCGGCGAGCGCAGCAAATTCATCGGGAGCGCGCGCTATTGGAGCCTTCCTAGGTGCGCCAGTCATCGTGAAGAAACGGCCCTTGGTGTACATCTCGACACCACCATGGGCGATGCCCGCGCGGAGCGGACGAGCTTTGACGATGCTGTGCAACCCGCGTCCCGAAACGCTACGTTCAAGGTATGAATTAAGTCGCTTGAGACGCTCCTCAGCCAACGACGCTATCTCTTTGTGGTCAGCCGAAATCACGTTGTCGAAGTCAACCCCTGCAAAAACAAGGCCGTCTTCGTCCGGCTGACCGTCGAACACAAATCCTACGCCACCTACGGGGACGCGCTGTGGCGGTTCACCTTTTTGGCGCAATTCAATGTAGCCCCGCTCCACAGCTAGCTCGTAAGCTTGCTTCACGTCGTCGAATGGGGACCAGTGCTTTGGGTTAGTCGTGTTCGCACCATATCCGGAAGGCTGAATGGGGCACTTAGTCCACTTCGATCCCTTCCAGATCGGAACCCACAGCAGCCAAATTTTCAATGGCTTGAGTTCGGCCGGCATCGTCTCGAAATTCGGCTGTAGATACTTCGGTGGCGCTTGTGGGTCAGTCTTGGCGTCCGGCGACGCTACCGGGGCGGTAACGCTGCTGGCATCGGTCGTGTCTGCACCGGTCGGGTCGTTCGCACCATCAGAAGCTGCTGCGCTTTTCGCGCCGGAAAGACCCGTATTCATGTCGCTGCACTCCTGCGTTTAACGCACGCTCGACTATTCGCCTGCGCAGTGTCCGAAACGGCCCCACGTTCAACGGGGTGTTTCACCGCAATCCGCGGCAATGCGTCGAGCCATCGTTGTAGATCGCTGGCGAATATAAGGGTGCGTTTGCCCCGTTTGTGGGCAATCAACTCGCCGGAATTGATTGCTTGGTAGAGAGCCGTACGTCCCACATGCGCGAGCGCACAAACCTCTGGGATGCTGTGAACCAGGTTCATAAATAATCTCCTCGTGATCGACCGTGATGCTCACGGTGTACCCACGAGTACAAGCAGGAGGCTAAGCCATGCTTTAGAAAAAGGTATTGAACGACATTTGACGCTGCGGCTTACTTGTGGAATCAATTTTGCTTCTTAAGACCGGATCCAGCTTCGGATACCGAGCCGTTTCAGATCACTTCTCAGCGTCTCACGGCCGACCTTGAATGGCGGCCCTGCTAACGTCTTAAGATCAAAACCATCTTTGATCAACAGGCGACGATACGCCGTCTCAAGGGCGTTCATTGAGTTAGCAGAGTAAGGTTGCGCCCGCTGTAAAGAGTTGAGCTGCCCGAAGGCCCTTTTTACAATGAGATGACGTTTCGCCGCACGCCCCGCCCGCGCGATCGCGCTTTTTTTGCCCGCCGTCTTTTTCTGATTTTGTTGTTCTTTCAGACGTTCTTTGTGGCCCAAGGTGGATTCAGCTCCTGCCTCGCCGCCTCGTGCACGGGCTTAGCGGGCCTTATGAGTTAAAGCAAAGACCCTGAGATTTACTCGACTACCGCTTGAACGCAACGACTTACCCGCCTTGGGCGCCGCGCAAAAGGCCACCATGGGCTTGTGCCGCTTCTCGAATAGATCGCCGCATCAATATGCGGCTTGCTCCCGACCGCGCGGGCAAGTGCTGCCTCAATAGTGCAACTTATGGCGGCTATTGGAGACGGCTTTCCGCCAACGAGGGCGTCCCCCGCTCGATGAAGTCACGGCGCTTTTCAGCCAAGATTTTTGCATAAGTCTTCTCAATCATGCGGACGCTGGTCCCGCAATTGTCTGCGATCACGTTGAGGGGTACGCCGCCTTCGATAGCGTGCGACACATAGGTGTGCCGAAGAGCATAGAGGCTTCCTTCTGGCGCGAGCCCTGCCTTTTTCAGCGCATCCTTGATAGGCCTTGTCTGATCGGAACGTTTCCATCGGCTTCCATCGCTCCGTACAAACAGAAACTCCTCGGTGGCGCGCTCGGTGGCGAGCTTCTTGCAGAAAATCACAGCACTCGTCTGCAATATGATTGTGCGAACTCCGGTCTTTCCGACATTTACTCGCAGGGTCTTTGTGTGTGCGTCAAAATGGGAAACGCGCGCCTCGGCTAACTCGCCGTATCGCGCGCCCGTCAGGTAGGCCCCGATAATAAGATTGGCGAGAGCGACGTCTCCTGCGCTGTCTACGAGGCGGCGAACCTCTTCGTCGGTGTAACGGATGTCCCGAGGCTTCGCCACTCCATGAAACGGCTTCACGAAACGCCACGCACTATCGTCTGTAAGGCCGTGGGACGGATCGCGGATTGCGTGGTTGAGGAGGGCTTTCACCATCGATAGAACACGGTTCGCGGTATCTTTTGATTGGCGGATACGCTCGGGGTCGTCGGACTTGACCACCATCGAGGCCAGCCACTTGTCGAGCATGGTTTTTGTCAAACTCGTGATCGACCGCTCGCCGAACTTAGGAAGAAAATGGTGTTTGAGACGGCCCCTAGTATCGGCGGCTGTGCGCGGGTTTTTGGCTGTCAGCCAGTCAAGATAGGTTTCGGCCGCCAAGCGGACGGTCAAGGGTTCGGCGCCTGGAGCGCCACCCTGCCGGCGGGCGGTTATCTTGGCCCGCTCTTGGGCTTGCCAGTAGTCCAGAAACTGGTGTCCGTCTGCTTCATCGTGGTCATCGGCAAAGCCAATAGCCGCTGTCCGGGAGCCGCCGCGTCCGTCGGCAACGCGCAGCACCCAAGTCCCTGTGGTTTGGTTACGCCTGTAGCCGAGTGAAAGGCCAGGGCCAATGCGAACAAATGTGGGCTTCTTGCCGACATTCAATTTGAGGCGATTGGACCGGGACTCAAGAACGCTATTGCGGACCTTTCGCGCCATGGCTTGCCTTCCGATCAGTGTCCAGTTAGTGTCCTGTCTATGGGAGCAAACAAAGGCGGTCAAGGGCGAATCCCCGCGGACGCTTCAGTTGATTAAGCTTTAAATAACATACATGTAGGCGAACAACCCCGGAAACGGGCGGACTATTGACTTCGCCCTTTCACGGCGGAAACACGGGTTCGATTCCCGTAGGGCGCGCCAGAATTATTTTTCAGTTTCAGCTCGCGATTCGCCGCGTCAGCCATGTCTGCCGCGTTATCGTTGATCGTGCTCGCATCGGCCGCGGAAGCGGCGGCGCGGCAAAGTGCGCGGGGACGAAATGTCCGCCCGGGCAAGGATGTTGTGCGAATGATCTGATCTGCGGCACTCGTGCGTCGGCGCAGGTCGCATGCTTTGACGGCTCCAAGCGCGTCATGACGCCCATGAAGCACAAGTACTCCCGGCGCTGTTCCGGCATGCGAACCGCAGCCGAAACCGCCGGGGCGTACCTGTCGCGCGGGCGATTGCCGAACGTTCGTCAATCGTGCGGTCTGCCGATCAACACGAGATTGGCGGCGAGTGCCGCCACGGCTCCTCCCCAGATGATCCCGACCATGGGTCGCGGCGTGCCGTCGGCAAACCAGCCGACGCCCGCACTCGTGAGTGCACCCGCGCCGAATTGCAGCGCGCCCGCCAATGCCGCTGCGGCACCGGCGCGGTTTGGAAAGACGGAAAGCGCGCCGGAAATCGCATTCGACGCCACTACGGTCAGGAGCGACAGCACCACGAATAGAGGAAGCGCGATGCCGACGACGGCGCCAATGCCGAGCATGCCGGTCGCGAGCAGAACAAGGCCGCCGGCGGCGCCGATCCAACAGGCGATGCGCAGCAAACGGTCGGCGCCGCGCCGAACCACAATGCGGCTGTTGATGAACGTCGTCGCGATCATCCCCAACATGTTCACGCCGAACAGAAACCCGTAATACTGCGGCGGCACGCCGAAATATTCGATGTAGACAAAGGGCGAACCGGCAATGAACGCGAACAAACAGCAAAAATAAAGCGTCGAACAGGTAACGTAACCGATCGGCGAAGAATAATCGTACGAGCCGGGAGAACCGCGCATCCTTTGGGCGTCGCGGATCAGATTAGCATCAGGGACCGGGCCGCCGCTCAGCATGCCTTGGATGAACTGCCCGATATCGGCCGCCAAGCGGTCCGCATGGCGCGTAGTCGCGCACGGCGACGTGGGTAGCGGGTGGGGCAGCGCCAAACACGGGGGCTTGGGCGACGCCCACATCGGGCCGATTCTGTTGAAAAAGTCGGAGTATCGCCTCGGCTCAATTTTTTCAGCCCCGTGGGCGCGGCTTTCAGATGCGGACGCGGGGGGCCTCATCATCTACCCCAGACTCAACGGAGCGAGTTCTAAATCGATCTGCGGCGGTAGTTAGCGTCAATCGAAGATGTCGTTTGTATTTCGGCAGATTTGCAACGACGTTAGACTTGCGACTTTTTCAACAGAATCGGCCAAGTGCTAGCGGGCCAAGTGCCATTGAGCCAAAGTGCTATTGAGCCAAGTACCGTAGACGGGCGTTTGTGCGGCTTGCGGACGGGTCACATGCGCGACCGTCACGGCTTGCGGGGTCCGCGGCTCGGGCCAGCGCGGCGTTGCCGGTAAATGCGAGCGAAGCGGCGAGGATTCCACTGGTGATGACTGACTTCATGCCACACTCCTCTTTGTTGGCTTGGATCGAAAAGCTTGGGCTGAACAGCTTGGGCCGAGAAGGGTCCAGACGCGTGAAAGGCTGGGCCGCGCTGGCTTTCGGTTGGATGTCCGGCAAATTAGTTGCAGTTCAACTTTGGGCGGCAGCCGTGGCTTCAGAGCATGATCCCGAAAAGTAGAAACTGGTTTTCGGAAGAGATCATGCTCCAATTGAGCACTTAGCCCATGATCCGATTCAATCTGGTTGGATCATGGTCTAGGAGGCCGGATGGCGTCGCCACCGATGATAGGCGCGAGCCCTGTTGCTTAACGGCGGTTCGGCAATTTGATGCGTTCCGTAGCAGCAGCCGTTCACGCCGCTGGAACCAGGCGACGTCCGGGCGTAACCCGGGGATACGGGAACTTCTCCCGGCGGCGGCAAAACGAACGAACTGCTCGGGTTGGGATGCGGGGTCATCGTGATCGTCGGCGGAGGTATTTGCGCGACGCCGCTTGGCTGCTCGCCCCGGAATGGTCAGAGCATCTCAACGATCGCTGCGTGCGTCAGACATGGTCGTGCCACGCGTGCGGCTATGGTTTCGAGGCCGCGGTTTTTTTCCCGGCCGCGCAAAAAGCCGCCGCCTAATCCTCAAACAATTGCGGACGATCAGCAGCGTGTTGGATTCCTTGGCGGATAAGCGTGCCGGCGGCCGTCGAAATCTTCGACGCTGCCGCCGTCGTCGCTCAGATAGCTGGGGCCGATGGGCGATTTGCCGAATCCGCCGGGAATGTCGAGCACATAAGCCGGCTGACACAGGCCCGACACGCGGCCGCGCAGCGCGCGCATGAGTTCCTGACCTTCGGCGATGCCAGTGCGCAAGTGCGACGTGCCCGGCGCGAGATCGGCATGATGCAAATAATAGGGTTTGATCCTGCATTCGACGAACGCGCGCATCAGCGCGCCGAGAGTCTCCGCATCGTCATTAACCCCGCGCAACAGCACCGATTGGGCGAGCATCGGTATGCCGGCATCGACCAGCCGTGCGCAGGCGGCGCGGGCTTGCTCGGTCAATTCGCGCGGGTGATTGGCATGCAGCACCACGAACGTCGCCTTGTCCCCGCGCAGCGCGCCAATCAGCGCAGCATTGATCCGCTCCGGGGCGACCGCCGGAATACGCGTATGCACGCGGATCACCTTGACGTGGTCGATCGCTGCGAGCTTCGCAACCACATGCTTGAGCCGCCGCGCCGACAGCACGAGCGGATCACCGCCGCTGAGGATGACTTCCCAAATCTGCGGATTGGCTGCGATGTAATCGACCGCCGTCGCCAGCGCTGCCGGCGACAGCCCTCCCCGGCCCGGCCCCACCATTTCGCGTCGGAAGCAGAATCGGCAATAGACCGCGCAGACATTGACGACTTTCAGGAGCACACGGTCGGGATAACGATGGACCACGCCCTCGACCGGGCTGAAGGGATGATCGCCAATCGGATCGCCGCTCTCCTCCGGGCGATGGTCGAGCTCGCGCGCGTCGGGCACGAACTGCCGCGCGATCGGGTCATGCGGGTCGCTACGGTCGATGGCGTCCGCCATAACCGGTGTGATGGCGACCGCATAGCGCGCGGCCACTTCGGCAAGCCCGCCGAGGCGCGTGCGCGGCACCAGAGTCTGCGCGCAAAGCTCGTCGATGCTGCGCAAGATCGCGGACGGTAATTTCATGCTAGCGGATTCCACAAAACCTGGTCGATGCGCGAAGCGCCGGTCGCCAGCATGATCAGCCGGTCAAGGCCGAGCGCGATGCCGCAAGCTTGCGGCATCGCCGCCAAGGCGGCAAGAAAATCCTCGTCGATCGGATAGCGCTCGCCATAAACCCGCTCCTTCTCGGCCATTTCCTGTTCGAGCCGGCGGCGCTGCTCGATGGCGACGGTGAGTTCACCAAATCCGTTGGCGAGTTCCACGCCGCAGGCGTAAAGCTCGAAGCGCTCGGCCACCCGGCGATCCTGCGCCGGCCTTGCCAGCGCCGCTTGCACGGCCGGGTATTGATCGAGGATCGTTGGCCGGCCGATGCCGAGATTGCCTTCGATCGTTTCCACCAGCACGCGGCTGAAAATATCCCCCCAGCGATCGTCATCGCCGATCCGGATTCCCGTAGCGCGCGCGGCGCGGGCGAGGCCCTCGCGGTCCGGTTGGCCGTCCGGCAAAGTTGCGAGGAGATCGATGCCGGCGAAACGGCCAAACGCTTCGGCAACAGTGAGCCGCTCCGGCTCGGCGAAAGCGTCCGCGGTGCGGCCGCGAAAGCTCAACACCTTGCTCCCCGCCGATTCCGCCGTCTGCGCCAGGATCGCGGCACAGTCGGTCATCAGTGCCTCATAGGGCTCGCCCGCACGGTACCACTCAACGAGGGTGAATTCCGGGTGGTGCAGCGCGCCGCGTTCGCGGTTGCGGAATACTTTGGCGAATTCGACGATGCGGAGCTCGCCGGCCGCCAGGAGCTTCTTGCAGGCAAATTCCGGGGAGGTGCGCAGATAAAGTGCCGAGGAGGTACCATCCGGAGCCGCGAGCGCCGTGGCGAAGGCATGCAAATGGGTTTCGTTTCCCGGCGAAACCTGCAAAGCGCCGGTCTCAATCTCGACGAAATCCTCGGCGGCAAACCACGCGCGCAAAGCCGCCACGATCCGGCCTCGCGCCAGAAGAAACGGCCGCCGGTCGGCGTGAACGTGCGGGGCCCAAAAGGGCGAAATAACGGGAACGCGGTCGGGCATGTCCTTTTACGCTAATGGGCGAGGAAATATGTGGCGACCGGATGCAAGATCGCTATGGTGCGCCCCAAATCCAGCGCGCTAAAGCCAAAACGTCGAGGTAATCGTGAAAGTCATCGCCAGTTCGCTCCGAAAAGGCAACATCGTCGAGATCGACGGCAAACTCGGAGTCATCGTTTCCACCGAGAATATCCATCCCGGCAAAGGCACTCCGGTTACCCAGATGGACGTGCGCCGCATCACCGACGGTGTGAAGCTCTCGCTGCGTTTTAAGACGACGGAGCAGGTCGAGCGCGCCTTCGTCGAGGATCGCAAGCATCAGTTCATGTATCAGGACGGCGACGGCTATCATTTCATGAATATGGAAAGCTACGACCAGGTCGCGGTGCCCGCCGACATCATCGGCGATCAAGCCGCTTATTTGCAGCCGGAGATGGAAGTCACGATCAGCCTGCATGAGGGCGTGCCGGTCGCCGTCGAGCTGCCGCCGCGCGCCGTCCTTGAAGTGGTGGAAACCGAGCCAGCCGTCAAAGGCCAGACCGCGGCGTCCTCCTACAAGCCGGCGGTGCTTTCCAACGGCGTACGCACCAGCGTGCCGCCCTTCGTTACCACCGGCACCAGGATCGTGGTGATGACCGCCGACGGCTCTTACGTCGAGCGCGCGAAGTAGCAGTTTGCGTCACCCTGAGCCGCGAGCCAACGGGTCCGGCCCGAAGTGGCCGGCCCGATGACGGGCTCCGCGAGCCAATCAAGTCGGCTGTCGCCGACTTGGACTTTGAAGCTTCCGAAATCGGACAAACCGATTTCGGTTGGGGCGACGGCCGTGCGGGCACCTCAGGACGCCGGTCAGGCATCAGAAAAACGCCAGTGTGCGGATTTCGATGCTCTCGCGCGGGCGCGCGTTGGGCGGCGACGTCGGATCGTCAAAGGCCGTGTGCGCTCCCCAGCGGGCGCGGCCGTCTTTCATCGAATCGAACACCTTGAACACGATCGCCTCTTCGCGCCGCATCCGCGGCAACCAGAACCATTTATGGTTCGCATTGTAGGTGATGGCGTAGGTCTGGCCGACGCGGTTGGGATAATGCCGCTCCGAGACCACCAGATCATCGGGAGAGATCGTGCGCGCGTCGCACATCGCCAGCGGAAAGCTCTCCACCGGGTAACGGATCGGCCGCCACACCTGCACGATGGCGAAGCGGCGCTTGAGCAGTTCGTGGGCCTCGTTAGGAAGAAGGTCGCGCACGCGCTGCGGACCTGACCATTCCGTATAGTCATTGTGCACGCGCGGCACGACTTCGCGGATCTTGAGCCGCTCGCGCACCGCATCGTCTCCCGTGCGCAGCGTGTGATCGAAGACTACGACCCGTGAAGCGCCGCTTTCGGCCTTCACCAGCTCTTCCATCTCCGGATAGTAGATTCGCCGCACTTCCTCCTCGTCGTAGAAGTCGGCGACCTTGGTATCGTGACGCACGAAACGGAAGCTTTCGCGGTCGATCGTGAAATCCTTAGCGTGCAGGCGGCCGTTGTGGATGACGACCTGCCTCGAGTCGATCGTTCCGCCGCGTTTGTCAAGCGCGCCGGCCCCGCCGGCCTCGGTGAAAATCTTCACGCCATCGTTGACGAGATAATTGAGCTTCGCATCGATTGCCGGAACGGTTTCCGTCGCCGGGCGCTGTTCGAGAACCTGATTCATGGCCAACTCCTTCGCGCGAGCCGCATTCGTCACGCGCGTCGCCATAAAATAGATCCGCAGCCGGACTGCGATAAGGGCCGCCGAGCGGCGCGAGAATCAATCCCGCCATGCACCATCGTGAGGCCGGCGTCTGAACATTCATTCATCGTCAGCACGCGTATTCTCTCTGACGCCGGCGAGGGAGAACCTTTTGCGCGTTTTTCTCCCGCCGGCGCGATGGCATCGCTTGGCAGGGCGCGCGCTGATGACGATAGTATAGTCGTTCACGTTCGGGTTTAGAAAGTCGCGGTGGTGGCGGCAAACATCGGTGGCATTCCACGCATGCGCGTTTGCTCAAAATCGGTTTGCGACGCCGGTACCGAGCGGTGGTCATACATCGACCTGATCGCCGCCGGCCTCGTCTACGCGATGTTTGGGGTCGCTGCGCAGGCAGCCGCTGGCGCGGAGTGCAAACCAAATCACTTCCGCCCACCATATTTTATTAAAACGATGGGTCCTTGCGCGTTCGACCCGGAAACCTTGAGCTTTCAGGGCGAGCCGGCCCAGCAAGCCAAGTGTCTCATGCGCGGCATGGACCAATCGCGCAACCTCTCGCCGCCGATGGAGAGCTTGCCCCCCGCACTTGCGGAGCGCGTCGGCAACGATACCCGGCTGCCGAGCCGCGAGGCCTTAAGCACATTTTTGTCGAAGCAGGATTTGGAGTGGGATTTTGCCGCCTACCTGTGGATACCGGTGTCGCGCGCCAACAACGACGATGCAAACGCGCCGCTCGCCCGCTATTTCGTCATTCACGACACCAGCGGGCCGAATTACGGACGCCGCTCATTTCCCGGCGACGTCGACGACGACACCAAGATCAACAATCTCGCCGACTTCAAATGCTCCGACGGTTGGGGAAAAGCGCACGTCGTGATCAACCGGTCCGGCGCCATGCTGCTCAGTCACGAATTGTCCGTTCCCTGGCGCGAGACGAAGTTCGAGCAGGCCGCGAACTTCGCCGGCGCGTTGAAGGGTCTTTTCCTTCACGTCGAACTCATCCAGCCGCGGCGCGCCGCCGCCGGTCACAGCCGCCGCAACGATGCGCAAAGCCCAAGTCCTGCTTTTACCTCCGCCCAATACGACCGGCTGGCGCTGGTCTATGTGATCGGCAGCGTGCGGGCCGGGCATTGGCTCATTCCGGCCTTTCACGCGGCTTTGGACGCCGACATCCGCAACGGTCACGACGATCCATTGAACTTCAATGCCGACAGCTTAGCCAACAGCCTAGAAGGGGTGGTCAAAAAACTGGAAGGCCCCGAAGAGATGCAAGCCGCCGATCGGTAGTGATTGGAGTTCGCGTATGGTCTTGAGCGTGCGCGCGGGATCGGTTGTTTTTTTGCTCGCCGCCGCGCTGATGGCGGCGCCGGTCATCGCGCAAGAAGCTGCGCCCGCTCCAGTCCCAGCTTCAAGCGCGGTGCAAGATGCGACGCCAGAGGCGGCCCTCTCACCCGGCCCAGACCCGAGCGCCGCGCAGGCCACGACACCGGAAGCGGCGCCGTCGCCTGCTCCTGATTCGATCGCCAAGGACGAACCGACACCTGACGCAGCACGGCCGCCGGCCGCGCCTTCGAGCGCGGTGCCAGAGGCCGCCGCGGTCCCGACAGCGCCCCCCGAGCCGGCGATGACTAACCCGCGCACGACGTCTTTCCGCGTCGACTGGAACGCTGCCCGCACGGCACCGGCGAACCTGGATCAACACCCTGCGCGCGAGGGGACGGCCGGTGCATCGGAGCCGGACGCGCTGGCCCGGCTCAACGCCGCAACCGCAAAGTTTTTCCCGAACGCGTCAGCGAGCCGCGTGCCGGTCCTGTTGCCGTTCGATACGCCGGCTTTGCTTCGCGACGAGGCGGCCGGCGCGGCCGGCGGCGACGACAACAAATACCTGACGGCATTTCGCATTCCGACCTTCTTCTATCCCGGCCCGACGGGCTACGACGCCGCCTTTTTATTGCAGCCGCAGGACGCATCCGGCTTCAACCTCACCTTCGCAAGGCGCGTCGACCTACAAATCTCCGCGTCGTCGCTGATCTACGAGCTCGACGGGCCACCGCCCGACCAGGGTTCGCCGGTCCCGGAGCTCGAACCCGAATTTCCTGGCATACGGCGTGTCATTCTCGAGAGCCGGCTGCGCTACATCTTCACGCGCTTCGGCGTCCCCTATTTCGTTTCCATCGCTTGTTTCGACGGACCCAGAGGCTCGCGCCGGCTTTCGTGCCGGGAGGCAGATCAGGTCGCGCTCCGCTTCATGAAGGCGCTCAACATCGTCGGCGGCGCGCCGCAAGACGAACCGGAGAAGGCCGCGCCGGCCGCGATCGAGCGGCCGGATGCGGCGTCAGCCGACTTCACCTATATTGCACCCGGCGACATCCTGCCCGGCACCGGCATGCACGGGCGAAGCGGAATGCCGGACACGACGGTCTATTCCAAAATTCGTTTTCCGATGGCGCATGCTCCGGCCTACACCAACTCGCAATCGTTCATGAATTGGGGCAATTGCGATCTGACCGGCCGCATCGCGCTCGGCGGACATGGCAGGGACGCCGCCTATCGCTGCCGCGTTAACGACGTGCCGCTCTTTAACGACGAAACCAGAAACTACGCCTATCCGTGGCGCGATAATTTCTGCGAGCACCGCTACTATTCGGTGACGCAATGTCCGGCCGGATTGGGCCACCAGGGCGAGGATATCCGGCCGAGCTCGTGCAAGCTGCGCAACGAAGGCGCCGACCGCTGCGAGCCGTATCAGGACCAGGTCGTCGCCGTGCGCGACGGAATCGCTTGGCGCGAGACGGCTGACGAGGCGCTCTATCTTATCGCCGACGCACCGGATGAGCATGTCCGCTTCCGCTATCTGCATATGAACCCGCACATGCTCGACCTCGCCGGTATGATCAGCGGGCACGTTTTGACCGAGGGCGAGGTGCTGGGTCCGGTCGGCGACTACGGCAAACGCGAGGGCGGGACCACTTATCATTTACATTTCGATATGCAGGTGCCGACGCGGCAAGGCTGGCTGTTCGTCAATCCGTACATGACGCTGGTAGCGGCTTACGAGCGGCTGATCGGCGGGCGCGGGCAAGTCGTCACGAACTTCCGCGTCCAATGCTCCTGCGCCAAATGGTATAGTCTCGGCCAGCGCCGCAACCGGGCGCGCCGAGACCGATAGCGCCAGCAAAAGCGAGACCGGAAGTGAACGCAAACAATCCGGGCGCCAGATTGCTGCCGAACATTGCGCGACGCGCTTCGTCAAAGGCCATCGCCGGCGCGCTTGCTGGACTGGTGTTGCCGAGACAAGCAAGCGCGGTAAACGCCCGCCCGCCGTTCGATCAGTGGATCGCCGCGTTTCGCGCCAAGGCGCTCGCGCACGGCATCACGGATGAGATCTACGCGCGCGTCATGAGCGCGGTAAAGCACGACACGACCGGTCTTGAAGTCAGCCGCTCCCAGCCCGAGTTTACCATCCAGCTCTGGCAGTATCTCAATCGCGCAACTTCGGACTGGAAGATCGCAGCCGGCCGGGAGAAGGCGCAGCAATACGCGCAGCTGCTTACCCACATCGAAAGCGATT
>CAWKBE010000020.1:0-17373 GCA_963847785.1 uncultured Alphaproteobacteria bacterium
AGCGATGGGGCGAGTACATCGATCGAGCTGGCGCCGGTCGCCGGATCGCTGCGTAAATCAAGATAGGTGGCGATTGATTCAACTTTCGAGCTGCGCAGGTTCATTGGGTTAAAATCAAAGCGTAGATGAAACAGCAGCGGCAGGCCGCCGAGTACAATAATGATTGTGGCGATGATGATCGGGATCCGATGCCGTTCAGTAAAGGAATCGATTGGCGCGAGAACGCTAAACCCGACCGGCTCCGGCTCACCCGGCGGCTTGAGCAGGGAAAGCAAGGCCGGTAATAGTGTGATGCTGCCGAGGTACGCGATGATCATGCCCACACCAGCGATCTCACCAAGCTCGGAAAACCCGCCATAGGCGGTCGGCAGGAACGAGAAAAAACCTACCGCTGTTGCGGCGGCGGCGAGCGTGAGTGGAGCCCCCACATCTCTGGCCGTCCTCACCAGATCAATTCGGAGATCGTCAAACTCGTAACGTTCGGCGCGATAACGCACGCTGTATTGAATTCCGAAATCAACCCCGATGCCAACGAACAGCACAGCAAAGGCGATTGAAATGGGATTAAATGCGGTAACGAGCCACAGTCCAAGTGCGGCAGTAGCGGCAAGACCTACAAAGATGGTGATCACCACCGCGACGATAATCCGGGGCGATTTCAATGCGAGCCACAAAATGAGCAGAACCATGGCAACAGTTGCGATTGTATTCGGCACCAGGCCCTCTGTGAGCGTCGCAAATTCCTCGTCCTCAATTGGCACGGGCCCGGTCAGCCGCACACGCGCGCTATCATGAGCCGCAAGTTCGAGATTGGCGCTAGCCTGCCGGATGGCCTGCCTTGCCTTCGAGCCGGGCTCTAGGGAGGCAAAATCGAGTATCGGGCTAATCTGTATGAAGCGTCGTAAGTCTCCAGGTTGAGGGAGCTCGCCTCGCATCAGTTCGCGCCACGAAAAGGCAGCAAAACGGCCGGCCAGCACCTGGTCGACGGTAGTAGCAGCCATAGTCAACGGATGCACGAGGTCGTCGAGGCTAATTCGATTAACTGAGACGCCGGTCAGGACTAGGGACAGGACCTGGGCCAAACCGCGCAAGGTCTGATCCGTTGCCAGAGCTTGGATCAGAGGCTGCGCTTGAATGAGCGCATCAGTCGTGCGGGCGAGATCCTCGGTCGGCAGGAATAATAATCCGTTGCGGACAAAGAGCGGGCTTGATTGCGGATCCTCGACGGATTCAAACAGGTCCTTACGCTTCGATAATTCGCGCATTAGTGCCGAACTTGCGCTTGCCGCGAGTTCTGAAGTTGGCGCGTCGACTACGGCGGTAATGGCGTGCTGAGGAAATGCCTGTGAAAACGCCAGTTCCTGCTTGCGCCATGGCAGATCAGGCGAAATGAGCTTGTTAATGTCGGTGTCAATTTTGAAATTCCGGGCAACGTAAATGCCGGATGTGATCGCCAGCAGTCCGGCGAGTACGACGATGATCCATGGGTGTCGTGCACAGAAATCGTCAAGGCGAGCGAGCAGGGAACTCAGCGTCGGTACGTCTTGGCTCTGATTGGGCCGAGGCGCGCGAGCGAAACGCCTCCTCTGCCATTTGGACGGCCAGTCTAACAAGGCAATACCCCGTCGAAGCAGATTTGAATTCAAAGATGGCCCCGGAACTCGGATCGTCATAAACACCGATGCGCCGGACCGTTCGTTGATTTATGTCAAAGCAAATACCTAGTCGAACAGCACTGTGCCAGGCGCAAAATGGTGAAGCGTCGAGATTGGTCTTAATAACAACGCAGTCAGAATGCATTGCTAATGAGAATGACGATTGCAATTCACGCCGCCGCGCGGTTCAGTCTCGATGTTTTTGCTCGGCAATATGTAGCGATCGCGGCAGAGATCGGGGTCATTCGGCGCGTTTCAACCATTTCAGCAGCGATCAGAACTGCATTGTCATCCGCAGTTCGGTCTTGAAGTTGTAGACTGGATAATCTTTGATGATAGGCACACTGGCTTCCAGCGACATGATAAACCTATCGGTGATTTTCCGACCCACCGCGACGTCAAACGGGAGGAAAAGACGTCCGGTTTGTCCAGAAATTGGGTCCCCATAATTGATACGGATATCGTAGCTTGGATAAAAGGTCACGAACCAATAATGCAGCAGACCAATGTTCAATGTTGGCGCAATCTGCGGTGCGTTGATATTCCGTCTCGTAGGATCACCGGCAAAGCTGATCGCGTATCGGACCGCAGGTACAAAATAGGTGTCAGGTCCAATTTCGGGGAGGGAATCGCGGACTCCAAACCCCGGCATAATTTGCCACTTACCGGTTCCCAACGAATCTTCGGCCGTAGGGGCCACCAGACGAGCGCCGAAGCCAAAAGCCCAGTACTGATCGATAGCGTGGCTGAGAATACCCTGTACCGCCGCATCTCCTATGCCGAATTCTTGGTCGGAACCGGCGGGGCCGAATGTCGTCTTGTCGACGATCGGCGCCTGACCCAGAAGGCCGAGTTTCCAGCTTTGATTAAGATCGGCCTTCCAGGTGGCCCTCAGCAGCAACGTCCCTCGATCAGTCTGGGTGGTTGTCCCAGAGGATGTTTGGAAAATAAATCGCGTCTCAATGCTCCGCTGCGGACGGGTTAGGTCTTCACCGTTATAATCGGGGTCTTCCTGTCCTGGATTGGACTGTTGCGCCTGTGGCCCCTCACCGTAGGACGGCGTCGGCATCGCGCAAATGGCCGAAAGCGAGCAGCAGGCTACAGCCGCCCAACCTACGGAAAACGAAAGGACCGAACACCGCATTACAAATCTCGTGGCTCGCACTCACCATAACGGGATCATACAATAATTGAGATGGAATCGGCATTCCCGATGTGGAAAGCAGCGGTCGTTCAGACCAAACGAATGTCCATTGATTTCACGATGCGAGTAGAAGGTAGAATAAATCCCCATTTCATAGGCATTACTCGCAGTCTGTCGCAAGTGCGCGTACTCCGTAGAAATGCCATAGCCTAGATGGTTAATCGGGTCTTAACCTCGCCGCCGCTATGCTGCCCCGTCGCCGATGCGGCGGGCGGTCCCGCTGTTGCATGATGTATAGGATGACCCGCCAGACTCCCCTTTCGATCGTTCGCGCACCCGACGCGCGCTCGCCGTTCGTCCGGCTGCGCGAGCTTCTCGGCGACATTCCGCCGGGCAAATCGGCGATCAGCATGGCGGTCGGCGAACCGCAGCATCCGATTCCACCTTTCGTTGGACCGATCATCACCGCGCATATCGACGAGTTCGGGCGCTACCCGATGAACAAAGGGCTCGATGCGTTCGGCGTGGCGGTCGCCGCCTGGCTGAACCGCCGGTATGCACTCGAGCGTCCAGTCGATCCGGCGACGGAAGTGCTGGTGCTCAACGGCACGCGCGAAGGACTGTTTCTCGCCGCGATCGCCGCCAAGCGGTGGGTGGCGCCGCGCCCGGGCCGGCCGGTCGTCCTCATTCCCAATCCGTTCTACGCCGCCTATTCGGCCGGCGCGATCGCTGCCGATTGCGAGCCGGTCTATCTGCCGGCAACCGCCGCTTCAGGCTTTCTGCCGGACCTCGACGCACTGAACGAAGAGCTGCTCACGCGCACCGTCGCCGTCTATCTCGCGTCGCCCTCCAACCCGCAAGGCGCGGTGGCCGATTGCACGTATCTTGCGCGGCTCGCGCAACTGGCGCGGCGTTTCGGCTTCCTGATTTTCTGCGACGAATGCTATTGCGAGATTTACAGTGAGCGTCCGCCGCCCGGCATGCTCGAAGCTGCCGGGCCGGATTTCGCCAACGTCGTCGTGTTTCATTCACTGTCGAAGCGCTCGAGCCTGCCAGGGTTGCGCGTGGGCTTCGCTGCCGGCGACCGGCGGTTCCTCGCGGCGTATCTCGAACTGCGCAATGTCGCGGCGCCGCAGGTGCCGATGCCGGCACAGCGCGTCGCCATCGCCGCCTACGGCGACGAGACGCATGTGGAGGAAAACCGGCGTCTCTATCGTGAGAAATTCGATCTTGCCGATCAGATCGTCGGCGATCGTTACGGCTATCGCCGCCCCGCGGGTGGCTTCTTTCTTTGGCTCGACGTTTCGGCGCAAGGCGGCAGCGAGCCGGCGACGCTTGCGCTGTGGCGTGATGCCGGGGTGCGCGTCGTGCCTGGCCGTTATCTCGCGCGCGAGCAAGTCGACGGCAGCAATCCCGGCGCGGACTATATCCGCGTCGCCATGGTGCAGAACAAGGAAGTCACCGCCGAGGGTTTGCACCGTCTCGTCGCGGTGCTCGGCTAAAGCGAAGAGCAAAAGAGGACGGTAAGAGAAATCGCATGTCGATGATCGACCGCAGCCTTGACGGGATGGCCTTTCTCTCCGGCCAGCTCGGCGCCGCTCTCCGGCGGCGGTTGCGCGAAATGGGCGGCATCGCTCTCCTCAGTCTCGCGATGATGGCGGCACTCGCGCTCGCGACCTGGTCCGTGAATGACCCCTCGCTCAGCCACGCGACGGATGCGCGTGTACACAATCTCCTCGGCCGTCCCGGTGCGGTCGCCGCCGATCTGATGATGCAGTTGCTGGGCCTGGGCTCGCTGGCGCTGCTCCTGCCTGTCGGGGTGTGGGGCTATCGGCTGCTCGGTCATCGGCCGCTCGGCCGCGAGCGGCTGCGTGCTCTGCTCTGGTTGCTTGGTGCCGTCCTTGCCGCCACGTTCGCGTCGTGCCTGCCGCGCGGGGCCCATTGGCCGCTGCCGTGCGGGCTGGGCGGCGTCGTCGGCGACGCGATGCTGCGGGCGCCCGCGGTGTTTCTCGGCATGCCGCTCGTCGGATTCTACCGCCTGCTCGCCGCCATCTTCTTCGGCGTTGCGGCTTTGGTCGCTTTCGCCGGCGCGGCCGGCTTTGTGTGGCGCGGATCGGCGGAGGAGGAAGACGCTGACGCCGACGGGGACGACGAGAGCGATGAGAGGAGAAAGCGACGAAGAAGACGATGGCGTGTGGATTTCGCTCGGTCGTCTGATGCACGCTGTGCTGAGCTTGCGCACGCGGCTCGCGCTGATGTTCCGCCGCGCCGCGCGGACGCCGGCTCCGATCGGCAGCGGCAACGCCGCGCTGCGGCGGATGGAGCCGCGGTTCGACGGCCGGCCGGACCCGCGCACCGAGGAAGAGGTCGACGACGAATTAACCGGCGCGCCGGCGCCGCGCGCTCCGCGCAAGCCGCGCGCGACGCCGACGCCGAAGCCGCGCCGCTCCAGCGGCGGCTACGTCCTGCCGCCGCTCGAATTGCTGACGCAGCCGAGCAAGACGGCCCGCGCCACGGTCAGTTCCGAAATGTTGCGGGAAAATGCCACGGCGCTGGAAGGCGTCCTCGGCGATTTCGGCGTCCGCGGCGAGATCATCAATGCGCGACCCGGGCCGGTGGTGACGCTTTATGAGCTGGAGCCGGCGCCCGGCATCAAATCCTCGCGCGTCATCAGTCTTGCCGACGACATCGCCCGTTCCATGAGCGCGCTGTCGGCACGCGTCGCCGTGGTCTCGGGACGAAACGCCATCGGCATCGAGTTGCCCAATCCGACGCGGGAGAAGGTCTTCCTGCGCGAGCTCCTCGCCTCGCGCGACTATGCCGACAACGCGGCGCGGCTGCCGCTCTGCCTCGGCAAGGCGATCGGCGGTGAGGCCGTGCTCGTCGATCTCTCGCGCATGCCGCATTTGCTTATCGCCGGCACCACCGGTTCTGGCAAATCGGTCGCCATCAACACCATGATCCTCAGCCTGGTGTACCGGCTGCACCCCGACCAGTGCCGGCTGATCATGGTCGATCCCAAGATGCTTGAACTCTCCGTCTATGACGGCATCCCGCATCTGCTCACCCCGGTCGTGACCGATCCGAAGAAAGCGGTGGTCGCGCTCAAATGGGCGGTGCGAGAAATGGAGGAACGCTACAAGAAGATGTCGAAGCTCGGCGTGCGCAATGTCGACGGCTACAACGCGCGCGTCGCCGAGGCCAACGGCAAGGGCGAGAAACTGACCCGCACCGTCCATACCGGCTACAACCGCGAGACTGGCGAAGCGATTTACGAGAACGAGGAGCTCGATCTCGAGCCGTTGCCTTACATCGTCGTCATCGTCGACGAGATGGCCGACCTGATGATGGTCGCCGGCAAGGACATCGAAGGCGCGGTGCAGCGGCTGGCGCAAATGGCGCGCGCGGCCGGGCTACATGTCATCCTGGCGACACAGCGACCCTCGGTCGACGTCATCACCGGTACCATTAAGGCGAACTTTCCGACCCGTATTTCCTTCCAGGTCACCTCGAAAATCGACAGCCGCACGATTCTTGGCGAGCAGGGCGCCGAGCAACTGCTCGGACAGGGCGATATGCTGTACATGGCCGGCGGCGGCCGCATCAGCCGCGTGCACGGGCCGTTCGTCTCCGACGAGGAGGTCGAAAAGGTTGTCCGCCATCTCAAATCGCAAGGCGTGCCGCAATATCTCGAGGCGGTCACGGCGGAAGAGCCGCAGGACGAGGATGGCAATCCGATCTTCGATGCGACCGCGATGGGCGCGCCGGAAGGCGGCGACCTGTACCAGCAGGCGGTGCAGGTGGTGACGCGCGACCGCAAAGCCTCCACCAGTTACATCCAGCGCCGGTTGCAGATCGGCTACAACCGCGCCGCATCCTTGATGGAGCGCATGGAGCAGGAAGGGATCGTCGGCCAGGCCAATCATGCCGGCAAACGGGAAATTCTCGTCGACGCCCCGGCGGATGATCGCTATTGAGAATCAGGCGTCATGCGAAATCTTCTTAGCCGCGAATTCGCCATATCGTTTCGATAGCTATCACCGAGGCGAAGCGCACGTGCCGAGGCACGGGAGAGGGTGGTAATGATAGGTCCGGGGGCGCGAGCATTTCTTTTGGCGATCGTGTGCGTGGTATTCGCGGCTGCGTCCGCCGTTGCGGACGACGTGCCGATGCCGACACCGGCGCCCCGCAGCAAATCGGGATCCGCGCCGCCGCCCGCGGCAACGCCCGCGCCGGGCGATACGGCAACGCCGGCGGCTTCCGCTCCCAAAGGCTTTTTTCCGTTCTTGTTTTCGCCGGGTGCCAAGACCACAGCGCCGAGCCACGCGACCGTTTTTGACGCCCGCCAGCGCGCGCTCCTCGACAAGATCAGCGGTTACCTGTCCAGCGTTCAGACCGTGGTCGGAAATTTCGTGCAGATCGGACCGGACGGCCGGCGCGTCGATGGCACCTTCTCCATCCAGAAGCCGGGGAAGGTCCGCTTCCAGTATAATCCGCCGAGCCCGATCGACATCATCGCCGACGGCTCCGCTGTCGTGGTCCGCGACCGCTCGCTGGAGACGTCGGACTATTACCCGCTGTCGCAGACGCCGCTGCGCTATCTGCTCGCCGACCGTATCGATTTGCTCCACGACACCGACGTGATCAGCGTGTCGTCGGACGACAGCTTCGTCACCGTCGTCATCGAGGAAACGCAGGTCATGGTCGGCACCAACCGGCTGATGATCATGTTTGATGCCAAGAATTTGCAGCTCAAGCAGTGGACGGTAACCGATCCTCAGGGCCTCGATACGACCGTCGCCGTCTATAATCTCGAACTCGGCGAAAAAGCCCGACCCGAATCTGTTCGTTATCAACTATCAGAGCAACTTGAAGTAAGCGGGCGCGCCGGCGCGCTTACCGCGGAGCGACGCCGATCAGGCGGGCGCCGCGTTGAAATGTCATATAGCGCCATAGCCAGTTGAGCGCGACGATGAAGCGTCTGCGCATGCCGATCAAGAAATAGATGTGGATCGCGCTCCAGAACAGCCAGCCCGGGAATCCGGTGAGCTGAAGAAGCCCAAGCTTCACCACCGCAGACTTGCGGCCGATCGTGGCGAGGTCGCCTACATGGTGATAAACGAACGGCGCCGGTGCCGGACGCCCGTTCAGGCGCGCCGCGATGACCCCCCCGACGTAGCGGCCCATCTGCTTCGCCGCTGGCGCAATGCCGGGAACGAGCCGGCCATCGGGCTCCGCGACGGTCGCGGTGTCGCCGACCGCGAAGATCTCGGGCCGCTTGGGAACGCTAAGATCGGGGTTCACCTTGATGCGTCCGGCGCGATCGTGCTCGGCGCCGATCCATTGGGCCGCCGGTGAGGCGACGACACCCGCGGCCCAGATCACCGTGGCCGCCTCGATGCGGCCGCCATCGAGGGCAACGCCCTGCGCGTCGCAGCCGGTGACTTGGCGATTAAGCGCAACCTCGACACCCATGCCTTCCAGCGAGCGCCTCGCATAATCCGACAATGCTTCCGGAAATGCCGGCAGCAGGCGCGGACCGGCCTCGATCAGAACGATACGCGAGGTCCGCGGATCGATGCGACGGAAGTCGTGCTGCAAAGTTTGCCGCGCCACCTCCGCTATGGCGCCGGCCATTTCCACGCCAGTGGCGCCGCCGCCGATAATGACAAAAGTGAGTAGGCGCGCTCGCTCGGCCTCGTCCTCCACCACTTCCGCACGTTCGAAGGCGAGCAAAAATCGCCGCCTGATCTCGGTCGCATCGGCGATGTGCTTTAGGCCCGGTGCGAACGGTGCCCAATCGTCGTGGCCGAAATACGAATGAGTTCGCTCCCGTGGCGAGGACCAGATAGTCGTAGCGAAGGTCGATCTCGGTGGTGTGCACACTGCGCGCCACGATGTTGATCGCGGTGACCCGCGCCATGATCACCCGGACGTTCTTCTGCTCCCGGACGATGGCGCGGATCGGCCAGGCGATATCGGCGGGCGAGAGCGCTGCGGTTGCGACCTCATAAAGCAGCGGCTGGAAGCAGTGATGGTTGTAGGCGTCGATGAGCGTTACATCGACTTCGACCTTGGCGAGGGCACGAACTCGCTTCGAGCCCGCCGAAGCCGGCTCCGGCGATGACCACTTGCGGCCGCGTGTGCCCTTCCATGGTCCTCTCCCGCGCCGCAATCATAGCGCAATTGTCCGGTCAGCGGTGATTTTCGCCCAACGCGCCCTTGGCCTTGTTGGCAAGGGCTTGTCCCATCCATTGCGGCCGCGCATATAAATTGGCCGTCCGCACACGCTGTCCCCGCATGCAAATCACCGTCACGACCTGGAACATCAATTCGGTGCGCTTTCGCATCGACCTCGTCGCCAAGTTCATCAAGGCCGTGCATCCCGATATTCTCTGTTTGCAGGAGACCAAGTGTCCGGACGACCGGTTCCCGCGCAAGCGTTTCAAGCGGCTCGGTTACGAAAACGTCGCGCTCAACGGTCAGAAAGGCTACCACGGCGTCGTCGTGCTCTCGCGGCTGCCGTTCGAGCGGACCTCGGTGCGTGAGTTCTGCGGCAAGAACGATTGCCGCCACGTATCGATCGTGCTCGGCGAGCGCGCGGGCTTAAGGGATCCGATCGCGCTGCATAATCTTTATGTGCCCGCGGGCGGCGACGTTCCCGATCCAGCCGTCAACGCGAAATTCGCCCACAAGCTCGCTTTCCTCGACGAAATGCACGCCAGCGACACGCTGCGGCCCGCCGCAAGCGAACGTGCCATCGTCGTCGGCGATCTCAACGTGGCGCCGCTCGAATGCGACGTCTGGAGCCACAAGCAGCTTCTTTCGGTCGTTTCGCACACGCCGGTCGAGTGCGAAAAGCTTCTCGGTGTGCAGCGGGCCGGCGGCTGGATCGACGCGGTACGCGCCTTTGTGCCGGTGCCGGAGAAGCTTTACACGTGGTGGAGCTATCGCTCGCCCGACTGGACCAAATCCAATAGGGGCCGCCGGCTCGACCACGTCTGGACGTCGGCTATGCTTGCCGATCGCGTTTCAGATATTGTGGTCGCCAAGCAATATCGCGGCGCCCGGCGTCCTTCTGACCATGTGCCGGTGACGGCGACGCTGGAGGTCTAAACGGGGGAGGGCGGGCGTCCATGTATCCCGGCAATCATGTCGTAACGCGCGCGACGCAGCCGGCCTTCATCATGGCGCAAACGGGCGAGGCGGTGACTTACGCCGAGCTTGAGGCGCGCAGCAATCGCCTCGCGCATCTTTTCCGCGCCCGGGGGCTTCGCCGCCTCGATCACTACGCCATCTTCATGGAAAACAACGCGCGTTATGTCGAGAGTTGCAGCGCCGGCGCGCGCTCTGGCCTCTATTATACGTGCGTCAATTCGTTCCTGACGGCGGACGAGCTTGCCTACGTTGTCAACAACAGCGAATCCAAAATTCTGATCACATCTGAAGCCAAACGCAGCGTGGCGGAGGTGGCGCTCGCGAGCTGTCCGCGCGTCGAACTTTGTCTTGTCGCCGACGGACCGGGCGATGGCGGGCGCTTGCAAAACCTCGACGCGGCAACGGCCGCATATCCGGCGACGCCGGTAGCCGACGAGACCCTCGGCGCCGCCATGCTGTATTCGTCGGGCACCACCGGGCGGCCGAAGGGAATCCTGCGCCCCTTGCCGATGCAGCCGCCGGCACAGCAGCTTCCACTCTACGCCTTTCTCGACAAACTTTGGCGATACCGCGGAGGAATGATCTACCTTTCGCCAGCCCCGCTCTATCACTCGGCGCCGCAAGCCGCCGTCAGCCTCGCGATCGACCGCGGCGCCACCGTGATCATCATGGAGACATTCGACGCGGAGCGGTATCTGCGGCTCGTGCAGACCTACCGGGTGACGCACAGTCAGCTGGTTCCAACCATGTTCTCGCGCATGCTCAAGCTGCCAGAGGCGGTGCGGCGTGCCTACGATGTGTCCTCGCTCGAAACCGCAGTTCATGCAGCGGCGCCATGTCCCGTGCCGGTGAAGGAGCAAATGATTGCCTGGTGGGGGCCGATCATTCTCGAATATTACGGTGCAACCGAGGGGCTAGGTTTTAGCGCCTGCGACAGCGTCGAGTGGCTGGCGCACAAGGGAACGGTCGGCAAGGTGCTGCTGGGCCAGCTGCACGTCCTCGATGCGGAAATGAAGCCCTGTCCGGCCGGAACGGCGGGTACGCTGTGGTTCAAGACCGCAACGCCCTTCGAATATTTCAACGATCCGGTGAAGACTGCCGAGGCGCGGTCGAGCGACGGCTCCATGAGCACCGTCGGCGATGTCGGTTACGTCGACGATGACGGGTACCTTTACCTCACCGACCGCGCGACGTTCATGATCATCTCCGGCGGTGTCAACATCTATCCGCAGGAATGCGAAAACCTTCTCATCACCCATCCCAAGGTCGCCGATGCCGCGGTGTTCGGCGTGCCGAATGAAGATCTCGGCGAAGAGGTTAAGGCCGCGGTACAGCTCATGCCCGGCACCCTACCCGGGCCGGCAATCACGGAAGAGCTGTTTGCATTCTGCGCGCAGCATCTAGCGCGGCAAAAATGTCCGCGGTCGATCGATTATGAGGCGGAGCTTCCGCGTCTGCCGACCGGAAAGCTCTACAAGCGTCTCCTGCGCGACCGCTATTGGCGGGGTCACAAGACCCGGATCGTCTGAGCTTCGGCCGGCCCGACCCGTTTTTCCAAAACTCGATCGCGGGCGGCACTGACGTTCGCTTGGTTGCGCCCCTGGCGGCGCGCGCTAGGATTGCGGCACCGGCGCGAAACCGGTCCGGATATGCGCGGCGATGAAAACCCTAAAGACCGCCCACAAACAATTCAGAACGTTTCAAGATCGCACGCGGGAGCCCGGGCTGACGGCGCTGCTGATCATCGAGGTTTCGCTGATTTTCATCGTCATGCCGCTAACCGGAATGGGCGTGCTGCCAGAGCTTGTCGTTCCGCTGATGTTCGTGCTTCTGGTGATTTCGATCCTGGTGGTGACATCGCGGAGCTACTACGTCTCGGCCCTCGTCGCCGTCGCCGTTATTCTCAGTCCGGCCGGTGCGTTCGTGCGCTCCGATCACCCCTCGCTGCTCGCCGACTTGCTGAATGCGGGCGGGCGCTTGCTCGGCCTGGGGGCGTTGAGCTGGGTCATTGCGCGGGCGGTATTCGCGTCGGGGCGCGTGACCTTCCATCGCGTGCAGGGCGCGGTCGTTCTCTATCTGAATTTTGCGCTGTTCTTTTTCGTCCTCTATCGGCTCATCGACGCGCTGTTGGCGCACGCCTTCACCGGCCTGCCACCGCCTGGAACGGAAAATGGCACCGGTGCCGCGCTGCTTTATTTCAGCTTCACCACGCTGACCACCGCCGGCTTTGGCGACATCACGCCTCTTCATCCGTTGGCGCGCAACCTCGCCAACCTCGAATCCGTCATCGGCCAGCTCTTTCCTGCGACATTGCTTGCGCGACTGGTCAGCCTCGAGCTCGAGCATCGACGGCAATTGAAATCGCGCTGAGCAAATGTTTCATTTAGAGGCGCTAATCGCTTTAGATTGAATCGATTGGCGCTCCAACATATTCCTGGAGCATGATCTTTTCGAGAAACCGGTTTCCACCTCCGGATCACGTCCGGGGGCAGGCATTTTTCGGATCATGCTTTAGGAAAGGCTCGCTTGTGCTGCCGTGCTACCTGTCTTGGACTTGTGTTACTTGGTCTTGGGACCGGCGGCGAGCGCGACCCGGATATTTTCCATTTCACGCGCCCATTGATCGGCGCGCGCCACGATCATTTCGCGGAGCCGATACGCGGCGTCCGGGTAGCCTTCGAGCATTTTGAGGAACATTGCGCGCGGGATGCGCAGCACCGTCGAGTCTTCGCGCGCTGTGGCGGTGGCGGGCCGCGTGGTTTCCGCAAGCAGGGCCGATTCGCCCAGCAGCGTCCCCGGCCCGGCGACGATGTCGGCTTCGCCACCGCTTTCCGGCCGCAGCGTAAACGAGCCCCGCTGCACGACGAAGGCGCCGTCGGCGACGTCGCCGGCCATGAACAGTACTTGACCCGGCTCGACGCGATAGCCTTCGGCGCCGATGGTGAGGATGCGCAGCGCAGGCGCGCCAAGGCGGCGGAGCACCGGGATTCGCTCAAGGAACGCGATGTCGTCCTCGATCGTCATGGCGATCGCAACTACGGCACCAGCTTGTAACCGCCGGCCTCGGTAACGAGGATGGCGGGCGCGGCGACATCCTTCTCGATCTTCTGCCGTAACCGGTAGATGTGCGTCTCGAGAGTGTGTGTCGTGACCCCCGAATTATAACCCCACACTTCCTGCAACAGCGTCTCCCGGGACACCGGCCGCTGGCCGGCGCGATAGAGGTAGCGCAGGATCGAGGTCTCCTTCTCGGTCAGGCGCACTTTGTTGCCTTTGGGGTTGAGGAGGAGCTTCGAGCTTGGCCGAAAGGTGTATGGCCCGATCGTGAAAATGGCGTCCTCGCTCGCTTCGTGCTGGCGCAGCTGGGCGCGAATGCGCGCCAGCAGGACGGCGAAACGGAACGGCTTGGTTATGTAGTCATTGGCGCCGGATTCGAGGCCGAGGATCGTGTCCGAATCGGTGTCGTGGCCGGTCAGCATGATGATCGGCGCCTTGAAGGCATTCTTGCGCAGGATGCGCACGGCTTCGCGGCCATCGATGTCCGGAAGACCGACGTCCATGATCACCAGATCGATCTGGCCAGTCTTGGCCGCCTGGACGCCCTTGGCGCCGTTCTCGACCGCGATGGCATCAAACTCCTCGTGCAGCGACAGCTGCTCGGTCAACGCGTCGCGCAGCTCGGCATCGTCGTCGACGATAAGAATCCTACGCGTGTTTGGCATCAATCCAGACCCCCGCGGCCGCTCGCCCGCCGGTCAATGACGCGGCCTCCGATCGCTTTGCCTGCGATTTTGCTGCGCCGCCTGGCGCGAAGTAGAACGACATAAGATACAAGAGCAAGCGGGAGTTGGGAATTCGCCTGCGCGAGGCGACTGGGAATGCGGAAGATTTCACTTGGCCTTATCCACATTGGTACGCGGCCGGGGCGGCGGTCGCAGGGCTGGCTCCGCGCCGGTCCCTGGTCGGTGCCGGTTGCACTCGGCCGCAGCGGCATCCGGGCTAATAAACGGGAAGGCGACGGAGCTACGCCGCCCGGGCGGTTTCGGCCGGTGCGGTTATGGTGGCGTGCCGATCGGCTGACGCGCCCGCGCACGCTGCTCCCGGTTCGCCGTATCGGTCCCGACGACGCGTGGTGCGAAGACCCCAATGACCGGCGCTATAATCATTCATTTCGGCGGTCGGCCAGTGAACCAGGCGACAAGCTTTGGCGTGACGATCGCCTCTATGACATCATCATCGAAATTGATCACAACACCCGGCCACGCGTCTCCGCACTTGGCAGCGCGGTGTTTATCCATGTCGCCCGCTCGGGCTTCGCGGCGACCGCTGGCTGCGTCGCGCTCAAACCGGGCCCTTTGCGGATGCTGACGACTCGGCTAGGGCCGAAATCGCGAATCTTAATTCAGTAACTAAGAGGCCAGAGGTCTCGATCCAAAAATCGCGCTCCCAACCCGCACATGAGTGGCGCCGAAGGCGATAGCGGCCGGGAAATCGGCGCTCATGCCCATGGACAGTAACTTGAGCCCATTGCGCTTCGCGATCAGTGCCGTAAGCGCAAAGTGCGGCGCGGGGGCCTCGGCGACCGGCGGGACGCACATCAGTCCGGAAATCGTCAGGCCGTAATGGTCGTGGCAGGCCGCGAGAAAAGCGTCCGCCTCCTGCGGCTGCACGCCCCCCTTCTGCGGCTCGGCGCCAGTATTGATCTCCACGAACAGGACGGGATTGCGTCCCTGCCGGGCGATTTCTTTGGCAAGCGCTTCGGCCAGGCTCGCCCGATCGACCGCATGGATCGCGTCAAACAGCGCCACCGTCTCGCGCGCCTTGTTCGATTGCAGCTTGCCGACGAAATGCAGCTCGAGGCCGTTGTGGCGCACCATCAGCGGCGGCCATTTCGCCTTGGCTTCCTGCACCCGGTTTTCGCCGAACACGCGCTGTCCGGCGGCTATGACCGGCTCGATCGCCTCGACGCCGAAGGTTTTTGAAATGGCGACCAGCGTCACGGCCGCCGGATCGCGTCTGGCGTCGCGGCAGGCGCGCGCGATTTCCGCGCGTACGGTTGCAAGTCCGCTACCTCGGGTCATGCTTTCCATTTCGTCAACGCGGTTTCGCACGCCTCCAATTTTAATGGAACCACGCAAAGCGTTTTTACGCGCGTCCCTTACCTTGCGGAACAGGGACGGGATTGTACACGCCGGACGTTCACGCAAAAATCTCCCAAGGCATTGCCGACCGCATCGCCCGCGCAAACGCGCCGCCGCAATCCTTTTCTCAGCATCCGGGCCCGGTTGATCGTTGTCGCTCTTGTAACGATCGCTCCGCTCATGATCGAGCGCATGCGCGGTCTCGAAAGGGCTCGGGCCCGCCGAACTCGCCCGCGCCGAGTGGTTGATCTAGCGCGCGGCGGCGCCGATCTATTCCATGCGCGCCATGCTCCAGCTCGTGGCGAGCGTTTATGCAAAAATGCCGTCCGCCCAATTCGATTGCAGCAAGATGCTCTTCAACTTGGGCGGCAATGTTCCATGGATCTGCGGGTTCGCGGTGGTCCGCACGGACGGCCGGGTCATCTGCGCGACCGGCGCGATCGACTCGCGAGTGGCAGCGGCCGGCGAGCATCGCCGGCCGCTCACGCTGATGATGATCGATATCGATCATTTCAAGCTATTCAGCGACCGCTATGGTCACTTCAGGGGCGATGCGTGCCTGCGTGCGGTGGGCGAGACACTGTCGCTAGTGACGCTCAAGAAGGCCGTCGTCGTCGCCTGTTACAGCGGCGAGGAGTTCGCGTTCTTGCTGCCCGGCTCGATGTCGGGCGCACGACCGCATTCGGCGAAGAGGCACGCCGGGCCCTCGAAGACCTTCTCATAACGCATGCAGATGCGGCCGACCGTGCGCTCTACGCCGCTAAGCGGTGCGGCTGCAACGCCGTGGTCGCGCACGAGAGCCTGGTGTTGCGCGCCGCAAGCTGACGGGCGTTGGGGCCGGCCCTTCGTCCATCCAGCTGGTTCGGTCATCAACCCTTCGACACCATTGGCGGTAGGGCAGCCGGCGATGCTCAAGAGAGAAAGCACCGCAACTAGCGCTAGAGCCGAAGTGATGCGGTCCTTTAGTGCACAAAAGCCACATTCGTGGGCCAATTGCCGACCCGATCGTTTCCTCACCGGCCTTTCAACGGAATCGGCCCGAATACCGTGTAAATTCTGTCAATCATCAGTGCTGAATCGAGTAAGTATCAGTCGGGAAAGGGAGGCAGGTACGTACCCGATCGTCATAAGCGGGGCTTTAAGCTGAGAGCGGCCGCGGGTCGTGCGGCAAAGTTGCGACCGATTGTTCAGCCGGTCGGGTGGAGGGTATGATGTCTAACCGAGACTGTTGAGGTACCGGTCTCGCCACGGAGAATTCGCTTTGATCTTGAGTGCCGATCTCCGACACGGTCTGGAATGAATTATCAAGAGTATGAGCGGACTAATGGCTACCAGGGGATCCACTTAAGTCCATGAAGATCGCAAATAACCAGTCGCGGCTACGGCCCGCCTCAATCCGGAATCTCGTTGCGTTAAGCTTCGGCAAGCACCTGGCGCGATATGGTGCGTTCGCTGCCTTGGCGGCTGGCATCGCCGGTTGCGCAACGTCCCCATCGTCGTTCTCCGGGCACGCAACGGCGCAGGATCTGCTCGCCCTCAACACCATGCAGGACGCTAGCGGTGTTAACAAACGCGACCTGACGCCGGCAGAAAAAGAGGTCGTCAGCCACGCCGTCGGGCTGTCGATCAGCAACCCGTCTTCGGCGCAATATCGATGGCCGCAGATTCCGAGCACCGAAGACGGCGCGATCAATTATTGCGGGATGGTGAATGCCAAGAGCCCGTATCCGGCCTACAACGGCTGGCAAGCCTACATCGTCGAAGGCAAGGTTTCCGGCGGCGCGCTGACCACCGCCGTCGTCGGACTCATCGCCGGCGGCAAGGATGTCGAGATCGTCCGCAAGATGTGCAAGAAATACGGTCTCGACCCCGGCGGCACCGGGTGATCGTCGCTGTGCCAATTCGTCATGCCGGCAATCACTTGTTCGCCCCCGCCCGGGCTAACGCACGTGATGCGATCGCATCGCGATTCCGGATGCCCGATCAGAACGAGCCGAATGTGCTGTTTTCATCATGGCCCGACCTGATTATTTTTTGAGCGTATGCGCCCGAATGGGCAGTCGCCCCCCTGACTGGCATTAAATCCGACAGCCGAACTACGCACTGGCGCGTAGTCGGAGCGCTCTGTTTGCTCAAACAGCGGCTCCGGCTCTCACGGCATTGTTTTACTAACTCCGCCGCCGCGTTCTCAGGATCGGAGTTGAAGTTGTGGACTACTATGCAACGTGAATGTAAGTCGCTATCACGTCGACGTGCCAATGAAGCACGGGGAAAA
>CAWKBE010000021.1:0-72901 GCA_963847785.1 uncultured Alphaproteobacteria bacterium
TCAAGGAAGTGCTCTCCCGCTGAGCTAACCGCCCGTCGAAGGCCGCGATTTAGCTTCGCGCGGCTGTCCCGGTCAAGGCCTGGCCTCGTCACGGGCCGGCGCGGCAACGCGCGTTTAGAACTTCACCCTGTCCGCACCCTTAAGCCCGAGCGTCGTGCGCGCTTCGGCCGGCGTCGCGACCTCGAAGCCGAGCTCTTCGACGATGCGGCGGATCTTGGCCACCTGCTCGGCGTTACTTTTGGCGAGCTTGCCCGGCCCGATATAGAGCGAGTCCTCGAGGCCGACACGGATGTTGCCGCCCATCATGGCGGCGTTGGTGCCGAAGTTCATCTGATGCCGGCCGCCGGCAAGCACCGACCAGTAATATTGATCGCCGAACAGCCGGTCGGCCGTGCGCTTCATGAACAGCAGATTGTCGAGATCGGGCCCGATGCCGCCGAGAATGCCGAAGATCAGCTGAACGAACACCGGCGGCTTGAACAGGCCGCGATCGATGCAATGGGCGAGGTTGTAGAGGTGACCCGTGTCGTAGCATTCGTGCTCGAATTTGACGCCGTGGCCTTCGCCGAGAATCTTGGAGATTTTTTCGATATCGCGAAACGTGTTGGGGAAGATGTAGGCGTCGGAATTGGTGAGATAGCTCTCCTCCCAGTCGTATTTCCAGTTTTTGTAGCGCCGCGCCATGGGGTAGAGCGCGAAGTTCATCGACCCCATGTTGAGGGAACACATTTCCGGAGAGAGCGTCTGCGCCGCCGACATGCGCTGTTCCACCGTCATGGTCACGGCGCCGCCGGTGGTGATGTTGACTACGGCATCGGTCGCTTGCTTGATGCGGGGCAGGAACTGCATGAAGATGTTCGGGTCCGGCGACGGCCGCCCATCCTTCGGATCGCGCGCGTGCAGGTGCAGGATCGCGGCGCCGGCCTGGGCGGCATCGATCGCTTGCGTGGCGATCTGGTCGGGCGTGATCGGCAGCGCATCCGACATCGTCGGCGTGTGGATCGAGCCGGTGATCGCGCAACTTATGATTATCTTGTTCGCCATCGGCGTTTCTCTCCCTCTCAGATTTACGTCGGCGCGGTCCGCACGGCGAGGATCGCCGCAACACCCCGCCCGAGCGGATCCTGCCGGTGGCAGCCGGAGCGCGCTGTCATATCCTGCCTTTCATGTTCCGGCCACCATTTTCGGGTGATGTCGGCGTGGCATCTGACGGTGTCAGTCATCGGAACCCCGCTTGCCGGATCGGGTACTTATTGAATAACGTCACCCCCGGATTGAGCGGGCGGGCCAGAGCGTGAACGAAGATTTAGCTTCGGAGATCCAAGATGCGAATGAAACACCTGACTGTTGTGGCGGCGCTGCTATTGCTTGTCGGCGCCGGTCAAACGCTTGGCGCAGAACCGACGGCCGCCGGGCTCTGGCAGTCGCTCGACGAGGACAGCCATCAGCCGAACGCTTGGTTTCTCATTCGCGACAACGGCGGCTTCTACGAGGGAACTATCGTGCGGATGTTCATGAAGCCCGGCGAGGACCCCAACATCGTCTGCAACCTGTGCAAGGACGACCGCCGCGGCAAGCCGTGGCTGGGGCTGGACATCATCCGCGGCATGAAGCGCAACGGCGCCGAGTATACCGACGGGACCATCCTCGATCCGCGCCACGGCGACCTCTACAGCGCCATGATGACATTGACGCCGGACGGCCAGACGCTGGTGGTCCGCGGCTATCTCGGCATTTCACTGCTGGGAAAGAACCAATATTGGACGCGCTTGCCGGAGGCGGCCTACAACGAGATCGATCCTCGTTTTAATCCCAACCCGCCGACAGCCTCCGCCCGCAAATCCTCCGGCGCGATGAAGCCGGATCCGCTTCGGCATTAGTAAAACCCGCCCCGGATTTGACCCGGGGCGGAAGCCGGTCATTTCGGCACGGCACCCGCATGCCCTTGCCGCTCGTGTTTTTGCAGTTCCTTCTCGCGCGGCTTGCCCATCAGCACCGGTTGGAAGAACGCCGCAGCCGTCATCGTCGTCAACAGCGCGATGGCGAGCAGCTTGCCCATGCTCGAAGTGCCGGGATCGCTTGAGAAATACAGACTGCCGAAGGCGGTCGCCGTCGCGCACGCGCTGAATGTCACCGCGCGCGTCAGTACGGACTGCAACAATCTGGTCTGTCCCTCGCGCCAGGCCATGATGTAGTAAATCTTGAACGCCACGCCGACACCGAGCAGCAACGGCAGCGCGATGATGTTGGCGAAGTTGAGCGGCATGTCGATCGCGACGCAGATTTCCAGCGTGACCACTCCCGCCACCAGCAACGGAATGAGCGTCAGCAGCACGTCGCCCAGCCGCCGCAAGGTGATCCACAGAAGCACGGCGATCGATAATAGCGCCCAGGCGCCGGCCTCAAGGAAGGCGGTAATGATCGTGCGGCGCGCTTCGAGAATAGAAACCGGACCCTCCGTCGCATTCGGCTCGACCCGCTGCACGTCGCGCGCAAACGTGCGTAGCGTCGCGTTGTCTTTCTCGTTGCCGCTCGGCGCGACATCCAAACGCGCCTGCCCGTCCTTGGTGATCCATTGGCCCACCAGTTCCGGTGGCAGGTTGCTGCGGGTAATTTCCTGGGCCTTGAGCAGGCCGCGCAGGTTGTCCAGCGCCGTTTTCAGCGGCTGGACAAAGGCGGTTTCCGCGCGTTGACGCGCCGCCTCATCGCCCTTGGCAAGCGTCGCCATCGCCGCCGCCAGCCGCTTTGCCGCGTCGGCGCCAGGACCGGGAGCCGCAGCGGCAAACCGATTGAGCGCATCGACGGTGCTGTTGATAATGGAGATGTTATCCGCGTCGGTCGGCGGCGGACTGATCGTGGCCGGCGCGAGAGCGGGGCCGAGCGTCTCCGCTGCGTTTTTGATCAGCGGCAGTTTCTTGTCCTGCTCGGTTGGGATGAAGGTGGAAAGCGTCGTTACGCGCGCCACTTGCGGCAACGCTCGAAGCTTGACGGCAGCTGCGTCGGCGTCCGCCAGCGTCGGCTCCAGCGCGGCGATGTCGTTGGTCCCGGCCGCCTGATCCTGTTCGAGCTGAATATAGGTTGAGACCGATTCGGTTCTCGGGTTGCGCAAATTCATCGGATTGAAATCGAAGCGCAGCCAGTAAAGCAGCGGCGACGCCCCGACGATCAGGAGCACGGTGACAATAAGGATCAGCACGCGGTGGCGCTCGAGAAATTCATCGACCGGCGCGAGGAAAGTATAGCCGAGCGGGCGCGGCTCGCTCCCTGGCTTGAGCAGGCTCAACAGAGCCGGCAACAAGGTGATGCTGGTGAGGAAGGCGATCAGCATGCCGACGCCGGCGATCAGACCGAGCTCCGACAATCCCCGATAAGCCGTCGGCAGGAAGGCGAGGAAGCCCGCGGCGGTGGCAAGCGCCGCAAGCGTCAGCGGCGCGCCGGCCCGCCGCCCGGCATGCAGAAGCGCCTCGAACAGACCGTCGACTTCGTGTCGCTCGGCCCGATAGCGGACGCTGAACTGAATTCCGAAATCGACGCCGAGGCCGACGAACAGGACGGCGAAGTAGACCGAAATCAGGTTAAGCGCGCCGACCATAAGAATACCCAGCGCCGCGGTGATGGAGAGTCCAACGACGAGGCTGGCGAAAACCGCAAAGATGATCCGGCCCCACCGCAGCGCCATCCAGAGGATGAACAGTACGACGGCGACGGTCAGCATCGCGTTGAGTGCGGCGTTCTCCTTGATCGTAGCGAACTCGTCGTCGTTCATGGGCACAGGGCCGGTGAGACGTACCCGCGCCTGGTAGGTGGAGGCGAGGTTGAGATCGGCGACCGCGCGGCGGATGGCCTCGGTTGCCTTGATGCCCGGCTGCAGCTCCGAATAATCGAGAACGGCGCCGATCTGCAAAAATTTCATCAGCTCGGTTGGTTTCGGCTCGGTGCCCTGGATGAGCGCCTGCCATGAAAAGCTTGCAGGCTTGTTCTCGTTCACCTGGTCGATCGTGTTGGCCGCAAGAGTCAACGGCCAGATCATGTTATCGAGGGTAATTTTGCCCGACTGCACGCCGAGGAGCCCAAACTGCAACGCGCGAATCACTCCACGCAGGCTCGGATCGGCCGCCAACACCTGCACGAGCCGCTGCGCTTGGGTCATCAGGCTCAACTGCGGCTCGAGCTGATCGAGGCGCTCGAACAATAGACCGTTCTGGGCAAAGAAGGCGCCCCCCTGAAGTTCAACGACTGACTTGAAAAATTTCTTCTCCGGCGACAGTTGCGCCACGAGCGCGGCGGTCGCCTCCTGCGCCAGCTCCGGGGTAGGCGCATCGACGACCGCAACGATCGTATCGAACTGCGGGAAGGCTTTTTCGAACGCCAGTTCCCGCTGCCGTCCCGGACTGCTGCTGGACAAGAGCTGGTTGATGTCGGTAGTCACGGAGAAATGCGCTGCCGCATACCACGTCGACCAGATCGTAATGACGATCGCTCCCGCGACGACCCGGCGGGGGTAGTTTATGCAAAAACCAATCGCGCGGACGACGAAAGCGGTGATCGTTTTCATGGGATCTGGATTTGGGAAACCGTTTGAGGCGTTAGGACAACGGCAAAATGGAGTCGCATTCGTTCGATTGAATCGCGCTCTGCAACGGGGGGCGTGCGCCAGAACATAGCCAATCGGCGTGCAGATCGGTCACGGAATCTCCAGGCAAGCGGGGCGGCGGCCTTAGATGCCCTGAAACGCCTAAAAAGTGAAATCGGTTTATTTTCCTAGCTCGGGCGCGGGCCGATCGGGGGGAGCGGCAGCTACGCTCTCAGGGTATGGCAAACTGGACAAAGGGCGCATTTCCGCCGCATGGTGACCCGCAAAGGTCGGGTCCGATCAGCGAAACCGGACCGCATCGGGTTGATTGTCGCGGCATCATGGCCAATTTTGTTGTCATGGCGTTGTCGCCAAAGTATTGGACGTGGAACACGACGGACGGCCCTTGTTGCGGCGCAACGCCGCAGTCCGGCGCCCCGCCTGGAGGTCATGGATGAAGGTGATACTCGCTCAGCCCCGCGGTTTCTGCGCCGGCGTTGTCCGTGCGATCGAAATCGTCGAGCGCGCGTTGCAGAAATACGGCCCTCCGGTCTACGTTCGCCACGAGATCGTGCACAACAAGCACGTTGTGGAGAGCCTGAAGGCCAAGGGCGCGCACTTCGTCGAGGATCTCTCGGAGGTTCCTCCGCATGCGGTCACCATCTTCAGCGCTCATGGCGTCGCCAAAAGCGTTGAGGAGGAAGCGGCACAGCGCGAACTGCCGGTGCTGAACGCCACCTGCCCGCTGGTTACCAAGGTCCACAATCAAGGCAAGCGCTACGTAGCGCAGGGACGCCGCCTCATTCTGATCGGCCATGCCGGGCATCCGGAAGTCGAAGGCACAATGGGGCAGATATCCGAGCCGGTGACGCTCGTGCAAACCGAGAACGACGTCGACACGCTCGACATCCCCCATGACACGCCCGTCGCTTACGTCACGCAGACGACACTCAGCGTCGACGACACCCGCGGCATTATCGCGGCTTTGCATGGAAAGTTCACCGACATCGTCGGGCCGGAGACGCGCGACATCTGCTACGCCACGCAAAACCGGCAGACCGCCGTCCGCGAACTATCGACGCTGGTGGACGTTATTCTGGTCGTCGGCGCCAAGAATAGTTCGAATTCGAACCGCCTACGCGAGATCGGCAACGAGGCTGGTACTCCGTGCTACCTCATCGCCGACGGCAGCGAAGTGCAACCGGAGTGGTTCACCGGCGCGGAAACCGTCGGCATAACGGCCGGCGCTTCGGCGCCCGAAGTACTGGTGGAGGATGTGATCGACGCCTTGCGCCGGCTCGGCCCGGTTGAGGTCTCGGAGCTGACCGGCCGCCAGGAAACCATCGAATTTCGTCTGCCGCCGGAATTGATCGATGGCAGGACGGCGGCGCGGGCGACGGCCAAGGTTTGATCGAAGGTTTGATCGCGGCGGCGAAAAGGCAATCCGAAGAAGAAGGATACGATTGTGGCTGTATCACTACGACAGAAGGCGGTCGTCGGCGCTTACGTCCTGCGGCAGCGCCTGAGCGGACGCAAGCGCTACCCGTTGGTGCTGATGCTGGAGCCGCTGTTCCGATGCAACCTCGCCTGCTTCGGCTGCGGCAAAATCGATTACCCGGATGCGATCCTGAACAAGCGTCTCTCGGTTCAGGAATGCCTCGACGCGGTCGACGAATGCGGCGCGCCGATGGTCGCCATTCCGGGCGGCGAACCGCTGATTCACAAAGAGATCGGCGAGATCGTCAAAGGCATCGTCGCGCGCAAGAAGTTCGTTTCGCTGTGCACCAATGCGCTCCTTCTCGAGAAGAAGCTGCACGTGTTCGAGCCTTCGCCCTATCTGTTCTTCTCCGTGCATCTCGACGGGCTCAAGGAGCACCACGACAAATCGGTGTGCATGGAAGGCGGCTTCGAGAAGGCCGTGTCGGCGATCAAGGCCGCCAAGACCAAGGGCTTTGCCGTCAACGTCAACTGCACGATCTACGACGGCCATCCGCCCGCCGATATCGCGAGGTTCCTCGATCTCGCCGAGGAACTTGGCGTCGGCGTGTCGATTTCGCCCGGCTATGCCTACGAGCGCGCGCCGGATCAGCAGCATTTCCTTGCCCGCCGCAACACCAAGGAAGTGTTCCGCAAAGTCTTCGCGCTCGGCAAGGGCAAGAAGTGGAACCTGACGCACTCCGCCATGTTTCTCGACTTCCTCGCCGGCAACCAGGAATTCCACTGCACACCCTGGGGCATGCCGACGCGAAACATCTTCGGCTGGCAGAAGCCCTGCTATCTGCTCGGCGAAGGCTACGCCAAGACCTTCACGGAGCTGATGGAAACGACCGACTGGGACGCTTACGGCACCGGCCGCTACGAGAAGTGCGCGAACTGCATGGCACATTGCGGCTACGAGGCGACCGCGACGGAAGCCATGATCGATCACCCGCTCGAAGCGCTGAAGATTGCGTGGCGCGGCGTGAAGACCGAAGGGCCGATGGCGCCGGAGATTTCGCTCGAAAATCAGCGCCCGGCACGATACGTCTTCGACAACAACGTGCAGCTCACCCTGTCGCAAATGCGCGCCAACGAGGCGCGCGAGAAGGCCGCCAAGGCGGCGACGAGGTCGGCAAGCGCAGCGTAGTTTCTACAGCGGGTTACGACGTCGCCTGACCGCCGTACGAATTCACATCCCATACACCACCGCGCGCGTGTTGCCGCGCTTGAGATTGCGGTAGCGCGCCATGGCCCATACCGGGAATAATTTCGAGTAGCCGTGGTAGCGCAGATAAAACACGCGCGGGAAACCGGTGGCGGTATAGCGCGGCTCGTCCCAGAATCCATCGCCGCCCTGGCTCTCGGAGAGATACTTGATGCCGCGCGCGACTGCTGGATGATCGACCTCGCCGGCGGCCATGAGTCCAAGGAGTGCCCACGCCGTCTGTGAGGCCGTCGACGGCGCCCGTTCGTAGCCGCGGTAATCGAGCTTGTAACTTGCGCCGTCCTCGCCCCAGCCGCCGTCCTCGTTCTGAATGGCGACGAGCCAGTCCACGGCCTTGCGCATCTCCGGCGCACCGTGATCGACACCGACGACGTTGAGAGCGCACAGGACCGACCAGGTGCCGTAGATGTAGTTCATGCCCCAGCGACCGTACCAGCTGCCTTCGGCGAGCTGTGTCCGGCGCAGATAGTCGACGCCGCGCGCGACAGCCGCACTGCTGCCGATGGTCTCGCCGAACTGCGCAAGCATCGACAGGCAGCGCGCGGTGACATCCTCGGTCGGCGGATCGAGCAGCGCGCCATGATCGGCGAAGGGAATGTTGTTGAGATAATAATATTCGTTGTCGGCGTCGAAGGCGCCCCAGGCGCCGTTCGCGCTCTGCATCCCGAGGATCCATTCACGCGCACGGTCAATCGCGTCGCGATAATCCTCACGGCCGGATTGGACCTGCACCCGATCCATCGCCATGGCGACGACGGCGGTGTCGTCGACATCGGGGTAATGCGCGTTGGCGTATTGAAAGGCCCAGCCGCCGGGGCGGATATCGGGCCGCCGCGCGACCCAGTCGCCGCGGACGTCGAGTACCTGCTTCGGCACCAGCCAGTCGAGGCCGCGTTTGACCTGCGCGACCGTGCGTTCGCCGCCAACCTCCAGCAAGGCGTGAGCGACGAGTCCAGTATCCCAGACCGGCGAGACGCAGGGCTGGCAATAAGCCTCGTCGTCATGCGCGACCAAAAGCTTCTCGATCGATTTGCGGGCAATGACGCGGTGCGGATGACCCTCCGCATAGCCGAGTGCCGCAAGCATCATCACGCTGTTCGCCATCGCCGGAAAAATCGCGCCGAGACCGTCCTCGCCATTGAGGTGTTCGATCGTCCAGGTGACGGCGCGGTCGACGGCACGCTGGCGCGTCGACTGCGGAAAGAACGGCTCAGTCACACGCAGGACGCTATCGACGCCGCGGAAGAACCAGAACCACGACGCATTCTGTTGCGGCGCCTTCGGCGTTGGGCCGATGCTCTCTGGCGGCGCCAGGAAAAGCTCGTCGATGCGGATGCCCTTTGCGTTGCGCGCGCGCGGTTTCTTCACCATCAGCACCAGCAACGGGACGATGACGGTGCGGCTCCAGTACGAGATCTTGTCGAGGTGGAACGGAAACCAGCGTGGCAGCAACACGACCTCGACGGGGATCACCGGCACGGCCCGCCACGGAATGAACCCGAACAGCGCCAGCATGATGCGCGTGAACACGTTGGCACGCTCGGCGCCGCCGCGAGCGCGGACCGCCTCGCGGGCGCGACGCATATGATCCGCGTCGACGAAATCTCCGATCACCTTGAGCGCGAAATAGGCCTTCACCGTCGCGCTGATGTCAAGCGGGCCGTCGCGGAACAGCGGCCAGCCGCCGTGATCGCCCTGGATACGGCGCAGATAGACGGCGATCTTGGCTTCTAGAGCCACATCGACCGGCTCGCCGAGATAATGTCGCAGCAGCACGTATTCGGCGGGAATTGTAGCGTCGGCCTCGAGCTCGAACACCCAGTGGCCGTCCGGACGCTGTTGCGCCAGGAGCGCCTGCGTGGCTTTTTGAATGTGCTGTTCGAGGGCACCGTCGAGCGCAGGAGCAAGCGCGGCCTGCGCGGCAGTCCTGGTGCGTCGTTCGATCGTGTCTTCGATCATGGCAGCTTCGCGATGATGTCGGCGGCGCGATTGCCGGATCGGATCGCGCCCTCAATGGTAGCGGGCAGGTCTGAATCTGTCCAATCCCCGGCGAGGACGAGATTACTCCATTTTGTTGTTGCGCCGGGGCGTTTTGCATCTTGCGCCGGCGTCGCGGCGAAGGTCGCGCGCCGCTCGCGCACGATCTGCCAGGGCGGCAGTTCGGACGGCAGTCCGGTCAAGCTCGCGACCTCACTCCAGATCGTCTTCGCCAGCTCCTCCCGCGGCGAGTCGATGAGCCGGTCGCCGGCGCTGATGGTGACGGACAGCCGGCCGGGAAAAGCAAACAGCCACTGCACCGTGCCGTTGAGAACGCCCAGGATGGGCGATTGTCCGACCGGCGGCTCGATGCGGAAATGCGCGTTGACGATGGCGCGGAACTCCGTCGGTACGTCGAGACCGGGGACCAGCGGAGCGGCGGCATAAGGCGGCACAGCAAGAACGACTGCATCGCCGTCACCAAGCGCGACGGTTTCGCCGCCGAAATCGAGCGCTTCGATCCGCCCGGCGCCAAAGCGCATCCCGCGCAGTTGATGCTCCATGCGCACCACCGCGCCTCGCTCCTTCAGCGCGCCGAGCGCGGGCTCGATCAGCGTCGAACCCAACCCCTCGCGCGCAATCAACGGACGGCAGGCCCGCCCGCCGACGGCGAGCGTTTCACGGATGATCGCGCCCGCAAGTCGCGCCGATCCCATTGGCGCATCGATGTTCAGCGCCGCGAGCAGAAGCGGCTCGACCAATCGCCGATAGAGAATGCCTTCGCAGGCGATGACCTCGCTGACCGACTTGCCCGCCGGCGGCCACATGAGCCGCGCCAGCGGCAGATAATCGAGCGCGCGCGTTCCGGGCACGCGCCGCGCGGGATCGAAAATCCAGAACGGGAAGCGGCCGTCATTAAAGCGCAGCGTCCAGCGTTCGCCGCTCGCCAGATCGGCAAAAGAAAACTCGGCCGTCGGCGGACCGATCAGACGATGCTCGGCCCTGATGCCGCGCAGATAGTCGAGCGCAGCATGATTGCCCGACAAAAGAAGATGATTGCCGTTGTCGATCGTCATGCCGACGGACGCGTCGTGATAAGAGCGGCAACGGCCGCCGGCAAAGGCCGTGGCCTCATGGACGATGACCTTCGCGCCACGTGACGTGAGCCGTAGCGCAGCGGACAGGCCGGCGAGACCGGCGCCGACGATATGAACGGTTCCGCTCGTCACACGAGGTTGCACAAGACGATGAAGATGAGCTTGGCGCGCGGGAGGCGAACCCGCTCGCGCGGCGGCGCAAAGCCGCGCGCCACCAGCGTATCGAGAATGACGCGATAGGCCGCGCCCATGATACGCGGCGCGCGCACGGTGCGGCGGGGGCTTTTCGCCATGATCGCCTTGGCCGCCTGAAATTCGGCCGCTGCAAGCTCGACAACGGCTGCGCACGGCTTGCTGATCGCCGGATGCGCCAGCACCTCGCCCGGGTCCGTCGAGGTGATGCCCGCCGCTTGTAATGCTTCGCGCGGCAGATACAGCCGGCCAAGCGAAGCGTCCTCGTCCAGATCGCGGAGAATGTTAGTGAGCTGAAGCGCCCGGCCCAGATGATGTGCCAGTGCAATGCCGGTGTCATGCTCCATGCCGAACACGCGCACCGAAAGCCGCCCGACCGCGCAGGCGACGCGGTCGCAGTAAAGATCGAGCGTCGCCCGGTCGGGCGCGCGGATGACGGCGGTCACATCCATCTCCATGCCGTCGATAATGGCAATGAAGTCCTCGCGCTGCAGGTCGAAGCCGCGCACTGCCGCCGCCAACCCGGCAAGCGCCGGCGGCGCAGCGCCGCGATAGACCGCATCGACGTCGGAGCGCCACTGCGCCAGCTGTGCGCGGCGCCCCTCGCGCGGGCCTAAATCGTCAGCGATGTCGTCGGCGGCGCGGCAGAACGAATAGATTTCGAACATCGCTTCGCGCTGCGCTCGCGGCAGGATGCGCATACCGGTATAAAATGAGCTGCGGGCGGCAGTCTGCGCCGCCTGAGTGGGCTTGGTCACTCACGCGCCCCGCGGCTTTTGCGTGGTGGCCGAGACGCGCCGGCCGAGCCTTCGGGTCGTGCCGCTGACGATGCCAAGGAGCGTCAAACCTGCGACGGCGGGCACGGAAAGGTGGACGCGTTCGCGCAAAGGATCGCGCGCCACCAGTAGGCGCGTCAGCCGATGCGCCAGCGTATTGATGACGGAGACTTCGAGCGCAAGCCGACGGTCGTTGATCAGCAGCGGGAAGACGTCGCCATCGCACAGGAGACGCTCCGTGCGCCCGGCAAGGCTGTGTAGAGCAGCCAGAAGCGGCGGGGAGGCCTGCGGCTCGCCGAGCGCTTCCACCCCAATGCCGTGCGCCGACAGCAGATCGAGCGGGATATAGACCCGGTTCAGATTGCGGTAATCGTCCTTGCAGTCCTGCAAATGGTTGATGATCTGCAACGCCGCGCACAAGGCATCGTTGGCCGGCCAGGTGTTGCGGCTCTCGCCGTGCACGTCGAGCACGAAACGGCCGACTGGCATCGCCGACAGCGTGCAGTAACCGATGAGATCGTCCCAGTCGCGATAGCGAAGCTTCGTCACGTCGAGCTTGAACGCCGCCAGAAGATCCTGCGCATGCCGCGGCGACAGCGCCCGCTCCGCGAGCGCTTCGCGCAACCGTACGCCGGCCGCGTCATCGTCGTTTTCGTCGACAAGTCCGGCTCCGAGGCGATCGAGCAGGCGGAGCTTCTCCGCAGGCGAGAGCGTCGCATGATCGGCAATGTCGTCGGCCGTTCGCACGAAGTTGTAGAACGCCAAAATCGCAGCGCGGTAGCGCGGATGAATAAGGAACGAGGCGACCGGAAAATTCTCGTTCCGGTGTCCCTTTCCCGATCGCCAATTATCGGCGTCGCTCAAGTTGGCGTCGTTCATCGCAATTCCGAAACGTTGTCGCTTTGCACGTTGGCCTGCACGTTCGCTTGGGCGCGGCCCTTCCACATGCCGCCGCGCCCGCGCGCATGCTGATAGGCGGAATCGACGGTAAACGCCATATAGATCGCGGCGATCCCCGGCAACGCCAGCCCCCATAGCGGCGACACGCGATAGAAGCGAAGCGTCGGCTGGAAGGCAAACGCCATCAGGAGCCAAGCGGCGATGCCGAGCATTTGCGCCATCCCGCCGGCGAAGACCGCGAGCAGCACCGGGGCGAGATAAGTGACCGTCAGGCCCAATATCGTTCCGGTCAGCAAAAGCGGCGAATAGCGAAGCTGCGCAAAGGCGGTACGTGAGACCATGCGGCGGATGTCCTCCAACGCCGGATAGGCGCGGGCGCTGCGCACGCCGTCGGTCAATCCGATCCAGATTGGGCCATGAGCTTTGAGCCTCTTGGCGAGCGCGCAATCGTCGATCAAAGCATTGCGGATCGAAGCCATGCCGCCGGCCTCGCACAGCTTGTCACGGCGCACCAGCATGCAACCGCCGGCCGCAGCCGCCGTGGCGCGCCGCTGGTCGTTGGCCCAGGCGAACGGGTAGAGCATCTGAAAAAAGAAGATGAACGCCGGAATGAACATACGTTCGGCGAAGCTGTCGCAGCGGAGCTTTGCCATGAGCGAGGTGAGTACATTGCCGCCGGATTGTGCCCGCGCGACGAGCCTTCTCAGCTGATCGGGGACGTAGACGATGTCGGCATCGGTCAAGAGGAGATAGTCCGGCGGACGCGAGGCGGCCTCGGCTGCCGCGACGCCCTGGTGTTGCGCCCATAGTTTCCCGGTCCAGCCTGTCGGCAGCGCACAGCCGGACAATACGGTCAGACGGTCGGCAACGCCGAGCGCCGCCGCAGCCTGGTGCGCGACCTGCGCGGTGCCGTCGCGGCTTTGGTCGTCGACCACGACGACGGTCAATATCCCGGGATAGTCCTGCCGTATTAACGAGGACACCGTCTCGCCGACGCATTCGGCCTCGTCGCGTGCTGGGATCACGGCCGTGACCGACGGCCATGGGCAGGAAGCGCCACGCCCTGCCGAAACGGCCTCATCGCGCTTCCTGCCAAGCCAGAACGCTCCGCGTCCGGCCAACAGGTAGAGCCAGATTGCAAGTACCATTGACGCTATGAGCTCGTTTATCACAGATAGCCCTTGCGGCTCGGTTGGGGGCTGCCGTTCATCGACGCCTATAAATTGCGGTTCGCCGCAGCAACCACTTTCGATGATTATAAAGCCAGCATTGGGGACGGTGGTAGGCCGGGCAATACAGCAATGAATGGCAAAATCAGCCCTTTTCTTTCGCGGCTTGATGCGACGGCCAAGGATATCGAGGACTTGCTCGATCGGCTTTTGTCGGCGACGCCCGCGGAGGGCGAACTGAGCCGGCCGGCCCGGGTCATGGAGGCCATGCGGTATTCGAGCCTCGGTGGCGGCAAAAGGTTCCGTCCCTTCCTGGTGGTGGAAAGTGCCGCCCTGTTCAAAGTTCCCCGGCCGCAAGCTCTGATGGCGGGAGCGGCGCTCGAATGCGTGCATTGCTACTCGCTCGTGCACGATGACTTGCCGGCAATGGACAACGATGATCTCCGTCGCGGACAGCCAACCGCCCACAAGGCGTTCGATGAGGCAACCGCCATCCTTGCCGGCGACGGGCTCCTGACGTTCGCCTTCGACATCCTCTCGCGGCCGCAAACACATCCCGCACCGGCCGTGCGCGTCGAACTCGTCAACGCGCTCGCCCGGGCGTCCGGCCTCGGCGGCATGGTCGGCGGCCAAATGCTCGATCTGGCGGCGGAGGGCCGCTTTACCGGAAACGGACCGCAGCGACTGGGCGAGAAAGAGGTGCTCACGCTGCAAGCGATGAAGACCGGCGCTCTCTTGCGCTTTGCCTGCGAAGCCGGCGGCATGCTCGGGTCGGCGAGCCCCGGGCAGCGAAGGGCTCTCGAACGTTACGGATCTGCCGTCGGCCAGGCTTTTCAGATAGCCGACGATCTTCTCGATCTCGAAGGCGATCCCGCACTGGTCGGCAAATCGACCGGCAAGGATGCGGTTGCGGGTAAGGCGACGATGGTCGATGTGCTTGGGCCAACTGGTGCAAAAGCACGGCTAGCAGAGCTGGTCGCCGAGGCGGAGCAGGCGCTGGTGCCCTTTGGCCCCGATTGCGCCATCCTTGTCGAAGGCGCCAAATTCGTCGCAAACCGTTATGCGTAACGTGATCCATGTCGCAGCATAAGCGGACGGAACGCCTAAAAAGTGTGCGAATTCGATTCTACCCGCGTACTTCACTTTGATTGAACTTCGTGCGTGCGGGCCCTATCTCCCCTGGGTCGCGCAGTGGCCCCCTAACGGACGATGGTACTTATCGAAATGATCATGCATAAGCCCCTGCCCAAGCGATTGACTTCGCGCGCGGCCGCAACCGTCCTCGTGACGCCATTTCTGCTGTATTTTGGGTTGGCCGCCACAACTGCGCGGGCCCAGGCGACGACCGGATCCGCCAAATCTGTCTCGCAACCATCCTTGGTCGTGCAGACGGCGAAAAAAGTCACCGCCGCCAAGCAAAATCCGCCTCCGCCGGAAGCTAAATCGACGGAATTGCCGCCGCGCGTGCAATATACCGCCGCTGAAGCCTTGGTGGCGGCAATTCCAGGCATGCCCGATGCGCGCTTCTGGGCAAACTCCGAGGCCGACTTCAAAGCAGCACTGCCGCCGGATCCGGGCCCCTGGCTCATTCTCTCGAGCGGCGGATCAGACGGCGCTTTCGGCGCAGGCTTGCTCAATGGATTGAGCGCCGCCGGAAAGCGCCCCGACTACGCAGTGGTAACCGGCGTCAGCACCGGCGCACTCATGGCCCCCTTCATCTTTGCCGGGCCGCATTACGACGCAGCCCTGCGCAAGGCTTATACCGACGTCACGGCGGCGGACGTTTTCGAAGCCGGAAGCAGCACCGGAGAAAGCTTCGTCAATTCGTGGCCGCTTCGCGACTTCATCGCCAAGCAAATCACGCCGCAACTGATGACGGATATCGCCGCCGTGCACCGCAGCGGCCGGCGGCTCTTCATCGTCACCACCGACTTGGATTCGCAGCGCTCCGTCGTCTGGAACATGGGCGCCATCGCCGCCCATGGCGGTGAGGACGCCACCAAGTTGTTCTGCGCCGTGCTGCTTGCGTCCGCTTCGGTTCCGGGCGGTTTCCCGCCGGTACTGATCGACGTCGAGGCGAACGGCAAACGCTTTCAGGAGATGCACGTGGATGGCGGCCTCGGCGGACAATTCTTTGTCGCTCCGTCGGCATTGATGGAGAGCGCTAATCCATATCGGCTGCCGGCGACGCAGATCTACATCGTGGTGAACACCGGCATGCAACGGGACTTCAAAGTAGTCGATCGCTTTGCGCCGACGATCTTGACTCAGTCGATCGGTATGGCGGTCCCGGTCGACACCAGTCTGATGATCGACCGCACCTATATCGCGGCGAAACGAAGCGGCGCCGATTTCAACGTCGCGGCGATTCCCGCGAGCTTCAAATTTGAGAGCAGGGGTGCGTTCGATCCGAACTACATGAAGGCGCTGTTTCAGGTCGGTTATGAACAGGGGCAAAGCGCGGCACCCTTCAGCACCGAGCCGCCGCCGCTTCCCGGCGGACCAACACCCCTACCAAGTCACATTCAGAAAACAGGAGCGAACTGATGAAGAATATCTTCCGCTCGGTGCTTCTGGCGGCGGCTGCCGCCTTGTTGTTGGCGAGCGCCGGTGTTCCGTCCGGCGCAACCGCCCAGGTGGCGCGGCCGAGCGCCTTCGACGGCAACTGGAGCGTGGTGATCTATACGCTGCGCGGCGACTGCACCCAGTCCGTTCGTGCGGCGCTGCGTATCGCCGGCGGCCGCGTCTACGCGCTCGACCAAAGCTTTCAAGCATATGGCGCAGTCGGCCCCAGCGGGGCGATCCGCGTGACGGTTGCCGCCGGCAACCAGTCGGCAAACGGAACCGGCCGATTGTCGCAGACCACGGGCAGAGGACTTTGGCGCACGGCGACGGGTGAATGCTCCGGCCAGTGGGCGGCCGAACGCCGCAATTGGTGAACTATTCGGCGCGTGACTGGGGCGGCGCGACGCTTGCGTTCCACCACGGACACACGTCGCGCGCGCGCTGATAATTGCCGTCCATGACGTTGAGCGGAACGCGGCCGCCGGCCGCGGCGACGCGGATCCGTATGTCCCGCGCTTCCTCGCGCTTTTCCGGTGTAAGCCACGCACGGTCATGGCCCCAGAGGCTCGGGCCGTCGGTGCGCTCCTGCGGCGTCCAATTATCCGGATCGATGCTGCGGCCGCCCCAGCCATATTCGACCATGAACTTCGACGGCGATACCGAGTAGAACGACGTCATCTCGTCGTTGGTGTGGCGACCGAGTGTCGTGCCGATCGTCTCCGGCTTGCGCAGCGCCAGATCGTAGGCTTGGCCGACATCGTCGAGATAACAAAGCTCGACCATCAGGTGATGGACGCCGTTCTTGCCCGACTCGATGAAAGCGAGGCTGTGGTGGCGCGGATTGAGGTGAAAGAAATAGGCTATGAATGGCCGCAGGACGTAGTCGCTCAAACGAAAGCCGAGTATATCGGTGTAGAATGGCAAGATCTCATCAAGCCGTTCGGTGGTGAGCACCGCGTGTCCCATGCCGAGCGGACCGGTGCGGAATCCGGAGATCGAGCGGCCGGGTTTGAACGGCTCCGTCGTAATCTCGGCGCCGTGGAACGCCTCCAGCCGGTTGCCGGCCGGATCGGCAAAGACGATCAAATCCCTTACCCGGCGCTCGTCAGCCAGCGCGCGCGAGCCGCGCGCGACCGCCACGCCGCGTTGTTCCAGATGCGCGGCGAGCGTATCAAGCGCCGCGGCGCCGGCGACTTCCCAACCGTAAAAGCCAAGCCCCTCGCCATCGCCCGCGTTAATCGCGACGCGTTGCTTGCGATCGTCCATGCGCAACGTCAGCATGCCGCGACTTTTGTCGACCAGCTGCATGCCGAGGAAACGCGTGGCGTAGGTCGCCCATTGGTCGATATCCTTGGTGCGGACGCCGACGTATCCGAGCGATTGAAGTTTCATCGCGGCGCTCCCGAATCGGAGATTTTCTATCACGTTGATGATGTTGTGTAGGACGTCACGCTTGCAGCACGCGCGTGGTGTCGTCGAACAACTCCTCGACCGAATAACGCCGTGGAATAAATTTCATCTCGAAGGCGTAGCTGCACATCAGTTCGAGTGCCGGCTTGACGGCGTCGAAACCGAACGGAATCGTGTCGACCGCGCCGGCCTTCGGCAGACCTGCGGCCTTCTTGCTGTCGAGCAGCATGCGGAACACTTCCTGCACCGCCACCGCATCGGACTTCGCTAGGCTCTCCTTGACCACCACCATGTGATTGACCGGCACGATGCCGTTCTTTTGGTACCATTCCTTCGCCGCTGCCTCGGGATCGGGGATCACGCTCTTGAGCCGCGGCTCGTTCGGCACGGCGCCGCCGAAGATCGCGGCGTCGAGTTCACCTTCCAGCAGCATTTTGGTGATGTCCTTGCCGGCGGCGGCACGCTCGACGCCCGGCGGATCGCAGTACTCGGCCACATGGGCGTCCTCGAACGTCACCCACTTTACCGAGCCCAGATCGAGGCCATAGTCCTTCCAGAGGATGCCGCGGATCCACACGCCCGTCGTCTGCGAGAACGCCCGCACGCCGACCCTGCGGCCGGGAAGGCCTTCGGGCCGCAACGTCCCTCGATCGGAATTATACAGCATGGTCCCATGCTGAAAGCGTCCCATCATCGTGGCCGGCAAGAGCAGGAGCGGCTTGCCATAAACCTTGGCCTGCAAATAGGTGACGATCGCCATCTCGCTCACGTCGAATTTCTGCTCGCGCGCCATGGGCACGAACGCGCGGTTGACCGGACTGATCTCGGTAAAGTTGAATACGACCCGATCGGACTTGACGTCGCCCTCTTTCAGCGCCCGGGTGTGCGGGTAGGTGCCAAAGCAAGCGTTCAGGGTCACAATTTTTTCGGCGGTTATCGCGCTCATTCCGGCTCACCTCGCGTTGTCTGGTTGCAGACTACGGTCTGGCGCCGAGCGATGCCAGATGCAAAAATTCGCTGGATACATGCGCCGGGGAGAAAATGGCCGCCGTCATCAACGTCAATGAGACCATCGACCAACACCCGATCTCGGCCTACCAGATTCGCGTTTTGGCGATGTGCATGCTGGTGGCGGCGCTCGACGGCTACGACACGCAAGCGATCGGCTACACGGCGCCTGCGGTCGCGCAGGCCTTGCACCTGCCGATGAATGCTTTCGGCCCGGTCTTCTCGGCCGCTCTTCTTGGCGGCGCTCTTGGCGCATTGAGTTTCGGGCCGCTGGCCGATCGATTAGGCCGCAAGCGCTTCATGGTTGCCGCAACGGTCATCTTCGCCGTGTTCAGCTTCCTGACGGCGCGCGTTACGTCGCTGCCAGAGCTTTTGGCGTTCCGATTTATCACGGGGCTGGGGCTCGGCGGCGCACTGCCGAGCTTTCTCGCGCTTGGCGGCGAGTTCGCGCCGACAAGCAAGCGCGGCGTGTTCGTAGCGATCGCGTTCGCGGCCTTCCCGTTCGGCGGCCTGATCGGGGCGCTGATAAGTTCCTACGTCATTCCCAATTTCGGCTGGCAGTACGTGTTCTACATCGGCGGCATCGTGCCGCTGGTAATGACGGCAGTGCTGGGAGCATGGCTGCCGGAATCGCTGCGCTTTCTGATCGCACGCAACATTCGTCTGGACGAAGTGCGCCAGACGCTCTCGCGCATCGCGCCGAACGAAATTCCAGCCGACGCCGAACTCATCGCCTCGCCGGAACGCGAGCGCGAGGGCATTCCGGTCAAGCATCTGTTCACCGAGGGACGCGCGGTAAAAACGCTACTGCTGTGGGGCGCATTTTTCGTATGCTTCATGGTGCTGGTGACGGTAACCGCCTGGACGCCCACCGTGCTGCGCAGCGTCGGTTTTTCGCTCTCGGCCGGCGCGCTCATCATCGGTCTCAACAATGCCGGCAGCGTTTGCGCAAGTGCGCTGTCGGGCTTTCTCATCGACCGCTTCGGACCTTTCAAGACGCTGATACCGGGATTTGCGATCGGCGGCCTGTGCCTCGCCGCTTTTGGGCAGGCCACGGGTTCGGTGACGATGCTGGCAGTAGCTTCGACACTCGCCGGCTTTTTCGTAGGCGGCACCGGCACCGGGCTGATCACGCTCGCGGCCGCGATGTACCCGACCACGGCCCGCTCGACCGGCATCGGTTGGGGGATGGGAATGGGGCGCATCGGCCAGGTTTTCGGCCCGCTCGGCACCGGCTTGCTCGTCGGCTCGGGCGTCGGCGTGGAAGGTGTCTTCTACGCTGCCGCGATCCCATGCTTCCTTGGTGCGCTCTTTGTCCTGTTGATGAAATTGGCGCCCGGCCCGACCTTGCAGTCGCCGAGCCTGGCGCCGGTCGTCCACTAGACGTCCGGCTCCGCACGACCGCGGCGCCGGCAAGCGGCGATCAGCGTGTTGCGGAGAAGGCAGGCGATAGTCATCGGGCCGACGCCGCCGGGCACCGGCGTGATGGCGCCGGCAATGCCTTGCGCCTCGGCAAAAGCCACGTCCCCGACGAGCTTCGACTTCCCATCCGCCGCGGCAACGCGGTTGATACCGACGTCGATAACGACGGCGCCTTCCTTGATCCAAGATCCGCGCACGAGCTCGGGCTGGCCCACGGCGGTGACCAAAATATCGGCCCGGCGCAGGATCGCGGGAATGTCGCGGCTTCTGGAATGCACAAACGTCACCGTGCAATTTTCGGACAACAGGAGCGCCGCCATCGGCTTGCCGACGATATTGGAGCGCCCGAGCACGACCGCCTCGGCGCCGGCGAGACTGGGCAGCGCGTCGCGCAACAAGAGCAGGCAGCCGTACGGCGTGCACGGCACCAGTGCCCGACGCACACCCCCGCTCCATAACTGACCGACATTTTGTGCGTGAAAACCGTCCACATCCTTTGCGGGATCGATGGCGTCGATCACGCGTTGCGGATCGATGTGCTTCGGCAGCGGCAATTGCACCAAGATGCCGTCGACCCGTTCATCGGCGTTGAGCCTGGCAATCAGCGCCAGAAGCTCGGCTTCGCTGATCGTCGCCGGCAACGTCTCCTGAAAGCTTTGAATGCCCGCCGCGGTCGCCGCCTTGCCCTTGTTGCGGACATAGACCTGGCTCGCCGGATCCTCGCCGACGAGCAGGGCGCAAAGCCCGGGCGCGGTACCCGCTTCAACCTTCAGCTTTGCAGTGGCGGCGGCGACAGCGGCGACCAGACGGTCCGCGCGCGCTTTCCCGTCGATCCGTTTGGAAATCTGCATGGCCGCGACGTGTTAGTCGAAACCAGCCGACAGGTCACGACTTTTCAGGCCCACAGATCAAATCGATGGTGGCAGCGGCGAGCGCCGAGAGTTGCTGCCGCGGCACGCCCACCCGCGAGCGCACGGCGATCGTATGCAACGTCGCGGTCGCGACTTGGGCCAGTGCCTCCGGATCGGCGTCCGACGGGACCTCGCCCCGCTCACGCGCTTGGCGAATGACGTCTGACAGGAACGCATCGGTGCCGCCGATGCTTGCGGCGAGGAATGCGCGGACAGCCGGATCGGTGACGGCCTGCGCTGGTGCGGTCGAGATCGAATAGCATCCGCGCGCCTCGGTACCGCCGGCCCGATAGATGTCCAGCGCACCCTCATAGAAGCGTTTGAGAAAGACCCGCAACGTCGAGCTGTCGGCCAGGAGCTGCTTGCTCGCGGCACGCGACTTCTGCTGGTAGCGCTCCAGCGTCTTGAGATAGAGCCCCGCCTTGTCGCCGAATGCGGCATAAAGGCTCGGCCGGTTCATGCCGGTCGCGGCGGCCAAATCATCGAGCGATGTCGCCGCATAGCCGTGCTTCCAGAACGCCTCGGCGGCCTTGGCGAGTGCGCGCTCGGGGTCGTATTGCCGGGGCCGGCCGCGGCGGCGCGCTTTTGCATGGTTTGATTTTTTTTGTACCATTTCGCAAAAAATCCTTGACGCTTTCTAATTTGTGCGAAACAGTACAAAAAGCAACGGGAGATGTGTCATGGAGCTGTATTTTTCACCGATGTCCAGTTCGCTGGCGGCCCGTGCGGCCCTATATGAAGCGAGTGCCGACGTCCGCTTCATCGAAGTCGACCGCAAGACCAAGCGCTGCAGCGATGGTACCGATCTGCGAGCGATTTTCCCCCTTGCGCTCGTACCGCTGCTTCGCCTCGACGATGGCAGGCTGCTCAGCGAAAATGTGGCCATCCTGCAATATATCGCCGATCGCCTTCCCACTGCGGGGCTCGCGCCCAGCAGCGACCTCGAGCGGCTGCACCTGCAGCAATGGCTGAGTTTCATCGCCACAGAAATGCACAAAGCGATCTTTGCTCCGCTGCTCGATGCGAATGCGCCCGACGGCACGCGCACGCACATACTGAAGAAATTCGAACCGCGTCTGCAATACCTCAACGACCACCTTACCGGCCGCGAATACCTGCTCGACCGCTTTACCGTTGCCGACGCCTATCTCTATACGGTGCTCAACTGGACGATGCCGACACGGGTCGACCTTGCGCGCTGGCCGGCGATCAAGGGCTACTACGAACACCTGCAGACCAGGCCGAGCATCGCGCGGGCGTTCCTCGAAGAGATGGCGCTCTACAAAGCCGAGCTAGCGCGGCAGAAGGCGGCGTAACCTTCGGAGCGGGCTATTTAGTCCGCTTCGCGTCGCCCTTCTTCACGCCCGCCTCGGGGAACACCCACATGGCGGCGACCATCAGTGCAGCCACGATCATCACGAACGTCGAGAAATCCTGGCGGATCGGCGAACCGCCCCAATAAGAGAGGATCGCCGCGACGATCAGCACGATGGCCGAGAGCACGGCCTTGACGTCGTTCGGCATGGCGACGCCCCTAGAACTAGTTTGCGCCGACCGGAACGGCCGCGGCCTCGTCGGGACGCCGCGGTGTGCCGCGCAGCGTCTTCTTCAGGAACCGCGTGTCGTAGCCATTGAGCAGCGTGCCCAAAAGACCGCGGTCCAGGTCCGAGGTGCCGAACAGCCAGTCGGCGATAGGAAAAGTCAGGTTCATATTGACCTCCATCATCAGCCGCGCGTTGTGGTGTGCGGTGTGATGGCGTCGCAGCGTGTTCACGAACGGGCAATACCGCACGAAGGCGTTCTCGTCGACGTGGCAGCAAAAGTGCATGAACTCGTAGACCAGATACATGCCCGACGTCGTCGACATAAACAGCCAGCCGACGTTCGGAGAGAATACCAGCCCGAGAATGACGGCGGCCGGAATCGACATCAGGATGAAGGCCACGAGCGCATAGGGTGGGAACAGCGTCACGCGCCAGTCCTTGTGGTCGCGGAAGCGCATCTCCTCATCGCTGAAGAACTGATGATGGTTGAGCGTGTGCCGTTCGTAGATCGCCCGCAAGCCTTTAATGTCGACCGGCCGGTGCATGATGTATTTGTGCACCGCCCACTCGAACAGATTGGTGAACAGAAAGGTGAGCGGCACCGTCAGCCATTCGAGGGCGGTGACGTTATGCATATGCTCGACATAGATGTAGAACGCCGCAGCACCCATCGCATAGATGATGATGAGGTGAAGGTAGCCGTCGTACCAACCGAGGATGCGGGAGCGGTACTCCTGGCGGAAATCGATTTGGCGCTGGCCGATCATCGTCGCTCTCCCGGTCTTGGTCGCTGATATATCACACATCTATCACGGGCGGCTGCCCGCTTCAACCGGCCTTATATTACGCGCCGCGTCGGCGCAGATAGGCGCCGACCTCGTCACCGGTAAGCCGCCAATCGTTGTCGAGGTTGGCGATGACGTCTTTCATGTATGGCTCCGACAGCGCGACGGCGCGCTCCTTGTCGTCGAGATAATCGAACAGGATGGCCAGTGCCAGTTGCTGCGGGCTCGTTCCGTCGTAGGTCCACTCGAAGCCGCGCTTGGTGAATTGCTTAACTTCGTAATGCTCGGGCAGCGGCTGGCCGTCGACGGTGACGACAAGACCGTCAATGGTGCGCTTGCCTTCATAGGTTTTCATGGCTCACACCGAACAGTGCCGCGGGTGAAGTTCTTGACATAGTCCATGAGCTTGTCGCTGCCGCGGGCAGCGGCGTCGGGCTTGCCTTGCGCGATCGAGCGCGCCTGGTTGGCATGCAGTCGCGCGCATAGCGGCAGATCGGCTGCTTGCCGATAGTGCATGTACCAGAAGCGCCGCGACAGCCCCTGCAACAGCTTCATCGAACGCGCCGCGTAGCTGTTATGCGCGGCCTCGATCATCAGCCGGTTGAATTCACGATCGAGCCGCATGAAGGCGATATCGTCGTTGGTCTTCGCGGCGCGATCCATGCCGCGGGCGATCTCTTGCAACGCCTGGCGTTGTTCCTTGGTCGCGCGTTCGGCGCCGGTACGGCTCAGCAGTCGCTCGAGCTCGCGGCGCACTTCCAGAACAAGGAGCTGATGCCGCGGATTAAGGTCCGAAACCAGGATGCCCTTGCGTGGCAGGATGATTACCAGCCCCTCCTGCGCCAGTCGCTGCAACGCTTCGCGCACCGGGGTACGCCCGATGCCGAACGTCGCCGACAGCATCTGCTCGGAAAGAACGTCGCCGGGCTTGAGCCGCAGCGTGACGATCTGTTCCTCGATCAGCCGGTAGGCCAGTTCGGTCAAGGTTTCGCCGGCCGTCGCCGGCGCGCGCTGCGCGTGCGACCGCGGCCGGCGCAACGCCGTTGTTTGCGAGCGGGCCATCGCACGGGCCATGTCAAACGTGCTTTCGCTTGGCGACCATGGCGGCGAATTTCTCGTATTCGGTTTTATTGACGCCGTAGGAATGCTCGTCGTCCGGGAACGAGCCGTCCTTCACTTCCTTGATGTATTGGGTAATACCGGCGACGGCGACTTCGGTCAGCTTGGTGTAGCGCTTGGTGAATTTCGGCCTGAAGTCGGTGAACACGCCGAGCAGATCGTAACACAAGAGAATTTGCCCATCGCAGCCGACGCCAGCGCCGATGCCGATGGTCGGGATCGTCAGCTGCTCGGAGATCAGCTTGGCAATCGGCGCGGGCACCGCTTCGAATTCCAGCATGAAGCAGCCGGCGTCCTCGATCGCCAGCGCGTCTTCCAAGATCTTCATCGCCGCGTCCGCCGTGCGGCCCTGGATCTTGAAGCCGCCGAACATTGCGATGGTATGGGGGGTCAAGCCGATATGGGACGCGGTCGGAATGCCCGCATCGACCAGCGCGCGCAGAATATGCGCCTGCGATTTGCCGCCCTGCGGCTTCACCGCGTCGCACAGCGCTTCCTGCATGAAGCGCGTGGCGTTGGCGAGCGCGCGGTCGACCGTGTGATAGCTCTGATACGGCATGCAGCCGAGCGAGAATGTGTTGGGCGCGCCGCGGCGCACCGCCTGCGCGTGCATGATCATCATGTCCATGGTGGCGGGAATGGTACTCGGATGACCGTGCGCCACCATTGCCAGGCTGTCGCCGACCACCGCCACGTCGACGCCGGCAATCTCGGCCCATTTCGCCGAGGTGTAATCCGGCACCGACATGTAGACCATCTTCTCGCCGGTCTTCTTCAATTCGCGGATTTCGGTGACGGTGCGCTTCTCGCGCTCGGCTTTGGCTTTCTTGCCGTCCGCCTGCCGATTGTCGGCTTTGGACATCGTATTTTGTACTCTCTCGCGCGGGACCGTTGCGAATAGCGCTGATATATGTCTCGTATGTTACGGCTTTTCGCCGGTCAAGCGCGTCCCGGTCCCTTTCATGGTACCGCTCAAACTCTCGCTCGCGACGGCCCCTTTTATGGCGCTCGTGCTGGTGGCGTCATTGCAGGGCCTAGCGGCCAGCGGTCATTTCCCGCGCGGGGCCAAGGCCGATCGTTCCGGTCCGGGACCGGCCGTGTTGTTTCGGCTCGATCGCACTGGCGGCCGTCGGTTTTGCGGCCGGAACACTCGCGGCCCTGTACCTCTCAGCTGGTACGCAGCAGTCATCGGCGGCGGACTGTGCATGCTGGTGGCGCCGCTGGTGTTGCAATTTTTCCCCGATCGCTTTGTCGGATAACTCCGGCCGATTGCATTTGCCGCTGCCAATATCCTTCTTGCGCTGGTTCTGGTTTGGTTCGCGGTCGTGAATTCGGGCCTGTGAACGTCGCTCGGGGAAACCCAGCCCGAGCACGATATTGACCAAACGACCGTTTAGTTACTTTTGCGAGATTAGGTTGTAATAACCCGCGTTTTGGCTTTTGAGCTATCCGCGGACCAATTCACTTGCTAAACAGTCGATTGGTGACCGCGTATCGCCGGAGCCGAGCAGTGACCGCAATCAGCGCCAAGCGTCTGCCCAACCGGTGGCCCGCCCTTCTTGATGCCGCCGCAACGGCTTTTGCCGAGCGCGGCTATCACGCGACTAGCATGCGCGATCTCGCCGCGGCGGCCGCCATGACGGCGGGCGCGATCTACTTTCACGTGCCGAGCAAGCAGGCGCTGCTGCTCGCGGTCTACGAGGAAGGCGTACAGCGGCTGCTCGACCGTGTGGAAGCAGCCGCGGCGGTCGAACGGGATCCGTGGGCGCGGTTGCAAAAGGCCGTCGCCGCGCATCTTGAATCGATTCTCGACGCCAGCGCTTACGCGCGCGTCCTTATTCGCATCTTGCCGAGCGACGCGCCGGAGATTGCCGCGGAGCTGAAGGAGTTGCGCGACCGCTACGAGGCGCGCCTCAATCGCTACTTCTCAGCAATCTCCTTACCGCGAGAACACGACGCCACCATTGCCCGCCTGGCGCTGATCGGCGCCATGAATTGGACTCCGGTGTGGTACAAGGAAGGCGGCAAGCCGGTGCAGGCCATCGCCCGCGAATTGCTCGCGCCGTTACGGGCGCTCGCCGGCGTCAAAGCTTCGCGGGGGCGCAAATGACCACGAACCGCCTGTCGCCGCCGGCTCGCGTTCTGGTCACCAAGATCGGGCTCGACGGACACGACCGCGGCAGCCGCATCGTCGCCGCCTATCTGCGCGACGCCGGGATGGAAGTCATTTACACGCCGCCCTGGCAGTCGATCCCGGCCGTGGTCAAGCTGGCGCTGGAAGAGGACGTCGACGTCATCGGCATCAGTTCGCTAGCAACCGATCATCTCATCGTGCCGAAGCTGATGGACGCATTGCGTGCTGCCGGCCTCGGCCATGTCGGTTTGGTGGTTGGCGGCATCGTCCCGGAGGACGAGCGCCCGGCGCTCATTGCCTCCGGCGTCAGCGCGATACTCGGACCGGGCACCTTGCGCGACGAGATCATCGCGCATGTTGGGGCGCTGGCCGCCACGGTGCGTGAAAAGAAAAACGTCGAGTTAGAGGAGATGACCCAATGACCAAAGAAGCCGTACAACTTTCGCTCCCGGGCTTCGAGCAGGCGCATGGCGGCTGGCGCGCCGAATACAGCGGGCAGATCGGCACCGATCGCGTCATCAAGAACCGCTCTCGTATCGAGATCAAGCCGCTTTACACGCCGCGCGACTGGAACGGCGACGCCTTTCTCGAGAATGTCGGCTTTCCCGGCCAGTATCCGTTCACCCGCGGCATCTACCCGACCATGCATCGCGGCCGCACCTGGACGCAGCGGCAGTTGATAGGATTGGGCACACCGGAAGACTATAATAAACGCGTGCGCCTCATCCTCGACGCCGGCGCCACGGCGATCAGCCTGTTGCCGTGCAATTCCGGTTTCCGCGGCGTCGATTGCGACGAAGTCGATCCGGTCCTGCTCGGCACCTGCGGCACCGTGATCAACACCACCGACCACATGGATCGCGCGCTCGACGGCGTTCCGCTCGGCACAATTTCCACCGCGATGAACGATCCCTCCCCGTTCACGCTTCTCGCCTTCACCCTTGCCGTCGCCAAGCGGCGCGGCATTCCCTGGACCTCGATCACCGGCACTTCGAACCAGAGCGACTACATTTCGCACTTCATCGCCAATCATATGTTCTATCGGCTGTCGCTTTCCGGCTCGCGGCGGCTGCTGCTCGATCACATCGAGTTCTGCCGCAAGTACGTGCCCGGCTGGAATCCGGTGTCGGTCGTCGGTCAGCACATGCAGCAAGCGGGCGCGACACCGGTCGAGACCATGGCGTTCACCATCTCGACGGCGCTACAATACGCGCAAGACTGCATTGAGCGCGGCATGGACATCGATGTCGTGCTGCGGCGCTTCACCTTCTTCTTCGATATCTCGATCAGCTTTTTCGAGGAGGTCGCCAAGTTCCGCGCCGGCCGGCGCATCTGGGCGCGGCTGGCGCGCGAGCGCCTGGGCGCCAAGGATCCGGGCTCGTGGCGCTTTAAATTCCACGGCCAAACCTCAGGCGTCGATCTGACCGAACAGCAGCCGCTGAACAATATCGCCCGCGTCGCCGTGCAGGCGATGGCCGGGATCATGAGCGGGCTGCAGTCGCTGCACACCGACGCATACGACGAAGCAATCACCACACCGACCGAGGAGACCGCACGCATTGCGGTGGCGACCCAAAACATTCTGCGCGAAGAAGCGCATCTGTGCGACGTGATCGATCCGCTCGGCGGCTCTTATTACGTCGAAACGCTGACCGACCAGATGGAATGCGAAATGACGGCGCTGATCGGCAAGATCGACGACGCCGGCGGCATGTACAAGGCGGCCGAATCCGGTCTCGTGCAATCGATGATCGGCGAATCCGCGCTGGCCTTTCAGGAACTGGTTGAGCGCGGCGAGGAAAAGGTAATCGGCGTCAATTGCTATCAGGCCGACAACGCCGTCCATCAAGGCCGGCCGACCGACCGGCCGGACGTCGCTCGCATGAGCGAGCACGTCGCGCGGTTCAAGGCCTACAAAGCGCAGCGGAGCCAAGCCGAGGTGAACCGCGCCATCGAAGCACTGGCGCGCGCCGCCAACAGCGCGCGCGAGAATATCTATGAGCGGATCGTCGAGGCCGCCGAGGTCGGCGTCACCCACAGCGAGATCGTAAGTCGCCTGCGCGAGGAGCTCGGCTTTGGCCATCCCCTCGTCGTTGTCTGATGCCGCGCGGGCGAGCAAACAGCCGGCGACCGGCGACATCGTCGACAAACTGACCGCCGGCGATCCGGCGGCGCTGGCGCGCTGCATCAGCTTGCTGGAAGCCGGCGGCGCGGCTACCGATCGCATCTATCGGCGCATTTGCACCAAGACCGGACACGCGGCGGTGATCGGTTTCACCGGCGCGCCGGGCGCCGGCAAATCGACATTAATCGACGCCTATATCGGCGCGCTCCGCACCCGCGCGCGGACGGTCGCCGTTGCTGCCGTCGATCCGTCGAGTCCGATATTCGGCGGAGCTATTCTCGGCGACCGTGTGCGCATGCGCCGCCATGCCGAGGACGCTGGCGTGTTCATTCGCTCGGTGGCATCGCGCGGCCATCTCGGCGGATTGTCGGAGAGCATTCACCGTATCGTCGACGTGATGGACGCCGCGGGCCGCGATATCGTCATTGTCGAGACCGTCGGCACCGGCCAGTCGGAGGTCGAGGTCGCCGAGATCGCGGACATCTGCGTCGTCGTCAATGCTCCCAACATGGGCGACGACGTGCAGGCCATGAAAGCCGGCGTTCTCGAAATCGCCGATGTGCTGGTGGTCAACAAAGCGGATCTTCCGCTCGCGCGACGCACGACCGACCAGCTCACGGGCATGCTGAAACTGCGGCACGAAAAGCGCGAGGTCCCGATCCTCGAAACCGTGGCGATCAAGGATATCGGTATCGAGCCGTTGCTCTCGACGATTGACGCCCTGCTCGCCGCCCGAGCGGGCGACAAAAAGAAGAACCGCGCGCGCCGGATGCGCCGCCTGATCGCGCAGGCTGCAGGCCGCATAGTGCACGATCAGGTCGGCCGTCATGCCGGCGACGGGATGGACAATCTGGTCAAGGCCGCCGCATCCGGCGAGATCGGCGTCGCTGAAGCGGCGCTCGAGGCGCTGAAGGTCGTTCGCTGATGGCTCCTGCAGACTTCACGGTCGCTTTTGAGGCAGTATGCGAGAATGCGGTGTTCTGAAGTTTCGCCATTTACCGGCGGTGCCCGTGCAGGCAATGAGGCCTTTAAATAACCCGCGGCCGAAGTTACGGCCGTCACCACATGCGTCACCCTGTGCGTATCTCTTCCGCCGGGCTTGAAGACAACGCCAGGACAGGCCAGGACAACCCATGAATCGATATGTAACGGCGGGACTAACAGTGCTTGCGGGCGCCGTCTTGTTCGAGGTCGGTCGCCTTGACCAACGGCTGCAAACGCCGGCGCGCTTTCGGCAGGTATCTCAGCACCAGCACGGCTGCAGCGCCGCCGATCACCAGGCCGGGACCAGCGCAGATAGACGCCGCCGGCCGGTCAGAAAGGATTGACGATCGGCCGGGCGCTGGCCAAGACCATCACGTTTCGGACCATCGCGACCGTGATGGACTTCACCACGATCTACGTGGTGGTCGGCGACCTCGCCACGACAGCGGGTTTGTCGGCATTTGGCTTCGTGGTCGGACCCGTTGTTTATCTCGGCTATGATAAGGCGTGGGAGTATTTTAGCTCGCCCAAACCGCGCATCGCTCGCGTTACCGACTCCGACCGACTTTGCGCCCGCGTTCGGGTGACTCCGCACGGTCGTTTGTTGTTTGCGCGTGCTTCGCGGCCACCGCGGCATGGCGGCTTGATATTTACGCCAAAGTCCTGGCCGCAGCCCGCCCGGCAGCGCGGCCGGAGAAAATACAGCCGCCGAGGAACGTGCCCTCCAGCGCCGCATAGCCGTGCACGCCACCGCCGCCGAAGCCCGCCACCTCGCCCGCTGCGTACAGTCCCGCTACCGGCTGCCCATCGGCGCCGATGACGCGGCTGTCTAGATCGGTTTGCAGACCGCCGAGCGTTTTCCGCGTCAGGATATTCAGGCGAACCGCGATCAGCGGTCCGGCGGCGGGATCGAGGAGCTGGTGCGGGCTTGCCGTGCGCGTGAGCTTGTCGCCGAGATAGCGGCGCGCCGCGCGGATAGCAGCGATCTGCATATCCTTGCCGAAGGCGTTATCAAGCTGGCGATCGCGCGCGGCAATTTCACGCTCGACGTCCTTGAGATCGAGCAACGGCTCGCCGGCCAGCGCATTCATACGCTCCACCAGCCGCGCCAGATCGCGCTCGATGATGAAATCCTCGCCCTTGTCCATGAACGCTTTGACCGGGCCGGGAATGCCGGCTCTGACACGGGCGACAACCTGGCGCCAGCTCTTGTTGGTGAAATCGGGATTCTGCTCGGAGCCCGACAACGCGAATTCCTTCTCGATGATCTTTCGCGTCAGGATGAACCAGGAATAGTCGTAGCCGGTCTCTCCGATGTGCTTGAGCGTAGCGAGCGTATCGAAGCCGGGATAAAGCGGGACGGGCAGCCGCCGGCCGCGCGCGTCGAGCCAAAGCGAGGACGGTCCGGGGAGGATGCGGATGGCATGATCGGTCCAGATCGGATTCCAGTTCTTGATCCCTTCGACGTAGTGCCACATGCGGTCGCGATTGATGACGGTACCGCCGGCGGCTTCGGTGATCGCCAGCATGCGGCCGTCGACATGGTCGGGTACGCCGGTAATCATCCGCTTGGGTACCGGCCCAAGCCGCTGCGGCCAGTTTTGCCGGACCAGATCATGATTGGCGCCGATGCCGCCGGAAGCGACGACGACGGCCTGGGCTTTCAGTTCGAACGCGCCGACGATCTCGCGTGAACTTTTCCCGCCACGCTCGACGACACTCGGAGCCAGGATGTCGCCGCGCACGCCGTCGACGATCGATCCCGATTTCGCCAGCGCGTTGACGCGATGCCGGAACTTGAAGGTGACGAGACCCGCCTTCGCGCCTTCACGCACCCGTTCGATGAAGGGCGCAATGATGCCGGGCCCCGTGCCCCAGGTCAGATGAAAGCGCGGTACGGAATTGCCGTGGCCGACCGCATTGCCGCCGCCGCGCTCGGCCCAGCCGACGACCGGAAAGAAGCGCACGCCCCGGGCGCGCAGCCATGCGCGCTTTTCGCCGGCGGCAAAATCGACGTAAGCCTCTGCCCATCGGCGCGGCCAGAAATCCTCATCGCGGTCGAACGCCGCTGTCCCCATCCAATCTTCGAGCGCTAGTGCATGCAAGTCGCGGATGCCCATACGCCGCTGCTCGGGCGAGTCCACCAGAAAAATACCGCCGAGCGACCAGAACGCCTGGCCGCCGAGCGACTGTTCGGGCTCCTGATCGAGGATGATGATCTTTTTGCGCGCGTCGATAAGCTCCGCCGCGGCTACGAGACCAGCGAGCCCCCCTCCAACGATAATCGCGTCGGCGTCGTAAGCCATCGTCATCCGTGACGCCGTCGGCGCTATTAGCGAAGCCCGGCCGGTTTGAGGAGCGGCGTCGTCTCCTTCTGCGGTTGGAGATTAACCGTCAATCCACCCAAGCGTCGATACACGACAAAATGGCCGACGATCAGCTGCGGGACCAGAAATACCGGAATAAGGGCCCAAGGCAGCATCGCCATGGCCGCAGAGCCACGAAAAACAACTGGAGTGGCGAGCCCGGGGCCGAGGTCACGCCGAGAAAGGCCGCGTCGACTAGGTCGAGCAGCCCGACGCTATTCCACAGCAAAACCAGCCAGCGCGCGCCGGTTAGCCTGCTTGCCAGCGCCCAAGCAACGGGGACCGCGGTGGAACCGGCGAGGATATCGCCCCAGCCAGCCCTCGGCGCGAACGGCGCCGAAAGACGGCCGGCGGCCAACAGCAACAGGAACAAAAAACCGAGGAGGCGAGTGCCGTGCACGCCGATCAGCGCCGGCAGGGGGATGGCCGCAAGTGCACGTCGAGAGGCCGGCACCAGCGTCGCAAGCACAACGATCACGACCATCGGAACGGCGAAGCTCAGAGCGACCAGCGGCGCGCCGAATTCGAGCCCCAGGACAGGACGCCGCTGCCAGCGAGCGCCACGACAATTGCGAACCAGAGGATGTGCGCCACCAGCAACGCTGCGCCGCCGGGTCTGCGGACGTACCAGATCGCGGGCACGATAATCGCCACCGCCGAGACGCAGGTGAGAAGCAAGTGGCCGATGAAATCGAGCGACATTGAATAGCTCCGTGTTGGAATAGATGCATATGCATTTACATTCGCGGCGGTGAATGCGGGCGGCGCATTTTCGGAAAGCTCCCTTCGATCAGGCGCGCAGGCCGCCACGGCGCGGGAGGAGGTCGTGCAGCGTTGCGAGCCGGTCCTTGCCCATGGCGATCTTCATTCGCACTCGCGCCTTGCGCCAATGCGGACCGGCCTCACGCAGCTTTGCCTCGCCCTTTGCGGTGATGCCAGCCGGCTGCGCCCATCCCCGCGGTCCGGGCGCCCAGCAATCAATCCGCGTTTAATCAGCGGTTTGAGGCTGCGGCTGAGCGTGGTCGGATCGGCCCCGAAATACTCCGCGAGAGACACCGCCGTCACGGCTTTTCCCGCCTGCTGCGCGCCGTCGAGCATTACCAGAAAGCGTCAATTGATTGGCGCCGAGCCCAGTGGGTTCGAGATATCCGTCGTAAATGCGCGTTGCGTCCCGCGCCACGCGCCGCAACCGCAGGCATGAGCAGTTCCTGAATTCACCGATATCGAAATCTTTGACCATCGGCCCGGCCGCCTTCAAGCATTAACTCGCCAATATGAATGCATATACATCTAAATAAAAGGCTGTATCGCTGCGCTGCGGCAATGGCCGCTTGCGTGCAAAGAGCTTTGCGACATCAGAGCGTCGGGTAACGGCCGCGCGTTACGCGACGACCGTGCGTTGAATGCCGTCCGCGGTGCCGATCCGCTTGAGCTTGCCTCGGCGCAGCAGGTAGTTCACGTGCGCCAGCACCTCGCCGAACGCAAAGCCCATCTGGTGCGGATCGAGCCTGCGCGTGAACACGAATGGAACGAGTTCCGCCGCCGATCTCGGCTCGGTGCAGCACGCGTGCAGGATCCGGTCGCAGCGCGAGTGATGGTGTGCGATCAATGCGCCGATGCGGCTGTGCAGTCCCTGGAACGGCAGATTGTGCCCGGGAAGCACCAGAACGTTGGCATCGATGCCAGCGCCGAGCGCGTCCAGCGATCGCAGGTACTGCCCGAGCGGATCGCCCTCCGGATCGATAGCGGAGACGCTGATATTCGGAGAGATCTTGGCCAACACCTGGTCCGCCGAAAGAAACAGCTTGTCGGCGCGGCACACCATCATGATCTCTTCGGGCGAATGTCCGCCGCCGGTGAGTACGTCGAAATCGCGTCCGCCGATACGCAGCACGTCGCCGGCGACGACCCGGTGGTAGGTCGGCGGCAGTCCCGACATCAGTTTGAGATAAGCGTGTCCGCCGGTGACGACGCTTTGTGTCGTCTTCGCATCGAGACCGTGATCGAGATAGAAGCGGCGATAGTGCTCGGCTTCGAGCGCGCCGGGATCGAGATGCAGAATCAGGCTTTGCAGATATTCCGTGGCCGACATGTAAAGCGGGACATTGAAATGCTCGAGCAAAAAGCCTGCTGCGCCGACATGATCGGGATGAAAGTGCGTGGCAATGATACGCGTCAGCGGACGGTGTGTCAAAACGCTGTCGAGCAGCGGCTGCCAGGCGGCCTTGGTCGCCTCGTCGCCTAGGCCGGTGTCGATCAACGCCCATCCGTCGCCGTCGTCGACGAAATAGATGTTGACGTGATCGAGAAGGAACGGCAGCGACAGCCGCGCCCACAGGATTCCGGGAGCGACTTCGATCGTGCGCCCCGGAGCAGGCGGCTCCGGATAGGCAAAATCGAGTTGCCGGGCGGGAGGAAGCGGCGACGGGGATTGCATTCCGTGAGGGCTCATGATGTCCGATGGATCGCCGGCGGCGATAACATCCTTTATCACCCACGACTACACGCACCGGCGCAAGGCGTCCATGCATCCCGGTTTCGCAAGACATTGCTCGCGTGCACCGGGATCGGTCTAATGCAACAGAGCCAGCGACGATGAAACCGCAGGACCCCGCCGATCACAATCGCCAGGCGCATCTCGACGCCATCAGGCAGGGCGTCCGCACCGTCGTCGCACGTTTCGACGACGAATACTGGCTGGCGCGCGACGAAGACGGGGAATTTCCCAAAGAGTTTCATCGCGCCATGGCCGCCAATGGCTGGCTGGGCATTACCATGCCCGAATCGTATGGCGGCTCGGGCCTCGGCGTCGCCGAAGCGGCGATCATGATGCATGAGGTTTCCAGCCACGGCGGGGGCATGGCGGCGGCATCTTCGGTGCACATCAATTTGTTCGGGCCGCATCCGATCGTTGTGCACGGCACGCCCGCCCAGAAGTCGGAGTGGATTCCGGGGCTGGTGGCGGGCACGGACCAATGCTGCTTCGGCTTCACCGAGCCGGATGCCGGGCTCGACACCGCGCGGATCAAGACCTTCGCCGAGAAGGTCCCGGGCGGCTATATCGTGCGCGGCCAGAAAGTGTGGACGTCGACGGCCCGGGTCGCCAACAAGATCATGCTGCTCACGCGCACAACGCGTTATGAGGACGCCAGGCGCCCGACCGACGGGATCACCATCTTCTACACGGACCTCGATCGCTCCAAGATCGAGGTGCACAGAATCCCCAAGATGGGACGCAAGGCGGTCGATTCCAACGCCATCTTCATCGACGCTCTGTTCGTTCCGGAGGCGCATCGGATCGGCGAAGAAGGCAAGGGATTCGGCTACATTCTCGACAGCCTCAACCCGGAGCGGGTGCTAATCGCGATGGAGGCGATCGCGATCGGTCAGGACGCATTGCGCCGTGCAGCCAAATACGCTCGCGAGCGTGTCGTCTTCGACCGGCCGATCGGCAAGAACCAGGGCATCCAGCATCCGCTTGCCGAATGCTGGATGTATCTGGAATCGGCCTACCTTATGGCCGCGCGCGCGGCGGATCTCTACGACCGGGGCGAGCCGTGCGGCGCGGAAGCGAACACGGCGAAGTTCCTGGGCGCCCGCGCCGGGCACGATGCTTGCCTGCAAGCCGTCCTCACGCACGGGGGGTTCGGCTATGCGAAGGAATATCACGTCGAGCGCTTACTGCGCGAAGTGATGCTGACGCGCATTGCCCCGATCACCGAGCAGCTCATTCTCTCGTTCATCGCCGAGAGAGTGCTCGATCTCCCCAAATCCTACTGACCGGGTCCTATTCGTGTACACGAGCGAATGAAAACGTAGTATTTTCAAAGCTCGAATAACAAGCTTCACTAAGTGCCGGACTGGCGTTCCGCCGCCCCCGACGCAGGGAGGGTTATCATGAGGAGGTTTGCAATCGCCGCGCTCGCGGGCGCAGCGTTGTCGTTTTCCTTCGCCGCCTGCGCGCAAGCAAAGAGCAAGGTCATCGGCGTTTCATGGTCGAACTTCCAGGAAGAGCGGTGGAAGACCGACGAAGCGGCGATCAAGGCCACGATCGCAGCGGCCGGCGACAGATATATCTCCACCGATGCGCAATCGTCCGCGCAGAAGCAATTGACGGACATCGAAAGCCTGATTTCGCAGGGCGCCAACGTGCTGATCGTGCTCGCGCAGGACTCATCCGCCATCGGCCCGGCGGTGCAGAAGGCGATCGATGAAGGTATCCCGGTGATCGGCTACGACCGTCTGATCGAAAATCCGAACGCGTTCTACATCACCTTCGACAACAAGGAAGTTGGACGCATGCAGGCTCGCGGCGTTTTCGCCGTCAGGCCGCAGGGCAATTATGCCTTCATCAAAGGATCGTCAGCCGATCCGAACGCATACTTCCTGTTCGACGGCCAGATGGAGGTGCTGAAAGATGCTATCGATGCCGGGAAGATCAAGAATGTCGGCGAGGCCTTTACCGACGGTTGGCTGCCGGCCAACGCGCAGAAGAACATGGAGCAGATCCTGACCAAGAACGACAACAAGGTCGATGCGGTCGTGGCGGCGAACGACGGCACAGCCGGCGGCGCCGTCGCCGCGCTCGCGGCGCAGGGGATGGCCGCGGCCGTGCCGGTTTCCGGTCAGGACGGCGACCATGCCGCGCTCAACCGCATCGCGCTGGGCACGCAGACCGTCTCGGTGTGGAAGGACGCCCGCGAGCTTGGAAAGAGGGCGGCCGAGATCGCCGCGATGCTCGCGGACGGCAAGAAGATGCGCGAGATTCCCAGCGTCGTTAAATTCGCCGGCGGCCCGAAGAAAATCGAGATGAACGCGCTGTTCCTGGCGCCGGTCCCGATTACCAAGGACAACCTCGACGTCGTCATCGCAGCCGGCTGGATCAAGAAGAATGAGGTCTGCCAGGGCGTGAAGCCCGGCACGGTCAAGGTCTGCGATTGACCGGACCGGTCGCGCCGCTCGGGAGGGTGCCAATGACGATAGGGCCGGGGCCCGCTGTGCATGCCCCGCCGAGCCGTTTGCATCCATTCAACGCCTTTCTCAAAGCCACCGAGCTCGATACACGATTGCTCGGCATGGTCGGCGCGCTGCTTCTGATCTGGATCGCCTTCCATGTGCTTTCGGGCGGCCTGTTTCTCACGCCGCGCAACTTGTGGAATTTGTCGGTGCAGTCGTCGTCCGTCGCCATCATGGCGACGGGCATGGTGCTCGTTATCGTGACGCGCAACGTCGATCTGTCGATCGGGTCCATGCTCGGCTTCATCGGGATGATCATGGGCGTCACCCAGACCGATCTGCTGCCGGAACTCCTCGGCTTCGGACATCCCGCGATCTGGATTCTGACCCTGGCGGTCGGGCTTCTTCTCGGCATTATTCTCGGCGCATTCCAGGGATTTGTGATCGCCTATCTCGGCGTTCCGGCCTTCATCGTCACGCTGGGCGGCCTGCTCGTCTGGCGCGGCGCGGCCTGGTGGGTGACGAGCGGGCAAACGGTCGCGCCGCTGGATGCAAGGTTCCGGCTCATGGGCGGTGGCTCGGAGGGCTCGATCGGCGCGGCCTGGAGTTGGGTGGTCGGCCTCCTCGCCTGCGTCGCGGTCGTGCTGTCGCTGGTGCACGGCCGCGCCCGGCGAAAAAAATTCGACTTTCCCCTCCGCCCGATGGCGGCCGAAGTCTTCCTTGGCGGCGTCGCTTGCGCTCTGGTCCTCGCCGCGGTCGCGATCGCCAACGCTTATCCGTGGCCCATCGGCAGCGTCCGCCGTTACGCCGACGCGAACCATATCGCGGTTCCCGACGGCGGCCTTTTCATCGCGCATGGGATCGCAATCCCGGTTCTAGTTGCCATCGGCGTCGGCGTGGCGATGACCTTCCTGGCGACGCGAACGCGCTTCGGCCGCTATGTTTACGCCATCGGCGGAAACCCGGAGGCGGCCGAACTTGCCGGCGTCAACACGCGCTGGGTGATCATGAAGATATTCATGCTGATGGGATTGCTCGCCGCCATTGCCGGCGCCGTGTCGATCGCGCGTCTCAACGCGGCCACAAATTCAGAGGGCACGCTGGCCGAACTCCTCGTCATCGCCGCAGCCATCATCGGCGGAACGTCGCTTGCGGGCGGCGTCGGCACCGTTGCCGGAGCGATGCTCGGCGCTGCGCTCATGCAATCGCTCCAGTCGGGCATGGTGCTGCTCGGCGTCGATACGCCGCTGCAGAGCATCGCCGTCGGCGCCGTTCTCGTGGTCGCGGTGTGGCTTGATATTGTTTACAGGCGCCGAGCGCACTAGCGCATGATCCCGAAAAAGTGGATACCGGTTTTCGGATAAGATCAGGTACAAACGAAACGGCATGACCCCGAAAATGCCCCCGGACTTGATCGGGGGGGCCGCCGGTTTTCGGATAAGATCATGCGCAAACGAAACAGAGCACAATCCGCATGAACGCCTCACAGGCGCCTCTCGTCGAAATGCGGGACATTTCGGTCTCGTTCGGCGGCATTCAGGCCGTCGACCGGGCGTCCATCGACCTACACGAAGGCGAGGTGATGGCGCTCCTCGGCCATAACGGCGCCGGCAAATCGACGCTGATCAAGATTTTCTCCGGCGCCTGCAAGCGCGACTCCGGAACCATCACCATTCGCGGCGAAGAAGCGATAATCGCCAACCCGCGCGACGCAAAGAAATATGGCATCGAGACGGTCTATCAGACGCTCGCGTTGGCGGACAATGTCGATGCCGCCGCCAATTTGTTTCTCGGACGCGAGATCAGAACGAGCTGGGGAACGCTCGACGACATCGCTATGGAGGCCGAGGCGCGTAGAGTCATGGGCCGCCTCAACCCACATTTCCAGCGCTTCAAAGATCCGGTCAAAGCGCTGTCGGGCGGGCAACGGCAGTCGGTTGCGATCGCGCGGGCGATTCTGTTCAACGCACAAATTTTGATCATGGACGAACCGACGGCGGCGCTTGGGCCGCAGGAGACGGCGCAGGTCTGCGAACTCGTCAAGCAGATCAAGGCCGGCGGCATTGGCATCTTCCTCATCAGTCACGATATTCACGACGTGTTCGATCTGGCCGATCGGATCTGCGCAATGAAAAACGGGCGCATCGTCGGCACCGCGCGCGTTGGCGATGTGACCAAGGATGAAGTGCTCGGCATGATCATCCTCGGCAAGTGCCCGCCGCGAGCGATTCCAGGACCGAGCGCGATGGAGCAATTCGGCTCCGGCAGCGAAGAATCGATTGCCGCGCCGTAGCGCATGATCCGAAAAAGGGGAAGCCAGTTTTTCGAAAAGAAATGCTCCAATATGTCGGAGCGGCAATCGATTCACCCTGAAGCGATTGCTATAGACTCGTGGCAGGCTCCGGCGGAAAAATAGATGGTGGATTATCACGGCCGTTTCGTCTGGTACGAACTGACGACGACAGACGTCGAGGCCGCCAAGACCTTTTACGCCGACGTCGTCGGCTGGGGCGCGCAGGATGCGTCGACGCCCGATTTGGCCTACACGCTGTTTACCGTCGGCGGGGTTCCGGTAAGCGGGCTGATGGGCCTGACGGAGGATGCGAAGAAAGCGGGAGCGAGGCCGCGCTGGACCGGATATGTCGGCGTTGACGACGTGGACGCCGCCGCCGACCGGATCAAGCAGCTTGGTGGAACCGTGCTTATTCCACCAACGGATATCCCGAACGTCAGCCGGTACGCCGTCGTCACCGACCCCCAAATGGCAGCGCTAGCCTTGGTCAGGTGGTACAATCGCGGCCCGGAGAAACCCAGCGCGCCGGGCAAACCGGGGCGGGTCGGCTGGCATGAATTGTTTGCTGGCAATTGGGAGAAAGCCTTTGCTTTCTACCGCGCGGCCTTTGACTGGCAGAAAGCCGACGCCGACTACGGTCCCATGGGCACCTATCAGATGTTCTCCACCGGAGGGCGGACGATCGGCGGGATGTTCACCAAGCCAGCTGAGGCGTCGATCCCTTTCTGGCTCTACTACTTCGACATCGGCGACATCGACGCGGCGGCGGGGCGCGTAAAGACCGGTGGCGGCCAGATCCTCGAAAACCCGCTCGAGGTGCCGGGTGGCTGGATCGTCCGCTGCACAGACCCTCAGGACGCCATGTTCGCGCTGATGGGAAAGCGGAGCAGTAAAGCTGTCGGATATTTCGCGCGTGGCGCACCGCGAGATCCTTCCGACCCGCGGAGCCGGCGATGGAATTGGTAAGGCCGTGCAATCGTCAGCGGAAAGTGACCGACTTCGCGCCGCGGCCGATAGCAAACTGGCCGACGACGCCCTCGACGTGGAATTCTATTCCCGTCATCTTCGCGAACAGATCGATATTGGCTGTCCCGATCGCGCATGCGCCGAGGCCCATATCGGTCGCCATCAGATAGAGCGTCTGCAGCAATACGCCGACGTCTTTCAGAATTAGCGCGTATGCAATCGAGCTGTATTTCCATGAAACCCGCCCAAAGCGCGCGGCGATGGTGATCAGGATCTGCGGCGCGGCGGACGCGCCCATTGCAAATTTGGCTCCATTCAGCAGCGCTTCGAGCTCCGGCGCACGCACGCCGATCGGCACTAACGCATGTTGACCCGCGTCGTAGTGATAGAATCCGCGTGGCAATCCTTCGCATGTGTCGACGGCAAGATAGAGTTCGAGCTCGTAGCTGCTGCCCGCGGAGGGAAACGGTCTTGACGTGTAGGTGATCGCCGGACCGCCATCGCCGGGATCGAGCGGAGCACTCCAGTTCGACTGGACGCGCACAGTGCCATGGAGAAACTGCGAGAGCTCGGCGAGCGTGATCGGCCGCCCGGCGTCGAAGTCGCGGGTCGAATGACGCTCCCGCAAGAGCTTCGCCGCGGGCGAAACTGTCTCCGGATGCATGGCCGAGAACTTGCGCAGATCGATCTTCTTTCCGGGCCAGCGAGGGCGCACTGCCGGCAACGGAGCCGTTACGCCCACATGCGGATAAACTCCTCCCACGGGATTGGCATGCCTACCCTCCGTGCTGCGCGCGTGGAACAGCAGATCGTGAAAGTCCCAAAGAACAAGGTTATCGTCACCTTCGGCCGCACGGAGACCGGCGTTTTTGCCCGTGGCATCCACCTTGAAAAGGATTTGACTATCCACCAGCAGGGCGAGGAGTTCAAGACCGGTAAAATTTTTATGCCTGCGGAGGTATTTTATTTGCTGCGGCGTGGCAAGCAGCACCAGCGCGGCCGCAATCTTTGGATCGCAAATTTTGAACAACGCCCCGGCGCGCGGCGACTCCAGCACCATCTTGTTACCGCGCCGCCGTAGATACGCAAAACGCGAGAGAGCGAGAATGTCGGATTCGCGAAGCGGCTTTTTTTGCGGCCAATAATCGGGGATCTGCGGTTCGATGACGGCGATATCCCCGCCGTTTTGCGAGTGCTCGACCCGGTATTCCAGTAGACCGCGCCGGGCCAATCGGCGGACCAACTCATCGACCTCTCTGTCGGCGTCCCGCCAACTCGATGCAAACGAGACGAGCGGCAGACCCGTGCGCAGCTTCTGTGCGCGATTCACCGCCCTCGCGCTGAACTTTCCGAGGTTAACCGAAACGCCGCCGAAGTGGGCGGCAATCTCTCCGTTGGAACGCGTCTCGAGGGTCACATGACCAACAAGTCGCGCGGAAATAGTGATCGATGCCGGACGGCGCCCACGCCTTATTTTGGGAGCGCGCAAGCCGGGAAGACCTCAGGTCCGCGGATGTAGCGGATTGAGTTCGCTTTCCGGTAGCGGCCGATCGCGCCATCCGAGCTTCACCGGAACATCGTAGAGCCGGCCAGGGGCGAAGCGGCGATAGAAATGCCGCAACCCCGGGACGATCACCCTGACAACCGGGACCTCGATGTCAGGACGCGTTTGATCGAGGACGAGAAAATCGTGGCCTTCTTGCTTGACGAGGTCCACGCAGGCCATCACCTGCTCGCGCGTGTCGAGACGGCCGAACTTCATGCCGAAGTCCGGTCGAACCGGCGGTTGCCCGCTCGGCGCCAGATACGGAAGATCCGTCAGCCGCCATGGAGTCGGGCCATCCGGGCTTGAAAGGTCCGTAGCCCGAAAGCCCATGAGGCCAATGGCCAGAAATTGATTTAGCTCGGTCAACGCGCGCAGCATGGCGATGCGCGCGTCGAAATGCGAGCCGGAACCGAACTCGAGAAAATCCTGGAAGTTTTCCGTCGAGTGCGACAGCGCCACAAAGCTCGGAATCCCGAGATCGCTGGTGATGTCGAGCACCCAGAGCCGGCGGCCGGTTTCGGCAAGCTGGCTTCGCAGATCACGAACGTACGGATCGTCGAACTGGCTGAGGTCCACTTCCGCCCGCTGCAGTCGATTGTACCACCAGATTGCGTACGAATCCCGTTCCACCAGTTCCAGGAATCCCTGAACGATTGCTTCCTCGAGCGTATTGCCGGCGGCGCAGCCGTTGGAGTCGGCGTGAATGTGGCCGTTGGGCCCGCCCCGGTAGAAAAAGTACAGCAAGCTGGTGGGAAAATATTTGAAGCGCTCGTCGCGCAGAGACCAGACCGGCGACCATTCGATCTCGGCCGATGGATCGAACGGGGCCGGCGTCGGCATCTCGTCATGGTGGGTCGGTGGTAACTGGCTGCGTCGGTACTGCGCCTCGCTAAACAGCAGGACGTCATTCGGAAGAATGGCGTCGCCCGGTGCAAAATCCGTAAATCGCCGCGTCACTCTGATCTCGTCGCCCTGATAAATCCCGGAATAGCGCTCGATCGCCTCCATGAGCGCGCTGGCTTCGCCTTGTTCGGCGGTGCTGCCTTTGCCGAAGCTGCCGCCGCCCAGTCCCGCCCTGAGCTCATTGACGCTCTCGGACGGCCCAGCAAAATTATGGGTAGCGAGGTAGTTGGTGTTCAGAGGCAAGTCGGCTTCAATCCGCTCGAGGCGCGAGACAACGCCGGTGAGCGGACTCACATGCTTGCGGAAGCGCGCGACCGTGCCCGACGACGAAACGCTGCGATACCCGCCGCTGGTCATCACCACCTTGCCGCCGGCGCTCAGCGTGACTGGCTCCGGCGCACGACGCGCATCGCGTAGCTTCTTGCGGCCGCAGCTCGGACATTGCGGACGGGCCCTCACGTAGTGCTTCATGATGGTCGAACCGAGGAGGTCGAGGCTGACGACGTGATCGCTCAATTCCGAACGAAAGTTGGTGGCGATCGCTTTTGCGATTTCCACGGCGGCGAGTTGGATGGAGGTCTGTCCAAGCGCGCGCCGCGCGAGAGGCGAAACCGCGACGGAGCGGGCCTGTCGACGGTCGAGGAGCGCCTTGATTTCCCGATTGCGCGCCATCCGGTCGGCGAGGCAGCGCCAACAAGCGCTCTTGCCCGGGGTGAATACCGGCCCCACCAGAGGAAAAATACCCGAGGGTTGGACCAGCAGCCAGCGCGAATGATCCGATAAATGCTTCCGGTTCAATTCGGCCAGCCGTCCTTCAAGATAATCGTTCACCAAGGTGACGGTCAGGTCGCCGGAGCGCTTGACGACGCGAACGCCGAGCTCGCCGAGGGCGGCGCACAGTTCCTTTGCGCCCTGCACGTCGATCAATTCAATCCGCACACGGCATTTCTGGAGATTTTTCTCCGCAGTCTCCAGCGGCAGCCCGAGACTCGCCCAGTAGGCCGCCGCACCCGTCGAAACACGCGATGTCTGGACGACAAAGCGGCGGTCGAACAGCCGTTTCATGGCCTCGTGTATTTTTGCGGAAGGAAATTCCCGCTCCAGCGCGCGAAAAATGTCGTGGAAGCTCTTTCCGGCTCCTATCGCGGATGCAAGCGCGCAATAAAGCTCGCCGCGAAGAAAGAACTTCCGGTCATCGGAATAGAGGCACACGACATCGGGCGGCAGCACGTAGACGGTGAAATTCGGCGAGAACCGCGGGACATCTTTGCTGTCATGCTGCGCGAAGGCGTCTCCGCGATCATTTGCTGTGAGGTTGGCGCGTGCGCCTCTACGCTTATCGCCGCCAGTATGGATCACCATCGCAAGGCAGTATTTTTCGTTTACAGGAGTTTATCGTTTAGGGGCTTATTGGTGCGCGAGCTGCAAGAATTTGTCCGTTTTCAAGAGCCTGTTCGGTGGCGAGAGCCAGGTTACAAGACCGTCCGAGCACAAAAGCGTAGTCGAGCAGTTTTCCCGCCAGCGCTTCTTGATGGGGTCCACAGACATTACAGGCAAACCGAAGCGGCGCAACCGCGCGCCACTTCCGAGGCCCAGTTTGCCGCATCGACGCCGGCCAAGCCGATCAAGCCGACCTGGTCTGTTGACGTCGCCGTAAGCGCCGCGGTCTAACAGGCGTTGCAACCACCCCTGGACCAACAGAACGGGGCTCCGCAGCCGCCGCAGGCTCCGCAGCCTGCACAACCGCGCCAGCCGCAGCCGCACCCACCGCAGCGACAGCCGCCGCCGCATCGGCAACCGCCGCAACCGCGCCAGTAAGCGAGTCTTTCGCCGATCTGAGGTTTCGCGATGTTCTCCTTGTCGAAGACATAGAACGTCGCCAAGCTCACGTCGGAAATCTCCTCCTCACCGAGAAAGACTTCATGGGACGGCGAGAAATTCTGCGCCTGGACGTCCGTTGCCGATCCGCCGGTCGTTGCCGATGCTGCGCCCGCCAGCGAAAATGAAACCCCGGCGAGTCCCAACACGGGCAAGGCTTTCCTTCGACGATTTCGCTTCGAAGCTCGCTTCGCTCGCGCCATTTAGCGTTCTCCCTTAATTTCGAGCAAATGTTCGACGAGTAGAACTCGCGCTCCCACAGGATGTTCGATTAGAGGGAGCTTAAGCACGTTACCACGAGTGGAGTCGTAAAGTTTGTAGCACTTTTCGTGCACCCTGCATAGGGACACCCGCGCACCGTTTCACCCACTCGTGCTTCAAGTTAAAAAAGTTGGACCAATTCAATTTGTCTTTAGTTTGGCTCTCGGTAATTTAACTGAAATGTCGCGTGTCGCTCTCTCTGCATCGGCGTCGTTGCGCTTTTTTGTATCAGCGCACTGTAGTCTTAGCTGCGATACGCGACACCGTTCATTTGGCGTTCATGTTCGTGACCGCGCGAGCCGCTTGGATTGATATGCTTCGCGCGCGAGTTGACGGCGTGCTGCGGCAACGAACGCCGACCACCGGTCGCGCAAAGCGGCGCTCGACATTTCGCACGCGTCCTACGCTCCGGGAACGAACTCGCGCTTAGCCCTGATTTAATGGCGGGCGCACAAGGATTCGCACTTTCTCAATGAATCCATCACTTAGGAAAAAGGTGAGGGCATTCGGTGCCTTTGAAGCGAAACGGTTATTTTCGGCGCCGCCCTCACCTAATTGCGACCGGAAGGGCGCGCCCATGACCGACACGCAAGACCATATCCGCCCGACCCGCCACGATCTGAAGGCATCGGCCAAAGCACAGTACGATCCGGCGAGAAATCGCTGCCCGCAATCTGAAATGGCCAGGGCGCGTACTCATAAAATCGGATCGGTAAGCGCTGCTCGCTGAATGTCCGCTTCGCGCCGAAAGCGACTGAATTGCTGCATCGCCACGAAACGACGTTATGGGCCCAGGCTGTGTGAAAAGAACTCGATATGAGTGCTATTGTTAGTGCGAGCTGATTTCGCGATTACCGGGCGCCGATCTTTGCAGAGTCGGTTTCCTGACCGCCCCAGACACTCCCTGGGGCATCTGTTGGTATTGATTTTGGACGCGCAGCAGCATCCCTCGGCTTAGACCGCCAAGGCCTCCAGCAGCCCAGCCACGCCGATGATCGCCATCACGCGCTTCATGTTGTAGGCGGGCACATTGAGCGCCATCTCGGTTGCCACTTTCGGCAGCCGTTTCGTGAGAAAGTGCGTTGCTCCCATCCAGCACTTGATGGTGCCGAAGGGATGTTCCGCTGTCTGACGACGCATTGTCATTTTTTCCGGATGTTGATCGAGACGTGCCTGCACAGTCTCGAGCACGGTTTCGTGCTCCCATCGGGAGATCAGCCGTTCTTTGCCGGTGGTGCAGCTATGCTTGATAGCGCAACTCTGACAGGCGTTGGTCCGGTAGCGACGTAGCACCAAGCCTCTGTCCTCGGCCGTGAAGGAATATGCAAGCCTTTGTCCGGCCGGACAAACGTAAGCATCCTCCGCTGCCAGGTAGCGGAAGTCCTGCTTGCCGAAGCGCCCTTCAGCCTTTGAGTTCGAGGTCATAGGCTTTGGCAGCGTGACAGTGATCCCTGCCTCCTCGCAGGCGCGAATCTCTTCGCTCGCGTAGTAGCCGCGATCAGCCACAGCATCGAGCGTCTCAACGCCCATTTCGGTTCGCGCCTGCCCCGCGATATTCGACAGGTGATGGCGGTCCGTGCCGACGTTCGTCACCTCGTGGGCTACAATGAGATGGTTCTTGGTATCGACTGCGGCTTGCACATTGTAGCCGACAATTCCCGTGTCCTTGCCGCTCGTTGCCATCGAACGCGCATCCGGATCAGTCAGCGAGATTTGCTTGTCCTCGCTCTTCATCATCTCCGCATCGATCGCATTGAGCCGCGTGATCTCTTCCCTCAGTTTCGCGATTTTGTCCTTGAACCGCACAACCTTTGCCTCCGGCACCGCATCACCACGGCGGTCGGCAGTCTCCAATTGTGTCAGGTAGCGCGCGATGCTTTCGTCGATCCGCTCAAGCCGTCGCTTCATCTTGGCCTCGGTGAAGTTCTTATCGCGCGCATTGACAGCCTTGAATTTGGAACCATCGATGGCGACGCTTGCCACGTTCAGCAAATCAAGCTCGCGGCACAGTGCCACAAAGGTACGGCAGACCTCGCGAATGGCCTTGCCGTTGTCCTTGCGGAAATCCGCAATGGTCTTGAAGTCCGGCGCCAATTGTCCCGTCAGCCAGACTAGTTCAATGTTGCGCTGGCACTCGCGCTCAAGCCGCCGGCTCGATGGGATGCGATTGAGGTAGCCATAGATGTATATCTTGAGAAGCGTGGCTGGATGATAGCCAGGTCGCCCTTTCTCCAGCGCCTCAACCCGAAAAAAACCGAGCTCACTAAGAGCGAGACCATCAACAAAAGCGTCAACCGCACGAACCGGATTGTCCTCGGCCACGTAGTCGTCAAGCGTGGCTGGGAAAAATGTGCTTTGGCTCCGATCAATCCCCTCCACAAAGCCCGTCATCCGTCGCTCCCGCCCGCCGATTCAAAAAACGAATCATAGCATCCGACGACTTTTCACACAGCCTGGGCCAGCAGCGGACTAACGCGATGCAGCATTCGGGGTACATTCAATTCTTTTCATATCCACTGAGCCCGCTGTTCTGACGTTCGGCCGTCGTCCATTGGGGCCATATCTGCGGCTGCGGCGTTACGGGATCATCGGTCAATTGGAGAATGACGCGCTTGAGCTGAACCCCCGAACCAAAGCTCGCGGCAAGATCGGCGGGTGAGACCGGCACAAGCTTATGCCGATCACTGGCATCCCGAAATCGAGCTAGTTTGGGCAGAACGATAAATGGCACAGCGCGCGGCCCGCTTTGGCGAAGCAATTCGTAAAGTGCGGCCTTCTTCTCACTCATATTGGTGGACCCGCTAGATTTGTGATAGGCCGCGAAGGGCAAACATCCGATATCTTCAAATAGACAGAAAACCTGCCGATTGCGCTCAACCTGCTGCGCGGAGGTTCGCCTCGCGTTGAAGAAAGTCACGAAGAGCATGCCCCTTTCACCGAGGTCGACGGTTGGCGCATATCCGACAGTTGTTGGATGAGAGTTGAAGTGGCTCGGGGACCAGTCCGGTTCTATGTTGTAGGACACTCGATGACGCTCGATCCTGTCTTGATCTGATCGCCATCCTGCACTTCGACGGTGAGCCGATAACGGACATGAATGAAATAAAAGCTGAGCCAGAAGTAACCGACAATTAGGACCACTAGGCCCGCGAGTATTCCGAGCGCGACAACGCAGCCTTTCATTCGATGTCCTTCCGAACGCGGGTAAGATTGCGCCGTAGTTACCGAACAGTTTTATAAACACTAGACATCCAAGCAGTCGAATGTCGGCTCTGCGACGGTCGCTATACCCCCAGCAGCGGACATTACGCTGCGTCGCACTAAGTGACGCAACGGGCCATTAGCTGCCGCGCGGCACGTTAAATCAACGCTGCGCATCAGTGTCCGATCTTGAATTAACATTGTTCCCCAACGATCGGACCTATCGGGGGAGGAGTGGTCGGCGGCTGGGTGAGAAGGAACCACACGACCGTCATGATCAATCCACTGCCTGCACCCATGCTCCCCAAAATTAGCAACAGACTCTTCCAACTTCTCTTTCATGACGGAGCCGCTACCAAACGCGAATATGGAAGTCATCACCACAGGCGATAAGAATCCGGAGACCAGGCCGCAGAAGGCAAGAGCAAAGAACGAGATCTTATCTCGCCCTGGCCGCCGGCATCGAACGATGGGCAGCACTGCCAGGGTTACAGGTGCCGCAAACACGCCGCCTATTGTGGCCGCAAATAGAAATGCTATGGCAAAAAACCTTAGCCAATTTTCAGTCCCGCCCACTATCGGCAGACGATGATATGTAACCAACGAAAACGCGATTAATAGAACATACCCAAGGCACCCTGCTGCTGGGGTTAGGATCAGCGCCCAAACAACTTTCCAGTTAATCGGAACTTCCATGAATCGGACCACTGGGGTACCATGAATACTTGAAACGCAATGTCGATAGCTTAAACGATTTTGATAAACTGGAATTATCGGCCGGACTTCACTAACCAGCTAATGTCCGTTCAGGGTCCATGAACTGCCTCGCAGACAATAAGCAAGCGCGGCAGAAAGACTTCCAATAGCAGACACGAAGGCAATCAGTTGGGGCGATTGTTTCGGGCCATTTGTGTCATTTTGAATTGCAAAAAAGAGCGAGCTGTTTTGCCCAATCAGCGGAGGTCATCTGTACTGACCGAGGGCCACTGAGAAACAACCGGCGAAAGATGCCGCTCTCGCGGATGAAGCAACTTAAGCGTGATTTAACCTCAACATGGCATGCTCGCCCGGTCGCGTTCACCGACACCCGAGACAACGCCAATGTTCGAGTTCTACGGCCGTCTCACTCGCGCGCAATTTGTGAGTGCGTCCGCCATCAGAATCGGCCTGTTTGCGGCGAGCGTCGTCGGCTTTCCATTCCTGCTTGTGGCTTTGTCCCAGGCTAGCGGCTGTCAGAGCATCGGCGGGGCGTGCGAAGTCGTGGAACTTCTCGGCGCTACCGCCTTCAAGCCGCTGGCATTCGTGTTGTTCGTTTTTTCGTTTGCCGGAATTTCCGTACGGCGCGTCCGCGATATAGGCTTGCCGGGTTGGATCAGTCTTTTCGTCCTATTTTTCTTCGCCGCCGACTGGCAGTTTCTGGTGACCACGGGCGCACCATGGACGCTCGCGTTCTCGGCCGGCATTCTGGACCTGTCTTTTCCGTTTTTCACGCTTCTGGGATTGATGGGAATCGCGATCCTGTGCGGGGTGCCGTCGGGTACGGCCGCTCTCCATGCTGAGGATTCATCCGGCCGTGCCGGGTCCCCCGCGTCGGAGCCGTCGTCTTCGCCGCCATCATCGATTGCGGTTTCGAGCGCGGCGAGAATTCCGGTCAGAACGTTATTGGTGCTGGCTCTCGTTCCGGCGGCAATTGCATTCAAGCTCGGAATGTCGGACGAGGTTTCATTCTGGCTCGCCCTTATGACCATGTCGGTGACGATGTTTCTGCCGACGCTTGCGCTTTATTTCGCTGTTCTGCTGGGGCTCTATCTCGTCGTGACGCGGCGCAACGCAACGTCGTCCGGCATTCTTGTGCTCGCGTTGTTGCCGTTCGCGGATTGGGGGTATGCGCAATGGTCGACGGTACGCGCGCACAGCAGGAGGCGCGCGAGATTGCGGCCATTCCAACCACGCCGGTCGAAACCATACCGGCGACGCTGGTTTGGCAATCCTCCGGTGGACCCGGAGAAAATGCCGTCTGGACCATTGCGGCCATCCAACATGTGATTGAGAAAAGTACGCTCTCGCACAGCCTGCAGGAGGTCGAGCGCCCGCCAGATCCCAAGCATGTCCGCCATACCAAGCCAACGCCCGTAGCATCGCTGCCGGACGAATATCTACTTTTCAAGCTTGGCCGCGAGAGCGGCTATGCCAACAAATCGCTGATTTACTCCGCCGCAGGCGGCCCGTTCGAACTGCGCTATGTGCATTCGGGGCAGGACGATCTGGTCGCCGTGTGGTACCGCGCGTTCAACCCGCGTCCCTCGGCGATGCCGCTCTTGACCCTGTTGGGATGGTATCGCGGACCGAACACCACAACCGCCGGCGAGATCGCCGCCAGCATCGCTGCCTTTCTTGCAAGCGCATTGCCGTCCTCGGGGTAAAGCGGCACCCGAAATCGACGACGGGCTCGCGTTCTACTGTTTGCGAGGGCCGACGAGGTGATCGAATGAACCTTTCGCATTGCGGTATATGACGGGTGCGAAATGACGCGATGGGTCATTCCCGTAATTTGCATGCACAAGCGACTTCCGCTTTTCCCCCAAGAGCCGACATTTGGTTGCAGCACAATATCTGTCGTTAAGGGCCAACAACAGACTTACGCGCGCAGCAAATAAATTTCATCATTCGATCACGTCGTCGGCACGAACCAAGAGCGTCGGCGGGATCGTCAATCCCAGTGCCTTGGCAGTCTTCAGGCTGATTACCAGCTCTAACTTGCTGCTTTGTTGGACGGGGAGATCAGCCGGCTTGGCTCCCTTGAGGATTCTTCCGGTGTAGGTCCCTGCCTGCTGAAAGAGGTCCAAGAAACGAGCGCCATAACTCATCAGGCCACCGGTCTCGGTAAACTCTCGGAACGGATAAATAGTTGGCTGGCGGGGCGCAGTGAGCGCTACAACAGAGGGGGAAAGTGTCATGAAATTGCATCTCGCATTGATCGCTGCGGTGTTGTTCGTCGGTTCTGCCAGCGCACAGCTCTTCGGAATGATCGACGATCGGCGATGCCAGCAATATGGCTTCACCCCCGGCAGTCAAGGCTATGCGCAGTGCCGCATGACGCTGGATGTGGCGCGGTGGCAAGAGGAGCAAATGCGCCAGCTCAACAATAGGCAGCGCGCAAGGACTTTCGGTTACGACAGCGCGCCGCCGCAGCAACCGCAGCAGCCGCTGCCGCCGCTGGGGGTCAGGGAAGAAAGGAGAGGCTTATGATGAGGGCTCTTACGTTCGCAGTCGCGCTCTTTGCTGCTGCCGCAGCGCTAAAGACCGTAGCGTGTCGGGCTATCGACTTAGCTGACCGTGGCTCGCGGCGGCGGCAGCGACCAGAGGAAGGCAGGCGCGGTGAGGAGGCTAAAGCCGAAGGACCATGGCGGTATCGGCATGAACAACGACGGCGCGCTCGACGTCGTCGCGCCGGGTGATCTAAGCGTAGCCATGACGAAGCCGTTCCTTCGTTGTGGTTAGAGCGCGTCGGCCCGTTAGCGCGGCTTCGGCGCGGTCGCCTGCGAGACCCCGCAGGCTCGGGGTCGCTTCAGTCCGTTTGCTTGGCTGGCACCTCCTTCGACCCCGACTTCGCGGTTGGCCGTTGCGTGTCCTCCTTTGTTGAGCCGACACGCGGTGCTGCCGGCCTGTGATCACGGATCAGTGAGCTTCGTAGTATTACTCACCCTATCCCAATGGATGATGGCACCGGCGCCCTCGCCAGTTATTTGATTATTGTGAGCAAAGGAGATTGTGCGATGAGACAAACTCTTGCCGGTTTGGCCGCTGCGGCCTTGTTAATCGGAAGCATTTCCACCGACGCCGAGGCGCGCGGTGGCGGCCACATGGGCGGCCACATGGGCGGATTCCACCACGTCCGGTTTGGCGGCCCCATCACTGGTGGCGTCGCCCCAATGGCGCCGATCTACAATTCCTCCGGTGGTGGTTACACTGTGCCCGCTCCGGGCGAGATGTCCGTCTCGCCGGCGAGTCCCGGATCAGTGTTCCACTAAATGCACCTTCTTCTTTTTGCCGGTGCGGTGGCGGCAATCACCCTGCTAGTCCCGGTTAGCGGAATGGCGGCAGGCAGCCCCAACTCGCACGACACAGTTGAAACTTCGACAGTGGCCACTACGACGGTGATGCAAGTTCCTTACTTGGGATGTGGCAGCCACCGAGTTTTTGACCCCGAGACACGAACCTGCCGCGGTCCGGGAGATTTCTAAGCCGCTGCACTGTGGTGCTGCCGGCCGGGATCGAACCGGCCACCTCACCCTTACCAAGGGTGTGCTCTACAAAATAGCTACGGCAGCTCGTAATTCCAGCATCATCGGGCAATCCCGCGGCATCGAGGTCTCGGCCAAACAGGACTGAGGGGGGCCATCGCGGCCCCCTTTGCTTTTCGGGACTGTGACCAAAGCGGCTCAGTCGTGCTGGCGGTAAGGGGTATAACCGCGGGGCTAAAGGGAGGGGCTGAAATGGACAAGAACACGAAGACACTTCTCGCCAGTCTGGCGGTGCTCGTCGCCGCGACCTCGACGGCAAACTTCGGAGCGGCGGCCACGAGCAACGCCAAAATTCGTCGGTATGTGACGCTGTCAGGATTCACTAAGACAGCGACGCGGGCGATGTGCGGTGCAACCTGCTTCAGCATCCCGAGCAATTTCGCTCTCAAGCTTGGCTCCATAACCGCGAAGCTGGTCAAGTTGCCACCTGGATGGGCAAGGCTCTGTACCAAGCCATCTCCGACCGGATCGCCACTGGCGATAAAGATGACAGGAACCGGTTCGGGTCGACTGCTGCGCTGACTTCACCGCCACGTCGCCGTTGGCTAGCATCAAATCCGGCGCCTTTCGCAACACCTGGGCGATGGCAGATCGCACCCAATCGGCTGTGCGTCTGCAAGTTGTCCGACGATGACGACGACGATTACCGGCCCCGCCTGAAATGGCAGGTACGTCACCGCCCGCGCGGCCGCTAGAGCAGGGCAGGTCCGCGCGGGCATATGGCAGTAGGGGATGTTACGGATCCAAGCGGCCGGCACCGCCGGGGGTGGGTCCGCCGGCAGAAGTGGGGAGGGGTGGATCTGGTGAGACGTCCCACACGAAGTAACTCAAGGGGCGATATCGCCTATCAGTCGGTCGCGTGCTCGGCGTGTGCGCAAGTGCACCTTTTCACGAGGGTGATCTCGAGCATAGATCTTGAGCGGTGACCGATGTCGGTTCAGGGTCAATCGCGCCGAATGCGGCCCGCGTGCTTCAGCAGCGAATGTCCCGTTGCTCCCGGAAGCGACAGTTAGCGACCAAAGTGCGGCGCGTCGTTCAGGGCCAACAACAGACATCTAACCCTGGGTACGTTGCAACGGCCTACACGCGTAGTGACGCGTCTTTTCAGCATAAATCGGTCGGGATAACCTATCTGGGAGCTGCGCGTAACGCCGACGCTTAATGCCGACCGAAAAGGCGAGGATTATGATTCGTAAGGTCCCGTTTCTCACAGGCGCGTTTACTCCGCTCGTTACGCCCTTCGAAAGCGGTGCAGTTGATTACGATCTATATGCCCAATTGATCGAGTGGCAGATCGAGCAGGGCACACACGGCCTGCTCGTCAATGCCACGAGCGGCGAGCCGACTACGCTTACAGTGGACGAGAAGGCACGGCTGATCGAGGTTGCGGTCAAAACATCGGCGGCCCGCAAGCCGGTGGTCGCCGGTATTCCCTCGGAATCGCACGCTGATGCGGTGACGCTCCTTGCGCGGGCTGAGAAAGCGGGTGCCAATGCGGTTGTCTCGGTCACGCCCTATTATGTGCGGCCTCCCCAGCGCGGCCTTGTCGCATTCTTCATGGACCTCGCGAACAGAACAGAGCTGCCGTTTCTTATTTATCACATTCCGGGGCGCGCCGCGGTGTCGGTCAACGCCGGAACGTTCGAGGCGATCGCCGAGAGTTGCCCGAATTTCGTCGGATTGAAAAACACCGATGAGGACCTCGCGCTGGTATCGCGGCTTATGAGCCACTTCGGTCCGGATTTCCGCATTTTTGGGGGGCTGGAGAGCACGGCCTTCGCCATGTCCGCCTTGGGCGGGTGCGGCACGATGATCACGACGTCAAACGTCGCGCCCAAGGAGATTGCCCGGCTCAACGATCTTTGCATTGCGGGCAAGCTTCATGAGGCGCAGAAACTGGCGATCGAGATTGATGAGCTAATGAAGGCAGCCGTCCTTGATACCGGTCCCATTCCCGTCAAGTGCATGTTGAAACTCATGGGTCTCGTTCCGGCGAACGAACATCGTTTGCCGATGATGCCGGCGACGCCGGCGCTGGAAAAACAACTTGAAGCCGTGGTCAAACGCTACGGCCTCGCTGTGAAGCGAACTGAAGTGTCTGCGTAAGAGAGGATCGTAGACTTGAGGCGCGCAGCACCCTAGTCGAGCAAAGATCGGCTCTTCGTTTCCGTCGCGAACAGCGTGGCAATGAACGTGATCGAGGCCAACAGTATCAACATCATCGACACCCCGGCGGTGCCACCCATGTAGCCGGCCAACGCAGTCGCGATGATAGGCGAAAACCCTCCTCCCAAGGCTGCGGAGAGCTGAAAGCCAAACGATGCGCCGCTGTAGCGCACGCGCGTGCCGAACAGTTCGGGAAAATAGGCCGACTGCAGTCCGAACATCGTCCCGTGACCGAAGCTCAGGGCGACAACCACCGTCAGGATGACGATCTGCGGGTCCTTGGTGCTCAGGAGCCAAAACAGCGGGAAGGCGAAACAGGCCGTGAAAAGCGTGCCGAGAAAATAGAAGATGCGCCGCCCGATATGGTCCGACAGCCAGCCGAAAAGCGGAATTGTAATCACCTCGACCAATGCGGCGACAAAGATCGCTTTCAGCAGCAGCGTTCGCGGCAGATTGAGCTGGCTGGTCGCATACACCACGATGAAAATGGTGAGAATATAGACCCAGGACACTTCCGATATTTTCAGCCCCACTGCCACGAGAAAGCTGCGCGGATTCTTTAAAATCGCTTCGACGAAAGGATTTCTTGAGATCGCGCCGCGGCGCTTGATTTCTTCGAATATCGGGGTCTCCGGCACGCGCGCGCGCACGAACCAACCGACGCCAAGCAACAGGATGCTGAGCAGGAAGGGGATGCGCCATCCCCATGACTTGAAATCCGCTTCCGGCATCATCGTCACCAGAGCGAACACACCCGAAGACGTCACAAGCCCGAGCGGAAACCCGATCTGCACCAGGCTGCCGAACAGGCCACGTCGGCCCGCTGGCGCGTGTTCGATCACCATCAGGGACGCGCCGCCCCATTCGCCCCCGAGGCCGATGCCCTGGATGAGCCGCAAGATAACCAGAAGAATCGGGGCCCAGACTCCGATCTGCTGGTAGGTCGGGAGGCACCCGACGACGAATGTTCCCAACGCCATGATCACCATTGTGATCATCAGCATGATCTTGCGGCCAATCCGATCGCCGAAATGACCGAAGATGGCCCCACCGATCGGACGTGCAACGAACCCTACCGAATAGGTTGCCAGCGAAGCCAGCGTACCGGCCAGCGGATCGATGTTGGGAAAAAAGAGGGTGTTAAAGACGAGTGCCGCTGCGGTGCCATAGATCAGGAAATCGTACCATTCGATGATGGTGCCGACCGAACCAGCGAAGACGACCGTTGCCATGCCGCCTTTTCGCTCGGTCGTGGCATCGCGAATTGCCAAGTGAACACTCATGTCGTGCCCCCGTCGCGGGATTGTTACCCGGTCGACCATCGTGCGCCGCGTGCGTCAAAACATATCTTAAGATTATCGGGCCGGAAAAGTGCACGCTGTTGGCACGTCTGCATTATTAGGCCACGAAATTCGTCGCGTCTGCGCTGCCGCAAGCATCTCGCGGACGGGGCTGCATCAAATGTTGAGCGTGACCGAGAGGCAGATCGTGGGACGGCCGGTTTGGGTCATGAGGCGGTCAAGAACGCCCGTTTAGCGGTGCCCGCGTCACGTCTGCTTTCCCTCCGAATGTGTTGCAAAACCCGGCTGCTTTGTACGGCTCGACCGGATTTGAGCATTGCTGAGCCTGTGGTGTTCTCCACTGTGCCGTCTGGCGGCGCTATCGACTGATAGGCTTGGCAGGCCTACGTCGCACAGGTGACTGCCGCCGATGGCGGCGGGCGGCAGAGGAACTTGACGAGGCGCCGCAGGTTCTGAGCGGTTGCGGTTAGTAGCACTTCGTCTTTAGCGCCGCTCAGGCCTCGCAGTCGCAATCGGTCGAGCTTGAAGATGCGCTTCATGTGCGCAAACCGCATCTCGACCTTTTTGCGCTCCCGACGCGATTGTTCGTAAGCCTCGGTCTTGGCCAGGGCGCGGGCGACATCGCGGGCATCCTCGTGCAGATCGCGAGGGACATATCGCATCGGCGTGCTGGGACAACAACGCATCTTGAACGCACAGACATCGCAATCGACCTTTGAGGCACGATAGCGAAGCGTACCGCCGTCGATGACTGTTCCGGTGGTATGCAGCAGCTTTCCACCCGGACAGATATAGACGTTGCGCTCTCGATCGAAGACGAAGTCAGCGCGGCTGAAGGTGCCATCAGAACGCGTCGACTTGTCCCACACCGGGATGTGCGGGGTTATCTTGCGATCGACCAGCCACTTGAGCAGCCTGACTGCACCATAAACAGTGTCACCTGCGAGCCGCTGTGGTCGAAGGTCGAAGCGCCCCCCGACCCGGTCCAGCATGGTCCTTGTAATGGCGATCTCAGCGATCCGGCTGGCGCGCGTGCCCTCAGCGTCGACGATGATCCCGGCCTTGTTGTCGATGAGATAATTGGCGTCATAAGCGAAAAAAGGATCGGTGTTCTTCCTCGCAACCCATGCCGCCTGCGGATCGGTCAGCGACACCTCTTTAGGAGGCTTGCGTCTGCTGCCCCCATTGAATTTGTCGTCATCTTCGCTGCTCTCCGCATGGTTTTGGGCGGCGTCTAAAGCCGTCAGATACTCGCGGACCGCGCGGGACGCTTCCTCAGCCTTCGGCCAACTAACTGGCTGATCGCCAGGCGTCCGCTTCTTCTTGTCCACGTCCGCCCTGATCAGGCTCGCATCGATCGAAAATCCCTCGCCGCCAACCAGCCCAGCCGCAATGCACTTCGCCACCACGCTCTCAAATATCCGGCGTAACGCGTCGCTCTGGCGAAAGCGCTCGTGCCGGGCACGGCTGAACACCGAATGGTCGGGTATCCGATCCTCGATGCCGAGCTGGCAAAACCACCGATAGGCCAGATTGACTTGCACCTCGGAGCACAGCCGCCGCTCCGAGCGGATCGCAAACACGTAGCCCACAATCAGCATCCGGATCATCAGCATCGGATCGATCGATGGCCGACCGGTGTGCGAGTAGTACGGCGCAAGCTCCTTGTGCACCCAATCAAGATCGAGCACGCCATCGATCTGCCTGACCAAATGATCGGGCGGTACCACCTTGTCGAGATCGAACGCATAAAAGAATTGGCCTTGCCCCCGCTCTCGCCGCCCCATCATCGGCCGCTCCCGCGAATCATCGTCCTATTCGACGGAATCACGGTTCATCGGCCGCCTCAACGAGAGTTTTGCAACACAATCCCTCCCATAGCAACAGAATATCGGACATTCCGGGTCGGCAGCTTCGGGCCAATCGGAGACATCCCATTTGGCCTCAACCTTAGCCCGAACCGCGGTGGCGAAGGCTTGTTTTATTCCGCAGTCACCTTTCAGCGACGTCGACGATCGCCTCGGCGAATGCCCGCGGCGCTTCCTGCGGCAGATTATGTCCGATGCCGCCTGTGATTGTGCGGTGTTCATATTCGCCGATGAATTTCTTGGTGTAAGCGCCAGGCTCCGGATGCGGCGCGCCATTGGCGTCGCCTTCCATCGTGATGGTCGGCACCGTGATCGCCGGAGTGGCGAGCCGTTTTTCCAGGTCGTCATACTTCGCCTCGCCTTGCGCGAGGCCAAGCCGCCAACGGTAATTGTGGATGACGACGGCCACATGGTCAGGATTGTCGAAAGCCGCTGCGCTGCGATCGAAGGTGGCGTCGTCGAAGTTCCACTTGGGCGAAGCAAGCCGCCAAATGAGCTTCGAGAAATCGTGGCGGTATTTATCGTAGCCTTCGCGGCCCCGCTCAGTAGCGAAATAGTATTGGTACCACCATTGCAGCTCGGCCGGCGGCGGCAACGGGACATGGCCAACCGCCTGGTTACTGATGAGATAACCGCTCACCGAGACCAGCGCCTTGCAACGCTCGGGCCAGAGCGCTGCGACGATATCTGCCGTCCGCGCGCCCCAATCAAAGCCGCCGATCGTCGCCTTCTCGATCTTCAGCGCGTCCATCAGAGCGATGATGTCGACAGCGACTGCGGACTGCTGCCCATTGCGTAGCGTGCCGCTCGACAGAAATCGCGTGGACCCGTAGCCGCGCAGATACGGCACGATCACCCGAAAGCCTGCCGAAGCGAGCATCGGCGCGACGTCGACAAAGCTGTGGATGTCGTAGGGCCAGCCGTGCAGCAGAATGCAGGAGCGCCATTGGGGGGACCGGCCTCCGCGTAACCTACGTTCAAGGTGCCCGCGTCGATCTGCTTGAGCGTACGGAATGACGTATTCGTTCCAGGCTTTACTACGGGCAGGCTCGGCGGTTTGCTTTGCGCGGACGCGGGCCGCACGAGGCCAAGCTCTGCCGCGGCAACGGCTAGAACTGCTGCACCGATGAGGTGACGCCTGTGGCGATCGATGTTGTCCACGACTTTTCTGTCGGAAGACATTCTCGCACTTAGCGGGCGGTTGCCGCATCTTCGATGACTTTAGACACCGCCTGGGAATGCGAGATCATTACGACATGTGAAGCTCCCTCGACAACTGACGTCGCCCGCGGGTGGGCGCGCTCGGCCATGAAGGCATGCAACTGCGGTGGAATTGCGGTGTCCCGATCGCCGTATACGAACCATGACGGGATGGTCTTCCAGGCCGGCTCGGTTGCAGGTTCACTGAACGCGATGTCCGTGACGGGCCTCTGCGCCGCCGCCGCTAGTCTCGCGGCGTCCGCGGGCACGTCCGGTGCGAACGCATCGTGGAATTTTTCCTGCTGAACATAGAGGTCATGGCAGCCACCAGGTAGCGGCACCGGCGGGGCTAGCGCGGGGCCAACCAAGCTGCCCGGAAACTTGCTATTGAGGTCGCCGGCGTTTTCTCCGGCGTCGGGCGCAAAGGGTGCGACATAGACAAGCGCTTTCACATTCGCCTGACCGTTCGCCGCGTTGCTAATCACCATGCCGCCGTAGGAATGCCCCACCAGCACGACCGGCGTGTTGATGGTGGCGAGAAGAGCGCGCACGGTGTCGGCGTCGCCCTTGACGCTACGCAGCGGATTGGCTGCGGCGACGACCGAATAACCGCCTCTCTCAAGGATTGTGATGACGCCATACCAACTCGATGAATTGGCGAAGGCGCCATGCACAAGAACGATGGTCGGTTTGGCGGGCTGTGCCGTTGCTACAGTCCCCGTCAGCAACAGGCCGACCAATGCCCAGACTGCCACGAAGATCTTCATTTGAAGCTCCCTCCTCTTGCATTCGGCCAGGGATCGAGCGACGCGGGCCGCCTTGCGATCAAGGCGCCCGGCAGCCGCTGGGGTTCCAGAGCTTATCAATATTCGCCCCGAGGCTATAGGCCGCCCCTTCAACAACGGAATGTCCGCGATGGGTCGTCATGAACGTCGATTTTGAGCCGCCTTAACCTCGTCCGCTTTACACCCGGTAGCGAGCAAACAGCGGACATCGAACGAAGTCGCAGAAGGGCCATGAGCGGTCATCGCAACCACGTTGCACGTGCGCATAGTCGCAGCACACGGGGCAGCCCTAGACCAATCTTGCGCCTCCGTCACAGTCAAGAATTGCCCCAGTTGTGAATTCGTTGCTGACAAGGAACAGGACGGCTTGCCCGACATCGCTGGGTGCGCCAACGCGGCCGACCGGAACGCTCGCGGCCGAACTTTCGTACATCGCTCGCCGAGCATCCTCCGACATGCGGTCCCAATAGGGAGTGGCAATCAAACCAGGCGATACCGCGTTGACGCGGATCGGCGCGAATTCGAGCGCCAAAGGCCCGATGATCGCTTGCAGGGCTCCGTTCACCGCAGCGAGTCCCGAGGTGCCCTTGATGGCGCGCCGACCAGCCGCGCCCGTGATCAACGTTATCGATCCGGAACTGCGAATGTGACCTACTCCATGGCGGATGGCGTTGAGATAGGGCCAAAACTTGTTGTCGAAGCCGGCTCGCACCTTTGCCTCATCGAGGTCCTTAAACGCGCCAATCGCACTGCCGCCACCGAGGGCGACGATCAGGTGGTCGATTTCCCCAACCCTCGCGAAAAAGGCCTGCAGTTTCATGGCATCGCGTGGCGGCGACATGTCGAAGCTAACTTCCTGGACCATGAAAATAGCGTTGAAGTTAGAGGACGCATCGCCCGCCATGCGACAGGCGATCGATGCCATGCTTGACGCGGTGCCAAAGCGATAAGTACTCCCGCTGAGCGCTCGGCCTGAACACGTCCTACTGTTAGCCCTGGCCGATGGCCGGGGCTTTTGGCCGTTTGCCCCGGCAAGCCGCGAAGGTAGGAACCCTACCTTTTCAAATTCTTCAGAATGGCGCTAATGATCAATCGTCTGCCTGCGAAACAATCTTCGAAGTGTCGCCCACTTCTGTTTTGGCGCTGTTGGGTTCTTGTCAATCCCGGCTTCAGCGAGAGTGGGCTTAGCAAGATCGGGTTTATTCAAAACCTGATCTTTCTTCGGTTGCGCCTTTGATCCTCCCGGAGGTTTCGCCACACCACCTGTCGCCTTTTGCTCGGCTATTTTTGGCGGTGCCGGGAGCACTTTTTTGGCTTTGGGTTTTCGTCCTCTGGATTTCGGCATAATCTAGTTTTGATACCTCGACTTTTGGCGCGCTACGCGGACGAAGCACCCCTCCTAGATCATCATACCACGATCGCTCGGGCGAATTTTACTTGCGCAAATGTCCAAATCCGCTGACCAGATTACCTTTGACCTTAAACCGCTCAAAGTCGGGGAAGGCTGCTACATCGTTGTTACCTTTCCCGGCGGCATGCAAGAGCACATTCCCGGCTTCCAGTGTGTCGCTGAAGCTGAAGAGTGGCTATCGGGCAAGGGACGCCAGACGTGGCTTAAGGGCTCTAGGGGTTACTCAGCATAAATTTGGACTGAATCTCAACTAACCCCCCGCTGGCTGCATCCCGGGCGGTCGGGGTTACTCGGGCTACAACGCCCTTCGCCGGACTTCCAAGGCGGTACATTCGCTTTCCGTGGTGGAGCCCGTTTTTGTTTTTGCCTCGAGCAGCACATTCCCCGCAAATCGGGCTGCTCGGTCAGAGACGGCCTCGAAGGGGACGCGGAAGTATTTCGGACTGAAGAGCTCAAAAGCGCCACGACGATCGCACCCCCGCTCGCTCCGAAATGAGAGTGCGCGCGGCTTACCGACGAACGATGGCTTTTGGATGCGGCCGAATGGGATTCCAGACACAAACCTAACGGCGCCGCGCACGGCGAAACCTTAACTGCGGGGCTTACTAATCGCATATTGCCTAAGCGCGAAGCCGCCATTTTCTTCCAAATTGTCACCTAGCCAGTTTCGCTGTAGTCCAAGATGCGCAGCTTTGACGCTTCATCGTCCGACAACGCGTCGAGAGCGGCTTCGGCCTCGCCTGTGTCTGCCGCGACCATATGCAGTTGCGCTACAACGTGGCGCTGAAATTCGACGCGACCTCTAACGTCATTGTATTCCCGCTCGATGTAGGCAAACGCTTCCCGACAGCTCCGGCGGCTTGGTGATATTGGCCGCGATGCGCCGCGCCTCGTCGCACGTGAGCAGTCGTGCGGCCGCTCGCCGGCCGTGGCGGTATGCGAGGCTCGCCCCGAGCGGGCTTGTCCGGTATCCTCGGTCAAACTGGGACTGCCCTTAGTCAAAAACTGCTTTGCCGCTCGTGTCCAAATTGGGGGACTCGCGCGTATGGCCTGACGAGGTTGGCATGGACGCAACCACTTTGCTTCGCGCTTTCTGTGACGCCGTCGAACGTCGCGACGGCGCGGGTTTTGCGAGTTTGTTTTCCGAGGATGGCGTCTATCACGACGCCTTCTATGGCGCCTTCGCCGGGCGCGCTAAAATCGCGGAACTGATCGACGACTGGTTCTATCGCACGGCGCACGACTTTCGCTGGGACATGCGCGAACCGCTTACGGACGGCCATACGCTTTACGCGCGCTACGCCTTTAGCTACGTCTCCACTCTTCCCGAAGCGCAGGGGCGGCGCGTCGGCTTTGAAGGCGTTTCGATCATGAAACTGCGGGACGGTCAGATCATCGAATATCGAGAGGTCGCCAATGTCGGGCCGGCTCTCGTCGCGCTCGGCTTCGCGCCGGAGCGGGTGTGCAAGATCCTTGCGCGCGAGGGCAAGCGACTCCGCGACGCTCCTGAAATGGCGCGCCATCTCGTCTAACGTGCAAACCAAATGATTTTGGCGAAACTGCGCCGCGATCGTCCCATAAGCTGCCTTTTCGCGATGGCCAGTTTTGGCGTTCTGCTGCAGCAAATAATTCAGGTCGAACCGGCAGCTCTGCATTTAATATCGGGCTGCCGCTGCACCTCCGAACCAGTCAATTCAGTTCTCCTCATCCCATTCGTCCCTCCCTGCCGCCATCATGAGACTAGCTCTATTGCTTGAAGGTTCTTGCCTGTGGCGCTGCTCACGAGCCGTGCGTCCTTCGCTTGAAGAACGCGACTGGCGCGCGGCGGGATCGCGCCCGATCTTATCCTTCAACGTAACGATTTCGATGAACTCGTCTGCTTGGCGACGTAACTCTTGAGCGGCCGTCGGGGTGGAGGAGACAACAATGACCCGTGCACCGCGTCGCTGCATAGCCCGGACTAGTGACCGGAAATCGCCATCACCCGAGAAAAGTACCATCTGATCGATGTGTGGGGCGATCTCCAGAGCGTCGATCGCCAGTTCGACGTCTATGTTGCCTTTGATTTTCCGCTGGCCGGTCAGATCGACGAATTCTTTGGCCGTTTTGGTAACGACGGTGAAGCCGTTGTAGTCCAGCCAGTCGAGGAGTGGCTGAAGCGACTGATGTTCATCATCTTCGAAGACAGCGGTGTAATAGAACGCTCGTAGCAGAGAGCCGCGTGACCGAAACTCATGTAACAAACGCTTGTAGTCAATCTCAAAGCCAAGGGATTTTACCGTGGTGTAAAGGTTCGGTCCGTCGATAAATATCGCGATCTTATCAATCCGTTTCAACGTGGTTGTCCTTTTTATGCGCGTTGACTTAGCGCAATATCTGTTTGGTATGACTATCCGCCGCCGTTCAAGATGATCAGAAAATCTGTCCGGTCGCACCGCTAAAGCCACTCAGCAATCGCTTTTCCACAACCAAACGGGCGGCGCAGACCTATCAACGCGACATGGGGGTAAAACGGTACAGCGGCGCCAAAATCTCATTTCCGAGGATACCCGCTGGCGCAGCGAAGGCCGACTGGCAGCTCAACGCTGCCTAAGCTGCGAATCTCGGTTCTATGTCCCGCAGGATTTGCACGAGTTGAACCACATTGGAGATGAGTCCACTTGTTAGTTCCGCCACAAGCGTCGATGGAATGCTGGCGGCCGTTGCCGCCAACCGCGCGAGCGTTCCTGACATCCGTGATCCTGCGATCCTAAAAGGCCACTTGGGGGAACCCGAAGCGCGCGGCCGTTGACACGGCTGGGGTCAGAGGTACGCGCCTGACGCTGTACCCCTCGATAGACGAGCACGCGCAGCTTATGCGCTCCAGCGGGATCGCGGATTAAGGTTACAGGCGGCACGTTTAGCGCTTGTTGCTAATCTCCGGTAGCGCTTGTTGCTAAGCCCGGCTCTCCTTGGAATTGATCCAGATCTAATGCTTATCGTTGCTGCGGAACCTAAAATCCGCGAAGAGCGGTCGGGGCTCGCTTGAAATTGAAAGCCAAAAGCAAGAGGGGCACAAAATGAAGTCGTCATTCCCGGCCAGCCTTGATCGCGTATCAGCTTCTAACAATGAGCTCTTTGCGCGGCTGCGCAATCCCAAAATTGCGAGGCAGATGAAAGACAGATTGCGCGAGGTCGGTCTTCGCCCAACGCGACCGCGAGTTGCTCTCGCCATTATCTTATTTGGCAAAGGCGATCGACACGTCTCTGCAGAAATGCTTTTTGACGAAGCGAGCGGGGCTGAGGTCTCGGTGTCGCTCGCGACAATCTACCAACACCCTTCACATGAATTCACTAAGGTTGGTTTCTTGCGACAAGTCGCGATCGATTCCTCGAAGTCATATTTTGATACCAACAACACGGAGCACCACCACTATTATTTAGAAGATAGGCACGAGTTGATGGACATTCCCCAAACGGACGTTGCGGTAGGCGAAGTTCCGATACCGCCGGAGGGCTACGAAATCGCTCGCGTCGACGTCGTCGTGCGCTTGCGGCGGAAGACCATCAACTCTGCTGCGCCGACGAATTGAAAAAGTAGGGCGGCACCGCCCTTTCCTCATTTAGTCGCGCGCCTTGATGATGCGTGACTGATTGCCGAGTTCGTCAATATACCACTTACTGACGATCATCTTTATATGAGGTGTCATCGCTTCGTTGGCGGGTCGCGGCCCCGCCGCGTGTCGTTGCTGCCGAAGCCGCATCTCTTCCCTCAACTTCGTCATAGCGATCGTGTCGTGGTCCATGGCATCCCCTCCCCAGTCCATCCGACAGAGAATTGTGAGCCGCAATGATGGCCGGATGCCGAGTTTTATTGGGTCTAAAGACGGCGCCGGATCCGCATGTCGGTGCCTCGCCCTCGGCTAAAACAGCGCAAGACCGTACGGCCGCAACTTGTGCAGGATCGCCACGCTGGCGACGAACAAAATCAGAAACTTCAGTAGACGCGCCATAGGGCCGTCGGGCTCGTGCTTGTCCACTAGCAAGAACAAGATCGCGCCGACAAAGCCGATAGCGAACGAATAAATCACATCGGAATACATGCGCGTCGGTTGGCCGCTGTGAGTAACGTCACGCATGCGTCGCGGATCGCTGTAACGTTATCATCTGCGCGCATCTAGCGCCACGCTTGCTGGAAGGAGTAGCCCCGGCTCCGATGGCCGGGGCTTTTTCGTTGCTGCTCGGACCGGCTTCCTGAGAGTTCCGACCTCAAAACGCACACAAGCAACGTGGATCAATCTGGAAAAAATCCCTGAACCATTGCGGGGCCAAGGCGGTATAGCGCGTGGTATTCTGGATATTGCGATGCCCGGGACACACCTGAATCGCTGCTCGTCTTGATCGGCGCCCTGATTATCGTCCTCAGCGCCTTCGCTGTTCGTTATCGAACGCAACTTGCACCGCGACCTCACGCTCGATCACATCGCAAAATATGCTGGCCCAAATGAAGAGCCCCGGCGTCCAGTTGTGTCGGGGGAGCGGCCGGGGCTCTAGAACTCTGTACGCGGGGACCCACGTTAGGTCGTGTGATCGGTAGCACGAGTATGGTTATGTTTCGGTTAAGCTCTTGCGATGCCGGACTCCGGTAACCCACATAAGTAGTGGCCGTAATGCCAGGAGCGCCGCGATGACCCCGCAAGAGCAGGAACTCGTGAAGGAATTGTTTGATCGTTTGGCTCAGCTGGAAAGTAATCCCCGCGACCCGAGTGCCGAGCGCCTGATCGCGGATGGATTGAGAGACGCGCCGCACGCAGTCTACGCGCTCGTGCAGACGGCGCTTGTTCAGGATGAAGCGCTAAAGCGCGCTAACGCTCGCATAGAAGAGCTGCAGGCGCAGATCGGCAGCGAGGAGCGACAGCGAAGCGGCGGCTTCCTCGACAGCGTGCGTGACACCGTCCTCGGCAGGAGCGAGCCGCGAGGCTCGGTGCCATCGGTACATTCGCAAGCGCAATCTTCGCCCACAACGGCTCCGCCCTATCGACCGCAGCCGGGATATTCCCCGCAGACGCCGCCCTATCCTCCGGGTCCCGCTCTGGCGCCGGGCATGGGCCCGGCCTTGGGTTCGGGCGGATCGTTTCTCGGAACGGCCGCGTCAACGGCAGCGGGCGTAATTGGTGGCGGGCTCCTGCTCAACAGCATTCGTTCGATGTTCGGTGATCACGCCGGCCTCGGCGAACACGAGCGAAGCGCGCTCGGGAGTTCCAGCACCAGGCCCACCGATAGCTATTTGGCGCAGCGGGATCGTGACCAGGATCAGGATCAGGACCAGGACGACGAGGCCCAAGCGCAGGAAGACCAGGATCAAGATCAAGATCAAGATCAGGATCAGGATCAGGATCAGGATGATGACGGCGGCGATTTTGGCGGGGACGATACCGACGCTTAGCGCAACTGAGACGATCCAGGGGGCATCAATTCATAAACGATCAGCCGCGCCGGCCGTTCTCACTTCCGGTAGGGAAGATGGGGACCATGGCAGAAATTATTGAACTCCGACCACCGGAAACCGGGTTAGACGCAGATTTTCAACGCGGCTTGCGAAATGGAAGGGGATTTAAGAGCGCTCGATGGGTTTGCCGATGCGCTCGCCCTTGTCAGCGAGACGATGGACGAGAGCCCACACGCCAACGCCATAAATGGCTTGATTGGGAAATCAAGCACCGCATCCAGTGCGCAGAGAGACGCCGCGTTTTGAAACTTATTTTCATAGGGGGAAGCCGACGCGCGCCGGCTCCCCGTAGCAACGTTACTTCTGCTGCTGGCTCTTCTCGTGCGCGGTTTGGGAATGAGTGCGTGCATTCTGCGAATGCTGCTGGGCTTGGGTGGAATATTCCTTGCCCTTGGTATGGTCATTCTTGCCGTGCGCGTCGGCGGCTGCGCGATGCGACTTCGCTGCGGATTCGTGATGTTCCGCCGCCTTGTTATGATCTTCTCTCATGGTGTTTTCTCATTGTTGGCCGAAGAATGTCGGCTACACCGCAGCTAAGCTTCAATAGTGGCCGCACCAAGTGTGCACGGTGTCTTTGTAGTGTGGTGCTGACAACGGGCTGCCTAAGGGACGATCTGCCGCGGATCGGATGACGCGGGCGAAGTTTGCGAGGCCGAGGAAAATTGTCGGGTCAGCTGTCGGCCTCTCCTCTAGGCCGCAACGGACCTACGTGTTTTATCCGTCGACTGCGCTGCGGATCGTGCTGCAAGGACAAGAAGAACTGGACTGAGAAGCTGCGACGGCGCCAAAGTGTGGAGGCCGCCTGATCCACGAAAGGAGAAAGTCGATGATGAAGATTATCGCGGCTGCAGCATTCGTGGCAGCACCGTGGCAACCGGCCCACGCTCAGGCCATCGTCGGCTCGATCCCGGAGGAGTTTCGTGGCGACTGGTGTCAGGAGAACACCAAAGACAACATCTTTAAGCCCGGCGGGTGCAAGCTCAAGGCTGGTTCGTTGAGCATCGATCGCATGACCCTCGACACGGGCCGCCTGTCCTGCGGTTTTGATAGCGGGACGGCGAGCGACGGGACCCTCCAGATGCGGATGCTCTGCACCGATCCTGAAGACAAGGAATTGTTGATGTACGGTGCCCAGCTCAAGCTGCTGCCTGGCAAGAAGATCGAACTCATCCTTCAGCCGATGGATCAAAAGTGACGAGCGTAGCGCAGCATTTATGACCGGGATCGGGTTCTTCGATCTCGGAGCCAGGAAGCTTATACGCTTGCGGCGCTGCTGCTCCGGATAATTCGCAATCGCCGCATCTAACGCGGCGTGGCCGACCGCACGCTCGCTACCGCCGCAATCACACCAGCCGGCTTACGGTTGCCGCAGCGCTTATAGCGAGGATCAGGAGCTTCAGCACTCTAGGGCGAGGCGGCGGTTTGTTTCGAGCCGGTCCACCCTCGCATTCAATATTATCGCGACGCACCAGATCGTGAGCACGTAAATGAGAGCCAGCATTCGAAAGTGCCGTCCCGATTGGCGCACCTAGCTTTTTGGCTGTCGGGTGAGATCACGTGAAGTATATAGTCGAGCGGGGCGCAGTGGGGAGGAGCCGCCGTGGCCACTGGCAAGATTGTATTCTTACTGGTCTTGGTCGCTATCTGCATAGCGGTTTTCCACGTCAGACTATGGATGGAAAGGCGAAAGTCCCAAGAAAGAAACCGGCTGTTTGGGAATTAGGGTTTTCGAAACGGCTCCAGAAGAGTGGCCAGGTCAGAAGCTTGTTCGTAGCTCAGCTTGACGGTGAGGGGGGTTGGTTTGTCTTCAATTCGAATGTCTAAGACCACCTCAACATTGCGCCCTGCATCCCGCGCGTCGCGATCTTCTATATCCGGAAAAATGTTTGGCTCAACGCCATCGATCTTCACCGTCATAGGTGCCCCTCAGGTGAAATGGGTATCGGCCGCCGGCGCCGCAAACATCCACAGGCCCAAACCTAGATCAGCACGCACCCGTACGTTATCCGATCGGTCCAAAATATCCATCCGGTCATTGGCGGAACTTAGGACCGAATGAAACGGCGCGATGACGCGTTTTTGGCCCGTCGCGACTCATTTCTACTGGGACCTGACGTCAGCTTTCCGGGCGAAGCGGAAGTCAGCTGGGTGGCAGAGTTCGCACCTTCGGTCGCGAATGACCCAAAGGCGACGTCTGCGTTTATCGGTTCGGGCAACTACCGACGAAGCATCAGCGGAGGGCGACTACTCGGCCGTCCTCCCGGTGCATTTGATCGGCGAGATGCGTTACGCTGCCGCGAGCCGGCCGGTCGCGGCGGTGCCTCGCTGCAGCCGCCACAGAACAAGACCATGCAGCATCAGGGCCAGCGGAACGCCGAAGGTAGGCACCGTGACCAGGGGATAGGATGAGATAAGAAGGTTCGGCGCCTCGAGCCCAGGCGTTGGGCAACTGCGTCACGATGTCGTCACTTTCGCCTGTCCCCATCGTTCCAGGGACTCAGCAACAGATGGACGGCGCGATGGGGAAAGTTCGCTCCGCTTCGGATCGTGTCATTCCGGCGTTTATTCTTCTGATTTCTGCGCTCATTGCCGATAGCGGGGCGCAGGCTCAGATAGCGGCTAACCCGAACGATAGTAACCGGGTCAAGGTTCTAGAGATTTCGGGAGGCGAGCGACAGCAAAGCGAGTTCGGTCAAGAGACATAAATCGGCAGCCGCACCTGCAAATAAGAAGGTCGTTTTGCGGAATACCGCCAGGCACGGGCGAGCAACAACGAACGAAGTGGCATCAAGGCAGCTCTCAAATTCGAACATGCAGTATAGACCTTGTGGAGCCACTGCTCTGCACGCTCGGCTCGACCCCGATACGCCTCAGCTTCAGCCACTAGTGGATGGAATCTAACGCTTGGTGCCCTCGTCTGACGGCGGCGATGATCTTGTCTGGATCTGCGGTCCAGGTGAAGGGTTTGGGATCAAGGTTGGTCTCGGCGACGAAGCGGTTGATAGTGGCTTGGAGATCGACAACGCATCGAAAGACACCGCGCTTTAATCGTCGTTTCGCGAGTTTGGCGAAGAAGCCCTCGACGGCGTTGAGCCACGAGCAGGAGGTCGGCGTGAAGTGGAAGGTGAAGCGCGGGTGTCGGTCGAGCCATTGCCGCACTTTCGGATGCTTGTGGGCGGCGTAGTTGTCGAGGATCACGTGCACGATTTTTCTGTCCGGCACCTGCGCCTCGATGGCGTTGAGGAAGCGGATAAACTCTTGGTGACGATGGCGCTGCATGCAGCGGCCGATGACCTTGCCTTCAAGTACATCGAGAGCGGCGAACAGCGTCGTTGTGCCATGTCGTTTGTAGTCGTGGGTCATCGTGCCGGCGCGGCCCTTCTTCATCGGCAGGCCGGGCTGAGTGCGGTCGAGCGCCTGGATTTGCGCCTTTTCGTCGACCGAGAGGACGATGGCATGGGCGGGCGGATCGACATAAAGCCCGACCACGTCGCGCAGCTTGTCGATGAACTTCGGGTCGTTGGAGAGCTTGAACTGCTGAACCCGGTGTGGCTGGAGACCATGCGCGTGCCAGATGCGTTGAACGGAACTCGCGCTAATGCCGACGGCTTTCGCCATCATCGAGGCAGTCCAGTGGGTCGCTTCGACGGGCGGATCGGTGCGGGTGAGCGCGACCACACGCTCGGCTATATCCGATCCGAGTGGTGGAATACGCGAGGGTCGTGTTTTATCGCGCAGGAGGCCGTCGTAACCAGCCTGCATGAAGCGTTCCTGCCAGCGCCACACGCAGGTCTTCGACTTTCCAGTCCGCCGCATGATCTCATGGGTGCCGACGCCGTTCGCGCTCAACAGAACAATCTCGGCGCGCCAGACATGCTTATGCGGCGCGTTGCGATCCCGAGCGAGCGCTGCCAGACGGCGGCGGTCGCTGGGCTTGAGAGTGATGGAAATTCCGGTTCGCATGCGCCAAACTCGCACGCGACGAGTCCGCCGGGAATCCCTCTTCGGATTCAAATGTTAGATTTGATCCACTAGCTCAGCAATGCGGTGCTCAGCCGCGCGTAGCTGAAGGGAGAGCTTCTGCGCCATGTCCACCGCGTGTCGACTGTTCTCCTCCGCCACGCCAGCTGCTTTGTGGAGCAGACGGAGGATAGACTGCCCTGCTTTGTCGAGTTGATCGCCGCTGTTAGAGCCGGTGTCCGGAACTACAAATTCTGAGTGGGCCTCGCCGTTCACGGTAGGGTCGCGCATGTTCACACCCCCACATCCACAAGGCAGGACCAGGTGATCAGTAAGGACACCTTACGCAACAGAGACTTGTAAGCCTATGGGGAAAGAAAGCAGGAACCTTCCCGGCCCATAAAGAGGTTAGCAAGACGAGATTTGCAGAGAGCCACATTCTGGCACGGCGTTCGGCGGCTCCTGCGCAACGTTGGTTATGATCACGCCGCAATTTTGAAGTAGGTCACAACACACACCGTCAAAAAGCACGTCGAATGAACTTTGGGAATGGGAAAACTCGGATCATCGATCGTCGGCGCGCTTTTTTTTGTAACGAGCGTGACGGCGTCCGCAGAGCCGCAGCTGAATCAAGCGGATTCGACCAAACGCAGTGAGCGGAATGCCACTGGAAACGTCGGCGCAAAATCTAGCTGGTCGATTATCGAAAGCACGTCCCCAACCGACAACAGCCCCCAGTTCAGCGCCGGGATGGCCGTGGGTGATGCAGCACTTATTTTGCGCTGCCGAGAACAAAAGACGGAAGCGGCCTTCTCGACCCGGGACACTAATCTGGGCGAAGAATCCGTTACGATCCGTTTCCGGATTAATTTGCAGGAACCCGTAAAGGAGGTGTGGCGGTCATCAATGAACGGTCGCGCTGCTTTCTCGCAACATCCGGTGGACTTCATTCGCGCTCTTCCCGACAGCGGCAGGGTATTCATCAGAGCCATCACCGCTGACGGCAATAACAAGGACGCCAACTTTCAGCTCGCCGACGTATCCGAAATCAGAGACAAGATAGCGCGCTCTTGCAACTGGCCCAGCATATCGGATGAACCGACAACTGGAACCATCAAGCCCTTGCAATCACGGTAGGGAATCAGCGTCGCCCGCGGGGCGAATCCTGCTGCCCGGCGCCGCCAATCACCCGACACAAAAAGCTTTACGAGAGTCACGATGGCCCTTATGTAGGCTCGCCAGCCGCAGGAGCCAGCGCGAAATGTCTGGGTCTTCCCAGAAATGCTCCACGTTCGATACGAAGAATGGAGCGAGAACCAGGATGATCGGCCCTTCACCGAAGACTTGATACGCGATGCTAACATCGCCGCTTTTGGCGTAATGCGTTTCTGGTTGCATGGCAAAGCCCCCCTCTCAATCAAAAATTGTAATGACTACTTGGGTCAAGGGAAAGGCTTGAGTTCTCCTTCTGGCCCATCTGCGACCTCGCTCGATGTCCGTTATTTGATCGCTATTGGAGGGAATGTGTTGCAAAACTCTCGTTGAGGCGGCCGATGAACCGTGATTCCGTCGATCGGACGATGATTCGCGGGAGCGGCCGATGATGGGGCGGCGAGAGCGGGGGCAAGGCCAATTCTTTTATGCGTTCGATCTCGACAAGGTGGTACCGCCCGATCATTTGGTCAGGCAGATCGATGGCGTGCTCGATCTTGATTGGGTGCACAAGGAGCTTGCGCCGTACTACTCGCACACCGGTCGGCCATCGATCGATCCGATGCTGATGATCCGGATGCTGATTGTGGGCTACGTGTTTGCGATCCGCTCCGAGCGGCGGCTGTGCTCCGAGGTGCAAGTCAATCTGGCCTATCGGTGGTTTTGCCAGCTCGGCATCGAGGATCGGATACCCGACCATTCGGTGTTCAGCCGTGCCCGGCACGAGCGCCTTCGCCAGAGCGACGCGTTACGCCGGATATTTGAGAGCGTGGTGGCGAAGTGCATTGCGGCTGGGCTGGTTGGCGGCGAGGGATTTTCGATCGATGCGAGCCTGATCAGGGCGGACGTGGACAAGAAGAAGCGGACGCCTGGCGATCAGCCAGTTAGTTGGCCGAAGGCTGAGGAAGCGTCCCGCGCGGTCCGCGAGTATCTGACGGCTTTAGACGCCGCCGAAACCATGCGGAGAGCAGCGAAGATGACGACAAATTCAATGGGGGCAGCAGACGCAAGCCTCCTAAAGAGGTGTCGCTGACCGATCCGCAGGCGGCATGGGTTGCGAGGAAGAACACCGATCCTTTTTTCGCTTATGACGCCGATTGTCTCATCGACAACAAGGCCGGGATCATCGTCGACGCTGAGGGCACGCGCGCCAGCCGGATCGCTGAGATCGCCATTACAGAGGACCATGCTGGACCGGGTCGGGGGGCGCTTCGACCTTCGACCACAGCGGCTCGCAGGTGACACTGTTTATGGTGCAGTCAGGCTGCTCAAGTGGCTGGTCGATCGCAAGATAACCCCGCACATCCCGGTGTGGGACAAGTCGACGCGTTCTGATGGCACCTTCAGCCGCGCTGACTTCGTCTTCGATCGAGAGCGCAACGTCTATTCTGTCCCGGGTGGAAAGCTGCTGCATACCACCGGAACAGTCATCGACGGCGGT
>CAWKBE010000022.1:0-56932 GCA_963847785.1 uncultured Alphaproteobacteria bacterium
ACGAGGGCACGCTGGCGGCGGCCATCCGCAGCCGAACGCCTTTTTAGGCCCCTAAGCCCGCTCAGAGCTGCCCGCAAAATAGACAGAGCGCCCGCAGGGCGAACAATTAGGCAGCAAGCGCACGCCCAGAAGGACCATAAAACGTCGACAGCCCGATGAATCGCGGCCTGACGCAGCATCGCCGGACTTGGCCCGCGGTTTGCATGATCTTAGGGGCGATCTCGATCTCACAACTCGTGTTGAATGAGATTGCTTGGGGCCCCGGCGATCCCGGCACCGGGGCCCCATCCTTTTTGCAGACCGTTTCCCTCACATTCGCTTGCGCTTTGCCCCGGCCTACGCCCATGAAGGCAACGCTGCGGCCCAGTGGCCGTATGCCTTTAACGCCAAGCCTTGAGCGATGGGTGCGGTTCCGCATGAGTGACGACATCCACTATAACAAGACGTTCGATCTTGTTCCAGGCGAGGCTGCGGAGGTCGCGCCCGGCGTGCGCGCCGTCGTCGCCAACAATCCGGGACCGTTCACGTTCAAGGGTACGGTGAGCTACGTCATCGGCCACGGCAAAGTCGCGATCCTCGATCCGGGGCCGGACGACGACGCCCACATCGCCGCTTTGCTCGAGGCCGTGCGCGGCGAGACCGTTACCGACATATTCGTCACCCACACCCACCGCGACCATTCGCCGGCCGTGCCCAAGATCAAGGCGGCTACGGGCGCGACTATCTACGCAGAAGGCCCGCATCGCGCGGCGCGGCCGCTGCATACCGGCGAGGCCAGCCGGCTCGATGCCTCGGGCGACATGGATTTCCGTCCCGACGTCGGGCTCGCGGACGGCGCGGTCATATCGGGCGACGGCTGGACCATCGAAGCGATTGCGACGCCCGGACACACCGCAAACCACATGGCTTATGCGTTCAAGGAAGCCGACCTCATCTTTTCCGGCGACCACGTGATGGTGTGGTCGACCTCGATCGTGGCGCCGCCCGACGGGGCGATGAGCGATTACATGGCCTCACTGGAAAAGCTGGCGCGGCGGCGCGAGCCGATCTACCTCCCCGGTCACGGCGGCCTCGTGCGTGATGCGCCGCGTTTCGTTCAGAGCTATATTGCCCACCGGAAGGGCCGCGAGGAATCGATCCTGCGCCGGCTCGGCAAAGGCGCCGCCGACATCCCGACGCTGGTGCGGGCGATCTATATCGGGCTCGATCCGCGGCTCACCGGCGCGGCTTCGCTTTCCGTCCTGGCGCATCTCGAGGATTTGGTCGCGCGCGGTGTCGTCACGACCGAGGGCACGCCGTCCATCGCCGGCACCTATCGCTTGACCGAATTTCCCTTGCCCGCCGCCTGAGCGGGTTTCGCCGCACTCGGCTGCTTCTTTTCCGGCGTCGGCGCGGCCAGAACGGTATCGACGTCGTCGATCAGCGCGCGCACGCGTTCGGCGTTGGTGCCGATATCGTGACGGCCGTAGCGCGAGGCCGAGCGCACATCGATGCGCGCGCCTTCCCGCGTGGCGCGCACGCGCACCACCACGTCGTCGCGGAAACCGAGAATCGGCGTGCGCGCGACCGCCTCGACCAAACCGTCGCGCGGCGCGGCGGCCTGCGGCGGCCGCGCATCGACGACATGCCATTTGCGCTTGCCGATGACCTTGAGCACGGCGTCGTAAGCCTCCTGCGGCGACGCGGTGGTGAGGTCGGGCTCGATATCGGAATAGGCGACGCGCTGCTGTTCCGCCGTGTAGAGGCCGGCATAGGTGACCGGATTGGCGTTGCGCGGCCGCAGCCTCGCAATCGCCTCGAATCGCGGCGGGTCGATCGGATCGGTGGTGACGTCGTAAATCGCTGGCAGCCGGTAAGCTTTGATGCCGACATAAAGCGGATAGGCGATGAGCGCGAGCCCGATCAGGAGCGCGGTGACCGCCTCGCGAATGCCGCCGAGGCCCTCTCTCCAGATTGCGATACCGGCGCCCACCGCCAGCAGGATCGCGACCAGGGAGAGCACCAAAGCGCCGCCCAGTGTCGAGAGTGCCGGCACGATTTCGAGCGCGCCCGAGCGCACGACGATGACGGCAATGAGGGTAGCCGCGAGCGAAAACAGCGCGACGCGACGCGCCCAGATGGCGAGCCGGGACGTCGGCTGTTCAGAGATGCGGCGTCGCGCCATCGCTGATTGTTCTCACTCGTTCACGGACTTACCGCGGAATGGCGGAGGGATAATGGCTCCGATTGCCGCGGGCAATGGGCCCGGTGCACGCGGAGAGCGACGTAACTATGGGCTCGCCGGCGCTCGAACCATCCTACGATTTCTTTCGCCGCCGCGCTTTCGGTTTGCCGCGCTTGATCCCAGCCATGGCTTCGAGCACGGCGCAGGTGGCCGCAGTATCCTGCTCGGCATAGCCGGTCGCCATGGCGGCGGCGTAGATCGGCAGCGTCGCGGAGAAGAGCGGCGTCGGCGCGCCGAGGTCGCGCGCGAAGCTGCCGATGACATCCATGTCCTTCTGCCAGATCGACACCTTCATCGTCGGCTCATCGTAGCGGCCTTTCACCATCATCGGCGCGCGCAGCTCGAACACGCGCGAGTTGCCGGCGCCGATCCTGACCAGGTCGTAGACGAGCTGCGGCGGCAGCCCGGCTTTCATGCCGAGAACCAAGGCCTCGGCGCTGGCCACGTTGTGGACGGCGACGAGGAGATTAGCGACGTATTTCATACGGCTGCCGTTGCCGAATTCGCCGAGGTCGCGCACCGCGCGGGTGAAATCGGCGAATAACGGGCGCAGCCGCTTAATCTCCGCGGCGCCGCCCGAGGCATAGATCACGAGATCCTTTACCTTGGCCTGAATGCCGGTGCCGCTGACCGGGCAATCGAGCAGGACGTGGCCGGCTTTGCGCAAGGCCGCTTCGGCCGCCGTCTTGTCTTCGAGCTTGAATGTCGAAGCCTCGATGATGACGCGGCGCGGCACGCCGGCCTTGACAATGGCGGTGACGGTAGCGGCAAGCGCCGAGGGCTTCGGCAGGCTGGCGATGATGGTCGGCGCCTGCCGCGCGACATCGCCGGCATCGGCCGCGATTTCGACGCCGGCGCGGGCAAGCGCCCGCCGGCGCGCGACGGCCACGTCGCAGCCGATCACGCGCCAGCCCGCGGCGAGGAGATTCTGCGCAAAAGCGCCGCCCATGATGCCTAGACCGACGATCCCGACAACGCCTTTCTTTTTCCCAGCCATGTTTTTCCCCGGCCGGCTTTGCGCCGGTCATTGACCTTTTATATTCATCGCGACCGACGAGAGCAGCCTGGCTTCCCGCTTGGCCGACATGCCGGTAGTGGCCGCCTTGTATTTCTTGAAATGATCGGTCGCTATATGCGCTTCGACAGCCGCGGCGTTTTCGTAAACTTCAAGTATGAAGACGTGGTTCGGATCCGTCTGCGAGACCATGATGTCGAACTCGCGGCAACCCGGCTCTTTCACCGACGCCGCTCCGTTCTCCTTGAGCGCGGCAAGGAAGTTGTCGACTTGACCGGGCACGATGTCGTAGTCGACAGCAGCGATATGGAGCCGTCCGGACTGGGCGGCCGCCTCATGGTAGCGCGCCTGGAGCAGAAATAACGCCGCCACGGTCAGCGCGACCGTTGCAGTCCCTGTGATCCATTTCAGCATGACCACTTTCCTCCCTGTTGTGACGGCGCTGTTTTTGCGGAACCGGTAGCTGCGCCGTCTTCTTTGCCAAACTCAGAGCGAGCTTTCGAGAAACCGCATCAATCGCGGGATCGTCTGCGCGCTATAGCTGTGCGGATCGCCTTCGAATGGATCGGACGACCAGAAATGCCCGGCGCCGGGAATGACGATCCGGCGCACGAAAAAGCCGGCCTGGGCGAGCGCCGACAGAAACGCCTCGGACTGAGTCTCTGGATCGACGATATCGTCGTCGGTGCCGTGGATGAGCAGAAAGTGTATCTGATTGTGGTCCATGGTCGCGTAGCTGATCGGCGACGCGTCGAAATAGATGCGCCGAATTCTGCATCGGCGACACCCCGAGGAATTTCTCCACGATCTTGTCGTTCGGACGCGCCGCCAGATCGCGGGTCCACTGCGCGTACATGTCGTAGACGCCATAGAAACCGACCATGCATTTGACGTTGGCGGGAACGGCGGCGTCGGCGTCGTCGCGATAAGCCGACGCGTATTGGTCGCCGGCAAGCGCTACGAGCGCGGCGAGATGGGCGCCCGCGGAATCGCCGATGAGGCCGATGCGATCCGGGTCGAGATCGAATTCGGCAGCCTTTGCGCGGATGAACTGGACCGCAGCCTTGGTGTCGTAAACCGCGGCCGGATAGGAGCCGGGTTTACCCAGCCGGTAGTCGATGGCGAAAACCGCATAGCCGGCGCGGGCGAGGAACAGACCCCAATATCGGTAGAATTGCCGGTTGCCAATTTGCCAGCCGCCGCCGTGGACTGCCACCAGCACCGGCGCCTTGGCGCGGCCTTTGGGCAGATAGAGATCGCCGAGGAGTTTGGTCCCGTCGTGCTCGGCAAAAACGAGAGCTGACCGGTTTGTGATTTCGTATTCCGCTGCGGACCCTTTGCTAGTCGATATCATCACCACCACCGCCGCCGCGAAACTCAAGATGGCGCGCATTCGCACTCTCCACGCGGAATCCACCGTTGAACCCCGAATGTCCCAAGCGGTAGCAAGTTTCCGCGCCGCTCGAAAGCCTACCACCACGCGTAGAAATGATGCAGGGGGCCGCGGCCGGAGCCGACCTGGAGACGGTCCGCCGCGGCGATGGCCGCGCTCACATAATCTTTTGCCGCTCGCGCCGCCCTCTCCAGCGAAAGCCCCTTGGCGAGCCCGGCGGCGACGGCGGAGGACAGCGTGCAACCGGTGCCGTGGGTGTTTTTGGTGGCGATGCGAGGCGCCGTTAAGCGCAAGCAGCCGCCGGCCTCGACCAGAAGATCGACGCTTTCGGCGCCGCCGCCGAGTTTGTTTTTGAGATGGCCGCCCTTGATCAGCACCGCGCCGGCGCCGAATTTCAAGAGTGACTCCGCCTGCGCTCGCATTTCGTCTTCGTCGCGCCCTTCCGGCGCATCGAGGAGTGCCGCGGCCTCGGGCAGGTTCGGCGTGATCACGCGCACACGTGAGATCAACTCGCGCAAGCGCGACACCGCTGCCGCCGGCAACAATCGCTCGCCCGAGGTCGCGATCATGACCGGATCGAGCACGACATTGCGCGGCCGGTAGCGATCGAGGGCGGCAGCGACGACGTCGATCGCCCCCGCCGTTCCGAGCATTCCGATCTTTACCGCAGCGATATCGAGGTCAGTAAAAACCGCATCGGTCTGCGCAGCGATGAAGTCCGCCGGCACGTCATGGACGCCGAGCACCCCATTGGTGTTCTGCGCCGTCAGCGCGGTGACGACGGCCGCGCCGTAGACGCCGAGCGCGGAAAAGGTTTTCAGATCCGCTTCGATACCGGCGCCGCCGCCCGAATCCGATCCAGCGATGGTGACGGCGATGGGCGAGCTCATACGCGTCGCATCTTCACTCCTTGACATAGGCTTTGCCCGCGCGCGCCGCAACGCAGCGACAAGACGCGCATCTTTCTCCATTTTTACGCGGGCCGTGACGGAGGTCATGCCATGCAATGCGTGCGCGCCTTGATGGCGCTTCTCATATTAGCACCGGTCTTGGCGGCGGTGTTGTGGTGTTGGGGCACCTATCGGCGCGATCTGCAAACATCTCGGCTAGTGTTGAAAGGCGCAAGCGGCATTGCCGAAACCCCTTGTGGCCCGATCGAGTATGCCGAAGCGGGAGACGGGGCCCGGTGCTCGTCATTCACGGCGCGGGAGGCGGTTTCGACCAGGGTTTGGAGCTTAGCCGGGCGCTTGCGAGCTGAGGCTGCAAAGTCATCGTCATCTCGCGCTTTGGGTGTCAGCGCACCCCGCTGGCGCTCAAGCTGACGCTCACGCCCAGTCGATCGACGCGTTTGGTATTTCGCGTGTCGCAACTCTCGGCGCTTCGGCGAGAGGCCCGTCGGTGATGCAGTTTGCCATCGGACATCCGCGGAAGTGCGGGGCGCTTATTTTACTCGTACCGCTCGCCTTGGCGCCGCCCGACATTGCAGCTTTCGTTACGGGTATCTCGCCCTGAGCGAAAAAAGTTCTGACGACGCACGTCGGTTCGGATCTGGTCTTTTGGTTGGCGGCGAAATTCGCCCGCAACATTGTCATCCACGGAGTGCTCGGCACGCCGCCGCAGATAGTCGCTTCGGCGATGAAAGATAAGCAGGAGCGTATGCGCCGCATCATGCACACCATTTAACCGATCGGCAGCCGCATTCGAGGCATTCGCAACGACGCGCGCATCTCCCGCTCGCTGACGCGCTTCGCCCTCGAGAGAATTAGCGCCGACGCTTGCGCTGAGTGCGCGCGACGACGCTACGCCACGTTCGCGGGCGCCGAGCACACGGCGAAAAACATCAGCGGCGCGAGATTTGTCGGCTTCGACAGCGTCGGACACTTGCTGGTCGGGCGTCAAACTGGGGTGTTGATGATTGTGTGCCTCCTGCACAGTGCGGGCTGGATGCAGGCGACACATACCGCCAGAGAGACGACCGCAGTAAAGACATCGTGATCGCCATGCTGCGCTGCACTTATTGCGGAAATTTAATGGAGGTTTCGAGAACCCCCGCGAGCGACGCAGGTTGAACTCGCCCGGTGATGTAAACAGATGCATGGAGGCTAAGGGAGATCGTGCGATGTCGCGCAAGATTGCGCTTGCTATGCTGACCAGTGTGGCCGTTGCCGTGACCTGCATTTCCACCGGCGCGTCAGCGGGCCGAGGCGGCGGAGGCGGCGGCCACGGCGGCGGTGGTGGCGGCGGCTTTCACGGTGGCGGCGGAGGTTTCCACGCCGGCGGCGCGAGCTTCCATGGATTCGCCGCACCTGGCGTCGGTCACAGCTTTGCAGTTCGCGGCTACGCCGGTCATGCCTATGCCGGCCGTGCCGTTGCGGGTCATTTCTACACACCTCACCCCGACGCCGGACGGATCGCGACGCGAAATACCATCGCAGCGCACTCTCGGCCCGACGCCCCCAATCGGTTGAGTACGCAGGGCCAGCTCGCTCTCAATCACGTCGCGGCGCAGAATTTCCAAGGCCTGCACAATTTCAATAGCGCGGGCTTCAACCGCAACGCGTTCGGCAATGGACGCGGCTGGAATCACTGGGGCGGCCGTTTCTGGGGAGCGGGATGGAATCGCTGGGGCTGGGGCTTCGGCGGTTGGGCCGGGCCGGTTTTCTGGCCATACCTTTACGGCGACATCTTCTCCTTCGCCTTCTGGCCCTACGACTACTACGATCCGTTTTGGGCATTCGGCCCCGATTTCGTCCTCGGCAGCATCTTCGCGCCCGGCCCTAATTGGGGACCCGATTATGGATATGGACCTGACTCCGGTTACTTGACTGGACGTCAGCCGTCCGTCTATTACGGCGCCAGCAAGGCCGATAGCAGAGCGATTGCGGAAACCGCAGCGGCGGCGACGGAAAGCTGCGGCGGTCTTGCGCCGGGCGTGACCGATCTGCCGATCGGCGACATTCGAAGCACGGTCCGGCCGACAGGCGATCAGGCTACCGCGCTCGATGAGCTGAACGCGGCGTCGGCCAAAGCCAACACGCTCTTCAGGGCGGCCTGCCCGACGGCCATACCGCTGACGCCGGTCGCCCGGCTCGACGCCGCCGAGTCGCGGCTCGAGGCCATGGTCGAGGCTGTACAGGTCGTGCGCGGCCCGCTGGAAAAATTCTACGACTCGTTGAACGATGAGCAGAAGCACCGCTTCGACACCATGGGCAACAACCCCCGGGCGACATCGCCCGGCGGCGACTTGGCGGCTTTGTGCGGCCAGCAGTCGGGCGACGCGACCAAACTGCCGGTACAGCGCATCGAGCAAGTGGTGCAACCAAACGCGCAGCAGCAGGAAGCGTTCGACGCTCTGAAAAAGGCCTCGGAACATACCGCCGCGCTGTTGCAGGCTTCTTGCCCGGCGCAGATGCCGCAAACTCCGGTCGCGCGCCTTGACGCGGTCAAGACGCGGTTGACGGCCATGGTGGAGGCGATGAAAACCGTCCGTCCAAAGCTTGCGGACTTCTACGCCTCGCTCAACGACGAGCAGAAAGCGCGGTTTAATACCATGGGTCCGCCGCCCAACGCTCCGTCCCAAAACCAGACTAGCGAATAGCGACTGAGGCGATAGACCGATGTGGTGGATTTGAAGTTTCCTACGGTCCAACGGCAAACTCGCATAGGAACTTCAAATGCAAAACCACACTGGAATTACAAGATTGCTAGTCTCCTTTTTGAGTCTGAAGTTCGCGCGAGAGGGTGCCGTTGATGCTTGCGAACTTCAGGACTAGCGTCCGCGCCAAGGCAGGTTTTTAGGTGCCTCGCTTCGCCAGCATGGCGTCGACGATCTCGCGCAGCGTACGTGCCGCGGCGGCGGGATCAGACGCAAGCGTCAACGCCGAGATCACGGCAACGCCGTCGGCGCCTGCAGCAATCACCGCTGCTGCGTTGGTAGCATCGATGCCCGCGATGCCGGCGATCGGCAAATTCGGCGCCCGGCGGCGCAGGATTTCGGCGATGCGCGCAAGGCCATCCGTGCCGATCGGCGCACTTTTCTGCTCCTTCGAGAGCGTGACATAGACGCCGCCGACGCCGGCATAGTCGATCAAACCGACCGGCGCCGCTTGCGCCGCCTCGACGCTCTTGACCGACAGGCCGATGATCGCCTCCAGCCCAAGGAGCCGCCGGGCGTCCTCGGCCGCCATGTCGTCCGGCCCGATATGTACCCCGTTGGCTTGCGCGGCGAGCGCCACATCGATCCGATCGTTGACGACGAATGGGACGGCAAACGGCGCGAGCACCGCCTTGATCGCTCGCGCCGCCGCAACCATCGCTCGCGTCTCGTTCTTTTTGTCGCGCAACTGCACCAGCGTCGCGCCGCCTTCGGCAACGAGCCGCGCCAAGTCGGCGAGGTCGCGCCCGCCGGCGCGCTCGGGATCGAGAATGGCGTTGAGGCGCAGATCGACTGGCTTCACTTTACCCTCATGGACATCTCTCGACTCATCGAAGGCAATACTAGCTCATCCTGCCCCGCGACGCGGGGAAGGGGGATTAACTTCCCGCGTGTTGGTATAAGCTCGCGGCCCGAAGGCTCGGAGGTGCGCATGGTTCCCTTCTTCGTGCAGATCAAGTGCCAACTCGGCAAGTCCTACGAGGTGGCCAATAGGCTGGCGGACGCCGAGATAGCCTCGGAAATCTACTCGACCGCCGGCGATTTCGACCTGCTGGTGAAATTCTATGTCGAACAGGCGACCGACATCGGCCATTTCATCGCGGAGAAGGTGCAGACCATCCCGGGCATACAGGACACGCGCACCATCATCACATTCAAGGCCTTCGGCGGATCGTAACCCGGGTTATTTCTCTTTCTTCGGCGCCTTCGGACCCTGCCGCGGCGGCAGCGAATAAATGTAACCAGCAATGGCGGCGCGGTCCGCGGCGCCAAGCAAAGACGTGTTGCGGATGACCTCGGCCATGGCGCCGCCGGCAAAATCGCCGGCCGGATTCATGCCGTCGCGGAGATAGCTGGCGATGTCCTTTGCTTTCCAGGCGGTATCGTCTTCGCCCCAATGCTGCAAACCAGTCGGCGTGATGTTGGGCACCCAACCCTTGCCATCGGCTGTCGGGCCGCCGGCGAAACGCTCGCTCGCGATGATGGCGCCGAGGACATTTCGCGGGCTGTGGCATTCGGCGCAGTGTCCGGGCCCGTTCACCAGATAAGCGCCGCGATTCGTTTCCGCCGATGGCGCGGATGTCGGCGTTTCATGGAAGAACAGAAGCTTCCACAACCCCACGAGCCGGCGGACATTGAAGGGAAACGGCACATCGTGCTTACGCGCCCGGCCCGCGACCGCCGGCAGCGTTTTCAGATAGGCGAAGAGATCACGCACATCGTTGAGCTCCATGCGCGCATAGGACGTGTAGGGGAATGCCGGGAAGAGGTGCCGGCCGCTGCGCGAGGTGCCCTTCCACATCGCGGTAACAAAATCCGCCTCGCTCCACGTGCCGATACCGTCGGCGACGTCGGGCGAAATGTTCGGCACGTAAAAGGTGCCGAACGGCGATTTTAATGCCAGCCCGCCGCCGAGCCGCGTCCGCTCGACCTTGTCGGGGTCCGGATTTGGCGTGCTGTGGCAGGAGGCGCAGCCGCCGATGTCGAACATCGTGCGGCCGTTGCCCAGATCGGGCGTATGCGGCGGCAGCGCCGCGGCGGGCACCGTCGCTGGAATGGTCAGTATCCATAGCGCAAGCGCAGCGGCCACTGCAGTCGCGGCCGCGATGAGCGTGAATTTCCGCAACGCCCGCCGGTCTTTCACTCACGCCCCGCCAACGCGGATGGTCGTTTAAATGTTTGATTGGAGGAAGATCTTTTCCGAAAACCGGCTTCCACCTCCGGATCAACTCCGGGGACGGGCATTTTCGGGATCATACTCTAGCTCTTCTTGACGCGATACTTTTCGTGGCAGCCGCCGCAATCGTTTTTGCCGATATTGCCGAACGCCGCTTTGAAGCTGTCCAGATCCGTAATTTTGGCCACGGCGCCCTTGGCATCGACGCCGAACTTGGCGAACCGCGCCTTGAAGTCGTCCATGCTCTCCCAAATCTTGGGATCGGCGGCCGTATCGCCGCCAGTTCTGGAATTATCGGGGAATAACGACGGCATTTTCGCCGCCGCGTCCTCCCACGTCGCGAATATCTTTTTCGCCTGGTCGAGGTCGAACGGGGCTTCGCCCTTCATCATCGCGGCGCCGATCTTGGCCTGATCGCCGTTCGCCTTCATCAGCGCCTTGCGCGCCGCAATCGGTTCCTCTTGGCCAACCGCAATACTCATACCGAGCGCAATCGCCGCAACAGCAAATACGGTACGAATCATATGGCAGTCTCCCTTTCGCCTCCGCGCCCCGCATAGTGCGGGATGGCCGTTCGCGAAGACCCGCAGAATAGGGCAAACGGCGGACCGGAGAAATCACGAAACCGTATCCCCCTTCGCCTCGTATAATGAGTGTGACCCGTCGCCGTTGAAGCGGCGGACTTGTAAGCGGATTTGCGAAACCGACGTGAGAAAACCGGCGATGAAATCGGTCTGTCGATTTCGTAAGGAACGGCATTTTGCCAAACCCCCGGAGGCGATTTGGCCTTTCATCGCCGATACCGCGCGCCTCAACGAGATCGCGGGCTCGCCGCGCTACCTTGTGGAAGAGCACGCCGACGCACAGGGCCGTATCCACCGCCTCGCTCTTGTCAGGGTCGGACCGTTGCGGCTGAAATGGGAGGAGGGCTACGGCGAGTGGCAGGAAAACCGCCGGCTGAGCCAGACGCGCGACTTTCTCAACGGCCCGTTCCGCCGTTCCAATTCCATCTTCCAACTCGAACCGGAAGACACCGGCACCCGGCTCATCTTTTCAGGCGAGATCGAGTGCGTCGGCATCCTGGGATGGCTGACCAAAATGTCCGGCAAGCTTGAGCGCGAAGCGGACAAGCGGCTCGCCGCCATCGAACGGCTGGTCGCCGAGGCCGAGGCCTCCGACAAAATCCTCGGCGCCAGCGCCGAAGAAGCGATCAAGCCGGCGGCGCGCCGGCGCTTTGATGGGCTGATCGCCGCGCTCAAACGCGATCCGGCAAGTCACGGCCTCGCGCCGAAGCTCGCCGACTTTCTGCTGCACGCGCCGATGTTGGCTCTCAGCAGCATTCGTCCTTTGGCGATGGCGCGAGGATGGAACGCGGCGCCGGCGGACACGGTGGAGCTGTTCCTTGCGGCGCAGCAGCTCGGTATTCTGGCGATGGGGTGGGACTTGCTTTGCCCGCGCTGCCGCGGCGCGAAATCGCGCGTCGAGCATTTGCATGAATTGCCGCGGGACGCGCATTGCGCGTCGTGCAACATCGATTACCGGCGCGATTTCACCCGCAACGTCGAACTGACTTTTCACCCCGAGCGGTGGCTTCGACCGTTGCCCGAAGGCGAGTTGTGCCTGCTGGGGCAAGGCACAACGCCGCACGTGAAGTTTCAGGCCGAGGTTGCGGCCCATGCCAGCAAGACATTTGCACTGACGCTGCCACCCGGTCCCTATCGCTTCCGCACCATCGAGGCTGGCGGTCAGGCGGACGCCGACATCGGCGGCGACAAAATCATTCCTTTGCTCAGGGCGCAGGGCGACGAAATCTCGCTGGCGGCACCCGGCCACCGCGATGAGCTTGTCATCCAAAACGAAACGGACCGGCCGCTGCTGTTCGTGGCGGAGGACCGCAATTGGGCCAAGGACGCCCTGACCGGCGAAAGCGTCATTGCCATGCCGGCTTTCCGCCGGCTGTGCCCCGAACAGCTACTGCGCCCCGGTGACGACGTCGAGATCGGCAAGGTGGCGATCATCTTCACCGATCTGCAAGGCTCGACCAAGCTCTACGACAGCCTCGGCGATACCTCCGCCTATCGCCTCGTGCGCGACCATTTCGCGTTCCTGTCAGAACTGATCGCGCGCCATCACGGCGCCATCGTCAAGACCGTGGGCGACGCGGTGATGGCGGCCTTCAATGATCCGGCCGACGCGGTACGCGCGGTGCTGTCGATCCAGGACGAGGTAGCGAACTTCAATCATGGCCGCAACGATTCCGGCATCGTGTTGAAACTCGGCCTGCATCTCGGTTCCTGCATTGCCGTCACGGCCGGCGGCGTGCTCGACTATTTCGGCTCGGCGGTAAACACCGCCTCGCGGCTCGAGCATCAATGCGGCGGCGGCGAGGTGATCATCTCCGAGGCGGTGCTTGCCGATCCCGAAGCGCGCGAGGCGCTCTCCGGACGAAGCATCAGCGAAGAATCGGCGATGCTGCGCGGCCTGAACGAGCCGGTGCGGTTCGTGCGCGTTGCTGCGGAGAAGGCCTTCACAACGCTCCGCTCCGCGGTCAAAAAACCGTCGGCGACCCAGTGATGACGGCGCTGCGCGCTCTTGCCTCGTTCCCCTTTTCAGAGGCCCCCGGCGAGTTCGGCGCGCCGCCGCACCCTTGCCGAATACCATTGTGTAAAGAAAAGCGCTGCCGCAAATGCCGCGACGGTCGCCGCGACGTCGATCCACAGCGGGATCGCGTCGACGTATTCCGCCGCAGCGTCGGCAGCGGTCATCACCGCGAACGCGGCCGCCCACGCCGCGCTGATGCGGCGGTTGGTGGCGATGAATAGCGGCGCCGCCCAATATTCCTGCGGCACCTGTTCGCGGGCGTATTGCAAAGTGAAGGGCTGGTCGATGGCCAGCGACACCAGTGCAATCGCGAACAGACCGGCGTCGACCGCCAGCCGCACCGTCGCCACCGTCCAAGCCGGCGCGGCAATCAAGGTGTAGAGTACGAGAACGCCGAAAAGGGCGACGGTTCCGATCTCCAGTATCTTCACCGACGCCCCGCGAAGCCATTCGCGAAAGCAAAGCAGCAGCGCAGCCGCGAAAGCTGCGCCAAGACCGGCGACCGGCGAGACCAGACGCATCAGCGCGAAAAAGACGACGAAGGGCGTCAAGCTTAGAAGTATGTTCATCGCACTTATCCGTTTTCGCAACACGGTTTCCAGCGGACGTATGCTGCTCGCGACGCATCCGCGGCGAAGCAGGCCGGCCTGCCGTCAGACCAGCACCGTTCCGGCGCGATGGCAGTCTTCATTCTAGCCGTAAAGCTTTCGGGTCGTGCCGCTGCGCTCAACCTCGCGCGCTTGCTTGTAGGTGCGGCCGACGAAATCCATCGACGGATTGCTGACGCCGAACCAGAACTTCTCGCTGATGAAGTGATGGCGCAGGTGATACTGCTTCAACCAGCGTCCGACGCGCGTGCGCGGCTGATAAGGGACGTGGGCGACGTAGTGTACCCATTCGTAGTGGAAGATCGCCAGCGTAACGCCGAACATCGCCGAAGCGACGACGGACCAGCCGAACAGCAGCGCAAAGACCAGGGCGGTAACAGCGAGATTGGGGACGAGAAACCAGACCGGCAGGAACAGGAGATCGAGCCGGTCGGGCTCGACGTGATGATCGTAATGCAGCCGGTGCTGCAATTTGCGCACAAAGGGGAAGCGCGACGGTTCGGCGTGGAAGCTGAAACGGTGGAAGCCGTATTCGCTGACATAGAAGGTCATGGCGCCGATGACGATCCAAAGCAGCGAGAACGGGAAGATGCCGGCGGCAAAGCCCGCAATAAGCGCCGCGAGCCCGACCGCAAGCCAGACGTTGGAGCCATGCCGCAGAAAGGTCAGGATCACCGGCCGCCTCCGTGAGGTGAAATATAATTATTCGCCTCCACAGGCTGCGGCGCAAGCCGTTTCAAACGGATTTCAGTGCTTCGACGAACCGCTGTTTGATTGCATGTCCGTCACGCAGCGGCAACACCCGCGGCACTTCCTCGGGCTTGATCCGCGCATTGACGAGGATCGGCCCCTCGCCGCTATGCAGCAACGCGCGGACATCTTCAGTCTCCTCGATGCACGAAACCGCGCGCGCGTGTTTAAACCGGCAAGCCATCGCCACCGCGACCAGATCGACGCCGGCATCGGTGTGGCTTGGCTGCATGCCTGTCTCGCCGTAACGCGCATTATCGAGCACAACGATGCTGAGAATTCTTCGCCCCGCGAACGCCGATTGTGGCGAGACTGCCCAGGCCCATCAGCATGTCGCCGTCGCCGGTGACGACGGCGACACGGCGGTCCGGACGCGCCAAAGCGAGCCCAAGTCCGATCATCGCGGTGCCGCCCATCGCGCCCCAGAGATAAAAATTGAGCGGATGGTCGCCCGCCGCGGCGACGTCGTAGGTCGCCGAGCCAAGCCCGCAGACGACAAGCAGATCGCCGCGATCGGTTAGGAGCCGGCCGACGAATGCCCGCCTGTCCAGCATCAACGCGTCCATTGTTTGGGGCCGATCAGCCGCTGCGACAGAATGATCGCAATCTGGCGATTGCTGGCGAACGCCATATCGCAACCGGCGCCGACAGTCTCGTCGACGGCCTCGGGGTTTTCGACCCGATAGCTGAGAAAGCCCGCGAGCCGCAAAACCTCCTCCGTAATCGAACCCATCGGCACCTGCCATGGATTGAATTCGTCGAATTCACCACGCATGGTCACGAGCACGACGCAGCCGAAGCCGCAGTTGCGCAACAGCGAAAACATGTTGATGCAGTTGCCGACGCCGCTCGATTGCATGAGCAGCGCCGCGCGTTGTCCGCCAAGCGCCGCGCCTGCGACGAGCCCGACTCCTTCCTCCTCCGTCGTCAACACAACGTCTGTGATGCCCGGATCTTCGCGACAGAGCGCGATGAGCCGACTGTGGCCGGCGTCGGGGACATAACCCACCTGGCGAATACCGACGCGCCGGAACTGCCCATGGATCGCGTCCGGCCAGGATGTTTCAGTGTTCGTCGGGCTTTGCAATTAAAGTTCCTCAGCGTTGTCCGCCATGTTCGCTTGGTTTCGCGCGGCGCGAACTTTCGCAAATATCGCACGCCACACAAAAAAGCCAAAGTGAGGCAAGCGCCTGAGTAGCGGTTCGCTCTACCAACAGCGGTGCGCCGATAAGCTATCTACCCACGGCGGAATAATGTTATATTGTCGATACGAACACGGCGGGGGTCGTGCGCATGAGGTTTGCCGGAACCAGCCAAGCTGGATCTTCCGTTCTTCGCAGCGTCCCAAACGCCGCAACCTATGTTCTTGAACTCGTGGTGGTCGCCGCGGGTTACGTCGGTCTTACCGAAGGCGAACTGATACTTCCCTGGATCAATCCTACTGCGACGCCGTTATGGCCGCCGAGCGGGCTAGCGCTTGCTCTCTTCTTGCTGCGCGGCTACCGGATTTGGCCCGCGATCTTATTGGGGTCGCTTGCCTGCGGCGCGCTGGCGGCGCGCCCCTTTTTGACGTCAGGCGTCACGGCGATTGGCGTGCTGTCCGCAGCGCTGATCGGTGTATGGCTGGTTGATCGCTGGTCGAACGGTCGCAAGACCTTCCATACGCCCATCGGCACTGCAAAATTTGCGCTCATTTGCTTTGCTCCGACGGCGATCGTCAGTTCAACCGTCGCCGTGGCCGCATCAATTCTCGCCGACGATCCAAGCCTCTCAAATCCTGCGGCGTGGACCGCAAGCTGGGCGTCGGCTTGGACATCGGCTTGGGTAAGCTGGTGGCTGGCGGACGCCGTGGCGAGCTTGATCATCGCGCCGGTCGTCGTGCTTTGGGCAATGGCGCCGCTCCGCCCATTCTCCACATGGAGCATGCTGGAAGGGGCGGCCATCTTCCTTCTGACAACGGCCATCGGCCTCGTTGCCTTCAGCACCTTGGATGACAGCCCGTTGGATGGCCTGCAGCCCTATCAAGGCGTGATCGGGTTTTTTGTCCTGCTGCCTTTGTTGTGGGCCAGCCTGCGCGGCAACCAGCGCAATGCCGGCACGGCCGCGTTCATTTTTTGCGGGTTTGCCGCCTGGGGGTTGTCGACCGGCGACGGCCTATTTGAGAAAACGGACGGAAACGCCTCGCTGTTATTGTTGCTGGCGCTGGGTGTGGCAGCGTCGTTGTCGGCTCTCGTCCTCAGCGCTGCGATCGCCGTCCGCCGCGAGTCGGAGTCGCATTTGCTCGGCGTGCAGGACGACTTGACCCGCCAACTCGTGCAGACGAGCACCGCACTCGAAAGCTCCAAACGCCATTACCAGATTTTGATCGAAGGCGTCGTCGACTATGCCATTTTCGTGCTCGACACGGCGGGACGCGTTGCCAGCTGGAACAGCGCGGCAAAGCAGATCATCGGCTACACCAGCGACGAAATCCTCGGCAAGCATTTCGCCATATTCTACCGGCCGGACGAGCGCCGCGCCGGCGAGCCGAACCGCGCGCTCGAATTGGCCGCCCAGAGAGGGAAACACGAAGTAGAGGGCTGGCGCATCAGAAAAAATGGCACGTTGTTTTTCGTCACTGGCTCGGTCTCGGCGATTCTTGACAACAACGGCAGCCTGATCGGTTTTGCCAATATCATTCGTGACGCAACCGAGCGGCGTGACGCGCAAGAGAAGCTGGTTCAGGCGCGCGAGCAACTGGCGATGGCTCAGAAAATGGAGGCGATCGGCAAGCTGACCGGCGGCATTGCACATGACTTCAATAATCTGTTAATGATCATCGGCGGCAACGCCCAGACTTTCAAGCGCCTGCTCGATCCAAAATTACCAAGAGCGATCGAGGCGATACAGACCGCCGCCAAACGCGGCGAAAGCCTGACCCGCCAATTGCTGACGTTCGCCCGCCGCCAACATCTCAGCCCAACCGTTGTGGATCTGAATGTATGCATCAGCAACATGCGAACGATGATCGAAAGCTCGCTGCGCGGGAATATCGTCTATGACGAACGATGCGACCCGAACATCTGGCCGGTCAAAGTCGACCTCGCCGAGTTGGAGCTGGCGATCGTCAACATCGCGGTGAATGCCCGCGACGCGATGCCGAATGGCGGCAAGTTCAGCATCGCCATTGGCAACGTCGCCACCGACCATGACGGCGGGGATCACGCCGACGGCAGCTTTGTCGCGATGTCGTTCAGCGACACCGGAACCGGCATTCCTCCGGATCTTCTGTCCAAGATATTCGATCCCTTTTTCACGACCAAGGAAGTCGGCAAAGGGACCGGGCTCGGATTATCGCAGGTTTACGGCTTCGCCCACCAGGCCGGCGGGATGGTTCACGCCGAGAGCAAGGTTGGACTGGGAACGACGATCACGGTCTATCTACCGGCGCTCGCCGCCGATGCAATCGTCGACGAGAATAATTCCGATATCGAGAGCCTGCATTCCCGGCGCCCGGCGGTTCTCATCGTCGACGACAGCGCCGAGGTCGCGGAGGTGACCTCGGCGCTTTTCGAGCATCTCGGTTATGACACTCTTTATCGGGAGTCGGCCGAGGCGGCGTTGCAGCTGCTGGCGGACGGCGCCAAGATCGATCTGGTTTTCAGCGACATCGTCATGCCGGGAACGATCGACGGCGTTGGGCTGGCGAAGGAAATCCGCTCCCACTATCCCGACTTGCCGGTGCTCCTGACCACCGGCTACAGCGACGCAGCACGGGCGGCCCCCGCGGATTTGCGGATATTGCGCAAGCCGTTTGATACGGACGCGCTCAAGGGTTTTATCCAGGACGTGATGGAAGTTAGGTTGACCAACTGAGGCGCTTAACAGCCAGGTCCCCCGCGAGGCACGGATCCGCCCTCGATTCGATTATTTCCCTACACTTCAGTCCGTAGCAGGCACGGATCCGCCCTCAATTCGATTATTTCCCTACACTTCTAGTCCCGGATAGGTTCCGCAAGCGGAAGCGAGTTTGCTCCGATTTATCTAACGTCATTGCTTGATGAGGGGGCAGCCGCCTTCCGACATCGGCCGGAATGCCTGATCGCCCGGAACCGTATCGAGATACTCGTACAGGTCCCAGGTACTCTTGGACTCCTCGGGCTTCTTGATGCGCATGAGATACATGTCATGCACCATGCGGCCATCCTGACGGATTTTGCCGCCATGCGCGAAGAAGTCGTTGACCGGATTGTCGCGCATCCATTTTATGACCGTCGCCGTATCGGTCGAGCTGGTCGCGGCGACCGCCCTGAAATAGTGGCGGAGCGCGGAATTGACGCCGGCCTGATACGCCGTCGGCATGGCGCCGTGGCGCCTGTTGAACGCCTCGGAAAAGGCGCGCGTTTCCGCCGTGCGATCCCAGTAGAAGGAATCGGTGAAGAGAAGATCGTGCGCATGATCGAGCCCGAGCGCCGGCACGTCCGTCAGCGTGACCTGCAGGGCGACGATCTTTGCGCCGCCCGCACGGATGCCGAATTCGTCGGCCTGCGCAACCGCGTTGCGAAAATCCGAGCCGGCATTTGCAAGTCCGAGGATGTCGGGTTTCGCGGCCTGGGCCTGCAATAGAAACGACGACATGTCCGAGGTCCCGAATGGGTGGCGCACCGAGCCGAGAACCTTGCCGCCTGCGGCAACGACCGCGTTGCTCGCGTCGCGCTCCAGAGCATGGCCGAATGCGTAATCGGCGGTGAGAAAGAACCAGGAGATTCCTCCACGCTGGACGATCGCCTTGGCCGTGGCGTTGGAGGAGGCATAGGTGTCGTAGGTCCAGTGAATGCTGGTCGGCGTGCAGTGCTTGCCGGTGATGTCGGAAGAGCCGGCGCCCGAAATGAGAAACAGCTTGTTGCGCTCGCGTGTCACATTCATGATCGCCAGCGCGACGGCCGAATTGACGCCTTCCGCGATCACATCGACATTTTTGTTATCGATCCATTCGCGCACGATACCGCTGGCGATGTCGGGCTTATTCTGGTGATCGGCGGAAATGATCTCGATCTTGCGGCCGGCCACAATGCCGCCGATCTCATCGGCGGCCATCTGCGCGGCGATCACGGAGCCCGGCCCGTTGCCGTCTTTGTACTGGCCGCTCATGTCAGTGATGATGCCAACGCGGAGCGCGCCTTGCTGCGCGCCGGCGGCCGCAACGCCGGCGACGATCGCGGTAACCAGCACGAGAGCCAGGAGCTTCGTCGTTTTCATCGGTACTGCCTCTCCCCAAACGCGCCGGGCTCGGCCGCAAAATCGAATGCTTGCTTAACGACGTTTGTGTTGCTCGTCTATTCCACCGGCCGCCAGCACACGCGCAGACCGCCTCGCGGCTAAAATTATTGCTGTTGCCGCCGCCACGTGGTCGTGCATCCGCAGCGGCTGTGTCGTGAGACGAGTAGGTTGATGAAAGCATCGTGCGACATTTGAATATCGCGCAAGATGACTATCGCACCCTACTCCGCCGGCTGGGTGGTGGCGCCGCGGCTTTTTTGCCGCGGGCCGAGCGAGGCGATCCAGCGGGCGATGACGTAGAATACCGGCGTGAAAATCAGGCCGAACGCGGTCACGCCGATCATGCCGAAAAAGACCGCCGTGCCGAGCGCCTGGCGCAATTCGGCGCCCGCTCCGATCGCCCAAACCAGTGGCGTGACGCCGAGAATGAACGCGAACGACGTCATCAGGATCGGGCGCAAACGCAGGCCCGTGGCTTCGACGGCGGCATCCCACCGGCTGCGGCCTTGATCTTCAAGCTGCCGGGCGAATTCGACGATCAAGATGGCGTTCTTGGCGGCAAGCCCGATCAGCACCACGAACCCGACCTGGGTGAGGATATTGTTGTCCTGCCCGCGCAGGATGACGCCGGCGATGGCGGCAACGAGGCACATCGGTACGATCAGGATCACCGCAAGCGGCAGCGTGAGGCTCTCATACTGCGCCGCAAGCACAAGGAATACGAACACCACCGCTAGCACGAATGCGAACATCGCAGTATTCCCGGCCCTGATCTGCTGGAAGGCGAGCGAGGTCCACTCGATGGCGAAACCCTCCGGCAGCGTTTCGGCCGCGAGCTTGTCCATGATGTCGATGCCCTGCCCCTGCGAATAGCCGGGCGCGGCGGCGCCATCCATCTCGGCGGCCGGGTAGAGATTGTAGTGTGGCACGCGGAACGGGCCGGAAATATCCCGTACCGTCGTGAACGAGCCGAGCGGTACGGTGTCGCCGTTGGAATTGCGCACGCGGATTTTGAGCACATCGCTGACGTCGCGGCGGTTCTCGTCGCGCGCCTGCGCGGTCACACGGAAGGTGCGCCCGAACAGATTGAAATCGTTGACATAGGCCGAGCCGATATAGACCTGCAGCGCGTTGAACACATCCTGCACGTTGACGCCAAGGAGTTGCGCCTTGGTGCGGTCGATGTCGAGATAGACTTGTGGGGTGGAGGTCTCGAACAGCGTAAAGACGTGTTCGATCCCCGGCGTGTGCGCGGCGCGCGCCATAAAATCGGCGGCGACTGCCTGCAACGCGGCCGGTCCGCGGCCGGCGCGATCCTCAATGATCATGCGGAAGCCGCCGGCATTGCTGATGCCCCGCACCGGCGGCGGCAGCACGGCGATCAAAAAGCCTTCCTGAATTTTTGCAAACCGGCGATTGAGCTCCGCCTGGATTCCCGCTGCCGATTGGCGCGGATCCCGCGCGCGCTTTTCGAACGGGTCGAGGGTGAGGAATATCGCGCCGGAATTGGGGGAGTTGGTGAAGGTCGCGCCGGAGAAGCCGATGACATTGACGCCATGGGCGACACCGGGCACGCCAAGCGCAATGTCGAGCGCGTGCTGCTGCACGGCGTCGGTCCGGGAAAGCGACGCCGCGGGCGGAAGCTGAACGACGACGATGATATAGCCGCCGTCGACTTGCGGGATGAATCCGACCGGCGTTTGCCGGAATGCGTTGAGGCCGAAACCGATGACGACGAGATAGACCACGAACATGATCGCGGCGCGGCGCACGGTGCGCCCGGCAAGCCAGGATACGCCGGAGCCGACATGGTCGAACGCCCAGTTGAAGCCGCGGAAGAAACGATGAATAGGAACCTCCCACCAGCGGTCGCGGCGCGCGGAATTGTGCGGTTTGAGCAACAGCGCACACATCGCCGGCGATAATGTCAGCGAAACGATCAGCGAAATGATGGTGGCGCCGGCGATCGTCAGCGCGAATTGCCGGTAGAATTGTCCCGATATGCCGGTGATGAATACCGACGGTACGAACACGGCGCAGAGAACGAGCGCGATGGCGATCAGCGCCGAACCGACCTCGTTCATGCTTTTTTTCGCCGCTTCGCGCGGCAAAAGTCCGGTGGCGATGTTGCGCTCGACGTTCTCGACCACGACGATGGCGTCGTCGACGACGATGCCGATCGCCAGCACCAGTCCGAACAGCGACAGATTGTTGAGCGTGAAACCGAAGGCCGTCATGAAAAAGAACGTGCCGATGAGCGAAACCGGAATGGCGACGAGCGGAATGATGGCTGCGCGCCAGGTCTGCAAAAACACGATCACCACCAGCACAACGAGCACGATCGCCTCGCCGATGGTATCGATCACCGCATCGACAGATTGCCGGATGAACTGCGTGGGATCGAAGAAAATGTCGTATTTGACACCGGCGGGGAAGCGTTTCGACAGCTTCTCCATCAGGTTCCGCACGCCGTTGGCCGTCTCAAGCGCATTGGAGCCCGGCCGCTGGAAAATGGCGAGCGCGACGGCGGGATAGTGGTCCAGATAGGAGTTCGACGAATAATCCTGCGCCGCCAGCTCGACCCTGGCGATGTCGCGGAGCCGCACCACGGCCGTTGGCGTCTGCTTCACCACGATCGCACCAAACTCGCTGGGATCCGCGAGGCGTCCGAGCGTCTGCACCGCGATCTGGAAGGCGCCCTGCTGCGCCGCCGGCGGCTGATCGAGAATGCCGGAAGCGACCTGGATGTTCTGGCCCTGCAGGGCGTTGGTGACGTCGGTTGCCGTCAGGCCGAGCGATTGCAGACGATCGGGATCGAGCCACACGCGCATGGAATAGTCACGGGCGCCGAACACCGTGATCGAGCCGACGCCCTCGATGCGAGTGACCGCGTCGGTTACTTCCAGCGTCGCGTAGTTGGAGATGAACAGCGAATCTCGCGACTTGTCGGGCGAATAGAGGTGCACGACCATCATCAGATCGGGCGAGGATTTCTGCACCGTGACGCCGATGTTGCGCACATCGGCGGGCAACCTCGGCGTGGCAATCGCCACGCGGTTTTGCACCTGCACTTGGGCAATGTCGAGATTGGTGCCGAGCTCGAAGCTAACCGCGATCGAGAAGCGCCCGTCGGCGGTTGAGTTCGAGGCCACATAGATCATGTTCTCGACGCCGTTGATCTGCTGCTCGATGGGCGTGACCACCGTGGAGGCCACGACCTCGGCGCTGGCGCCGGGATATTGCCCGGTGACGCTGATCAACGGTGGTGCGATCTCGGGATATTGGGCGATCGGCAACCGCACGAACGACACCGCGCCCAGGATCACGAAGACGATCGAGATTACCGCGGCGAAGATCGGCCGGTCGATGAAGAAGTGCGAAAGGCGCATACCCGCCTCAATCCGCCTTGGTCTGCGCGGCGTCTTTGCCGACGTCCTTGGGCGCCGACGCCGCCGCCGGGATGCCCTGCTCCTGCGCCGCAACTTTCACGCCCGGACGCGCGCGCATCAAGCCGTTGATAATCACGCGGTCTGAAGCGGAAAGGCCTTCGTTGATGACGCGCAAGCCGTCCTCGAGCTGGCCGGGAACGACGTATTTGAGCCGCGCGACACTGCCGTCGTCGACGACCAGGACGTATTTGCGCGACTGCTCAGTGCCAATCGCCGCGTCGGGAATGAGCAGCGCCGTATGCGGTGGCGAACCGGGAACGCGGACGCGGCCGAACATGCCCGGCGTGAACAGACCGTTGGGATTGGCGAATACCGCACGGCCGCGGATCGTGCCCGACGAGCGGTCGATGACGTTATCGACGAAATCCATCTTGCCGACGTGCCCAAAATCGCGCTCGTCGATCAGTTTCAGCGTCACCGAGACTCCGCCCTGGCCGCTCGCCATTTGCGTATCGGTTCCGGCGAAGCGCTGATAGCGCAGATACGAGGCCTCGTCGAACGTGAACTCGAAGCGGATCGGATCGACTGAGACGATGGTGGCCAAGAGCGTCGTGTTGCTGCCGTTGCCCCCGGTCACGAGGTTGCCGACCGAGACACGGCGGTCGCCGATCCGCCCGTCCACCGGCGCCCGCAGCTCCGAATATTCATTGAGGTCGAGCTCGGCTTGATGAACCATCGCCTCCTGGGCGGTGACGGACGCCTCCGCCACGCTTTTGGCTTGCTTGCGCTGATCGTAGGTCTGCTCGGTGATGGTCTTATTGTGTACGAGCTCCTGGGCGCGCGCGAGATCGGCCTCGGTGAAAGCGAGGTTGGCGCGCGCTTGCGCAAGATTGGCGCGCATTTGGTCGAGCGCGATCTGGAACGGCCGGTGGTCGATGACGAACAGAAGATCGCCCTTCTTCACCATCTGGCCGTCGGTAAAATGAATCTCGGAGAGGTAACCGGAGACGCGCGAGCGCACGTCGACCGCATCGACGGCGACGAAGCGGCCGACATATTCGTCCTGATCGACCACCGTGCGCGCGACCGGCTTGGTCACTGTGACGGTAGGCGGTGGCGGCGCCGACGCCTGCTTGTCGCCCTGGCCGCATCCGGCAAGGGTTAAGAGCACTGTCGTAACCGCGAGGGCAGCGGCCGGCCGCGCCGCATTGACAGTCACCATGAGGTCTCCTTCGGGATTGGTCAGTCCGCAACATAAGCGAGCGCCGCTGTCAACCGAAGCGAGAATCGCTGCCCTACCCCGGCCCGGCGGGAATTCCACCGTGTGCTCCTTGGCCGCTTACAACATCAGCGATGCGGGCCAAACAAGGCAAAATTCCGTGACGGCCGGGCGGTTAAGTGATGCCCGTCTGGGCGCGGGCGACCCGCCGCCAGCCCAACACTTTGCCGATCCGTCCGAGGACCAAGCGCCGCTTGCTACTCATTCGTGCGCGTCATCCGCATCGTCGACCGCGTCGGCCCGGCCGCAGTATTTGGAGTTGCGGCCATTCAGCGCTTTTTCCCGCTGCGCTTCTTCGCTAGCATGACCGCGCTGTCTTACCGCGATCGGCTTTCTGCAAGTCGTTCCCGCAGGTCAACTCGTCAAATCGCGCCGTATCAGTCAAGTCGCCAACATGCACTCCCAGTTGACTCGCGAGTTGGCCGCAAACTTCGCGAACATCGTGTTGGCGCATGTGACCCGCGAGTATCCCGGGAAGATGGACCATGTACTTACTGGCCCGTCCGATGTGCAAAATCCACGCGCGCTTCACCCGGCGTTTTATGGCAGTTACGACTGGCATTCTTGCGTTCATGGCTTTTGGCTGTTGGCGAAGATCCTAAGACTGTTTCCCCAGCTGCCCCAGGCGCCGAATATCCACGCGCTGTTTGATGAGCACCTGTCGCCGGCAAATATCGCCGGCGAACTCAGCTACCTGGAAAAACCGCTGCAGGGCAATTTCGAGCGCCCTTACGGATGGGCGTGGTTCCTGATGCTGACCGGCGAGCTCGCGCAACATACGACTCCTCAATCGAAAATCTGGCACCAACACCTGCAACCGCTGTCGCAGGCATTTTCGCAGCGGTTCAAAAAATATCTGCCGAAGCTGCCCTATCCGATCCGCGGCGGGACTCATGCCAATACGGCCTTCGCCGCGGTTCTAGCGATCGAATATGCGCAAATATGCGGCGACGCCGAACTGCTGGAAATCGTATGCACGAGGATGAAAGAATTCTTTGGATCGGATGCCAATTGCCGGGCCTTCGAGCCCAACGGCAACGATTTTCATTCTCCGATACTGATCGAGATGGAATGCATGCGGCGCGCGCTTGACCGATCCGAATTCCTGGATTGGGTCGGACGCTTCCTGCCGCAATTGGCCGACCGCGAACCCCGTATTCTTTTCGAGCCGGTCGCGGTCACCGATCGGTCCGATCCGCAAATCGTGCATCTCGACGGGCTCAATTTCAGCCGCGGGTGGTGCTGGCGCGCATTCGCCGATGCTGTGCCGAACGGCGATGTGCGGCGTAAAATCGCTAGGGATGCGGCCGAGGCGCACATCCTTGTCAGTCTCCCGCACGTTGCGGGCGATTATGCGGGAGAGCACTGGCTGGCAACCTTCGCTGCGCTTGCCCTGACCGCTTAGCGTTGAGGGCGGGCAACTTGCCGCCCTTCCGCTGGCGGCGGCAGCCTCCCATATAAAACCCCAGCCGGCGTGGTGCCGGCCTCAATCCCAGATGTTTCATGAAAATCATGCCCCTAGCCGATAGCGGTTGGGACGGCGGCGGCGCCGCCGCAACCGCCAAGTCAGCCGTTCCACCCGAGGATCAAGCGCTCCTCGATGCCTATTCGCGCGCGGTCATCGACGTCGTCGATCGGATCGGCCCGGCCGTGGTCGGCCTTGCCGTGCGCGCCGAGACGAGCCGCGGCGGCACCGGTTCCGGCGTCATCGTGGCGCCGGACGGCCTTATCCTCACCAACAGTCACGTCGCCGGCGCGGCCGGCACCGGCGCGCGCATCGCGGTGACCACCGCCGACGGCCAGGATCTGCACGCGCGGCTGGTCGGCGATGACCCCGACACCGACCTCGCGCTCATCCGCGTCGACGAACCGGTGACCTTGCCGGCGGCACCGCTCGGCGATTCCAAAGAGCTCAAACGCGGCCAGTTGGTGATCGCGATCGGCAACCCGCTCGGCTTCGAATCGACGGTGACGACGGGCGTCGTCTCGGCGCTCGGCCGTTCGCTGCGCGCGCGCTCCGGCCGCCTCATCGACGACGTGATCCAGACCGACGCGGCGCTTAATCCCGGCAATTCCGGCGGCCCGCTGGTGTCGTCGCGTGGCGAGGTCGTCGGCATCAACACCGCCGTGATCATGGGCGCGCAAGGCATCTGCTTTGCAGTCGCCGCCAATACCGCGAGCTTCGTGCTCGGCGAACTCGTGCGTCATGGCCGCGTGCGCCGGGCCTTCATCGGCATTTCCGCGCAGCAGACGACGATCCCGCCGCGGCGGCGCCGCGCCGCCGGGCTCGATCAGGGCAGCGCGGTGATGGTCGGCACGGTGGAAGCCGGCAGCGCCGCCGACCGCGCGGGACTGAAGGCCGGCGACATCGTGCTTGCGCTCGACGAACAAACCATCACCGGCGCCGACGATCTCATCCGCGCGCTGACCGGCGAGCGGATCGGCAGGAGCGTTGCGTTCGACGTCCTGCGCGTGACCGAGCGGCTGACGATTTCGCTCGTGCCGGAAGAAAGAAAGCGCGCGGGATGATCAATGCGCAGTTGCGTGTTTGCCATGGGCTTCGACTTCAAGTGAAAGGCCGCCGTCCGGCTCGCAGCCGCTCGAGAAAACCGGGCGGCCGCTTTCATTCGACCACCTGATCGCCCGGACACCAAACTCGCCTCGACGTGCTACGTTGCTTCATCAAAGCGCATCGTGGAAATCCGCCGGGGAGCAAATGTCCGACATTCTTAAAACGCCGCCAGAGCGGTTCGCCAACCTGCCGGGCTTCGCCTATAGCGCGCACCGCCGCAGCGACCTGCCGGGCTATGCGGGCTTGGCGATGTCGTATCTCGACGAAGGCCCGAAAAGGGCGCCGGTCTTTCTGTGCCTGCACGGGCAGCCGACCTGGAGCTATCTTTACCGGCGCATGATCCCGCATTTTCTGGCGACGGGAAGCCGCGTTGTCGCGCCCGACTTCTTCGGCTTCGGGCGCTCGGACAAACCGAAGGACGACGCGGTCTACACCTTCGATTTCCATCGCAACAGCTTGCTCGCATTCGTGCGTGCGCTCGATCTGAAAGACGTGACGTTGGTGGTGCAGGACTGGGGCGGCCTCCTCGGCTTGACGCTGCCGATGGAAATGCCCGAACGCTTTCGCCGCCTGATCGCGATGAACACAGCACTGCCGACCGGCGAGGTGCCATTACCCGAAGGATTTGTGGCTTGGCGCACCTTCTCCAACAGCCAGCCGGATTTGGCCGTCGGCCGGCTGATGACGCGGTCTTGTCCGCATCTGTCCGCGGCGGAAGCCGCCGCCTACGACGCGCCCTACCCTGACTTAAGCTACAAGGCCGGCGTGCGGCGGTTTCCTAATCTCGTGCCGGAATTCGCCGACAGCCCCGGCGCCGCCATCGAACGCGCCGCTCGCGATTTCTGGCGCAACGCGTGGCAGGGGCGCAGCGTGATGGCGATCGGCATGACCGATCCGGTCCTCGGGCCGCCAGTCATGCGCGCGCTTCACCGCAACATTCGCGGCTGCCCGCCGCCGCTCGAATTCGCCGAAGCCGGACATTTCGTGCAGGAATGGGGCGAGACGGTCGCCCCGGCCTTGCTCGCGGCGCTTAAGAGCTAGGTCGGTCATGGCCTTCCTCAATTCCTTCGCTCTCAATGACTTCTTCGACTCGCTCGTGAGCCTGTTCGGAGCCTTCGTCCTTGGCGGTCTGATTGGTGCCGAGCGGCAATACCGCCAACGCGGCGGCGGTTTGCGCACGCACGTGCTGGTCGCCGTCGGCGCGGCGACCTTCGTCGATATCGGAATGCATCTCAACGGCCACGCCGGCGCCACGCAGATCATCGCCTACGTCGTATCCGGCGTCGGCTTTCTCGGCGCCGGCGTCATCATGAAGCAGGGCAGCAACGTCTGGGGTCTCAACACGGCGGCGACACTGTGGTGCTCGGCGGCAGTCGGCGCCTGCGCCGGCGCCGATCTTGCCTTCGAGGCGGTCGCGCTCACCTGCTTTGTGCTCGCCGGCAATACGCTGCTGCGCCCGCTCGTCAACGCGATCAATCGCGCTCCGATCGATCAGGGCGGCACGGAAGCGATCTACGAAGTCCAGCTGACGACGGACGCCGAGCATCGCGACGAATGCCGCGAATTGCTGCGCGAGCAATTGGAAGCGGCGAGCTATCCGCTCCAGGACATCGAGATCATCGAACGCGAAGACGATGAGATCGAATTGGTGGCGACGCTGGTCGGCACCGGCGCTGATCCGGACGAGCTCGATCAGATTGTCGCGCGTCTAAAGAACAATTCCACGGTGCAAAATGCGGGCTGGAGCCTGCGAACGACGGAATAGCGTGCGCGGCAAAGCCGCACCTCACTTGCCGCGGCTTTCCACCGACTTTCGGCAATCGTCGCTGAGCTTATCCTTCTGCGCCGCAAGACAGTTCAGAATCCGGCCGCCGCCGTGCTCGATACCGGCGCAGAGCTTTTCGGCGTCGGCTCGGCACGCCCCCCGATGCGGCTGAGCGTCCTGGGCGAACGCGGCCGAGGAAAAGGAGACAAATACGGCGGCGGAAATCAGGGCGATGTGGCGTATCATTGCATCGTTCCTTTCAACGCGTCGCCCTTCGTTTGGTCTGACTGATGTTTGTGTCATGCTTGCGGCCGACGATAATGTTGCAAAAATTTAATGCGGTGGCGCAATCTAAACATGGCTCGCAGACAAACCGTTCAAACAAGGAGACCGAATGCCCAAGGTGATCTACGAAAAGGACGGCAGGATCGGACGCATCACGCTCAACCGTCCGGAGGTCATGAACGCCATCGACAACGACGTTCCGGTCGAGCTTGCCGATTGCGTCGCGCGCGCCAACGCCGATTGGGGCGTGCACGTGATCGTGCTGTCGGGCGCCGGCGAAGCGTTCTGCGCCGGCTACGACCTGGCCTACTACGCCGAAGCGAGCGACGGCGGTGGCAACAACGTCACTCAGGAGATGCCGTGGGATCCGATGAAGGACTACGCCTTCATGATGCGGAACACCGAATTGTTCATGAGCGTTTGGCGTTCCCATCGGCCGGTGATCTGCAAGGTCCATGGCTACGCGGTCGCCGGCGGCTCCGACATCGCGCTGTGCGCCGACATGATCCTCATGAGTGCCGACGCGCTGATCGGCTACATGCCGACCCGCGTCTGGGGATGCCCGACGACGGCGATGTGGGTGTACCGGCTCGGCCCAGAGCGGGCGAAGCGGATGCTGTTCACCGGCGACAAAATCACCGGCATCGAAGCCGAAAGGCTCGGTCTCGTGCTCAAGGCCGTGCCGCCGGAGACGCTCGACGCCCAAGTGGAGGCGCTCGCGGAGAGGATGGCGACCGTGCCGGTCAACCAGCTGATGATGCAGAAGCTCGTCATCAACCAGGCCATCGAGGCGATGGGACTGAAGAATACCCAGCTCCTCGCCACCGTTTTCGACGGCATCACCCGCCACTCCCCCGAAGGCTTGAACTTCAAGAAACGCGCGGAGACCGTCGGATGGAAGCAAGCCGTGCGCGAGCGCGACAACGGCACCTGGGACTGGACCGACAACCGGCCGATCAATCCGCGCTGATGCGCCGACGACCCGCAGGGAGCGGCGATCTTGTCAGCGCGTGATGGTTCGCAGTCTCTTGCAATTGACGCGGACGCGATGCCGTAACGGCAGGTAGGCCTGCTCGACGGCCTCGTAAATTCCAAGTCTATCCGCCAACGCGCGTTCGGCGGCTGCCTGGGCGGCGGCGAACGTTACGACTTTCTCGGAAATCATGAAACCGGCCTGGACGGCTGTGTTCGAGTCACCAGCAGCGAAAAGCATCAAACGCGCCGAAATGGCCGCCTGCGCTTCGCATATAAAGCGCATCGCTTCGCAATAATTGGTCCGGAACTTGATCACGTTTATCCCCGAACGATGTGTCTCGCCATGCGGAAGCCGGTGTCACATCCCACCCGACAATATCGCTCAAACTTTGCAAAATTCATTTTTTTCGCAACCAGTTAGAATTGTCTCGATTGGGGTGAGCCGGCCGTAAGGCGGCGATCGCCGCCTAAAGTGCTTCGGCGACTTCTTTCCCGACCGATTTCGCGCTGGCCGCCTTGCGGCGCCGCGCGACTGCGGCGCCGCTCCGCGGCCGGCCACCCGACCGTGAGATAGCGGAATTCGTGCGCTGCATTTCCTCGGGACGGTAGATATTGTGCAAATCGGTGATCATCGGTCGGGCCGTCGCCAGCCGCAGCCGTTCGAGGTCGGCGCGCGGAATTGCTCCCATTCGGTGGCAATGACGGCGCGGGCTCGAAGATCGGAATTTCGCCGCGATTAAGCGCCGCGATCCGCGCCCTGTCCTTGTCGATGCAGGTGACGTGATGACCAAAATCGGCGAAGCAGGCCCCGGAGACGAGGCCGACATAGCCGGCGCCGATCATGGTCACGCGCATCGAAGTCTCCAGGTTTGTTCATTAACGTGTTTGTTCATTATTCTGTTTGTTCGTTAATCCGTTTGCCTACGGAGCGGGATCGCCGGTCGGTGCGGACGTGCCGTCAAACGCTTCGGCCGGCGACATCGGCGCGCTTGAGCGCGCTCGCAACAGCGACAGCCACCGGCGTCCGAACAGCGCGAGCACGAGCGCTCCGTAAAACACGCCGCCAATCAACGCCAGCACGAGCAGTTCCGATTCGTTGCGGAACCTAGAGACAGACGACAACATGTTTATGACAAACGGCACGGCCAACAGAAGCACCAGCGCCATCGCGATCCCGGCGGCGGCGAGCTTGATCAGTGAAGATTTAAGCGTGGCGTCGGCAGCGATATGACCGGCGCGCGCCGCCCAGAAAAGAACTAGCACGAAATTGATCCAGGCGCCGATCGAGGTCGCAAGCGCGAGCCCGACTTGCGCCAGCGAGCCCATCAACGTGACCTTGAAGACAATGTTGACGGCCGTGCCGATCAGCGCCGCCTTCATCGGCGTGAAGGTGTCGCCGCGGGCAAGGAACGGGGCGACGACGCTGCGAATGAGAACGAAAGGAACAAGTCCGATCGTATAGGCCATCAGCGTCGCAGCCGCCGCATGCGCATCGCCTGCGGTGAAACGGCCGCGCATGAATAAGCCGCGCATGATGATATCGGGCACCACCAGAAAGGCGACGATGCACGGGATCGCCAAGAGCAGCGCGAATTCGATGGCGCGGTTCTGCGCCGAGCGGGCGCCGCCGTCGTCGCCGGCCGCGATCCTCTGGGTCATTTCCGGCAGCAGCACCGTGCCGACGGCAATGCCGATGACGCCGATCGGCAATTGATCGATCCGATCCGCGTAATACAGCGCAGAGATCGCGCCCGTCGCCAGAAAGCTCGCGATGATGGTATCGGCGAACAGCGCGAGCTGCGTGCCTGCGGAGCCGATCGTCGCCGGCACGAGCGCCCTGAAGAACCGGCGCACATCCTCATCGAGGCGGAGCGTATGGAACGAGGTGAATACGCCGGCGCGGATCGTGTCGCCACCGACGAGCGCCGCTTGCAGCACGCCCGAGATCAGCACGCCCCAGGCCGCGGCGTAGCCGGCGCCGCCGAACAGACCCGAGCAGGCAAGCGTCGCCATCATCGCCAGGTTGAGCAGAATCGGCGCCGCCGCCGCCGCCGCGAAACGATGCAGCGCGTTGAGAATGCCGCCCCATAACGTTACCAGCGTGATGAGCAGGAGATAAGGAAAGGTGATCCGGGTCAGCGAGACCGCCAGTTGAAACTGTTGCGGCTCGCGCGAAAAACCGGGCGCGAGCAGATCGATCGCCTGCGGCGTGAACAGGAGCGCAAGCGCGAGCAGCAGGGCTTGCGTGACTATCAACAGCGTGAATATCCGGTCGCCGAACAGACTAGCCGCGGATGCTCCGGACTGGGTGCGAATGCGCGCGTAGGCCGGAATGAAAGCCGCGTTGAACGCCCCTTCGGCGAAGATGGCACGGAAGTGGTTGGGCAGCCGGAAGGCGACGAAAAATGCGTCGGCGACCGGTCCGGCGCCGAGGATCGCCGCCAGCATGATGTCGCGGAGAAATCCGGTGAGGCGCGAGAGCAGCGTAAAGCCGCCGACGGTGAGAATCCGGTCGATCATGGTCGCCTTGTACCATTGACCGCCCGTCCCCGCGAAAGCAGGTACCAAGCAGCCCACAGCCGCAAGGCAAACTTCGTCTGGGTTTCGCTGCCCCGAAATGAGAGGCAATTATAAGGAGCCCGCCAACGCCTGACGAACCGCCGCCACGACGCGATCCTGGACTGGCTCCTCAATATAGGCGTGCATGGGCAGGCTGATCACTTCCTCCGCCAGCCGTTCGCTGACCGGCAACCCGCCGTCGACCACCGGGAAGCTGCTATAGGCCGCCTGGCGATGCAGCGGTTTGGCGTAATAGATCGCCGTCGGAATGCCCTTTTCCTTGAGCGCGGCGGCAAGCGTATCCCGGCGGCCGGGCACAAGCCGGATGGTGTATTGCGCCCATACCGACGTCGATTCGTTGTCGACGCGCGGCAATATCGCGACGCCCGCGAGCCCGGACGCGTAGCGCTGTGCGATCGCATTGCGCGCAACGATCTCGTCCGAAAAGATCTTGAGCTTTTCCAGCAACACCGCCGCCTGGATCGTATCGAGACGTGCGGTCATACCGATGCGCGCGGCGTCGTATTTGTCGGTGCCCTCGCCGTGCACGCGCAGACTTCTCAGCCGCGCTGCCAAATCGTCGTCGTCAGTCAGGATGGCGCCGCCGTCACCGTAGCAGCCCAGTGGCTTGGCGGGGAAAAAGCTCGTCGCCGTCGCGGACGCGAGCGCGCCGAGCTTGCGGCCCCTATAGGTGGCGCCAAACGATTGCGCCGCGTCGTCGAGCACCAGAAGATCGTGCGCGGCGGCAATTGCAGCGATGGCGTCGTGGTCGGCCGGCAGTCCGAACAGGTCGACCGGAATGACGGCGCGCGGTTTAAGCCCGAGCTTCTTTGCGGTCGCGACGGCACGCTCGAAGGCTCGCCGGATCGAGATTAAACGTCTCCGCCTCGACGTCGGCCATGATCGGCGTGGCGCCGCAGAGCGCGACGACTTCGGCAGTAGCGCAAAACGTGAAAGCGGGACAGATCACCGCGTCGCCGGGCCCGATTTCCCACGCCATCAGCACGAGAAGAAGCGCGTCGGTCCCACTCGAACAGGCGACCGCATGGCGCGCGCCACAGAACGCCGCAAGTTCCGTTTCGAGCGCGCGCACTTCCGGTCCGTGAATGAAGTGGCAATGCGCGAGCACGCGAGCGATCGCGTCATCGATGGCGCGGCCGAGACGGCGGCGTTGCGCGGCGACGTCGATGAACGGGATCGGCTGCTCGTCGAGGCGGGCATGCTGATTCATCACAAGATTCCGGTCTGATCCCAAAGTCCGGTTCGATCCCAAAACCAGGTTTGATTCACAGTCGATCCCGCCGCGAACCGGTTGCCTAACCGACGACACGCCGCGGTCCCTTGCGCTGCGCCACCGCCGCGGGCTCCGCGCGCTTATCGAGGCAGCGGATGGCGACTTCGAGACTGGCGACGCCCTCTTCTCCGGTGACCGCGGGGGTGCGGCCGCTGTGGATGGCGTTGGCGAAGGCGAGCAGCTCCGCGCGCAACGGCTCGGCATAGCCGACCGACAGATGCCGCATCGAATAGCTGCAGTCGGGCTGGAAGCCAAAACATTCGGTGACCTGGAGCGTCAACAGATCGCCGATGAGATATTTGTCGCGGGTGGCGACGTGGATGGTGCGCGCCTTGAACGGCGTCAGCCAGTTGGTGTTGATGTGCGCGAGCACGCCCGAGGCAGTGCGGAACTGAAGCAGCGCGATGTCCTCGCGCTCGGCCACCGCACTCGACAATTGCGGCTGGATCTCGACGATCTCGGAGTCGGTAAACCAGCGGATCAGATCGATGTCGTGCACGGCGAGGTCGATCACGACTCCCACATTCGACATGCGCGGCGGGAATGGACCGACCCGGGTAATGGCGATCGAGAGGATGTCCTGGTTCTTGATCGCCCGCTTAATCGACTCGACCGCGGGGTTGAAGCGCTCGACATGGCCGACCATCAGCGTCACTCCAGCGCGGCGGGCGGCGGCGACAATGGCACGGCCCTCCTCCACCGTCGGAGCGATCGGCTTTTCGACCATGACATGCACGCCGGCGGCAATGCAGGTCAGCGCCAGATCGTGATGCAGATGGGTCGGCGCCGCGATGGTCACGGCATCGACGCCGCCTTCGAGCAGCGCCTCGAGGTCGGCGAATTCGGCACAGCCGAGATTGCGGGCGACGAACTCCCTTTGCTTGCGCTCGGGATCGACGACGCCGATCAGTTGAACGCCGGCCATTTCCGACAGTACGCGTGCATGGTTACTGCCCATGACGCCTACGCCGACCACACCGACTTTCAGCGGACTACCCCTACCGACCCCGCCAGCATAACCCATAATCCGAAGGGCTCCCCTCAACGACTCAACGCCCGTTACCCATACTCTCCCTAGCACGGCCCATGCCGACTGGCGACCCAAGCCGGCCAGGACCTGAACACGTTTTACTTCCGATACTTACGCGCATGGGTGCGGCCATTCGCCGGGTCGCGGCCCGAATTTCAAAAAGCGCGACCCCGACAGCGCCAAGGCCAAGCCAAGGCCGAGTTTACCCAATAAAATGCCGGTTCCCGGCCGCATTGCGCCGGGCCCATCGCGCGGAGGCCGCATCATGCGCTTGACAACGATTCTGTGGGTGCTGTGCCTAGCTGTCCTCCTCGGCATCGTATTGGCGGGCGGCGCGCCCTCCCCCGCAGGCGCCGCCGCCGACGTAGAGCCGGCCTATGGGCCGGAGCTGCAGGGCTTCGAATATCCTTGGCCGGTATCGTATTTCTCCTTCACGTCCCAGGGCGAAGCGCTGCGCATTGCGTATATGGACGTGAAACCCGCGGGCGCGGCGAACGGCAACACGATCGTGCTGTTCCACGGCAAGAATTTCTGCGCGGCGACCTGGCAGGACACGATCAAAGTCTTGAGAGAAGCAGGCTACCGGGTGATCGCCGTCGATCAGACCGGCTTCTGCAAATCGACCAAGCCGGCGCACTATCAGTACAGCTTCCAGCAGCTTGCCGGAAACACCCACGCACTCCTCGCCTCGCTCGGAATAAGCCACGCGACGATCATGGGGCATTCGATCGGCGGCATGCTCGGCATGCGTTACGCGCTTACCTTTCCCGGCGACGTGGACATTCTCGTGCTCGTCAATCCGATCGGGCTCGAGGACTGGAAGGCCAAAGGCGTACCCTGGCAAAGCGTCGATGCCTGGTATCAGATGGAGCAGAAAACCACCGCCGACAGCATCCGGAACTATCAGCGTGAGACCTATTATGTTGGGACCTGGGATCCGAAATATGAGCGCTGGGTGCAGATGCTGGCGGGGCTTTATCGCGGCCCCGGACACGACATTGTCGCCTGGAACGGAGCGCTAGTCGACGACATGGCGCTGACGCAGCCGGTGTTCTACGAGTTCGAAAAGATCTCAGCGCCGGTACTCTTGCTGGTCGGGGACAAAGACACGACGGCGGTCGGGAAAAACCTGGCGTCGCCCGAGGTCCGTCCGGCGCTGGGAAATTACCCGGTGCTAGCGAAGGCAGCCGCCGGCCGTTTTCCGCACGCCCGCTTGGTCGAGTTCCCCGATCTCGGACACGCGCCGCAAATCCAGGCGCCAGACGTGTTCCACAAGGCCCTGCTCGACAACTTGCGGAAGTAGCGAGCCGCGCGATGCGGCCCGTGCGGGCGCAGGCATCACTGACCGGCGAACGCTTGTTCTACGGACGTGAGAAGACGGTGAAGGATACGGTCCATCTCAGCTGCAACATCATCGGCAGCGCCCGATTGTCTTATAATAAGTGCTGAGCTAAAGGTGCGGCCTAAGCCGGACTCTGGGAGGAAACCCTAATGTTCTTCTGGCCCTTAATGTTTCTCTTGGCCATTGCCATTATCTTGTCTTCCGCCAAGCTCGGCAGCGCCGCCAAGGATATGGCATTGCCGACGAAGCGCTCCGTGTAAAGATTGGCATTGATCCGAATATCTACGACGGGCAGACAGTTTTTCCGTGTTACCTGATCGACGACCAGGACGCCCGTGGCACCGTCGCATGGGCCGAACGACGCAACCAAGCGTGTAGTCGCGTCCCCTATTCCTTATCAGTGCAGATTTTTTTAATTGTGCAATAACGGCGTCACTAGGTGCCCCAGTGCCACCGCTGATGCACGTCTTTGCGGCATGGTGAAAGCTTTAGATGTGCTCGCGGCGCCCGACATCGTGCTGGAGGTCAAGGTGCCCGACACGGGCCAAGTGGCACAGATTCGCATTAGCACGGGGGTCAATCGGCAGTGGGACAACTTGAGTTGCCAACCGCGTGCGTTTGCGTCCTGTGGAAGCACAGGGTCGATCTTGTCGTCAGGTCGCCGCAGATACGGTTTTCGCTGCGCGTTCTACGCGGTTCACTGGTCAGCGGTAAACGCCCCGGCTCGATCCACCCGCGTCGCTAGCGTTCTGTTCGTATTGAGGAGTCGTATGTTGCGCGAGCTCGCCGGTCAGCATCAAGGTTGGCCAATTAGTTAAGACCGGCGCGATTTCGCCGGCAATGTTGCAGCAAATCATGCACGAGCGGGGCATACCGCGTCGGCGTTCCAGAAATTATGTGCCGCTGCGAGACTGGTCGATGCCGAGCTACGATCCTGAAACGGGCGGTGCTGCACCTAGCTCAATGGAGCGGCTTCTGGAAGCACAACATCTTTCGGTTGGGGCCGGGAAGGCGCTCGATTTCACCGGCCTGCGCCGATATCGCCCGAGTGTACCTCGATGAGCGCTTGAGAAGAGGTTGGGAAACGCGGCCTACGAAAAGGGCATCTCCCCCCGTCCATGACACGATCCATGAGATGACATAGAACGAAATCGGCGGATAATTATTGACGATCAGAGCATCGGGGGCCGGATAAAGCGGGCCGGCACCCAAGGCGGCATCCTGATGATAAGCATTCCAACTTTCGTTGGGCCCGATTTCAATCGAAAAAAAACCGCGGTAGATCGGAAAGATCAGAAAATAGGCTGCAATGAGAGTCAAAAATGCAACATGCAAAGCGCCGCGTGCCTGGCGCGTTGATGAGGTTGGCGAAATGTACGCAGCATCATATGATGGCATTGACGCTCGCTGCTTCCAAGGAGGAGACCCAGTCCACAATTACCCGATGTAAATTGGATCATTTGAATGCCGTTACTTTCTCCTTCCTAGGTAAGCAAGGGGTCCTACTGTAGGCCACCAGCAGTAACACCCTCAGCGTTTATTGGAAGTGGGCTTTCTTACGCATCGTCGGCCTCAAGAGGTCGTCGGCCGTATACATGAGAGGGACGCATGCCGGTCAATCGCCAAGCTGCCCGCGCAAACAGTCCTGAACGGTTGCTACCATCCGGTTCTGCCGACGGAACCCTATACGCATGAGCGCAGCTAAAGCTATTCGACGCGTGAGCAACCCATTCGAACGGCTGTTCGATGCGCTCGTCGATCCGGCGCGTTCCGAGCGCACGATGGCAGTCTTGCTCATTGCTTACGTGGCAATCTGGTCGCTCTATGCCGCCATCTCCCAGTCCAGCCAGGATGTCCATTTCGATATGGGTGAGATGTTCGCCTGGTCGCACCAGGTGGGCCTCAGTGCGCCGACGCACCCGCCGCTCGGAGCGTGGTTGGTGCGGGCCTGGTTCAGCCTCATGCCGGCTGAGCAGTGGGCGTATTATCTGCTTTCGATCATGACGGCGACGGCTGGGCTGTGGATCGCCTGGCGTGTTTCGGAGCCTTATCTCACTCCGGAAAAGCGCGTCGTCGTCGTTCTGCTGCTGACGTTCATACCGTTTTACAATTTTCACGCGCTCAACTTTAACGCCAACTCGGCGCAGACTCCCTTCTGGGCGGCGACCACGTGGTTCTTTCTGCGTTCGTTCGAGACACGCCGCATGAAATGGGCCGTGCTGGCTGGACTCGGCACTGCCGCGGCAATGCTCTGCAAGTATTGGTCGATCAATCTGCTGGCCGGTCTTGCTCTCGCGGCGGTGACCGATTTGCGCCGTGCTGTTTATTTCCGTTCGCCGGCGCCGTGGCTGACGATTGCGACCGGCGCGATCGCGCTGGCGCCGCACGTCATTTGGATCGCGATGCACGGGTCGGGAACGTTCAACTTCGCGCTGACATCGCACTTGACGACGTTTGCGGGAGCGGCCGTGTCCTCGCTCAAATTTCTCGTCGGTACCGTTGGTTACGTGGCCGTGCCAGTTGCTCTTTGCGTGCTCGCGACGCATCCCAGCTTGGCGGCGATTGGCGACACGCTGTGGCCGACTAAGCCGGACCGCCGCACAGTCGTCGTCGCATTTGCCGCTCCGCTTCTCATTGCCGCGCTCACCGCGATACCGTTGAGGGCTGAAATTGTGTCACTTTGGGCAATCTCCGCCATGACGCTGCTTCCGCTGGTATTACTTTCGTCACCGCTGGTCACGGTTATTCGCGAAGCCGCAATCCGTCTGCTGGCTCTGGCGATAATCTTTCCGCTCATTATGCTTGCTGCGTCGCCGGTCGTCGCCGTCGTGTTTCACCACAAGGGCGTTTCGGATTATGGGACGCATTACCAGGTGATAGCACGGGCGGTCGAGCGCACGTGGCGCGAGCGCACCGACAAGTCCCTGCGTATCGTAGGGAGCCAACGAACTATCGTCGACGGCACCAATTTCTATTTTGCGAGCCGCCCGGCGACTTTCAACCTCACGGAACGCGCGCGTACACCCTGGTTCGATGAGGATCGCATCAAACGCGACGGCATCGCGATTGTCTGTCCCGAGCAGGAGACAGGCTGCGTACACGAAATGAAGATCTATGCCGCGCGTTACGGCGCCGCGATCGAGGATGTTACCCTGGCGCGCCGCTTTTTAGGCACCGACGACGCCCCGGTGCGTTATCAGATCGTGATTATCCCGCCGAAATAGGTGTCGGAGCCGCAACTCCGAGACGGGCCTAACCCGGTTAAGGCGCGGTCTTGCTATGGCGGGTCGAGCGGAGGCCCGATCGGGCCGCGCAGGCTGTAGACGAGATAGTCCTGAAGGTCGACACCATGCCGGGTTCGCGTCAAGGCGGCCACCTGTTCCACCGTCGTGAAGCGCTGGCGTAAGCCGGGAATGTTGGCGCACTCGACCATGCAGACATACATCATCGTGCCGCGAAACAGGGCAGGATCCGGTTCCGGAGCGTTGACGTAGCGCATGCGTCCGTTGATCTGCTCGACGGGCGGATGTGACGGCATATAGAACGCAAGCCAGCTGGCGAGCCCGTAGTCCAGCGTCAAGACGACCGGCGCGCCGAGCCGCTGTCGCTCCTGGTCCATCTCGACGCCGAGCTGCCTCCAGCCCGCGCCCAGAATATGCGCCGTCGGATCCATCGGCCCAAGCGCGGCGAGCCCGAACACCGCCTGCAAATAGATGAGCGCCGCTATTCCAAGTCCAACCGGAACGGCGAGCCGCTGCGACCACGCCGCGAGGGACGCCCAGCGGCCGCTCCATCGGATGCGTTCTGCGGCGACGGCGGCGGCGATGACAAACGCGACAAAGATCGGCTCCGGCCAATTGCCTTCGACACGTCCGTGGAAGGTGTGCCAGACGAAATAGACGACGATCGGCCACACCATGGCGTTGATCAGGACGCGCGCGGCGAGCGAGCCGCCCTGCCCGCGCAATAGCGCGACAAGACCCATCGCGCCGAGTACAAAGATGGGTGGCGTCGCCATCCCGATCTGCGTGGCCAGGAATTCACCGAAATAACGCAACGACCATTCGTGAACGACGAGGCGGTTATACTGGTACAGCACGGACGCCCAGTGATGCTGCGCGTTCCAGATCAGCGTCGGCGAAAATACTGCAAGCGCAATCAGCCCGGAGATCCACGGCCACGGGGTGAGCAGCCATTTGCGCAATTCCGGCACCAACAGCAGCCACGCCAAAATGCCGGCGGCGAAAAAGATCGTGGTGTATTTCGACAGCATGCCGACGCCGAACGCGAGGCCGATCGCGACCCACCACGCGCCGCGGCCGGTTTCGTAGAGCTTGACCAGCGTGAGGAGGAGAAACGTGGTCGCGACCACGACCGCATTGTCGGGCGTTGCGATGGCCGAGCCGACCGCCATGACCAGCGTCAGGTTGAAGTAGAGCGCCGCGGTGGCCCCGACCCGCTCGTCGCCGAACAGGATGGCGCCGGATCGCCAGAGCGCCCAGCTGGCCGGCAACGCGAGAAGGACGCCGAACACGCGCACGCCGAACTCGGTGTTGCCGAAGAGTGTCGTGCCGAGACGGATGAGTATCGGGTTGATCGGCGGGTGATCGTAGTAGCCGCCGGCAATGTGCTTCGACCAAAGCCAATATAGGGCTTCGTCGAAGCTGAGCGTCGTCAGCCCAGCGCAGGCAAGCCGCACGCCGACGAGAGCGGTGATCGTGATGGCAACCGCAGTCACGTACCGCCGCTCCGGGAAAGCGGCACTGCCGAACGCAACCAAAATGGATTTTCCCCTCTTTTCGACGGCTTACTCGAGGCGATGCGCCCCCGTCAACGGACCCACGCCTGCGATCCGATTTTTTTTCGCCGGTTTCCGTCGCGCCGCGTCCTTTGACGATATCGTCGATCACTGCTGCTACGCCTGGAACACGCTCATCGATCAGCCCTGGAAGATCATGTCCGTCGCGCGCCGCGATTGGGCGACCGTGGGTTACTCAATGTGAGGATTGGTATAAGCCGGTAGTTTTTCTGGCGCGCAAAGCGCGCCCGCAGAAATTTCTCGGCCGCAGCCTTTCCCCTGATTTCCGGAATGCCGGCGAAGCGGATGACAACGTCGTCGGCGTATCGGCCGAGGATGGCGTCGACATCGCCGCGGTTGAAAGTATCTTCGGCGCGCTGCACGATCTTGAGCGCTTCGTCCCACTGAAACCCAAGCTGCGCCCCGACATTCATCGCCGTTGCCCTCACGGTATGATTCCGAAAATGCCTGCCCCTGGACTTGATCCGGGGGGTGGAAGCCGGTCGGTCCGGCGAGATTTTCGCGATCCGTCCCAGCGCGAGCAAGAGGAGACCAGAAGTCACGACCACGCTCGATGGGTGTCACGCCGGGATGGCTGATGCTGTTTCCGGTACTGGGGGATTATTTGTCGCCCAACGTGCGCGAGGTGTCGCACCCAGAAACCGCGACCAGCGCTTGTCGAGCCAGAACACCCAGTTTTCCGGGTTCGCCCGCAGCTTTTCTTCAAACCAGTTGCACCAGTCCTGAACTGCGCCGCGAACGGCTATCTCGCGGTTGCGCGCCGGGGGAAGATCGGGGGCACGCTCCCAGCCACGACTCCGCTTGAATCCCGCGAAATGAATAGGCCAAATCGTGGCTCGTATCGGCCTTACGCCACAGTCCTCAGCATTGGGAAGAATAGTCATGACCGAGACGACCGGAAAGCTCAATCCTCGGAGACCAGGCCCATCGGTCACGACCGGTGATAATCGTCGGCGATGCGCACGATATCGTCCTCGCCCAGATAACTTCCGGTCTGCACCTCGATCAGTTCGAGATCGATCTTGCCGGGATTTTCCAAGCGATGCTGCGAGCCGCTCGGCACATAAACCGACTCGTTTTCATGCAGCATCTGCACCTTGTCGCCGATCGTCACCTGCGCGGTGCCGCGCACGACGACCCAATGCTCGGCGCGATGATGGTGCAATTGCAACGACAGCCGGCCGCCCTGCTTCACCACGATGCGTTTGACCTGGTAGCGCTCGCCCATGTCGAGGGACTGATAGGAGCCCCATGGACGGTGGACTTTCAGATGGTCCTGGGTCACCGCCGGCGCGATCTCCTTGAGCCTGCCGACGACGCGGCGCAGCCCGTCGCCATCCTCACGCCGTGCCACAAGGACCGCATCGTCGGTGGTCACGACGACGACGTTGTCGAGACCGAGAACCGCGACCAACTGCTTTTCGCTCGCCACATATGAGGCGCGCGTGTCAACGAAGACGGCCGTGCCGTGCGCCGCATTGCCGGCGGGGTCGCGCTCCGACAATTCCCAGACGGCATGCCACGAGCCCACATCCGACCAGCCATAGGAGACCGGCATCACCGCTGCCCGCGCGGTTCGTTCCATCAGCGCGTAGTCGATCGATCTCGCCGTCGCGCTGATGAACGCGGCCGCATCGAGGGTGACAAAGCCGATATCGGCGCCGGATGCGTCAACCGCCGCCGCGACGGCAGCGGCGCTGTCGGGCTCGAAGCGGCGATATTCTTCGAGCAGGAAACCGGCGCGGAAAACGAAGTTGCCGGAGTTCCACAAATATCCTTCGGCCACGTAACGGGCGGCGGTTTCGGCATCGGGCTTTTCGACGAAGCGCTCGATGGCGAAAAGCCCCGGCTGGATCGGCGAACCGGGGCGAATGTAGCCGTACTCGGTCGCCGGGCGCGTCGGCTGCACGCCGAACATGACGATTCGGTCGTCGAGCGCAGCTTCCCCCGCCGCGGCGCAGACTTTGGCGAAGGCCCCGGGATCGGACACGACATGATCAGCGGCTAGCGCAACGATGACGGGATCGCCACCGCGGCGCAATGCGTAGTCGGCGCCGGCAGCGATTGCCGGCCCGGAATCGCGGCGGGCCGGCTCGAGCAGGATGTCGGCCTCGGCGCCGATCGCCGCAAGCTGTTCGGCGACAAGAAACCGGTACTGCCCGTTGGTCACGATAACTGGGCGACCAAACAACGCCGGATTAGACACGCGGCGAATGGTGTCCTGGAATGTCGACAGTGGACCAAACAGCGGCAGGAACTGCTTAGGCGTGTTTTCGCGCGACGACGGCCACAGCCGGGTCCCGGCGCCGCCGCACATGATCAAGGGGGTGATTGGTCGAGTCATTGACGCCGTTTCAGCTCGCGCCTGCCAGCGCCATTCCAGGCCGAGGTAGCCGTGCCACCTTGCGCGAGAATCCTTCTGATCGTGTGCAACTCCCACAAGAAGGAATGACTGTCAAATGCCGAAACGCCGATGCGTTAACGATAGCGGCCGGCAATAGCAACGCCCCCACCGGGAACAGCACGGTGTAATCGCCGACGTAGAATAAAGCGAGCGCGATGAAACAAAGTGAACGTAACCGCCGGCTTCCCGCGGTCGCATAGACGAAGACAAAGAGGCTGCCGATCAATTCCGGCCGCACGGTCCACAGGTTGCCATTATAGTCGGAGATAGTCGGAGCAGTCGGTGACAAACACGCCGTAGGGCGGATAAGGACGGGCCGAACTTGTACCAGCTGCCAAGCTACCAGCTATCGAGGAGCACCGCCGCCCTCCGATTGCGGTAGAGACCCTCGGCCAAGAGCGCCCATGCGAACGCCGACGTGATGAGCATTGGAACGACAAGCCGAAAATAGGCCGGACCGCCTGCGCCGGAAAGCTCAGCGGCGAATGCTGCGCCAGCTCGGACGGGACATAGCCGCCCAGCACGAAGACGATGCAGACTGCGGAAATCGTTCCCGAAAGCGTAATTGTGCGACAACAGCGCGACCGACACGTGTCCGAAGAAAACGATGCACGCCGCGACGCCGATGACGGTCGCGCGTCGCCTCCGCGGTCACAGCCATCGGCCGAACTCCCACGCCATCGCGTTCGTCCCGAAATTGCAACACGGAGCCTGCGACGTTCGGCTTATCGGCCCAGCACCCTGCCCGCCACCGCGTCGAGCTTCTTCAACAGCTCCGGATCGCGCGCTTCCGGTGCGGTGATCAGCGCGTTGTCAAGGGCGCGGTCGGAGCCGATCGGGCACGGCTCGTGCTCGCGGGGAAAATCACGGGCAAGCCGCGCCACTAGGCCCTTGGCTTTTTCCGCATTCTCCAGGAGCACCTTGATGATGTCCTGCACGGTCACGGCGTCGTGGTCGGGATGCCAGCAGTCGAAATCGGTCACCATGGCGACCGTCGCGTAACAAATCTCCGCCTCGCGCGCGAGCTTGGCCTCCGGCATGTTGGTCATGCCGATCACGGAGTATCCGAGATTCTTGTAGGTGAGGCTCTCGGCGAGACTGGAGAATTGCGGGCCTTCCATACAAACATAGGTGCCGTCGCGCACGATGTTGACGCCCTCGGCCCTGGCCGCTTCGGCGATATGAATGCGCAACCGCGGCGACACCGGATGCGCCATCGAAACGTGCGCCACGCAGCCAGTACCGAAGAACGACGTCGCCCGCGCATGGGTACGATCGACGAACTGATCGACCAGGACGAAGGTGCCCGGCGGCAGCTCTTCCTTGAACGAACCGCACGCCGAGAGCGAAACCAGATCGGTCACGCCGGCGCGCTTGAGCACGTCGATATTGGCGCGGTAGTTGATGTCGCTCGGCGAAATCCTGTGGCCCTTGTCGTGGCGCGACAGGAACACGATCGGCAGGCCGGCGATCTCGCCGGTGATCAAGGCGGCAGAGGGTTTTCCCCACGGACTCTCGATTGTCTTGCTCTGTGCGCCGGTCAGCCCGGGCAAGTCATAGATGCCGGAGCCGCCGATGATCCCGAGGACGGATTTGGTCATGAAACGCCGCGTCATACTTGAAATGCGCCAACTTTAGGCTTGCCCGTTGGGGACCGGCATGTCAAACGCCGTCAAGGACGTCTGCCGATATCGACAGTCGCTGTTGATTTCAGCAGGCGCCATCCAACGCTCGGCCACCCGATCTCGACATAGCGAAAGTTCGCCCGCTACTTCTTCGGCGCGATAGATATTGTGGAGATAACAATTATCGGCCGCGCCATCACGCTCTCGAGTTGGCACGATCCGATGCGCGGAACTACGCCTATGCGGTAACGATGGCATCAAACTTAGGCTTCCTTACGCTGCCGAGAACCCTCGGGGGAAGTAAGCCAAGGTCTCAGTGCAATGTTTTCGCCTGACGGTCTATGGGCCGCTGCGACTTGCTCAGGAAGACGCCTTTTGCAGTCGAGATAGGCCGGAAACCAGCCTGTGGGACAAGGAATCGTTGGCAATGCGTTGACAGAAACCAGGATATCGGCGCCGGAACCATCCGACCCCCACCTTGTGCAACAAAACCATAACCACGAGCACCGTGAGAAACCAGCTGAGATAATAGTAGCGGGGGGTCGCCGCGTAAAAGAGTGCAACGGCGTGCTCGGCAAGCGCGGCCGCGCCGATCAGGCGGAGCCAAGGATCCAACCCGCGGCCCGCGACAACCACGTAAACCAGATCCGGCCGGAAGCCGACGTCACGCATCAGGTCGTCGACGTCGGCCTTGGTCTCGGGCACGTCGCCGACTGCATCGGTGCTAGCTCGATTTTCGCCTGACCGCCCATATCCTTCTTCAGAAGCGCGACCGCGTGTGACACTGCGACGGTCGTGTTGTTGCCAATATTGTAGAGGCACCAGGGCGCAATACGTAGGTGAAGTCGCGGCGCATGCGGCCGTAGTTGAAAAAACTTCATTGTTTGTCCGCCAAGCCTATAATAGCCATCCGCTCGACGGCAGGAGCTCGAACAGAATAGATGTGCGGCATTGCGGGCTTTGTCGGCGCGGCGCCGAAGGACAATGGCCGCAACATCGATGACATAGCCGCATCGATGGCCGCGAGCCTCGCGCATCGCGGGCCCGACGACGAAGGCATCTGGCTCGACGCCACAGCCGGCACAGGCCTCGTCCATCGGCGATTATCGATCGTCGATCTTTCCCCGGCGGGACATCAGCCGATGCTGTCCGCGGACGAACGATTTATCATCACCTACAACGGCGAAGTGTACAGCCATCAGCCGGTCGCGCGCGAACTTACGGCGCGCGGGATAAAATTTCGCGGCTATTCCGATACTGAGGTCATTCTGGAGTCTGTTGCCGAGAACGGCATCGAAGCGACCGTGGCGTGGATGATCGGCATGTTTGCAATCGCGCTGTGGGACCGGCGCGAGCGAACGCTGACGTTGATTCGCGATCGGCTCGGCATCAAGCCGCTGTACTGGGCAAAATTCGGCGACCTGTTTCTATTCGGGTCCGAGCTCAAGGCGCTGCGGGCCCATCCCGGTTGGACGCCGCAAATCGACCGGAACGCGGTCGCGGCCTTCATGCGGCACAATTATATTCCTGCGCCGCATTCGATCTACGAGGACGTTCATAAGCTCGAGCCCGGCTGCATCCTGACGCTGCCGTGGCGGGGCGAGCCGCGCATCACGCGCTTTTGGGACCCGCGGGCCGTGGCGCGCGAAGGCATCCGATCGCCGCTCACAGATGACGATGCCGATTTGATCGAGCAGCTGGAAACGCTGCTTCAGGACGCGGTCAGTCGACGCATGATCGCCGACGTTCCGCTTGGTGCATTCTTGTCCGGGGGCATCGATTCCTCGACCGTCGTCGCGTTGATGCAGAAGACCGGCCCCGGCAAGGTCAAAACGTTCTCAATCGGCTTCGATATCCCAGGCTTCGACGAAGCGCCCCATGCGGCCGCGGTCGCCCGGCATTTGCAAACCGAACACACCGAACTCACCGTTACCTCGCAACAGGCGCTCGGCGTCATTCCCCGCTTGCCGGAGTGGTACGACGAGCCATTCGCCGATTCATCGCAAATTCCAACTTATCTCGTTTCAGCCATGACGCGCCAGCACGTAACCGTGGCGCTGTCCGGCGACGGCGGCGACGAGCTTTTCGCCGGCTACAACCGCTATCAGCTGACGCAGCGATTTTGGCGCGCTCTGTCGCTGATGCCGCACGCAATGCGCAAAGGCGTCGCGGCGGCACTGACGGCGGTGCGGCCCGATCGCTGGACCTTGCTCCTGTCGGCGCTGCCGTCGCGGATGCGCTTTCCGCAGATCGGCGACAAGCTTCACAAGGCCGCCTCCGTGCTGGAGCTCGAGAATGCCGACGCGCTTTATCACCGCCTCGTCAGCCATTGTGATCCGAAGGAGATCATGCCGCTGGCGAACGAGCCTCACGGGATCCTTTACGACGACGCGCTAAAGAAGGAGCTTCCCGATTTGCTCGAACGCATGCAATTTCTAGACTTGGTCACGTATTTGCCCGACGACATTCTAACCAAGGTCGATCGCGCCAGCATGGCGGTGGCGCTAGAGGCCCGCGTTCCGCTACTTGACCACCGCGTCGTTGAATTTTCCTGGCGACTGCCACGCGCCGCCAAAATACGCAATGGCAAGAGCAAGTGGATACTGCGGCAGGTTCTTAACCGCCATGTCCCGCCGGAACTCGTCGAGCGCCCGAAGATGGGATTTGGCATTCCGGTCGGCGAATGGCTGCGGGGCCCGTTGCGAGATTGGGCGGAAGCGCTGCTCAACGAACAGCGGCTGCGCGAAGCCGGGCTCCTTGATCATGCATTGGTCTGCCGCTACTGGCAGGAACACATCGACGGGCGACGCAATTGGCAATATCTGCTCTGGGACGTTTTGATGCTGGAAGCCTGGCGAGAGCGATGGACGTGACGACGCGAAACTTCAATCGCCACGCGGGGCAGTCGACATGATACCGAGCGCGCACCAGAACTGTGGATCGTCCGAGAAGCGAACCTCACCGAGACCAGCGTGATTGAGCATTTGCTCTATCTCAGCGCGCGTAAAGCGCTTCTCGAGACGCGTGGCGAAGCGGTCGTAGGCGTCCGTGCGCATGACGTAGAGGGAATGTCGGCATACCGACAAGCGGCAGTGACTGCGGCGAGAAAGGATTTTCGCAGCGCGCGCCAGCGGCCAGTAGACGAGCGAGGCGATTGTGTTGCTGATGCCGAAACCGCAGCGAATACGGTAGACGACACCACCAACCTCGGCTGCTTCAATACCAATCCGAACGGCGACCTGCCGATTTGGGCATCCGGGGCCGGGGACGACTCGTTCCGGGCCTTTTCCCCTTCCGGCGAAGCGGACCTCGTCTCGCAGACTGACATCACAGAGATGAGGTACAGGCGAACATCAACGCGCTTGTGACGGCGTTCATACTGCAGATCCCGCACTGCTCGGCAACTATCTTGCGGTCGCCTTTGTAACCTCGAACGACGGTCACGGCAGGAGTTTGATAAGCGAGCAGGAGACGACAAGCCAACTGATCGCTGCGTCACATGGCACAATAATATAAGATTCTGCGGTTTTGCCTTGTCGCTCCAGCATGCTAAATCTTGTCTATCCCCTCAACACGCTAGCTAAACTCAATTACGCGTGGTGAGGCTGGGTCAAAGCCAGCTGCTGATTGGCAGAGCTCAGCACCGGATCGACAACATTGGTACCGCCGTGTCCATCACTTGAGGTGACAAAGCTTGAAGCCAAATAGTTCCCCAACAAAGCGATATTGGCGCTGTGGGTACCGTCCGTCACGGTTAGCGTGCCGCCGGAACTGTTGCCGGAATAGGTCGGAGTATGAACGGATGCGAAATTGATGTCCCTTAGGTCGAGCGTGTCCTGGTCAGCGAGTTCCTGCCACCGTGCCGGCGAAGCTCGACGAATTGTCCAGCTGCAACGTTCCCGTCGAACCGGCAAACAACACCGCCCCCGTATAAGCCGAGGAGAGCTCCTCGGTCGCACCGTTGGCAATCGTCAGCGTCGGCGTCGACACCGTGACAGCGACGCCATTGCCCTGCCAGGCGGACCAGGTCGCGCCGCCGTTGTCGGTGGCCTGTAGATAGATGGTTTCGCTGCCGGGAGTCAGCGCGTCGAATGTCAGTTCCGAAAGCTGTGCCGGTGTGACAGCTCCGCTCACCGGTTGTCCGTTCAAATCCCATTGGCCGACGCTCGGATTTCCGGCGGTCACCCAGTATTCAGTGATCGTTGCGCCGTTGGGAACGCTGGCGGCGTTGAACAGGCTCGACCCGCTCAGGACCTCGCCGGCCGTCATCGACACGGCGGATTGTATCGGTGTCTCCACCGGAGGAGGCGACTGCGCGACCGTGACAGCGACGCCATTGCCCTGCCAGGCGGACCAGGTCGCGCCGCCGTTGTCGGTGGCCTGTAGATAGATGGTTTCGCTGCCGGGAGTGAGCGCGTCGAATGTCAGTTCCGAAAGCTGTGCCGGTGTGACAGCGCCGCTCACCGGTTTTCCGTTCAAATCCCATTGGCCGACGCTCGGATTTCCGGCGGTCACCCAGTATCCAGTGATCGTTGCGCCGTTGGGAACGCTGGCGGCGTTGAACAGGCTCGACCCGCTCAGGACCTCGCCGGCAGTCATCGACACGGCGGATTGTATCGGTGTCTCCACCACAGGAGGCGACTGCGCGACCGTGACAGCGACGCCATTGCCCTGCCAGGCGGACCAGGTCGCGCCGCCGTTGTCGGTGGCCTGTAGATAGATGGTTTCGCTGCCGGGAGTGAGCGCGTCGAATGTCAGTTCCGAAAGCTGTGCCGGTGTGACAGCTCCGCTCACCGGTTTGTCCGTTCAAATCCCATTGGCCGACGCTCGGATTTCCGGCGGTCACCCAGTATTCAGTGATCGTTGCGCCGTTGGGAACGCTGGCGGCGTTGAACAGGCTCGACCCGCTCAGGACCTCGCCGGCCGTCATCGACACGGTCGGATTGTATCGGTGTCTCCACCGGAGGCGGCGACTGCGCGACCGTGACAGCGACGCCATTGCCCTGCCAGGCGGACCAGGTCGCGCCGCCGTTGTCGGTGGCCTGCAGATAGATGGTTTCGCTGCCGGGAGTGAGCGCGTCGAATGTCAGTTCCGAAAGCTGTGCCGGTGTGACAGCGCCGCTCACCGGTTGTCCGTTCAAATCCCATTGGCCGACGCTCGGATTTCCGGCGGTCACCCAGTATTCAGTGATCGTTGCGCCGTTGGGAACGCTGGCGGCGTTGAACAGGCTCGACCCGCTCAGGACCTCGCCGGCCGTCATCGACACGGTCGGATTGTATCGGTGTCTCCACCGGAGGCGGCGGTCCAAACGTCACATCCGTGCCGGCCGCGCCGTCAGCGCTGAGCTCGAAGATCTCGCCCGCAAAGCTGGTGCTCGGATTGAGCTGCAGGTTGTAGCTGGAGCCGCCCTCGACCACCTCCAGCACATTGCCTGACATCAGTTGCACCTTGCCACTGCTGACGAAGGTCACGGCGGCGAGATCGATCACGTCGCCGTTGGCAAATCCGCTGATGACCGTTGACGGAACGGTGCCGTCGATCTTCAGCGTACCGCCGGTGCCGGCGAAGCTAATGGCGCCGACCGCTGACCCGCCGCTGGCGATTTCGAACGTCCCGCCGCTGATCGTCGTGGCAGCGGCGCTGCCGCCGGCATCAACCAGTTGCGTGCCGCCGCTAATAATCGTGCCGCTCGCCGTGCCGCCGGCCTCCACCACCTGCGAGCCGGTGACAATCGTGGCGCCGCTGGCCAGGCCGTAATCGAGCTGCGTGCCGCCGCTGATCTTGGCACCATCATCGGTGCCGCCGGCGCTGACGATTTCCGTGCCGCCACTGAGGATCGTCGTCGGATCGGCCAAGCCGCCGGAAAGGACGTCGAGCGTGCCTCCACTGGACACCGTCGTGCCGCTCGCCGTACCGCCGTCTCCACCACCTGCGAGCCGGTGACAATCGTGGCGCCGCTCGCCAGGCCGTAATCGAGCTGCGTGCCGCCGCTGATCTTGGCACCATCGTCGGTGCCGCCGGAGCTGACGGTCTCCGTGCCGCCGCTGATAATCGTGGCGCTGGCGACACCGCCGGCCTCCACCACCTGCGAGCCGGTGACAATCGTGGCGCCGCTGGCCAGGCCGTAATCGAGCTGCGTGCCGCCGCTGATCTTGGCACCATCGTCGGTGCCGCCGGAGCTGACGGTCTCCGTGCCGCCGCTGATAATCGTGGCGCTGGCGACACCGCCGGCCTCCACCACCTGCGAGCCGGTGACAATCGTGGCGCCGCTGGCCAGGCCGTAATCGAGCTGTGTGCCGCCGCTGATCTTGGCACCATCATCGGTGCCGCCGGAGCTGATGGTCTCCGTGCCGCCGCTGATAATCGTGGCGCTGGCGACACCGCCGGCCTCCACCACCTGCGAGCCGGTGACAATCGTGGCGCCGCTGGCCAGGCCGTAATCGAGCTGCGTGCCGCCGCTGATCTTGGCACCATCGTCGGTGCCGCCGGAGCTGACGGTCTCCGTGCCGCCGCTGATAATCGTGGCGCTGGCGACACCGCCGGCCTCCACCACCTGCGAGCCGGTGACAATCGTGGCGCCGCTGGCCAGGCCGTAATCGAGCTGTGTGCCGCCGCTGATCTTGGCACCATCATCGGTGCCGCCGGAGCTGACGGTCTCCGTACCGCCGCTGATAATCGTGGCGCTGGCGATCCCGCCATTGGCTACTTCGAGGGCGACACCGCTGCTGACCGTGTAACCGCTCAGTGCGTAGCCGGAGGCAACCTCCAGTGTGCCGCCAGACCCAATCGTGAACCCGCTTGCCGTCGCACTACCCAGCAACTCAAGCGTGCCGCCGGCGCTAACGATCTCCGCGCCGCCGCTGAGGATCGTGCCGATCGCCGTGCCGCCGGACTCGACCACCTGCGAGCCGGTGAAGACCGTGGTGCCACTCGCCACGCCGTAGTCAAGCTGCGTTCCGCCGGAAACCTTCGTGCCGTCGTCGGTGCCGCCGGCACTGACGATTTCGGTGCCCCCGCTGCTCACTACCGTGCCGCTGGCGACGCCGCCAGACAGTACATCGACGGTGCCGCCACTCAGCACAACGATGCCGTTGCTGGTCTGCCCGCTGGACACCTTCAGGGTCTGTCCACTGCTGACTATCGGAGTTTCGGTAACCAGAGTGACATCGGTGCCACCGGCACCATCGCTTTGTACATTGGCGCCCGTGTTCGCTTCTTGCCCGGCGAGCTGGTAGGTGAAGGCGCTCCCGCCGCTCACCGTGACTGTCAGCGTGGACCCGCTGATGCTGGCGCTGGTGACCGACGTGCTCACGAAATCGATGACGTCGCCAACCTGCCAACCGGAAATTGTACCGCTCAGTCCCTGCGGCTGCTCCAAGTCCAATGTGCCGGCCGTGCCGCCAAACATGGCTCCGAGCGCTGCGCCGCCAGACGACACATATTCGGTGCCGCCGCTGATCGTTGTGCCGCTCGCCGTGCCGCCAGAACTCGACCACCTGCGAACCGGTGAACACCGTGGCGCCGTTGGCCAGGCCGTAATCGAGCTGCGTGCCGCCGGAAATCCGCGCGCCGCTGTCGACGCCGCCGGAGCTGATGATCTCGGTGCCGCCGCTAAGAATCGTCGTGCTAGTCGCCGTCCCGCTGCTCAAGTCTCCGACCACCTGCGTCCCACCGCTCGAGATCGTGGTGCTGATTGCGGTACCGCTGAATTGAAATCCGATGAGCTGTTCGCCTCCGCTCAAGATCGTGGTGTTGGTTGCCGTCGCGCTGCCGAAGTCTCCGACCACCTGCGTCCCACCGGTCAATATGGTGGTACTGATCGCCGCCCCGCTGCCGCCTACTCCGACGTACTGCGTCCCGCCGTTCGAAATCGTGGTGTCGGTCGCCGTCCCACTGCCATTTGCTCCAACGTCCTGCACCCCGCCGCTGAGGATCGTGGTGCTGGTCGCCGCGCCGCTGCCGAGGCCCTCTCCGACGAACTGCGTGCCGCCGCTCGCGATCGTGGTGCCGGTCGCCGTCCCCAAGCCACCGTCGTAGTTTCCGACCCATTGCGCCCCGCCGCCCGAGATCGTCGTGGCGCTGGCGTTGCCGCCGGAATCCACTATTTGCGTGCCGCCACTGTCAATCGTGGCGCCGCTGGCCAGGCCGAAATCGACCTGCGTCCCGCCGCTGATCTGCGCGCCCAGGTCGGTGCCACCCGTGTTGACGGTTTCGCTGCCACCGGAACTGACCGTAGTTGCAGATGCGGTCCCTCCCAAGTCGACCAACATTGAGCCGCCGCTAACGACCACATCGTTGGTGTCGCTCTGGCCCGACGAAACGTTGTATGGCGAATTTCCGGAACTGACGGTCACTGTGCTCATGGAGGAATTACACCGTTAACTGATTGTTACAGATAAGGGGTCCGATCTAGATGAATTTTGATTTTATAAAAAGCAGAAATGGTTCTGATATATGTCAGACGATCTAGAACTGATGTTTAGCTTAACGCGCATCTATTTTGCTGCGCATTGAAATTTAACTTGAAACCATTGGGCACCCACATCTATGTGAAGACGTGATCGCTGGCGAAGGAGCTGGCCCCGTGTTTATGGCGATCGAGCGTGGCGTCTGTTCCCGTTCGCCGAACGCATCTTTGCTGATCGCGGATAGGCAGGACGCAAGATAACGTTGACGGTTGCCTGAAGTTTACAAATAGCGGCGCGACTGTTTTCAGATCGTTTGGTTTGGGGAGAGGCAACGTGAGCGTACCCGCGGTACGGGGTGGTTCTCGTCACGAAACGAGCAAGCCGCTTTTTTCAGTCGTCGCTGAGGAGAATGCCGCACCCCTTGCAGCCACGCCCGGTGATACTTCGACTGTGGAACCAGCTGCCGAGCCGGCCGGCATAGGTTCAGCTTCTCAGACGCAATCGGCGTCCGCCCAGACAAAACCAGCCTATCCGCCGCCTGCCGAACTGCCAACGCAGGAGGGTCCGAAGGGCCTCCGATTTGACTTCAACGGCGGCTGCCGGATCCACCTCCCGGACGCCGAGCGTCCGTGGCGGGTCCAGCTCAGTGATCTCGATACCGGGAATATCATCTATCAGACCGAGATCAAGACCGGGCGCATCAATAGCAGCAAACGTTACTTCGTGCGCTTCCGCCTCGAAGTCTGGCAGCAGAACGAACTCCTGATACGTCACGACTATTCCGCCGCCGACCGCGAGGTGCTGATCCAGTTCCCGGTTGGTACGCTCGGCGACACGATGGGCTGGTTTCCCTATGCGGTGAAATTCAAGGAACAGCATCGCTGTCGCCTGACCTGCAGTATGGCGGAGAAGCTGATCCCGCTGTTTCACGACGCCTATCCCGACATCACGTTCCTCGCCCATGAGGAGATCAAACCCGAGCGTTATTACGCTACCTACAGCATGGGCCTGTTCTTCGACGACAAGGAGTGCATCCACCAGCCCTGCGATTTTCGTTACGTCGGACTACATCGAACCGCGGGCTACATCCTCGGCGTTGACCCTCAGGAAGCGCCACCGCGGATCGCTATCCCCGACGACAGCCGGCCGATCCCCGACCCTTACGTCTGCATCGCCGTGCAGAGCACGACGCAGGCCAAATACTGGAACAACCCAGGCGGCTGGCTCGAAATCGTCCGCTTCCTGAAAGCGGCGGGCTATCGCGTTATCTGCATTGACCAAAAGGCGGTTCACGGCACCGGTCTCGTCTGGAACCATATTCCCAACGGCGCGGAAGACGAGACCGGTGACCGGCCGCTAGCTGAGCGCGCGCGTTGGCTCAAACACGCCGATTTCTTCGTCGGGCTGGCGAGCGGCTTGTCGTGGCTCGCCTGGGCGGTGGAAACTCCGGTTGTGATGATCTCGGGATTTTCCCACCCCCTCACCGAATTTGCGACGCCTTACCGCATAATCAACTACCACGCTTGCAATAGCTGCTGGAGCGATCCGAAACTGCGTTTCGACCACAAAGATTTTTTGTGGTGCCCCCGCCACAAGAACACGCCGCGCCAATTCGAATGCACGCGGCTGATCACGGTCGATCACGTGAAGGCGACCATTAAACGCATTCCCGGATTCAGCACACTGAACGCCAAAGCTACTGCCGCTCCGCAAGTTTCAGCTTCATCTTAGAGAAAAAGGGGGAGCATACGACGAGCGCGAAAGATTCGAAGCTAACGAGCCCCACGATGTAAAGACCAAGGTCAACGGGTCCGTCAATTGCCGCCGAAGCCGCGACGCGTCGTCGACCCGGGCTTGCGGCAGCTCGTATAGGCCTCAGGCGCCCAGAAAATTGCAACATCAGGAAATTCGGAGTTCTTAGTCGACTCCGGCGTGTTTTGGCCGTGCACGTACAGCGCCACGAAGCGACGGGAGGCGGCCAATTTCGACAGACCAGCCCTCTGGGGCCGGGATGTTTCGCCAAAGCCCAGCCGAGAAGTTTGTGCTTCGTAGAACACTCGAAGGGCAGACGACGGAAGGCAGCAATTCAGTGTCTGATAGAGAGGCCTTTGCCCCGACAGCGGATGCCGCCGGCGCGCCGCGTTTTTCCGCGAAGGCGATGGGCGAACGCGGAACTGCCGCAGCCACAGCCTCGCCGGCGCCGGTGGCGAGCCTTGATCTTGCTCCCAAGGCAGCGGAGCGTGAGGCCGCCGAGATCCCGACCCAGCACGGCCCCAAGGGCCTGCGCTTCGACTTTAACGACGGCTGCCGAGTTTTCCTGCCGGAGACCGATCATCCCTGGCGGTTGCGTCTGAGCGACCTCGATACCGGCAATATCCTTTACGAGACCGAAATCGGGGCCGGGCACGTCAATAGCAGCAAGCGCTATTTTGTGCGCTTTCGGCTCGAAGTCTGGCAGCAGGAGGAGAGCCTCCTCTGCCACGATTATTCCGCCGCCGAGCGCGAGGTGCTGATCCGGTTCCCAGTGGAGACTCTCGGGGACACGATAGGCTGGTTTCCCTACGCAGTGAAATTCAAGGAGCGCCACGGCTGCCGACTGACCTGTGCCATGAACGGCAATCTCATTCCGCTATTTCGCGACGCTTATCCCGATATTAATTTGATTACCCAGGAGCAGATCGAGCCCGAACGTTATTATGCGACCTACACAGTGGTGTTGTTCTTCCAGAAAGGATTGATCTATGACTATAAGGATCGCGTGCCGTGCGATTTTCGCTATGTCGGGCTGCACTGCGCGGCCGCTTACATCCTCGGCGTCGACCCTGCAGAATCGCCGCCGTGCATCGCACTTGCCGACGATAGCCGGCCGATCCCGGAACGTTATGTCTGCATCGCGGTGCAGAGCACGATGTTGGCCAAGTACTGGAATAATCCGACTGGCTGGCGCGAGATCGTCGAGTTTCTGAAATCGGCAGGCTATCGCGTCATCGGCATTGATCAGAAACGGGGTCACGGCCAAGGACTCGTCTGGACCCACCTGCCTCATGGCGCGGAAGACCTGACTGGCGACTACTCGCTGGTGGAGCGCGCGCGCTGGCTCAAACACGCCGATTTTTTTGTTGGACTCTCTAGCGGCCTATCTTGGCTCGCATGGGCGGCGGGCACGCCTGTAGTTATGATCTCGGGGTTTACCCATCCCCGCAATGAGTTCGCGACGCCTTATCGCGTGATCAACTACCATACCTGCAACGGTTGCTGGAACGATCCGCTCGCAGGTTTCGATCGTCACGATTTTTTTTCCTGCCCGCGCCACAAAGACACGGCCCGGCAATTCGAATGCACGCGGCTGATCACCGCCGAGCAGGTGATTGCTACGATCAAACGCATTCCCGCATTCGCGCGCCGCAACGTAAGCCGTACGGTTACGGCTCCCGAGCGCGCGAACAGCCCGGCAACGTCGTCGACTGGCACTTTCACGTCAACGAGCCACGCGACAAACACACC
>CAWKBE010000023.1:0-185671 GCA_963847785.1 uncultured Alphaproteobacteria bacterium
GAGTATTCCCGGAGGCGTGAAGACGGTATGCCGCCTCAACCGCATCGAAAACTTGCTTCTTATTGTCGTCAATTACACACCTAACTGTCGAGCCGGGAACAACGTAGAATGTGGGAGCGGACTGCACGTTTTTATCTCCCACTACGCTCGACTGAGATATTGTTCACCGCCGATCGTGTCAATCAGGTCACTGATGCGTGCCGACGCGTATGGGTCAGTTGGCATCCTTGCGCCAGGGCGCCGGCTGTGAGCGCGACGATCAAACACGTTTCCTGTGCCTCACTCAGCCGCGACCAACGCAAAAGTTGGCACTGGACTGTCATCTTCAGGTTCAATGACTTTCTCTACCCAGTCGGGGTTATAAATAGTGTCTAAGTACCTTTCCCCGAGATCCGCGGATATGGCGACTATGGTGTCGCCGCGCCTGAACTCTGGGGCTAGCTGTTGTACAGCGGCCAGGACTGTTCCACTGCTTCCCCCAACGAGTAAGTGATAATCTCGAACGAAAGAAAGACAAGCTTCAACTGTTTTTTTCTCGTTCACTGCGACGATTTTATCTGGCTTGGCAAGGTCCGCAAGCTTTGGTCTCACGCTCGCGCCAATGCCAGGGATGTTTCTTTTGCCGGGCGCGCCTCCGAACGTGACAGAGCCCACCGGCTCGACGGCCACAACCTTAATCCGTGGGAATTCTCGACGAAGTCGTTCCGAGATCCCGGCCAGGGTGCCAGTAGTGCCGGTCCCGACAAAAACCCAATCGACTTTATCGAATTCGCGCGCAATCTCATTTGCCGTTTCCTCGGCATGAACATTTTTGTTGGCGATGTTAGCATATTGATTGAGCCAGACTGCGTTCGGGTCTGATTGCAGTATTTGATCGATTTTCTTTAACCTACTTCCCAAGTATCCCCCAGCGGGGTCGCGATCTTCAACCACTATTACTTTTGCCCCATAGAGCTCCATACCTCTTATAGCCGCGCGATTAGCGTTTGGATCGGTCACGCAAATAAATTTGTAGCCTTTGAGCGCACATACCAAACTAAGCGCTAGTCCAAGATTTCCTGATGACGATTCGACTAATACGGTTTCGTTTGGCCTAGCTATACCTCGCTGTTCCAGGTCCTTAACAAGTCCTATCGCAGTCTTGACCTTAATCGAGCCCGTTATATTGAACCCTTCCAACTTTAGGAATACGTCGTGACTTCCGGCAAAAGCTGGAAGACGATAAAATAAATCACGAAAGATCAACTGTAACGGCGACTCGATGATCATAGCTCGACCCCACAGAAACGGATTCACCGCGCCCCGCGACGTGATGGCGGTGATTACTGATGAACCGCGCCGTTGAACATCTGCTGATTGTGTTGTTCATCGCCTGTTCATTTTCGGGGATGCGTTAATTATCATGCACATTGCCTGTCCGATAGGCAATGCTGCAATTGGGGCTCGATCCCGGCGTGGCGTTCAAGTCTGCAGTTGTCGGGGTAAAGCTGATGTACGACTTCTGCGCCCGCTGTCGAAAGCCACCCCCGTGCGCTGATCCGACGGAAAACACGAGGCGCGCGAATCAATCATCTCTTTTAGCCGCTCCCGCGTTCTTTGACTTCAACACTTTCAATGCGCGGGTAATCAACGGATCGATACCGTTTTCAATATCGATCTTCTTGTTGAGTAGCTTGATGTCGACTGGTACCCCAATGCCTTCGTAGCACACCATGTCGGCTGAAAAGTACTTCTGGTAGGACAAACAGTAACGCCAGCCGTTGGGGAGTTTCTTCTCAAGCTGATACGAGAATATGCCGTTGGTATGATCACCTATGATCGTGACATGAGGCAGTTGCTTTATCGCCAACGCAAAGGCCTCACCACCACTGAAAACAGAATCACAGGTCAAGAGTACGATTGGCCCGGTGAATTGTGCGTTACTTTGCGGTTCGATGTGCCAGGTCTTGAGGCTTGTAAAATCATCTTCGCCTGGGCCAATCTTTGTCCTCCTGTGGAAGGCGACTCGCTTGCGGTCGCAAAACCGATTGATGATCGCGATTGCAGTACTATCGTCACCGCCGGGGTTGTTGCGGATATCGATGATGACGCCGTCCAAGTGCTTGAAGTCACTGGCAATCTTGTCCAGTGCCGCAGTCAAACTCCTCTTTTTTACGCCTTCCAACTCAAGGATCCGGATGTAACCAAATGCCCGTGACCTGCAATAGTGAAGCATCCAGGCCTGAGTTTCTGTAGGCTGCTCGAAACCATTGGCGACAAGAGTCTTCTCCGTCGTTTTGAAGAGCTGCTTGATCTCTGGGCTCGTGAATACCTTCCAAAATCTGGGCTTTTTCTCTGGGGTAAAGTATCTTTGCTTCCGATCCCCACTTGCTTTGGCTATCAGCTCGACATGCCCGTCATGCAACGGGGCGAGCATTTGGCAGAAAATATCGAAGAGCTCATCATCACTGGTCTCCCTTGTGACTTTTGATCTGTAGGTGTTATACTGTTTTTTCCAGTCGACATTCCTTAGTTCGAAAAATGGATATCTGTTGTGGAAGGTCTTCCACAGCTCTTCGAAATTCTTTTCAGGGTTGCGAATGATCATGCAGTGTCCTTAGCACGAGTGCGAGGGATGCAGCATCAGCTCCAGCATCGCTCTTCTCTGCTTCAAATGCTTTTCGTGGAGCCGGTCAAGGACCCTGAATTTCGGCGCGAACTCCATCGTGCTACTGAAACGACGCTCAGCTCATCATCCAGCGTTACCGATTACCAGTAAATTTGGCCAACGTTTAGTTGCGCCTCGATGCGACTACGACGGCGGAAACCGATCCATTCGGTCCGGCGATTTGGATCCTCTGATCGGCGTCGTCCACTCGCACTAGGATATCCTTGATTGGATTGTCAGCCCATGCATGGGTCACAAAGTCACGGTGCGAAATGGCGCCAGCGGGGAGGAACGTTAGCCCTGGAGACTGGAGATGGCTGGTCCGCAGTACGGAGCTGTAAGGCACCGATCGTTTACGCAGCAGGCGTTGGAAATAGGCGTTGTGATGCGCCGTGTGTGGTGTGTACGAGCTTACGAAGAAGGTAGATTTGTTGTCGGCGATCCGGTCCGCGAACTTGTCGATCCCGGCGTACAGCGCATCGAGGAGACCCAGGCCGCGCACGCGCGACCCGATGCGGCCACGGTCGAGGACCGACAATGGTCCAAAGCCCCCGCTGCAGGCGACAATTACGATCGACATCCTAGCAAATGTGAATGCGCTGCGTCATGCTGCTGAGCATTTTCATTCTCGCTGATAACTTTCGGCGGACGCCTATGCGTTAGGGTAGTGGTTTTGTTCGATAAACGCCGCGCTACAGCGGGGCGGCAGACATGAAAAATTGTGAGGAGGTTCCGGCAAACGTCCAGTGTGGGCGCCGAGCGGGCTTACTTAGCGGCCATCAGATGATCAGGATAGGGAGGAGTGCGCCGTTTGAGCATCTCAATGGTGGTGACTGCTCAGACAAGCTGAAGCGTCACGTGCACGACCCCGGATGCGCGCTTGGTAATAGGGTGAAGGCCGCTTTTCTGAAACACCTTCAACATTGGCAAGTTGTCGGGCAGGACTTCCGCGATCAGCTCCTGCAGGCCGGCTTCGCGAGCAATTACCGTGAGATGGCGCATCAAGGCCGTACCAATCCCTTGCCCCTGGTATTGATCCACAACAGCGAATGCGACCTCTGCTTGTCCAGGGTTCGAAACTACATAGCGCCCACCGCCAACGATGGCTGGTTTGCCGTTTTCCTCTACCACTGCGACTAAGCCAACGTGGTTTACGAAATCGATATCCAGAAAGAACGCGGCTTCCGCTTCGGTGAAATGACGGCGGACAGCGAAGAAGCGGCGATAGAGAGATTGGGTGCTTGTTCGGTCAACCGCTGCTAACATGTTATCGCGATCATACGGGTGAAGGGCGCGGATTTCCAAGCGGCCTCCGCTCCGGAGTGACTCATTCGCTGAATACTCGGCGGCCTTCAGCATGATCAGGCAACTTTGATTGCGCCCTCAAGCGTTAACACATTGCCCCCGCCTCGGCCAACGGTGCGCGCGCCATGCAGGCGGCCAGCCTCGCTAGCCGCCAGCATATTGATGTTCGCAGAATTCGGGGGCGACGATGGAGCTCGGGCGATCGGCGCCGATGCTGACGTCGGCTTCGCCTGGTCGCGCGGCGGCAATGGTGCCGGCGCCGGTCGAGGGCAGGGGGGGTACGGGGTCATCAGCAACGATCGCCAAATTCTGCAGCACCGACAGTGGGGCCCTCGTTCACTTGCTCACCACTCGCGCGCGCGAGGCGCTGATGATGGCGGGCGCCGGTGGCGCGACGCGAGCTAGGGGGTGGCGCGCGACAGCGATCCGGTTTCAACAACTGCGGTGAGGGGGGCTCTCATGGCATTGCTAGCTTAGCGGAGGGCGAGCCCGTGGACAGCGACGAGCATGCGAGATCGACCTGCTGCGGGGTGCTCGACCTGCGCCAGCAGCTTGTGCGGCGCTGTGTGTGGCAATGGACGGTCGCCGGCGGCCGACGTCGATGGTTTGTTGGTGGCGATCGGACGGCGGCGAGGATTCGGCGCCGCGCCGGCGATGATGGTCGCAGCGGCGCGACCAACACGGCTTCAGGGCGTGAGCGAGACCGAGCGCAGCCCGGCGGTCACCATCCCGGAACGACACGGATGTCGCCGGGTGGCGGCGAGTGACAGGCATGCCGTTGAAGGTCACCGTAGCCGTGGTCGACGCGATGGTAATGATCGACGCCAACGGCGGAGCGTCGGGCGCGTCGCCGTTGCCTCGAAGATAGGGCGAAAACGCGTAGTGCCCGGTCGCGATCAGCGCGCGGACTTCGAAACAAAGCAATCGCAAGCGAATTACAATGCAGTGAAGGCACTGTAAAAGTGCACCTCCACAACATCTTTCAAAAGCTCAGCATAAAAAGCCGATGGGTTTTAATAGCGCAAGCGTGTGATCTTCTGAGCCCAGCGACGAGCAAACCGGGACGCACATTCGTTGATACCACGCCGGCGCTTGATGAAATCCCGCAGCGGCTCACCCAGGTCCTCGTATTCGGCGGCGTACCGTGTAACACACGGGACCATTTGCTCCGCGTCCTGTCATCGACTTTGCCACGGTCTGCCGTACAATAAATGACGGCCGCGAACGGTTCCGGCTCCCTAACCGAATGGTGTCCTCGCAGGTGCAACGCCCGGTGAGCCCGGTCGACGGACCACCACGAGACGAGATCGAAAACCGCGGTTAGATATCGATAGACCGCATCCCGCGCGTTGGTAGATTGGAAGGTTTCCCATTCATTTTGAAGCCGCAGCAGATTGGCCTTCATGCGTTGACACCACCAGCCACCGGTGGGAGGTTTGTTTTTCCAAATTGCGGGGGGAAGCGATGCGCAAATCAATCGCGATTGTGGCTCTCATCGGGGCTTTTTCGCTTGTCGCTTGTTCGCCAGAACCACAAGGCCAAAAAGGCGACCAGGGACCTCCCGGTCCGCAAGGCGCTAGAGGCGAACAAGGGCCTCCTGGATCGCAAGGACCTAAAGGCGACCAAGGAACTCCGGGGCCACAAGGGCCTCAAGGTGCCAAGGGAGAACAAGGCCCGGCGGGACCGCAGGGACCTCAAGGTGCAAAGGGCGAACAGGGCGTTGCAGGCTCGGCTGCTCAGGCAACATCAACAAACCTGCACGTCGTTAGGCAGGCCACCTGCGATGCGCAGAACAATTGCAACCTGTCATGCAACGCGGGGGAAAAACTCGCATCGGTGACATGCCCGAGCGGAACAATATCCATTTCAAAGAACGGTGACATGGAAACCGCATCGTGCAGCAGCAGTCCGGGACCGGCGTTGGCGCTTTGTCTGCGGCCCTAAATCCTACACGAGACGGACGGCCTAGTGTTGCGGTCCCGACAAATTGTGGTCCCGTTCGGCCCTGAAGATGTTTCTATATAGGCTGCGTTGCAGACCAGCTCGTCCGCGCGGCCGGTGATTGTGTCGAACATCAAGCCTGCTGAATGGCCGACAGCAGCCAAATCCCGCCACGGGCGCGCATAAAGGTCCACAATTCGGTGACCTCGCGCCGGCGCCAGCCAACAAGACGCCGTCGCGTTCGGATATGACAAGAATTTAACGCAGCCCGCTGTCGGGCCCGACGGCGCGCACACTGTGATCGTGCGTCGCGCAGCGATCCTTCTAAGGATTCACTATGCGGTCGCTGCACATGGCGACCGCCTGCTGGTGTGTCTGCTGGCTAGCCGTTTCTTACTCGCCAGTATTTTCGAGAGCCTGCGCAATCTCCCAGCTAACAGGCAACTCGACGTCGCCGTTGATGCGGACGTTGACGATGACCGGACCGTCTTCGACCGCAAGCGCCTTGTCGATCTCGCGGTCGATCTCTCGTACGCGGTTCTCTCTTGGTAACTCGGGTACATATTTGTGCGTACTACACACCTTCAGACCGCTGCACTAGTTTTCGTTAGGCCGCTGACAAGGAGGTCCAGAAATGACTAAGGTTCTCATCCTCTATTATTCCGCATACGGCCACATGGAGCGCATGGCTCAGGCCGTTGCGGAAGGCGTAAGGGACGCGGGCGCCAAAGGTGACATTAAGCGGGTGCCGGAATTGGTTCCGGAAGATGTGGCAAAACAATCCGGGTTTAAGCTTGATCAGAAAGCGCCGATTGCAACAACAGCGGAATTGGCCGATTACGACGCGATCATTTTTGGGTCCGGGACTCGGTTCGGAGTTTTCACTTCGCAGATGCGCAATTTTCTTGATCAAACTGGACCCTTGTGGATGAAAGGCGCGCTTGTCGGCAAGGTGGGCTCGGTGTTTACAGGGTCCGGGACGCAACATGGTGGACAAGAATCAACCATTCTCTCAATGATTCCTACGCTTCTCCATCACGGTATGATCGTGGTCGGGCTTCCGTACTCATTTCAGGGGCAGAGCACCATGGATGAGATTACCGGCTGTTCGCCTTACGGCGCATCTACGATCACTAAACCAGACGGCAGCCGCATGCCTTCGGAGAACGAACTTGCGGGCGCGCGCTTTCAAGGCCGCCACGTCGCGCAGATCGCTAGCAAACTCAAAGCATGATCTGACCTTCGGCGCAGGAACTGAGGGTTTCCAGCAAGAGCAGCGCGGTCTGACACCCTGACAAAAGGGCGCAGCCTGATGTTTCATTCGGGTCAAACCCAGTCTTCCAACGAAGTCTGCGCGATGCTCGCGGACAAGGAGTAGGACCGTGGATGATTTAGCCTGCTGACGAACTTTAGCTGAACGGGCCCATTAAAGATCTCGATTAAACTTTCCGATTGCTGGGTCCCAGACTGCCCCAGCCCTTCTTGTGTGACTGAAGCCCCGGCCCGCCGAGGCTTCTCTCACTTGGAGTCGATGCTGCGCCTCGTATACGAACTTGGCAGGTTCAGCTCAGAGTGCCCAAGATGGTTGGCACATCCCTGCACCACGCTGAGCCAGCGTCTTCGCTTAAGAGGTGCATTCAGGCGGTGACGGCCGCTTGCGGCACAGGCTGCAAATATTTTCTTTTGCGGAAAGCAGCCCGGCCTGATCCACGGGCGCGTCAAGGTTCACAATGGCAACGTCCAACGCCCGAGCCTAGGGAGACGAAAGCTGGACTGCTCCCTGACCTCATTTGCTCCGCTGATCTTCCAGTTTTCTTTCGCGTTTGTGTGCTGATTGCGATTGCCGCGCTGCCCCTTGTGCTCCTCGGCCCATGGTTAGAGTTTGCTTCGCAAAGAGACGAGCGTGACGAGCTGTCGCGCAAATGATCAAGACTGTTTCCCGCCGCCCTTTAGAGACTGGTCCAGGTTTGGGCCGATCTTGGTTCCGTCCTAGCAGATCTTAGGGTGCAGCTTACGATTTAGCGCTATTTGAGAGCCGGGGACGGCGCGGCCCCAACCGACAGCACCGTCTCTAGGAGGGTCCGATGTATTCCCTCATCGAGGCTCCCTCCCACTCTGGGACTTAAACCCGCCGAGGCTTGGTTCCGATGTTGCCGCGCGTGGCTTTTGAGTACGGGCAAATCCGGTGCGCTTCGTCCACCAGGGCCTGGGCTGCTTCGCGCTTCACACCAGGCAGGCTGACGTTGAGGCGAGCGCGGAGGATGTAACCGCCGTCTTCTAGGTTCAGGTCCACTTCGGCGTCGATCGCCACGTCAGCCGGCAAAGTCAGCGACATCGATTATAGCTTCGGCAAAGGCGTGCGGAGCCTCCTGCGGCAGATTATGTCCGATGCCGCCCTTGATAGCCCGGTGCGCGTACTTGCCCGAGAATTTCTTGGCGTAGGAACCGGGTTCCGGGTGCGGCGCGCCGTTGGCGTCGCCTTCAAGAGTAATGGTGGGCACCCCGATCACCGGAAATTCGGCGAGCCGCTTTTCTAGATCGTCGTATTTCGGTTCGCCTTCGGCCAAACCGAGCCGCCAGCGGTAATTGTGGACGGAGATGGCGACGTGGTCCGGATTGTCAAAGGCCGTCGCGGACCGATCGAACGTGGCATCGTCGAAATCCCACTTCGGCGAAGCGAGCTGCCAAATCAGCTTGGCAAAGTCGTGCCGGTATTTGTCGTAGCCGGCCCGGCCGCGTTCAGTGGCAAAATAATATTGATACCACCATTGCAGCTCGGCCTTCGGAGGCAACGGCGCCTTACCGGCTTCCTGGCTGCCGATCAGATAACCGCTCACGGAGACCAGCGCCTTGCAGCGCTCGGGCCACAGCGCCGCCATGATGTCGGCCGTCCGCGCTCCCCAATCGAAGCCGCCGATGGTCGCCTTTTCGATTTTGAGAGCATCCATCAAGGCGATTGCATCGACAGCGATCACCGATTGCTGGCCGTTGCGAGGCGTGTCGCTGGAAAGGAAACGCGTCGAGCCATAACCACGCAGATACGGAACGATCACGCGGTAGCCTGCCGACGCCAGCAACGGGGCGACATCGACAAAGCTGTGAATGTCGTAGGGCCAGCCGTGCAGAAGGAGGGCCGCGGGACCATTGGTGGGCCCCGCTTCGGCATAACCGACATTGAGGACGCCGGCGTCAATCTGCTTAAGCGGGTGAAACGACGTGTTCGTTCCCGGCTTGACCGCGCGCAGCTGCGCCGATTTTGTTCCCGCTGCCGCGGAACCGATCATGCCGAACTGGGCGGCAGCTAGGGTCATCGCCGCAGTGCCAAAAAAGCGGCGGCGATGTTGGTCGATTTGTTCGGACGTTTTGGTCTCATCCATGGTGAGGCTCCGGAGTTTGATGGTTGGTCGGCAAGTACGACGTCGACGCGGTCGGGGTGGCGTCGCGAGACTGCGCGCACAACATGCGCCGTCTTCCATTTCAGCTCGATTTGCGCAAGGATCTTAAGCCCGCGCGAACGTCCTCGGAATAGAATTGCGGCTGCTCCCACGCCGCGAAGTGGCCGCCTTTGGGAGGCTTGCGCTGTAGGCGCGGTTTTCAGAAACACGCTCCGTCGAACTAAGAGCATATACTGCGACCTCGACGGGAATATTGGTGATGCTGCAAAAAACTACTCTCTGGGCGCTCGGTGGGATCACGTTCCTCGCGGTCGCAATGTATATTGCGTTTCAGATCAGCCAATGGCCGTCGGTCCTGTACCATCGCCACTATGGCCGGGTCCGCCACATTATAGACCATGGCTGGTTTGGGTTGCAGCGAGCCCTCGAAAGGTACGCCGTCACAGCGCGCCTCAACGAACGCTTCGATACAAACGATCCGGATGCTGTGCTTGATGTCTACTATCCCTCCGAGGTCGCGAACACCGACCGGAAGCTGCCGACGATCGTCTGGGTGCACGGGGGCGGTTTTACATCAGGCAGCAAGGACGGGGTCGCCCACTATCTGACAATTCTGGCCGCAAAAAATTACACGGTCGTCGGCGTCAATTACTCGCTGGCGCCGGGCAAGATTTATCCGACGCCGATCTTGCAGGTGAATGCGGCTCTCACTTTTCTTGGGAAGAATGCGGCAGGACTGCACGTTGACGCCTCGAGGCTATTCCTGGCGGGCGATTCAGCCGGTGCCCAGATCGCCGCACAGCTAGCGGCCGTCATTACCAATTCGCCATATGCCAAGCAGATGGGAGTGACGCCATCCATCGATCGACATCAACTGAAGGGCGTGATCCTGCATTGTGGTCTTTACGATTTGCGTGATGGCGGCGAGATAAGAGCGGCTATCGCTAGGTCCTACCTCGGAACCAAGGATTTCACGAACGACCCGCGCCTTGAAGAGTTTTTTGTGGCTCGCAACATAACGGCGGATTTTCCACCGATGTTCATTTCGGTCGGCAACGCTGATAGGTTGGAATCGCAGTCGCAACAGCTTGCCGACACTGCGACGAAACTCGGTGTATCGATCGACACCCTTTTTTTCCCAGTTGGCTACACACCGCCACTGCCGCATGGGTACCAGTTCAACCTCGATTCTGAGGCCGGTCGGCTGGCGTTGGAACGAACCATCAGATTTCTGGCAGGTCGGTCACAGTAGTCCCGGCAGGAGCCCGGCCGGCGCGCGGCCGCCGCTGCCAAGAAGGGCACAGGACGAGGCGCGGCGGCTGGCGGTCAACTTCGCCAAGCTGCCCGAGTTGTTGCGGAAGCAGTCCGCCCCGTAGACGTTAATCTCAAAGCGCGATGGAATGTCAGGAAGTCGCGTGCTTGGCTGATTGCCGGGGTAGCGCGTCCACTCCCTCTGGTGCGGGGCCGACGCCTGCCTCGGCCCCAGGCGCGCGAAGCCTATTCCCGCGCTTGGGGTTCCTATTTTGCGGCGAGCCTCGCCGCTCAATCCTCTTTCGCCCCCAGCACCTTTCCAGTTTTCAGGTTGATAAGGTGCGTCTGCGCGCACGCCAGGCATGCGACGGATTGATACGAAGTATCATCATCGGACACGTCTTCAGCGGACAATCCCTGCACGGTTTCGCGGGTGTTCGGGCAGCGATAGAGAAAGGTCGTCGCCATCGGCTGAGCACAAAGAAAAAGGCGCCCCGCTGGTTGGGGACGCCTAAGTGGAGAACCGAAGATAAAGCAGTGAAAGCCTCTGCCTCTGGCAAGCCGTTGTCAATCCCTGGGGCTTCTCAACAGGGAGCATGTAGAGTGTGTGGTTGGGTGTGTGAGTGTGAGCCTGGTGTGGGCGCGTTGCCGCTCTACCGAAAGAGAAGCGTCGCAGAGGCGTGCGGGCGGTTGTCCACAATCATTTCGACAATGCTGTGATCGAGGTCACAGTACCTTAATCGGGTTCCAGTTAAATAAAGCACATAGGCCTGACCGGCTGGCACCCCATCCCCCCGACACCCCCCGCCGCCCGGTTAGAAGAGCCTAAGTTGAGACAATAATCTGCGAAAAACCCCGAGCGCACGTGGACTGCTCGGGGTTTATTTTTACACCGTGAATTAAAAAGGCGAGCCCGCAGCGTCTATGGGAGGAGCAGCCGAGGGCTCGCCGACAGACACCAAACGCTTTTGAGATTTTCCCCCGTTTCCCCCGACAGTCCCCATCGTCATTGTGGTCGTTCGAATGAGGCGCGAAGTAGGCTCAGTTGGGGAAACTCTTGGGCGTTGGGCACGAAGCTAGCGTTAGGCGCAACCACTAGAAGATCAGAGAAGTTCCTTCCCTCCTCTGCATAGTCCCCCGCCGCCAACGTTCTCTCCTCGTTCCAAGAAAATTCACGTCACTTGAAGCTTCAACTAAACGCCAGTTCACTGGCCGTTCCGCGTGCGTGCCCCGACCTTCCCGGCACCTGCATGCCATGATTGAGCGGCCCCGGCGGATTGGGGGGCCACCGGGGCCTGTGAACCAGGACTACACGGGACGTTGGCTAATGTCCTGGCCACTTTAGAAAAACCAGGGCCGAGGCGCGTTAGTTCCTAGCGGGCGGCAAAGTGTGAACTGAAGATTTTGGCACGCCCTTCGCCCGCGATGGAAATGGTTGTAGGCTGTTTGTGGCTGTCGGCAGTCGGGTGCCGGGCAGTGAGGAGTGCCCTCATGCGATACAAGCCCAAAAACATCGCCGCACTCCACATAGCTCTGGGTCGTTTGCCAGATCGGATGCAGGTCGAAGTAGACCCAGACATCGGAGTGTCTGCGAAGACCGTTGGCGAACTTCGAAAGCTGACCGCCTGGCCGGAGCATTTGGCAATAGCGACGCCGCTGGATCCGCACCCCGGAAGTATAGTGAGTGTCAGCAAAGCGAGCGTAGCAACCCGCTTCGCGCCCAAATCGTAGGACGCACTTCGACTTCGCAGCGTCGCACTTCGGAAAACAGAGAACCCCGAGCCGTGTGACCCGGAGCACCGTCTCTAGGGGGCTCTGATGTACTCCTTCATCGGGGCCCCCTCCCAGAATACGGCTGTGCGGTGCAACAGCAGCGCAGACTAGGAATGGGCTCCGCTTGATTTCTAATCTGAAGCAGATGGCCAACCAACGAAAAGCTCCCCGCAGGCGGATACCCAAATCCGGGACGATTATTCTCGGCAAAGAAGCGCATATCCCATGCTTGGTCCGCGATTTATCGGAAGCCGGCGCATGTCTTGAGGTACAGGCGACCTTTGAAATCCCTTCAGCATTTTTACTCGGCATCCCAGGTCGACCACCCCGGACCTGTAAAGTGATCTAACGAACCATAGGCGGTTGGGAGTTCAATTCCGATAGCATGCCAGTCGCTTGACTGCCGCGGGAAACATGCCAAGCTGACCGACGGTGGGTGTAGGCGCACCCATCAATCATGTCGCAACTGAGCCTCGCCGTGCCCGTTCCTGTTAGGGCTCTTTTCTTTTGGGCGGCCGCGTTATGATTGGTCGCATGCCGCGCTATTTCTTCACCGTGACGTATCCGGATCAGGAAATCGACGATACCGAAGGAACGCTCTTGTCGAGCGACAATGCCGCCATCGAATATGCCCGCAGAGTGATTGATAGCCTCCGGGAAGATCAAAAGCCGGAGGACTTCTGGGCCGACTATCGTCGTTAAGAACGTAGCGGGCGATATCGTCTATCAATTCCCTAGCAATTGAGAACTGCCGATCGTGCCGCCTCGCCGCGCGCAAAATGTGCGAAGTCGGTTTGTCCTATACACGCACGGCAGGGGCCACCATATAACGATCGGTAAGCTCGGGGGCCCGCAGTAGCGAGGCCACAATGAAGCCCTTTTTGATCATCGTTACCACGGCGGTTGTGCTTCTCACCGGTGGTGGTCTGGCGACGATGAATAGCGCCTGCAAGAGCAGCCATCACGCATGGTGCGTTCCAAATTCGGATGCCCGACACCACGCCAAGATCCAGCCCACCTAAATCGCGTCGGAAAACCAAAGACGAACGCTCGGCGTCATGTCGGGTCGTGATCGGGCAGGATATGCTCGGGCCGCTATGCCGCTATGCAGCGCCTCCAATTGCACCGGATCTATAGTCGGACTTGGCTTGCGTGCGCCCTCCATTGCATGCGTAACTTGAGCCTTGGCAGGACTATCGCCTGTCGGGGCTCTTTATCCTTGGGCGACCGCGTTATGATTGGTCGCATGCCAAAATACCACCCGACACGGTTGACGACGTTCAGTCCGATTGCCGTGGCGGCACGCACCTTTGTGCGCACCGGCCACCCTCGGTCATGCAGGAGACGACCGGGCGACGAACAGGATCGGGATAGCCGAAGTTACAGATACAGCTGGCGTAACGGGCCCTGCTCTCAGTCCCCACATCAGCACTCGGAGTAGAGGGCGCTAAACCAACCAAGCCTAGGACCATAAGGGAGCCAATAGACCATCGCATTATGCGTCCTCCTAGATAGCCAAACGTTCACCCCATAATCCTGCGCCACGCCCATAGCCGCAAGCCGGAAGAATTTTACAAGCTTGTGGAAGTCACTGTGCCCGGCACCACACTACGCTGTGTTATTTTCGCGGCAGAAACGCGAAGGCTGGGACGGACACGGTGATGAGGCGAGTTAATCAGGGACGACCCATCCCTCGGTGGCTAATGCGTTGTACACTGCGTCGCGCGCCTGTTCATAACTTCCGCCATTGACGGCGTCCAGGGCCCTTTTCGCCAATTTCCAGTGAAGCTCTTCGCGCGCCTTCTCTTCACCGACATGCTTATTCAAGAATTCGGAGGCTGCTTGAATTGAAGTGATTTTAAACGGACCGGTTGTCGCCGTGTTTCAGCTTGATCGGTTTTGAATGGCCTGTCCGGCATTTTGCTGTACCTCAAGCCCATGGCCGCAATCCTTGCCGAACGGGATGCACTGGACAAGCGCCCTGTGGACTCCCACGTCGCCGGGCCTATCTTATTGGGGCCATGTCAGTAGTGCGTGAGCTCCGGCGCCGTCTGGGCGCCGATCCTGCCCGGTCTCGCTTTGAGCCTTGCCTGCCGCGCTTCGCTAAAGAGCCGCCGGCTGGCCCCGGCTGGATTCACGAAATCAAGCACGACGGCTTCCGCATCGTGGCACACCGCGACACCAGGAGCGTGCGCCTGATCCGCAGCGGCTTCGAGTTCAGAATCGGAAACATCCTGGCAGTCGCGATCGTAGGCGCTTTATTTGCCCTAACCCCATTGGCAACATTCGCTCAATCGCCCCCCGGGCCGGCTGGGCCCGTAACCGCAAGCCCGAAATCGGGCTGGTCAATAATCGAAGACAAGTCAGCGACCGGTGAGAGTGCTCAGTTCAGCGCCTGGATCATCGTGGGCGATGCGGCGCTCATATTGCGGTGCCGAGAGCAACCAGCGGGTCGGCCGGGCTCGCTACAACGAGCTGCTCGCGGCGCGCCAGCGCGTCATCTCTCCACGTCGAACGCCTCCGAGAAGCGTGGCGCTAGCCGCAATGAAGATCAGGGGGGAAGATAGGGAGAGGTTTACTGCGGAAGCCGCTAGTACCCGCGTCGCCGGATCTTTTTTGCGGCCTTGCGTGCTGCATAGCGAGCATCGCGGTCGGCTTTTTGCTCCGCGGCCAGCGCCGCATCGCGTTCGACCGCTTCAGCCCTGGCGGCCGCCTCCGCCTTCTCGGCCTCGCCGTTGTGCCTGCGCGGCGAGTTCGGCGGCACGCGCCGCTTGCACGACCAGTTCAGCCTCACGCATTTTCTTTGCGGCCTCGCGCTCGGCTGCGCGGGCGACGCGCGCCTCGTTCACGGCTATCCTTTTAAGGCGCTGCCGTTCCAAAGCGGGGTCTTGGCGAGCGGCACGAAATTTTTCCAGCATCGCTTTTTTGACAGTGGCGGCATTATTCCGACGCTCTAGAAGGTCGGGGCTTCTGAAGCTGCTCATTCATTCTCCAAGAGGGGAAATTAGACGCCAAAGATACATGGCGTTCTATTATGGCATCCACAATGTCGCAAAGGCCGATTCACCGGTTTAAGCGGCGCAAAAGACGGGTGGGGCATTAAGACGGAAAGTCGGAATTTTGGGGATCAGATTTGGCCATCTGCGCGCGCCCGTAGGCGCGGTTTTCAGATGCGGACGTGGGCGACCTCATCATCCCCCTCTGACTCGGAGCGGGTTCTAAATCGATCTGCGGCCCGCTTTCGGGCCGCCGCAGGTGCCCTCTGGTCAGTCCATGACCCTGCCAACGTCCGGGGTGTCAAAGACTTACTCGGTCACGCGTCATTCGATGCAACGGAAGGACACTACATCATGGGGCAATCGCGCCTTGCGGGACGTGCTCTCGCTCGGGCCATCGGCAACGTGCCGCACCGCAACAGCACGGATTAGTGAATATCGCCGGCCGGTGCGATGTTGTAGGAGTTTTGTGCAGGGACGCCGACACCGCGCCGAGCGGCGGGAGCAAATAGGGGGATACCATGACGGCAGGCGAGACCAAATTACTCTTTCCGGGCCTCGCGGGATTTTACGATTCCTGGCGTGACATTGCCTACACGCTCGTTCGGGTGGTCGTCGGCTACATTTTGCTTATGCATGGCTGGCTGAAAGTCGGCACCTTCGGTCTCGCCGGCGTCAGTGGTTTCATGGCCAAACAGGGATTGGAGCCCGCCACGGCGTTTGCGGTTGCTGCTATGGTCCTGGAAACGGCTGGCGCCATTTGCATCATCATTGGGCTTTTCACGCGGTTTTTCGCGGCAGCGCTGGCCGTAGAATTGGGCATTGCTTTTCTGGCGGTGCATCTCAAGGCAGGATTTGCCGTCGACAAGGGCGGCTTTGAATACGTGCTTCTGCTCGGTATCGTGATGTTGGCCATTGCGATCAGGGGCGGTGGTCCCTACTCAGTCGATCGCATGATCGGCAAGGAACTATAGAGCCGCTGCTGGCCGCCAATGTCGCTAAGGGTCTTGGCAGTGTAAAAACTGGCAACGCGCGACGACGATAGAATAAACGTTCTTCCAAATCGCGTTTAGGTGCTCGAAGATTGGCGAGGGCGTTTGATTTTTGCTGAGCTAAGAAAATTCATTCTCGTCGCCTCTCAGTTTTTCGAGGTCAACAGCGACACATTCACGGCGTCCGCGCGATCCCATTAGATGGGGTAATTGGCCGGCGAGCTTGTGGATAGCTGAAGATTTTGGGTGCTGCGCTTGAGGCTGATGGTTCAACGAGGTCTGCGAACGGCCTCAAGCATCAGAAGGAGAAGCGCAGCATGGACCATTTTGCTGGACTGGACGTGTCGGTCAAGGAGACCAGCGTCTGCATTGTGGATGACACTGGCAAGTTCGTTCGGGAAGTGAAGGTGGCGAGTGAACCGGCGGCTCTGCTGGCGGCGCTGAGGAACCCTTACCACTTAAAGCGAATTGGATTGGAAGCCGGGCCGCTGTCGCAATCGGCGCCGCGATGAGCCAATAAGGGAGTACTTGCGAAATCGGCTTCATGCCTCGGCTGAGTCGTCGACACTGGACGCGCCGCGAACCAAATCTGCAGCCTTTTCCCCGATCATAATCGAGGCGGCATTAGTGTTGCCGCTTATGACTGCGGGCATAATCGAAGCGTCCGCCACACGCAGCCCTTCTACCCCATAGACCCGTAGTTGCGGATCAACCACGCTCATGTGATCTATACCCATTTTGCAAGTTCCAGCCTGATGGTGATAGGTTTCGCATGTTTCGCGCACCCAGCGCTCGCGTTCAGCGCGGGTATTTTGGTTTGGCCAGACTGCACGCTTCCGCCATTTGGAAAACGCAGGTCCCTCCATGATCTCAATTGCGACCTCGAGCGAATGAACGAGAGCCCTGAGGTCTGCAGGTTCTTTAAGATACTGCGGGTCGAGATGAATCGGCGCCTCCGGGTCATTGGCGACGAGTTTTAGCTCGCCGCGCGACGCTGGCCGAATGATCCCCGGCGCAGTTGCGTATGAGTTCGGCGGTATTTTTAGCGTTGGTAATGGCGGCGCATTGCACATAAAAAGCGGTTGGTGATCGGGGACCGTGAGGCGCGGATCGGATTTGGCGAATAGATGAGCTTCAAGGATGTTGGCCTTGGGCTCGGAAATCTCGCGGCTCGCCTCGTGAATGACAAAGCTCAGAACGTGGTCATGCAAATTTTTCCCGACCCCAGGTAAATCGCTCGCTATATCGATACCCAACTTCTTCAAATCATCTGCGGGCCCGATGCCCGATAGGAGCAGAACGTGCGGTGAACCTATGGCGCCAGCGCAGACGATAATCTCGCGCCTAGCCCGGGCGGTATGAATCTTTTCGTCGCGCCTGTACACAACGCCGCGACAACGTCCGCTCTCGATCAAAAGGCGATAAACGCGCGATCCCGTTTGTACCGCAAGATTTTTGCGGTTATGCGCTGGTCGAAGGAAAGCCTCCGCGGCGCTGCAACGGCGCCCGCCGCGCGTTGTGGTATCCGTATATCCTACGCCAATGAGCTCGGGCCCGGAAAAATCGTGGTTGATAGGATGGCCTACTCGGACCGCCGCCTCGATAAAGGCCTCGGTCAAGGGGTTTGGTTGGGTGTTGCGCGAAACCGAAAGCGGACCTCCGACGCCGTGAAACCGTGATGCTCCGCCGTAATAATCCTCTGACTTCTTGAAATAGTGGAGAACGTTTTCGTAGTTCCATCCCGTATTCCCGAGATAGGCCCAATTGTCATAGTCCGCGGCCGCGCCGCGGACGTAGATCATTGCATTTAGAGAACTTGAACCGCCAAGAACTTTACCGCGCGGCCAATAGATCGGCCGATTGAGCGCTGCCGCCTGCGGCGCTGTCTCGTATCCCCAGTCGATCGCGGTGGTCCAAAGCTCCCAGGCTCGGTGGGGAATGGAAATCCTTTCATCCTCATCTCTGCCCCCGGCCTCGAGCAGCAGAACCTTGCATGTCGTATCTTCAGAAAGCCGTGCGGCTATGGCGCAACCGGCAGAACCGGCGCCGACGACAACGTAATCGTATTCTACCACAGTGCCACCCTCCCCCATTTTCTCCAGGTCTTCGAAGCAAATTCGCTTTCCTTCGACGGCATAATTTCTTGCCCGAAGGATTTCCTCTTGGACTCCTGCCTAGTCGGCAGTGCCGAGCAGTACGCCGCCGTCGATGACGATTTGAGACCCCGTGACATATGTCGCCGCTGGCGACGCCAGGAACAGGGCGAGACCCTGAATCTCGTCAGTGGAGGCTAGGCGGTGCAAGGGGGTGAAGCGCGCAAATGCCGCGACCGTTGTCGGATCACGCATGTGCCCACCCGCGATATTGGTCACGAATGGGCCCGGCGCGATGGCGTTCACCAGGATGTTGTATTTGGCCAGTTCAAGCGCCGCCTGCCTGACGAGATGTGCGGCGCCAGCCTTGGCCGGCATGTACGGCATGCCGACAATCGCTTCGCTGCGTATACCCGCGACCGAAGTCGTGACAATTATTCGTCCGCCCTTTGCGTTTTTCTTCATATGCGGGACACTTGCTTTGATCGTGCCGTAGATCGAGGTGAGGTTGGTCTCCATCACGAGGTCCCAGCGCTCGTCTGAAACGTTTTCGAACGCGCCTTCGGAATTTCGCTCGCCCTTCATGCCTAGAAAGCCGGGCGGGGAATCGATGCCGACATTAGCGAATACCACGTTGAGAGCGCCGTAGTGACCGACCGCCGCGTCGATGCTTGTCCGTAGCGCCGGACGGTTGGTGACGTCGACGACCTGACCGCGCGCGTCGCCGCCCCGCTCGGTTAGCCGCCGCACCGCGGCGTCAAGGGAGAGCGTATCCTTGTCCATCAGGGTAACGCGCGCGCCGTTGTCGGCCATGACCTCCGCATAGGCAAGCCCGATGCCGCTTGCCGCGCCAGTCACGATAGTGGCCAAACCTCGGACGTCAAACAATTGGGCGGCTTTCATTTGTTTCCCTCCCGCGTCAATGTTTTCTTATGATGCGGCTTCGATAGCATCGTTGCGCATGCGCCGCCAGACGCCGGCCCGTTTCTACTTCTTCCCGGAACTGCTAATCCTCGACAATATTGGCAAGCACGTCTCCGGTATGCCACGATCCTTTTAAAGCGCGCCACAAGCACGGTGGCGCCGGATAACGTACAGGTCCCAATGATGCCAGGCCGCACGCTATTTGAAAAAATTTGGGCGCAGCATGTCGTTGCAGAACTACGCGGCGGATTGTGCCTGCTGTCAATTGATCGGCATTATCTTCACGATCTCGAAGGTGGCCCGAATTTTATACGATTGGCAAAGCTCGGCTACCGCGTGCGCGACCCCGACTTGACCTTTGCGATGCCTGATCACGCAATATCGAGCCTGCCGGGGCGCAGCACCAATTCAAATCCGACGGGAGGTCGCCTGCTTCGCGAATTACGCCGTGGCGCGTTTGCCTCCGGCGTCAAGCTGTTCGACTTGGGCGACGAGGGACAAGGTATCGTCCATGTCGCCGCCCCGGAAATGGGCTTGACCCTGCCAGGAGCGATCGTTGTCTGCCCGGACAGTCACACTTGCACGCAAGGAGCTTTGGGGGCCTTGGCGATCGCGATCGGCTCCAGCGAAGTAGCCCACGTCCTAGCGACCCAGACGCTGCGGCAGAAAAAGCCGAAGACAATGTGCATTCGGCTGGAGGGCCGCCGCTCGCCCGGAGTTTCGGCAAAGGATGTTGTGCTTTCGACGATCGGACAGCTCGGTACTGCCGTCGGACGCGGATACGCGCTGGAATTCAGAGGTTCACTGGTGAATGAGTTGACGATCGAGGAACGCCTCACGGTTTGTAATCTGTCGATCGAGTTGGGCTCCAAAACCGGAATTATGGCGCCGGATGACGCAACCTACCAATACCTCGCCGGCCGGCCCTATGCGCCGAAAGGTTCTTTGTTCGACGAGGCAGTCGCTCACTGGCGCAGCTTGCCAAGCGACGATGATGCCGTCTTCGACGCCGAGCACACAATCCGTGTACCTGACGTCGCGCCGCAGATTACCTGGGGCACCAGCCCGGAGGACGTGATCGACGTCACCGGGCGCATTCCCGACCCTTCGAAGGAGGCCAGTGCCGAGCGCAAAAAGAGCATCGAGGCAGCGCTCGAATATATGGGACTAAGGCCGGGCGATCCCATCGAAGGCACGCCGGTGGACTGGGTTTTCATCGGCTCATGTACTAACGGCCGCCTGTCGGATCTCCGCGAAGCGGCCAAAGCCCTCTCGGGCCGCAAGGTGGCGGATGGCGTACGCGCCTGGATCGTGCCCGGGTCTCTCGCGGTAAAGCAGGCCGCAGAGCGTGAAGGTTTGCACCGTACGTTTCTCAACGCCGGTTTCGAATGGCGCGAGCCCGGCTGTTCCATGTGCGTCGGCGCCAACGGGGACATCATCGCGCCGGGCCAACGGTCGGTCTCTACCACCAATCGCAATTTTGTCGGCCGTCAAGGGCCAGGCGTCCGCACCCATTTGGCAAGCCCGACAATGGCCGTTGCCGCCGCGGTCACCGGACGTATCGCAGACATCCGCAAAATCGGCCACTGACGATGGAAAAATTTGAACGCTTGACAGGAGCGGCCGCACCGCTGATGCGCATCAATATCAATACTGATATTATAATTCCCATTAATCGGCTGATCTCCTACAAGCGCGGCGAGCTCGGCCCCTGGTGCTTTGAAGCTTGGCGCTACGCAGCAGAAGGCGTCGAAATCCCCGAATTTGTCCTCAACAAACCGCGTTATCGACACGCCAAGATCCTCGTAGCCGGGGATAATTTTGGATGCGGCTCCTCACGCGAGCATGCGGTGTGGTCGCTCTCCGACTTCGGGTTTCGCTGCATTATCGCACCAAGTTTTGGCGATATTTTCTATTGGAATTGCTTTCAAAACGGCCTGCTACCGATCCGCTTACCTGAAGACAAGGTGAAGGAGCTCGCGGCGGAGATTGAGTCGACCGAAGATGCGTCGATGACGATAGACCTGAAAACTCTGTCCATTGCGACGCCGGCTGGGCGCGAAATCGCATTCACGACCGATCCAGAGCGTCGAGAAGCCCTGCTGGAAGGGCTTGACGATATCGGCATGACGCTCAAATTCGACGCCCAAATCCGGAACCATCAAAGTCGCGATCGCAAAGCCCGACCCTGGATTTATCGACGAGAGGAAACCTCGCGCGTGGCACGCGTTCTCATCCTGGCCGGCGACGGCATCGGTTCAGAAATCGTCGCCGAAGTACGGCGCGTCGTCGAGTGGTTTATGGCGAAGCGGCGACTTGCGATCGAATTGCGCGAAGAACTCTTCGGTATTTCCGCATGGAAGGCGTATGGCGAGCTGATGCGCAAGGAAACCTGGGATGAAATTGTCGCAGCTGACGCTATCTTGTTCGGCGCCATTGGATCGCCGGAATACGGCCAGCTACCCGCCGCAGCACGCAAGGTCGATCAGCTGTTGCGGATCCGCAAGGAGCTCGACCTATTCTGCAATCTACGTCCGGTGCGGACGCTTGCAGCGCTTCGTGCCTGTTCGACCCTGCGTCCGGACGTGATTGAAGGCTGCGATTTGATGATCGTTCGCGAATTATGCGGCGGTATATATTTTGGAACACCGCGCGCCCGCGAAAAGCTTGCTGATGGCTCCGAGCGCGCCGTTAATACATGCATGTACACGACGGCAGAAATAGAAAGGATTGCCCGAACAGCCTTTGAGCTGGCGCGCGTTCGCTCAGGCCGCGTTTGCTCGGTGGATAAATCAAACGTTTTGACGGAGACCGGGGGCCTATGGCGCGACACGGTGCAGACCCTGCGGGACCGGCATTATCCGGATATCTCTCTTAGTCATATGTATGTGGACAATTGCGCCATGCAGCTGGTTCGCGCACCAAAGCAATTCGACGTACTCCTGACCGAAAACTTGTTCGGCGACATCTTGTCGGATTGTGCCGCCATGGTCGCAGGATCGCTCGGCATGTTGCCGTCCGCGTCGATGGGCCCACTCCGTCCCGACGGCGGCCGTCACGCCCTGTATGAGCCAATCCACGGAAGTGCACCTGACATCGCCGGAAAAGGAATTGCCAACCCGCTGGGTGCGATCATGAGTTTTGCATTGTGCCTGCGATATTCGCTGGGGCTTCCTCAGGAAGCAGATCGCCTCGAGGGAGCGGTCGCGGCCGCAATTTCTCGCGGAGCCCGCACGGCGGATATTGCCCAGCCCAGAGATAACGCAATCTCGACCAAAACAATGGGCGACGCGGTACTGAAGGAACTGGAACAGACTCAATGATATGTTCAGTTCAACAAAACCAGGTTTGCGCCAAAGCCGGAAATGGATGCGGCTAATATTCTGACTTAGATTTTGCGAGCTCCGCTTTAAGGTCTGTCAGGGCTTCGTCGGGATTGCTTCCCGCCTTGCTCACCGCAGCAGACCACGTTTGCACCACCGGACCTGTCGCAGCTTTCCATTGATCGAGTTGGGTATTTGTGAGCGCGTTAACCTCGTGGCCGGGCTCGGTCTTGAGTTTGGCGATGCCCATATGTTCGAAATCGGCCCAGGGAGCCGCAATTTTTTCTGCCCATTCCCGATTGCAATGGGCGTCGATCACATTCTGCTGTAACGTCGACATCGCCGCGTAGGCGCGTTTGTTCATGACCCAAACAAATCCCGTGGAGTAGAGCGCAGCTTCCAGATGGTATTTTGTCACTTTGTCGATTCCGAACAGCACGATCGAGCCCCAGGGAAAGGTGGTCGCATCCGCTACCCCCTTTTCCAGGGCATCGCGAACCTCTGACGCCGAGGCTTGTACGTTGGTTCCGCCGAGTTGGGTCACCAGCGACGCCATGGTCGCATGCGCGGGTCGAATTTTCATATTGGCGATGTCAGTTGGCACCAGGATTTTCTTGGCACGGGAATGGAACGTTCCGGGATCGTGTGCAAAGGCGAAGCAGAATTTGACGTCCCTCATCTCGCTCGGGGCGTATTTGCGGTACCAACTATCCAGAGCTCCGGAACCGGCTTTGGCATTAGAGAGCATGAACGGAAGATTGGCAGCTTCGAAGATGGCAAACCGGCCTGGCTGATAGCCAGGACTCACATAAGCCAAGTCGGCTATGCCGTCTCGCGCCATATCGTAATGGTCGAATGCCTTGCCGAGCTGTTGGGCCGGATAAATTCTGTATTTTAGGGTGCCATTGGATTCGCGCTCCACCGAACTAGCCCACTCCTCGATTGACTTCTGCAACGGATGCGACGGTGGCAGCCAGTCCGACAGCTTGAGCTCGAACGTTTTATCGTCAGCCACTGCCGGTTTCAGAGCCAGCACAAGGCCGGCAACGGCGATGCTGAAGAGCTTGAATTGTAGTTTCGGCATTTGAAATATTTCCGTGCTCATGAGCGCGCCGGCACGGCAAACTGTACTTTGCCAGACGCCGAACGTCAGGGAGTGTAATCGACATGCCATAGTACGGTATGATTGCAACCTAGGGCGTCGGTGAAACATCGTTTTGAATGTAGGCCGAAGCTGGCTCGGTCCGGAAGACATACTTTTACCGCCCCTTGAACCTCGCACGCCGGACTGGCAAACATATGCGGCACCTCTTTCCGGATGACGCTGCGTGTTCTGGACACGGCCGCCGATGTCAGCTCGGCGTCGTTCGACCTAGTCAATGACCAGACATTACGAGGTGGGGGAGAAAGCCATGCAGGTAATGGGCGTGAAGATCGGCGAAACAGAGACCGAAAAGAAGGTCTTGTTCGCCATCAATGAGGATTGGCTCGCCAAACGACGCGAAGAGCCGATTGATCCGACCATGCCGATTATCGACCCCCATCATCATCTTTGGGATCGCGGCTCGCGCTATCTGCTCGATGAGCTTAAGCATGACATCGATTCAAGCGGACACAACATCCGCGCCACAGTGTTTCTGCAATGCGATTCTATGTATCGCGCCGAAGGCGATCCCAATTTTGCATCTGTTGGTGAAACCGAATTCGTCAACGGAATCGCGGCCATGAGCGCCAGCGGCATTTATGGACAGGCGCGCCTGTGCGCCGGCATCGTTGGCTTCGCCAATCTCCTGCTCGGCGCACAGGTCGATGCGGTCTTGGAAGCACATTTGCGCATCGGCGGCGACCGTTTCAAAGGCGTGCGCTATTGCTCGGTGTGGGACGCCGACAAGTCGATCAAGTCTACACCAATGGATTTTCCGCGAGGTCTGCTGCTCGACCCGCAGTTCCGCGCGGGCTTCGCCCGCCTGGAGCGCTACCGCCTATCCTTTGATGCCTTCCTCTACCACCCGCAAATTCCCGAGCTAGCCGATCTCGCTCGGACCTTTCCGGATACGACTATCGTGCTCAACCACATAGGCTCGCCTCTCGGCATTGGCGTCTATGCCAGCCGACGCAACGAGGTGTTTAAAGATTGGCAGCGTAACATTAACGATCTCGCCAAGTGCCTGAACGTCCATATCAAACTTGGCGGCATGGGGATGCATTTCTTCGGCTTCGAGTTCGAAAAGCAGACGATGCCGCCGTCGGCGGAAGAGCTTGCCAACGCCTGGCGACCATTCGTCGAAACTTGCGTGGCGGCATTTGGCCCGCAGCGGGCCATGTTTGAGAGTAATTTCCCGGTCGACAAGCGTTATTACAGCTACGGCATCATGTGGAATGCCTTCAAAAGACTTGCCGAAGGACTGAGCCCTGACGAAAAAATGGAATTGTTTTTTAATACCGCGCGCCGAACCTATCGGCTACCGGTGGGAGTCTAGTGCTTCTCCTCGATCCTACCGTTCTTGGCCGTCCGACCTGACGCTAAACGGTAAGGACCCCGCGCCTAATTTGGTCTTCTTCGATCAATTCACTGGCGCTAAAAATACGAAACAGCGCACGGCTTCCGCATTGGGCAATCGGCGAGCTAGGGGGCGCCCCCGTTAGGGTTCCCTTTGTTGCCATATCGTGAGCTGACCGCGGGTGTCCTTATGACGATCAGCGAACGTCCGATGCTCCGCCTCGTCTATCAGTTGCGACGCGCAATCCCGTTTGCAAGTCGGCCCGTTCAGGACCGAGCCTCATGTGCAATTTAAAGTAGCGGGGAACCGCGAGAATTTCCAGATACTCAACCGGTTTGTCTATCCGGCTATAATGGATGCGTTCGATTTGAAGCAAAGGCGAACCGATCTCCACAGTCAGTCGAGACGCCACGGTCGGCTCGGCCAACGTGGCGGACACCCACTGATCACCCGCCTTCATGCGAACACCGGCGTCCCGCAACAAGTCGAAAATTGTCTTTTTTTCCATGTCTATTGCGTCAAAGGTTCGGCCGATCGCTTCCGGAATGTAGCTGGTGATGTAGAGAATTGGACGCTTTTTGAATCTGCGGACACGGATCGCTCGCTGAAAAATGTCGTCATTATGGGCGTCGAACAGCTCCTGGACGTGATGCGGCGGCCTTTCGTACCCAAACTCAATCACTTGGACCGAGGTTGAATGTCCGATCTCCTGGATGTGGGTGACCATGTCCGACATGGATGTGCGAATTGGCGTCGCCGTCCCAGATTTGCGAACGAACGTACCCACCCCCTGGCGTTTCTCGATCAACCCGGTCACGCACAATGACGCGAGCGCGTTGCGAATGGTTGTTCGCGAGACATTGAAAAGTTTTCCGAGTTCATCTTCGCTCGGGAGCATTTCGCCGACTTCATAGCGACGCGAAAGTATCCGGTCGCGCAGCACCAGAAATACCTGCTGATGAAGCGGATATACCGAGCTCTTTGCTTACCGGAACCGCTTTCGTTAAAGGGCTATGGGCCATCTTGGGTACCGTGCGCCACGACTTCACGATCGATCAAATTGAAGATCACATCCAATCGCTCAGCCGCTCGGCGTAACTCTGAAGCCTCCACATTTATCCAGCGAGATAGGCGCTGTGCAAAATATCCGGATTTTTCAGGAGCGCCTCTGGTTCACCGGAAAAGCGAATGCGCCCGCGTTCCATAACGTACGCGCGCTGGGAAATGCGCAGAGCAATATGGGTGAACTGTTCGATCAGCAACACGCCAATGCCTTTGGCGGCAAACGCCTCCAGTACCGGCACCAGCCTGGCCACAACCATCGGCGCCAGGCCAAAGGAAAGTTCGTCGGCAAGGATATAGCGCGGCTGGCTGACAATCGCCTGCGCCAATACTAACATCTGTTGCTGGCCACCAGACAACGCGCCGGCACGAACGGCAACGCGGGGTTTCAGTTCCGGAAAGGTGTTGAGCGCTTGCGAGACGGCCGCGTCAAGGTCGCGGCGACTCAAGGCCGTGCCGGCGACGCGCAGATTTTCCTCAACGGTAAGCTCGGTGAGAACCCGATGTCCCTCCGGTACCGCAACGACACCAAGCCGGCGCACGTTCTCTGGCCGCAACCCGTTGATCGGATGGCCGTCGAGCACGATCTGGCCACGCGTAACCGGCAACGCCCCAGCAATTGACAGCACGAGCGAGCTTTTGCCGGCGCCGTTGGCGCCTAGAAGCGCCGTGATCTTGCCCGGCGCAATCTCCACGTCCACGCCGTGGATGACCTGCTTGCCGCCGCGCTCAACCATCAAACCGGAGACGCTCAGGCCGTGGCTCATGCAGCCTCTTCCGTGAGCGTCCCGAGATAGGCGGCGCGGACTCTGGGATCCTTGAGCACGTCCGTAGTATGTCCAAACGCAATCTTGCTGCCGAAGTCGAGCACAAGCGTCTCGTGGCAAGTTGTTGAGATCAGATCCACATCGTGGTCGACCAGCAATACCTGAGCGCCACAGAAATCGGGAATACCCACGATCACCCTGCGCAAATGTTCCGCTTCGCTTTCGCTTAAGCCGGCGCCGGGCTCGTCCATCATCACCAGCCGAGGGCGCGCGAGGACGCAACGCGCAATCTCAATAAGGCGACGCTCGCTAGCGTTAAGCGAAGCGCCAACTCGCGGAGCCTGGCGGATCATCCCCACATAATCCAAGGCCTCGGAGATGAGCTCGCGCCGGGCCCGACCGCCAGTCGGCAAATTGTCGAGCGCGGCCGCGACGTTGTCCCAGACCGTCAAGTTTTCAACGACCTGTTCGGTCTGAAAGGTGCGCCGAACGCCAAAGGCTGCGCGACGGTTCAGCGCGACGCGCAACAGATCTGTGCCATCGACCATCACGGTTCCAGCCGATCGTCTGACGAAACCGCTCATGACGTTGAGAAGCGTGGTCTTGCCGGCACCGTTCGGCCCGACGAGGCCGGTGATCTTGGCACCGATGTCGGCAGTCAGATGGTTCAATCCGCGCACGCCACCGAATTCAACGGTAAGGTTATGTATTTGGATCATAGCTTCCGCTCTATGACCCGAGGCATTGCAGCCGACAGCTTGGTACCAATCACACGCCCGAGGGCGACGACCTGGCCCGACACGCCCTGCGGCGCGGTAATGAGTGCGTGCAAAAGCCCAGCACCGAACACCATGATCGCCAAGTTGCCGTCAACGTGCCAATCGGTAAGCAAACCCGGGACGGCGCGTAACAACAAACCGGCGAAAATCGGGCCGGACCAATGAAAGGCACCGCCGATCACTGTCAACGCAAACATCATTATCGATTCGCTAGCGGGAAAGGCGCGGCCGTCGAGCTGACCAATATTGGCCGCCATCAACGCCCCCGACACGCCAGCCAGGAACCCAGCGAGAGCGAACGCAAAAACCTTGTAGGCTACTATGTTTACGCCCATAGCGACCGCAACCGGCTCGCTGCGGCGGATTAACGCCCAGGCGCGCCCCGCGCGTGTGCGTTGAACCAACATCGTCACCACGAAGCCGATCGCAACAACGACGACCACATAGCGAAAGTAGGCGGAGTCGCTCGGTGCGATAGGTGGATGCGGCATGTAAGAACGCGCGCCGGCATAGATTTTGCCGGTGAAGCCAGGACCGCCATCGGGGAAACTGGTCGCGTTGATGATTACCTGGAACGCGCCTGCAATCATCAACGTAACAAGAGCGAAATACAAACCGCGCATACGCAGCGCCGGCAAACCGAAGATCACGCCGAAGATCGACGTAGCAGCGCCTGCTAGGAGAAGGTCGATCTCAAACGGAATATGAAATCCGTGATAAAGCCGCAAGGCAACCCAGCCACCGACGCCGAACAGTGCGTATTGGCAGAGCGACACCATACCCAGTTGGGCATAAAGAACCGCAACGCTGAGGCTGCACAGCGCAATGATGATGACTCCCGTGAATGTCTTGAGCCAATACGCCGACGCAAGATACGGAACTGCAATGGCAACGACGATGGCAAGGACGATGCCGACGCGAAACTCCTGCCAAAGTGCGCTTGGTGGCTGATGGCTTGTCGGCACTGACCGAAACTGGTCCATGCGGCTTAGCATCAGACCGCCGCGCTGGTACCACAGCAATGCCAATCCAGCGACCACGAAAGGCGTAGCGGAACGAAACGCCGATATTTCGGGAAAGGGCGAGGCTACCGCCTCCACAACGCCGATGACGAGACCGCCGATGACTACGGCCGTCAGCGAAGTGAGCCGACCCAGGATCGCAGCCGCGACTGCCGGTATCACCATGTATGTCAGCGGTATAACCTGCAGCCGCACCATATTAGCCAGGAAAATCCCGCTGACGCCGGAGAGCACGCCGGAAATCACCCAGGCCCAGGCATCAACTCGCAGGACTGGAACGCCCACTAGCCCACTGATTTCGCGGTCGTTTGCAAGCGCACGCATCGACAAACCGAGGCGGCTGAGCTTGAGAAAAAGGATCATACCGATCGTAACGGCCAAGCCCAACCCAAAGGCGATCGCCCGTGTGGCAGCGACGCGCACACCGAGTATTTCGAAACCCAACGTGTCCGATGGCAGCCGTAAGCTGCGCGGCCATTCGCCCCAAACAAATTCACAGAAGCCAAGAATGATCAATGCAAAGCCAAGCGTCGCCACCGCTCGCACGATCGGGTCGCTGCTGGCAAGGCGAGGCGCGATGAGACGCCCGTAGAACAGCGCCAGCGCCGTCGAAGCAGTAACAGCCGCAATCCATCCAACCCATTGCGGGCCGCCGGAATCCGCAATCTGCCAGGCCAGCATCGCGCTCAATGCGCCGAGCGCTCCCTGGGCTAGATTGAGAACTCCGGAAGCCCGGTAGAGAACGACAAGCCCTACACCGGCGAGCACGTAAACCGCGCCGGTGCTGAGTCCCGAGATGAAAAAAGGACCGAGATCGGGCATCGCTCTGACTTACTAGTCAGTTAGCCAGATGAAGCTCTTTTTCCATTTTCACGATGCCTGCCAAGTCGGGATCGAATGCTTCGAAACAAGATTTGCGCGTGACGAAGGCACCGCCCTTGATTTCCGCCACCGAGCCCGAGTGAACCGCGTTGTGTTCGTCGCCCGGCCCAAAATACCACGGGCTGCAAGACACGTCGGTCTTGAAGTTCTTGATGTTGCGGAACGCTTCCGCTACCGCGGCACGATCGATCTTGGCGGGATCCAACTTCAGGAGTGCGCTTGTCGCGGCATCCGCTGCCAAGTAACCAGCCTGTGAGAAGGTGTTACGCTGATCGCTGGGCTTGCCGAACTTGTCGAGCACGACGAGCCAGTTTTCAACGTCGCCGCCTTTCTTGTCGAGCGGCTCGAGCTCGAGTTGGATGAATACGCGGCCACCCTCGCTCCAGTAAGGACCGATTGCCTTTGGGAGGCTCGCGTCATAGTGCGACGTCGGAGCGGTGAGATAGACTTTGCCACCCAGTTGCTGCTGCTCGGCAGCGGCATAGAGCGGAATGCCGCCCTCCTTCGGGGTATTAAAGTCGATGGCATCGGGCTTGAACGCCATCGCCTGGAGAATGAGCGACGTCGCATCCATCGAAGCGGGGTCAAACAGAATGGTTTTCACTTCCATACCGACCGATTTGCCATAGGCCGCAACGCCATCGCACGACCAGTCGCCGACGTTGGGAATGTTGAGGCTGAGGCAGACCATGCGCTTAACGTGCAACTCGTCGTGCATGTACTGCGCGGCGCCGATATTGCTCATCCGCGGACCCGCGTTGGTCGGCGAGATGTTTTTCGCGTGAAAGCAGTCACGCGGCACGCCGACGCCGGCAATCACGAGTACGTTGCTGGTTTCATAGGATTTGGCGTTTGCAGCGCATTCCACGAAACTGGAATTGCCGACCATGCCGACCACCTTGATGTCGTTGACCAGCTTGGCGGCGACTTGGGCGGCCGTCTCCGGATTCCATTGGTCGTCTTCGATGCTGTAGTGGATTGGGCGGCCATTGATGCCGCCATTGGCGTTCACACAGGCGAAATAGGCGGCGGCCGCCTGGGCGGAACCACTGAAATCGGCTGGACCGGTCTTACCGACCACCGCGCCGATTTCGATCGGCTGCCCGGAAGCAGCCTTGCCGTTGCTAAGTCCGCATTTCGGTTGTTCGGCGGCGGATGCAGTCCCTGGCGCCAACATCGGCGTCAGGGCAGCAAAGAAAATACCCACTAAGATTGGCTTGATGGTCTTCACTAAATCCTCCCAAGTTTTCTGTGACGCCCGGCGGCCTGACGCGGCCGCCGATATTGGCATGCTTTCGTGCAGCTACGAACGGTAGGCGCTTTCCTGGATCGATGATCGCGACCCGCTTGTGCGATTGTCGAGCCAAGGTAATCGTATCAATATGATAACGACTGGACAAGTGAGAGACTTAGCGACCTGACAGCCTAAGATACGCGCCGCGGTGGATTGCGACGCAACGAGGTTATCAAGATGCCTCGACCAAACAGCGTGGCTTCGTCGGCCGGAGTATGGATTTCTGGTGCGCGATGGGACGGGTTCGCCTGCAGCATGATGAAATGGTTGACTAACCTACCCGGATGAAGAGCGGGGAATGTCGGGGTTGCTGTTCGCGCCGACGCGCCGCTAGCGGAGAAGCGGGGATACTATTCCAAAGAACTGCACGAGCAGTTCCGCGACGCCGGCTTCTATCGCATTCTCCAGCCGCGCCATTTCGGCGGCTACGAGTTCGACGTTCCTAACTACCTTGGGGGCGGGCCATGCGCTCCAAATGGGATCTTATTTCGAGCCCGCGACACAGGCGCGTATCTTCGGACCAACTGGCCATTTCGTCGCGCCGCTCAGCTTCCCGGGTCGGGAGGCCAAGCCAGCCTGCGTTGCGGTGCCACAGCTGGTCGTCGACAGTGTTTGGATTCCCACCGAGTTCGTCCCGCCACTTGAGAAGTTCGGCCCGACCGCGCTGGCGACCGGCCACCGGTCTCCAGCCGGTTCCGACGACCTACCCAATTTGGTTGTATTCATGTAGATACGACAAATAGCCGTCTTGCCAGTAGGGTCACAAAAGACGGGACACCTCATAGGGAGGAAGATCGATGACCACAGGTACCGATAATTACGATCTGATCGTCGTAGGTTGCGGTGCTGCCGGACTCTCGGCAGCGGTGAGCTACATCGAGACGACCAAGGAGCAGGGGCGCGCACCGCGTGTGGCCGTGCTAGAAAGCGCACCACAGGATCAACGCGGGGGTGCCACGCGTTGGACCACCGCTCGGTTTCGTGCTCGCGAGGACTACAGCCTTGATCCACTATTCGTCGGCAAAGTGCAAGAAGCGTCCAAGGGGTTGTCTGACATCGAATACTGCCGTGTCTTGGAGCGCGAAGTGCCGAACACGCTTCGATTTCTCGAAACACATGGCGTGAAACTCCTGCACTATGGTCCTCCGGTAGCGATGGGCGTCGAGCATGAAGTAACGCCGAACGGCGGTGGTCACGCGATCGTCGAAGCACTTGCTAACTCGATCGAAAAATCGGGCGGTGCGCAAATCCTATATCAAACGGAAGCGGTCCGGCTCAGCGTCGGAGCGGACGGCCGGGTACAAGGAGTAGTGGTCCGCTCGGAAGATGGACTGTTGCGCACGCTTGGCGGGCGCGCTGTGGTTCTTGCTTGTGGCGGATTCGAAGGCAACGCGGAAATGCTGAGCCGTTATCTTGGGCCCAATGCGTGCGATTTGCCATTATTGGCGCCGGGGCTTGCGTTCAACCAAGGGGCCGGCATCAGAATGGCGATGGAAATCGGCGCCGGCACCTCCGGTCAGTTCGACATGATCCACAGCGAACTGGTCGATCGCCGCACCTCGCGGCCGGATGCGTACATTTACGGACATCCTTTCGGCATCGTCGTCAACGAGCATTGCAAACGTTTCTACGACGAGGGTCAGGGGACTTTCGAAGAAACGTTCGAACTCATCGCCTTTGAGGTCTGGCGCAATCAAAACCAGGCCGCCTTCTTCATCGCCGATCAGACTATTACTGGCCACAAGGGCATTATGGTGTTGTTCGACACTGATAAACCTCCAGTCGAAGCTGGCGCCTTGCCTGAACTGGCGACCCAACTTGGGCTCGATCCCGCATCGCTCGTACAGACCGTCGGAGAGTACAATGCGGCGGTCGGTCCCGGCGAATTCGATCCGAACCGGCGCGACGGAAAGAGCACGCGCGGCCTAAATCCCGAAAAATCGAACTGGGCCTACCGCATCGAGAAGCCACCCTACTTCGCCTATCCACTGACGTCGGCGATCTGCTTCACGTATGGCGGAATACGCACCGACCGCGACGCCCGGGTCGTGACCGGAAGTGGCATTCCCCTATCCGGCCTCTACGCCGCAGGGGAGATCGTTGGTCTATTTTATCACGAGTACCCGGCCGGTACGTCCGTGCTGCGCTCTCTGACCTTCGGCCGGATCGCCGGCGCGCACGCCGCAAAAACTGCCCTCACCAACGGGTAAGGCATCGTGAAAGTCGTCGTGTGTGTGAAAACGCTTGCAGGAGCTCCCGTCAGCCCTGCCGATGCTTTCGAGCGCGGCGGCAGGGTTGGCCCGACAGTGCTGTGCGCGGCGCGCCACGTGAGTAGTTCGTAAGGTTCATGACCAAGTCAGTGGAGTCTTGGAATGATAAAGGTAGCTGAGCTGCTGGTGCGAAAAAACGGGATGACCCGGGCTGAATTCCAGAACTATTGGCGTCGTGTCCATGGACCTTTGGTGATGTCGATCCCGGAGATCCGCCGGCACGTCGCCAAATACGTCCAATCACACACATTGCCGAATTGGCATCCATTTCTGGCCGGCGAAGGCCCGCTCTATGATGGAATCGCCGAAGTTTGGTGTGACAGTATCGAAGAGGTACGGCGGATGTTTGCTGAGCCGAAGTTTCAGGAGCTGGTGAGTCCTGATGAAGTAAAATTTCTGGAAGTCCCGAAAACGGTCATCCTCGCCATGACGGAGCAAACGATCTATCAGCGGACCGCGGCCTCTATTCACGGCGGAATCAAACTATTTGAAATGCCTGCACGCCACCGCGAGATGAGCCGGCTAGAGTGCCACAGATATTGGCGGGATATCCATGCCCCGATGGTGTTGGGTTCCGCCGAGATGATCAAACCGTTGCGACGCTACGTCCAGGCCCATTGTCTCGATGATGGGGCAGCTGGCCTGGAACCGATGTGCTACGACGGCTTGGCAGAACTTTGGTTTGACAATGTTGGCGATTTGCAAGCTTGCTTTGGGCACCAATACTTGGAAGTCGTCCACCCTGACGAACCGAAATTCGTAGATCCCGATCGCAGCAGTGCGCTGATTGCCAAAGAATACATCATCTATGAGCGCAATTGAGCACGCAATTCAATTTTACTGCGCGGTCAATCCGCCGTCCACGGCCAAAGCCTGACCGACGATGAAGGATGCATCTTCGGACGCGAGGAACAAGACTGCGCGAGCGATCTCCTCCGGTTCCGCCACACGTCCAATCGGATGTCGTGAAAGTATGAATGATTCGACTTTCGGATCCTGAAACCAATTTGCCAGCATGCGTGTGCGCGTTGCGCCCGGGCAGACCGCGTTGATGCGAATGCCCTGCTGAATGTAGTCGAGAGCAGCGGTACGCGTTAGTCCGACAACGCCATGCTTACTAGCGGAATAGGCGCCAATACCGCGCTCACCAACCAACCCGGCAACCGAGGCGGTATTCACAATCGCCCCGCCGCCAGCAGTGAGCATGGCGGGAATTTCATATTTCATCGAAAGGAAGATACCTTTTAGATTCACGTCGATCAGCCGGCTCCAGGCGACTTCCTCCTCGTCGGCGACGGCAAAGCCGCTCGCTCCGACGCCCGCGTTGTTGAACGCCGCGTTTAGCTGCCCGTAGGCCGCAAGCACACGCTCCACCATGGAGCGGCAGTCAGCCTCCTGACTTACGTCGGCACCGATAGCAAGAGCCTCCCCGCCAGAATCGCGGATAACTGAAGCCGTTGTCTGCGCGTCGGCCTCGTTCTGATCAACAACCGCAATGCGCCCACCTTCAGCAGCAAAGAGTTGCGCTGCTGCCTTTCCGATGCCAGAACCGGCACCAGTCACGAGCACCGTGCGATTCTGAAACCTGGAAGTCATAGTGTCCCCCTTTTGGCTGTGGTGTTTATCGGCGGCTGAAATGCTGAGCGGATTTCCTGCCACGTCGTTCAAGCGCAAAGTAGCCCAAACCGGGAAATTCTATTAGTTGATCGTGCGTCGGCCCCCCCAACCTGAGCGGAGCGTAGCGCGAGGATCAGGCACCGCCTGGCGATTACTTATCGCAATCCAATCTGCGTCAGCAGTGGCATTACCTCATCCCGAAAGCGCATCATCCCTTCCACCCAGCGAGGCCAGGTAAGGAGGATCCCATCAAAACCGGCCTCCCTTAGAAGCGTGAGACCGTCGACAATCTGCTCCCTGCCGCCGATCAGCGGATAGCCGGACCAGCCGGCAATAAAGTGCTTTTTGAGAGATTCGAGAACCTGCGGCGGCACAAGTTGCGAAGTAACGCCCATCACTTCCAGCATATTTTGCACCCCGGCCCAATCGCCCTCTTCCTCAACGCAGTGATGCCACAGTGCCTTGCCATCCTTCTCGCTGTCGCCGTGGAAAACATACGCGTTGGACCAGACCTGGATTTCACGCCCGAATTCGTCGCGGGCATAATCACGATATTTGTCGACCTTCGTCTTGAGCTGCTCGAGGCCATAACTTTCCGGTGCGATAAAACATACGTCACAGTATTGCGCCGCGAAGCGCCGGCCGCGATCCGACCCTGCCGCGCTCATCAACGGCGGCCGCGGTCGCTGGATCGGTTTGGGCGCGAGCTCGGCTTTTTTCATCTGATAAAAACGCCCGTTGAAATCGAATGGCTCCGGATCGGTCCAGAGCCGAGTTGCAATCTGCACCCACTCCTCAGCCATCTCATACCGGCTATCGTGATCGAGCAGCGTGATCCCGAACATCTCCATTTCCGGCAGATACCAGCCCGTCACGAGATTTAGCGTAAATCGGCCATGGCCGATATGATCGATTGCCGCAGCTTGCTTGGCTGCGAACAGTGGATGAACGGTAGGGATATGCGAGGTGGCGAAGACACTTGAATAATGCGTGGCGGACGAGAGACCGGCGGCCCAGGCAAATACTTCGAAACCTTCGCCATTGAAGTTTGTCTCGCCGCCAAAGCCCTTCCACCGACCGACCGGAACGATAGCTTCAAGCTTCATGTCATCAGCAAGGCGGGCAAGTTCCAGCGTGGCAGGCCATTCGGCCTTCAGAAGGCCATCCATTTTGGAGATCGTGCCGCCACCACTTAAATTCGTCGAGAAAGTCCCGAGCTTGAGCGGAGTGTCGCTATCTAGTGGATTCGTTATCGCAGCCGATATTGCCTTTGCGGCGGTTGTCATTGCAGTCCCCAGTTTTTTCGGTTGGCAATTTAGCAGCCGCAACATCCACGAGCCATCTGTCTCGGGGTGGTCGCTCGATGCAATCAAGCACAATATCCTTGACAGCACTTGATAAGTTCACAATCCTTCTTGTATCGAAGTGAGGATAACCCGTCACACAATTCCGTTGCAGAGCACGGTGCAATGTGGCTGGCTCGTGCGTTAGCACACACGTCTGATGTGCGGCGGGTTTTGCACCATCTTCGAAGCGCAGAGCCGACTGATATCAGGAGCTTTCGATGAGCGGCACCGTTCGTTTCAATTTGATGCACTTCATGCCCTACGTGCATCTGCCGGAAAATCAAAAGGACTACAAATCGCTGTGGGTCGACTTCCCGAACAAATATTACGACGCTGAACTCGGTCACAAGCTGTACGAGCAATATATCTCCGAACTCCTGCTTGCCGATCGCCTTGGCTTCGATGCCGTCGTTGTCAATGAGCATCACAATACCGCGTACAGCATGATGGCTTCGCCAAGCCTGATCGCGGCGACGATCATTCCGCAGATCAAGAACGCCAAGATCTGCGTATGGGGCACACCGCCGAATCTGGAATATCCGAACCGGCTCGCGGAGGAATACGCCATGCTGGACGTGCTTTCGAAGGGGCGTATCGAGGTGGCGTTTCCGCTCGGCACTGGCATGGAATACTGGGCCAATCCGATCAACCCGGCGACCGCGCGCGAGCGACACGAGGAATCGATCGAGATCATCCTGCAGGCTTGGACGCAGGACGGGCCCACCAGTTATTACGGCGACTTCTACACCTATCGCTATCTCAATCCGTGGCCGCGGCCTTACCAGAAGCCGCACCCGCCCTGCTACATCGTCGGCACGGGAAGCCCGGAGACGGTCGCGCTCGCCGCCAAGTACGGGTTCGGGTACTCGTCAGTCTTCGTCACCAAGCAGCGCGCCGTTGAACTTAATCAGCAATTGCGCAGCGCCGCGGCCGAGAAAGGCCATCACATCCGGCCGGACCAGCTACCACTCGGCATTATCGTGTATGTCGCGGAAAGCAAGGAGAAGGCGGAGGAAGAAGCCATCCCGCATATTCGTTATTTTTTCGAGGATGCGCTGCGAACGACGCCGCGGTTCCTCGCGCCTCCCGGCTATCTTTCGGTCGACCAGCTGAAAAAACGTGCTGCCCTCGCCGATAAGCTGCACGGCGGCTTCAATTTCGACGCCATCAACGAGTCGTTCTTCGTCGCTGTCGGCACCGCAGATCAGGTCGTCGAGCAACTCGAAGAATGGGGTGAGACGATGGGCACGAACCATTTCCACATTCTCGGCGCGATCGGCAACATGACGCACTGGAAGGTCGTGAAGAATCTGAGCCTGCTTGCTCGAGACGTCATGCCCCGCATGCGTGCCCGTGCCGCAGAAGATCGCCGCTTGGCTGCCGAATAGCAACGGAGTATCCCCATGGCTCGTCCGGATCCCTTGGCCGGCTTCGAACGCGAAGTTCACAGCGTTAACGGCGTGAAAACTGTCGTCCTGACCGCAGGGCTCGGCGAGCCGCTGGTGTTTTGGCATGGTGCCGGGGTCTGGCACGGCTTCAATTTCGCCCGCCCATGGGCGGAGCAGTTCCGCGTCATCATCCCTGTACACCCCGGATTTGGTGAATCCGCCGACTATCCCGGTCTGAGCGATATGCATGACTACGTCATGCACTATCTCGATCTGTTCGACGCGCTCGGCATTGATAAAATGCGACTCGTCGGCTTCTCCCTTGGCGGGCTGCTGGCGGCGAAGTTTGCCAGCGAGCACGGGCATCGGATCACGCGGCTTGTCCTTGTCGGGCCGGCCGGTTTGCACGGTGAGGGGCGCCCGAAGGGTGACCTTCTCAGCCTGCCGCCGGAGGAGATTCCCGCGCTACTGGTGAGCAATTTCGACGTTATCAAGCCTTACCTGCCGGAGGGGCCCGATCTTGATTTCATGGGCGAGCGCTACCGCGAAGGCGGCACGCTCGCGCGCCTGTTGTGGGAGCATCCCTGGGACGCGAAATTCCCGCGTTATCTGCACCGTCTGACGATGCCGACGCTTCTGGTCTGGGGCGAAGAAGACCGTCTCATTCCGGCACAATTGGCGGATGTTTGGCGCCGCTTCATACCCAAGGCGGACATCCAGATATTCAAAGGCGCCGGTCACCTGGTGCTCGACGAGAAGCGGGAAGCGGTCGACGCAGTGCAGCGGTTCCTGTCCTGAAAGTAGCTGAACGGCTCCCAGTTTGCACGCACACACGAGCAAGGAACCGTGTGACTGCTACAAGCGCCGCACAGCGTCCTTGCCGTCCCAGACGATCGATGCCCTAAAGATCGGTGTGAAGAAATCCTCGAAGGCCTGGTTGCCTTCGATGAGTTCCACCATTCCGGGCAACTCCTTCTCAGTGTCCATGTAAGCGACGCGCATTCCCATGGGCGCGGTATCCGAAAAGGCGATTTCGTACCCCTTGCCAAGATATGCGGCGAGCTCGGCGTCGAATTCGCGGACGGCTAAGCCGAAGTGATGGAATCCGTAACCGCGTTTCTTCACGGTTTCGGCGAAGACCGACGGCCCATCGTCGTGCTGTTGAATCAACTCAATCATGGTTGTGCCGGAATAGGCCAAAGCCAGTGTCAGCCGCGGCGTGATGGGCGTGCCCCGATACACCCCCTTCTGCGGCACAAAAGGGCCGGCAACGAATCACGGGCCGACATTCAACCGTGCCACGTAGCTACGCATCGCCGCTTCAATGTCCGGCACAATGTAGGCGATTTGCGCAATGCTGCCGTGGGGCTGGCCGGTAAAATTGATCGTGGTCGTTGTCGTCACGCTGTCACCGCCTGTGCATGTCGTTAGAACATTTTGGACGTTCGATTTGGCTATTTAGGAGAGTGGGAAACCAAAGCGCAACCTCGTAAACTGGTTCGCGTCGACGAGAGGCAGGCCCACCGCCTCCGTAGCCGAGCGGTAACGTCGTCATGCCACGCTGTAACGTCGTTACGCTCCAATGAAACGTCGTTACGCCGCGCTGAAACGTCGTTACACCAAGCACACTTCGCGGTGAGGCGACCGGCATTAGTCGCGATACCGTTTGCGGAGTCTTTGACGAGGGAAACTTGGCTCTGTGCGCGGCCGGGTCGAAGAAAACAAAAGGTGCTCAAACCGACGTGAGTCCGCTGTGGCCCCATGATTGGACAGTCCGCGTTGGAATGGACTTTTTCGCGCTTGCAGTGTGGGTCAGTGCGTCCGTGTGTTCAGCCTTTCCACTTTCGGGTTGGCAACACTGCAATACCTAGTCGGCGGAGCGCCAGGTACTTGATGCATCTTTTTGCAAGTCACACCTGGACGTGCAATTGTGTAGATTGAATCGTTCGTTGCGTGACGATTCATCCCCAACTTGCCCCGAGGCGTTCTTGGGGCATTTCTATTTCAGGGCTCGTGAATTCTCCCTAGTAGCTTGTGACCTCAGTAAGCTGGCTTTCGTCACCTCCTTGCTAGACTGAAGGGTGATGGCCAAACCGCCCCACAAGCCGTCATCACTTATCAAGAACGGCGTTGCGGCCCAAGGTTGAGTTTCTTGTCGTCAACCCCTTTTTCTCCTCGGCTCTGGGCACCAGTGAACAAACCTGGCGATTGCCAGAGATTGATCTGAGACAAAGCCATACCGAGCGCGATTGCTATGCCCTCGATAACGAATTGAAGCGCGGAGGAGAGGCCGAGCATAACCAACATTTGGCCGAGCTGAGTGAGAAACAGCGCAGCGCCAGCGACCGCCACCATGCTCCCGATGCCGCCGGACATGGCCGTGCCGCCGAGAACGGCGGCAGCGATCGGCGCCAAGAGATACGGCTCGCCTACCCTCAAGGTAGGATTGCGAATGAATGCGGATACGAGAATTCCAGTAATTCCGTAAAGAAAGGCAGCTACGGTATAGGCTGCCATTTGGTAGCCAGCGACATTGATGCCGGCGAGCCAGGCCGCTCGTGGATTGGCGCCGACCGCCGCGAAGCGCCGGCCGATCGTCGTCTTACGCAGTATAAGATTAAGGGTGATCGCAAGTGCCGCGAGTATCCATACCGAGTAGTTGATGCCCAGAAGCCGCGCGTCGCCCCACGCCGCCATGCCAGGAGACACATGCGATTCCTGCGGGAGCGAGTCGCGGTACCATAGCGTAGCGCCGGTCGTGATCGCGCCGACGGCAAGGGTGACAATCAGTGCGTTGAGTTCGAGCACCGCCACCAGGAATCCATTGATGAGCCCGATCATCGTTGCGAAGAACAGCGCTCCGAGCACGGCGCCGGAGATGGCGTCTTCCTGCCCGGCCGACAAGCCCAAAAGGACTGTACTCGACAGCGTGATGACCGCCGGTATCGACAGGTCGATGCCGCGCGCCATCAGCACAATTGTCTCACCAATAGCGGCAATGCCGAGGAAGGCTGCCAGCGGAATGATGGCGAGAAACGTTGAAGGCAGAAGGCTGCGGGGGACAATGACGGCGCAGACGACAAGAAGCCCAATCGTCGCGATCCAAATCGCCATGAAGCGAATTTGGTAAAGCGAACCGCGGGCAATCGGCGCCGAGCGCAGCGCCTTGGGGGCAGCAGCGGGATCGGCAGAAATGTTCATGGCGTTTTCATCGGCGAATTAAATTGAACCCAGCCGCCGCGTATGTGCGCCCAAACGCGGCGGATAGGGCCCAAGCCGGAATAGAGCGCCACTGCGAAGAGGGTCAGCACACCACTGGTCATGATGCCCGCGCCGGTATTGAGTCCGAGCAGTGTGATGATATTCACCACAAGCGTGAAAAATAACGCGCCGAGTAGACCCCCGACAAAGGAGCCGCGGCCGCCGGTCAGTGCGGCGCCGCCAAGTACTGCAGCGGCGATGCTGCTCAAAGTATAGCTCGAGCCGATGATCGGACTGCCGACGCCGGCTTCGGAGCCTACGAAGAGGCCACTCAGAACAGCGATGACGGCGGAGAGGAAGTAGGCACGTATGTGGACGAAGTCGACACGCACGCCGTTGCGCTTGGCGGCCTCCTCGCGAAAGCCGACGGCGCGCAGCTTCAGCCCGCTCCGCGTTCGGTAGAGCCAGATGTCGCCTGCGACGGCTGCGGCAAGAATCACGAAGAAGGAAACGGGAATGAAGCCGATGCGTGTCTGAAAAAAGTCGATGAAATCCTCACTAATCACACCAAACGGGGACGGTCGCAAATAGAGCGCGATGCCTTGTACCACGCTTAGCATGGCGATCGTGGTGATTACCGAGTTTAAGCCGACGCGGCGCACCAAAGTTCCGTTCATCAGCCCGACGATGATGCCGACGCCGAGACAGACTAAAGTGCCGAGAAGTATGAATTCGGCGTTCATATCCTCGGCCATGAGGAAAGAACCGATGACCACAGTCAGGCTTATGAGCGCGCCAACCGAAACGTCAAATCCCCGCACCATCAGCACGTTGAACTGCGCCATGGTGACCAAAGCCAAGGGAGCCGTCGCGAGCAGGATATGCTTGATATTAAGTGGAGTAAAAAACGCATCCGTGCGCAACGACGCATAGCCTCCGACTGCGATGATCAGGATGAATAGGAATAGCGGCGGTACCCACCATTGGTTGCTGCCGCCGGTCATCAGTCTGCGCAGATTGGCGATCGATAACCAATCAACCCGCGGGCCATCAACTGTCTCGGTCGCCGTGGCTGCGACTTTCCTTGAACGTAGGAACGAGGAGACAATGCTTTCCTCCGTGATTTCGCGGCCAGTCAGTTCGCGGATGACGCGTCCGCGCGAGAACACGAACACCCGATCGCATAGACCGGCCAATTCCATCGCATCTGAAGAATTTATTACGCAGGCGACGCCCTCGTCCGCCTTGGCGCGGATAGCGCGGTAAATGTCGAAGCGCGCCTTGGCATCGACGCCCTGGGTCGGCTCGTCGATGAGAATCGCCTTCGCATCATTTAGAAAGCTGCGCGCCAGAACCGTCTTCTGTTGATTGCCGCCGGAAAGATCGCCGATCGGCTGATCGAGATCCGCCGTCGCGATGTCCAGTTTCTCGATCAGAGCGAGCGCGCTGGCCCGTTCTTTCGGCGCCGAGATCACCCCGCCGGTAACAAATTGTTGCAACACCTGAACCGTCATGTTCTCGCGCACGCCGAGTCCGGGAAAAATCAATTCTGTCGCGCGGTCGGCGCTGAGCGAAAAAATGCCAGCATCGAGGGCCTCCCGCGGCGCGCCAAGTTTTACGGACCGACCGCCGCAAAGTAGCTCGCCGCTGGCCGCTTCAAGCCCGCCAAGCGCTCGCAGCGCCTCTCGCTGTCCGTTACCCTCCGAGCCTGCAAATCCGAGAATCTCACCGCGGCGAACAAAGAGGCCGACATCGTGAAAACGCGATCCGGTCAGCCCCGTCGATGACAGTACAATGTCACTCAACTCCAAGCTCGAGCCCACAGGATATTCGGTATCAATCGGGCGGCCGACCATCAACGCGATCAGATCGTTCTCCGAAAGCTTGCTGTCGACATCGTAGGTGCCCTGGCCTTCACCGTCGCGCAGAATCGTAACACGATTGGCGAGGGCGAGGATTTCCGGCAATCGATGGCTGACGTAGACGACAGCGGTGCCGGCACTAACGATCTGACGGATAATATCGCTAAGCTTTTCGACGCCGGAAATGTCGAGGCTGGACGTTGGTTCATCTAGGAGCAGCACCTTCGGATCCGCGGATAATGCTTTAACTATCTCGAGAAACTGGCGCTGCGACGCGTTCAAATTTCCGACCATCGCATCTGGCGAAATACGCAGCTCGTACCGAGAGAGCTGTCTTGCCGCCCAGTCCCGTTTGCCGGCGAGGGTCGTCGGGGCGTCAGCCGCTCCGAGGAGAAGATTTTCCACCACCGTCAGCTCGCGCACTAGCGAATCATCTTGATACACTACAGTCAGACCGAGCTGGCGAGCCTGCAGGGGATCGGCAGCGACGAGGGGTTTGCCCATGATCGTCACCCGGCCCTCGTCCGCGACAATCGCGCCACCGGCGATGCCAAGAAGAGTGCTCTTGCCCGAGCCATTCTCGCCAAGCACCGCGTGAATCTCGCCTGGTCGGCATTCGAATTCGACACGATTGAGCGCTTGCACGCCTGGATAACGTTTGGAAATTGCGGAGAGTTCGAGCGAGGCAACTGCCATCACGCTACCTAGTAGATTTCAAGGGGCCCAGACAGCGAAAAAGCGGGAAACACTTTTCCCGCTTAAGCATCAGTTTCGAACGGGCGCGCTTTGAGTTCGCGCCCGTTCGACCAAGCATTTTCGCCCTCTTACTAATTCTTGGCGAACATCTGCTTCATCATGTCGTCATCCACCAGCGTATTAAGCGATGCGCTTTCAGGAATTGCGGGATTGCACTGGCCCTTGTGAACCTCGTGCATTTTGAACGGCACGTCGATCATTGTAGGAACGTCCTTGCCTTCGATCTTCATCATTGCCGCGGTCAGAGCGAAGCGGGCCTGATCGTTCTGGCCGTTCGAATAGAAAATCTTGAAGTTAGGATTGTTGGCCTTCTCCCAGTCACAGATCACTCCCATCTCGTCGGTGCGCAACGCCACGACGAGATCGTATGGCTTCTTTGCCGCGTCGTAGGCTCGCAGACCACCGCGGAAGCCATCGGCGTACTCGAAGAGAACCGCGTCGACAGTGCCATTTTGGGCAAGGAAGCCGGACATAGCCTTGAATGAGCCCTCCTGTGTCCACATTGTGTCGGCCTTGCCGAGAAGCTTCAGATTTGCGTGTTTTGCGATCTCTTGGTCGGAGCACTTCTGCCAGCCGGCACTGAGCCCGTTGCCAGGAGTGCCACCGAGTTCGACGATCGTCGTTGGGTCCTTTTTGGAGTTTGCGAGGACTATTTTGACGAAATCCGTGCCCAAGTCGCAGAGATTTTCAGCAATGGTGGTGAGGAAGTCTTTGCCCGGTTTGCCACCGATGTAGGTGCCGTTGTGAAGGACGACCACTATGCCGGCCTCCGTGGCTTCCTTAACCGTAGGCAGCAACGCTGGCCCAGCATCGGCGAAAATGACAATCACATTGACCTTTTGCGCGATAAAGGCGCGCATATCGGAGATCGCCTTGGTGGCGTCGCCGCCAGCCGAACTGTAAACGATCTTTTTTATGTTCGGATACGTCAAGGCTTGCTGGATGAATTCCATCTTGGTGACTTGGCGCCAGACGTTCTCGCCGAACCCGTCGGCATAGGCAACGGTAAGTGTGCCGTGCCCGGTTTCGCAGACGTTGTTTTTCCAGCATTCAAGCGCGAGCTTGCGTTGCTCCGGCGTCAACTCCATCGCTGCGTGCTTGATGGCTTCGACGATGACCGGCGAAACGTTCTCCGTCGTACCCACAGATTTTAGCAAAAGTTCCTTAGCATCGCGAGCATGAGCTGGAGCAGAGGCCAGCGCAAAAATGGCCGCTGCCGCGATCGGCAGACAATAACTCATTCTCTTCACGTTGTATTTCATTTTCTTCCTCCCTTGATATTCTCAGTTATGAGGTTACTTTCGGCCTGTTATTTGTTTTTCAGCCATGGATACCGAGCTGTGTCTTTGCCGGCATAGTCGGGATCAAGATAGATAAAGCAGCGCTGAATCTTCCAATCCCGAATCTCAAATACGTCGCACCAGCGGCCAGCTCCATGCTCGGGAGCGCCGGCGCGCCACGCGCCGTCGCGATGCTCGCCTTCGCTGGTACCTTCGCACACGACGAGATCGCTGCCGGAAAAAATGTAGTTGAAGTGAGAGTAATGGTGCAGGATCGACTTTAGCGTACTGCCGATATCCCCAAACATCTGCCCGATTTCTTTCTTGCCGTTGGCCAGGCCCCATTTTGGAAAATAGACCTGCGCGTCGTCCGAAAAGAGATCAAGGATACTGCCGCCATCGGACGTCATGCCGGCTTTGTCGAAGGCTTTGAGATATTCAACAATAACCGATTTCCGTTGCTCGTCAGTCATAATTTGTTTGGACACGGCCATCGACCCCTCCCTCAAACAGATCCATCCAAGCGTACGGCATTGGTCGCCGTTTTTAGTTATATAGCACGTTTTTTACGTTCTTTGTGTACTGCATCGGCGGCCAAATGACAGAATGCCAAAATTGGTCCGATAGTAGCCCCGCCAGCCCAATAGGCACGGGCGGAAGCGGACGCAACACAGTTGCCAACTCCGTACAGCCCGACGATAGGTTTGTCTTGATCGTCAAGCACTTGGCCGGAGACATTGGTTTTTGGCCCGCCTTTGGTATCCAGGGTCCCGCCGGTCAGCAGGGCCGCATAATACGGACCGGTATCGGAGATCGGATACATGGTCGGGTTGGGAGCTGATGGCGAGGGGGCTACCGATCCATTGAACAAAAGCTCAACTTGACGTTCGCCGCGCTGATAGTCGGCATCCTTGCCGCTCTTAGCGAACCCATTGAAACGCGCAACGGTCGCCGCCAGATTGTTTTCAAATTCGGGCGCGAGTTTCAGGCCGCCGCTGACATTCTCGTAACGTGCCAAGCGTTGAGCGATCGCGTTGCTTAAGGCGGCGATCGTGGCTCCTTTGATCACGTGCCCATCGTCCTTGCCGGGAGGAACGATGAAGCGTCCGTATTCGTCACTGGCGCTGTGATCTTGGCTGCGTTGGTCCCACACCGCGATCAAAATCAGATTCGGATACTCGCCTCGCGCTCCGTCCCATCGGAAGAACACTTGCGCCATCTCATTGTAGGCGAGTTTCTCATTGGCGACACGGCGACCTTCCTTGCTTACATAGATCATCGAGTCGCCTGACGGCGAGAACGTCCCGATGAGGGCTGGATCCTTGGCGATAGCCTTCTCGAAAACAATCGGGCACATCCATGCATAGTTCATATTGCGGAGTTGCGCACCAAGAGCGCTGGCAATAAACACGAAATCGCCCTCATTGCTTCTTGCGGCACACCCACCAAAGACCGGCGCGGCAAGATAATTTTTTCTAAGTTCAACGTTGTGAGTAAATCCGCCAGTGCAAAATACGATTGCCTTTCGTGCAAAGAATCGGAGCTTTTTGCCTTTTTCATTGTCGACTTCAACACCGACGACTTCTCCGACGCTGTTCCTAATCACCCGTTGTACGCGATGGTTGACGCGGATATCGACGCCGTCCCTTTTGGCGGCAGCTGACATTGTCCGAATTGCAACCTCGCCCCCGTCGGACATTGTCTCTCGCGCATCCTTGGGCAAAAGGACGCGTCCTTTCGGCGCTTTATCCTCCGGAAGCTCTGCCCAATAATCGGGCACAAAATCACAGTGACGATATTCGAGCGCGCCCTTCTTCCGCAGCATTTCGGTAGCGATGGAGGCGTTGTCGTAGATCGCTTCGTACTGTGAGTATTCCCATTCCGGCACGCCGAAGTTCGCTGCTTTGGCATTGTAAACTTCGGGGCGAGAGAGGCGAGCCATGTAACGAATGCAGTCCTTCTTCAAGTCCTTAGTTCCTGCGGCCCGCATGGCGGCGTTGTTAGGCACCCAGTACCAAAAAGCTGCCTTGCGGGTAGTGCCACCCAATTCCGAGGCCTTTTCAAGCACCAGAACTTTGTTGCCTTGCCAACAGCTTAAGAGCGCCGTCGCTAAACCCGCTACGCCGCTGCCGGCAACAATGACGTCAAAATCACCATCGAATCTTCCCTTGATGGACGACGGGGATGAGGACTTGCGAACGATCTTTGCCATAGCAGTATGCTCTCCTGTTTGTCGTCAGATTGGCGCCGTCTGGAAGTTGCGCGTCACCGCGAATTTGAAACTGCTCAAGGCCACGAAACCAGCCAAAGCCTCAACGGCCAGTGTCGGCAAGCATTATCGTTCCCTCCGAAACTTTGACATTTTTTTTAATGTTAGCGCATTTTCTGCATCCTCACAACCTCATATAAAATCGAGCGTTTTCAGGATTCGATAAAATGCTAATTTCTGAAAGATCGGTGCCGTACGAGTGGCGCAGAGACGCCAACTTCCACACCTGATGGCAGTGAATTCAAGGTGTTTTATCTTTCACTGAAAAACAAGCCTAAGGACAAGTCTTTGCTCCGGTGACAGAGCCAGAAGTCGTGCGCGTCAGGCCAGGACGCGAAGGCGGGTCGCCAAGTACATGGTCAAGCGGCCTAGACCGCCCATCCAGCCTGTGGCGCACCTTCCTGAGTAATCACGGTGCCGACATCGCTACCATGGACCTGTTTGTTGTTCCGACTGTTGGCTTCGGCCTACTCTATGTCCTCGTCATCATCCGGCTGGCGCGTCGAGAGTTTGTCCGGATCAACGTCACAGCAAGTCCGACCGCGAAATGATTGCACGGCAGATCACCGAGGCATTCCCTTGGGATGAGACTCCGCGCTACCCGATCCGCGATCGTGACCAGATCTATGGTGCCGCCATCACACGCCGAATGCGGGCCATGGGCATCAGGGACAAACCCAGCGCCCCGGCCTCGCCTTGGCAGAACGGTGTGCGTCGACCATATCGTGGCCTTGGGCGAAGGAAACTTATGTCGGGTCCCGCAAAGGCACGCGCGCTACTATAAGGTCTTTGGACAAGGATGCGCCTGTCCATCAGCCGATTGAGAGCCTCGGCGCCATCATCTCACGGCCAGTTCCCGGTGGACCTCACCACCAATATTGCCGAATCAGATTTTCGGTACACACAGAGTGCGGCCATAGTTCATAATGTTCCGCCTTCTCTTAATCAGCGGGTCCAGATTTGAGTGTCCCTTTTTTACCCCGTTACAGAAGCGTGGCCTTTGGGCTGCGCGCTGGGCCTAACCAATAGACGACCAATGAAACGCCGCAACCAAACGCGAACAAACGTCAACTAACATGCGCAGAAATACCGATTATTGTTGAACTTGCCGGTGCGGTTACGGCGCTCATAACCGCTTGGTTGGAGGTTCGAGTCCTCCCGGGCCCACCAATTAATCCAATTACTTAGCAGGATTGTCAAAAGTCGGGACGCCCTTATGTCTTGGAGTTGGCAACAATCCTGGCAACACTCTCCAAATTTCGGGCATTTGCGTGCGGTTTCTTATATACGCGAAAAGCGGCGATAGGTCTTAGGTTTTCGAAAGCGGCCGATTGAAGCCGCTCATTTCAATCGCTGGTACCCGCATCATCTTCACCTGCGGCGCGTATAAGAGCTTCCTCTATTCCCGATTTAATCTCGACCAAGATTGAGTCGAGAAACGAAGCCCCTTTGGAGCAAGCAAATCCGTCCATCTCATCTTGGAGTTTTTCCTTGGGTGTCGCCGAGCGAGCCAGTTCCGCATACTGCTCATCTGCGCCGGCGAATGATCCGCACTTACGCGATTGGCGAACGAAAGCTTGAGATTACTGCTAGGCTCGGCTCGCCCGACCTAGCGCGTCACCGAGTAAATCGGTGGAACGGTAAAACGGTAATCGCCCTCACGCGCCGTTCGCATATCGGGCGACCGCTCTTTGCTTTTTTTGGCGATGCGCAACTTGGCCAACGATCGTTTCTTTGCAAGTGGTTTGTCGAAGTCCATGGGCCGTTCTCCTTGTTCGTTGTTTGTTTATAGTTTGGCGATGCTCACAGACGTTGTTGCGTATGAGTGTTACGACCTAGCGTTGATACAGATGCGGGCTGCTGTCAGAGGAGCAGAGAAGGCCGATGCACCTGCATCTTCGAGATTGGCGGGAATGGGTGGTGAAAGTTTTTCACCGCCCGGAGCTTATGTTGATCGAACGTTTGTTTGGAGCTACCGTTTATGCGCTCAAAAGTTTCAATGCGTGGCAATCGATTTATCTCTGGCGAGGTGGTCGCAACTCGGCTCCGCCGATAATCTACGTCATTGGTGCTCTCGCAATACCGTCGGTGAGCGTGGCAAAACGCATGATGTATCGTGCGGCACTGGTTCTCGGGTTGCTTATGCTAGGAACGAATGCGGAGGCGGAATTCGTAACCTTTGCCCAATGGGTAGGAGCGCCTAACGTGCTTAGGACGGCGTACATCGAAGGTGCTTTCGATTAAACTTACGCTATTTGTTGGGGCTCAGAAAGATGCGAATGTTGCGACGCATTATGCGAAGTGCATGTCAGCGGCTAAAATGACGGGGGACCAGTTGGCGGAGAATGTGCGAAAGTTTGCGAGTAGACGTCCAGAATTGCATGCGGGGACGGTACAAGCAGCGCTCGTAAGCTATTTAAATAGCATGTGCGGAAAGCCGAGGAGCAAGAGTAGGGTCGCCGAGTAATGGCGAGAGGCGTGCAAAGGGGAATCCATGCAGTGGGATACGCTCAATAATCTGTGGGATACGATCGTTAATCAACCGCTTTGGTTCGGTGCGGCGGGAGTTTTTGTGGTCTTGGTCTTCCTTGCCGCATACAGCTTTTCTAAATCAAGAGCTCACGACGCAATTGCGAACCTACAGGACGGCTGGACTCCGACAGGGCGAGTTGATTTTTCAGATCCCCAATCGGTTGGCGATTTTATTCTGCAAGCAGAGGAGACCCGAATTGTTAGTGGCATGGGTGGTGTTGAACATCGCGAGATTCGTTGGCGAAAAGCCACGCTTGACGAGGCAAAAAAGGTAGTGGTGGCCTACCATGCACAACGTAATCTCGCCGTGGCGGCGAATTACGTCGTAAGTTCTCGAGCAGTGATGAGACCGAATTCATCCCCAAAAAATGAACATCAGGAAGCTCCGCTCGGGAAGAATGAGACTTCTGATGTGATACCTCAAAGCTAGACAATTATTTAGGTACTTGCAACTAAGCCCGCAATGGGGAGAGGACCATGGCAAAGGGAGGACCGAAATCCGACGAAATAATCGAACGCAACGGCGAGGTACACTGTCGAACAGAAGGCGAGCAGGTAACGAGGAGATTATTGAGCAGACCATCGAACAGACTATCGAGCAGCCTACCGGGCAGATAGAATGGACTACGCGGAAAATGCTAGGGGCGGTGGATAATTATTTCAATTTTCTTCAGGGGACAATTTCATCCTATCCATCGGGTGGGACGGATTTAGGCGAAAATCTGAAGAGTTACGCTCAGCAGAACATCGCTGCGACGCACGAATTTGTACAAAAAATTGAGTCGAGCTGGGGATTTTTACGATCACGCTCGTATCCAGACCGAATATGAAGGTTCTGAATGGGCCACACCTTGAGGTGCTGCTTACGATTTAGCGCTATTCGAGAGCCGGGGACGGCTGCAGCTTCTCGGATTCCAACAGCACCATCTCTAGGGGCTCCGATGTACTCCTTCATCGGGGCCCCCTCCTAGACTACGGCTGTGCCGTGCAACAGCAAGCGCAGTAGTAGAAATGATCTAATCTCAAGCTAATGGCCAACCAACGAAAAGCTCCCCGCGGGGTGATACTCAAATCCGGGACGATTATTCTCGCGCGCCTCCCATGCTCGGCCCGCAATTTATCGGAAACCGGCGCATGTCTTGAGGTGCAGGCCACTTTTGAAATCCCTTCAACGTTTCTGTTTGAAATGCCCGGCCAACCGCCTCAAACCTGCAAAGTGGTCTGGCGAAGCGATACAAGGCTGGGGCCAGATCACACTAAACAACGCGACGTCCGCATCCAGCCACCCCAGTCGGCCCACACGGATTCACGACTTGTTCGATTTCACCGGCATAAAATTTCGGACCCCGAAAAAGACCGGAACCGAACCTTTGCAGCGCCTTGCACGCTCGCCCGGTGTCATCGCGGGTGCGGGAAGATTGGAGTCCTTCAAGGATTGCTTGTTCGCCGGTGTCCCTCGTGGGCAGCCTGGCGGCCGTACGCCGGCTGGGCTCCTGCTCATAGCAGAAATAGCCAAGCTGCTGTCCGTTCTTGTCGTCGCGGAATGAAGCAGACATCATTCATCTTATCGATGGTCCAGGGCGGCGGTAAGCGGCGGGAGCTTATTCACTTTCGACGCTCAACCCTCACGACGCTTGCGGGATGATCAGGTTCGTCGGGAACTATCAATTGCAAGCCGGGCGGCCAAGTGGCTCGGGCGCGAAGGTCCGCAACGGTATGCGTGGCCAACGGGATGCCCGGCTCAATCTCGACCTCCATGCGAGGACTGAGGCCCCGGAGAGCCAGACGCACGTCGTCGATCGTGTCGGGTGCGTATTGTGGCATGCGACCAAGCAAAATGCGGTTGCCCAAAAGAAAAGAACCCCACTTCAATCAAAGACTTCAGTCGCGCAAATCCCAGCTACATAACCAAACTGAAGTGCTGTGCAGACCCCGAACATTGCGACGAGAATGGACAGCACCCGCGCACCTTCGGCCGCTCCGACCCCTGCGGTGCAGAGGAGCGCTAACATTGTCGTCGGTAAAAGGCTCCAAGCGCTAAAGCGCTGACCAAGCAGCGCGCCAACAAGACCGAAGAATGCGCTGAACATCTATATTTCCCTCCCCCAAAAGCTCCCCTAACAAGTTGAAAACGCGCCGGAGGCCTTTCGGTTCCTTCGGAGTTCTTTGGCGAGCAGGAACTTTATTCCTTGTTCCTCATAATGCTGCGGGGGCCGACAGTGGATTGCGTGCTGCGCTTTCATCTTGCGCTTGTTGAATCCCATGGCTTGGGTCCTTGCCGATCGGGATGGGCCGGACAAGCAGCAAAATTTCGTCGATTCAGCGCCACATTTTGGGGAGAAAAGGCGGCAACTTAGAAGGGGTGATAGCCTTAGGAGGGGTTATGGCCTTTGATCCAACAGCAGGCGACCACAGGTTTGATTTCATTCGCGGGGTTTGCATGCGGTGCGGAATCTCCCACAAAAAATTCAAGGACAGCGGTCGTCCAATGTGCACGGGCCAACATCCTGCCAAAACAAAACCGCTGACCCTTCCTGATGACGATGATCCGCCTGAGGCGGCGTGAGCACGCATGGGCGAGGTCCGCGGGCGCGGCAAGGCGAGGCCCCTCACGACTCAACTCCGTGGCCCTGCGGATTATCATTGCGTATTATGCGTTTGTTTCGGTCGCGTTTGCCCATCATTTCTATCGAACCTTGCCTGCCCAATTTCGCCAAAACACCGCCGACGGGGCCCGTAGTCGGGGCAGCGGCGTACGCGCCCTACGCCTACCCTTACGCTTACCCCTATGTCCCCAGTTTGCGGCTATTACCCCTGTCCACCCTGCTATTGAAAACGGCCGTGACGCTTTCATCTCCGGATTAAGCCCGAAAAAAGCGTGGTCCGCTCGGTTTCCTTCGAGACTCTCGCGCATCTTGCGCCAATGGTTCTCCCTTCGGTGCAAGCGAGCTTCGGCGTTTCACAATGAGCGGACGCGGCGGCTGAACCCGAAATCCGCAAGGCGTTCTGCTCGGTGGCCAATCGGCTTAAATGGGGAGCGGCGCGTCGTCGGGTTTTTGACAGTTCCATGTGCGGGTCTGACCGATGACAGTCTTGCCTCAGTTGCAGACCGCAGATAGCACTCAAGCATTGCCGCATCTTAGGAGAAGCCAAGCCCGCACCATTGGCATCGCCTCAATTATCTGGGCGGCCTCGATTTTCCTAAGTCGCATTATGGGCCTGCTGCGCGAGCAGATTATTGGCCGAACGCTCGGCGCTAGTCGGGAGGCCGACCTCTATTTCGCGAGCTTCACGCTTCCGGACTTCCTCAACTACCTGCTGGCGGCTGGGGCGTTATCGATTGTCTTCATTCCCATCTTCGTCGAGTACCTTGAACGCAACGACCGCGACGGCGGCTGGAAAGCGCTCAGCGTCATCGCAAATTTCCTTTTGGTGGTGGGAACTATCGGCATCGCACAAAAATGGGTCGGTTTGAAAGTAGATTTTGCGGGGCCAAATCCGCACCTAAAGCCTCTTGTAGAATTTACAGTATTCCTTCACTCTCCGAGAGCCGATCAAAAATTCGTTGCCCAATTCTTCAAAAAGGCTATTGCCAATCGCTCGGCCCCGGTTTTACGAAGTTCGCGTATTCGCTCCCCAACCGGAACGGCATATTTTATACTAGTGCGATGAATGGAATTTTGCCGAATTCATCATCCTAGGTCCCTAATTCAAACTTTGCGGCGCGCATTAGGACAGTGTGGAGTGCCTCGGTGGCCCACCTTGGAATGGCTTCGCCGCGCTCTGCACAATCCCAAATGGCCCACAGAAGAATTTGCTTGTCGCCAGCGTTAAGCCGATCCTCAAATGTGCCCTTCGGGGCATGCGCACGGTCTAGCGGCCATGGTGACGGCTCTCCCCGTACCGCGCGAACAATTGCCCTGTCTAGCAGTTCATTATTTTTCATTGCGCGTCCTGTAATTCTACGACGGTGGCCGGCGTCGGATTAAGGATCGTCTGCGGCCGCACGGCCCATGCGTCTAGCGCAAAGCGCTTTTCATCAAGATATGCGTACGGTCGTAGACCTTGTGACGTCCGGGCTTCGTATGCCCGATCACCAATTCCCGCACTAAGTCTGAAATGCCGGGGATGACCGACAGGCCGGCGCGGAATGTGCGCCGCAAATCGTGCAGGACAAACGCCTCGGCGTTGTCGCTTGGCGGCCTCCTTTTCTGGCTTGACCAATGAAACCGGTCTTGACCGATTTGACCGGCGCGCCCTGCCATTCCACAAAGTGCGAAGTGACTGCGCCTCGCCGAACCCAACACCGCATATGGGCGAACAGCCGTGGTGGTATCGGCGCCGGCGTTTGCCGTTTGTTGGTCGCGCGGCGACCGATTGCCAGCCGGGAACGAGTGACCATCTTGGCGGTATGGCGATGCTGAGGCGATCGCACCCGCCCGCGTGTCGGCGTGCGGCGTCGACGCCTCGCCGTAATCGGGCGCCCTTAAAGGACCGGATCGGCGGTGGCGAGACACTTCTGCGCTCTCCAATGCCGGTAGAATTGCCCGATGCTTCTGACGCCATTTGAAAAATAATTTTTCTTTTATTCCCAAAGATATTGACCGAAATAGAAAATCGTACTCCGTTGGGGCGGTGGACGGCCATTCGAACCACGCGCCGCCAACGGGAGTTACTCATGTCCGCGTCTTCACAAACACAGCGTCCGGAAACGCTCGCCCTTCACGCCGGGTGGCGTTCCGATCCGACCACCGGCGCCGTTGCCGTGCCGATCTATCAAACAACCTCGTATCAGTTTCGCGATACCGAGCACGCGGCGAACTTGTTCGCGCTCAAGGAACTAGGCAACATCTACACGCGCATCATGAATCCGACCAACGACGTGCTGGAGAAGCGCGTAGCGGCACTGGAAGGCGGCGTCGGCGCGTTGGCGCTGGCCTCGGGGCAGGCGGCCTCTGCTTTCGCCATCCAGAACATCGCACGGGCCGGCGACAACGTCGTCAGCTCGACCGATCTCTACGGTGGTACCTGGAATTTGTTCGCCAACACGCTCAAGGATCAGGGCATCGAGGTCCGCTTCGTCGATCCCATCGATCCGTTGAATTTCCGCCGCGCCACGGACGAGCGCACCCGTGCCTACTATGCAGAATCTCTGCCGAACCCAAAGCTGACGGTATTTCCGGTCGCCGAAGTCGCCGAGATCGGCCGCGCGCTTGGCATTCCGCTGATCGTCGACAATACCGCGTCGCCGATCCTGTTGCGGCCGTTCGATCATGGCGCGGCCATCATCGTTTATTCGACGACGAAATATATCGGCGGCCACGGCAATTCAATCGGCGGGCTTTTGGTCGATGGCGGCAATTTCGACTGGGCCGCGCATCCCAAGCGGCAGCCGGCGCTGAACACGCCGGACCCGAGCTATCACGGCGCGGTGTGGACCGAAGCGGTGAAGCCGCTTGGCCCGATCGCCTACATCATCAAGGCTCGCGTCACGCTTCTTCGCGATCTCGGCTCGGCACTGTCGCCGTTCAACGCCTTCTTGGCCTTGCAAGGATTGGAGACGTTGGCGTTGCGCATCGCCAAACATTCCGAGAACGCGCAAAAGGTGGTGGACTTCCTGCGCAAGCGGCCGGAGATCGTGCGGGTGATCCATCCGTCGGTGCAAACCGGCGTGCATCGCGAGCGTGCGCAACGCTATCTCAAAGGTGGCCTCGGCGGTCTGGTCGGCTTCGAGTTGGCCGGTGGAAGAGAAGCCGGACGCCGCTTTATCGATGCGCTGGAGCTCTTCTACCATGTCGCCAATATCGGCGACGCGCGTAGTCTGGCGATTCATCCGGCCACCACCACGCACTCGCAGCTTTCGCCGCAAGAGCAAGGCGCGACCGGCGTCTCCGACGGTTACGTGCGCCTCTCGGTCGGCATCGAGCATATCGACGACATCATCGCCGACATCGAACGCGGGCTTAACGCGGCCGGCAAACTCGCCAAGGCGGCGTAACAAGAGTCGTCATGCCCAGCGCCTACCATGCGCCGGGCACCCACGTCTTAGCCCAAGACAAGACGTGGATGGCCGCGACGACGCGGCGATGACGAACCAAATTTGTTTTTAGAATTCGCCGGCGGTGAAATTGAGCCGCTGGGTGACATCGTACGATTAGTGCGCGATCGGGTAAGCATAATCGACCCGGATAGCGCCGAACGACGGGTCCCAGATCAGGCTGGCGCCGATCGATGCGCGCAGTTGGCGATTTGCTGCGAGGGGAAAGCGACGCCGGCCAAATAGTGCTCCACGGCCTTCCGACCGATAGGTCGAGGCGAATGGTCGAGTGTCCGCTGAAAGCGTGGCACTGCTTGCACAAAGTCAGTCCGCGCAGTCGCCAGTGGAGTTCTACGGCTCGCTACCGTATGCAATCGCGCTGCTGGCTCGGTCCTAACAGCGGGCACGCAGTCCTCCCCACGTGCCTTAGGTCGGCCGCTCAAGACTTAAGTCGTCGCGATGAAGCTCTGTTTTGAATGCTACTCGAACGCGGCGCGCCGATTTTTATCGCACTGCTATTCATTCGTGCTCCGAGATAGCGATCGTCGGCCCTCGGACGAGGGCACGGAGCCGGGCTTAGTGCTGCTGGTAGATAAGTGCGAGAAAACGCGCAAGTTCCGGGAAGTGCAGGGCGCCGAGGATTGAAAGATTTGCACTGAATATCTGATGAATATTGGAACAAAGCCGTTGTGAGTTTACACAAAACGGAATTCAACGCGGTCGGCATAAATGCGAAAATGAAGTGTTCGCTCTGTTCTCGCTAACCGCGCGGAGAAAGGTTCATGTCCCAAATTGTGAATGAAGTCACTGCCGCCAACAGGAATTACGCTGCGGCTTTCGGTGCAAAGAAGGATTTAGCTTTGCCGCCAGCCCGCGGCTTTGCAATCCTGACATGCATGGACGCGCGCCTTGATCCGGCGAAATACGCGGGTCTTTCTGAGGGCGACGCGCACGTCATTCGCAACGCCGGGGGTCGCGCGACGGACGACGCTATCCGCTCTCTCGTGATTTCGCACAAGCTTCTTGGAACGCATGAGTGGTTCGTAATTCACCACACAAACTGCGGAATGGAGCTGTTTACCGACGACATTATCGGCAATCTGCTGGAGGACAGCCTGGAAACGGCTCAATTCGACGGCAAAGCTTGGATGAATCCCAAGCATGGCCATGGCGCGAGCGCGGGCCGCTTTGTAAAGTGGCATACCATCAAGGACCAACCGTCGAGCGTTACACTGGACGTACGCCGCATCCGGGAGCACCCGTTGGTCGCCGGTCACATTCCGATCTATGGTTACATATACGACGTTCACTCCGGAAAACTCATCGAAGTAACCGAAGCTACTGCGGCCGGACGCCCTCGCTGATGGACGGAATCTAGACGGTGACGTCGGCGGGAGTACCGTTAGTCGTCGGGCGTATCCTATGACGGAGCGGATACGGCCGTCGGATTGCACCGCAGCAAGGCGCTGCTGCGGGGTGGTTCGGCCTTTTTGCACGCGAGCGATGCGGGACGCACCGGTCACGTCCTTTAGAAGCTGCTGCTACGCTTCCGGATAATAGACCTATTCGATCTCTTCATCGTCGTAGAAGCTGCGCGACAGTTGAAATCGTGGGCGCCCCGATATTCGTCGCATGGCAAGCACGCATTGCCAAAGTAAACTAGAGGATCTTTGGACTTCGCCACTACCGCAAGTAAGCCTTCAGAGCTGGTCGATCTTTTCCTAGCATTTATACATCAAGACCAAAGCACTTTGGTCGCATGACGCGCGCCTTCGACGAGTGCTTCAAGTTTGGCCCAAGCGATGTCAGGATGAACGCGCCAGCGAAAGCCGCAATCTGTAGCTGCGACGACGCGTTCACGGCCAACAATATTGGAGTATTTCATTATCAATTCAGCGACGTAGTCGGGATGCTCAATCACGTTCGTCGCATGACAGATGACACGCGGCATGAGAAGTTTGTCGTCCGGAATCTTCGTATTGGACCAAATGCTCCAGTCATGACCGTGCCGTACATTAGCGGCTTCGATTTGATAACCCTGCACATTCATTTTCAACAGTGCCGGTAGAAGATGCTCCAAGGGAGCATCGTCGGTATGTGGCACGTTTTGCGAAGACCAGCAGAGCTACTCCGCAAGCGAGCCTCGAATGCGCTCTCGTCGAATTTCTCGCCGGCGAGCTTTTGACGGAACATCTCTTCGAAGTCAGGCGGCCGGTGCAAAGAACCGGTGTGCGTGGTCAGTATCCGGTTGAAGTGCGATTGCATTACTGCCCCTCCCCTTGAGCCGCTCTTTCGTTTGCTACCCGCGTGTATCAGCCAAGTCGCGTGTCGGCTTCCAGTCGCGTGGGCATTTCGATCGGTTTCCAAAGCCAATTTAGACATCGGTAGTAATCCTCAGCCGTCCGCTCCTGATATTGCTGGCGTCGCACGTCGCGGACCATATCGTCTTCCGCGTGATACACATCCCACAGCAGCCGCGATTCAAGCTGTACACGAGAGGTGCGGACAACTCGATCGCGCTGAAATTGCGAAAATGCCGACCCAATGTTGCCTTTCGCTACATCGAGCAAGGCGGCCAGATAGACGGCGTCTTCGATCGCCATGCCGGCGCCTTGGGCCAGAGATTGGAGCGTTGCGTGCGCCGCGTCGCCAAGCAGCATGACCCTGCCTTTTGCCCAATGCCGTATCGGCTCACGGTCCGCGAGCGGCCAGCGCCTCGTCAGATCCATCAACCCCAGCACCGCTTGCATTTCGGGATGCGTATTGCGGTAGGTTTTCTGTAGCTCGGCCTTGTGAGCCTCCGGATCGCTTTTTTGGCTGTACGTGCCAGTCTTAAAGACCGCAACAATGTTTAGCTCGGTGCGGTTTCGCAAGGGGTAGTAAATGATGTGAAAGGCAGGGCCGACCCACAGAATGACTTCGTCACAACGAACGCCCTTCGGAAGGGACTCTACAGGAACGACTGTCCGATGCGCGACGTATCCTATGGCGCGAGGCTCGTCCTTTGGATGCAATTGAGAGCGAATGATTGACCTCAGCCCGTCAGCGCCGACCAAAGCCGCTCCCTCATAAGCCTGCCCCGCCATTGTCGACACACGCACCCGATCGCCTAGATCCTGAAACCCTGATACAGTCGTGGACTGCTCAAGTTGCACGTGGGGAAGCTCTCGGCACGCATCCAAGAAAATATTGTGCAGATCGACGCGATGGATAGCGACATAGGGATCGTTAAACCATTGCTTGAAAGCAGCATCCAATGGTACGGCCGCCAGTTGTTCGCCCGAATAGGCGTCCAGCATCAGCAAGGCGCTGGGGAAATGCGATTTCGCACAGACTGCATCGGCGATGCCCAATTGCCGAAAGGCTCGGAACACGTTTGGACCCATCTGGATGCCGTAGCCAATGGCACCGATCTGTTCGCTTTGCTCCAGGAGCCTGACCGGAATCCCTTTTTTGCCAAGCGCTAGCGCAGTCGACAGACCGCCCAGCCCGCCGCCGACAATCAGGATTTGTTGGGAATTGTCGGACATCTCACAATACTTGCACGACCTATTTTTGCACCAGCGCACAGCCGCCTTGGTCAAGCGGCCGGAAAGCATGGTCGGCTGGTATCGTATTTATGAGTTTGTAGTAGTCCCAGGCTCCCTTCGATTCCTCCGGCTTCTTGGCCCTGAATAGATACATCGCATGAGTCGCCCTGCCGTCGGTACGCACGACAACTCGGCCGAACAGCTTATCCTGAATTGGGCCTTCCTTCATTTTTGCGACTACGACCGGACCGTCGTCCGAGTTCGTTGCTTCCACTGCGGCAAGGTACGCGAGAATCGACGAATAGACTCCGGCGTGATTCATGGTCGGCATCTTGCCATTATTGCGCGCCGCAAAACGTCTGGACCATTCGCGTGTGCCGTCATTTAGGTCCCAGTAGAACGCCGCGGTGAACAACAGACCCTGTGCTGTCTGCAAGCCAATGGAATTGATATCGGAGATGAAGACCAGTAATGCGGCGAGCGATTGGCCGCCTTGCGGTATACCGAACTCGGCCGCCTGTTTGATTGCGGTTATCGTGTCGCCGCCAGCATTCGCCAAACCGACAACTTTCGCTTTTGATGCTTGCGCCTGCAGCAGAAACGAAGAGAAATCGGACGTTGCTATCGGATGATGAACAGAGCCGACGACCTTGCCGCCGTTCGCCGCGATTGCCGCCGCGGCATCGCGCTCCAGCGCGTAGCCGAAAGCATAGTCCGCCGTCAGAAAGAACCATGATGATCCGCCGCGTTCCACGACGGACTTAACGGTCGCATTGGCGATCGACCACGTATCGAAAGTCCATTGGACGGTATTCGGCGAACACACCTTCCCAGTCAAATCCGAGGAGGCGGTGCTCGACGCCAGAAGGGCTTGCTTTGTACCGCGCACAATTTCGTTGATGGCCAACGCGACCCCGGAGTTTGGAAGATCTACAATCGCATCAACGCCGCCAACATCCAGCCAGCGGCGCACGATGCCGGAGCCAATATCAGGCTTGTTTTGATGATCGGCCGACACGACTTCGACCTTGATACCTGGGCCCACAGGACCAAAATCATCGACCGCCATTTGCGCCGCAATCACGGAGCCTGGCCCCGCTGCATCGGCGTAGAGACTCGATTGGTCGTTCAATACGCCTATTCTGACGACGCCATCGGAGATTTGGGCTTGCGCATACGAGGTTGAGAGCAGGGCGGCGATAATGACGATTGTTATGCACAATCTCATAGTTCTCTCCCGCACGTGCTGCTCACACTCTCTGCGGAGTGCTCATAATACCGTATACGTACAAATATCATACAAACAATGCGACTTTGATTGATCATTAGTCCAGACCGTGATACGTATACGTATAATAAGTTGGCCAGTTAAGCGCCGCTATAATGGGGTAAGCCAATGCGTTTGTGCCGCTTCAATAGTGACCGCCTCGGGCTGGTTGAGGATCACGTAGTCTACGATGTTACCGGTTCGCTCGAAGCACTACCACCTTATCGTTGGCCATTTCCAATGGGTGACGCGCTTGTCGCGCATCTTCCAGAAATCGCCAGCGCAGCGCAGCAGCTAAAGTTGCGCGCACCGAAATTTGAGTTAGCGCAGGTCAAGTTGCGCAGCCCCATCGCCAATCCAAGTAAGATTATGGCGGCACCAGCGAATTATCGTCTCCACGTAGAAATTGATGCACAGGATCCGGCAATCCATCACAACGTTCACAACAAACAACTCGCCGGACTGGATCGGCCCGTCGAAAACCCTGGGCCTCTTCCTCAAAGCAACATCTTCATTGGCCGGACCTTGTCCCGGCATTCGCTCGAACTGGCATAACAGAAGAATAGACTATGAGGTCGAGCTGGTGGTTGTCATAGGTAAAAGCGGCAAAGACATCCGCGCCGAAAACGCGATGGAACATGTGGCTGGATATTGCGTCGGTCTGGACGTCAGTGTTCGCGGCCCGGAGGAGCGAAGTTTTCGAAAGTCAGCGGATACGTATACGGTCTTGGGGCCGTGGTTGACGACCGCTGACGAGATCGGGGATCCGGAGCAACTTACTCTTTGGCTGACATTGAATGGCGAATCCCGGCAGCGCTCTTCAACGGCCGCGATGACTGTGGGTCTGCGTCGGCTTATTGAGATAGCGTCAAGCGCCTACACACTCTTTCCCGGCGACGTCCTGATGACTGGGACACCGGAGGGTGTCGGAGCCATTGCACCCGGCGACATCGTTGTCGCCGGTTGCGACGGACTTGGAGAAATGACGGTCCCGGTGGACGCGAATGGGGTTTCCAAGCAGTCGTCTCCAGCACGCTCCCGAGTTGAAAGTTGAGCCTCAGGGATTGGTTGACTTGCCTCTGATCTTTTTGGGCGATGTCGCCGAGGTTAGGGTCGGTAAGAGGTTAATAGGATGGTTGTCGAAGTGAAAAAAAGAACAGTAGCACCAATCGGTTCTGCAAAGGGGAGCCCGACCCAGTTGGAAAGCTTCGCGCGCGATATCTTTCTCCAGGAACAGCCCGGCTTTCTTATTCGACGGTTAGACAGCCGAGCGGCTTCGGTTTACGAAAAGTTCACCGGGCAGTCGGAACTGACCCCCCGACAATTCGGCGTACTTCTAACCCTCTTTCAGTCGGGGCCGCTTGCACAAACCGAACTCGGCAACCGACTACATCTCGACCGCAATACATTGGGTGAGATGCTGCAGCGAATGGCCGAGAAGAAGATTGTGGAAAGGCGGCCACACGCGCATGATCGGCGTGCGGTAGAAATAACGCTGACGCACGCCGGTAAGAGCGCACTTTTAGGTACAGTCCAACAGGCGCTGAAAGCGCAGGAGCAGCTGCTTGCTCCACTGCCGGTCTACCTTCGGCCAGTGTTTCTGAAGTGCCTTGAGATCCTCGCCGCTGATTGAATTGTTGAAAAAGAGCTCGCCAAAACGACAGTCCGAAAATGGGAGAAAGTCATGAGTTGAGTCGTAACCCGGGAAAAGGTCACTTCTAAAGCGGAGATCGTTTCTTTGAATGATCTTTATAATGAAGCGGAGCGTCTCGATGTAACCCCCGGATGGGTTTCTCGCGAACGGCCGATTTTTTGGAAAGAGCCTCGAACTGATTTCGTTCCGGCGCATTGGCGGTATCAACAAGTGAAGGACGCGCTGGCTTCGGCCGGGAATTTGATCGATGTCGCACTGGCGGAACGACGTAACCTAATTCTGAGAAATCCGTTCCCAAACAACAATTTTGCTACGGTCAGAACACTAGTCTGCGCTTATCAAATGATCCTTCCTGGCGAGATCGCTCCCTCGCATCGTCATTCGGCGCATGCACTTCGGGTGATACTCGACGCCAAAGGGTCTTATTCGGTTGTGAATGGCGAGAAAACGCCGATGGAGACGGGGGACATCGTGCTTACGCCCGGCGGATCGTGGCACGGCCACGGACACGAGGGTAATCAGCCGGCTTATTGGCTCGACGGACTGGACATTCCGTGTGTGCATTTGATGGAGCCCATGTTCTTTGAGGAACATCCCGAAAAATACGAAAAAATTGTTTCTGTGGGGGCTACGTCGCCGTACAGGTTTTCTCGCGATTCGATTTGGGCGCAGCTAGACAAGGCCAGAGGCGACTCCGAAGGGAATCACGGTCCGCGTATCACACTTGCCGCTCCCGATATGCCGAATATGGGGCTGACGGTCGAAAGGCTATCGGCCGGCCGTCAAACGCGATCTCAGCGCTCCACGGCAAATCGAATCTTCATCGCTATGGATGGCGAAGGGTCGACGAAAGTTGGTGAAACAACGTTCGCTTGGCGAAGAGGCGATTCTATCGCTGTTCCCATGTGGACTCACTTTAGCCATCGAGCAACGTCGGATTCACAGCTTTTTAGCTTGTCCGATGAACCACTCATGCGGGCGTGCAAATACTATCGCATGGAATACCAGTGAGTAGTTGCCCGCTGTCATTGGTGCTACTTCCAATCAAATCTGGACCACCACCGCGATTCCGACGCGTTTTGCGTCGGCGATTAAGTCTCCATGTTCCCCGCAGCTCGCGGAACGATATTCGCCAAAGCGTTCACAAGCTACCACCGTGCGTCTAGCCCGCCGCTCAGGTGGTCGAACGGCCAATATACGCTTCAATGACGCGCGGATTGGACAAAACCTCATGGGTTGATTCGGCCGTTAGTTTCTTGCCGTAGTGCAGCGCGAAAACTTGTCAGCGAGATCGCGGACAAGCTGCACGTCGTGCTCGATCCAAACTATGGTCGGGTCAAACTCGCGACGCATCCGCAAGAGATAACGCCGCTGTGCTCATGCATCGTCGAGACGATAGCATCGGAGTAGTCGTTCAGCATTGGAATGACCTGCTGCGGTGCCGTGTCGGTAATGCGTGTGAATCCGCGTAAATCACTGAACCAAACGACGGCATCACTTTTCTCCGCAATGCCGCGCACGATCCGTCCGCCGAGCACGCGCCGGCCCACGTCGCGACCAAGGTATGTTTCCATCAGCGTTCCGGTCATACGCGCGAGCGATACCGATTTGATGGCAAGCGCGAGGTACGGCGCCAAACGCTGAAGCGCCGCAATCCGTCATCGAACCCGTCGGGCGCCCGTGTCCCCCATGATGAGTACACGCAGTCCATCTCGCCGATAACGCCAGCGGCAAAGCGGTTGATGATCTCGACATAGCCGGTAAACCCCGCCGCGAGCCAGTCGGGTAGCCACGAAAACTCGACCTTGGTGGCGGCATTCACGCGGCGCCGCAAAAGCGAGTCGCCGGTTTGCAGCATCTTGAAGAATGTGCTGTGCCGCCAGCGCTCGGCGGCCTCGACATCCTTGGGATTAGAGCCGGACGCGGCGAGCGCTTCTGAGCTGGTGCGGCCGTATTCGAGCGGAGGAGGTTCGGTGGGGCCCTGTCCTCAGCGAAACAGCCGGCCCTCGTGAACGGGATGAGCGTATCGATAAACACTGGCTGCGGCCCAACGGAAGTCCAGCCGCGACGCAACGGTCACAGAATCCAGATACGATGTCGGTTTCTGAAGTGCCTGCCAGGCCTGCCTGGCTGAGCCATGCAGTCAATTCCGGAAAGAAGCCATCATTCATAGCGGGTTTATACAGACCTTCGCGGGGGGACCGACGCGGTGATTGATTGAGGGGTCCGATGCCGACCTGGTCCCTTTGCGGACGCGCCAACTGCACCGTTAAAGGATCGCGTCGGGGGGCACACAACTTTTATAAGCTGCACAGGTTTGCCAATTACAAACCGCCGCCTATTAATCTTCCAGTATCAGCTCGATCAATTCGTGATCAAACGACCCAGTGTGATCGGGAATTTGCGCACGCGCACTCCGGTTGCATGCCAAACCGCATTTGCGACTGCGCCGGCCGTGCCGGTGATCCCGATTTCACCGACGCCCTTGATGCCAAGCGCATTCACGTGCGGGTCGTGTTCCTCCACAAGAAGCGCTTCCACCGCAGGCAAATCGGCGTTCACAGGAATATGGTACTCGGCCAAATTGGGGTTCATTGGCCGCCCGGATCGCGAATCCATCACCGCGCCCTCGTGGAGTGCGAACGACACGCCCCAGATCATACCGCCGCAGAGTTGGCTGCGCACCATGCGGGGATTGATGATCCGTCCTGCGGCGAAGGCGCCGACGATACGGGTCACGCGCATCTGCCCGAGATCGGGATCGACCTTGACCTCGGCAAACACGGCGCCGTGCGCATGCATGGCGTAGTTCGATTGCGCCGCCTGATCGGTTGCACCCACGCCGCTGCCCTCAATCCGCGGCAGCCCGGCGCGACGCAGGATATCGGCGTAGCTCTCACTGCGGCTTTCGTCGTCGCGGCGGTACAAGCGGCCGCCGCGCGTGATCACGCCGGCATTGCCGGCGCCGAACAGCGGTGAGCGATTGTCCCGGGTGGCGAGCTCGGCAAGCCGGGCGATGACGTCGGCACCGGCGTTGTGAATCGCCATGCCGGCAGTTGCGGTATGCGCTGAGCCGCCGGCGATACCGGCATCCGGGAGGTCGGAGGTTCCGGATCTGAATTCGACTTGATCGATATCGAGCCCGAGGCTGTCCGCCGCGATCTGAGCCAGCGCGGTCCAAGCGCCCTGGCCCATGTCGTGCGCTCCAATTTCCATGATGCCGCTGCCATCCTGGCGTAGCACCGCTTTGGCGCGGCCCTGGAACATGAGCGCCGGAAACGTCGCCGTGCCAATGCCCCAGCCGACTAGCAAACCGTCGCGGTCACGCATCTGGCGGGGCGCCAGCGGCCGACGTTGCCAGCCGAAACGCTCGGCGCCTTGCGCGTAGCAGTCGCGTAGCGCCTTTGAGGAAAATGGCTTGCCGGAGATCGGCTCGACCTCGGCATAGTTCGCAAGCCGAAAAGCCAATGGGTCAATCCCGCAGGCCTCCGCCATTTCGTCAATGGCACTTTCGAGCGCGATTGACCCGGTCGCCTCTCCGGGTGCGCGCATGAACAGCGGCGTTCCGGTGTCGATCCGAACAGCCTCATGCGAGGTGGAGATGGCTCTACTCGCATAAAGCGTGTGCGAAGCGTCGGACGCCGGCTCGAAAAAATCGTCGAACGTACTCGACGTTGTCTTTGTCCGATGATCGAGGGCTGTTAGCCTGCCGTCACTGTCGGCACCTACGTGGAAACTCTGCCGCGTGGGTGCCCGGTGTCCCACCGGACCAAACATCTGCTCACGGCGGAGCACCAGCTTGACCGGCCTTCCCACCATGCGGGCCGCCATGACGCCGAGCACCTGCGGTCCGGATATCATGCCCTTGGAACCGAACCCGCCGCCGAGGAACGGACTGCGAATGTGAATCTTCTCCGATGCGATTCCGAAAAGTCCCGCGAGGCGTTCCTGCGCCATGGTAAGACCCTGGCTCGGGGTGTCGACCGACAGCATATCGCCGTCCCATGCGGCGACGATCGCGTGCGGCTCCATCGCGTTGTGGTACTGCGGAGCGGTCTCGTAGGTCGCTTCGATGCGCTTTGAGGCGGCAGCGAGACCGGCCTTTATATCGCCCCGATGAGCCATCGACGGATGGCCGGGGCCGACTGCCTCAGGCACGAAAGTCTCGGTCGCATCCAGGCCGACTCGCGCCGGATCGGTATCATAACGAGGTAACAGCAGTGCGGCGCCTTCCGTCGCGGCCTCAAGGGTTTCCGCGATGACGACGGCGATCGGCTGATTGGCGTAACGGACGCGGTCGTTTTGCAAGAGATCGAGCCGGAACATGAAGGGATTGGATTTTTCGTCCGGATCTTGCGCCAGCTTCGGTTTGTTGGCCGGTGTCATCACCTCGACGACACCCGGATGGGCTTTCGCGGCGTCAACGTCGAGGAACGCGACGCGGCCACGCGCGATGCTGCTCACCGCCAGGACCGCGTAGAGCATCCCGGGCGGATGATTGTCGGCGGCATAGCGGGCGCTGCCCGTGACTTTGAGGATTCCATCACGGCGGGTGAGCGGCTGTCCGATGTTCGAGCCGTGTCGAACATGTGCCGGCGTCTGCGTGAGTGCGATCTCAGGCATGGATGGTGTCTCCGGAAACTGAAGCGAAGGGCGACGCGGGAAGCGCAGGAATGCGCTCGGGCGTGCCGGCGGCGGCAAGCGTAAGCGCCCGCACCACGATCCGTCGTGCCAGCTCGATCTTGAAGCCGTTGTCGCCGGAGGGCTTTGCTGCCGCGAGCGCAGCCTCTGCTGCGCGACGGAAAGGCTCGGCATCGGCCCGCGCGCCGGCCAGGATCAGTTCCGCCTCGCGGACGCGCCAGGGCTTCAGAGCAACACCACCGAGCGCGAGGCGCGCCTCCGCAATTGTATCGTTCTCGAGGCGCAGCGCGGCCGCCGCTGATAGGACGGCAAAAGCGTAGGAGGTGCGTTCCCTGACTTTGAGGTAACGGGAATGGGCCGCGAAACTCGCCGCCGGCGGCGGCAAGCGCACCGCGACGATCATCTCGCCGGGCTCCAGCATATGCTCGCGCTCCGGCGTGTCACCCGGCAGCCGGTGAAACTGTTCGAGTGCGATCTCGCGCCGTCCCACTCTGCCTTCGACTTCGACGACGGCGTCAAACGCGACCAGCGGCACGCAGAAATCAGACGGGTGGGTGGCGATGCAGTTCTCACTCCATCCCAATACGGCGTGCAGCCTGTTATCGCCGCCGCGGGCGTCACAGCCCGAGCCGGGAGTGCGCTTATTGCAGGTGCTTGCAACGTCATAGAAGTACGCGCAGCGCGTCCGCTGCAACACATTGCCGCCGACTGTCGCCGCGTTGCGAAGTTGCGCGGAGGCGCCGGAAAGAAGCGCCTCGGCGACTGCTGGAAAACGCTGGGTAAAAGTCCGGTCATGCGCGAGGTCGGCGTTGCGAACCAGCGCTCCGATCCGCACGCTGCCGTCGGCAAGGTCCTCGATGCGGTCGAGATTTGGAAGGTGGCTGACGTCGACAAGGCGGCTCGGGCGGGTAACGCCACCCTTCATCAAATCGAGAAGGTTTGTGCCAGCGGCCAGATAGGCGGCGCCCGGCTCGGAGGCAGCGGCAACGGCTTCACGCACACTTGCCGGCCTGACGTAATCGAAGGTCTTCATGCGACTTTCCCTCGGTTTGCCGCATCAATCAGCCTTTGAGCTTCCAACACAGCCTCGGTGATTCCCTGGTAGGCGCCGCACCGGCAGAGATTTCCGCTCATGCCTTCGCGCACGCGTTCCGGATCGTCGCCAGCCTGGCCTTCCTGGATCAAACCGATCGCGCTCATGATCTGGCCTGGCGTGCAAAAGCCGCACTGCAAGCCGTCGTGGGCAATAAAGGCTTCCTGCACCGGGTGAAGTTCGCCTTCCTGCGCGACGCCTTCGATGGTAAAGATTTCAGCCCCATCGTGGCTGATGGCCAGCGCCAGGCACGAGTTGATACGTCGTCCATCGACGATGATCGTGCAGGCGCCACACTGGCCGCGGTCGCAGGCCTTCTTCGTTCCAGTCAAATGCAGGCGTTCGCGAAGAAGATCGAGAAGCGTCACGCGAGGGTCGTTAAGCTCGATCATTCGCTTGACGCCGTTCACCGTCAAAGACATTGAGACGCGCATGCAATGCTCCGAAGTCAGCGTTGCTGAGGGTGGGCGGTCTTGCGCCGTTTGCTCGACGCAAGTGCTATATGCCACTGTGTCTCGAGCAGAGATACGGAGGCTACCTCCGTTTTGCAAGCCCTGCATTAAAATTTTGGCTATTGATATGAGTCAGTTGGAGAATCAGTCGCGCAAACCGCGGGCGGATGCGGTTCGGAACCGCGAGCGCGTGCTTGAGGCCGCCAAAGCGGTGTTCAGTGCCGGCGGTGCGGATGCCAGCCTGGAAGCCGTCGCGCGAACCGCAGGTGTCGGCATCGGCACGCTCTACCGCCATTTCCCGACGCGGGAAGCTTTGTTCGAAGCGGTGTATCGCCGCGAAGTCCAGCACCTTGGCGATCTGGCCGAAAAGCTGAAAGAACAAAAGATGCAGCCCGTCGAGGCACTCCGCCAGTGGATGCGCTCGAATGTGAGGTTCGTGGCAACGAAAAAGGGCATGTCGGCGGCGCTCGCTCTTGCCGTCGACAAGAACTCAAAGCTCGTCTCATCCTCGTCCGATCGGCTGGCGCGAGCGGTCGGCGGTTTGCTGGATCGCGCTATCGCCGCAGGTGAGATTCGCGACGACGTCAGCCCGGAAGACCTGCTGCGTGCGCTTGTAGGCATGTGCTACATGCACGACCAGCCTGGCTGGCAGACGAGCGTTTTGCGACTCGTCGACGTCTTCATCGATGGGCTGCGCATTCGACCCAATGGGCCCCGCCCTAAAGCGACGCAAAAAAAATCGTCGTAATAGAAGCCGAATGGACCAATTTAACTATAGCCCGACCCTACCCGGACTCTTGGTAATCGAATCGCTCGCCGCTGGTCGCTAATGAGAAAAAGCAGTTTGCCAATCTGAAAAAACTCTTGCCTTCTAATGTCACTTTTGGGGCGCGGCCAAATTGGCTAACTCATTGGAAACAAATCAGCCTCACTCATCCGTAGGGAGCCCCACCTTGGCAAACTTGCGTCGGAGTGTGCTTCCGTTCGTCATTCCGACAACCGAAAACTCTTCAAGTGGACCAAGCAGCGTCGGCAGAGGCGTTTGTCGGAACCACTGCAGTAATCGTTCTGATTCCGGGTGACTCTTAATCACCGGCTTTCATTGAGTGAGTAAGCCGGCTCGCTTGACCCGCGAATGACCAATGAAACGCCGCAACCAGCGAGAACGAACGTCAAAGAAGGTGCTCACAAATACCGAATTTTGCCGGGCGTAGATCTTCTCGTTGAGGTTCGACACCGTGCTCGGGCTCACCCGCGTGCCCCACAGTGCTTCCGTAATGTCCTCCACGCGCCGTACCGAAATGCCGGCTAGGTAAATCTCAATCAGCGCTTCCTCGACTGAGCTCTCCCGCCGGCGTTAGCGTTCGATGATCGCAGTCTCAAAGGTCTGGCGCCGCAGCTTCGGAACCCTGAGATATAACGTCGCCGGCACTGGTCGACAAAATTCGCTCGTAGCTGCCAGCCCGGGTATCCTGCCGCCGAGCCTTACTGCGTTCGTAACGGCCAGCTCCACATAGGCATCCAGCATGGCGTTGAGCGTCTCTTCAACAGTCCCGCGAACCATCTCACCAAGGTGGTCACGTATGCGGGCTTCATCGATCTGGATCACTTGGCCCATCGGCTTCTCGTCGCCCATCGGTTGCTCCTTCACTCTAGAAGAAGCCGTCAATCCCGAAAGCGCGATCCTGTTTGCGCGCGCCGCCCTTCAGTAACAAAGGTACCCTTCGCGCTCGCTCAACCAAGCCTGTTCATCCGCTATAGCCAGCGCATCCAGATCTTGCGGCATCGCGCTTTGGTCGTCCACCCAATGCCGCAGTAACGGACTACCGTTGATGACATCAATGGCGAGCTTGCCGTACTCGTACTCGTAGGCGAAATCGCGCCAGAGTGGATAGTCGGGATACAACCTGCGTATTGCTTTGAAAGCGAGTGCCTGGATACGCCAAGGCTTGAACGCTTGATAATCGTAGTCAGGACCCTCCGTATGAATCTGCATGCCGTTGCAGAGTTTGCCGACATGTTTGTGAAAAGTGGGTTCGAACCAGCAATTGCGCAGGCGGCAACCACTGAGCCATTGCGGCGCAAGGGTGAGCATTTCCCCTATGACTGCGCGCGCATCGATATCGGGGGCACCCAACACTTCCAGCGGCCGCGTGGTGCCGCGCCCTTCCGAGAGCGTTGTGCCCTCGAGCATAACCGTGCCCGCATAGGCGCGCGCCATCCATAAATTCGGCGCGTTTGGACTCGGATTGACCCACGTGCGTTCGCCGAGCGGCCATCCGAATCCCGGCGCGGATTCGGGCTGCCAGCCCTGCATTTCGACGACATGATATTCGATGTCCAGCCTAAGTGTTTCGACAAACCACAGACCCAACTCGCCAAGCGTGAGACCGTGACGCATTGGTAACGGACCAGCACCAACGAAACTCTGCCATCCGACGCGCAGCGTCAGGCCTTCGGCTGGCCGGCCAACAGGGTTGGGCCGATCCAGCACCCACACTGCTTTTTGATGTTTTGACGCCGCTTCAAGAACGTAGCGCAGCGTCGTTATAAACGTATAAATTCGGCAGCCCAAATCCTGGAGATCGACGAGGATGATATCGCACGTATCCATCATCGCGTCGGTTGGCTTGCGCACCTCACCATAGAGGCTAAATACTGGGATACCATGCACCGGATCGATAAAATCCGGCGACTCAACCATGTTGTCTTGCTTGTCGCCACGCAGACCATGCTGCGGACCGAAAGCCGCGGCGATCTTCATGTCGCCGCATGCAGCTAATGCATCGAGTGAGTGCCGCAGGTCTGGTGTTACCGAAGCGGGATGCGCGAGCAAAGCGACGCGCCTGCCGTTGAGTGGCGCGCGCAATACGGGTTCAGCGATAAGTCGATCGATGCCAAATTTCATGGTTTCTAAGCTCTAGGAACTTCAAGCGCAAAGCCGTCGGAATGATGGAAGTCCGCCTTGCCCATTGGATGCGCCAGCGCCCAATATGATTTATGGCGGCTCTTTTCTTCAATCACTGCCGCAAGCCCAATTCGCCATACTCCATCGCCGGGCGGGCTCGACATCCGATCCAACTCGAGCGCGGCTTGCAATTTGTAGCACGTCAGGCTTGATTGCACCTCGATGCGGGGCGCGATTATCTCCGTCGCAACCCGCATCCCGCTTCGGTAGCTACTGAACCGATACGCCGCCCATTGTCTCGAGGGAGTAAAGTTGAATTCGTAATACGCGTCGCCTGGCGAAGCGCGGACGAATGCCTCGAAACACGTGTGCCGCCAAAGCTCATCAGTACGCGCGGCCGCCACTGGAGGTGGCATACGTAAATCGGTTATCCTGCCGTTCACAAAGTAGTAAAAGAGCAAACTGTCGGGGCCTAGACGCATAACTTCCGCTTCGATGTGTGTCACCGCGAAGCAAGGCGAGTCCGGATGTACTCTCAGCGATTGACGCATATTGGCATTGTAGCGGTAAAGGAACCTCAGGCCAGTAGCGATACACTTCAAGACAATGCCAAGCGAATTAGGAAAGCCATGTCCGAAGAAGAGCTAAAAGCTGAACTGGAGCGCCTTCGCAACGAAAACGCCGCCCTCAAAAAGGGGGCGTCCGCCGGCATCCGGATGAAGGTCAGCGAGAAGGGAGCCGTCTCAATCTACGGCATGGGGCGCTTTCCGGTGACCTTGTACAAAGAACAGTGGCTAAGGCTATTGGATATGTCGTCCGACATTCGCGCTTTTATTGCCACGAACGAAAAGCAGTTGAAGGCGAAGGAATAAAAATCGATGGCGTCGGCGCCGCGTATCATGGCTGACTGAATCGGCGGCCCGGTACGGCCCGACACGCAGTAACATCGAACCAGTCTCTTGCTCAACTCGATCGGTCTCCACCATAAAAATCTAGGTCTTTCGCCGTGTCGTTCGGTCCTTTTCGGGCTACCGATGAAAAGGAACGCTCTGTGATTGTTTCGCCGTGATCGCATGCGTCCGCTGGCGATGCGCAGATAGGCGGAAAGAATTGCGGCGTCCTCGGGCTTGCAAGCGTCAGCGCCAGCCGAGGCCGGGGGCGACATGTTTAAGGATCGCCTCGATGACGTGGGCGTTATAGTCGACACCGAGCTGATTAGGGACGGTCAAAAGCAGTGTGTCAGCCTCTGCGATCGCTTCGTCTTTTGTGAGTTGCTCGACGAGGGTGTCCGGCTTGGCAGCGTAGCTGCGGCCAAAAATGGCTCGTGTGTCGTCGCCGAGCAGGCCGATGGTGTCCTCGTCCTCGTTCCCGCGCCCGAAATAGGCGCGGTCACGGTCGTCCACGAGTGCGAAGATGCTGCGGCTGACCGACACCCGCGGCTCGCGCGCATGACCGGCCGTGTTCCACGCCTCACGGAAAATCCGGATCTGCTCCGCCTGCTGTACGTGGAACGGACGTCCGCTCTCGTCATTTTTGAGTGTGGAACTCTGCAGGTTCATCCCGAGCTTGGCAGCCCAGCCTGCGGTGGCATTCGAACCGGCGCCCCACCAGATTCGATCGCGCAAGCCCTCCGAGTAGGGCTCGACGCGCAGCAGGCCAGGAGGGTTCGGGAACATCGGTCGTGGGTTTGGACGTGCGAAGCCGTCACCACGCAGCACCTCGAGCAACACCTCCGTGTGTTGTCTGGCCATGTCGGCATCGGTCATCCCCTCAGGCGGGGCGTAACCAAAGTAGCGCCATCCGTCGATCACCTGCTCTGGTGAACCGCGGCTGATGCCGAGTTGAAGGCGTCCGCTGGCGATGATGTCGGCCGCACCAGCGTCCTCTGCCATGTACAAAGGGTTCTCATACCGCATATCGATGACCGCGGTGCCAATCTCAATCCGCTTGGTCTTCGCGCCGACAGCGGCCAGCAGGGGGAAGGGGGAGCCGAGCTGGCGGGCGAAGTGATGCACGCGGAAGTAAGCCCCGTCCGCGCCGAGTTCCTCGGCAGCGACGGCCAAATCGATCGATTGCACGAGGGCGTCGGAAGCCGATCGCGTCTGCGACTGGGGCGAAGCTGTCCAATGGCCAAATGACAGGAAGCCGATCTTTTTCATGGACATGCGTGGGGGATGAGTGGTTCAGGTTTCGCTCTTCTAACCTGAAGGATCTGAGTGGAACAGGTCGTGTTCGCGAGATTCCAATAGAAATTCGCTAAGCCGTTCGGTCTGACGGCGCCGGCCATGCTTCGGGCTCTCTGGTGGAATAGCGGATACTGTATACGTTGGCTTGCAGCCGCTTCGCGGGTGCAACGAATCTCTGGCCGCACGCATAATCAACTTCGCATGGCAACACGCCAAGCACGACTCGATGCGTATATTCACGAAGGCATGCCGCGAGCGGATCAATCCTTTGAGCTCCTTTGCGAGGATCACGTCGGCACTTACGTCATTCCGTTCCTCTGTCGATGGAGGGGCGGCACTTGGCAAAGCGTGGCGACAGGCACGCCCATTCAAGCAACAGTGATCGGCTGGCGTGTATGTGTCCTGTAAGCGGCGACATCTGCCCGGCCGGTGCCCGAACGCAGCTGTAAGGCCGCCCACCGTTGGGTTGGCATACGGGCCGCACGTGCTTCGTGTCATGACCGAGCATCTCTCAGTTCGACGCGGCGGTTGCAGCCCTCAGGCAGGCAGCGGCCGGATTGCCAATGTTCGGGCAGCCTGGGCGGAGCCGTCGTGATGGTCGCGAGCGACGCGGAGGAGGCCTGGTGGCCGCCGACCTTCAGTCCATCGACGTTCTCACGCAGATAGTTGGCATTACGGATCGTCCAGCTCGCCAGCCACAGAGCCTTGCGCTCGAGGTCGTCGAGAATGCTGAGATCGCCGTTCGAGATTGTGTCGCCCATCCCTGATCCCGTCGCATCGGTTTTGCGAAGATGTTAGTGCATTGAGCCGCGTCAGGTATGCGCCTCGCTGTCGAGATGCGCCATCTGCGGGGCGTCGTATCGCGTACCGGCGGTCAGGCTCGGCGGCACGGCGGCATCGATGCGCGCGAGATCGGCGGCGTCGAGCTTGAGTTCGAGCGCGCCGAGCGTTTCGTTAAGCTGCTCGCGGCGGCGGGCGCCTAGCACGGGGACGATGTCGGGGCCGCGCGACAGCACCCAGGCGAGCGCAAGTTGCGCCGGGCTCGCACCTTTTTCATTGCCGATCTGCCGCAAGGCCTCGACAAGGCGAAGATTCTTTTCGAGGTTGCCTTCCTTGTACCGCGGCATGCGCGCGATGCGAATGTCGCCCTTGGCGTCGGGCGCCGGCGGGCGTCCGCTCAACAATCCGCGCGACAACACGCCGTACGCGGTGATGCCGATTCCGAGTTGCCGCGTCGTCGGCAGGATCGCGGCCTCGATGCCGCGGCTCATCAGCGAATATTCGATCTGCAAATCGGCGACCGGATGCACGGCGTGCGCCCGGCGGATGGCCTTGACGCCGGCTTCGGAAAGCCCGACGTGGCGTACGTAACCGGCGCGGATCATATCGGCGATCGCGCCGATGGTGTCCTCTATCGGCACCCCCGGATCGACGCGGGCCGGGCGGTAGATATCGATGTAATCGGTGCCGAGCCGCCGCAGCGTGTAGGCCAGAAAATTTTTCACCGCCTGTGGCCGACAATCGTGGCCGCCCCAGACGCCGTTGGGGTCACGCAGCGCCCCGAATTTCACCGAGAACTCGACACCCGAACGCGGCACGCCTTCCAGCGCGCGGCGAATCAGCATCTCATTGTGACCCATGCCGTAGAAGTCGCCGGTGTCGATCAGCGTAATACCCGCCTCCACCGCGGCGCGGATCGTGGCAACGCTCTCGGCTTCGTCGGTCGGACCGTATACGCCGGGCGACATGCCCATGCAGCCTAGACCGATGGCGGACACTCCGATGCCGGATGAGCCGAGTGCACGTTTGGGGATGCTCTTACCGCTGGTCATTTGCTCCTCGCTTTACCGAAGATGCGGGTGGCGTTCGTTGTCGCTGGCGCAAATGAAGCAGCCCGCGCAACCCACGCCAAGAGCCTCAATTGCAGCGCTTTCATGCGCCTCTGTTAGGGCGGGCAGCCCCTCTGCCAATTGCCCGGCCTCCGTCCGGACCTTGACGTAATGGCGCAGCAGCGACATGGACGCGAGAGCAATCACGAGCCTTGAGTCGGCAATTGAAGGTGTGACTTTGCGATGACGATGCCGTTGCAAGCTATCCCTCTCGTCGACGTCCGTGACGGCGGTCCGCCGCGCCACGCGCGGCAAAGCGCCGAGCAGGCGCGGGCGCTGCGCGACGCCTGCATCGATTTTTTTCCGCGGGCGGCGCGGCCGCTACTGCCGGCGCTTGATTGGCTTTCGCGTCGCTCACTGCAGCGTTCGCGTTCGCCCTATCTCGCGGAGATAGCGCAAATTGCGAAGGTGCTCGATTTTTCCGGCGTCTGGCTGCTCAATGCCTCATATCACTGGGGATGCACCGCGCGCGCCGACGAACAGGGCGGCGTGCCGTGGTTGATACGCACGCTCGATTGGCCGTTTCGCGGCCTTGGGCGTCACACCGAACTCGCGCGCATGCGCGGCAAAAGCGGCGATTTCGTCAGCGTCACGTGGCCCGGTTACGTGGGCGTGCTGACCGCGATGGCGCCGGGACGCTTTGCGGCCGCGCTCAACCAGGCGCCGATGTGGCGGCGGACCCGGCATCACTGGCTCCGTCCTTATGATTATGCCGTCAATGCGCTGCGCGCCTCGGCGGCGGCCGATCGGATGCCGCCGGATCAGCTTCTGCGCCGCGCGTTCGAAATGTGCGGCGATTTTGCCGCGGCGCGGCGACTGCTGGAGGAGACGCCGGTCGCGCGTCCGGTCATCTATACCTTAGTCGGCTGCGCGGCGGGCGAACGCTGCGTCATCGAACGGACCGAAATCGGCTTTGTCACCCGCGAGGAGGACACCTGCGCGGCCAACGATTGGGTACCGTGCCGGCCGGGCTGGGAAGGGCGCATCGGCACGCGCCGGTTCCTGGTCAGCTCGTTCGCCGACGCGGCCGGCTACAGCCGGGCGCGCCGCGATACACTTGCGGGGTGGAACGGCTCTTTGTCGACTGGCGGTCTCGACTGGGTTAGCCCGCCGGTACTCAATCCATATACGCGGCTCGCAGTTGCCATGAATTCCGCGCGCGGAGTCCTGCGTGCCGTCGGTTACGACATGGCCGGCGGCGATCTGCCCGAGCCTGCGACGCTGGTCAGCGAGGTCGCATTGCTTTCGCAAGCCGCGTAGTGCCAAACTTTCGCGCAGCCACACCAACGCGAGCCGCGGCGATGCCCAAGATCACCAGCACTGACGGTACCCGGCTTTATTTCGAAGAAGTCGGCACCGGCACGCCGGTCATTTTCGTCCATGAGTTCGCCGGCGACTATCGCACCTGGGAACCGCAAATGCGTTATTTCGCGCGTGCGCATCGTTGCGTCACGTTTTCGGCGCGCGGCTATCCGCCGTCGGACGTGCCGAGCGATCCGGCGCGCTACGGCCAGGACATCGCGCGCGGCGACGTGATCGCGATCATGGATGCGCTCGATATCGCCAAGGCGCATATCGTCGGCCACTCCATGGGTGCTTATACGGCGTTGCATGTCGGCATCCGCCACAGCGATCGCGCTATGTCGGTGACGGCGGCCGGCTGCGGTTGGGGCTCGGTGGCCGATCCGGCTGAGCGCGAGGCGATGCGCAAGGTTGCGGCGGAGAACGCCAAGCTCTTTACCGAAAAAAGCATCGCAGAAGCCGCGGCGATCTACGCCGACAACCCGACGCGTCACAGTCATAAATACAAGGATCCGCGCGGGTTTGCGGAATTCGCCCGCATGCTCGCTGAGCATTCCGCGCTTGGTCACGCGCTGACAATGTCGATGCTGCAAGCAAGGCGCCCGACGCTCTGGGACATGGAAGCGGATTTGCAGCGCTTTTCCGTGCCGCTGCTCGTCATCGTCGGCGACGAGGACGAAAGCTGCATCGAGGGTAGTTTATTTCTCAAGCGCACGGTTCCGACCGCGGGACTGCTCATGGTTCCGCGCTCGGGCCACAACATCACCAGTGAGGAGCCGGCCGTGTTCAATGCGGCGCTGGCGGACTTTTTCGCCAACGCCGAAGCGGGGCGCTGGCTCGCGCACCGGCGGCCGGCGTGAACGCAGCAACGACGTAAACTAGTGGCTTTTCAGGAAGCTCAAAGTCTTCTCGTTGAACTCGGCCACGCTTTCGAAGATCGGGGCGTGCGCACAAGTCTCGAACACCACGAGCTCGCTTCCTTTGATACCGCTCTTCAGCGGGTCGGCAAAGCGGAGCGAGCACACGTAGGTCATGGCGGCCGAAGGTAATCTGGGTCGGGGCCTTGATAAGGGCGAGTTGGGCGACGGCATCATGGGCGATCACCGCGTTCGACTGGCTGATGAAGGCATCAAAGGGCTGCTGCGGCCGACTGCGCACGAAAGCCGCGAGCTGATCGATATAGTCCGGTTTGGCCGCATAGAGTTCCGGCGTGAGGCAAACGGGGAAGATGCCCTGGATCACCATCTCCGTGACGCTGCCCAGGCCCTTGGCCATGCTCCGCCAGCCCTCGACTTCAACCTTGAGGAAAGGGTCGGTCTTGGGCCAGCAACTGTGCAGCGACAACGATTTGACCCGTTCCGGATATTTGCCGGCAAGCCATAGTCCGGTCGCCGCGCCGAGCGATAGGCCGCTTACATGCGCCCGTTCGACGCCGATCGCCTGCATGAGGGCGGCCACGTCGTCGGCGAACAATTCCATCGAATAGGTGCCGGGCGGCTTGTCGGTCTCGCCGGCCCCGCGCGGGTCGACGGAGATGCAGGTGAAATGCTTGGCATAGTCCGCCACCTGGAAAGCGTAGCATGCATAGTCGGCGGCGAGATAGGGAATGAGGACAAGCGGTTCGCCGGCCCCTTGCTGCTCGTAATTCATGGTGATGCCATTCGCCTTGACCTTCGGCATGTAAACCTCCCGGTTTTGCTGACGTCGCCTTCTTCACAGAGGCGTGACGCGAAGCCTATAGTCGCTGCACCAGTTACGTCAAATGCGTGCACGACGGCGTCTGCCGCAGTCCCCGCGATGTCGTGGTATGAACACCGCTGATCCTGCTTCGCATCAGACAGCGCCCTTCGTTGCGCCCTTCCGCCACACCCCGTTTGCCGTGATCTGGACGGCGACGCTCGTGTCCAATATCGGCGACTGGATGTAGAGCGCCGCATCCGGCTGGCTCATGACGAGCCTCAATCCCGATCCGTTGATCGTGGCGCTGGTGCAGGCGGCGAGCACGTTGCCGATTTGTTTGTTCGCCATACCGGCAGGAGCGCTGGCGGATATCTTCGACAAACGAAAATTTCTGCTCGTCGTCGAAACGCTCACCACGGCGGTCTCCGCCGTCTACGCGGTGATGGTGGGGTTTGGTTTGGCGACGCCTGGCAATTTGCTCTTGTTCACGTTCCTCATCGGCGCTGCGGGCGCCTTGACGTCCCGGCCTGGCAGGCCGTCGTGCCGCTGCTTGTTCCCAAGAATGACATATCGGGGGCGTTTTCGAAGACACCGCCGAGGAAGGACGCATGGTCGAAACGTTCCTCGTCGAATCGTCGATGGGAACATTTGCGCCAGCACGAGCGCGTCACCAACGCTGATCGGATCGTGCAGGATGCCGTGGCCCGGTTCCACCTGCACGGCGAACCCAAGGTCACGCATTTTATCGCCGCCGAGTCCGGCTAAATGCGCCGCAGCGGCATCGAAAAGGCGAGCCATGCGCCGACGCCGCTGAAGGCGGCGATCGTTACGAAGACGGCTCGGAACGCCTCGCCGATTTCGCTTTTCACGATCGCCTGCCGGGCCGGCGCCAGCGCGGCGATGGCATCCGGACCGTGGTCGATCATGCTTGCGAACAGGCTCGCGGATTCCCTGTCGGACGCCGCCAGAACCGAAAACAGGACGGCGGCGACGGCGGCCGTGCCGAAGGCGGCGCCGACCGAGCGCGAGAACTGCACCATGGCTGCGCCGGCGCCCAGCATCCGCTGCCCGGCCACGGCTTGCACCGTTACCTGGACTACGCCCATGACCGTGCCCATGAAAATTGCCGTGGCGCCGAACATCCAGGGCAGCGCCGTCAGACTGAGATGCGGTACCCAGAAAGCCAGAAACAACAAGCCTGCCATCGCGCCCAGCAATCCGTAGGATGGGAAAACTGCGGTTAAGCCGGTCCTGGTGACGAATTGACCGGTCACCAACGAGCCGATCCCGATCCCGAACATCAACGGCAACATCAAGAGGCCGGTCTCGACGGGCGAAGTGCCGCGGACGGCGCGCAGATAGAGTGGCAGGAATGTGATCAACGAAACAAGCGCCGCGCCGTGACAGGCAGCCAACCCGTCGCTTCGCCACACTGACGACTCCTTGAACAAGGCGGGCGGAATGAGCGGATAACTTGAATGCATTTCCTGCCAGAGCAGTGCCACCAGCGCCACCGCGCCGAAAGCGAGCAAGCCGAGGATCATCGGAAACGTACGAGCATCCATGCGTTGGACCTGTTCCAGCGCCAGGATGACCGAGCTCACGAACATCATGAATAAGACCAACCCCGGAGCATCGAATTTGGTCCGCCGCCCGGCGCCGGGCCGTGGGGCAAGTCGTAGCACGAGCAGGGCAGCGACGAGGCCGAGCGGCAAGTTGACGAGGAAAATCGACCGCCAGCCGAAGGCTTGGGTGAGGTAACCGCCCGCAACCGGTCCGAACGTGCTGGAAGCGACCGATACCCCGGCGAGGTAGCCCTGATAACGGCCGCGTTCGCGCGGTGGAATGGTTTCGCCGACGAGCGCTTGCGACAGCGTCATGAGCCCACCGCCGCCAAATCCCTGCAGTACGCGCGCTACCGTCAAGAGTCCGATGCTGGGAGCGAATGCGCAAAATACGGAGCCGGCGACGAACAGGAACAGTGCCGCGAGGATGAGGCGGCGTCGGCCGAACGAATCGCCGAGGCGACCGTAGACTGGCGCCGCGATGGTGTTAGCGATCAGGTATGACACCACCACCCAGGAGATACGCTCGACGTCTCCCAAGTCGGAGGCGATGGCAGGCAGTGCGGTGGCGACGATCGTTTGATCCGCGACCGCGAGGAACATCGGCAGCATGACCGATGGAAAAACCGTCCAGAACAGCGATCGCGGGGGCGGCGTAGGCGCGCTCTCCGCCGCATCGACCGCAGTCGCTTCGGCGTGTGATTGGGCGGCGTCTTCGTTCATCGAATGATTAACATGAAAATGGCCTCGATTTTAGATCCCGAATTTGGTTTCGTTGACATGGATCAAGGTGCTGGTCCGCCGTCCGCGTTGGATTTAACCAAAACGTATTCTCACAATGAAGAAAAAAGCTCGGCCGTACGGTCCGGCGCGCAGGAGGAGTAACTGTCGCATATTGTCGTGCTTGGCGGTGGCATCGGGGGCTATCGCGCGCCTACGAGTTGAAGAAAACGGTGGGCAAGGAAGATCCCGTCAGCGGGGCCGAAGGTTCAAGTTCTCGATGATGATTCCCATGTTCCGCGGCGTCGCGGCGTCGCGGTCGTTGCGCGGAATCGAGGGCTTGACCAACCGACGTGGATTCATCGTCGTCGACAAATATCAACGCAATCCCAAATTCCGCAACGTATTCGGCGTCGGCGTTTGCATCGCCATCGCGCCGCTGGAGCAGACCGCAGTGCCGGTCGGCGTGCCTAAAACCGCCTATATGATCGAATCGATGGTCACGGCTTCGGCGCTCAACATCGGCCAGCCCGTTCGCGGCCAGGAGGCAACGCACGAAGCGACGTGGAACGCGATTTGCCTGGCTGATTTGGCGACTCCGACGTAGCGTTCGTCGCCATGCCGCAAAATCCGCCGAGCAACGTCAATTGGGCCTCGAGCGGCCGTTGGGTCCATATTGCCAAGGTGACCTTCGAGAAATGCTTGCCGCACAAGGTACGCGCTGGGACGACGGAGCCGTATTACTAAAGGGTCGTGATGAAGATCCTCGACTCGCGAAGCTCGCCGAAATCCTCAGCCTGGAAGCGAGATAGCGGTACAAGCCGCGAGCCTTCGATGTGTTCGCGCGCGTGTTCGTGCGCTTCGCGGACATCGATGAGGACGGCGCTTCCCTCGTCGAGGCGTTTTCTTAACGACACCGGATCGATTGATTTGATCTGCATCTGACTTTCTCCAGGTCTAGTGCGAAGCCCGGCGCGGGCGCCGCCGGCAATAGATTTCGGCGAGCGTCGTCATGACACTGCCTGCGGCTTCGCTCGCAAGCCGGTAGTAAATGGTCTGCGCATCGCGGCGGGTGGCGACAATGCCGGCGGCGCGCAGCTTGGCGAGATGCTGAGAAAGAGCCGATTGTGTCAGGCCGACGGCTTCGACCAGTGTGCCGACCGAGCGCTCGCCATCGACCAGCTCGCACAGAATCATCAGTCGGCTTTCGTTGGCGAGCGCAGCGAGCAGGCGTGCAGCCTCCGCGGCTTTCGCAGTCAGCTGTTTCGCGTCATTGAGCTGCAAAGCCAAGATGGTCCTCCGTCAAGCAGCTAGCGCCTCGGCGTTCTTGAACGTCACCGGAATGGTGAGATAGCGCACGCCGTTGGTATGAGCCGGCGGGAATTTCCCGGCCCGCATGTTGACCTGAATCGACGGCAGCAGCAGCCGTGGCGCCGAAAGCGTCGCGTCGCGCGCGGTGCGCATGGCGACGAATGCGTCTTCGCTTACGCCGTCTTTGACATGGACGTTCTCTTCGCGCTCCTCCTGGACCGTCGTCTCCCACGCGTAGGTGTCGCGGCCCGGCGCCTTGTAATCGTGACACATGAACAGCCGCGTGGTCGGCGGCAGCGCCATCAACGTGCGGATCGAGCGATAGAGCCGGTGCGCATCGCCGCCCGGGAAATCGGCGCGGGCCGTGCCGTAATCGGGCATGAACAAGGTATCGCCGACGAAGGCCGCGTCGGCGACTTTGTAAGTGATATCCGCCGGCGTGTGACCCGGCGTGAAGATCACCTCCGCATCTTGTTCGCCGATCTTGAATTGTTCGCCGTCCTTGAACAGATGATCGAAATCGCTGCCGTCTAGTCTTGAGATCGGTGGCGTCGAAAACCGGCCGGAAGATTCGCTGCACATCCCTGATGTGCTCGCCGATGCCGATCTTCGCGCCCGTCTTGGCCTTGATGTAAGGCGAACCGGACAGATGGTCGGCGTGCACATGGGTCTCCAGCGTCCAGACGATCGTATAACCTTGCTCATCGGCCACGCGGAGCAGCGTGTCGACCGAACGGGTGTCAACCTGGCCGGCGCTCGGCTCATAGTCGAGCACCGGATCGATCACCGCCGCCTTCTTGGTATCCGGGTCGGCGACGATATAGCTGACGGTATTCGTCGGCTCGTCAAAGAACGCGCGAATAACGGGCTTGTGGAGCATGACGCCCTCCTGCATGGTCTAACAGGGACCATATATTAGCATATGCTAATTTAGCGATGGCTAAAAATCAAGAGCTAAGCGCAAATAAATACCGGCCGCCCGGAACGGCGGCCGGTTTCTCATTTCTGCTGCGCCGGCTGCTGCTACAGGCGGCCAGCGGTCATCGCGCTTGCTTCAACCGACGAAACCGACGCGCTCCTGCTCGCGCGCCTCGGCCTCGGTCTTCGGCTGCGCCGGCAGCTGCAGCACGCTCGCCGCCTGACCTTCGCAGAGAAGGGTCAGCAACACGGTGCGCCCATCGGGAAACTCGAGCGCGTCGTGATGCGCGGCCAACTTCTCCTTGTTGACCTGGCGGAAGATGGCGGTCTGATGGTTGATCGTCTTCGTCTTCCAACCGAGCAGGCCGGCCGGCAGGCACGCGACTTCGCCGGCGAACGCCAGCTCCGTGCCCGGCAACAAACACACCGCCATACCGGGATCGTCTGCGGAGGCGAAACCACGCGTTCCGGTGCCGAAATCACGCGTCACGAGCTTGTCGCCGACTTGCGCGTGTCGCGATCGCACACTTTGGAGGCTAAAGTCACACATTGGCGACTCCTTTCCCCCGGCATCGTCATCCGGGGCTTTCATAACCCCCCAGAACCCAACGGAATCGAACTCAAGCAAGAATGGTGCCGATGCACGATGGACTTTTGATGGCGAAAGCGCGTCGCATTTCAGTTTCCGCGTATCACGCTTTATCTGCTTTTGCGCTCGGCCTGCCCACGTTCTTCAACGCCGCCGCGGTGCCAACGTCTTGCTCCGGGAAACGTTCGCCCGTGGGCGCATTTTTTTTCATCGGCCTGCCCAGCATGAAGGCGCGCCCGCGCGGCAAAAGTCAGTGCCCCGCCACCGCCTGTCCGCTCGTCGGCCCTACACGCTTGATAAGCACGAGAACGACCGGCACCAGGACGGCGGCGAATACCGCCCAGCTGTAGAAAATATCGATATAGCCCATCAGCGCCGCCTGGTCGGCGACAAGCTGGCCGATGTAGCCGAATGCCCGGCCCTGCGCGCCGGCCGGCGATCCGAACTGGGTAAAATATTGCGTCAAATTGTGCATGGTGGATTGGAATGCCGGTGAAGACGGCGTCATATTCTCCACCAGCCGCGCCTGATGGAATTGCGAGCGCTGCACCAGCTCGGTGTTGGCGAGCGATACGCCAACGCTGCCCCCGAGATTACGGGCGACGTTGATGAGCGCGGAGGCCTCGCTGGTTTTTTGCAGCGGCAGTCCGGTATAGGCGACGGAATTGACCGGGATGAACATGAACGGCATCCCAACCGTCTGAAAGACACGCACCGTCGCGAAGTAACTGAAGCTCGCATCGGGCACGAGCGAGGTCGAGTACCACATTGCCAGCGCGATGATCATAAAGCCGATCGCGATCATGTATTTCGGCTGTGCGCGGCCGGCGATCTGACCGATCAGCGGCATCATGACGAGCATCGCCAGGCCGCCCGGCATCATGGCGAGGCCCGACAGCATTGCCGTGTAGGGAAAGTTCGTCTGCATGAGCTGCGGCGTGATCTGGTTCGAGCCGAAAAGTAGGGCGCCGACCGCGAGCATCACGACGAACGCCATCCCGAATTGGCGCTGACAGAGCAGTCGTAAGTCCACGACCGGATCGTCGCGGGTGAGCTCCCATGGGATGAAGAATATGAGCGAGCAGGCCGAGATCGTCGCGAAAGTGACAATCGTCGTCGAATGAAACCAGTCGTCGATCTGGCCGCGGTCGAGCACGAATTCGAGACTGCCGAAGATCAGTGCGATCAGGGCGAATCCGATCCAATCGATCCTGAGGCCGCCGGCGAGACGCTCTTCGCGCTCGCGCTGCAGCACCTCCGGCTCGACGACCAACCACTGCACGAGGACCAGCGACAGGATGCCGAACGGCACGTTGATGAAGAAAATCCAGTGCCAGGAATAGTTGTCCGTAATCCAGCCGCCGATGGTCGGGCCGACGGTCGGCGCCACGATGACGGCGATGCCGTAAATCGCGAATGCCTGCGGACGCTGCCGCACCGAGAACGTATCGGCAAGCATCGCCTGCTCGCTTGTGGGCATGCCGCCGCCGCCAAGTCCTTGCAGGATGCGGAACACGATCAGCGCGGTGAGGCTGGAAGCAAGCCCGCACAACAGCGATGCAATCGTGAACAGCGCAACGCAGATCATGTAGAAGCGTTTGCGGCCGATCACGTTCGACAACCACCCGCTTACCGGCAGGACGACGGCGTTGGCGATCAAATACGTCGTGACGACCCAGGTGCTTTCGTCGACGCTGACCGCGAGGCTGCCGGCGATGTAGCGCAGCGACACGTTGGCGATGGCGGTGTCGAGCACGACCATGAAGGTGGCGATGGAAACGACGATGGCGATGAGCCATGGACTGCGATCGCCCGCCGCCGAGCGGCTTTGAGGTCCGGAATACGCGCGCAGGTCGCTCATTTCGTCCGCACGGTCGGCACGACGGACATGCCGGGGCCGAGCAGCACGTCCGGCGGCCCGTCGAAAACGATCTTGACCGGAACTCGCTGCACGATCTTGACGAAGTTTCCAGTTGCGTTCTCAGCCGGCAACAGGCTGAACGCGGTGCCGCTGCCGGCCTGGATGCTGTCGACGTGCCCTTTGAATTTGCGGTCAGGGTAAGTGTCGATCCTGATATCGACGGGATCGCCGGGCCGCACCGTCAATAGCTGCGTTTCCTTGAAATTTGCTGTGACCCAGACATCGCGCGGCACGAACATCATCAGGGCCTGGCCTATTGCGGCGTAGTTGCCCCTGGCCGCGGTCAATCTCGCGACCCGGCCGGCCACCGGCGCGGTAATCAGCGTGCGCGACAAATTGGCGTCGGCCTGCTCCTTCGTGGCGCGCGCCTGCTCCAACTGCGCTTCGGCGATCCCGCGCTGCGCTTTCAGCACCGGAAGCTGCTTTTCCGTTGCCACCGCGTTGGCCTGCGCCGCGGCGAATGTCGCTTGAGCCTGAAGGAGACCGGAGGAATATTGCTGGGCCGCCTCGACGGTACCCGCGCCGTTTTTGACCAGGCTGGTGTAGCGTTCGTCCTGTTGGTGCGCGAAAGCGAGAGCCGCTTGCGCCTGTGCTGTTTGCTTCGCGGCCTGGTCGATGCGGGCCTGCTGGGCGGCGACCTGAGCGTCGATATTGGCAATGTTGGCCGCAGCCTGATCGACCTGCGCCGCGGCTTGATCGACCTGCGCCTTATAGTCGCGATCGTCGAGCCGCACCAACACGGTGCCGGGCTCGACGAGTTGATTGTCCGTCACCGGCACGTCGACGATCGCGGCGCCGACCTGCGCGCTGATCGATACTGTGCGGGCGTCGATGAACGCATCGTCGGTCGATTCATAGCCGCTGGTGTTGATCCAATAAGCCACCACGGCGACGATGCCGACAATGATCAGCGCCACGATTGTCAGAATCATTCGGCGCCGCGCACGCATCCGATCGAGCCAGGATTGAGGCCTGCGCACTTCGCCGATCGCGGACCTGGTTGCGCGGCCGGGCGCGGTGTCGAGGCGACTTTCGTTGTCGGTGCGCTGATCCATGAGCGGGATAAACGTCCGGCGCGCCAAACGGGTTTCCCGTCCCCTTTCGGGCGGGCGCATGCGTTGCGTTCGATTCGGCTGCTTGGTTTACCCGGTAACGGCAGCGGAAACCAGTCAGGAAGGCGGGGGAGGGGGGTGCAGGTCAGCCCTGAGTTTTTGGCAAAACTCGTCCAGCTCGCCGGCGTTGATATCGCTGACCGCCCAGAAGCCGAGCCGGGCCTCGGTCCAGTAACGGACGTTAAATCCACGCCGTGTTTCGCTGACAATGTCCCGTGTTCGGCACCCAGGCGGCGGGCGCCGAATGGGTTGATCACGTATTGCGGCGTCGAGGGACTTTGGACCGTGTTGTAGATCGCTTTGTGACTCTCCGGCTGTTCCTGGCCGTGGGCCTGCGCGACCGACATCAGGGGGAGCGAAATCGCGGCGGCGGTCGCCATCGCGGTGATGCTGCGTTGAATCTTCGACTTGTGCATCTCCATTCGGATTGTTCGTGGCGCGGAGCCGCTTCCTTGAGCCGCCACGTTGACGTCGTGCAGCTTCCAACGACAAGACCAATCGTGCTGGCGATTTATTCCGAACGCTCCGAGATTTTTTCGACGGCCGACAATTCAGTGCGCAACCGCGGTTGAATTCGCCCGCCCCGGCGCGGCCGGTTGCGTCGACGGCGACCGCTTGATCTGCCGGTCACCGCTCGGCTGCGCGCGCATATCGCAAAAATCGGCGACTGCGGCGGCGACGGCCTTGGCGGTGAGCATGCGGCGTTCGGACGTCGCCAATTCCAGTTCCTCCTGGCGGTTGACGATGGAGCCGGCTTCGAGCAGCACCGCCGGCATCAAGGTGTGCCGCAGCACGAGCAGTTGATCGTAGCGGTACACGCCGGCATCGGCGTCGAGAAGTTCGTGGCGATGGCGACCCATCAGGGGCAGCGTGTAATGGGGCGTGTAGTGCAAACCGGCTGTTTGCAGATTTTTGCCCAGCACATGGCCGAACGCGAGGCTGCCGGCGCGGGCGGCGTTGTCGTTGGAAATGAAAATGGCGTAGCCGGTGAAGCGATCGCTGAAATGGTTCTCCTGCCCTTCGTACTGCCAGGTCTCCAGCAGCTTATCCGGCACGGAATCGTGGTGGATGGCGATGAAGAGATTGGCGTGCATCGCGTTGGCGCGCGTCGCGCGCTCGACCAGTCCCGGCCAGGGGGCGGCGGCGGTGATCAGCAATACGGTTTTATCGAACCCGGCATCGACGAGCGTCTGCTTGATCGCATCGGCGAGCTTCAGATTGAAACTATATTCGGGAGCGCCGCGGGCGCTGACAGCGCCGGGGATCTCAACCGTGTGGCCGACGTCGATAACGACGCGGAAGACCGAACGCTCGCAGGCAACGGGTTTCGTCGTGTCCTTGGCGGTGTGCATGGCGCCTTCCTCGCTCCGGGCTGCCGGCCATGCGGCGGCAACGAGAAACGAGAGACTGATGACAAGCCACGCGGCGCTGGTGTGCTTGAGCTTGCTCATGACTGGCTCATGATCCGCGGCCGACGCCCAGCGCGAGCTTCGACCTGGTTGTCCACGAGTCTTCGCCGCCGTCCGCGCGGATTGCCGCGGTTGCGCGCGGAGCCAGTGACGCATGTGAATGCGTACTTGTGCCAGGCGTGCTCCTGTCGTACCAAACACGTCGAGCGGAGTATGGTCGCTTGCCGTATTTTTCAGTGCGCAATGTCCTGATGGTTTGCGGTGCGCTGTTTGTGCTTGCGCTCGGCTTCCTGATCCTGGCGGACGGGCGCGATGCGGCGGCGGTGTTGAACGCGTTCTGGTCGCAGTCGCCGGTATCCAAACTCGCTTGGGCCATCGTTGTCCTTCTACCGCTCTTTCTCATTCCCGCCGCCGTCTGGCTGGGCGAAACGCTGGTGCAGCAACGCCAAGGGGCGCAGGCGCTGCAATTGTGGCTCGATGGCGTGCGGCAAGGGGTTAAGGCACTGGTGAAGCCGCAAGCCGAGGCGGCGCCAGCGCACCTCGCCCACACCGATCCGGAAGACACGATGAGCGCCATGAAGCAGCGGCTTAGCGAGGCCGAGCGCTTTATACAAATCCAAAATGACCGCAACGAGATCGGCGATTTGGCATCGCGCGCCGAAGCGATCCGCGCGCAGCAGAAAGCGTTGCAGGGAAGGCTTATGCCCGTCCTGGAGAAAAGGCGGTCGATCAAGCAGCATTTCGCCGATCTCGACAGTCGGCAAAACGATATCGAACCGGCGCTTGCTGGGATCGTCAGCGGGGATGATGCCGTCGCACTCGATATCAACCTGAAGAAGATGATGGATTTCGTCAGGCAGAGCCACGAACGCTGCGATGACATCGAGCGCGCGTCGAAGACGCTTGCCGCTTTGCAGGAGGATTACGGCGCCCTGCAGACAAGGCTCGCTCCTTTCGCCGCCACCGGCGACGGCGTCGTCAAACGGGTCAAGGAGTTGAATGCGGCTGGCGATCAGCTCGCCCGGGAAATCGGATCTCTGGAGCAGACGCCGCGACGTCAGCTCGCCGGGCGAGTGCAAAAGCTTGCCAGCGAAAAGAAATCGCTGGGCGATCGCATTTCGTTGCTCGATGCGGAGTTCGCCAAGCTGGCGGCGCTGCGTCACGACGTTGTTCGATCGCTTCGACCGGGCGCTTGACGTGCTCGGCGAGGCGCCGAAAACGGACGGCGCGGTTGACATCGACACCCGCGTCGAGGAACTCACGACTTTCATCGAAGGGACCCAGGCGTATCTCGACGAGATCGAGCGCCGGGCGATCGCCTTCTCCCAATTGAAGACCAAGCTCGGCGAACGGCAATCCAGGCTCGCCCCGCGGGAGGCCGAGAATGGCGGTGTGGTCAGCCTCGTCGATGAGCTGCGGCGAAAACGCGACCGGCTTTTCTCCCGGATCCGGCAAATCGAAGAGGACGGCGACGGCGGCCTCGCCGAGCGGGTGAAAAAAGCGGGAGCTGGAGGATCGCGTCGCCAGCCTTACCGAGCAATTCGCCAAGCTGGCGACGATCCGCAAGGACATTGCCAGATTGTTCGACAAGATCAGCGGTGCGGTGAGTGCGTCGGCTAACTAGACCGGGTGAACTGACATGACTGTTCGCGAGCCGTTGCTGACTACCGTTTCCGTTGCCGATCTGCGCCCGACACAAATTACAGTCGGCATGCGCGAGGTCCTGGCCAAGCGCAAGCGTTGGCGCGAGATCGGCGGCAAGAAGGGGGGGAAGTTCCTCGGCAAGCACATGATCCCGGTGATTCTCGGCCCCAAGCGCCGGAATTATGTCATCGATCATCATCATCTGGCGCGCGCTCTGCACGACGAGGGCGTCGAGGATGTCGCCGTTACGGTGGTCGCCAATCTAAGCGCACTCGATGCCGATGCGTTTTGGACGGTCATGGATAACCGCAATTGGATGCATCCGTTCGACGACGAGGGGCGCCGCCGCCACTACCGCGACATTCCGAAGTCGGTGACCGAGCTTGTGGACGATCCGTTTCGCTCGCTCGCCGGCGAACTCCGGCGCGCCGGCGGCTTCGCCAAGGACACAACACCGTTCAGCGAATTTATCTGGGCGGATTTTTTGCGCCGGCGCATGAAGCGCAAGCTCGTGGAGCGGGATTTCGATCACGCGGTCGAGCAGGCGCTGCAATTGGCCAAGGGTCCCGACGCCGGATACCTGCCCGGATGGTGCGGACCTATTCCGGAAGATTGACCGGGCCGCCGGGTCGGCCAGACTGCTTTAAGGAAAAAGGACTTTGTCGCCGGGGCGTCAAAACTTACGAGATTATGCCCCTCCGCTATGTATATTTAGTAGAATAATCTTCTTTTTCCGCGACCTGTGAGCTTCTATATAGAAGATCATTTCTCCGCGACCGGCTGCTCTGGTCCGACGCATTTCCGCCGTTCGACCCGCGATCGATCTACGTAAGAGGGAACAATGACCTCGCCGCTTGAGCAAAAGAAAATCAAAATCGCCGGCCCCATCGTTGTCACCGCAAATCGCGTTGGCGACGGTGCGGTAGTATATCGCCGAACCGACGGCGGCTGGACGACCAGTCTACACGACGCTGCGATTACAACCGATCCGGCGACGGCGCGCGAGCTGGTACAGGCCGCAGTAGCAGACGGTCTGCGCGCGATCGACCCCTATGTCGCCCCGGTCAGACTGAGCCGCGACGGCGAAGTACGGCCGGGAAACCTGCGCGAATTCATTCGTCTCAGCGGACCCACGATCGATCTGCCGGTCACGTTCGGGATTTAGCGTCTTGCACCAGGCGGGCTGCCGGTTCCAGGTCACCGAAACTTAAAAGCTGGCGCGAATGTATCTTTACGACGATCTCGATCGCGCGCTCGTAACCGAGCGGGTCGCGGAATTCCGCGACCAGGTAGCACGCCGCCTGTCGGGCGAATTGACCGAAGACGAGTTCAAGCCGTTGCGCCTGATGAATGGTGTCTATCTGCAACTCCACGCCTACATGCTGCGTACCGCCATTCCCTATGGCACGCTGTCGTCGGCGCAGTTGCGCATGCTGGCGCATGTGGCGCGCCGGTACGACCGCGGTTACGGGCACTTTACCACGCGGCAGAACATTCAATACCACTGGATCAAGCTCGAAGCATTGCCCGACGCCAAGGCCGATCTCGCCGGCGTCGGCATGCACGGGATGCAAACGAGCGGCAATTGCGTGCGCAACATCACGACGGACCAGTGGGCGGGCGTGGCGCCCGACGAGATCGAGGATCCGCGCATCTGGGCGGAGCTCGTCCGCCAGCACGTGACGCTGCATCCGGAATTTTCATTCCTGCCGCGCAAGTTCAAGATCGCGGTAGGCGCGTCGCGCCACGACTGCACGGCCTTGGCGGTGCACGATTTGGCCCTACGATTGCATCGCAACGGCGCAGGCGAGACCGGTTTCGAGGTGATGGTCGGCGGCGGGCTGGGCCGCACGCCCTTCCTCGCCAAAACGATCAAACCATTCCTGCACAAGCGCGACGTGCTGAGCTACGTCGAAGCAATTCTGCGCACCTACAACGAGTTCGGCCGGCGCGACAACATCTACAAGGCGCGCATCAAGATACTGGTTCACGAACTCGGCGCCGAAGCCTTCGCCAAGGAGGTCGAGGCGGAGTGGCAAAGCATTAAGGACGGCGCTTTGGCGCTCGATCCCGCCGCGTTCGTGGAGATCGGTCGCCGTTTCGTCTATCCGCATTACGAAGCGCTTGACGACGGCCCGCCGCAGCTTGCCCAAGCGCGCCGCGCCACTCGCGATTTCGATGCCTGGTTGGGCAATGCCGTCGCCAATCACAAAGCTCCAGGTTACGCCATCGTCACGCTTTCGCTCAAGCCGGAGGGCGGCACGCCGGGCGACGCCACCGCCGAGCAGATGGATGCAATCGCCGATCTGGCCGACCGTTACTCGTTCGGCGAAATCCGCGTTGGCCACGAGCAGAATCTCGTTTTGCCGCACGTTGCCCAGCGCGACCTGCCGCAGCTGTGGCGCGCACTCGTCGCGGTCGGCCTCGCGACGCCGAATGTTGGGCTCGTTTCCGACGTCATCTCGTGCCCGGGCCTTGATTATTGCAGCCTCGCCAACGCGCGTTCGATCCCAATCGCGCAGGAGATTACGCGTCGCTTCCGCGACCACGACCTCGCGCGTGATCTTGGCCGGCTGCACATCAATATTTCCGGCTGCATCAACGCCTGCGGCCATCACCATGTCGGCCATATCGGCATTCTCGGCGTCGAGAAGAACGGCGAGGAATTTTATCAGATTACGATCGGTGGCAAGGCCGACGAGGATGCTAAGCTCGGCGTGCTGATCGGTCCGGCAGTGCCCTACGCGCAGGTGGCCGACGTCGTCGAGGATATCGCCGCAGCCTATGTCGAACTGCGCGAACGGCAGGACGAATTGTTCATCGACACCGTGAAGCGGACCGGCATCGAGCCATTCAGGGAGCGCGTCTATGCCACTCGTTGAGGCCGGCCATATCGTCGAAGATACGTACGTGCGGGCGCTCGACGACGCACCGATTCCTGACGGCGTGCCGGTCATCGTGCCGGCAGCACGCTTCATCGCCGACGCGCGCGACCTCGTTCAACGCGAGGCTCCGATCGGCGTCCTTTGGCCGAACGACCGCAAGGTCGCGGAACTTGTGCCGTGGCTCGATCATCTTTCGCTGGTCGCGCTCGTCTTTCCGAAATTCCGTGACGGCCGCGCCTACAGTCAGGCGCGCCTTTTGCGCGAACGCTTCGGCTACCGCTGCGAGTTGCGCGCTACCGGCGACGTGCTGCGCGACCAGTTCCAGTTTCTACTGCGCGCCGGCTTCGATGCCTTCGAGGTGAAAAAGCCGGCCGACGCGCGAGTATTCGCGGAAGCCGCCGCGCGCTTCACCGTGTTCTATCAGCCGAGCGCCGACGGCCGTGTGCCGGCGCTGCGCCGGCGTCTGCAGCTTGCCGGTGCTCCCCGCGCCGTGCGCGAGGCCGTCTAGGCCGCCGGCGCGCGTTCCACAGGCCGACACTTTCCTGCTAAATGCATCCTCGTTTCAGTGAATGAGGATGCCATGCCGCCTGTCGTTGCCGTCATCGCGCCTGGGGCCATGGGTGCGGGCGTAGGGAAAAGGCTTGCCGATTGCGGCGCCAAAGTGCTGACCTCGCTTGCCGGCCGCAGCACGGCCACCGTCGCGCGGGCTGGACTGGCCGGCATGGTCGAGGCGGCCGACGAAGCGATCGCCGCCGCCGATTTCGTCCTTTCGATTCTGCCACCCGGCGAGGCGTTGGCACTGGCGCAACACTTGGCGCCGGCACTGACCGCGAGCAATGCAAAGCCGGTTTATGTCGATTGCAACGCCATCAATCCGTCGACGGTCGAACGCGTCGCCGCAGCGATCGCACCGACGGGCAGTCCATTTGTTGATGCCGGCATCATCGGCGCGCCACCCCCCTCCATCCCTCCCCCGCAAGCGGGGGAGGGGAGGGTGCGGGTTTCCGGGCCGCGCTTCTATGCGTCGGGCCCGGCCGCACCGCGTCTTGCCGCGTTGCGCGAGTATGGTCTCGACATCCGCGTTCTTGACGGGCCCCTGAGCGCGGCCTCGGCGCTGAAAATGTCCTACGCCGGCATCACCAAAGGCACGCAAGCTATTGGCGCCGCAATGATGCTTGCGGCAATGCGCTGCGGCTCGGCCGAGGCGCTGCTCAGGGAACTCGAGTTCAGCCAAAAAAATTTGCTGGCGTTATTTCGACAGCAGTTGCCGCAGATGCCGGCGAAAGCCTACCGGTGGATTGCGGAAATGCAGGAAATCGCAGGCTTCGTAGCGGACGATCCCGCCGCTCGCGAGCTTTATCTTGGCGCTGCGCATTTCTACGAGCGCATCGCCGGGGATTTCAGTGCGGAGCAGAAGGACGTGGCGGCGCTCAAAGACTTTTTGGACAGCGACACCGGCGGCTGATCGCCGCCGCTTTCTCGACAGCAATTATTCGGACAACAGCGCGGCTCCGATCGGGCATGACGACGCTCGCATCACGCTCGAGCAACACGCGACCGTCACCTCCTACGGCGAAGCGGGCGGACGCCGTTGGCGCCACGGCAGGGCGTTCGCGGGAGGCTGCCAGCGCCGACCAGGTGCTCGTCGTCTTCCTCAAACAGATGCAATACGGCCGGGCAAGTGATGCATACCGGGTGCGTACCTTCGGTATGGACCGCCTGGCGCTGGCTCTATTCGCGACGCGTGGGCTTGAAATGGCGGAGTTGCCAAAAACCGTACGCCGCGCGTTGGCGCTGTAAATTCTTTTTCCGCCTGAATCTCAGACGCCGAGCACCGCATGTTCGGTGTAGGCAAGGTCGCCGAGGCGCGGCCGCTGCGGGCCCCTGAAATACTTCGGCATCTTGCCGCGGCCATACCAGCCGAGAAGTCCCGGTATCGGAGCGTTGGCGTCGATGATGACGAACGGCCGGCCTCGCCGCGCGAGCCAGCGCCCGATCGGTCCGGCGAAGCGGACGAAATCGCCGACATCGCGGCAGAAAATCAACTGCGCGCACGGGATGCAGCCTTTGACCACGCGTGAGCGGAAAATGAAGGGATGAGCGCATTCGGATGTGGCGCACCACAGACTGACGCAGTCATGCGCGGCATGCTGTAACAATATTTCCTCGTCGCCGGGGTCGAACTCGACCTCGGGCCGCCGGCTGGCCTCGAACACCGCAACCTTCGGGCCGCCTAACAGTCCGCTCAGCATCGGCACTGCGATGAAGACGCCGTCGCAATAGCGCAAGAAGCCCTGGGCTTCGATGATCGGCCGCGTATGCGGCGCCGGCGAAACGTTCAGGTAGGTGACATTTTTGTGCGCGAGTGCATGCGACACCAGCATCGGCGCGTAAGCGCGGAAGGATGGATCGACATACCAGCTCGAAAAATTGCACCGGGTGGCGGTCGTGTCGCCCGCCGGAACGGTCGCGCAAATGAGCAGGATGGCGCCGACGACGGCCCCTCCGCTCTGCAGCAGGTAACCATATTTCGGCAGACCGGGGAGTGAGCCGCGTCGGGTGAGTTGCGCGAACGCTCCGAGCCAGAACCGGCGATCGTGGACCGGGAATCCGTGCGCTAGAAGCGTTGCCACGGCCTCGATATCGGCGTCATCGATTTGGCGGCAGCGCAATCGCGCCACGGCGGAAACCATTTGCGTTGACTACGAGCTTTGCGTGAACTTGATCGTAAGTGTTGCGTGAAGATACCGGGTGCCGAGTGAACAAACAGTAGGCGCGGCAATGTCGATAAAATTAACCATACTCGAGCAGATGGAGCAGGTTGCGCGGGAACACGGGAAGATTCTGGCGCCGCTCAAGGAGGATCTCGTGCTCGCGGATTGCGGCCTTGATTTGCTCGGATTTGCCGTGCTGGTTGCGCGCCTTGAGGACACGCTGGGTATCGACCCATTCACGGCCGCAGAGGACGCGTTCTTTCCAGTGACGCTCGGCGATTTCGTCAGAGTCTGCGAACATGGTCGGCGTTGAAGCGCCGACACTGCGTGACTCAATCGAGTATGCTCTGGCGCCGCAATTTTTTGGGGCCGCACCGCATCAATCCGTCCGCTTTACCGATCTCGATTGCGGAACAAGCCTCGATCGTGGAACAAGTCTCGGCGGTCGTCGCGCCGAACTGGCTCTTATCGCGACCGGACGCCACTGACCGCGGCCTTGGCGCTGATCGAGCTCGACGGGATTGCGCCGCCTCGCGGCCTGCCGCCTGGCGCGGAGGCCGGCGCGACCGTCTGGGGCACTCCGCAGACCATCCCCGGCGTCTTGCCGAGCACGGGGTGACGCATCTTTCCGGTACGCCATGCAATGGCGCCGCGCGTTGATGGCTCCCGCGATCCGCTGCATCACGCCGCGTTACATGCGGCTCTCGGGCGAGATCGCCGACCAGGCGATCCTCGACAGCCTGCGCGCGGCGTTTCCGGATGCCGCGATCGGCCACGCTTACGTGACTGAGGCCGGCGTCGCCTTCGATGTCAACGATGGCGTTGCCGTAGCGAATACGCAGCGTGCCGTCGGAGATTTTCATCTCCACGCCGTCGCGCGCGCCGCCGACATACGCGGGACCGCATCCGGCTATGTCGGCGGCCAGCAAGAGCTCGCCGACTCCGACGGTTTCGTCGACACCGGCGATGTCGTCGAGCGGCGCGGCGACCGCTGATTTCGCCGGCCGCAAGGGTGGCATCATCAATATCGGCGGATTGAGGGTGCATCCGGAAGAGATCGAGGCGGTGATCAACGGCATCCGCAGGTGCGTATGTCGCTGGTGCGGCCGAAGCAAAATCCGATCACCGGCGCGATCGCCGTCGCCGACGTGGTACTCAAGGCAAATCGAGCTGAAAGACGATATTCTCAGGCTGTGCCGCGAAGCGCTGCCGCGTCGTAAGGTTCCTGCTGCGATCAGTTTCGCACCGGCGCTCAATGTTGCCTCAACCGGCAAGCTTCTGCGCCCCTAGGGATGGGAAAAATGTCCGGGACGAAACCCAAAGGGTCACGCAGTGTGCTCGTGACCGGCGGCAGCCGCGGCCTCGGCCTCGCCATCGCCCAAAAACTCGCGGCCGGCGGTTACTGCACGATCGCCGTGGCGCGCAAGAAGAACAAGGGTCTGGCCGCGGCGATGGCGCATGCCGATCGCGCCGGGCGGGGCGCGCTGCATTTCGTACCCTTCGATCTCGGCAAGGTCGATGCCATCCCAGGGCTGGTTCGCGACTTGCGCAAGGAATTCGGCCCCTTGTTCGGCCTCGTCAACAACGCCGCGGTCGGCTTCGAAGGAGCGCTGGGGGTGATGCACAATGCCAAGCTCGAGGAGATGATGCGGGTCAACACCCTCTCGCCCATCGTGCTGACCAAATATGTCGTGCGCTCGATGATGGCGGACGGCGCCGGCAGTATCGTCAACGTCGCCTCGATTATTGGCTTCACCGGCTACAGCGGGCTTGCGGCTTACGCTGCGACCAAGTCGTCGATGCTCGGTTTCACCCGTTCGCTCGCCCGCGAGGTCGGGCGGCTCGGCATTACCGTGAACGCCGTCGCACCTGGGTTTCTGGCGACCGACATGACGAGCATTTTCACCGAAAAGCAACGCAAGCAGATCGTGCGCAGGACCGCGCTCCGCCGCTTCCCCGAAGTCGAAGACGTCGCCAACGCGGTCGAGTACCTGCTCAGCGATAAGGCGCGTAACGTCACCGGCACGGTGCTGACCATCGACTCGGGCGCCACGGCGTAGCAGCCATCGCCAATCGTCGATGACGTAGGCGCCCGGCCAGCAATAGCCGGGATCGCTTCCCCAGTGCATGGCGACGCCTGGATTTCGGTTCAATAGCCGCGCGCGACCAGCAACCGGTGGGCCTCGTGGCGCCCCATGTTCATGCCGGCCAGCACATTCGGCATGCCGAAGCTTCGCACGCTTCCATGAGCCGGAGAAAATCCCGCTCGGCTCCCGGCCGTCGCGGACCGCGCCAAATTTGACGAAGCACATGCCGCCGCCGGCTTCGGACTTTGGTCCTTATTGGAAACGAACGCCGCGATGCCACCGGCGCCTTCGACCAGCACGGTATCGCCAAGTCCCTGCGCGCGGATCGTGCGGATTTCGGCCGTCAGGTCGAGTCCGGGATAGATGCTGTCCGCCGCCTCCCGGCATGAACGCAACGCTTCTTCCTGCCCGTTCTTTTGTCAAGGCGCTAAAGCGCGTCCATTCGGCGAGTGTTTGCCCGCGTCGCGCCGGCGCCGACATGATCGCGGTAAGAAAGCGCGCGTAAAAGCCGTACTTCTGATAGAGGGCAATATGCTTGGCGCTTTGCGCGAACGTAAACAGCCCGAATGTCGATTTCCACAGGCGTCGAATTGCTCCATGGTGCCTGCCAGCAATGCCCGGGCAATGCCGCGCTCTTGCAAATCAGGCAGTACGCTCAACTGGCCGAAGAAGCCGACCCCGCCCCAATTAACCGCGAAGTTGGAGCCGACCAATTTCTCGTCCAGCGTCGCACCGAACGAGGCGACATGACTGGCAGGATGACGGCCGAAAGCATAATCCCGATCGGTCCAGAAAATTTCCGGGTCCGGCGCGCCGAGAAACGTGCCGAAGGGGACGCGGATAATGCGCGCGGCTTCTGGCAAATCTTCTTCACGGAGTGGCGCGACCCTAGGTTGGCTTGCAGGCGTTCGGGCATCGACCGTCGCCGCGTCATTCGCCACGAATCCTCCCCCAAAGATCCTCGATGATTTTCAACGATGGCGGTACATGGGTATTTTTTCAAGTATCATGGCTGCGCGATCCGAAGCACGGCAGTCAAAGGGCGCTCGTGACGCAGACAATCCTGATCGCCATCGCCGGCCTGATGGGCGCAAGCGCCGTCGTCCTGGCCGCCGCTGGTGCACACGCGGCTCCGAATGCGGGTCTGGAGAGTGCCGCGTACATGCTCTTGTTCCACGCCGCGGCGGTCCTCGGCGGCACCGCGCTCGCACAGCAGGGCTTGCTGTGGCGGCCGCTGGCGCTCGGCGTGCTGGTCGGGTGGGTTGTCGGCGCCGCGTTGTTCTCAGGCGACATCGCAACGCGCGCCGTTGCCGGCCATCGCCTCTTTGCTATGGCCGCGCCGACGGGCGGCGTCATCCTGATTACCGCCTGGCTCGCGCTCATTGCCGCCGCCTTCGGCTCTCTGCTGCACCGCGGTTGAGGTCCCCACCGCCGAAAATAGGCGTAGAAATTGCATGCCGATATTCCCAGCTGCCTATGCAACGAGCAGTCCGGGAGATTTACGATGGCCGAGCCAGTCCATCCGGTCGACGAAGTATTGCCGCTGCCGAAGCTCTTTGCGCTTGGGCTCCAGCACGTGCTGGTCATGTATGCCAATGCCGTTGCGGTGCCTCTGATCATCGGTGGAGCGCTGCATCTGCCGAAGGATCAAATGGCGATGCTGATCAATGCCGACTTGTTTGCGTGCGGCATAGCGACATTGATCCAGACTGTCGGTTTCGGCCCGTTCGGCATACGGCTGCCGATCATCATGGGCGTGACCGCGGTGTCAATCTCGCCGATGCTGGCGATGGCTGCCATGCCGGGCGTCGGGCTGACCGGAATCTACGGCGCCGTTCTCGTTGGCGGCATTTTTGGCCTTTGCGTCGCGCCGTTCGTGAAATACGTGCTGCGTTTCTTTCCCGCGGTGGTGACCGGCACCATTATTACGATGATCGGCGTCGTGCTGATGCGCGTCGGCGTGAATTGGGCGGGCGGCGGCGCGGGAAAAGCGGATTTCGGCGCAGCCGGCTATCTGCTGGTTGCCGGGCTTGTGCTCGCGGTGATCCTGCTGGTGATCAAATTTACCCGCGGCTTCGTGCAGAACGTGGCCGTCCTAATCGGCATCACCATTGGCTACCTCGTCACCATCGCCCTCGGTTGGACCGACTTCACCGGGATTCAAGAGGAGCCGATCGTTCGCGTAGTGATGCCGCTGCAGTTCGGTGTGCCGCAATTCTATCTGATCCCGTGCCTGACCATGTGCCTCGTGGTGATGATCGTGTTCATCGAGGCTACCGGCATGTTTCTCGCGCTCGGCGCTATGACCGGCCGCAAGGTCGACGCCGACGACGTCAAGCGCGGTCTGCGCGCGGATTCGCTCGGCACCGTGATCGGCGCGATCTTCAACACATTCCCGTATGTTTCGTATTCGCAGAATATCGGCCTGGTCGGCGTGACCGGGGTCTATAGCCGCTGGGTCTGCGTCGCCGGCGGCGTCATCATGCTTGTGCTCGGTCTGATACCAAAGCTTGCTTTCATCGTCGCCTCGGTGCCGCAGTGCGTGCTCGGCGGCGCCGGCTTCATCATGTTCGGCATGGTGGCGGCGACCGGCATTAGGATCCTCGCGACGGTGGACTACGTGAAGCACCGCAACAGTGTCATTGTCGTTGCCATCGCGATTGGCTTCGGGTTGATCCCGATCGTGTCGCCGACATTCTTCCGGGTGTTCCCCGATGCGCTGAAGCCGATTTTCGGCGATGGCATCATCCTGACCTCCATCGCCGCTGTGGTATTGAACGCCTTCTTCAACCGCACAACGAAGGAGGAGGCCGAGGCGGATACATTCCTCGCCGCGCAGGTGGCGGAGCATATCTGACCACAACTAGCGCGTACTCACCGGTATTGCCCCGCCTATCCTCGATCGATAATAATCATCGGGGAGATGCACCATGGCGTGGCGCGTGAGGCGGGTCGTTACCGGTCACAATGCAGACGGACGATCGTCTTTTCTCATGGACGGCCTCGCGCCGAACGTCAAAGAAATGGAGTCGATGCCGGGTGTGGCGCTCACCGACCTGTGGGAGACCACGACCTCGCCGGCCAGCAACGAGGGCAACACGGACGCCGCCGCCCGGCCGGTCAAGCTCGAACCGCCGAAGGCCGGCACGCTTCTACGTATCGTCGAATTCCCGGCGGACTCGAACTGGCGAGGCAAGGCCGACCCGGGCCGCGCCTTCAACTCGATCGGCGCCGGTCATGCGCCTGACCATTCGAGCGACGATCCCATGCGGCACAAAACCAATACGGTCGACTACATCATCGTGCTCAAGGGTGAGATTTACGCCCTGATGGACGAGGGCGAGACGCTCCTGAAGGCCGGCGATATCCTCGTACAGCGCGGCACCAATCATTCGTGGAGCGTGCGCGGCAACGAGCCGTGCATCATCGCCGCCATCCTCGTCAGCGCCCACCCGGTTTGATGGCGCTGTCGATCGTTGGAATCGTCGTGCCGTGGACGGTCGCCGCCTTCGGCGTGCCGGCAGCCGCAAGCGTTGCCGCGCAGGCACGATCCGAGACTTTCGCTAAACCATATCTTACCGGCAGCGAGGCGCGCGTAGGCGCGCCGTCGAGCGGAACGAAGGCATTGCTCGCCGGGTCGTCAAAGTAAATCGGATCGCGCGTCGCCGCCGGATCGAAACCCTCGCGCCGCAGGTCGCCTTTGGTTATAGAGCGAGAAATTGCCTTCGGTCGACGCGTAGAATTCGAGGATGTGTGGAACGGCGAACCGTTTCTGGAACTTCTCCCAGACGTCGGAGCGAAGCCCGTTGCCGCAACAGATCCGAAGCGCTGCGCGCGCTCGCGCATTCGTTTGACATTATGCGGTCGATGAGACGCAGCACGTCATTGAGGAGTGTTTGTGACCGACGAAAAAGGCGCAATTCGCCGGCTCGGTCCGGGCGATGCCGTGTTTCTCCCCGCGGGCACCCACAGCGTTTGGCACATTACGCAGGAGGTGAGGAAGCTTTCGGCGTGCCGCCACAGCATGCCGCGGTCTTTCGGGTTGATGCTGCTGGTCTGGAACAGATCGTCCACCGCCTTACCGGTTTCTCCGCGGGCACCGGCCCATTTGGCGAGGGCCAAAACACGCCTGGCAAAACGTCCGCATCGCGTCGGCGTAGAACGGGTTCGCGCGGGCGGCCATCATTGACAAGCTGGCGGCCCATCCCTTAAGCAACCGCCAAAGGCAGGAAGTTGCCATGAAAGTTCGTAATTCGCTGAAATCGCTTCGCGGCCGTCACCGCGACAACCGGATCGTGCGCCGCAAGGGCCGCGTTTACGTCATCAATAAGACGCAGCGGCGCTTCAAAGCCCGCCAAGGCTGAGCCGTTCTACCGCCTCATATTCACGCGCCTGTGAGCATATTTGGGCCTTGCTGCGCCACACGCGGCGGCTAGATTTGTGGTTATGGCCTTGCGATTCCTTCCAGCCGTCGTGCTCGGCGCTCTAGTGGCTTTGGCCGGCATGCCGGCGCTGGCGCAGAACCCTCCCGGTGGCTCACCCGCCCCCGACTGGGTTGTGCCGCCAAGCAATCTGCCGCGACCGGGGCGTGGCGAGCGGACCTTCAATCTCGACATACTGTTCGAGGCGCTCAAGATCGCGCCGGACGCCGAGAGCGCCAAGGCAATCGAGGAACGCATCTGGTCCCTATGGATGGTATCCGGCAGCGACACCTGCAACCTGCTCATGGGGCGCGTGAAAGTCGCTGCCGACGGAAAGGACTATGACCTCGCCATCAAGCTCCTCGATGCGGTGATCGAGCTCAAGCCAGGCTATGCGGAAGCCTGGAATCGGCGTGCCACGGTCTATTACCTGCAAAAGGATTATGGCCACGCGCTAGCGGATATCCACGAGGTTCTGCTGCGCGAGCCGCGCCATTTCGGCGCGCTATCCGGTCTCGGTCTGATCCTGCAAGAGATCGGCGACGACAGACACGCGCTCGAAGCCTACCGCAAGGCGCTCGTGATCGATCCCCACCTCGAAAATATCGGCGACGTCGTGAAAACGTTGCGTGAAAAGGTCGAGGGACGAGATATCTGATCATCCATCCCTCGTTGCCGGGCAAAGGCGTGAAGCGTCGTCTTCAAGACCATTGACGCGGCAATCCATCTTCTTCGATTAAGCTGAACTGGATCACCAGACCGGCGCTGAGCCTATCATCGCGCCGGCCTTTCGGGCCGGACTTCTTGGCGCAGGTCACGTAGTGAGTTTCAGGGAGTAAAATGACCAACATCGCCGCCGACAAGATCGCCATCCGTGAACTGGTGGAAAACTGGGCCGTTTGGCGCGATGCGCGCCTGTGGGATCGTTTTCGCACCGTCTGGCATGCCGAGGGGCGCATGATGGCGACTTGGTTTCAAGGCGGCTTCGAAGAATTCATCAAGGTGAATGATGAAGGCTGGGCGCGCGGCGTACGCATCCTTCATTTTCTCGGCGGCAATTCCATCAATGTTGCGGGCAAACGTGCGATCGCGCAGACCAAGATGACGATTTCGCAGCGCGCCCCGCTCGAAGGCGTGATTTGCGATGTGGTTTGCACCGGCCGCTTCTACGACTTCTTCGAGAAGCGCAACGGCCGGTGGGGCTTGGTATTGCGCCAGCCGATCTATGAGAAAGATCGGCTCGACCCGGTCGATCCGGCGGCGAAGATCGTGCTCGACCAGGATTTGCTCAAGCGATTTCCCGAGGGCTATCGTCACCTTGCGTATTTGCAAAGCCGGATCGGCTACAAGGTCAAAACCGACATGCCCGGCATCGAGGGGCCCGAGCTCGATGCCCTCTACGCCCGTGGTGCGCGCTGGCTGGACGGTGGAGCGCTCTAAACATGCGCGGCGCATGCCGTCTCGTTTTTGCCTAATCGCTGCGGATAATCGAGCCAATGACCATACTCGTTGTTGTTGTCGCGGTCTTTTGCGGCGGTGCCATCGTCACGCTCGTCGGCGCGCAGCTAATCAATTGGGCGCATCGGCCGCGCGGCCGTTTCATCGATGTCGGCGGCTTTCGTCAGCATGTCAGCGAAATTGGAAAAAACAGCGATGCGCAAGCTGCACCGGTCGTCCTCCTTCACGGCGCCGGATCGAATCTCGAAGACATGCACCTCGCGCTCGGGGAGCGCCTCGCCGCGCGTTACCGCGTGATCCTGGTCGATCGGCCTGGCCTCGGTTTTAGCGCGCGCAAGCACCGGGAGGGCAGTTCGCCCGCCTTTCAGGCGGCCGTGCTGCGGGACGTGCTCAACCGGCTCGGCGTCGATCGCGCGATCCTGGTCGGCCACTCCTGGGGCGCCACGCTGGCGCTGGCTTTTGCGCTCGATTTCCCGGACCGCGCCGCTGGGCTGGTGCTCGTTGCACCGCCGACGCATCCAGGATTTCCGACGATAGCCTGGCTCAATGCGTTGCTCGCGGGTCCGCTCGGCTGGCTCTTTGCCCGCACTCTGGCGTTTCCGTTTGGCGTCGCCTTGATCTGGCCCGGCTCGCGCACGGCCTTTTTGCCACAGAGGATTCCTCAGGGCTACGTCAAGCATTCTGCGGCGATGCTGGTGCTACGGCCGCTGACGCTGATGGCCAATTGGGCCGATGTGGGCTTTCTCGAATCTTTTCTCGCTGCGCAAGCCGAACGTTACGCCGCGCTCACCGTGCCGACCATCGCGCTGGTCGGCGGCAGCGATCCGCTGGTGCCGCCGGCGCGCCATTGCGAGAAACTCGCTGCCGCCGCGTCGGTGGTGAAACTCACCGTGCTACCCGGGCTAGGCCATATGTTGCATCACGCCGCCGCTGATGAGGTCATTGCCGCGGTTGATGAGATCGCGGCAAAGTCGTCCGCCGCCTAGACGCTCACACCTCGTCCGCAGTTAGCGCGCCGACAAAGGCGATGCGGATCATGTTGGTGGCGCCGGGCGTGCCTAACGGGACGCCGGCGACGATGATGACACGCTGCCCGGCCTTGGCGAACCCCTCTTTGAAAGCAATTCGACAGGCGCGCTCGACCATGTCGTCCTGATCTTGCGCATCCTCGGCGACGACGCAGTGAACGCCCCAAACGAGTGACAATTTCCGTCCGGTGGTCATCATCGGGGAAATCGCGATGGTGGGCGGCTTTGGCCGTTCGCGCGAGACGCGCATCGCCGTCGAGCCCGAACTGGTCCAGCATACGATGGCGGCGAGGTCGAGCGTCTCGGCGACCTGGCGTGCCGCGGCGGCGATGGCGTCAGCTCCCGTCGCCTCCGGCTCCGTATGCAGGACACGGAGCGACGGCAGGTACATAGGCTCGTTGCTCTCGACCTCCTCGGCGATCCGGTTCATTGTCGCTACCGCCTCGGTCGGATATTGTCCGGCCGCCAATTCCGCCGATAGCATGACGGCGTCTGCGCCGTCGAAAATGGCGGTGGCCACGTCGGAGACTTCGGCGCGCGTCGGCACCGGACTTGTGATCATCGACTCGAGCATCTGCGTGGCGACGATAACCGGCTTGCCGGCGCGCCGGCAGGCCCGCGTCATTTCCTTCTGCACGCCGGGGACTTTTTCTAGCGGCATTTCGACGCCGAGATCGCCGCGCGCCACCATCAGCCCGTCGGCTAGATCCAGAATATCGGCGAGACGGGAAACCGCCTGCGGCTTTTCGATCTTGGCCATCACTGCCGCCCGCCCGCGAGCGATTTTTTTCGCTTCGGCGATGTCTTCCGGCCGCTGGATGAACGAGAGCGCCACCCAATCGATGCCGGCATCGAGCGCCGCCTCGAGGTCGGCGAGATCTTTGGGCGTCAGCGCCGCCACCGGCACGACGGTGTCGGGCAAACTCACGCCCTTGCGGCTCGAGATTTTGCCGCCGACTTTGACGCTGGCGACAATGCGTTGTGATTCGGTTTCCGTAACCACGAGTCGGAGCTTGCCGTCGTCGACGAGCAATGCACCGCCCGGCTTGATGGCAGCAAAAATTTCCGGATGCGGCAGGTTCACACGTGTTGAATCGCCCGGCGCCGGATCGCAGTCCAAAATGAAATCCTGGCCGGTGTCGATCTCTGCCGAATCATTGTTGAAGTTGCCGAGGCGAAGCTTTGGCCCCTGAAGGTCGACGAGAATTCCGATCGGGCGATCCCATTCGGCTTCGACGGCGCGGATCGTCGCCACGAGTTCGCGCATCTTCTCGTGGCTCGTGTGACTCATATTGATACGAAAGACGTCGGCGCCGGCCTGGAACAGGCGGCCGATGACGGTGCGGCTCGAAGAGGCCGGCCCCAGCGTCGCCACCACTTTCGTGCGGCGCTGTCGCCTCATCGACTTTGGCCCGCGGGCGGAGCGGTCGGCGCCGCGCGGGGGCCGGAGGGCATGGTCGCTGCGCCAGGCGGGGCGGCCGGGGTCAGCGGATTGCCCGTCGGCAACGGACGTTGCGGCGCCTGCTCGGTCGATTCCGTGAGTTGCACTGTCCAGGCGCGCTGCTCGCCGGTGTCTACTTCGAAAAAGCCTGTGCGGTCGTAGCCGCGAGCCAGACAATCGCTGATGCCGCGGATCGTGAATTCCTTGTCGCGGGTGCACATAACGGCTTGGCCCATCCATTCGCCGCCGCGATCATAGTCGATGGCGTAGACATAATAATAACGGGCAACAAGATTCCCCTTGAGCACGGTCTCGCAGGTGCGCGCGGGCAAATTCCACCAGCCTTCCGTGGTCCAGCCGTCGGCGTCCTTGTAGCCGACGGCCACGCCCACCCGGCTGCCGGTGTTGTTGCAAAGCCGAAAATCCGCCGCGGCCGGGCCGACCGATGCCGCCAGCAGGAGCATTGCAAACAGGCTCGCCGCAAGCACGCTTGCTGCGGTTCTGGGATTAATCGCGTCTCTCATTTCCGGTTCAGATTCCGGTCAATTTTTATGGCCTGTCAACAACGATGGCGCGGAAGTCGGTGACGTTGGTGAATGTAGGACCGGGCCGGAACAAACCGCCGATCCCTTTGAAAAACCCCGTGGAATTGTTGTCGGCGAGAAACGCGGCGGGATCGAGGCCGGCCGACCGTGCTCGTTGGAGCGTCGTTTGGTCGACGAAGGCGCCAGCCGGATCGTCGGGACGGCCGCCGCCGCCGTCAGTTCCGTCGGTGTCGGCCGCGAGCGCGGCGATGCCCGGGACGCCGTCAAGATGTATGGCGAGCGCCAACGCATATTCCTGGTTGGGACCGCCCTGGCCGTTTCCACGCAGCGTCACGGTCAACTCACCGCCTGACAGGACGGCCGCGCGGCGGCCTTGGTTGCTGAGTTCGCGGACGAACCCGGCGTGCTCGGCCGCGATTTCGCGTGCCTCGCCCTGCAAGCGGCCGTCGAGTGTAATGCACTCATAGCCGGCCGCGGCCGCGCGTTCCGCGGCCGCCCGCAACGCTTCGGTGGGCCGCGCCACGATCCGGTAATCCGTGGCGGCGAAGACGTCGTCGCCTGGCTTCGGCGTCTCGTTGGCCGGATCGTTGAGGACGCGCGTCGCCGCTGCGGGCAACGCGAGGCGGTACCGGCTCACGATGTCGCGCGCATCGGCCAGCGTCGTCGGATCGGGCACGGTCGGGCCCGAGCCGATGACCGCCGGATCATCACCGGGTACATCTGAGATCGCGAGCGTCAGCAGACTGGCGGGAAAAGCGCGCTTGGCGAGCCGTCCTCCCTTGATACGGGAGAGATGTTTACGCACCGTGTTGATCTCGCCGATGGCAGCGCCGCTCTCGAGCAGAGCCCGGGTCACCACTTGCTTTTCTTCGAGCGTGAGCCCCAGGGCCGGCGCGATCCAGTTTGCCGAAGCGCCGCCGGACAAAAGAACCAGCACGAGATCTTCGCCCTCCACCGCATCGGCGAGCGCGAGCGCCCGTTTGGTAGCCGAGATGCCTGCTTTGTCCGGAACAGGGTGCCCGGCCTCGATGACCGGGATGCGGCGCGTCGGGCGGCCATAGCCGTGGCGCGTTACCGCGAGACCAGCGAGCTTTTCAACCGGGAGAAGCGGGATATAGTGACGTTCCGCCACTTCGGTCATCGCGCCCGCCGCCTTGCCGGCGGCGAGGATGATGAGGCGGCCGCGCGGCGGCGGTTCCGGCAGGTTCTGCGGCAAGCAGTTGGCCGGGTGCGCGGCGGCAACCGCGGCGCGAAACAGGGACTCAAGAAAATCGCGCGTTGGCGTCGCCGTCGCGCCGAGCTTGGTGTCCATGTCGTTTCCGCCGCAAAGTGTCTGGAAAGACGCCCGTCACGCCTCTATCTTTCGCGTATATTTAATGCAGCGCCGCGGAGGACGATATGGCTACCGACGAGAAAAGCCGCGTGGAACTCGAAGCGGCCGTCTATCGCCGTCTGGTCGAGCATCTGCGCTCTCGTACCGATGTGCAGAATATCGACCTGATGAATTTGGCCGGGTTCTGCCGCAACTGCCTCTCCAATTGGATGAAGGACGCCGCGGACGAGAAGGGCGTCCCGATGTCAAAAGACGAAAGCCGCGAGATCGTCTACGGCATGCCTTACGACGAATGGCGCGCCAAGTTCCAGAAGGAAGCGGGCGCGGGAGAGAAAGCGGTGTTCGAAAAAGCAAGCCAAAAGCACTGAGGCCGCGCGCCGCGCGAAATCCTCTGTGCAGTGCTGTGGATGAGCGCACACGTGCCTTGACCTGAAGGCGCGCACTTTCGAAAGCTTCCGGCGACCAATCCAGCATGATCCCGTCCGAAAACCGGCATCCGCTTTTCGGATCATGCCAGCATCGCCAGGAGTACCTGATGGCCACTGCCGCCGCCGCAAAAGACGAACAAACCGCTCACCGCTTCGCCAAGGATCACCTCAAGGCCTTCGTCGAGCGGGTCGAGCGTCTCGAAGAAGAAAAGAAAGCGATCGCCGGCGACATCCGCGATGTCTACGCGGAAGCCAAGGGCACCGGGTTCGACGTGAAGGCGTTACGTACGGTGGTGCGGCTGCGCAAGCAGGACATCAACGAGCGCAAGGAGCAGGAAGCGATACTCGAGACCTATCTGCACGCGCTCGGGATGCTGGGATAGCAACGCATCATTGGGAGCCGACGGGGTGTGGCCCAGGCAGTCCACCCGCGGCTGGCTGGTTACTGCAACGCAGCGGTACGCAGCGCGTAGTTCATAGTCGGGGTGAAGGCGACCGCGCTGCCGCTGAAGTGGTCGGGTGTAAGACCCGGGTTCGGGTCGGCAGCAAACGACATCATGACCGAACTGGCCGGCTTGACCATCAATTCCGCCAAGGAGCGGAAGTCGCGCACGCCGAGCATGGTGACGCAAAGATAGTGGTTAACGCTTGGCGACACGAGGATGGCACGCAGCCATGGATCGCTAAGTCGGGTCGCGTCGGCGAGCACGGTCGCCACTTTCTTGGTTGCGACGATGACAATGGTCGAAGCGGGCCGGCCGGTGACGGGCTTCACCGCAACCGTCGTTTCATTGTCGCCGGTCTGCACGCCGGCGGCGCGCAGTAGCGCGGCGCGCAAGGCCGCCGTCGCGGCCGACGACGCAGCGGAAGCATCGCGATCTGCGGCATACGCGAGCGCGCTTTCAGGCGAGTCCCGATCCGCCGCTGCGGGAAGTGAATCGATCGAGCCGGTGTCATCGGCACTTGCAACCTCGACGTTGCGTGGCTGCGCCACAGCGGCGATTGCGTGGGTTGCGTCTTGCGACGGGCGAGCGACAGGCATGCCGTCCGGCGCTCCCTGCCAGAAACCGCGTGCGAGAATGATCTGGTTCGGCGTCGTGGCCAGTGGCGCGGCTTCGGCGCGGGGAATCACGTGCGCCTTCGCGGCAACCTTGGTTAGCTTCGCCTTCTCCGCCGCGAGCTTTTCTTCGGCTTGCGCCGCGACTTTGGCGAGCTTGGCCTTCTCCGCCGCGAGCTTGTCTTCGGCGCGCGCCGCGACCTGGGCAAGTTTGGCCTTCTCGGCGGCGAGCTTGTCTTCGGCGCGGTGGATAGTCGTGGCGACCGCGGCCTTCGCCTTTTCCTTCATTGTCTCAGTTGCCGTCGGCCGCGGCGTGCCGGCGTTCCCGTCGGCTTGCTCTTCGTCGTCGCCGCCGCGCGCCAGGTGGAGGAGCTTGGTCAACGGATTGAAGTGGCCGCCCGCGCCGGCATCGGCGACGTTCACGCCGGTATCGGACAAACTGCCACCGCGCTTCTCGATATCGGCGAGCGCAAGATCGTAGCCGGCGAGCGGCCGGCCGTCGGACGGAATGTAGACCGTACGCTGGTCGGGAAACACGCGAACCAGCTGCTCGCGTGTCATGCGCGGCCACATGCGAACGCCGCCGGTGTCCATATGCACGAACGGCGAACCCGAGGTCGGATAGAAGCCGACACCGCCGCGCTGCAAGCGCAAGCCCATGGCGCGAAGCTGATCAAGCGGCACGCCGGGAATGTAGAAGTCCATGGCATGGCCAAGCATGTGTTGGCTGAAACGTGCGACGCCCGAACTGTGGCGCCGGAGCATGGCGTTCGTTTCCGGGGAACGATAACCGCAGACCACCCAGATGGGCTCTTTCGATCCGCTCTCGCGGTGCACCTCCCAGATCAGGTCAATAAGGTGCGGATCCATCTTGGTTTCTTGCTGCTTTCGCCAGTCGCGCAAGAACCAATTGAGCTTTTCGAGAGCCAACTCATCGTAGCGGCCTTCGCGTTTGAAGGTGATCGAAATGTCTTCGCTGGTATGCATGTGGTGCAGCGAAATGGTGCGCGTATCTCCTTCGGCGATCGCGTTTTGCAAAACGCGCGAGCCACATAGAAGGAGAAGGACGGCAACGCTGCAGGAAACGCCGGCGCGCGCCGCAAAAATACGATAGATGTTCGGCCGCGTTTTATCGACCAGCACCCGCCACCCTCGCGTTGACCCTTCGTTCCCCGCCGCGACATCCCCGACGCAGCGGACAACACTAACGCAACGTTAATTTGGGAAGGGTTAACGCGAACTTATGGTCACCCCGCCCCCGACGGATACGAGGGTTAACCGTGCACTGTGGCAAAAAAGGGCCGCCGTCGGTTGGTCACACGATTTAACGGGTCGGGAGCGGGATCGCAGGCGCCTATAGTTAACGGACAAGCCAGCCGTCGGCCGTGCGGTTTGAGTGTTTCTTACATAAAATTCAGTAGCTTATCCATCGACGGCTGCGCTGCCTCGTGATACGGCCAGTTTTCCATCGCAGGCCAGATTTTCCCGGGGATAGCAGCGATCAGCGTTTCCAAAGCCGTGACGGTGGCGGAAATCACCCCGTGGAAGGTCGCGACAAGCGTTGGCGCGGTCGGCGTTGTAATGGGCATTTTTAGCGTCGCCGCATTGCCGATGCGGCGACGCTCAACGTTCGCATAATTTGCCGTAAGATGACGGCCGGGCTCTTATTGCCTGCCAAGGATTGAATTAATGACGCCTGCGATACAGAGCCCGACCGTGCCGCCGCAGGCTGGCACGGCGGAGCCGGTTTGGTTCGCCTCTTATCCGCCGGGTATTCCCAAGAGCATTGATCCGGATTCCTATCCGTCGCTCCCGGCGATGCTGCTGGACGCTTGCACCCGCCACGCCGCCCATCCCGCCTTCGAATGCCTCGGCGTGCGTACGACCTACACGGAATGGGAGCGCCTCAGCCGGGCGTTCGCGGCGTTTCTCATCGAGGAGGCAAAGTGCCAGCCCGGCGACCGCGTCGCGATCATGCTGCCGAACCTCTTGGCTTATCCTGTGGCGTTTCTGGGCGTGGTCCGCGCCGGGCTGACGGTAGTTAACGTCAATCCGCTCTATACGCCGCGCGAGTTGAAGGAGCAGCTGGAGGATTCGGGCGCCGTCGCCATCGTCGTCATGGAGAACTTCGCGCACAAGCTTGAAGCGGCGCTGCCGGGGACCAAGCTCCGCCATGTGGTGGTGGCGCGGCTCGGCGATTTCATGCCGACGCTCAAGCACTTGCTGTTTAATTTTGCCAATACCTACATCCGGCGCGCGGCGCCGGCCTGGCGCTTCAATAGCTTTACGCTCTTGCAGGAGGCTTGCAGCCGCCGGCCGGGCGCCGACTACCACGACGCACAGCCGCAGGCCGCGTCGCCGGCGCTGCTGCAATACACCGGTGGAACGACCGGCGTGCCGAAAGGTGCGGTGCTGACCCATCGCAATCTCGTCGCCAACACTTTGCAGTGCCGCGCCGTCATCGCGTTGTATCTCGCAGAAGAGCAGGGAAGCGTGCTCACCCCGCTGCCGCTTTATCATATCTTCTCGCTTACCGCGAACCTGCTGGCGTTCGCGCTGATGGGTGGATTGAGTGTGCTCATTCCCGACCCGCGCGACATCAAAGGACTGATCCGCACCATGCGCCGTACGCAGGTGTCGACGATGACCGGTGTCAACACGCTGTTCAATGCACTGCTCAACGCTCCCGAATTCGCCGCGCTCGATTTCAGCAAGCTCAGCTTCGCCGTCGGCGGCGGCGCGGCAGTGCAAAGCGCGGTGGCGATACGCTGGCGCCAGGTCACCGGCACGGAGTTGGTGGAAGGCTACGGTCTCACCGAGGCTTCGCCGGTCGTGTGTCTCAATCCGGTTCGGAGCCCGCGGATCGGTACCGTTGGCTTGCCTGTACCATCGACCGAAGTCGCCATCCGCAGCGACGACGGCAATGACTTGCCGGTCGGCGAGGCCGGCGAGATTTGCGTGCGCGGTCCGCAAGTCATGCAGGGCTATTGGCAGCGCCCCGACGAGAGCCGGCTGGTGTTGACGCCAGGCGGCTGGCTGCACACCGGAGATATCGGCGTGTTCGATGCGCAAGGGTATCTGAAAATCCTCGATCGCAAGAAGGACATGGTCAACGTCTCCGGGTTCAAGGTTTTCCCTAACGAAGTGGAAGACGTAATCGCGCAGCATCCGGGGGTGTTGGAGGCCGCGGTCATCGGCGTTGCCGACCCGCACACCGGGCAGGGCGTGAAGCTGTTCGTTGTCAAACGGGATCCGGCCCTTACCGAGGCGGATCTGACTAAGTTCGCGCGCGAGCGGCTTGCCGCCTACAAGGTCCCCAAGGTGATCGTCTTCGTCGACAGCTTGCCCAAGAGCAACGTCGGCAAGATCATCCGCAAGGACTTAAAATGAACCCGCTCAATGCGCCATCAGCACCGGCACGTCGGCATTCGTCAGGATATGCCGCGTGGCGCCGCCAAAAATCATCTGGCGCAAGCGGCTTTGGGTGTAAGCGCCCTTGACGATGAGGTCGCAGCCGAGCTCCGCGGCCTTCTTCAGAATGGTTTCGCCGCCGCTGACTTTGCCCGGAGAAACGGTGATGGGATCGGCGGCGATGCCGTTCATCGCCAGCGAGCGCGCTAATTCGACGCCGCTTGGTCCGGCGACGGTCGAGCCTTCGACAGTGAGGATCGTCACGCGCTCGGCGAGCCGCAGCAGCGGCATGGCGAATGCCGTGGTACGCGCCTGTTCGGTGCTACGGTTCCAAGCGATCATCATGTGGGTCGCGAGGGAGCGCGGGGGCGTCGGCGGTGCGATCAGCACCGGACGTCCGCTTTCGAACAAGGCGGACTCAAGCGTCACCATGGATGGGCTCTGCCATTCCTCTCCCGGACGTGCCAGCACGATGACGTCGAACACGCGCCCGTAGCTGCCGACGAAATCGTGGCCGCTCGGCGCGGCGCCATTCCAGGTCCAAGATAGCGTCGCGGACAGCGACGCTGGCGCATCGTCGGCGCGCCGCTTCATGCCGTGACGCTCCATAAAAGAGCGGAACATATCTTCCGCCTGCCGCGCCATGTCGGCGTCGTTCTCCTTTACCACCACCATGGTCATTCCGGCGTCGGGATCCATGGCCACCATGTCGGCAACCGCCGGACGCAGCGGAAAGCCCTCGATGCAACTGTCGAACTTCTGCGCCAGCAGCAAAGCTGCGTCCAAGGCCGAGGCCATTCCAGCATTTTGCTCGGTAGGGACGAGGATGGTCTTCATGCGCACGCGCCCCGCTTGCCGTCGTTTTTATCTGGGCAATGCCAACAATCATACCGTCGGGCGTTGAGGGCCGATAGTGTACAAGATAGCGAAAGCTGCCGGATAACTCGTCGTTCGGGGACGGTTTATTCGCTCACCATCTTGACGGCGGCACAGGCGGCAGGCTAGCCGCGAGGGCCTAGTGCGGCGGGATTTGAAGGTTCTGCAGTCCGACGGCTACTCGAACAGAAAGTTTGAATCCAAAATCCGCACCGGAAATCGTGCGATTGCTGGTGTCCCTGTGTTCGGAAATTCGCATGCAGATGTGCGGAAAAGCCCGCGCGAACTTCGGATTCGGGACGCTTGGAGACACTCAATGGCTGTCTACACCGATGTCGCGGCGGAAGACCTCGGCCCCTTCCTTGCCGGTTACGACATCGGGGAGCTTCTGGCCTACAAGGGCATAGCCGAGGGCGTCGAGAACTCGAATTTCTTGGTTCACACCAGCCGCGGTTATTTCATTCTCACGCTGTATGAGCGTCGCGTCGCAGAGCGCGATTTGCCGTTCTTTCTGGCGCTGATGGAGCATCTTGCGAGCCGCGGCATCACTTGCCCGCAGCCGGTCAAGAACCGGACCGGTCAGACGCTGGGCCGGCTCGCCGGTAGGCCCGCGGCGATCGTCACCTTCCTCGACGGCATGTGGATTCGCCGCCCAAACGCCGCGCATAATGCGGCCCTTGGCGAGGCGCTGGCGCGGCTTCATCTTGCCGGAGCGGATTTTTCGATGCGGCGGCAGAACGCGCTTTCGGTCGCCGGCTGGCGGCAGCTATACGCGGCGTGCGGCGATCGCGTCGACGAGGTGCAACGCGGCCTCAAAGCCGCGCTCGCCGCCGAACTCGATGTGCTCGAAGGGAACTGGCCGCAGGGATTGCCGCAGGGCGTGATCCACGCCGACCTGTTTCCGGACAACGTGTTCTTTCTCGGCGACAAGCTTTCCGGGCTGATCGACTTCTATTTTGCCTGCACCGATACGCTGGTCTACGACGTCGCCATTTGTCTCAACGCCTGGTGCTTCGAGCAGGATCATTCCTACAACGTCACCAAGGGCCGAGCGCTGCTTGCAAGCTACGCGAAGGCGCGGCCGCTATCGCCGCCCGAATGGGAGACACTGCCGCTTCTTGCCCGCGGCGCGGCGTTGCGCTTCCTGCTCACGCGGCTGGTCGATTGGCTCAACGTGCCACCCGGCGCCCTGGTGCGGCCCAAGGACCCACTCGAATATCTGCGCAAGCTCCGCTTCCACCAAAAAGTCACCGGCGTAGGCGACTACGGAGCGATCGCGCCGTGACCTCGGGTCTGCCGCACGTCGTCGTTCATACCGACGGCGCCTGCTCGGGCAATCCCGGTCCCGGCGGTTGGGGTGCGATCCTCAGGTTCGGCGGCCACGAGAAGGAACTGAAAGGCGGCGAGGCCACCACCACCAACAACCGCATGGAGCTGATGGCGGCGATTTCCGCGCTCGAATCCCTGAAGCGGTCGTGCCGCGTCGATATCCACACCGACAGTCAGTATTTGCGCAATGGCGTCCTGTCCTGGATGGTCAATTGGAAACGCAACGGCTGGCGCACGTCCGACAAGAAACCGGTCAAGAATGTCGACTTGTGGAAACGCCTCGATGCCGCGGTCGGTCCGCATGAGGTGCATTGGCATTGGGTGCGCGGCCATGCCGGTCATGAGTTCAACGAACGCGCCGACGCGCTCGCACGTGAAGCGATCGCGGACTTGCGCGCCGGCCGCATCGCCGGCTGATCTCTCCGCGATGCGGGTTGCTAAATCCATTTGCCGTTCATCGTTAATTTGGATGCCGCTTCGTTAACCAACAGGTTTCTTATACCCAATTGGGTCTCGGCGGCGCGCAGCTGGTCGTTCATTTCGCTGCGAATAAGCGTTTGTTCGAATCGCTGATGTTGTGCGGCATTGGGCTTCTTGGCGGATGCCTGCTGATGCTGTTTGTCTTTCGGGTCGTTCACGAACGGGCCGGTGCGGCTCACCAAGAAGCGTTTCGTCGAGGCACGCCGCTGACGGTAAGCGAGATCCAGGCCGACAAGGACGCTCTGCGCGCGCAATTCGCCATGTCGGTGCGACGCCCTGATATCGGTATGGAAGAGATGCGGGCCAAGACCGCAACTTGGCATGATGGCGTCGGCAAACACACTGCGAACTCAGCCGTCTTCAGCTCGAGCTGGACAAAAAGACGACGCTCATCTTCGCGCTGCTCGCGCGGGAAGAGGTGCGAAAAAACATCGTCCGGAGAATGGCGAAAATTCTGCTGTATATTTACATGCGTTTGAAGTGCCGGCGCAGACCGGCGGTATTTCTGCCCCAGCAATAACCGCCGTGGGAGCTAAGGGCAGCCGGGCCGAGCGAGCTTGCAGCCGCGGCCGCCCTCTCAACGTCAAGCGGCGCCATGCGGTCTCGAGAAACTACTGAATAGACCGCCCGCTTTCGCTTTTCCGGTGGACGAAACGAAGCGCACTACAGTTGCTTCAGCAGATTCTCGGCGCTTGAGGCTTCGACCTTGCCGCCGGCGGCCTCGACGTTGAGCTTCTTCACAACGCCGTCCTCGATCAGCATCGCATAGCGCTTGGAGCGGGTGCCGAGGCCGAAGGCGGAGCCGTCCATCGTCAGGTCCAGCGCCTTGGCGAAATCGCCGTTGCCGTCCGCTAAAAACTCGATCTTGCCGCCCGCTCCAGTTGCTCTCTTCCAGGCGTCGAACACGAATGCGTCGTTGACGCCCGTGACCGCAATGGTGTCGATGCCCTTGCTCTTGAACGCGTCGACGTTCTTCAGAAAGCCCGGTAGGTGATTGTTGTTGCAGGTCGGCGTGAACGCGCCGGGAACGGCGAACAGCACGACCTTCTTGCCTTTGAACACCTCGTCCATGGTCTTTGCGGCCGGGCCGTCGGGGCCCATAACTCGAAACTTGATGTCGGGCGGCAAGCGGTCACCAACCTTGATCGGCATGGTCGTTATCCTCTCAGTGTCCAGATGTGGCATATCGGTCGCCGTAAATTACCCGACTGGGCGGTTTAGTCGAGACGTGCCTGGACCTCGATTGCGCCGGTGGATGATACCGCCGTCAGTGTCAGCATCGACCCTTGGGCGTGGGCGCCAGGTGGCAGCCCGTCGAGGTCGAATGTGAAGCGCCGTCTTCCCGGCGTGTCATCGCTCGGCCGGTTGGCCGGCTCGGGAAGGGGTAGCGCCCAATCGGATGTTGGGCCTTCGACAAAAAGATCGACCGGCGCATCGTTCGGCGCGGTGACCACGACGACGACCCGCTCATGAGCGCCGGCGGTTACTTCGCGGTGAACGGCGGCGATACCGAGCCCGGCGCCTGCAGAATTGCCGCCAGTGGGAGCGGCGACGGCCCCAAGCGGGACGCGCCGCGGTACGTGCGCTTCCGCGGCGATGAGTGTCGGCTCTTCGGCGCCGACCTTGCCGGACAACGTAAGGTCAAGCTCGGCTTGCGCTGGCACGCAGAGTTTGCCGCAAACCGCGTAGCCGAGTTTTACGTGCAGCGACGATGGTTTGCTCGCGTCATCGGGAACAATGCGCAGCGGCAATACGACGTCGCCGACATAGCCGATGGAATTGCCGCCTGCGCCATCGGCAAATCGCTCCGGCGCCGGCCAAAACGCCGACACCGACTTGACGTTCTCGGAGCCGGAGAAATCGAGCGTCGGCGGCACGCCCGAATCACCCGGATATCGCCAATAAGTCTTCCAGCCGGGATCCAGTCGGATTTCGATACCCGCGCGTGCCCACTTGGCGTCAGACGATTTGATCGACTCGCCTGCGATGAGCCGCGTCGCGGCGTGAAGCTCTCCCTCCCAGGGCGAAGCGTCCTGTGCCCACGCCGCCGAACTGCCGCCGCAGAGCAAGACGATTGTAGCGATCTTTATCCGCTGGGTTATTGCCTCACGCATGATGGCCGCTCTTTAGAGCGAGGTGGTCCACACGCACCACTGACATGATCGTGACTGCCGCCACTGTTCGGAGGCCGGTGCGGAATGACATGAAAAGTGTGAACTTTTGTCGCCGCCATTCGTTTGCAAATGCGGATCGATCGGCTAACCTTCGGACATGAAAATGCCGCGCAGCACATCCGGAAAAAACCGAACTCGGGGCAAGGGCTATCTCGACGGCCAGATGCTCGTCGCCATGCCAGCGATGCTGGACGATCGCTTCGCCCGTTCGCTTATCTACATCTGTGCGCATTCGTCGGAAGGTGCCATGGGCATCGTCGTCAATCATCCGGCGCCGAATATCAATTTTTCCGACCTACTTGTGAAGCTTGAAGTGATTCCGGCGGCGGATGTGATCCAACTACCGTCGCGCGCCGGCGTGGTGAAGGTGATGCGCGGCGGTCCGGTCGAGACCGAGCGCGGTTTTGTGCTGCATAGTGCCGACTTTTTCATCGAAAACTCGACACTGCCAATTGACGACGGCATCTGCCTCACCGCGACGCTCGATATCCTCAAAGCGATTGCCCGCGGCGATGGACCGGCAAGCGCGATCCTGGCGCTCGGCTACGCCGGCTGGGCTCCGGGCCAGCTTGAAAGCGAGATCCAGGGAAATGGCTGGCTGCACTGCGCGCCGGACACCGAGCTCATCTTCGGCACTGATATCGGCGGCAAATATGAAAAAGCGCTGAAGAAAATCGGCATCGATCTCGGTATGCTGTCGAGCGAAGCCGGGCACGCTTAACGGGACTTACTACGGTCTTCGCAGCCGTCACTCCGTCGTCACCTTTGCGTTACTTTCCGCGCTCTGGAGCCCGCGAATGCGTCCGCTGCTTTTACTCAGTACGATGATCCTATCGACCATGCTCGCGTCCATGGCTTTCGGACGAGCGGCGACGTCGCGACCCAACAATATTGTGCTATTTGTGGCAGACGGCTTGCGTTTCCGTATGGTGGATGACAGCACGGCTCCTACCATGGCGAGAATGGCACGCGAGGGGGTGATCTTACGCAATAGCCATGCGCTTTTCCCGACCGTTACCACCGCAAACGCGTCCGGCATCGCAACTGGCCACATGCTCGGCGACACCGGCGATTTCTCCAATACGATCTACACCGGCTTCCAAGTTCCCGGCGCTGGCAACAGCGTAACGCCGTTTCTGGAGAACGATGTGGTTCTTGGCGATATCGACCGGCAATTTTCGGGCAATTACCTCGACGAGGCGACGATCTTGGAGCTCGCTCGCAAGAAAGGCTACAGCACGGCGTCGATTGGCAAGATCGGTCCGACATTGATTTTCGATCCCACCGAACGCAGCGGTGAGCAAACAATTCTCATCGACGATGCAACGGGCACTCCCAAAGGCATCCCGCTGTCGACCGAAGTGATCCAACGGCTCCAGGCGGCGAATCTGCCACTTGCGGCGCCGTCGCGCGGCGCTAATGGAGTGCGCGGCGATATGTCCAAGCCCGGTACGCTCAGCGCCAATGTGCTGCAGCAGGATTACTTTGCCGCCGTAACGGCCCGCGCCGTGCTCCCGATGTTCAAGGACCGCAACAAGCCGTTTGTATTGGTGTTCTGGTCGCGCGACCCTGACGGAACCCAACATAATCAAGGCGACAGCTTGAACGTCCTCGTCCCCGGCATCAATGGCCCGACCTCGCTCGCCGCAATCCGAAATGCCGACGACGATCTGGCGCGGATTCGCTCGGCATTGGACGAAATCGGGCTGCTCAACTCGACCGATATCATTGCGACGGCCGACCACGGCTTCTCGACGATTTCGAAAGAAAGCCAGACCAGCTGGTCGGTAAAAACCAAATTCGCCGACGCTCCAGACGGTCGCTTACCGCTCGGCTTCGTTGCGCTCGATCTGGCGCACGCGCTGAATATGCCGCTGATCGACCCTGACGACGGTTACAAGACGATGGCGGAAAATCAGCACACCAAAAACGGCAACGGGCTCATTGGCGGCGATCGCAACAATCCCAAAGCGGTGGTGGCCGCCAATGGCGGATCGGACCTGATCTACCTGCCCGATGGCGACAAGGCCGTAACAAAACGGATCGTCGATATCCTACTGACGCAAGATTATGTCAGCGGCATCTTCGTTGATTCAAAACTCGGCAAATTCGGCGGCACGTTGTCGCTTGACGACATCGCGCTTGAAGGAACTGCCATTACCCCGCATCTGACGATTGCGGTCAATTTCCGATCCTTCGACACGGGGTGTGGAGAACCGGTACGCTGTGCAGTCGAAGTCGCCGACACCGTACTCCAGCAAGGCCAAGGCATGCACGGTTCGTTCAGCCGCGCTGACACCTGGAATTTCATGGCCATGCAGGGGCCTGATTTCAAATCGCAATTCGTTGATCCCGCGCCGGCCAGCAATGCCGATCTTGCTCGCACCATTGCGCAGTTGATGCAGCTTGATGTCAGCGACAAGGGCATGCTTGTCGGCCGCGTGCTCTGGGAGACGCTTCCGAAGGGCAGGCTGCCGGATGTGACTAGCCGAGTATTGGTATCGGATCCGGCGCCCAATGGCCTCGCCACAGTGATCGATATGCAGATGGTCGGCACGACCCGCTATTTCGACGCCGCGGGATTCCTCGGTCGCACGGTCGGATTGTCGGGTACCGTTCCCCAAAACACGTCACAGTGACATTCGCCGCGGTGATACCTGCCTTGTGTGGCACGCTTACGCTCTAAGGGCCGCCGATTGCCGACACTGGGTGACGCGCTACCGCGCCGTCCTTGCTGTGCGACTGGAGCAGATCGCGGGCGCGCTCGGGCGTCATCGGCTCGCCGAACACAAAACCTTGCGCATATTCGCAGCCGAGCTGAAAGAGTTCGACCGCATCTGAATCGGTTTCCGCCCCTTCTGCGACCACGTCCATGCCGAGGTCGTGCGCCAGCGCGATGATCGAGCGCAGGATCACCGGTCGCGTGCCCTTAGCCGTGGTGTGGACGAAGGACTTGTCGATCTTGATGGTGTCGAACGGAAAGCGTTGCAAATACGCAAGCGATGAATAGCCGGTGCCGAAATCGTCGAGCGCCAAGCCGGCGCCGAGTTCGCGTATCCGGTGCAGCATCTGCGCGGCGTGCTCAGGATTTTCCATCACCACCGATTCGGTAATCTCGAGCTTGAGCGAGCCGCGGGTGAGCGGCGCGCGCGCCAGTACCGTGCGCAGGTCCTGGATCAGATCGTGGCGGAGCAATTGCCGCGAGGAAACATTGACGCTGGCGAATAGGTGCTCCCGCGGCCGCAGCGTGCGCTGCCAGGTGCTAAGCTGGCGGGCGGTGCGCTCCAGCACGAAAAGGCCGAGCTCGACGATAAGTCCGGTCTCTTCGGCGATATTGATGAATTCGTGAGGCGACATCCGCCCGAGTTTCGGATGGTTCCAGCGTGCCAGCGCCTCGAAGCCGGCGACCGCGCGATCCTCAAGCCGGACGATCGGCTGATAAAGGATCGTTATCTCCTCGCGCTCGAGCGCCCGCCGCAGATCGGACTCAATCGTCAGCCGGTCGGACTTGCGAGCCCGCATAGCGGGCTTGAACACTTCGATACGATCGCCGCTGTTGCGCTTGGCGTGATACATGGCGAGTTCGGCGTCCTTGAGCCGCTCTTGGGCGCGCTGCGGCTCGCTATCGCCGAGCGCCAATCCGATCGAGCCGGTGAGGAATATCTCGCGATCGTTGAAGCTGATCGGTGCGCGCAGCGTGCGGCGGACAGTTTCGGCGAGCGAGGTGATGCGCGCGGATTCGCGTTCCGACAGGATGATGAGACCGAATTGGTCGCCGGAAAGACGCGCCAGCGTATCCTGCGGCTTAATCAGCCGTCCCAGCCGGCGCGCCAACGTCAGCAGGATCGAGTTGGCCAGCGCCATGCCCACCGAATCGTTGACCTGCTTGAAGCGATCGATGTCGATCACCATCACGGTCGGACGGATGGCGCTTTCGGACTTGGCGAATTCGAGCACCGCTTCGAGCCGATCGAGGAACAGCTCGCGGTTTGGCAGGCCGGTAAGATTGTCATGCACAGCATCGTGGAGAAGACGCTCCTCCACAGTCTTGAATTCGGTGACGTCGGTCAGTGTGCCGACGAGACGAATCACCTCTCCGTCGGAGCCGACCACCGGCCGCGCGCGCAGCGCGAACCAAAGATAGTGACCGTCGGCGGTGCGCACGCGGAAATCCTGCGTGACGCGTCCGCGGCGCTGTTCGATGATACCGTCGAGCGTGGCGCGAAACCGGTCGCGATCGAGCGGATGCAGGATCTCGAGCCAGGTCGCGGCGGCGCCGTCGAGCGATCCGCTCTTGAGCCCGAGCATCGCTTCGGTCTCCTGGCTGGTGAAGATGCGGTCGGCGGCGACATCCCAGTCCCAGATCATGTCGCCGGCGCCGGTCAACGCCAACGCGCGGCGCTCGACGTCGGACACGATGCCCTGCGCGATGCCGCCGGCGAAAGCATGTTGCATCACGGTGAAGCCGATCAGCATGACGACCAGGACGAGTCCGCCAAGCAAAGCCGGGCCGATAATGTCGTTGGTGACAAAGCCGGTTACCGTCAGCGCTGCGCCGAACACCCAGGCGACGAGCAGGAACCAGGTCGGGATCAGCATCACCGCGCGGTCGAAGCCGTGGGTCGAAAGGTAGACGACGAGGGCGAAGCCGAGCACCGCGATGAAAAACAGCGATATGCGGGCGATGCCCGAGGCGACCGGCGGCGAAAACAACGCGACGGCCACCAGTGCGCCGAGAAAGGCGAGCCAGCCAACGGCTATGTGGGCGTAGCGCACGTGCCAGCGATTGAGATTCAGATAAGCGAACAGGAAGACCAGCAGCGTCGCGGCGAGGATCGCTTCGCCCGAAGCGCGCCAGATGCGCTCGGCGCCCGACGACATGTCGAACACCTTGCCCCAGAATCCGAAATCGACGCCGATATAGACAAGCACCGCCCAGCCGAGTGCGGCCGCGGCGGGGAACATGACGCTGCCTTTGACCACGAACAGGATGGTGAGGAACAGCGCTAGCAATCCGGCGATGCCGATGACTATGCCCTGATAGAGCGTCAGCGAGTTGACCTTGTCCTTGAAGGCGTCCGGCTCCCAGAGATAGAGCTGCGGCAGGTTCGGCGCTCGCAACTCGGCAACGAAGGTGATCACCGTGCCGGGATCGAGCGTGATGCGGAAAACGTCGGCGGTCGGATTGTCGAGTCGCTCCGGAGGATCGCCGGACGACGGCGTGATGTTGACGATGCGCGAAAGCCCGAGATCGGGCCAGATCAGACCGGACCCGACCATCCGGTAGTGCGGCGCGACGATCAGACGATCGATTTGCTCATCGCCATTGTTGGCGAGCGCGAACACGGCCCAATTGCTCCCGGCTTCGCGCGATCGCACTTCAATGCGGCGGATAATGCCGTCGGCGCCAGGAGCGGTCGAAACCTGCACGCGGTCGCCCTCGGTATGCTGGAACTCCACCGCGTCGGTGAGGTCAATGGCCGAAGCGTCGAGGCGGATATTGACGGCCTCGACCGCAGCAGCGTCGGAGACGCCGAGCAGGGCCGCAAACGCGAAGGCGGCGAGCGCCAGAGCGGCGCGTAAGAATGGCAAGAGACGACTCCGAGCAGCCGGCGCACATCGCGCCCCGATCAAATCAGGAATTTCCCCACTTCTTAACTGAGCCGGCTTTGCGCCGAATTCGCGGCCCGGTCATCGTTTGGGCGCCCTATTGTCATTCAAACCGCAGCCGATCACTAGCCGCTGGTGGGCGACAGCGCAAGAAATTCCCCGTGTCTTTTCAAGGGACCAGTCAAAGGGTCAGCACAATCTTGCCGATATGGTGACCCGCCTCCATGCGGGCGTGTGCGGCGGCGGCGTCACGGAGCTTGAAGGTCGAATCGATCACCGGCTTGACTCGGCCAGCCGCGATCAACGGCAGGACTTTCGCCTCAACTGCGCGGGCGATGGCGGCCTTGTCCGCAACCGAGCGCGCGCGCAACGTCGAGCCGGTATGGGTGAGCCGCTTGAACATGAGCCGGCGAAAGTCGACGCTCGCCCGCGGCGAAGATTGGATGGCAATCTGCAGGATGCGGCCCTCGACCGCCGCCGCTTCATAGTTGCGATCGACGTAATCGCCGCCGATGAGATCAATGATCACCTCGGCGCCGTGACCGGCGGTCGCCTTTTTGGTGGCGGCGACGAAATCTTCGGTCTTGTAGTTAACGGCGACGTCGGCGCCGAGTTTGAGGCAAGCCGCGCACTTCTCCGGCGAGCCGGCGGTAGTGACGACGCGGGCACCGAAAGCCTTCGCAAGTTGAATAGCCGTAGTGCCGATGCCGGAAGAGCCACCGTGGATCAGTACGGTTTCTCCCGCCGTAAGCCGTCCGCGCTCGAACATGTTGTGCCAGACGGTGAAGAAAGTCTCGGGGATGGCGGCTGCCTCAACCGGCGTGAGGCCGGCCGGTATCGGCAAAGCGTGGCTCTCTTGCGCGACACAATATTGAGCGTAGCCGCCGCCGGCGACCAGCGCCATGACCAGGTCGGATTCCTTCCAGCGCGCAACGCCGGTGCCTCGCGCGGCGACCGTGCCGGCGATTTCAAGTCCGGGAATGTCGGTGGCGCCGGGCGGCGGCGGATAGAGGCCCATTCGTTGCATGACGTCGGGCCGGTTGACGCCGGCGGCGGCAACCTTGACCAGAATCTCGCCGTCGCCCGCTTTGGGAAGCGGCCGCGGTTCCGCCTTTAACACCTCCGGCCCGCCAGGCTCCTGGATCTCTATGACGGTCATGCGTTCGGGTAGCGCGGTCATTATTTCGGCCTCGCGTTTAGCGCAAAAACCCGCATCAACAGTTTTAGAGGCCGGGCACGTATGTGACAACCGCGTGTCGCCCGGTTATTTTGATGCCAAAGGAGCCCAAAATGCCTGCGATCGATCCGGACGATCTGCCGAAGAAAAAGATCTCGCATGAGATGGGACAAGATTTGACCTTGCTCTCGGTCGGCGAACTCGGCGAGCGGGTCGGTCTGCTCAAGGAAGAGATTGCGCGACTGGAGGCGGAAATGGCCAAAAAGCGCGCCTCGCAAACGGCGGCAAATTCATTTTTCAAAAAATAGCGGTTCGAGAGGGAGTCAGCGGCGGAACGCGCGCATCAAATATGGTTAACTTGCAAGAAAATTTTGCAATTCGCCGCGCGTCCTTAACGTTTCGTTAAGCTTTCTCGTTCATTACAATTATTGTCCATCTTCTGGACATCGAGTGGCTCCTGTCCACTCTGTTTGACGCCTCCCTGTTATCACCTTGAGCCGCCGGCAACGGCGGCTCCTTTTTTTGCCGCATCAGCGCTGCCAAAAGTTTTGCGCCGGCAACTATGTCGGCGACATGGTTCGATCCCACGCTGGACTCAAACGCCCGGCCGGGCGATGCTACGTCCCGGTGTGAGGCGTACCCATGTCTGAGAAGCATGCGAGCGAGGCCGGCGCGGTTTCCTTTAGCGAGCGGCTGGCAAGTTCCCAGGTTTTTGCGACCCTGTTCCGCGATGGAATGGCGCTCGTCGAAGAGACTGCGAGCTATCTCGACGGTTCCGGCCGCTCCGAATCCAAAAAGCTCGATCGCAATGCCGCTCTGGTCTATGCGACCGAGAGCATGCGGTTGACGACGCGATTGATGCAGCTCGCCTCGTGGCTTTTGTTGCACCGGGCGGTCAAGGAAGGCGAAATGACGCTGGCGCAGGCCCACAAGGAAAAGAGCAAGGTGAGGCTCGCTGCCTGTGATCCCGGAGATGCGAAGTCGATCGCGCTTCTGCCAGAAAAACTTCAAGAGCTCATCATACGCTCGACCAAGTTACAGGCCGAGGTGCGTCGGCTCGATGCCACGATGCATGCTCCGCCGCCGATCAGGGTCGCGATCAGCAACCCGGTCGAACGGCAAATGGGCCTGTTAAAGGCGGCATTCGAGCGCGACGGGGTTTAGTTTTCCGCTTATTCCGTGCTTTTCGTGCGCCACCCGTATTCGCGGGGACGACCGCGGCGCCGTCCGGTTCGCAGCGGTTATTTCTTGAGGAAACCCGAATATTTCTTCTGGAAGCGCGACAGCCGGCCGCCGCGGTCAAGAAGTTGCTGCTGACCGCCAGTCCAGGCCGGATGCGACTTCGGATCGACGTCAAGGTGCAACGTGTCGCCCGACTTCCCCCACGTCGTGCGGGTGGTGAATTCGGTGCCGTCGGTCATAACCACCTTGACCAAGTGGTAATCGGGGTGGGTGTCGGGTTTCATAACGATATCCAAGCCTTTGCCGCGCATCGGCGCTGTGCGGGTGGAAAAAATTTGGCGGTCTATACCGCGCCGCCCCCGTTGAGACAAGCGCCGCTGCGACCGCTCCCCACGTTGCCAGCGCCGGCCGCACCGGGCATTGTCCGGCCGGCCAAACCGGCGGGACGGCGATAAGGTATTGAGGCGTATGAACTTCGGTGCCGAAAAGGACGCGGCGACGTCCGCCATCGCCGCGCAATCTGCAACCGCTGCACCGGGCGTGCCGGCGGCTGCCAATCCCCCAAAACCCGCGGCGTCGGAGCGTCGAGTCGACCTCAGACCGCTCGCATCGCTTCTACCCTACGTCAAACACTACCGCGGGCGCGCGGTCGCAGCGCTCGCAGCCCTGATCGTCGCGGCGTTGACGACGCTGATCGTGCCGATCGCCGTGCGCCGCATGATCGATTTCGGCTTTGCCGGGCGCGGCATTGCCCTGATCGACCGTTATTTCCTGGTCATGATCGGCGTCGTGGCGGTGCTCGCGCTCGCGAGCGCGCTTCGCTACTATCTCGTTACCACGCTCGGCGAGCGGGTTGTCGCCGACTTGCGCGGCGACGTTTTCGCCCATGTGGTCTCGCTTTCCAGCGCTTTCTTCGACGAGGCCAAGACCGGCGAAGTCCTCTCGCGGCTTACCGCCGATACGACGCAGATCAAAGCCGCGGCTGGAACCTCGGTGTCGATCGCGCTGCGCAATTTCGTGCTGTTCATCGGCGCGAGCACGATGATGATAGTGACCAGTCCGCAACTCTCCGCCTTCGTCTTCGCCGCGATCCCGATCATTGTGCTGCCGCTCTATGCCTTTGGCCGGGCCGTGCGCCGCCGCTCGCGGTCCGCGCAAGATACGTTAGCCGACGCGTCGGCTTATGCGGCCGAGCTGATCGGCGCGGTGCGTGTGTTGCAGGCGTTCACCAACGAACGGCTCGGCACCGATCGCTTCCGCAAATCGGTCGAGCTCGCCTATGAGGCTGCGCTCCACTCGATACGGTCGCGCGCGCTGCTTACCGGAATCGCTATTTTTCTCGTCGCTGCGAGCGTCGTCGTCGTTTTGTGGATCGGCGCACAAGAGGTGCTGGCCGCGCAGATCACGCCCGGCCGGCTTGGACAGTTCATTCTCTACGCCGTGCTGGCGGGCAGTACGCTCGGCGCGCTGTCGGAAATCGGCGGCGAAATGGCGCAAGCCTCCGGGGCCGCGGAGCGGCTGTTCGAGATTCTCGCCATCAAGCCCGTGATCGCGCGGCCGGCACACCCGCTGACCCTGCCTTCGCCGCCGCGCGGCGAGGTCGAATTCGCGGATGTGAGCTTTTCGTATCCGACGCGGCCGAACGTGGCCGCGCTCGCCGGCGTCTCGTTTCACGTCGGTCGAGGTGAGAAGGTAGCCATCGTCGGCCCTTCCGGTGCGGGCAAGAGCACGATCTTTCATCTCACTTTGCGTTACTACGATCCCGCCGCCGGGCGCATCGTGTTCGACGGCATGCGGCTTTCCGATCTCGATCCGGTGGACCTGCGCGCGCGCATCGCGCTCGTGCCGCAGGACAGCGTTATGTTTGCAACAACGGTGGCCGACAATATCCGCTTTGGCCGGCCGGACGCGCCCGACGCCGAGGTCGCGCGCGCGGCCGAGTTTGCCCATGCGGCATCGTTCATCGCGGCTTTGCCGGCGGGGATGGAAACGCAGGTCGGAGAACGCGGCGTCACGCTCTCGGGCGGTCAGCGGCAAAGGATCGCCATCGCCCGAGCGGTCTTGCGCGATGCTCCGCTGCTGTTGCTCGACGAAGCAACATCGTCGCTCGAACTCCGAAAGCGAGACCCAGATCGCCGCGGCGCTCGCCGGGCTGATGCAGCAGCGCACCACGATCGTCATCGCCCATCGGCTGGCGACCGTGCTCTCCTGCGACCGCATCCTGGTGCTGAACCAGGGCCGCATCGTCGAGCAGGGAACGCATCAGGCGCTGGTCGCCGCAGGCGGCCTTTATGCCCGGCTGGCGAAGCTGCAATTTCAGGGCAGTTGAGTTTCACGCCTGGGTGGCCGCCAGCTCATGCGGTGAACCGGCTTGCCGGAAATGGGATTGACGCTGGCGCCGGCGATGGAAAAACCCTGCCTGTCGTAAAAGCGGATGGCGCGGGCATTGTCGATGTTGACGTCGAGATCGAGGCCCGCCGGCGAGAGTTGCTTAGCCACCGCGATGAGGGCCGCTCCGACGCCCGTCGACCAATGCTCCGGCGCGACCACGATCTGGTCGAGATAAGACGCGCGCGGATCGACGGTGACGAAACCGATCACGTCGCCCGCGGCTTCGGCGATGACGATGTCGGCCGTCCGCACCAGTTCGCTGCGCCAGCGTTCGCGCCACCAGTCGAGCCGCGCTGCGAAGTCGAGTTGCGGATACGTTACCTGCCAAGTGCGCAGCCAAAGCGCGACGCAAGCATCTTCGTCATTCGCATCGTAGGGCCGCAATGACAAGGCCGGATCACGCGGGTCCACATTCATCGTCCGCTGCCGCACGCGCCCCTTACCGTTCGGTCAATTTGAGCTCGATACGACGGTTGCGGCTGAAGGCTTCGTCGGTGGTGCCGGGATCGATCGGCTGGAACTCGCCGAAGCCGGCGGCGACGAGGCGCTGCGGGGGCACGCCCTTGGCGATCAAATACTGCACCACCGAGATGGCGCGTGAGGCGGACAATTCCCAGTTCGATTTGAACGGCGAAGTTGCCGAGAGCTGCCTGGTGTCGGTGTGGCCGTCGACGCGCAGCACCCAGTTGATCTCCGAGGGAATTTGCTTCTCCAGCTCGAGCAGCGCGGTTGCGAGCTTGTCGAGCTCGGCGCGGCCTTCTGGCCGCAGCACCGCGGCGCCGCTGTCGAAGAAGACCTCCGACTGGAACACGAAGCGGTCGCCGACCACGCGGATGTCGGGGCGGTTGCCGAGGATGTCGCGGAGCTTGCCGAAGAAATCCGAGCGGTAGCGCGACAATTCCTGCACGCGCTGCGCCAGCGCGACGTTGAGACGCTGGCCGAGGTCGGCGATATGAAGCTGCGCCTCCTTCTCCTTGTGCTCGGAGGTGCCGAGCGCGGTTTCCAGCGCGGCGATCTGCCGGCGCAGCGCGCCGATCTGCTGATTGAGGATCTCGATCTGCGCGACGGCGCGCGCCGTCGCCGTCTTTTCCAGGTCGAGCTGCGAACTGAGCTTGCCGACCTCGGCCTTGCCGGCGTCGTTGTTGCTCTGCGCGCCTTCGGCGGCGCCGCGCAACCGTTCGCGTTCGCCCTCGGCCGCCGACAGCGAGGCGCGCAATTGCGCTACCTCCTCTTCCAGACTCGCCTTGCCGGTCCGCTCCAGCGACAGGAGGTCGGATAGCCGCGAGATCTGCGCGTTGAGGCGGGCGAGCGCGGTGTCCTTACCGGCGACTTCCTGCGACAGGAAGAACTGCGCCACCATGAACACGGTGAGCAGAAAGATGATCGACAGGATCAGCGTCGACAATGCGTCGACGAAACCCGGCCAGTAATTCATGCCGCTGTCGCGGCGGCCTCTCGGAAGCGCCATGCGGGTGCGCCTAGCTCATGCCTATCTGTCGACGGCTTCCCGCGACAGGATTTCCATGTAGCGCCGGATGTCGTTGTTGAGCTTGGCCTGCGCGTCCGCCCACTCGCGGATCATCTGCTGCTCGGCGCGCATGTGCTGCACCAGGCCCTGGATGGCTTCGGCAAGGTTGGCCATCGCCGCCGTCGTCGCTTTGCCCGATCCGGCATCGCTGACCGAAAGCCGCAGCCGCTCGATAGCCTCGGTGATGCCGGCGGGAAGCGTGCCGCCGGTCGTGCTGGCGTCGCCCAGGTCCTCGACCGTCGTCGCCAGCCAGTCCTCGAAGTTGGTGTAGAAGCGGTTCTGCGCCTGGCTCGTCTGCAGGTCGAGAAAGCCGAGGATGAGGGAGCCGGCAAGCCCGAACAGCGACGAGGAGAATGATATGCCCATGCCGCCGAGCGGCGCCGCCAGCCCTTCCTTGAGCGCGTTGAAGACCGTATCGGCGTCGCCGCCGACATTGAGGTTGTTGATGATGCCGCCGACCGAGCCGACCGTCTCGATGAGCCCCCAGAACGTCCCGAGCAGTCCTAGGAAGACCAGGAGGCCGGTCAGATAGCGGGAAATGTCGCGCGCCTCGTCGAGCCGCGTTGCCAGCGAGTTGAGAAAGGCGCGCATGGTCTGCGCCGAAATGGCGACGCGGCCGACGCGCTCGCCGCCGAGGATCGCGGCCATCGGCGCCAGCAGCGTCGGCGCTTTGGCGACCGCGAGCCCCGGATCGTTGCGGCGGAACGAGTTGACCCAGGAGACTTCCGGGAACAATCGAATCACGCGCATGAACGACAGGATGATACCGATCAGCAAAACGCCGAGGATCAGGCCATTGAGCCAAGGGTTCGCCATAAAGGCATTGACGATCTGGCGCTGGAGCACAAAGCCGATCAATCCGCACAGGATGAGGAACACCAGCATCCGGATCAGAAAGATGCGCGGCGAGGAGAGCTTGGCAGGGTCGGCAGTATTCGCCATCGGCTTAACGCTCAGCGTCCGTGACCCGCTTAATATGGCATAGCGGCTTGCGAAGAAAAACGAATGATTGTTCCCTGAGGCATTACTTTAGGACCCAGGACTGCTTCGCTTCGCTCGCAGTGACGAGGAATCATGGCGTCATTGCGAGGAGTGAAGCGACGAAGCAATCCAGACGGCATGCTGCGACAATATTTACGGCGCGGCGATGGCGGCGACGTAGGCCTCAAGACGCTTCTGGTACTTTGGCGGCCTCCTTTGCCGCTCCCTTGAGCAGCCGAAGCAGTTCGCGGTGCATGGTGTCGTTGCCGGCGGCGACGTGGCCCCTGGCGAGCATTGCGTCGCCGCCGTCGAGGTCGCTGACGAATCCGCCGGCTTCGCGCACCAGCAATATGCCGGCGGCCAGATCCCACGGCGACAAGTCGCGCTCCCAGAACGCATCGAAGCGGCCGGCGGCGACCCAGGCGAGATCGAGCGTGGCGGCGCCGAAGCGGCGCAGGCCCGCGAAATGGTTTTGCGCGGCGGCGATTTCATGGCGCCCGAGCGCAAGGTCGCCACGGCCGTAATGCGGCAGCCCGCAGGCGACGACCGCTTCGGCGAGCCGCTGCCGCGCGGCGACGCGGATGCGCCGGTCGTTGAGGAACGCGCCCTTGCCGCGCTCGGCGACGAACAGATCCTCGTTCGCTGGATTGTAGGTCAGCGCGGCGACGATGGCGCCGTTTCTTTCCAGCGCGATGGAGACGGCGAAGTGCGGAATGCCGTGGAGGAAGTTGGTCGTGCCGTCGAGCGGATCGACGATCCAGCGATGACTCTTGTCGGCGCCGGCGCGGGCGCCGCCTTCCTCGCCGAGGAAGCCGTAATCGGGCCGGGCCTTGGCAAGCTCTTCGTAGACGATCTGCTCGGCACGGCGATCGGCCGCGGTGACGAAATTGCGCGGGCCCTTGAGCGAGACTTGCAGGTTTTCGACCTCGCCGAGATCGCGCTTGAGGCTGCGGCCGGCACGGCGGGCCGCCTTGAGCATGACGTTGAGGATCGCGGAGTGGAGCATGATGGCTTGCGGTACGGCGCAAGTTGCGCTCGCGTCAAGCCTGAAGCGTAACCCTCACCCCTTCGGGCGCCCGAGCGCGTCGAGCCATGGCTTCGCCGCTTTCTCGCCGGCGGAGCGGGTCGGGGCGTCGAGATTGTTGACGAAGTCGTCGAGCATGAGGTCGGTTTCGCCGCGGGCCTTGGAGATCAGGTGCCACTTCGTCGCCTCGACCGGATTTTTCGGCGCGCCGCGGCCGTCGGCGAGGATGCGCGCCAGCCGGTCCTGGGCGATGGCGCTGCCGTGCAGCGCCGCCCTGCGGAACAAGCCCGCGGCCGCCTGTTCGTTCTTGGCGACGCCATCGCCGTTAAAGAGCGCGATCGCGTACTCCACTTCCGCATCGGTATTCTCGGCGATCGAGGCGAGCGCCCAAAGCCGCACCGCCTCTTTCATGTCCTTGGATACGCCGCGGCCCTGCTTGTAGAGCGTGCCGAGCGCATATTGCGCTTCCGGATTGCCGGCCTGCGCCGCATCGCGCAGCAATTCGGCGGCGCGGGTGAAATCCTGCGGGAAGAGCTGGCCCTCGATGTAGAGCAGCGCCAGATCGTAGGACGCGAGCGGATGACCGAGCTTGGCGGCGGCCGCAAGCCATTTGGCGCTGGCGTCGCGGTCGCGCGGACCGGCGCGGCCCTGCAGCTTAAATATGGCCAGCGCGAACATGGCTTCGCGATCGCCGCGATCGGCGGCGAGCTTGTACCACTCGGCGGCTTTGCTGTCGTTCCGCGGGATGCCGAGCCCGCCGGCATAGAGCTCGCCGAGCAAGGTCATGGCTTTGGCATCGCCCTTGTCCTCCGCACGATGCGTCGCCAGTCCGAACGCCGTCAGGAAAAAACCGCGCTGGAACGCCGCATAAGCGGCATTGGGATCGTCAGGGGAACCGGTGTTCAACGACAAATGCGGGATCGGGCTGCCGCTCGGCAGCGATGGCTTTTGCATCGCCGACGGCGGCTGCGGTTTTGCCGTCTGCGTCAAGGCCGCGTCGGGCGCGAATGCGGCGAGCATTGCCACCATCACGGGCGCAGCCAAGGCCAGCATTGGTTTTGGAGCAATGCCGGTCATGATCCACTCATGAGAGCGGTCTCGATGCCGGCACCGTGAGGCGGCCGGCAACTTCGGCAATAACAGCAGCGGGTGCTTTCGCTTGCGTCCATAGCCAATCGCCGAGCGCGACGAAATCGGCGCCTGCGTGTGCCAGCGGCGCCACCTCGTCGAGGCTTGTGGCATAGCCCACGCAAGGCGCCTCGAACAGTTCCGACCACCAGTGCAGCCGCTCCTCTATCGCGTCGACGGGCGGACGGCCCCCGCGCGTGTCGGGTTCGCCGAACATCACGTAATCGGCGCCAGCTTCGCCGGCGAGCATAGCGTCATGACGGCTGCGCAAGCCGCCGGCGCCGGCGATACGGTCGGGCTTGAGCATACCGAGCGCTGCGGTTAGGGCTTCGATGCCGGTGAGGTGGGCGCCGTCGGCGCCGGCGCGGGCGGCGAGTTCCGGATAACCGTCGAGCAACAGCGCGATGTCGCGGCGTTGGACGATCGCGCCGACGGCCTTGGCGCGGGTGACCAGCGTCCGCTCGTCGCTTTTTTCGAGGCGAAGGAGAATGGCGGCGATATCGCCGGCGGTCAGCGCCGCGTCGATGTCGCGCAAAAACACCGCCGGATCGCTGAGCAGCGGCGTGACCAGATAAAGGCGCCGGCGAGGGGGCGCGTTCATCACTGCATCAATATCCGCCCCCGCACAGCGGGGGAGGATGATTTCGGCTCACGCCGCCTTCCGTTCGAGATCGGCCTTCCACTCCCCGAGCGTAGCGAGGCCGTTCATCGCCGCGCGGTGACCGAAGGCGCGCTGCGCGGCCGCGGCATTTTCCGGCTTGCCCGACCACGCCTTTTGCGGCGCCGCCTGAAGCGCGCGGCCGTAGGAGAAGGTCACTCGCCAGGGCAGTGCGCCCATTCGATTGATGGCGTCGAGATGCGCGGTCGCCTCTTCGTCGGACTGGCCGCCGGACAAAAAGGCGATGCCGGGAACGGACGCCGGCACGGCGGATTTGAGCACGCGCACCGTCTTCTCCGCGACTTCCTCGACCGAAGCGCGGTTCGCCGACTTCTTGCCCGGCACCACCATGTTCGGCTTGAGCACCATGCCTTCAAGCGCGATGTGCTGCTGGAACAATTGCTCGAACACGGTCTTGAGGAGCCATTCGCTCACCTGCGCGCAGCGATCGACGTCGTGGTCGCCGTCCATCAGCACTTCGGGCTCGACGATGGGGACGATGTCTTCCTCCTGGCACAAAGCGGCATAGCGCGCGAGCGCGTGTGCATTCGCCATGATAGCGCCGTAGCTCGGGATGCCGGGCCCGATATCGATCACCGCACGCCATTTGGCGAATTTGGCGCCGAGCCCGCGATATTCCACGAGCCGCTCGCGCAAACCGTCGAGGCCTTCGGTGACGACCTCGTTGGCGGTGAACGGCAGCGGCTTAGTGCCTTTGTCGACCTTGATTCCGGGCAGCGCGCCGGTCTGCGCGATCAACTTCACCAAAGGCGTGCCGTCCTTCGCGTTCTGCCGGATGGTCTCGTCGTACAGAATGACGCCGGAAATGTGTTTCGACATCGCCTCGGCGCTGCGAAACAGCATCTCGCGGTAATCGCGCCGTGTGATCGGCGTCGATTCGACCCCGATGGCGTCGAAGCGCTTTTTGATGGTTGCGTTGGATTCATCGGCGGCCAGGATGCCGCGGCCGGGGGCGACCATGGCTTCCGCGACCTTGTTCAATTCCATGAGATTCATCGCGGTCTCCTCGAAATTGTGCGCTCGCCGTCCGGGCGCGGCAGGCGCTTGTCACTCTCACTTACGCGCAGCGGTTGGACTGGGCGAAACCAATAATACCTCTACGCCCGGCAGTGTCTTGCCTTCTAGCGACTCAAGGAAAGCACCGCCCGCGGTCGACACATGCGTCAATCTCCCGGTTACTCCGGCTTTATTCAGCGCGGCGACCGTATCGCCACCGCCGGCAAAACTGACAAGCCGGCCGGCTTGCGTGAGTTCCGCCACGGCTTCGGCCACTTCAACGGTGCCGTTGTCGAACGGCTCGTGCTCGAAGGCGCCGAACGGACCGTTCCAGACCAGCGTCTTCATGCGCGCCAGAACCGAGATCACGTATTCGAGGCTGCGCGGCCCAATATCCAGGATCATGTCGTCGGCGCCGACCTGGTCCACCGACACGACGCGCGAGGTCGCATGCGCGGCGAACTTTTGCGCGACGACCGCATCCACCGGCAGCACCACCTCTCGGCCGAGTGATTTTGCCTTCGCCAGGGTGGCGCGCGCCGCCGGAATCAAATCGCGTTCGCAAAGCGATTTGCCGACGGCCTTCCCCTGCGCGGCGAGAAACGTGTTCGCCATGCCGCCGCCGATGATCAGCGTCTCCACCTTGAGCAACAAATGGCCGAGCAGTTCGAGCTTGGTCGAAATCTTGGCGCCGCCGACGATCGCCGCGACGGGATGCTGCGGTGCCTCGAAGGCACGATGCAGCGCATCGAGCTCGGCCTTCATGGCGCGGCCCGGATAAGCGGGCAGCCCTGAGACCGTCACGATTGCTGTGTTGGCGGCGTGCGCTCGATGCGCCGCCGAAAAGGCGTCATCGACGAAAATGTCGCCGAGCGCCGCAATCTTCCTGGCGAATGACTGATCGTTCTGTTCCTCTTCCGGATGGAAGCGCGTGTTTTCCAAGCAAAGAATGTCGCCGTCCTGCATTTTGGCGACGGCGGCTTCCGCCGCCGGGCCGACGCAGTCCTCGGCGAAGGCGACAGGCCGTTGCACGATCCTCGCCACCGCGGCGGCGACCGGCCGCAGCGAAGCTTTCGGATCGGGTCCCTTGGGACGGCCGAAATGCGAGAGCAGGATGACCTTGCCGCCTTTGCCGGCGAGCTCGGCAATGGTCGGCGCGATTTCCTCGATGCGGGTCGTGTCGGTCACCTTGCCGTCGAGCATCGGCACGTTGAGGTCGACGCGCAGGAGGACCCGCTTGCCCTTCACGTCGGCGTCGTCGAGGTTGCGAAAGCCCATGGCGGCAAGACCAGGTGCAAGACCAGGGGGGAAGTTCAGCGGAGCTTGCCCATGGCCACCGCAGTGTCGACCATGCGATTGGAGAAGCCCCATTCATTATCGTACCACGCCATCACCCGCACCAGCGTGCCGTCCATCACTTTGGTCTGATCCATGTGAAAGACCGCCGAATGCGGGTCGTGATTGAAGTCGCTGGAGACGTTAGGCGCGTCGGTATAGCCGAGAATGCCTTTGAGCTCTTGCACGGCGGCGCGTTTCACCGCGGCATTGATCTCGTCTTTGGAGGTCGCGCGTCTGGCGACGAACTTGAAATCAATCACCGACACATTCGGCGTCGGCACGCGAATGGCGACGCCGTCGAGCCGGCCGGCAAGCTCCGGCAGTACCAGGCCCACAGCCTTCGCCGCGCCGGTCGAGGTCGGGATCATGTTAAGGGCTGCGGCGCGCGCCCGATAAAGATCCTTGTGCACCTGATCGAGCGAGGGCTGATCGTTGGTGTAGGAGTGCACCGTCGTCATGAAGCCCTTGTCGATGCCGACGGCGTCGTTGAGCACCTTGACGACCGGGGCGAGACAATTGGTCGTGCACGAGGCGTTGGACACGACGGTGTGCGCCCCGGTCAGCTTGTCGTGGTTGACGCCATAAACCACGGTGAGGTCGACGCCTTCGGCCGGCGCCGAGACCAGTACGCGTCTCGCGCCCGCCTGCAGATGCGCCGCCGCTTTGTCCTTGGAGGTGAAGATGCCCGTGCATTCGAGCGCGACGTCGATGCCGAGCTCCTTCCACGGCAGCTGTGTGGGATCCTTGATCGCGGTGACCCTGATCGCGCCGTTGCCGCAATTGATCGTGTCGCCCGTGACCGTGACCTCGCCAGGGAAGCGGCCGTGCACGGAATCGTAGCGCAACAGATGGGCGTTGGTCTCGACCGGAGCGAGGTCGTTGATGGCGAGGATTTCGATATCCTTGCGACCTGTCTCGACCGCCGCGCGCAAAATGTTGCGGCCGATGCGGCCGAATCCGTTGATGGCTACGCGAACCGACATTCCCAAGTCTCCCTGCAAACTAATTAAGTCACCCCGCGACTCATCAAAGTCTCCCTACGCCTTATTTAGACGCGTCAGCGCCGCCTCCGCCACTTTCTCCGGCGTGATTCCGAAATGTTGGTAAAGCTCCTTGTACGGCGCGCTGGCCCCGAACCCGGTCATGCCGATGAAAGCTCCGGCGGAGCCGATGATCGCGTCCCAGCCTTGGCGGATGCCGGCTTCGACGGCAACGTTGACTTTTGTCGTGCCGACGAGCGCGGCGCGGTCGGCATGCGGCGCGGCCAGCAAGAGCTCGAAGCACGGCACCGAAACGACCCGTGCGGAAACCTTCTGCGTCGCGAGGAGTTTTTGCGCGTCGACGGCGATGGCGACTTCCGATCCGGAGGCAAACAGCGACACGGCGGGGTTTCCACCTTCGGCCGCGATCAGCTCGTAGGCGCCGTGCGCGCACCTGTTGCCGGCGTCGACGCCTTGCCGCACTTGCGGCAGGTTCTGGCGCGTCAAAACCAGCACACTTGGTCCGGTTTTCGATTCAAGGGCGAGTTGCCAGCACTCGATCGTCTCGACCGTGTCGCACGGCCGAAAGACCTTGAGATTGGGAATCGCGCGCAACGCGGCGAGATGCTCGACCGGCTGATGCGTCGGGCCGTCCTCGCCGAGCCCGATCGAGTCGTGCGTCATGACATGGATCACACGCTGGGCCATGAGCGCGGCAAGGCGAATGGCCGGCCGGCAATAGTCCGAGAAGACGAGGAAGGTGCCGGAATACGGAATGATGCCGCCGTGCAGCGCCATGCCGTTCATGGCCGCCGCCATGCCGTGCTCGCGCACGCCGTAATGGATGAAGCGGCCGGAATAATCCGCGGCGTTCATCGCCTTCATCGCTTTGGTGCGCGTATTGTTGGAACCGGTAAGATCGGCCGAACCGCCGATCATTTCCGGCAGTGCGGCGGTCAGAGCTTCGAGCGCGAATTCGGAAGCCGCGCGCGTTGCGATTTCCTTCGGCGCTGCCGCGAGTTTTTGCTTCACGCCGGCGACCGCCGCCCCCAGCTTTTCGCCGAGATCGCCGCACACGCGGCGTTCGAACTCGGAGCGGTTCGCCGGATCGAGGGCAGCGAGGCGGGCTTGCCATGCGAGCCGCACCGGGCGGCCGCGCGCGCCGGCGACGCGCCACTCCTCGCGGATGGCGCCCTGGAATTTCGAAGGGCGGCGCGCTCCAGCCGAGCTTCTGCCGCGCTCCGGCGATCTCGTCCGCCCCGAGCGCAGAGCCGTGGGCCTTCTCAGAGCCCGCCTTGTTCGGCGCACCGAAGCCGATGGTGGTGCGGCAGGCGATCAACGAAGGTCGCTGCGATTTCTTCGCCGCATCGAGCGCCGCCGCAATCGCCGCCGGATCGTGGCCGTCGACGCGCGTCGCCGCCCAGCCGGCGGCTTCGAAGCGCTTGATCTGATCCACGGAATCAGCAAGCGCGAGCGGACCGTCGATGGAGATGCCGTTATCGTCATACAGCACGATGAGTTTGTTCAGCCTCAAGTGTCCGGCCAACGCGATCGCTTCCTGACTGATGCCTTCCATTAGATCGCCATCGGACGCGAGCACATACGTCGCGTGATCGACGATATCGGCGCCGAATAAAGCGGCGAGGTGACGTTCGGCGATCGCCATGCCGACCGCGTTGGCAATCCCTTGACCGAGCGGACCCGTCGTGGTCTCGACGCCGAGCGTGTGGCCGTATTCGGGATGACCGGGCGTGAGCGAGCCCAGCTGCCGAAAGCGTTTGATCTCGTCGATCGTCATCTTCTCGTAGCCGAGAAGATGCAGCAGCGCGTAGACAAGCATCGAGCCGTGACCGGCCGAAAGCACGAAGCGATCGCGATCGGGCCATGCCGGATCGGCGGGATCGAATTTGAGGCAGCGCGTGAACAGTACCGTCGCGATGTCGGCGGCGCCCATCGGCAGGCCCGGATGACCGGACTTCGCCTGCTCGACGGCGTCCATGGCGAGCGCGCGGATCGCATTCGCCATGCGATCGTGTTCGGCGCGCCCGGCCGGACTAGTGGCGGTAGCGGGAAAGCGCGAAGGCTGGGCGAGGGTCGCGCTCGCCGCGAGAATGTGGTCCGGCACGGTCATGAAACGAGCCAAGCGCGGCGCAAATTTGGACGGCCGCGATCACGTCAGACAGTCCGCGTCAGATAGCATGCAAGGCGCGCGAGTCAAATGCGCGGACCCGATCCGGCGACGTCATGCACAGGGCAGGAGGGCTGCCGCTTTGGTCGTTGACGCTCCTGCTCGATACGAACTAAGCTTCCGTGCGTAAATAATTGCGGTCGCACGGTTTTCACCTGTAGCGCGCACCGCGTTGGCCGCAGCGGATGGCCGCATGAACGACACCAATTCCATCGCCATCGCGAGCCGGCGTCTGGCGCTCGCGCTCGACGCGCTCGAAGCGACGGCCGAGCGGCGTGGCGAACTCGATCGCGGCCATGAAGCGCTGCTCAAGCAAATCCACGCGCTCGGCGCCGATCGGGCGCGGCTGGCCAGCGAGCTCGATCATGCGACGGCGCGGTCGCGCGGGCTCGAAACCGCAAGCCGGGAGATTGCGCAACGGATCGACCGTGCGATCGAAACCATCGGCGGCGTGCTGACGCGCGACGAGTAGAGGAGACCCAACGGAATAAGCCAGACGTAGTGTGGTGGATTTGAAGTTCCGATGACCCAACGGCAAATCCGCATAGGAGCTTCAAATCCAAAATCCACACCATCAGGTTGCTAGCGTCCTTTCGATTCTGAAGTTCGTGCGAGGGGGTGCCGTGGAGGCTTGCGAACTTCAGAATCAGGACACTTGCCGTGGCCCAGGTCAGCGTCTCCATCAACGGGCGGCAGTTCCGCATGGCTTGCGAGGACGGCCAGGAGGATCACCTCATGACTCTTGCCCGCGAGCTCGACGGGCGGATCGAGGGACTGCGCGTCAAATTCGGCGAGATCGGCGACACGCGGCTCACCGTGATGGCCGCGCTCACCCTCGCCGACGAACTCGGGGAGATGCGCCTGCGCATCGGGCGTCTCGAAGCCGAGCTTGCAGGGGCGCAGGAGGCGCATGCGGCTAGCGCCGACCGAAACAAAAGCGTGCAGGCCGCGGTTGCCGCTGCCCTGACGTCGGCTGCCGAGCGCATCGAGAGCGTCGCCAAAAAACTCAACCAGAGCGCTGGCGGTAACCGCGTCGCCCTGGGCTAGGGCGCGCTAAGAGTATGATCCCGAAAAGTGGAAGTCGGTTTTCGGAAAAGATCATGCTCCAATCAAACATTTGGACCATGATCCGTTACAATCTGATCAGATCGTGGTCTAGGCTTTCAATGGCGCCGCAGGCTGCCCCGGCGGCTGGATGTCGAAGCCCTGATTGATCGCCGCAAACATTTGGTAGAAGCCCGAGACCACGACGATCTCGACGAGGCCGTCCTTGCTCCACTCGGCGACGGCCTGGACTTGCAACGCGTCGGGTATGGGCTGCCAGGGCAGAGTCTTCGCCGGGATTTTGCGCAGCAGGTCAAACGGGTGCGGCAGACTCGCGTTCGAAACCCCGGCGATCCCGTCGACGAGTGACTGCGGTAATCCGGCGGCAAGCGCATGCTGCACATGATCTTGCCATTCGAATGCGGCGCCGGTCGCGCCCGCGACGCTCAGCACGATGAACTGATAATGGACGCGTGGCAGTACGCCTTCGAATTTAAGGTAGAAGCCAAGCGCGTCGACCCGTTCGGCCAGCGCCGGATGGTTGCATAGGGCGAGGTATGGGCCGCCGAAACCCTCACCTTTGGCTCGACGCTTCGCCGCGAGCCGATCGTAGAGAGCCTTGACCGGGGCTGGAAATTTGGCGGCGTTCATCTCCAGTACGCTCATCGCGGTCCTCCTATTCGTGATAGGACCAGGCGCGTGCGCCTGCATTGAAGTCATAAACCGGCGTCGGGCAATTTTTCTCGGTCTTCACGTCGATGAGCACGGTCGTGTTGGCGGCGACCGCCCGCTCCAAGGTCGCGCTGAGCGTTGCTGGATCTTCCACGGTTCCGGCCTGTGCGCCGAGAGCCCGCGCGAAGCCCGCCCAATGGTGATCGGGGATGCCGGTCAGTTCCGACGGCAGAGCGCCGTACTGATGGGCACGCAGCCAGACGTTGCCGAGCGCTTTGTTGTTGAGCACCACGTAGATGATCGGCAGGCGATATCGGGCGGCCGTCTGAATGTCCATGCCGTGCATGTGCATGCAGCCGTCACCCGTGATCACGGCGACCCGCCGTCCGGGCTTGGCGCATTGCACGCCGACCGCCGCCGGGATCGCTCAGCCCATGGGTCCGAGATTCGTCGCTGAGATATAGGTGCGAGGCTCATAGGAGGTCCAATAATGGCCGGCGAAGGCGCGGTGCGCACCTGAATCAACGAGCAGAATGCCGTCTCGTGGAAAGATCGCGCGCAAAGCTGTGATCGCCGCCGCCGGATGGATAGGTCTGGTTGGGCTGTGACAATTCTCGGAGTCGTAAAGCCTCGGTCCGGCCTTTACTCCCGCGATCCAAGATCGCCGCGCAGCTTCACTCTGGGAAAGCGCAGCTGCGACAGGACCGTCGACACGGCTCAGGAGCTCAAGGAAGGCACCGCAGCTACCCGGCACGCAATGGCCGGCTTCGCCTTGCGACGTCATTTCCCACAGATCGGTGTTGACGTAAATCATGAGCGCCTTCGACTTTTCACGCAGCGTCCAATGCATCGTGTCGCGCTCGTTGAGGCCCGAGCCCAGGATCAGCAGGACCTCGAGATCGGTGCCGAGAATAGCGGTGGTCGCGTGCCGCGTACCGGCATGCCGCCGGCAGTTTGAAGGCCGTAGCCGAGCGCTGGTCGATCCCGGTGGCGACCATGCTCCGGGCAAAAGGCATCTTTCCGGAGGACCACGAGCTCTCCGTCGGCGTCTTTGGCTATCGTCGAGAATAAAATCCGTGCCGGCTGCCATGCCAATCGCCCTCTTCGACGACCGCTTCTGACCTCTCACCATGCCCTTTCAGCTAAGCCGTCCGCAAGGACGAGCGCGCGCCGCTAGACCGCAACCCGTTATCGAGCGGGAGATCAAGTGGCGTCGCCCATTGTCTCGCACTACATTATCAGTGCGGGGCTGCCCGGTACGTCAGGAGCCATATTCTCGGGGCCTTATCGATCCTTCAGGGAGCTGTCCCTGGCCGAGCTCGTGGGTTCGGTCACACGGTGCCCACCTACTTTCGTAGGGAACCCGGGATCGAGCGCTCCAACGGCCGGCGCGGCTCCGCACTTATCTATATGGCCATGAGCCCAACAACCCCTGTCGAGGATTCGAAGGCAACGCTGCGCCGCGAGGCGAGCGCGCGGCGCGACGCATTGCCGGCGGAAGCTCGCGCCACCGCTGCCGAGGCGATCGCCGCGCGGCCGTTTCCGCTGCCGATCGCCGCTGGCTCGATTGTGTCGGGCTTCATGCCGCTCAAGAGCGAGATCAATCCGCTTCCGTTGTTGCGCACGCTTGCCGGGGGGGGCGCGCGGCTGGCGCTGCCCGTTGTCGTCGGACGCGGTCGCTCGCTCATCATGCGGGAGTGGAAGTGGGGCGAGCCACTTTCTCCAGGCGTCTGGGGCATCCGTGAACCGGTGCCCGAGGCTGCCGAAGTGGAGCCCGATATCCTGCTCGTGCCATTGCTGGCTTTCGACCGCGCCGGCTATCGGCTCGGCTATGGCGGCGGATATTACGATCTCACAATCGCGCGGCTGCGCGCGCGCAAAGCCGTTATCGCTATAGGGATCGCATTTGCCGTGCAGGAGGTTTCCGCCGTGCCGGCGACCCTCCGCGACGCGCGGCTCGGTATTGTGCTGACCGAGCGCGAAGTGATCGATTGTCGATGAGCCTGATGTTCAAGCTGGCGAATCGAACTTCACCTTCCTCCTTAAGGGGGATGCCGACGGCCGGAGGCGGTCGGGAGGGGGGTGTCTTTCACGTCGCCGCCGCGGTTCTGTTAGCCCCCTGCCTAACCCTCCCCCTCGAGGAGGGAGGGGATCACGCCTTGCCGCGTCGGAGGGCGTGAGCGAATGCGCATTCTGTTCGTCGGCGATGTGGTCGGCCGCAGCGGGCGCACCGTCGTCGCAGAGCGCCTGCCCGGTCTCGTTCGCGACTGGAAGCTCGATTGCGTCGTGGTCAACGGTGAAAACGCGGCCGGCGGCTTCGGCATCACCGAGACGATCTACAACGAGTTCATCGAGGCCGGTGCCGACGCGGTCACGCTCGGCAATCATGCCTGGGACCAGAAGGAGGCGCTCGTTTTCATCGAACGGGCGCCGCGGCTTATCCGCCCGATCAACTATCCCGCCGGCACGCCGGGACGCGGCGCGGCGCTGATCGCGACCAAAGGCGGCGCGCGCGTCCTGGTCGTCAACGTCATGGGCCGCATCTTCATGGATCCGCTTGACGACCCGTTCGCCGCGGTCGACCGCGAACTGAGCGCCTGCGCGCTGCGCTCCGGCACCGACGCCATCGTCATCGACATACATGCCGAGACGACGAGCGAGAAGCAGGCGATGGGCCATTTCTGCGACGGCCGAACGAGCATCGTTGTCGGCACCCATACGCACGCGCCGACGGCGGACCTGCGCATCATGACGGGCGGCACCGCCTTCATGAGCGATGTCGGCATGACCGGCGACTACAACTCGGTGATCGGCATGGCCAAGGATGAGCCACTGCAGCGGTTTCTGCGCCGCATTCCGTCATCGCGCTTCGAGCCGGCGTCCGGACCGGCGACGCTCTGCGCGATGGCGGTCGAAACAGATCCGGCGAGCGGATTGGCAACGCGCGCCGGCGCGGTGCGCATCGGCGGCCGTCTCGAACCGACGGTGCCGACTTTCTGGAGCTAAAGCGTGCCCAGGAAAAGTGGATACCGGTTTTGCGTCTGGTACGCGATTAATCAGAAACTCTAGGCATCTGGGAATTTAAGTTCGCCACATTATAGGAACAGCGCTCGGAGTTCTTGAGGATAGGCCGTATGGCGAAGGCAGGCGTGAGAGGCCAACGGTATGAGGGCATTTGTAGAGGCAAATTCGTCGTTACCGTTTTGCTTAGGCCGATTTAAATAGACCAAATCCGCCGATCAAACCCTTGCCTCAGTAACGCTTCTACCACAAAACAAGCAGACATTATGCGGCGAACTTTAGGTTCACGTGACTGGCTTCGCTTCGACTTTATTTTCTCGGAACGCGGTCTTATAGGCGTCATTGCGAGGAGCCAACGGGTTCGGCCCGTGATGGCCGGCCCGATGACAAACTCCGCGACGAAGCAATCCAGTACCGCTGGACTGCTTCGCTGCGCTCGCTGACTAAAACAACGAGAGACGAAAGAGATGGCCGGCCATTCTCAGTTCAAGAACATCATGCACCGCAAGGGGCGCCAGGACGCGCAAAAGTCCAAGCTGTTCGGCAAGCTGGCGCGTGAAATCACTGTCTCCGCCAAGATGGGCGTACCCGATCCGGCGATGAATCCGCGCCTGCGCGCCGCCATCATCGCCGCGCGCGCGGAAAACATGCCCAAGGACAATATCGAGCGCGCCATCAAGAAGGCGACCGGAGGCGATGCGGAAAACTACGAGGAGACCCGCTACGAAGGCTATGGGCCCGGCGGCGTCGCTGTCATCGTTGAGGTGTTGACCGACAACCGCAACCGCATCGCCGGCGAAGTGCGCGCGGCCTTCACCAAGAGCGGCGGCAATCTCGCCGAGACCGGCGCCGTGTCCTTCATGTTCGATCATGTCGGCGTCATCGAATACGACGCCGAGGCGGCAAGCGGGGACGCAATGTTCGAAGCCGCCCTCGAGGCGGGCGCCGACGATGTCGTCTCCAACGAAAGCGGCCACGAGATTTACGTGGCGCAGGACCGGTTCGGCTCGGTCGCCAAGGCGCTGGAAGCAAAATTCGGCGAGCCGCGCAAGGCAGCTCTGGTCTGGCGGCCGCAGAACACCGTCGCCATCGACGACGAGCAAGGCGAGAAGCTGTTGAAGCTGCTCGACAGCCTGAACGAGCATGACGACGTGCAGAACGTCTATGCCAATTTCGAAGTGTCCGACGCGCTGATGAGCCGGATGAGCGAGTAGCCACCGAGGCCGCTCTCCAGTGAGCGTGATATGAATTGATCGGCATGACGCGCCCGATTCGCATTCTCGGCATCGATCCGGGGCTCCGCCGCACCGGCTGGGGCGTGGTGGAGATTGCCGGCAATCGGCTCGCCTTTCTCGCCTGCGGCTCGGTGACGACGAACGAAACGGACATGCTCGCGGTACGGCTTCTCACCATCTACGACGGACTGATGCGCATTCTGCTGGAGTTTAGACCCGACGAAGCGGCGGTCGAGGCGACCTTCGTGAACAAGGACGCCGCGGCGACGCTCAAGCTCGGACAGGCGCGCGGCATCGCCATGGTCGTGCCGGCGAAAGCGGGCATGCCGGTCGCCGAATACGCGCCGAACCTTGTGAAGAAGAGCATCGTCGGCGCCGGGCACGGCGACAAGACGCAAGTGCGGATGATGATAGGCGTGCTGCTGCCCAAGGCGGACCCAGCTTCCGACGACGCCGCCGACGCGCTCGCCATCGCGGTAACCCACGCCCATCACCGGCAGAGCTTACTGCTCAAGGTGGCCGCCCGATGATCGAACAAAGCGACAGCAGCCTCTGCCCGCTCCCTCCCCCGTTGAGGGGGAGGGTTGGGGAGGGGGGTGGAGTTTGTAGATCGATGCAATTACCCCCCTCACGACCGTCTTCAGCGGTCGACCTTCGCCTCAAGGGGGGAGATAACAAGAGCGAAGCGCCGCGCGCCCGCGGAGTAGACGCATGATCGGCAAGCTTACGGGCGTGATTGACTCCTACGGCGAGGATTCCGTTATCCTCGACGTCAATGGCGTCGGCTATCTCGTTCATTGCTCGCCACGAACGTTGCAGGAATTGCCGCCGGCCGGCGGCGCGGCGACGCTGTCGATCGAGACCTATGTGCGCGAAGACCAGCTCCGGCTGTTTGGTTTCATGACCGACGTCGAGCGCGAATGGTTCCGGCTGTTGCAGACGGTGCAGGGCGTGGGCGCCAAGGTCGCGCTCGCCGTTCTGGGAACGCTCAAGCCCGCCGATCTCGCCTCCGCCATCGCCATGCGCGACAAGGCGATGGTCGCGCGCACGCCCGGCGTCGGACCGAAGGTGGCCGAGCGCATCGTCACCGAGCTGAAAGACAAGGCGCCGACCTATACCAATATCGATCCGGCGCTAGTCCGTCTTTCCGGCGCGCTTGACGAAAAGCGCGCGCCGCAGCCGGTCAGCGATGCCGTCTCGGCGCTAGTCAATCTCGGTTACGCGCAACCGCAGGCCGCCGCCGCCATCGCCGCCGCGGCTCGCAACGCCGGAGACGCAGCCGAGGTGAAGACCCTCATCCGCCTGGGGCTGAAGGAGTTGGCGAAGTGAAGCGCCCCGCCAAACTTGAAAAGTCGGATCGCGAATTGATTGCCGCGGCGACCACGGCGATCAAGCTGCGGTATCGAAATGATTGGCAGGAAGTCGGCGCGGCCTTGCGTACGCGTTCGGGGCGAGTCTTCACCGGCGTCAATCTCGACGCCTATCTCGGCCGCATGGCGGTGTGCGCCGAGGCGGTCGCGCTCGGGCGGTCGTTCGTCGAAGTAGGCGACGATGGAATCGAGACGATCGTCGCCGTGCGTCATCCGCGGCCTCGGGAAAAGGATCAGAGCATCGTCGTGGTGTCGCCGTGCGGTGCCTGCCGCGAACTGATTTTCGACTACGATCCGAAGGCGCGCGTGATCGTGCCCGACGGCAAAACGCCGACGGCGGTGCCGATCGGCGAGCTTTTGCCCAACAAATACCGGCGGGGATCGGAGCGGTGAGCAAAAGCCCCGGACACAAGCTCGTCACCGCCGAGCGCCGCGAGGAAGACGCGGCCGAGGCGACGCTGCGCCCGCAGCGGCTTTCCGAGTTTGTCGGCCAGGAGCAAGCGCGCAAGAACCTCGCAATATTCATCGAAGCGGCGCGGGCGCGCCACGAGGCGCTCGATCACGTGCTCTTCGTCGGCCCGCCCGGTTTGGGCAAGACGACCCTGGCGCAGATCGTGGCGCGCGAACTCGGCGTGAATTTCCGCGCCACGTCGGGGCCGGTGATCGCGAAGGCCGGCGACCTCGCGGCACTCCTCACCAACCTCGAGGAGCGCGACGTGCTCTTCATCGACGAGATTCACCGGCTCAATCCGGCCGTCGAGGAGATCCTTTACCCGGCGATGGAGGATTTTCAGCTCGATCTCATCATCGGCGCGGGACCGGCGGCGCGTTCGGTGAAGATCGATCTCGCCAAATTCACCCTTGTCGGCGCGACCACGCGCGCCGGCCTGCTCACCAATCCGTTGCGCGACCGCTTCGGCATTCCGGTACGGCTTAATTTTTATTCCGACGCGGAGCTCGAGCAGATCGTCAATCGCGGCGCCCGCGTTCTCGGCATCGTCGTCACCGCCGACGGCTCAGACGAAATCGCCCGCCGCGCGCGCGGCACGCCACGCATCGCCGGACGGCTGCTGCGCCGGGTGCGCGATTTCGCCGCCGTCGCCGGCGCGCAGGCGATCGACCGCGCGGTCGCCGACAAGGCGCTGGCGGCGCTCGAAGTCGACGCCGCAGGACTCGACGCCATGGATCGTCGTTATCTCACGACCATTGCCGTCAACTATGGCGGCGGTCCGGTCGGCGTGGAGACACTCGCCGCCGCTTTGTCCGAGCCGCGCGACGCCATCGAGGATATTATCGAGCCCTATCTCATCCAGTGCGGGCTGTTGCAGCGGACCCCGCGCGGCAGGCTGATCACCGGCCATGCCTTCCGCCACCTCGGCCTGATCGAGCCCGCGCGCGATCCGGCGCAATTTGGGTTGTTCAGTTCCGACGAGGAAACGTAACTCCGCGGTCGGGCGGATCACTTCAGGTCGCGCCGCACTAAGGATTTGGCAAACACAGTAATCCCTGCTGTGCTGCCGGCGGCGTCGGAGACGATGATCTCGACTTTCAGCGTGATGTTGTTTTTGGCGTTGCCGCCGTACCAGCCTTGCGTGCCGGCAAAGCCCTCGATATCCGCAAGCCGCCCGGCCTCGGGGTCTTCGAACCAGACGATCTTCGGATCGGCAGCTTGGACAGCGCTCTTGAGGCTTCCGGCGATTTGTTTGGCCTTTTCCAGCGTCAGCGAGGTCTTCGCAGCGAAACCGGGGGCCTCGCAGTGGTACTCGTAGTGCGAGAGGAATCGCGAACCTTCGCCGCGCTTATAGATGTAACAGGACTCGATCAGGCCGGAGATTGCTTGCGTGCCTTCCCAGACCGGATCGCCGCGCGGATCTAGTCCAGGCTTGCCCTTGAGGTTCGAGAAATTGCCCGAGCGCGCCTGAAGGATTTTCAGTATTGAGCCGCACGCATCGTCGCCGCATTGCGCAAAAGCCGGGGCTGTAATCGTCAGCGCGACAACGGCAACAAAAATCCGTAGCTTCATGAGATCGCCCCAACCGCAATCGGCTTCGTACCGAATTATAACGTCGCGGGAACGATTTGTACTTCGATATCCGACGCTGACAGAAGCGGAGCGCCTGTGATAAGCGCTTGCGATAATTTGGCTGCGCATCGTCGCTGTGGAGAAGACATGTCCGAAACAATGTCCGGCGGTTGCCACTACGGTCGCGTGCACTTCCGCGTGACGGCCGACCTGTCGCGCGTGACCGAATGCAACTGCTCGATCTGGGCCAAAAAAAGCTTCCTGCATCTGATCGTGGCGCCGGAGCAGTTCGAGCTGATAAGCGGCGCCGATACACTGACCACCTATCGCTTCAACACCGGGACTGCGCGGCATACGTTCTGTTCAAATTGCGGCATTCACGCATTTTACGTCTCGCGCTCGGATCCCGACAAAATCGACGTCAACGCTCGCTGTCTCTACGGCGTCGATTCCGCGGCGCTCACGGTGCATCGTTTTGACGGCCAAAACTGGGGGAGCGCCGTCGCCGAGCGGGCGCCGTGGAGGTAGGGCTATGAGCGCTTCCCATCTCGACGGCGAAATACGCGACGGACGCCATGTGCTCGCGGTGCGCGTCTACTACGAAGACACGGATTTCACCGGCATCGTCTACCACGCCAACTATCTGCGCTACATGGAGCGCGGGCGCACCAACTATCTACGCCTCATCGGCGCCGATCATCGCGCGCTGTTCGAGGCAACCGAGAGGGAAGCGCCGGGATTCGCCTTCGTCGTGCGCTCGATGACGCTCGACTTTCTCAAGCCCGCGCGCATGGACGACATTCTCGAAATCGCCACTGAGCCGGAGGTGGTGAAGGGCGCGTCGATTACGTTGCGCCAACGCGTCACGCGCGGCGACCATCTCCTGGTCGAAGCGAGCGTGCGCGTCGCCTTTATCAGCGGCGGCCGCGCGCGGCCGATTCCGAAGGCGTTGCGGGTCGCGATGAAGGCTGATTTGGACGACATCCAATCCTAAATGTGGGTCGAAGCGATTCTTTCGGCGAATACCCTGAGGTCGACGGAGCATCCGGACTCATGTAAAGACTATTTACATGAGCTGGTCGAAGGAAGACAAAGAGGCCCCGCGCGGCTACCACCACGGCAATCTGAAAGAAGCGCTCGTTCGCGCTGCGCTGGAACTGATTGCGCAAAAAGGACCGGCCGGCTTCACCTTCGCGGAAGCCGCGCGGTGGGCGGGCGTCAGTCCGGCGGCGCCCTATCGGCATTTCCGTGATCGCGACGAACTTTTGGCGAGCGTCGCGTTACGCGGCTTTGTCCAGTTCGAGGCGGTTCTGGCGCGGGCATGGGATGCCGGCCGGCCGGACCCCTTCGTTGCACTCGAGCGGTTGGGGAAGGCTTACCTCGATTTCGCGCGCACCGAGCCCGCCTATTATTCGGCGATGTTCGAAGCAGCCGTGCCGCTTGCGTCAAATCCGGAGCTTCGCGACGCCGGCGATCGCGCCTTCGCCGTCCTGCGCGACGCCGCCGAAAAGATTTGCGCGCAGATTCCGGCGCGGAGCCGCCCGCCGGCTTTGATGGTCGCCTTGCACATTTGGGCGACGTCGCACGGCATTGCATCCTTGTTCGGACGCGGCGATGCGGCGCGCCGCGCGTTGCCAATGTCGCCAGAAGAACTGCTCGAGGCGCAGGTGCTGGTCTATCTGCGCGGCCTCGGTGTGCCGGAGTCGAAATCCGGCGGCCCGGCCTAGCGGTCTGGCGCCGGACACCCAAATGCCGGCTGAGACAGCACCCGCTTCACGAAGTCGAGAGGGCCTTGACAGGGCGAAGCGGCGATGTAAATGTTATTTACATTCACACTTGGGAGGTCCCGTCATGGTCCTCGTGGACAAGCTCGACGAACTCGGAAAGCCGGCTTGGATTGCACTCTCGATCCTCGGCTTCATAGCCTGGTGGCCGATCGGCCTTGCGGTCCTCGCCTTTTCAATTGGGAGCGGCAGAATGGGATGTTCGTATCATCACAACGGCGGCCGCTGGCAGGGTCGCTGGCAGTCGAAGATGGAGCGGATGCAAGAAAAGATGGACCGTATGCGCGCTAAGATGGACGGCGCGCAAAGGGGTGGCGACTGGTGGGGCACCCCGCCGTCGAGCGGCAATCGGGCTTTCGACGATTACCGCACCGAAACGCTCAAGCGGCTCGAAGACGAGCAGCGTGAATTCAAGGAGTTTTTGGAGCGGCTGCGCTTTGCCAAGGACCGGGCCGAGTTCGATCAGTTCATGGCCGACCGCCGCAACCGTCCTCACGAGGAAGCTCCCCGGCCACCGCCGCAGGGCTAGAGCGCAATCGCTTCAGATTGATTTCTCACTCTAACATATTCTTGGAGCATGATCTTTTCGAAAAACGGGTTTCCATTTTTTTCGGATCATGCTCTAGGGACCGCAACCAGCGCCAAAGCTCCGAGAGCCTTTTGGGGCCGCCCACTTCACCGAGTTGGGCGGCCCCTTGTTTTTGTGGGTCAGGGAAGCCGCGGCAAAAAAGCCGTGTCCGTCAGTCGCGTCGGGAGGCCCGCACCGGCATTAACCACGCGTTAAGGACAGCCGGGCTTCGTTAACTGCGAACGGCCGTTGCTGCGCCCTAGTTTGGACACGTTTCGCGATGATTTCGGTCGGGCCGGTGGCGGGTCGGCTTGGGTCCTCGCACAGATTTTTTCTGGTTGCGGTCGGCGCATGCAAATGCGGCTGCCGTTGCCGTTTGTTCCCGGCGCTAGTGCGGTGGATTTGAAGTTCCTACACTCGAGCGGCAAACTCGCATGGGAACTTCAAATCCGAAAACCGCACTAAAGTCATAAATTTGCTAGTGTCCTTTGATTTCCGAAGATGTGCCGCAGCGCTTGCGAACTTCGGAATCGGGACACTAGCGCACCGCTCCGATTATAAGTCGGATCGCCGAAAGGACGCGCCCATGAATCCTGCCGACATTTCAGCGTCGGCCCTGCCATTGACCTCATCCGACCTGTCGCTGTGGCACCTGTTCTGGCAGGCCCATTGGCTGGTCAAGACGGTGATGACCGGCCTTATCGTTTGCTCGGTGTGGGTCTGGGCGATCGCTATCGACAAGACGTTCATGTTTTCGCGCATCCGTCGGTCGGCCGACGGGTTCGAAGCGGCATTCTGGTCAGGTCAGTCGCTGGAAGAGCTCTACACGTCGCTCGCGGCCAGACCCGGCCATTCCACGGGCGCCCTGTTTGTCGCGGCGATGCGCGAATGGAAAAGGAGCTTCGAGGGGCATGCCCGCTCGTTCGCCGGCCTGCAAATGCGCATCGAAAAGGTAATGAATGTGGCCATCGCGCGGGAGGTCGAGCACATGGAGCGCTGGCTTCTGGTGCTGGCGACGGTCGGCTCGGCCGGTCCCTTCGTCGGCTTGTTCGGCACGATTTGGGGCATTATGACCAGCTTCCAGTCGATTGCGGCGTCCAAAAATACGTCGCTTGCCGTTGTCGCGCCCGGCATCGCCGAGGCGCTGTTTGCGACCGCGATTGGTCTAATTGCCGCCATTCCGGCGACCATTTTCTACAATAGGTTTAGTTCCGAGGTGAACCGGCAAGCGCAACGGCTGGAAGGGTTTGCCGACGAGTTCTCTGCGATTCTGTCACGGCAGATCGACGAGCGCGGGTGAGGGGACGATATGGCGGCCAGCGTCGTCAGCGCGTCGTCCGGTGGCCGAAAAAGAGGCCGCCGCCGCGCGGTCATGAGCGAGATCAACGTGACGCCATTCGTCGACGTCATGCTGGTGCTCTTGATCGTGTTCATGGTGTCGGCGCCGTTGCTCACGGTCGGCGTGCCGCTCGATCTGCCGCAGAGCCAGGCCAAATCGCTCGATCAGGATCGCGAGCCGCTCACCGTTTCGGTGAACGTCAAGGGCCAGGTCTTCCTGCAAAACAGCGAAATAAAAATCGAAGAGCTGGTGCCGAAGCTCAAGGCCATCACCGACGCCCGCGGCGGCGGGTTCGATGAACGCGTCTATGTACGTGGCGACAAGAAAGTGGATTACGGTACCATGATGCGCGTAATGGGCCGTCTGTCGGCGGCCGGCTATCACCGCGTAGCGCTGGTCACTGAGGTAGAGCAGGGCGGGGGATGAACCGCAGTCTGATCATATCGGGCGCTGCTCATGCCGTTTTGCTGATGTGGGGGCTTGTAGCTTTCGCGGCGAGGCCCGGCGAAGCGCCGCAGACTGAAGCGCTGCCTGTCGAGTTCGTTTCGACGACCGAGTTCTCGCAGCTTACCGCCGGTGTCAAGAACGCGCCGAAGGCGATCGAGAATGCCAAGCCGCTTGCGGATAAGGTCGGCGACCCCAAGCCCGTCAAGGAGCTTGCGCCCAAGGTCGCCGATAAGCCGGAAATCAAGACGCAGGCCGCCGCCGCGGCAGGCGAAGCGAAGCCGGAAACAAAGTCCCAGCCAAAGGCGGCCGAGAAGCCGAAAGAAAGTAAGCCGCAACCCGATCAAGTTGCCGAGGCCTTGAAGAAGGACGAGGCGAAGAAGCCGCCGAAGCCGGAGAAGAAGCCGCCGGAATTCAAGCCCGATCAGATCGCCGAGCAACTCAAGAGAGACGAGCCGAAGAAACCGGCGTTGAAGTTCGACGCCGATCAGGTCTCGGCGCTGCTCGATCACCGCGAGCCGCAGCGCCAGCTGGCGACCGCCGAAACGCTCAACGGTACGGCGGCGCTCGGGACATCGACCGGTCACGCCGCTCAGTTGTCACAGAGCGAACTTGACGCCCTGCGGGCGAAGTTGATCTCGTTGTGGAATCCGCCGCCGGCGGTCAGCAACAATCCGGATCAATACGTAGTCACCATTCGCATCAGGCTGTCCCGCGACCACAGGCTCGTCGGGCAGCCGGAAGTGCTCAATAGCGGCGAGGGTCCGCTGTTCGAGGCAACGCGCGACAGCGCGGTGCGCGCCGTCATCCAGGGGCAGCCCTACGATATGCTTTCGCAGACCACCTACGATGTATGGAGGGACATTACCTTGAACTTCAATCCGCGCGATGTGTTCGGTGGCTGATCGTCCTAACCTTCAGAGATTGCACATGCCTCGCATTCACCGGCCGACCGCCATTCGTCTCAGCCGTCGCGGTGCTCTGACGCTGGGCAGCGCGGCGCTCGCCGGCTTGCTCATCGATCCGCGATCGGCCGCCGCGGTCACCATCGATATCGACCAAGCCAACGTTCAACCGATGCCGATTGCGATCCCCGGTTTCGTCGGCGGAACCGCGGCCGACAACGAGACGGCGCAGGGCGTTTCGCAGATCATCACCAACAACCTCAAGCGCAGCGGTCTGTTCGCTCCGATCGATCCGGCGGCGTTCATCGAGAAGATCGTAAACGTGGACGCGGTGCCGCGCTTTGCCGACTGGCGCACCATCAACGCGCAAGCGCTCGCGACGGGGCGGGTCACGCGTCAGAATGACGGGCGTCTCAAGGCCGAATTCCGGTTGTGGGACGTGCTGGCCAGCCAGCAGCTCGCGGGCCAGCAATATTATACGACGCCCGACAATTGGCGGCGTATCGCCCACATCATCTCAGACGCCATTTACGAGCGCCTCACCGGCGAAAAGGGCTATTTCGACAGCCGCGTCGTGTTCGTGGATGAGACTGGACCGGCAGAACACCGCATCAAGCGGCTGGCGATCATGGATCAGGACGGCGCCAACGTGCGCTACCTCACGCGCGGCGACGAGCTTGTGCTGACGCCCCGTTTCTCGCCGTCGACGCAGGAGATCACCTACATGGCCTACGGCCAGCGCGATCCGCGCGTTTATCTTCTCAACATCGAGACCGGACAGCGCGAGATTGTCGGCAATTTTCCCGGCATGAGCTTCGCGCCGCGATTCTCGCCGGATGGGCAGCGCGTCGTCATGAGCCTGCAGGAGGGAAGCAACTCCAACATTTTCGTCATGGACCTGCGTTCCAAGGCGATGACCCGGCTGACCGACACGCCGGCGATCGATACCTCGCCCTCCTATTCGCCCGACGGCGCCAAGCTTTGTTTCGAGTCCGACCGCGGCGGTCATCCGCAAATCTACGTCATGGCGGCAACGGGAGGCGCCGCGCAGCGCATCAGCTTCGGCGAGGGCACCTATTCAACGCCGGTCTGGTCGCCGCGCGGGGACTACATCGCCTTTACCCGCCAGGCCCAAGGCAAATTCGCCATCGGCGTGATGAAGCCCGATGGAACCGGCGAGCGTGTTCTTACCGAAGGGTTCCATAACGAAGGCCCAACTTTCGCGCCCAACGGGCGCGTGATCATGTTCTTCCGCGATCCGGGCGGCAGCGCCGGGCCGTCACTCTACACTATTGATATCGGCGGGCGTAATGAGCTCAAGGAACCGACACCGAGCTTTGCCTCCGACCCTGCCTGGTCGCCGCTGTTGTCTTAGCGAGCCGGGTTCCGCGGCAGCGGCTCCCATATGGTTGCCGTATTCAGGCCCTATTAACCATTGCCGAAGCTTTAGGGGTGATCGGCGGGTTCGAAGCTTCTTTGCAATGTTCCATCAAGGTTGACGGAACCTTCGCTTAACGAAGGCGCTGCTAGATCGCTCCTTAGACCCAAACCATGTCCGCTAACGACGGAACAGTGGAGGCAGCGGAATGAACGTCATGAGCATCGTCCGCGGCGCTAAATTCGCAGCTCTGGTGCTGGGTGCGCTCGCGATTGCGGGCTGCGCCAAGCAACAGCCCGATCAGGCCGCCATGGCCAACGCCGCCACGCCCGGCAGTCAGCAGGATTTCATCGTCAATGTCGGCGACCGGGTATTTTTCGAGACCGACTCTTCGGAACTCACACCGCAAGCGCGGGCGACGCTAGACAAACAGGCGCTGTGGCTCAATCAATACACTCGCTATGCCTTCACCATCGAGGGTCATGCCGACGAGCGCGGCACGCGTGAATACAACATCGCCCTCGGCGCTCGCCGGGCGCAGACGGTGAGTGAATATCTCGTGTCCCGCGGTGTGATGGCGCAGCGCATGCACACAATCTCCTATGGCAAAGAGCGGCCGGTCGCGGTGTGCAACGACATCTCCTGTTGGTCGCAGAACCGCCGCGCGGTGACCGTGCTCAATCAGAGCTCGTAGTCGCGGCTTTTTGCGAGACTGAAAGCGAACGAGAGGCAAACCGGAACGAAGACCTCGATTGCCTCGCACCTTGGTGATCCGGGCGGATCCAAATTCATCGCCGTGAGGCCGTTGCGGCAGGCGCGGAAAAGCGTAAAAGCTTCGCGCAACGTTTGGCTTGCAGTCACAATTTGGACGCAGGGCGGGCTATGTTAGGCGCGCCTGCCTACCGCACATGTCGCTGGCGATGATCCGCTTCGTTTGCTTGTCCGTGTCGCTTTTCGCCTGCGCGCTTTGCGCCGGGGCCGCCAGCGCTCAGGTGTCCGATGCCGACCTTGTGACGCGTATCGGTCGCCTGGAAGCGACGATCCGCCAGCTCACCGGCAATGTCGAGCAATTGCAGTACCGCAACCAGCAGCTCGAGCAGCAGGTTCAACGTCTGCAAGCAGAGGCAGCGCGCGGCGAAGAGAGCAGGAGCCAGCCGCGCGCGCCCGCGACGCCGGCCCAACGGCCAGCGGCCCAGAATATGCCGCCGCTCCCTCAGTATCCGCCGCCGGCTGCCCAGTCGCTACCGCCGCCCGCCGTCGCGCCGGCTGTTGTGGCGTCTCAAGTACCCGCCGCGCCGGTCGCGCCGCCGCCATCCGGGAATCGCCGCGGCGATGCCTTCGATCCGTCAGCCAACCCAAACGCTCCGGGCGCACCGCGGCCGCTCGGTACCAGTACGGCGGCGACCGAGCCGCCGCCGCCGGTTTCCGACGCGCCGGTGCCTGGAGCCCGCCAAATCGGCGCGCCGCTCGATCTGTCGACGCCGGGTGCGGCGCCGTCTGGCGAATTGCCGCCTCCTCCGCCCAACAATCCCAGCTCGACGGGCGCCATGCTGGCGACGCTGCCGCCAACAAACTCACCCAAGGATCAATACGACCTCGCTTACGGATACATTCTGCACAAGGATTATGCGCTTGCCGCGGACACGTTCCGCGGCTTTTTGCATCAATATCCGAGCGATCGCTTGGCGCCGGAGGCCCAATACTGGCTCGGCGAAAGTCTGTTCCAGCAGCAGCAATATCGCGACGCCGCGGAATCGTTTCTTGCCGTTTCGACGAAGTACGAAACGACCGCACGCGCGCCTGAGGCGCTGCTGCGGCTCGGCCAGTCGCTCGCGGCTTTGGGCGAAAAGGAAGCAGCCTGCGCCTCGCTCGGCGAAGTGCTGCGCAAATACCCGCGGGCGACGTCGAGCGTGAAGCAGGCGGTGGAACGAGAACAGAAGCGTGGCCATTGCTGACCAAGCAGTGCGCGAGGCGGAAGCGGGCGCGCTGTTTCGGGGTCTTGAAGATCTACGCGGGCTTGTTCTCGCCGTATCCGGCGGCAGCGATTCGACGGCGCTGCTTGTCATGACTGCGCGCTGGGCTGAGCGGCTGAGGAAGCGGCTCAAGCGCGCGCCCAAGCTCCTTGCGGTTACCATCGATCACGGGCTGCGGCCGGAATCCAAGCACGAAGCCGCGCAAGTTCGGCGTCTGGCGCGCCGTCTTGAAATTCCCCATCGCACGCTGCGCTGGAGCGGCCGCAAGCCGAAAACCGGCTTGCAGGAGGCGGCACGTTTCGCGCGTTATCGGCTCTTGGCCGAGGCGGCGACGCGTGCCGGGTTTGAACATATTCTGACCGCCCATACCCTCGACGATCAGGCGGAGACGGTGCTGTTTCGGCTGGCTCGCGGCAGCGGTCTCACCGGGCTTGCCGGTATCGCGCACGCTTCGCCCGTTCCCGCCGGCGGCAAGACGTCGGTTTTCCTCGTCCGTCCGCTCTTGTCTGTGTCCAAGGCGCGGCTCGCGGCGACGTTGAAAAACGCCGGCATCGATCACAGCGAAGATCCAACGAACCGCGATCCGCGCTTCACCCGAACGCGTCTGCGCGCGCTGATGCCTCGGCTCGCGCAAGAGGGGCTCGATGCACGAAGTCTGGCGCGCTTGGCGGCGCGCATGCGACGTGCGGAAGCGACCGTGGAATTTGCGGTCGGTGCTGCGCGGGCGGCCTTGGCGCCCGGCCCGTGGCGCGAGCGCGGTCCGATCGCCTTCGCTGCGGCCCACTTTTATGACCTTCCCGACGAGGTGGCCCTGCGTCTCCTCGGCCGCGCCATTGCGCGTGCCGGCAACGAGGGTCCGATCGAACTCGGTAAGCTGGAAATGCTTTACGACGCGCTCAGGACATCCGACGCGCCGTTGCGCCGGACGCTGGCCGGCGCGCTGGTCACGCTTGGAGGCGGCCGGCTTGTCGTCGAACGCGCGCCGCCCCGCCGCGGGCGAACCACACGCGGGGCTGGCAACCGCCGCTTTACCAAATGACAGTAGAATAAACGGCTTGCTCGTTTTCCGCGTTCCCTTGGCAGGCGAGGGGGCGACGCCTACATTGCTCGCATGCGGGACGTGATGCCGCCACGATTGGCGGTAAGTAATGGGCCGCCGGGCGCCGGCAGGTTGCCGGCCGAGGACATGCGATGAATGCCAATCTTCGGAATTTCGCCCTGTGGGTCATCATTGTCCTGTTGCTCCTGGCATTGTTCACGCTGTTCCAGAATCCCGGCCAGCACACGACCTCCCAGGACATTTCCTTTTCGCAGTTGCTCAACGAGGTCGATCAAGGCCGCGTGCGCGACGTGCTGATCCAAGGTCCGGAAATCCATGGCACCTTCACCGACGGCCGCACCTTCCAAACCTATGCGCCGAGCGATCCGACCTTGATCGAGCGCCTCAACAAAAAGGGCGTCTCGATCACGGCGCGTCCGCAGTCCGACAACGTGCCGTGGTTCGTGTCGCTGTTGATCTCCTGGCTGCCGTTCGTCGCCCTGATCGGCGTGTGGATTTTCCTCTCGCGCCAGATGCAAGGCGCCGGCGGCAAGGCGCTCGGCTTCGGCAAGTCGCGGGCAAAGCTTCTGACCGAGGCGCATGGCCGCGTCACCTTCGAGGATGTGGCCGGCGTCGACGAGGCAAAGCTCGATTTGCAGGAGATCGTCGAATTCCTGCGCGATCCCGGTAAATTCCAGCGGCTCGGCGGGCGCATCCCGCGCGGCCTGTTGCTGGTCGGCCCACCCGGCACCGGCAAGACGCTGCTCGCGCGCGCCATCGCCGGCGAGGCGAACGTTCCGTTCTTCACCATTTCCGGTTCCGACTTTGTCGAGATGTTCGTCGGCGTCGGCGCCAGCCGCGTGCGCGACATGTTCGAGCAGGCGAAGAAGAACGCGCCCTGCATCATCTTCATCGACGAGATTGACGCGGTTGGCCGCCACAGAGGCGCGGGCCTTGGCGGCGGCAACGACGAACGCGAGCAGACGCTGAACCAGCTGCTCGTCGAAATGGATGGCTTCGAGGCGAATGAAGGCATCATTCTGATTGCCGCCACCAACCGGCCGGATGTGCTCGACCCGGCGCTGTTGCGTCCGGGCCGCTTCGACCGCCAGGTGGTCGTGCCCAATCCGGACGTAGTCGGCCGCGAGCAGATCCTGAAGGTGCACGTGCGCAAGGTGCCGCTCGCGCCCGACGTCAATCTGAAAACTATCGCCCGCGGCACGCCGGGTTTCTCCGGCGCCGATCTCATGAACCTCGTCAACGAGGCGGCGTTGATGGCGGCCCGGCGCAACAAGCGCATGGTGACCCAGGTCGAGTTCGAGGACGCCAAGGACAAGGTGATGATGGGCGCCGAGCGCAAGTCGCTGGTGATGACGGAGGAGGAAAAGCTCCTCACCGCCTATCACGAGGGCGGCCATGCCATCGTTGCGGTCAACGTCAAGGCGACCGATCCGGTGCACAAGGCGACGATCATTCCGCGCGGCCGCGCGCTCGGCATGGTCATGCAATTGCCGGAACGCGACAAGCTGTCGATGTCGCTCGAGCAGATGACGTCGCGGCTCGCCATCATGATGGGCGGCCGCGTCGCCGAGGAGCTGGTTTTTGGCCGCGAGAAAGTGACTTCGGGCGCCGCCTCCGACATCGAGCAGGCGACCAAGCTCGCGCGCATGATGGTTACGCGTTGGGGTCTTTCCGATGCGCTCGGCACCGTCGCGTATGGCGAAAACCAGGAAGAGGTCTTCCTTGGCTATTCGGTGGCACGCCAGCAGAATATTTCGGAAGCGACCGTGCAGAAGATCGACGGCGAGATCAGGCGGTTGGTCGAAGCCGGCTATCAGGAGGCGCAGCAGATCCTCACCGAGAAGCGCGCCGATCTTGAAACGCTGGCCAAGGGGCTGCTCGAATACGAGACCTTGAGCGGCGACGAAATCAAAGATCTGCTGATGGGCAAGCGCCCGAACCGCGAGTCGACGATCGAGCCGTCGGCGCCGCGGACCTCAACCGTGCCAACGGCGGGCGCGGGCCGCAACCGGCCGCGTCCGGAGCCCGGCCCGATGGAGCCGCAGCCGCAGGCGTGATAGCGTCCAGGCTGAGGAAATCCGATGCGGGCGATTGCTATCGCGGGCGTCATCTTGGCCTTGGCGGCGGACACGGCGATTTCGCAGACGCCGAACGTCGCAGGCCAGCCGGTCCTGAAGGCACTAACGCAGGCGCCGGCACAGCCGTCTAGTTCCGCGAGGCAATCGGCTGCCACGACCGCGAAGCCGTCGCATGCCCCGGTTGCGAAGCCTCCCTCGACGCCTGAGTCGCGCTCGGCGGCGGCGTTGGCGCTTTCCGCCGATCCCGTCTTCGACGAAGGCACCTACCAGCGCCTCAAGGAAGCGCTGCTCAGCTATGCAGATATTCAGGTGCGCGGCGGGTGGCCCATGATCCCCGCCGACGCCAAGCTCGCGCCCGGCGCCAGCGGACCGGAGGTCGCACTCCTGCGCCGGCGTCTGGTCATCGGCGACGATCTCGCGCCCGAGCATGAGGCGGGAGACAGCTACGACGTGGCGGTCGTCGAAGCCGTCAAGCGGTTCCAGGTCCGGCACGGGCTCGATGCGACCGGCAGCGTCAATGCGCCGACCTTGCACGCCATGAACGTTCCGGTCGCGGCCCGGATCAAACAGCTCGAAGCCTCGGTGGAGCGGCTCTTGGGCATGGATTTCACGTTCGCGGAACGCTACGTCGTCGTGAACATTCCGGCCGCTTTCGTCGAGGCGGTCGCCAACGACAAGGTCGAGCGCCGCTATCGCGTCATTGTCGGCAAGATTGACAAACCCTCGCCGACGCTGACCGCCTACATTACCGCGATCAACCTCAATCCGACCTGGACGGTGCCGCTCTCGATCACCAAGCACGAGATTTACGCGCATGTGCGCCGCGATCCGACCTATCTCAGCCGCATGCACATGCGCGTGCTCGGCGGGCATGACGAGGAACTCGACCCGCATTCCATCGACTGGTCGTCGGACCGTTCGCCGAATTTCACGGTGCGGCAGGATTCCGGCACCTGGAACGCGCTCGGCAATCTCAAGATCGATATGCCGAACCCGTACTCGGTCTACATGCACGACACCGACTCAAGACGGCTGTTCGCGGACGATTACCGCTTCGACTCCCACGGCTGCACGCGGGTCGACAATGTGCGCGATCTTGCCGCCTGGATTCTCGAAGATGTCCCCGGCTGGAATCGCGCCGCGATCGATGCCGGGATCGCTGCCAGCGTCCTTAAAATCGTCAACCTGCCGCACAAGTTGCCGGTCGCCTGGGTCTATCTCACGGGCTGGGTGACGCGCGACGGTACGGTCCAATTCCGCGACGATGTCTACAAGCACGACGAGTCGCTCGACCGCAACGCGCTGGCCGATGCCGCAGCCGGCGGCTTCGTCGCGCCGGTGCCGCGCGACGTCAAGCAGGTCTCCAATCTTGACGGCCGTTGAGACGGCCGGCGCTCAAGCCAGATCGCGAAGCCCCGCCTGCTTGACGAGCGGCAGCGTCGTGTGGCACGCCGACTTCGAACCGCGGCCACGACAGCAGCACGCCGTCGAGACCCATGGTGTAGGCCTCAAACCCAGGACCCTGCGGATCGTTCGCGCTGCCGAATTCCCACCAGCGCGCCACCGGCACGAGCGCCTCAAACTCCATCTCGTCGGCGAATTTTGCCAGCGTTACCGTGTGTGGCCAGGTAATCTCCAGCTGGCCTTCATCGCGGGACCAGTTTCAGCTTGCGGCCGCTGAATGCCGGGTGGTCTCGAGCCGATCGCGTTGCATGCTACTACTCTGCATCAAATCCGCGACCGCTCCCATGCGGTGGCGACGATCACCGCCATGATCGCCTGGACGGCGACGATAGCGGCGACGCAGCCGCTCCACCCGGTGGCATTCCAGACGAATCCGATGAGGAAAGAGCCGGCGCTGCCGCCGATGTAGAACATCGAGGCGTAGAGCCCGGCGGCGGACGAGCGGCCATCCTTGGCAGTGGTGACCACATAGCCGGTCGAGACCGCCTGACACACCAGGCCGCAAGTGGCGCAAATCGTCAGTCCGACGACGATCACGACGACCTGCGGCGCCAACAGCATGAGCGCGCCGGCGATCCACACCGCGATGGTCCAAAGCACGAGGCGGCGGCGGCCAAGGAGCGCGATGGCGTGACCGACCCACGGCGCCAGCGCCGTGCCGCCAAGATAAGTGGCAAAGAGAGCGCCCAGCAGCGTCGGCGTAAAGAAGTAAGGCGCCGCGGCGAGGTGAAAACTCACATAGGTGAATGTGGCGATGAAGTTGAACAAGACGCCGAAGCCGACCGCATAGATGGCCAGGAGACGCGGGTTGCGCAAATGCGCCAGCATCTGCCCCGCGGATGCGGCGAAGCCGCCGGAGCGCACGAAATTGCGCTCGCGCGGAAGCGCGATCGTGACAATTGTCGCTGCGGCGAGTGTCAGCAGCGCCACGGCGGCGAAGGACGCGCGCCAGCCGGCGAGATCGGCGACAGCACCGGTGACGAAGCGGCCGCAGAACCCGCCGACGCTCGATCCGGCAACGAAAAGTCCGGCGACGCGGGGCACGTCCGCGGGCGGCCATTCGTCGCCGACATAAGCGATGGCGACGGTGAAAATCGGCGGCAGCAACAGCCCCTGCACGAAGCGCAGAAGCACGAGTTGCGGCACGCTCGACGCGAAACTCATGATCAACGTCGGTACGACGATGGCGAACGCGGCGGCCGTGATCAGACGTTTGCGGCCGAGAACGTCGGCGAGCGCCCCGGTGAATGGCGCGGTGAGCGCGATCGCCGCGGTACCGGCGGTCATCAACGCGCTGATCTCGCCGGCGCCGACGCCGAACTGGCGCGAGAGCTCCGGCAAGAGCGCCTGTGGCGAATAGAGATTGACGAAGGCGGTGAAGGCCGCTGTCGCAATGGCGAGCGCGCGAAAATTGAAAGTCATTCGCGCATTATGGGCAAGGCGGCGAGCGAAAGCACGCTCACGTGCATGCTTTCGTCCATGCAGTGCGCGCGGCTGACGATATTTGGAAAACAGTCCTGACTATTCGCGGCGCGCGCTTAAATCCCAATTGCCAGAACGAGCTTGCCGGCGGTTTGGCGCGACTCGATCTGCCGATGCATTGCGGCGGCGTCTTCCATGGCGAAGACGCCGGCAATCGGCACCTTCAACCATCCGTCGAGTACGCCGCGCGTGATGTAGGGGAGGCTGTCTTTCCAAGCTTGGGACTCGGGATCGACATGGCCGATATGAAGGCGGGTGAAGGTCTGCGAGCGCGGCAAGATGCGCTCGCGGATATTTTTAAACGGCGGACCCTCGGCCTCTCCGATGCTGATGATGTGCCCGAGCTTGCGCACCACGTTGAAGGTGCGGTCGAGCATCGTCGCGCCTAATGAATCGATGGCGAGATCGACGCCGCGGCCGTTGGTGAAAGCAAGGACGGCCTGCTCGAAATCCTCGGTCGTGGTGAGCACGACGCGTTCGGCGCCGTATTCCAGCGCGCGTTTCTCCTTGCCCGGAGTGCCGACCGTGCCGATAACGCGCGCGCCCCCCTTGACCGCGAGCTGGGTGGTGAAGAGCCCGACACCGCCGCCAATGGCATTGATCAGCACCGTTTCCCCCGGCTCGATCCCGTAGATTGTGTGGAGCATGTGGTATCCGGTCAGCGGCTGAACCGCGAGGGCTGCGCCGACCTCGAAGGGGATAGCATCGGGCAAGGGCATCAACATGTTGGCGGGCGCGACCGCCTTCTCGGCGTAGGCGCCTCCCTGCTCGAGGAAGGCCGCGACGCGGTCGCCGACCTTCACACCGCTGACGCCGGATCCGAGCTTTGACACGGTTCCGGAAATCTCCAGGCCCAGCACGAGCGGGTAGCTGCGGGCGTGCGGGTAGATGCCGATGCGGATCTGGGTATCCGCCCAGTTGCAGCCGGCGAACGCGACATCCACCAGCACCTCGCCGCGGCCGGGAATCGGCTCCGGCAGCTCCACCATGACAAGCTGGTCCGGAGCGCCGGGCGCGTGGATGACGACGGCCTTCACTGTTGCCTTCTAAATCTTGGCCGCAGAAGATGCGGTGCTCCTGCCGGCGAGGAGCGCGCAGTTTATCAAGTCAGAGCGAAAAGCGGCAACAAACGGGCCGGTGCAATATGAAGACCATCGGCGTCGATGTCGGCGGCACGTTCACCGATATCGTGTATTGCGATTTGGACACTGGCCAGGTCGCCATCCACAAGGTCTCGACTACACCCGAAGATCCCTCACGCGCCATTATCCAGGGCATCGCCGAGATCTGCCGCGACAACGGCATCGGGGAGGGGGATATCGATTACGTGCTGCACGGCACGACCACGGCGACGAATGCCGTGCTGGAGCACAATGGCGCGCGCGCCGGAATGCTGACCAGTGAAGGCTTCCGCGACATCATCCACATCGCGCGACACCAGCGCGCCGAGCACTACTCCATCATGCAGGAGCTGCCATGGCAAAACCGGCCGCTGGTAAAGCGGCGTCACCGCAAGGTGGTGAAAGGCAGGCTGGCGCCACCGCACGGCGAGGAACTTGAGCCCCTCGACGAGGCAGGCGTGGTCGAGGCGGCGCGAGCGTTGAAGACGGAAACGGTGGAGGCGGTCGCGGTCTGTTTTTTGTTCTCCTATCTCAATCCGGCGCATGAGGAGCGCGCGAAGGCGATCCTCGAACGCGAGCTCCCGGACGTCTTCATCGTCACCTCCTCGTCGATCTCGCCGCAATTCCGCGAATACGAGCGGTTCACCACGGCCTGCCTGTGCGCCTTCATCGGACCGAGGATGCGCGGCTATGTGGGTCGTTTGGAAGCGGCGCTGCGCGGCGCCGGGTTGCGCTCGCAATTGCGCGTCATGGCGTCAAACGGCGGGGTGGCGACCCCGGCAATGGTCAGCGAAAAACCGGCAATGACGCTGTTGTCGGGTCTCGCCGCCGGCGTTCTCGGCGGCGCCTGGATCGGCGGCTTGAGCGGCCGGCGCAAGCTCGTCACCTTCGACATCGGCGGCACCAGCGCCGACATCGGTATCGTGGTCGAAGGCCGTTTTGCCGAGACCGACGCCCGCAGCACCTCGATCGCAGGATACCCGTTGCTCCTGCCGATGATCGACATCCACACCATCGGAGCCGGCGGTGGCTCGATCGCCTATATCGATCACGGCGGCGCCTTTCGCGTTGGACCGCGCAGCGCCGGCGCAGTGCCCGGCCCCGCCGCCTATGGCCGCGGCGGTACCGAACCGACCGTGACCGACGCCAACCTCGTGCTCGGCCGGCTCGACAAGAACGATTTCCTCGCCGGCAGCATGAAGCTTGACGAGGCCGCCGCGCATCGGGCCATCGAAGGGCTCGCGGACGCGCTCGGCATGAACATGCTCGACGCGGCCGAAGGCGTGCTGACCGTCATCAACAGCAACATGGCCAACGCCATCCGTTCGCGCACGGTACAAAAGGGCATCGACCCCCGCGACTTCTCGCTCGTTGCCTTCGGCGGCGCCGGGCCACTGCATGCCGTCGAAGTCGCGGCCTCACTCGGCTTTCCGGAAGTGATCGTGCCGCCTTATCCCGGCATCACTTCCGCCATGGGTTTGCTCACCACCGATCTGAAATACGACATCATCCGCACCGAGTTCCAGGTGAGCGGCAGCGTCGATCTCGATCGGCTCAACGCCGACATGGCGGCGATGGAACTGCAACTGCGGAAGCAACTCACGGCCGACCATCTGGAATCCGCCAGCATGTCGTTCGAGCGTGACGGTGATTTGCGCTACGTCGGCCAAGGCTACGAGCTCAAGGTACCGTTTCCGTCAGGCGTCATCAGACAGAAGGAGCTGGACGAAATCTGGAGCCGATTCCACGAGGCGCACAAGCGCGAATACGGGCATTTTTTCGCCGCCAATCCGATCGAGATCGTCAATGTCCGGGTGGTCGGCATGGGCCACATGCCGAAGATTGCAAACCTTACTGCACCGCAAGGCACGACGCTGACGAAGGCGCGGGTGAGAACAGGCCGATGCGTATTCCGCATCGACGGCGAGTTGCGCCCGTTCGAAACCGCATTCTACCGCCGGCATCTGCTGCCGGTCGGCAAGTCTTTTACGGGACCCGCCATCGTGCTGCAAAAGGACTCAACGACGGTCATTCCGCCGGGTTGCACCGCGATCAACGACGCCGCCGGTAATCTCATTCTCGCAGTGGCAGGGCATGGCGATAAACGACAATAACCGGTCCAACCGCCGACAGCAGCCGTCGACCCGGGTCGATCCGATCACTGGCTCCGTTATCCAAGGAGCGCTGGAGAACATCGCCATCGAGATGGGCCACAAGCTCATGCGCATGAGCTATTCGAGCATCATCCGCGAGTCAGAGGATTTCGGCGCGGCGCTGACCGACGCCGAGGGGCGGCAATTGTGCGAGTGCAAAATGTCGACGCCGCTGCAATCCGGCCCCATCCCCGGCTATATCCGCGGTATCCGCAAGCGCTTCGAGGCCCGCGGCGACGTTTTCCGCCCCGGCGACGTGATCATGCATAACGACCCGTACGGCGGCGCTTCGCACGGCCCCGATGTGGCGTTCTGCGTGCCGGTGTTTGGCGGCGGGGAGTTGATCGGCTTCTCGGTCACGACCGCGCATCATCTCGACATCGGGGCGCATACGCCTGGAAGCTGCGGCATCGTCGATGCAGTCGACACGTATGCCGAAGGGTTGCAGTTCAAGGCGATCAAGGTCATTGACCAGGGCCGGCCCAACGATGCCGTATGGTATATGGTGCATGATAACATCCGCATACCGGATCTGGTCGTCGGCGACATGAACGCACAGATCGCCGCCGCGCAAATCGGTGCGCAGCGCTACCTCGATCTGGTGCGCCGGTACGGCCGTGCCACCGTGACCGGCGCTACGAAGATCTGATGGACTATTCCGAACGCATGATGCGCGGCGCCATCCGCGACATTCCGGACGGCGTTTATAAAGCCGAGACCTTCATCGATGGATATCAAGACGATCCGGATCCGGCGCGGCGCGATCTTAAATTCGCGGTTGCCATCACGGTCCGCGGCGACGAGATCACCGTCGACCTCACCGGCACGTCGCCGCAGGTATCCGACCGGCCGATCAACTTGCCGTTCGAGGGCACCGTTGATTGCGCGGTGTGGCTGACGCTGCGTTCGATCCTGCTCGACAGCGCCGTCTACGGCAACATTCCCCAGAACGACGGGATCACGCGGCCAATTACCATCGTTGCGCCGAAGGGCACGCTCGCCAACCCGATCTTTCCGGCACCGGTTATCGCGCGCTTTTCCCCTGGCAATCAGCTCGCGGACACGGTGATGAAGGCGCTGGCTCCGGCGGTTCCGCACCAGGTCAGCGCGGGAATAGGCAATCTCCGGGTGATCGCGTTCAGCGGTACCGTCAACGGACAGCCGTGGGTGCATATGGAGATTTTCGAGGGCAGCTACGGCGGACGCTATGGCCTCGATGGCATGGATACCGTCGACACACTCTACGCCAACACTCGGAACAATCCGATCGAGGACATCGAATCGCATCTGCCGCTGCGGGTCGACCGCTACGAGCTGCGCGAGAATGTGGTGGCGGCGGGCGAGTGGCGCGGCGGTGTCGGCTCAGTGAGGGTGTTCACCTATCTCTCAGAAGGCGGATTTTCGGTCGAGGGCGAAGGCCAAACGTATCGTCCCTGGGGATTTGACGGCGGCGAGGACGGCTATCCAGGCGAACTGGTGATGGAGCGGGCCAACGGAGACCGCTCCAACCTTTCCTCCAAAGTCCCTTATCAGAAGGTGACTCCCGGCGACCGGCTGATAGCCTACGGTCCGAGCGGCGGCGGCTATGGCGATCCGTTCCGCCGCGACCCTGCTGCCGTGCTTGACAATGTGCTCGACGGTTTGTTCTCACCGGAGATCGCGCGCGAGCATTATGGCGTCGCCATCGTCGACGGGGCCGTGGACCTAACGGCGACCGAGAAGCTCAGAAAGAGCGGTCCGTCAGCCGAACGGCTTGATGCTCGCGGCGACCGAATCGGCGACGTGCTCTTTGGATATGACGCCGACAATGTCGGAGGGGCGCCCGCGGCTCTTGTCCTTGACCACGACCGCCATGCTGGCGTCATGGCGGGCCATGCGCTGCACGACATCGAACATGATGTCGGCCTCGCGCGCGATCGTGAACTTGCGTTGCGCGACATCGCCGCAGTGTATGCCGCTGTAGGCCGCCTCAACTCCGCGCCGCAAGCTGGTATTGACCCGGACGACGCCGCAGATGTGATTGCCGCGGGTTACCACGACATGCTTGAACCCGCTCTTGCTTGCGTTGTGGCGCAGGAACGCGTCGAAGTCGGCATCGGCGGCAACGATCGTCACATCCCGTTGCATGACCTCGCGGGCGCGGCGCACCAGGAACATGTTGGCGTGCAGCGCCTTCGGCACGAAGTGGCCACGGCCGACAAGTTTGACCGTGTAAATGTTTTCCTGCGATAGCAGGCGCCGAACGCCGATGGCGAGCGCGACCGCGACGATGCTGGGCATCACCAGATCATAGTCGCGCGTCATTTCGAAAATCATGGTGACGGCAGTCATGGCGGCGCCGGTGCCGCCGCCGACCATCGCCGCCATGCCGATGATGGCGCAGGTCGTTGTGCCGAAACTTTCTACGGGATGGACCGCATTGACCAGAACGCCGAAGGCGCCGCCGAGGGTCGCGCCCATGAACAGCGACGGCGAAAAAATCCCCCCGGAGGCGCCCGAACCGAGACTCACGGAGGTGGCGGCGAGCTTGGCGGCAAACAGCAGCACCAGCAGCGCCGGCATGCTCAGCCCGCCGCTCAGGATCGCCTGAATGGTGGAGTACCCGACGCCCTCGACGAAGTAATGCCCCGCGCCAACGAGCAGCGCGTAGATCATGACGCCGATGATCAGCATGCCGACAGCGTTGCGCAAATAGGGGTTTTTGATCCGGTCGAAGGTGTCCTCTGCGAAACTCAAGCCACGGATGAAGGCTGCCGCTGCGAGACCGATGAGCGCGCCGAGCAAGGCGTAGAGCAACAGCGCATCGAGCGAAGCGGGCGCCTGCGACGCTAGAAGGGCGTTGGGGATGGGGAAGGCCGGGTGGATGCCGAAGAAGATGCGGCCGATGAAGGTCGCCGCGCCGGTTGCAAGCGCGACCGGTAGGAAGGTGCGTGCGCTCAATTCCGGCATCATCAACTCGATGGCGAACATGACGCCGCCGATCGGGGTGTTGAAGGTCGCGGCGATGCCGGCGCCGGCGCCCGCCGCCACCAGCGTGATGCGCTGCCACGGCGCCATGTGCACGATCTGCCCCAGCGTCGAGCCCAGCGCCGCGCCGATCTGGATGATCGGCCCTTCGCGGCCGACGGCCGCGCCGGTGCCGATTGAGCACGCCGAGGCGAGCGATTTGATCACCGCTACCACGGGCCGGATCAGGCCTTCCTTGTAATAAATCGCGTCCATCACCTCGGGCACGCCGTGCCCACGCGCTTCCGGTGCGAAATTGGTGATCAGGAAGGTGACAATCTGTCCGCCGACGACCGGAACGAGAATAACGAACGCGCCCCACGGGCTCGGCGGGGTGAAGACGCTTGAGTCGTAATCGATCGCGAACGAGCCGAGGAAGGCGATGTTGTGGATGAGACCGATCAGGGCCCGGAAGAGGACGGCGCCGAATCCCGTGATCACGCCAACGACAATCGCCAGAAGCGATAGTCGCACCAGCCCGAGCCGCAGGGGCAGCCGGAATTTCATCTCACCTCGGCGTGCGAGGAGGCCTAAAGCTGCCGGATCGAGCCGAAATCCCAAGTGGATCCGCTCGGATTTTCGCCGACCCTGATTGTCGTATCGCTGAGGAACGTGTAGGGCGGCACAGGCAGATTGTATGGAGCGGGCACGCCGCTGAAAACGCGGCCCGCCGGATCGTATTTGGACCCGTGGCAGGGACAGAAATAGCCGCCCAGCCAGTTGGTCACCGGCGTCGCCGCATTGGGTTGCGGGTAGAACATCGGGATGCAGCCGAGATGGGTGCAAATGCCGACAAGCACGCCGAATTCCGGCTTGATCGAGCGTGTTGCGTTGGTCGCATAGGGAGGCTGCTGGATTTCCCGCGAATTCGGATCGGACAATTGTGACAGCAATTTAGGGTCTTGGAGAGTTTGCAGTGTTTCCGGGGTGCGGTGGAAGACGAAGATCGGCCGCTCGCGCCAGCGGATGACCACCTGCTGGCCGGGCGCGATCTTGCTGACATCGAGGTCGACGGGACCGCCGGCCGCGAGCGTCGAGGCGTCCGGGTTCATCTGCGCGATCAGCGGCACAAGCACGGCGGCAGCGCCCACCGCGGCGACGGTCCCGGTGGCGATGTAGAGGAAATCCCGCCGCGTGCCTTCAGGCGCGTGGATGCCAGCCGTTGCGGTCGCTTCGCCGGTCGCCATGATCGCACCTTTCCAAGCCAAGGGGGTCCCGCGCTTATATTTGTGCTGCACCGCATCAGTCAATCACGGATGACGGAGTGCGGCCTTTGCCCGCGCCAAGGTGGTTTCCGGCGTTCCCGAGGCGTCGACCGGCGCCCAGTCGAGTGGGCCGAGGTCGTATTGCTCCTGCGCCTGCGCCACGCCCGCGTCGGCGTCGGAGGCATCGCGCGCACGGGCGCCGACCCGGCCGAGACGGGTCTCGACGTCTGCGGTGAGGAATAGTCCCCGCAGGGTGAGGTTCGCGGCTCTTGCCGCTTCGGCGATGCTCGCTCGCTCCAGTGGGCGCGCGAACACCGCGTCGACGATCACCGAATGGCCGGCGGCGACGATGCGGGTCGCTTTGTCGGCGAGCGTTGCGTAGACGCGGGCGTTGACCTCATCGGTATACGCGACCGCCGGCAGCGTTTCGGTCTCGCCGACGCCGAACAGCACTTTGCGCTCGACGTCCGAACGCAGGATCACGGCACCGGGCATCGGGTCGACTTCGGGCGCCAGCATCCGCGCCAAGCCTTGATTTGCCGGTGCCGGAGAGACCGCCGACGGCGACGAATTCCGGTCGGGGCGGCGCGATCGCTCGCATGGCAAAGTCGAAATAGGCGCGCGCCATGGCCGCGATCGATGCCCGCTCGGCATCGCTTGCCCGCTCCATGCGCGCAACGGTGACCTTGGCGCGGATCGCCGCGCGCGTCGCAAGGAAGAATGGCATTGCCGCAAGCGCTTCGAAATTCTCAACCCGGCGGGTTTCAGCAAGGTAGCGGTTGAATACGACATTTGCGGCCGCAGCCAATCCGCGTTCCAGGAGGTCCATGAGCAGGAAAGCGAGATCGTAGAAAACGTCGCCGGAGGCAATGATGTCGCTGAATTCGATGGCGTCGAACAGAACCGGCTGGCCGCCGATCAGCACGATGTTGCCGAGATGAAGGTCGCCGTGAATGCGACGGATGAAACCGCGCCGGCCACGCTCGCGCAGGAGCGCGACAATGCGCTCATAGGCGGTGCGGCTGGCGGCGGCGAGCGAAGAGACATCGCCGGCAGGGAAGATATCCGGATACTGCCGGAAAGCCTCCATGTGTTCGTCGACATAGGACCCAATCGCCGCGATCCACACTTGCGCCTCGACCGCGGGCGTTTTGGCGTGCGCGGCCGCGACTGCGCGGCCAAGCGCGTCGGCCAGCGCCTCGTCGATCTCGCCGGCGATGTGGTCAAGTGTGCGCCGCTCGTCGAAGCGCCGCATCTCGACAGCCCATTCGACTGGGGTGCCGGCGCCCCCTATTGCGAGCTTTCCCGAAGCTTCGCGGGTGATGGCGACGACGCCGCGATAGATTTCCGGGGCGTAGGGCGCATTGACCGCAAGCTCGGCCTCGCAGGCCTGTTTGCGTTTGCTGGGCGTCGAATAGTCGAGGAAGGGAAAACGGACGGCGCGCTTGACTTTCAGCGCCCGGTCGCCGGCGAGAAATACCGACGCCGCATGGGTGTCGATCCGCCGCACCTCGCGCCCGCTATGGCTCGCCGGATCGGCAAGGAAGCCGAAGACTTCATTTTGGCTGTCCGTTTCGTCGCTCATGCAGGCAAAACTCTCGGCGCGGGCGATATGCACCCCGAACGCGTCGCCCAAAGGACTGGACTAGGGTCGCCCGGCGCGGCAATCAAAGCTTACACCGACCGGCGCGGCGAATCGGCCGCGCTCAACTGTTCCGCGGAGATGCCGATGCGCGGTAAGGACAATATTCGCACCGCTGCCGAGATCCTGGTCGACCAACTGCGCGTCAACGGCGTTCGCCATGTCTTCTGCGTGCCGGGCGAGAGCTATCTCGCGGTGCTCGACGCCTTCCATGGCAGCGATCTCGCCGTCACGGTATGCCGCCAGGAGGGCGGCGCGGCGATGATGGCGGAGGCGGCGGGCAAGGCGACCGGCCGCCCCGGCGTCTGCTTCGTGACCCGCGGGCCCGGCGCCACCAACGCCTCGCCGGGCATTCACATCGCGCGCCAGGATTCTAGTCCGCTAGTCGTCTTCGTCGGTCAAGTCGCACGCGACATGCGCGAACGCGAGGCGTTTCAGGAACTCGACTACCGCGCGGTGTTCGGCTCGATGACCAAATGGGCGACGGAAATCGACGATCCGGCACGCATACCGGAAATCGTGTCGCGCGCTTTTCACACGGCCGCCAACGGACGGCCCGGACCGGTCGTCGTCAGTCTGCCGGAGGATATGCTCACCGAACACGTCGCCGTCGATGACGCACCGCCTTACACCGCGATCGACACTTCCCCGGGCGCGGCGGAGATGGCGAAGTTCGCGCAACTCCTGGGAGCCGCTCGCGCGCCGATATTGATTCTTGGCGGCAGCCGGTGGTCGCAGGAAGCCTCCGATGCACTCGCGCGCTTTGCCGAGAAATTCGCGCTGCCGGTGTGCACGACCTTCCGGCGTTTGCACCTCTTCGACGCGCTGCATCCCTGCTACGCCGGCGATCTCGGCATCGGTCCCAATCCGAAGCTCGCCGAGCGCATCAAGAGCGCCGATCTTGTCGTTTTGATCGGCGGGCGCATGGGCGAATTGCCGTCGCAGAGTTATACGCTGTTCAACATTCCGCGGCCGCAGATGACATTCGTGCACGTGCATCCGGGCGCCGAAGAGCTCGGGCGCGTCTACAATCCGCATCTGCCCGTCCATGCGACGCCGACGGCGTTCATCGCGGCGCTTGAGCGTTTCGATATTCCCGGCGCGCCGCGCGGCGATGCAAAAGCCGCGCATTCGGACTACCTCGCCTGGACGGAGAAGCCGACCGAGCAACCGGGCGGGGTCAATCTCGGCGCGGTCATGGTGTGGCTGCGGGAGAACCTTCCGGCCGACGCCATCCTGTGCAACGGCGCCGGCAATTACGCGGCCTGGATTCACCGCTTCTTTCGTTTCCGCCGCTTCGGCCAGCATGTTGCGCCGACGTCGGGCTCGATGGGTTATGGCGTGCCTGCCGCCGTCGCCATGAAGCGGCTTTATCCCGAGCGGCCGGTTGTCTGCATCGCCGGCGACGGCGACTTCCTCATGAACGGCCAGGAATTCGCGACCGCCGTGCAATACGGTCTCTCGCTGGTCGTTGTTATCGCCGACAACGGCATTTACGGCACGATCCGCATGCATCAGGAGCGGGAATATCCCGGCCGTATCGTCGCCACCGACCTTCGCAATCCGGATTTCGCCGCTTATGCCAGGGCGTTCGGCGGCTTCGGCGTCAGCGTCGAACGCACCGCCGATTTTCCCGCGGCGTTTAAGGAAGCGCAGGCGTGCGGCAAGCCCGCGATCGTTCGCCTCGCCATTGATCCCGAGGCGATCACGCCGGCGACAACGCTCACCAAGATCCGCGCCAAATCGCTGGCCGAAAAGGGCAAGTAAGAACGTTGCGAGAGGGTGCTCGCACACTTCTTTTCTTTTGCTGAATCGGCATTCAGAATTTTGGTACATTCGACGTGCGATTCCGTTCCGCGGTCAGCCATGCCCTATCGCCGCACAGAAAACGTCGCTCGCCGTTTGGCCGCGCGCCATGACGCCATCCTTGCGGCGGCGCGGCAGATAGCGAGCGAAGGCGGCATGGCAGCTGTGCAAATCGCCGCCGTCGCCGATCGCGCCGGCATCGCCGCGGGAACGGTCTATCGCTATTTCCCGGCCAAGACCGATCTGGTGATGGCATTGCTGACGGAGATCGCCGAAACCGAGATCGGGGCGCTGCGCCAGGCCGCTGCCGGAGCGCCGGGTCCGCTTTCCGCCCTTTCGGCGGCGATCATGATTTTCGCGGCGCGCGCACTGCGCGATCGACGGCTCGTTTTCGCGGCCATCGGCGAACCGGTCGACGCCGAACTCGACGCCGCGCGCATCGCCTTCCGCCGCTCGCTCGCGGCTGAATTCGCTGCGCGGATCGCGGCCGCCGTGGCAGATGGCCGCTTGCCCGAGCAGGATTCGGCACGCACCGCCGCGGCGCTGACCGGCCTGCTCATCGAGGGGCTGGTCGGCCCGCTGGCGCCCGACGCATCGAGCCGCGAGCGCGAGACCGTGCAATCGCTGGCGCTCACGGCCTTGCGTGCGCTTGGCGTGGCGGACGCCCGCGCTCGCGGTCTTGTGGTGCAAACGGCGATGCCGGTCGACGCCGGCGCGTCGTCCCGCACACAATAGAGAAAGGCCGCCCGCGTCCGGCCGGTCTCCTGTTTCAGGTGGCGTGCGTCGGTCAGCTGCCAGAACCGGAGATCACCTCGCCGAACAGCTGCCACGTCGTGCCGTCGAATTTCTGCAGCTGCATCTGTTTGATCGGGGCGAAATCGGTGGCGCTGGTCGACACGACGATGCCCGGCAGCAACATCGGCAGTTTCAGATCTTGGATGTTGGCGGCCTGCTTCATGATGTTCTCACGGGTCAGATCGTTGCCGCACATCTTGAGCACGTGAATGAGCGTCTGCGACACGTTGTAGCCGTACACCGCATTGGTGTCGGCGGTGTTCGACGATGCATTATATTTCTGCATCCAGGCCAGCCAGTCCTTGTACTCGGTTCCGTTTTGCCATTGCGGGTCGGTGGGGTCTTTGCCGTAGCTCGCCGAGATGATGCCGACCGCCTTTTCCGGACCGGCAGGTCGAATGACCGAGCCGACCGAAATCGAAACGTTGGTCAAGAAATGCGCCGGTTTCCAGCCGATGTCGTAAACCTTGCGGATCGCCTGAGCGGCGAATTTGGGGATAGCCGCCGTCAATAGCGTGTCGGCGCCGCTGCCCTGCAAAGCCACAACCTGCGAATCGACGGTTGGGTCGGTGGTCTCGTAGGTCTTGGTGGCGACGATCATCTTGTCGGCTTTGTCGCCGAGCCCTTCGCGCAGACCCGTCAGATAGTCCTTGCCGAAGTCGTCGTTCTGGTAAAGCACCGCGATTTTTGCATTCGGCAAATTCTTGAGGATGTAGCGGCCGTAGATTCGCGCTTCGACCCGGTAGCTGGGCTGCCAGCCCATCGTCCACGGATGATTTTTGGGATCGTTCCATTTGTCGGCGCCGGTGGCGACGAAGAGCTGCGGCACCTTGTTGTCGTTCAAATAACCCTGCACCGCCGTGTTGGGAGGTGTGCCGAGAATGTTGAACGTAAACAGCACCTGATCTTCCTCGACCAGCTTGCGTACCAGTTCGACCGTCTTCGGCGGGCTGTAGCCGTCGTCGCGGCTGATGAAGTTGATCTTGCGGCCGTTGATGCCGCCTTGCTCGTTGAGCATGTTGAAGTAGGCGGCTTCCGTCTTGCCGATGACGCCGTAGGCGGAAGCCGGACCGCTATAGGGCATGGTATTGCCGATCTTGATTTCGGTGTCGCTGGCGCCGGGTCCATACTGTCCCGCGGCAAAAGCAAGCCCGCCCGCGAAAAGCAGACCGGCCGCCGCCAGGCCCGATGATGTGATCCGCATCCCTGTCATGACATCCTCCTGTTGAATTTTTCTTTCGCGTCCTCGATATGCACCGCTAACTGCCGGATCCCGAAATCACCTCGCCGAACAGCTGCCAGGTGTTGCCGTCGAACTTCATCAGTTGCATCTGCTTGATCGGCGTGAAATCGTCGCGCTTGTCGACAGCGTAATGCCCGGCAGTAGCATCGGCAGCTTCAAGTCGTGGAGGCTGGCCGCCTGTTTCATGATGTTCTCGCGGGTGAGATTGTCGCCGCTTGCCTTGAGCACGGCGACCAAAGTCTGCGCATACGAGTAACCGATGACGGCCTGCACGTCGGCGAGATTGGCCGACGCATTGTACTTCTTCATGAACGCGAGCCATTCCTTGTATTCCGGCGTGTCCTGCCATTGCGGATCGGTGGGATCCTTGGCGAAGGCCGCCGAGATGATGCCGACGCCCTTCTCGAGTCCCGCGGTCTTCATCACCGTTCCGACTGAATTCGACGACGGAGCTGAGGAAATGCGTCGGCTTCCAGCCGATATCGTAGACCTTGCGGATCGCTTGGGCGGCGAATTTGGGAATGGCGACCGTCAGCAGCACATTGGCGCCGCTTGCCCTGCAGCGCGACAATTTGCGAATCGACGGTCGGATCGGTGGTCTCGTAGGACTGGGTGGCGACGATCATTTTGCCCGCCTTATCGCCTAGTCCGTCGCGCAGGCCGTTGAGGTAGTCCTTGCCGAAATCGTCATTCTGGTAGAGCACCGCGATCTTGGCATCCGGCAGGTTCTCGAGGATGTAGCGGCCATAGATGCGCGCCTTCGGTGCCGTAGCTCGGTATCAAGCCCATCGTCCAGGGAAAGTGCTTGGGATCGTTCCACTTGTCGGCGCCGGTGGCGACAAACAATTGGGGCACCTTGTTGTCGTTCAGGTAGCCGTGGATGGCGACGTTGGTCGGCGTGCCAAGCGCGCTGAACAGAAACAGCACCTGGTCTTGCTCGACCAACTGACGCACTTGCTCGACGGTCTTCGGCGGGCTGTAGCCGTCGTCGCGGCTGATGAAATTGATCTTGCGCCCGTTGATTCCGCCCTGCTCGTTGATCATGGCGAAGTAGGCGGCTTCAGTCTTTCCGATGATGCCGTAGGCCGAGGCCGGGCCGCTATAGGGCATCGTGTTGCCGATCTTGATTTCGGTGTCGCTGGCGCCGGGTCCGTATTGACCGGCGGCGAAAGCCAGCGCCGTCGCCAATACGAGGCCGGTCGCCGACAGGCCAATCGCCATGGTCCGCTTCATCGTCATGACTTCCTCCCTTTTGCCTTCGTTATCGTCCTATGCCTTCGTTATCGTCCTACGCCGCACGCAGCGGCCGAAGCCATTGCATCATTCGGATAAGCCACGGTCCGAGCGAACCGACGACGCCGTGCGGCATCGCATACATGAACAACAGCATGGCCAGACCATAGATCGCCCAGGGCGCGGCATCCGAAATGTCGTTGGCGAGATTGGGCACGAATTGGATGAAGAACCCGCCGACGATCGCGCCGCCGATGGTGGCAATGCCGCCCACCGCAGAGCCTACCAGAAACGAGACCGACAGGAACAGACTATAACTCTCGGGCGAGACATAGCCGACGACGATGGCGGACAGCGCCCCGGCGACGCCGGTGAACATCGTGCTCGTGCCGAAAGCGAGCGTCTTGTAACGGGCGGTGTCGATGCCCATCGCCGCCGCCGCGATCGGATGGTCGCGGATCGCGACCCACGCCCGACCGGTGCGCCCGTGCAGCATATTGCCGGCAATCCGTATTGCGATGATGAGGACGACGAGAGCGATGAGATAGAGCCAGCGGTCGCGGTCTAGCCCGAGCCCGGGCGGCGGCAGGGGCTTGACCAGATTGATTCCCTGTTGACCTCCCGTCCATGTGTCGAAATATTTGAGCAGTTGCGGCGTCGCCAGCGCCATCGCGAGCGTTACCAGCGCAAGATAAGGCCCCTCGAAGCGCAGCGCCGGCAGCCCGAACAGCACGCCAAGCACGAAGCAAATCAGTCCGGCCGGCGGCAGGGTGGCCCAGTAGGGTACTCCGTAACGATGCATGAGGATGGCGGCAGTGTAGGCGCCGGCGGCGAAGAAGCCGCCGTGGCCGAGCGAGATCTGGCCGTTGTACCCGGTCAGGATGTTCAGCCCGAGCACGGCGATGGCGTAGATCAGCACCATGGTCAGCTCGAACACGTGATAATTGCTCAACGTGAATGGAAGTACGACAGCGAGCGCGATCAGCGCCAGTGAGCTGGTCCGGCGCCAGGCGCCGGCGGTCAAGCCGCCATAGCGTTCGGCGTCGAGCGGGTTAGGGACAATTGCGGCGCTGATCCGCTTTTCCATCTCACACCCGCCGTACGATCGCCGTGCCGAACAATCCATTCGGCCGAAACACCAGCACAAGGATGATCAAGGCAAGCGCCACCGTCAGTTTGAGCTGGCTCGCGATCAGATAAGTGCCGACCAGATTCTCGGTGACGCCGACAATGAGACCGCCGACGACGGCACCGACCGGGCTGCCTATACCGCCGAGCAGCGCGCCGGCGAACGCGTAGAGCAGCACGCCGCCCATCATGTTTGGATCGAGGAACAGGACCGGCGCCACCATGATCCCGGCGGTGGCGCCGATCGCCGCCGCCAAGCCCCAACCGATTGCGAGCATGCGCCCGACGCGGATGCCGCAGAGCCGCGCCGAGACCGGATTCTGCGCCGCTGCACGCATGGCCAACCCGGTCGAGGTGAAGCGGAAGAAGACAAACAGGAGAACGAGCATGATCAGCGTCACGGCGATCACGCCGAGATCGCGCGTCGTGATCAGCGCACCGAGCAGCGGCCGGTCGGGGAAGGGGCTGGGAAAGTCCTGTACGGTGTAGGAGTAGATCCACCCGGCAAGCGAATTGAAGATCAGCAAGAGACCGATCGTTACGACCACCGCGGCGAGCACCGGCGCGTTCTCGACCGGCCGGATCACGACGCGTTCGATCACCATGCCGCCGACGAACGAGACCACGAGCGTGATGACAAAGGCCACCCAGAAAGGCAGGCCCGCATTCACCAGCGTCCAGGCTATGTAGGTGGAGAACATCGCCATCTCGCCTTGCGCGAAGTTCACCAGGTCGGTCGAGCGGTAGATCATCACCAGCGCCAACGCGACGCTGGCGTAGATGGCGCCGGCGGCGAGCCCCGAGAACACTTGCTGCAAAAACTCGTGCATCGCGGGTCCGTCAGTAGCCGAGATAGGAGCGGCGGATTTGCGGATCGTCGGCGAGCGTTTTCGCGCTTCCCGAAGCAACGACGTAGCCGGTTTCAAGGAGATAGGCGTGGTCCGCCAATTCGAGCGCGAGACTGGCGTTCTGCTCGACCAGCAAAACGCTGACCTGCTCCTCTTTCCGGATCCGCTCGATGATGGCGAAAATGTCCTCGACGATGCGGGGCGCAAGACCGAACGACGGCTCGTCAAGCACGAGCAGCCGCGGCGCCATCATCAGCGCCCGGGCGATCGCCAGCATCTGTTGCTCGCCGCCGGACAGGGCGCCCGCCTGCTGACGCCGCCGCTCGGCGAGAATGGGAAAATAGCCGTACATGCGCTGCATGTTCGCGGGCGCCTGGCGCGGTCGCGTATAGCCGCCGAGCCGCAGGTTCTCCTCGACGGTGAGGCCGACGAAGGTTCCGCGCCCTTCCGGCACATGGGCAACGCCAATGCTCGCGATGTCCTCCGTGGCGCGCCGGTCAACCCGTTTGCCGGCGAACAGGATTTCGCCTTCGCTGCGGACCATGCCGCAGATGGCCCGCAACGTTGTCGTCTTGCCGGCGCCGTTGGCGCCAAGCAACACGGTCATACCGCCTTCCTCCACCGCGACGTCGATCCCGTGCACGACTTCGGACTGGCCGTAAAAGGCCTTTACCGAATGCAGCTCGAGAATCGCCGCCATCAGTGTCGCGGTCCCAGATACGCTTCGGTAACGGCCGGATTGCCGCGGACCTCGTCGGGCGGCCCGTCGGCGATCACGCGGCCGAAATTCAGAACCACCACCTGGTCCGAGAGGCTCATCACCAGACCCATATGATGCTCGACCAGAAGCACCGTTATCCCGAGTTGATCGCGGATGGCGCGGATCAAGTGACCGAGGTCGGCCACTTCCTCGTGGTTCAATCCGCCGGCGGGTTCGTCCAGCAGCAGCAACACCGGATTGCCGGCGAGTGCGCGCGCCAACTCGACGCGCTTGCGCGCGCCGAGCGATAGGCTCGCGGCAGGCCGATGCGCCGCGCGCTCCAGTCCGACGAAAGCCAGCATCGCGCGCGAAGTTTCATCGAATTTCCGTTCTTCGGCTCGCATGGACGGCAGCGTCAAGGCGTCTATCAGGGGGCCGTTACGACCACGCGCATGGGCGCCGACCTTGACGTTGTCGAGCACCGACATCGAGGCGAACAAGGTCGATGCCTGGAAGGTGCGTCCGACGCCAAGGGCCGCGATGTCGGACGGAGCACAGCGGCGCAGCGACTGTCCGTTGAGCCGGATGTCCCCGTGTGCCGGCCGGTAGAGCCGGCTGAGGCAATTGAACAAGGTGGTCTTGCCGGCGCCGTTTGGACCGATCAGTCCCGCGATCCGGCCTTTGGCGACGGCGAACGTAACATCGTCCAGCGCAACGATGCCGCCGAAGTGTATCGCCACCCCCGCAATGTCCAACAAGGGGGAGACTGTGCCGTTGCCCGGGCCGGCCGCCGCGCTCAGCGGGTGTTCGGTCATGCCGCTCGACGTTCCATATGCACTTCTCCCCAACCCTGGATCGTCGATTTTCTCGCGTCTTCTTGGGTGCCACCTCGACGCGTATGGCTTCCGGCCGAGCCAAAACACGGCGGTGACGAGGGTCGGTGAAAACGTGACACGGCGCTCGTTCACGCGTCAACGACGTGGCTGACTATATTTTGCTTGATTTTGCCGCAGGCTAGCCGCGGATCGCTCAACCAATAGCGTTGCGCTTGAGAGAGCTGGCCGTGCCTAGTGCGGTGGATTTGAAGTTCCTACGATCCAAGGGCAAACTCGCATAGGAACTTCAAATTCAAAACCACATGGAATTACAAGATTGCTAGTGTCCTTTAGATTCTGAAGTTCGCACCAGAAGGTGCCGCGGGTGCTTGCGAACTTCAGAATCAGGACACTAGTGCGACATCAGTACCGGAACCGTCATCGAGCGGAAAATGCTGCGGGTCACGCCGCCGAGCACGAATTCGCGCAGCCGCGAATGGCCGTAGCCCCCCATGACGATGAAGTCGCTGCCGGCATCGGAGGCGTAGGACAGGATCACGTCGGCGACGTCGATGTCGCCAAGCGCGGTGCGCTTGACCTCGACATTGAGCCCGTGCCGCGCGAGGTGCCCGCCCATGTCGGCGCCTTCGATTTCGTCTTTTTTCCCGCGCTCATTGGCCACGATAACGACCTCGACGCGTCCCGCTCGCTTGAGAAGCGGCATGGCGTCGGCGATGGCGCGTGCGGCCGCGCGGCTGCCGTCCCAACACAACATGACGCGATCGAGCTTGAGCGGCGCTTTCTGGATATAGGGAACCAGGATAACCGGCCGGCCGGATTCGAACAGCGCCGCCTCGGCGATGATTTCTTCCGCCGCGCTGGACTCGGGTTCGGCTTGCCCGACGATAGACAGGTCGAAGCGTCGCGCGATCTGGCCGAACTGGTCGCCGACACCGGCGAAGCTGGCGCTCAGCGTGAGCGGCTCGGCGGTTACGCCGGCGCGGGCGCATGACGCCGAGAAGCGGTCGAGTGCTGCCTTGCTCGCGGCTTCATTTTCTCGCTCCTGGGTCTCAATCACTTCGGCCGGAATATATCCCGCGCCCGACACTGGAATGATCGGATCGTAGAGAAAAGCGATTCCGGCAAGATGGGCGTCGAACGTTGCGGCGACGGAAACGGCATAATCGCCCGCGGGACCATTATTTTCACCAATGCTAAGATTTACTACTATGTCCTTGATCATGGCACGTTTCCTACGGGCAGCCTACGGAACTTAACATTTATCGCATATCCCCCGGCGGAGATTGAGCGAGATCAAGGCCGGCTGTTACCGCCTATTTCTTGATATTGCCTTCGGCGTCGAACTGCTTGAGGTAAGCCCACAGATCGTTGATGTCCTGGTCATTCTTAATGCCCACAAACACCATTTTGGTGCCGGGAATCTTGGCCTTTGGGTCCTTGATGTATTCCTTGAAAGTCGCTTCGCTCCAAATGATGCCCGAATTTTTGTTGGCGTCGGAATAGGTGTAACCCGCGACGCTGCCCGAATGGCGGCCATCGAGTCCATCGAGTTCCGGGCCGACAAGGTTGGTCGCGCCGGGGCCGATCTTATGACAGGGGGCGCACTTCTTGAACACCATCGCGCCCTTCTCGACATCTTGCGCCTGCGTTACGCCAACAGATGCGACAATTAATGCGGCCGTGATCAGCGTTTTTACGATCATGTCTTCCCCTTTTGCCTGTGGATTGCCGCGGCGCGCCGGGTCGCATTGCCGCTTTCGCTATAGTAGCAAAATTTATGCCCCACCGTTCAAGCGGGCCGGCAGCTTGGTGTCAACAGGCTAATTCGCTGCTGTAGCCATGCGCGAAGCATTGGCTATTTGACAAAGCTCAGATACGAGGCCAGCTCCTCGATTTGATCCCGCGACAGATTGCTTGCAATGTGCGGCATCGGAGCCGTCAGGGCGCCGTGGTATCCTTGGCCCCACTGCTCGAGCCTTCTCTTCAAATACGTATAAGCGAGCCCCCCCAGTCGAGGAATTTCGCCGACGCCCTGAGCGCTCGGACCATGACAGGCGACGCAAGCGGCGATATTCGCTTCCGGCATGCCCCGCTGATATATCATTTCTCCCCTCGCCACGAGTTCCCTGTCGCCGTCGCTGGCGGAGCGGTGTGGGAGCCGTGAGAAATATACCGCGAGGTCACGGGCCGTCTGCGGACCGAGGCTCGCCGTGGCACCCCACATGTATTGTCTTGAAAACGGACTGTCGCGCGTGTGCTCGCTAAAGCTCATCAGCTGCTGCTCGATATAGCGGGCGCGCTGACCGGCCAAGCGCGGCGCGGGCGTGTAACCCTGAGCGGACGCCCCGTGACACCAGGTGCAGTTGCGGATAGCGGGACTTTCGGCGTGAGCAGCGGCCGTGGAAATCGCGGCGGCAACGAACGCGAGCGCCGCTATTTTTAACCGGAGGTAATTCATGGCCTTACTTCCACGCTCTCTGTCTTTCGTCTCCAAGGGCGACCAAACAGACGTCTCACCTCAAATAGCTCAGATAAGCCGCTACGGCTTCGACTTGTGGTTTGGTCAAACTATGCGCCACCGGAGACATGACGGCAGATATGTCCGGCCTTGCCGGATTCTGACCCCGCTCTTTGCTCCAATTCGTCAATTTGTTGAAGATGTAGTCAGGTAGTTGGCCGGCCAAGCGCGGAATTTCCCCGCTGCCCTCGGCGTTCGGGCCATGACATGCGGCGCACGCCGCAACATTGGCTTCGGGAACTCCATTTTGAAAGATCTTTTCCCCGGCGGCTGCGGATCCTTTTGGTGCGCCACCAAGTGGTCTCGGATTGAGAGCCCGAAAATCCGCGGCAAGTGCCGCGATCATCGCCGGGCTCAAGGTGTGCGCCACGTTGAACATAATATTGTTGGTTCGCCGGTGCTCAACGAAGGCCTGTAACTGGTTTTTCAGGTACTCTGTTTGTTGTCCCGCGAGACGCGGTATGGGAGAAAATCCCCGATAGCCTTGCCCTGACGGCCCGTGGCAGTCCTGACAATACTCGAACTTGGCCTGCAGATCGCCCTTTGAAGCGGCATATCTGTCAGAGCTGTTCGCGCGGTCCGCGGCCGAGAGAACAATTAAAAGAAGCACCAATTGTGAGAAAGCGACCCCAATAAATCGGAGTCCGCCTGGCGCTCGATGTTGCTCAAGCCGAAGGCCGCGATATGACCTGATATGGTTCATGTTCTGGACCGCACCGTAGGATTTAATCCTGATGGTTGAGATACGCTGCGACAGCTTTGATTTGTTGTTCGGTCAAGTTGTGCGCGATCGGTTGCATTATGGTCGATGTGTCCGGATTTGCCGGATTTTGGCCCCGCTCTTTCTCCCAGTTTTTCAATTTGTTGAGGATGTAGTCAGGGAGCTGACCGGCCAAACGAGGAAATTGTCCGTCGCCTTTTGCTTCGGGGCCGTGACAGGAGGCGCAGGGGGGCACGTCGTGGTCAGGCAGTCCCTCTTCATAAATTTTTTTCCCCGCAGCGACGAGCTCGTTTGGAGCCGCGCTCACGAGCGGTTTGGGATTGAGATCGTGAAAGCTTTCCGCAAGCGCCGAGAGCATCGCCGGGCTCAGGACGTGGGCCACATTGAACATGATATTGTTGGTCCGCCTGCGCTCAACGAACGCCTGGACTTGATTCTTTAGATATTCCGGTTGCTGTCCTGCGAGCCGCGGGATCGCGTAATATCCGTGAAATCCTTGCGCGGCCACGCCGTGACAGTTTTCGCAGTACGTTAGTTTGGCTTGTACCTCTTGCTTAGAGACCGTGCTCTTGTCGGTGCCTTCGGCGTGCGCAGCGACGGCAGAGGCAAATGCTAGCATTGCCAATTGCAACACAAATTGCCGGCCGACGACCTTAATAAATTGGGGTCGAGGTCCTCGGCTTGCCGCTGCCGTCTGAGCACGCTGTAAACTCAAGTCCATCGTTGCCTCACCACCGCGCTGGTGCGCCCACCGGCCATGCGAAGGGATGAAAATTTAGACCGAGCATAATGACCTGGACGTTCTGCTTGATGTCCAATGGGCCAACGGTTCCGCTAACGTTGTCGATGAAGGTCACGCTGTTCGTGCCAAAGCCGTAATAGTCATATTCGAGCCTAAGCGACCAATTATGCCAAAACGCCCATTCGACGCCTATACCGGCAGTCCAGCCAACGCGCGTTTCCAATCCTTCGAAATCATAGTTCCCAACGACATCGAAAACGCTATATCGATCGCCGGCCCAAGCGACGCCACCCTTGGCGTAGAGCAACCAGTCGTTCCAGGCGTATCCCCCGCGAGCGGTTATGCTGGACAGAAAATCCGTCTTCTGGCTGAAGGTTGCGCTGTCAGGAGCATTCACTGGCGTCGCGATTGAAGTGCTGCCTGCGATACTTCCACCTAAGGCGGCGCCTTCGATGCCGAGGACCCAACTCGACGCGAACTGATAATCGCATCCGATTTGGCCACCAAGCATGTAGCCACTAATGTTCAGGTTGGCTGAGGTAAAGCCGGTAATTGGGGAAACGATCCCGGCGGAATCGTTGAGGTCCTTTTGCCCCCAGCCTCCGCCAATCTGACCGCCCGCATAGCACCCGGTCCATGTGAAAGCCGGCGAGACGACAGGAGCGGGCAGTCCGAGATCAGCCGCAAATGCAGAGGCACTTATCAGAGAAAGTACAGCGGCTCCGAGCAGTATCGTTTTCATGGCGAGACCTCAGATGCCTGCTACATCGCGACCCAGACATAAAGAAAAAGGGTATTGTTGGCGCTGGCGCCGACTGTGGTTCCAGCAAATTCAGTGTACGCGGTGTATTGCAGTCCGATGCGAGTGTTGAACCACGGCCAGCCTGGTGATGGGCTGCTGATAAACGGAATGTAGGCAATCTCGGCGATCCAGCCCTTCGTACCGGGACTGCCCAGGATTGGATCGGAAGTACCCCAGCTGGTGAAATATTGGCCGGTGAGCACCACCCGGTTGTTGTTGCCATATGCCAGCGACGCATAGGCTCGCGCTTCGCTGAGAACGTTGGTTGGATTACCTGCCAGTCCGTTGGTGAAACTCGCATTCAAGTTCTGATTTTCATAAATGTAAGAGCCACGCGCCGTGATCCAGAAATTATCACCCTGATACTGATACTGGGTATCAAGGCCAATATCAGTATATTTGTCGGTCTGCGGGAAGGTCGTGGTTATAGTTGTACCTGCAGCCGTCCAGGGATGGATGCTGGCGTACATGCCGAAGGTTCCCACTTCGAGCCAGTGGTTACCCCAGTGGGGTTCGTAAGCCGCGCGCCAGTAGGGCGACCAGTCGAGCTGCCCGGGTGCATCAAATGGATCGGCGCCTAGATTGTTCAGCGTGTTGGGGCTCAGGGTGTGATAGGTCGATGCTTCAAGGTAGACCGCGTTGTTGATGAACGCGTAGGCGCCCACGCTACCAACCTGACCTGCGAAGGCACCATCGAGCAGCGGTCCGGGTCCAAGTCCGTTGTATAAAGGAGATACTGCATATGGGAACGCCCAAGCCGGAGTCGTATTCCATGGGTCCTGGACGGTGGGGTTATTGTTCGCAGTGACGCCATACGTAACGGGGACTCCGGCAATCGTGGTTGAGTTCGCGTAGCGGATATCAGTGTTATCCCAACCCCACGTATGCATGCCAAATGGGTCCGTTCCAAATCCTCCCGGTGGTTGCCCACTGTACGTCACTTGCGCAAAGGCACCGATATTTTCGGTGATGGCGCCGCCCCAAAAGAAGCTTAACGGCGCGATCGTGATATTGTTGTTGGCGTTGAAGGGCGCACTGGGGGTCGGTAGTAGCGATCCTTGAGTGTTGGTGAATCCAAAGGTCACCATCGCTGAGATCGGCGGCACCCAAGTCTTCTGGTCACCCCTGTCGATGGTGTCGGAACTGGGGGCATTCTTCACCATGATT
>CAWKBE010000024.1:0-109178 GCA_963847785.1 uncultured Alphaproteobacteria bacterium
GCCGCCATGCCAGCCGGCCTGATCGAGGATAAGGATTGCGTGCGCGCCTACGGTTACTCTTGCAGCGATCTCATCGAGATGAAGCTGCATGGCTTCGGTGTTGCAGAAGGGTAGAACGAGGGCAGCGCCGGTTCCGTGTTCGGGGCACACCGCACCGAACAGATATGTCGATTGGGTGCGCTGATCATGAGCGGCTTGGGGACGCGAGCCCTTCCTTGCCCAACGATAGGTGAGCTTGTTCTTCTGCCGATTCGCATCTCGTCCTGGAACCAGACCTCTACCGGTGTGCCCGGCGCGAGCTTGGCGCGGATTTCCGCCACGCGTACGGCAAAGTTTTTTTGAACGCCTCCATGGCGTCAGGATCCTGCTTGTAGGCCTTCGGCCGCGCGCTCACATGCGAGAAGCCCAAGTCCTTCAAGGCGCGATAGATCGTGTCGTCCGACACCGAGATGCCAAACTCCTCGTGCAACCGCATGATCAGATCGCACGCCCGCCAGCGCACCACACCGTGCACCGCTGGGATCGGGCCCTCTTCCACGAGCCGGACCAGAAAGGCCCTGTGCTTTTTGCCGAGCTTGGGCGGCACGCCCGGTGAAGGAATGTCGATGAGACCGTCCGGCCCTTGCTCGTTGAACCGGATCACCCAGTCCCGCAACGTTTGACGGTCCATGCCACCGATCTTGACTGCATCTTCCCGCGAAGCGCCCTCGAGCACAGCTGCAATCGCCAGCAGCCGGCGTGCCTGCCCGCTATCCTTCGCCTGCTTGGCAACCCGCCGGACCTCGCCTGCCGTAAAGTCCATCCGCACCGCAATCGCCTGGCCCATGGCAAACCACCCTCCGTTTGCCACCTTGAATCACTTTGCCGGCGATTTGTGAATCCCCGCGAGAGTCAGGCACTCAGCGGGTTGGTATAAGTTAGAATAACACCCGTTTATCGGTTTCTTGCGCCGATCGTTGAAAGTCACTCAGAGCCGCGCAACGGCGCTGTTCTGAGGGCGGGGCGTCGTCATTGTTGCGATTTTCGGCGTTCTGTTTTTGGCGAAAAGCTTTTGGTAATAAACTGGCTCTGCGTCTCGTTGGTCGCGGGCGGGGCAATCCTGGTAGCGTTGCGCTAGCGCGCGCTAGTTCAAGTGACCGCGCTCTCGCCCGGACAAGTAACGATGCCCCGCACCGTAGGCAGCAGCTCCGGTAGCTTGGTGATGTTGGCCGCGATGCGCCGGGCCGGACGCTAGTCGGGCCCCGGCGGGGTTGGTTTCGCCGGGGCCCCTAGTGAGCCAGAGCGTCCTGACCAAGGTTCTCTTAAAATGCACGCCCGCTATCATTGGCATTGAGCGCAACTTGCTGAAGTCTCATGTCTTCCGTGAGGCGGGCAATGATCAACTGAAGTACCGCGAGGGCAAAAAACCGATCCTGTACATAAAGCTGCCTCGCCCTGCTTTCGTTCATCTCGTAGACCTCGCAGTCGTCAACACAAACTACGGTTGCCATTCGTTTTTGGTCGCGAGCAAAAATGCCGACCTCGCCGAGAACTGCGCAGGTCCTATGATCTTGCCGAGTTCCGGAATTTTCATCGTGCCACTAACCAGGTAATATATGGGGTCGGCCTTATCGCCTTTGCTCATCAAAACCTGGCCGGCTTTCACGAAGCGGTGCGACATAAAAGGCAGCATGCTATCAATCGATATCTCAGAAAGCTGAATTGCCCGTACACCTTTGATAAGGCGAAAAATCTGCATTAAGCGCGCGACGTTCACGGGCAACAGAATGACATGGAGAACGAGAACCGGATAGATATGGGCTAACGCTCCGAAGGACGCAAACAATACATTGCTGCAAATCGCGACGACGCGCAGTGGCACCATTGTGCTCATACAGAATGTGACGAGGACACTGGCGGATGCCGCATAGCCTAGAACATCAATCCACGTCATGATTTTGATTTCCACGTCCGCATGGGCGCGCCTGTTGAATACTCCGGTCCATGCCAAAATATTTGGCGCGCTACCGAATTGCGAATACCACACACGCATTCATGACCGCTATGGGTCGGGAAGAGATATTCGAGATCACTTGCAATGATTAATTTTAGCCTGTTAACGCGGTTTTTTGCTTCGGTCGACACAGCATCGGTGAGGGGCGGATGCTCCCCTACGCCGACGCAATGTCGAACGTCGGTTCGTGCTCTAACCTGAACGACAGAGCGCGCGATAAAGCATTTCTCGGCGGCGGCATCGTGCAGGCGACGCGCGATGTTCTCATCAGAGCCGGCCGCGAGCTTGGCGTGCGGCCGCAACGTGACGCTTTCGAATTGCCCAGCGCCGTCCCCCTGCTCGATCTCCACGCCGGAGGCGTCGTCGCTGGGCACCGGCACGTCGGCGTACCGCGCCTACTCGCGTGCGCACGAGATCAGCGCGCAGGGCAAAACGGCCATAGCCGGCTCGTCCGACCCGGTGTTCCGCGGCGATACGGCGCGATGGAATCTGGCGGAGCTGCTCATCGCCGCGCTTTCCGCCTGTCATCAACTCTGGTACCTGCATCTTTGCGCCGACGCCGGTATCGTGGTCGTAGCATACAGTCGTGGACAGCGGGCACGCTCTAAGTAGAGAGGCTCTAGCGTCTGCCCCGGCGGTCAGCTAACATTCTGACTGACGCCTCTATTCTGACCGACGCCTCAATCGGCGCCAACGAGGCTCATGGATCGCCACACAACCACGCGTTCAAGCCCGGTCGAAGCTTCTCCGGAGCTCCAGTTGATTTATGAGACCGCCCCCATTGGTCTCGCCTTTCTCAGTACCGATTGCCGTTACTTGTTGATAAATCAGCATTTGACCGAAATCTGCGGGATTTCGATCGCGGATCATATTGGGCGATCGGTTCGCGAGACCGTTCCGCGTGTCGCCGAGCAGGTGGAACAAATTGTGCAAGCGATCCTGCGTTCGGGCGAACCGATCACCGGTGTCGAGGTTAACGGCCAGCGGCCAGACGGTTCGAATACGGAGCGTGTCTGGGTCACCTACTGGCATCCATTGAAAAATCGAAATGGCGACATTGTCGGGATCAACGTCGCCGCCGAGGAAATTACTGAACGCAAGCGTGCCGAATCCGATCTCGCGGCCAGCAAGGAGAGATTGCGCCTACTCAACGAAACATTGGCCGAACGCGTTGAGGCGCAAGTTCAGGAGCGAGACCGAATCTGGAAGCTCTCCCAGGATCTTCTCATTGTGACCGATTTGAGCGGGAGGGTTGTCAACGTCAATCCTGCCTGGTCTGCGACGCTTGGCTGGTCTGCTGATGATCTGGTCGGTCAAAGCGCAGAAAGGCTCGTCCACCCTGATGACAGGGAACGCTCGCTCGAGGAGCTTGCCAATCAAGCATTGGGACGAGCTACGCCGCATTTCCAGAACCGAGTACTGTGCAAGAACGGTTCTTATCGATTGCTGTCATGGCTCGCGGTGCGCGACCACGAGCTCATCTATGCAGGCGCCAGGGACATCAGCGATCTAAAGCAAACCCAGGAACAACTCCAAGGACTCCGGAACCAACTCGCGCAAGCCTCACGACACACCGCTGTAGGTGCGCTGACGGCGTCTATCGCCCACGAAATTAAACAGCCCCTAGCCGGAATAGTGACGAACGCGAGTGCCGGCCTTCGGTGGCTAAAGAGAGCGGACCCCAATTTAATGGAGGTGGAAGCGAACCTCGAGCAGATCGTAAGAGCGGGCCACCGGATAGACGAGATAATTGCAAGCACGCGTGCAATGTTCGGCAAGGAGACCGGCGAAAAACACCGCCTGGATGTTCGCGTGCTCGTTGGCGAGGTCATCGCGCTGCTCCAGGGAGAATTGGAGACCCACCAGGTATTACTGCGAAGAGACATGACCGACCAACCCTTGGAGGTTATCGGCGATCGCGTTCAATTGCAGCAGGTTCTTTTCAATCTCACGATGAACGCCATAGAAGCGATGAGCTCCGAAACCGGACGTGAGAGGCACCTAACGATTGTATCTGGCGTTGGTGAGAACGCCGAGGTGAGCATCACGGTGGCGGATACGGGAAGCGGAATCGACCCCGCTCACCTCGACCGGATTTTCGACCCCTTCTTCACGACAAAATCGACCGGAATGGGCTTAGGACTTTCCATCTGCCGTTCAATCGTCGAAGCGCATGGCGGAAAGCTGTGGGCGTCGCCGCATAACCCTTTCGGAACTGCCTTCCATCTAACGCTGCCGGGCGCAGAGTGCAGACCACTGCTCTCGTAACCTCTCGATTTGACACGTGGGAAGTCGCCGAGTTGAGGCCAAGGGCGTTCGTAATGTTCCGTTGGGCTTTGCGCCGCGCGTGTCTCAGCCTGCCATGGACAGCCCGCCCGAGACGCTGATCACCTGGCCGGTCACATACGCGGCGTCATCGCTGGCGAAGAACGTAATGGTGCCAGGCAAATCGTCAGGCGCACCAATTCGGCCAAGCGGGATGGATCGCCGGAACGCCTCCATCAGCTTGTCGGGATTGCTCGCGCCCTTGAGAAAATCCGCGAAAAGATTGGTGCTGGTCGGGCCGGGGCAAACGACATTCAAAGTGATGCCATGACGTGCGTGCTCGCGCGCGAGCGTCTTTGAGAAGCCAAGCATCGCTGACTTGCAGGCCGCATAGACAGCCTCGCCGGTCGAGCCGACGCGAGCCGCGTCGGACGCAACATTGACCACGCGGCCGTATCTTCTCTCCACCATCCCGGGCAGCACGGCATGATGCATGTGCAACGGTCCCCGGAGATTGATCGCGATCAGGCGCTCCCACTCGCTCGGCTCGGTCTTGAGGAAGGGCTTGAAAATATCGAAGCCTGCATTGTTGACCAGAATCGCGACCGGCCCGAGCGCGGATTCACTCGCTGCCACGGCAGCATCGACACTCTGGCGGTCCGTGATATCGCACGCGAAGGCCTGCGCCTTCCCGCCGGCGGCCTCGATTTCTCTTGCGACTTTCTGCGCGCCGGCCTCGTCGCGATCGAACACGGCGACCCGCGCACCCTCGGCCGCGAAGCGGCGGCATGTCGCGGAACCAATTCCGCCCGCCCCGCCCGTAATGATGGCGGACTTGCCATCAAATCTCGTCATTTGCATCGTCCTGACCTTGCGCTTGAATGCCGGGACCGCGAAAGCGTCGCGATCCCGGATCCTTGCTCTACGTCGTGCCGGCAACTACTTCGCCGCCTCGGACTTGGCGTATTCGGCGGAACTTTCCTTCACGACTTTCCACACCTCTTCGGAGAAGCCGGCGATCCAGTCCGTCTCCGGCACCCACTTGGTGCCGTCCCACATCTCGATGCGGGTCTTGCCGCCGCCGCCATGATCGGCGGCCGTGACCGTCATCGGCGCCATCAGGCCGTTGGCGCTGAAGTCCTTCATCGATTCGAGACCGGTCTTGAGTTTCTCGGGCGTCAGCGGCCAGCCGCCCTTTTGGACTGCGAGCCGCGCGCCCTCGAAGGCGATCGAGTAAATCGCAAGGCCGGTGTTGTAGTAAACGTCCTCCAGATGCTTGCGATCGCCCGCGCCTTTGCCCTTGTCGTAGAGCTCCGTGATGATTTCCTGGATCAGCGGATGATCCTGACCGCCGGCAACGTTCGTGCCTCGTTTGAGACCCTTGGCGGCATCAGCGCCGATGTTCTTGATGTCGACTTCGTTCAGCCAGTTGACCGAGATGTACTTGCTGATCGGGATGCCGTTGCGCTTCATCTCGCGCGACGCCATCACGTGCATGTTCGAGAGGCTCCAGCTGATGATCCAGTCGGGATCGAAGCGGCGCATCTGCGTCCAGGCGGACGCCTGGTCGTTTCCGGGAAGCGGATACGGGAAGAGCTGGAGGTCGAAGCCTTCCTTGGCGGCCAGCGTCTTGAGGATGCCGATCGGCTCCTGCCCGAATGGATAGTCGATATAGATGAACGCGATCTTGACGCCCTTCAGGTTCCCGCCCTGCTTCTGCTTGATGTAGGCGACGTCGTTCGCCGCCTGGCCCCAGTAGGTCGGGCCGACCGGAAACACCCACTTGAATACGTCACCGTCGACGGCGTCGCCGCGACCTGCGAGCGACTGCATCATGATATTGCCGTCCTTGTTGATGCGTGGCAGCACGGCTCGCGATACCGGCGTCGACAGGAAGTCGAACACCATCACGCCCTCGCGCTTGAGCTTCTCGTAGCACTCGATACCGCGCTGGGGCTCGTTGCCGTGATCCTCCACGATGACTTCGATGGGATGCCCGCTGATGCCACCCTTTTGGTTGAGCAGTGTGGCGTAATCACGCGCGGCTTGCGCCACCTGCGGGGTGACGAACGAATACGCCTTAGTGATATCGTAGCAGAGCGCGAACTTGATCGGCTCCTGGGCCGCGGCCGGCAGCATGCCGGCGAGTACCGCCGCCGCGCCGGCGAGCCATGTTGTTAGCCTGAGTTTCATCCTTCCCTCCCTTGGTGCTGCGTTGCGGATTTCAAACTTTGGTCAGGTCAGCCAGCGCTTGCGGCGCCGGTAATGCTTGATGTCGTGGAAGTTGCGGGCTTTGCTGCCGCCGAGATAGAACTCCTGGATGTCAGGGTTTTTCTTTAGCGCCTGGGCGGTGTCGTGCATCACGATGCGGCCGCTCTCGATCAGATAACCGTGCGAGACGATCTCGAGCGCGGCGACCGCGTTCTGCTCGACGAGCAGCACCGACAGCCCCTCTTCCTTGTTGAGGTTGCGGATGATCTCGAAGATCTCCGCGACGAGTAACGGCGCAAGGCCTAGGCTCGGCTCATCCAGCATGAGAAGCCTGGGCTGCGTCATGAGGGCGCGTCCGATCGCCAGCATCTGCTGCTCGCCGCCCGACAGGTAGCCCGCCTCCGACGAGCGGCGCTCGTAGAGACGCGGGAAGTAGCCGTAGACCCGTTCCTTGTTGCGCGCGAGGTCGTGGCGGCTGCGGATCGCAGACGCCGCCACGAGATTCTCGTCGGGGGTCAGGTGCTCGAATACGCGCCGGCCCTCCAGCACATGCGCGATCCCGAGCCGCACACGCTTCTCCGGCGGCAAGGCGCGGACATCGCTCCCCAGGAAGGTAATGTCCCCGCGCCGCACTTCGCCGCGCTCCGGCGTCAGCAATCCGCTGATCGACTTCAGCGTCGTGCTCTTGCCGGCGCCGTTCCCGCCCAGGAGCGCGACGATGCCGTGCTCGGGCACCGCGAGCGAGACGCCTTTGATCGCCAGCGACACGTAGTCGTAGACGACTTCGACGTTATTAAGGGTGAGGATGGCTTGGTCCATCACGCTACTTCTTCACATAGCTGAAGGGCCAGACCAACAGGTAATCGCGGATGTTGCCGTAAATCTTGCCGAGGCCGAGTGGCTCGACCAGCAGAAAGGTGATGATCAATGCGCCGTAGAGCGCGCGTGGAAGGTGCGCCAGCGTCTCGATGCCAAGCGAAAAGCCGAACTTCGTGGCGAGCCAGAAGATGAAGGAATTCATGATCCCGGGCATCAGCAGAATGAACCCAGCACCGAAATAGCTGCCGATGATCGAGGCCAGTCCGCCGACGATGACCATCGCGAGCGCCTGGATCGAAACATCGACGGAAAACTGTTCCGGCGTGACCGCATGATAGAACGTGCCGATCAGGATCGCGCCCGAGACACCGCCGATGAATGATGACGTCGCGAAGGCGATGAGCTTGAAATAAAAGCTGTTCACCCCGATCACCGCGGCCGCGTAGTCCTTCTCGCGGACTGCGACAAGAGCACGGCCAAGCGCCGTGCGGCAAAGGTTGAGCATAAACAGAGTCACAAGCACGCACCAGGCGAGCGCAATGTAATAGAGGCCAGCTTCCGACCGCACCGGCAGGCCAAGGAGTCTGATGTCTGGGGCCTGCAACGTCGCTTGCGTACCGCCGCTGATCGCCGGAACGTGCGAAATCGTCCAATCCATGACGAACTGCAAGGCGAGCGTGCTAAGCGCGAGATAGAGGCCTTTGACACGCAGCGATGCAAACGCGAACACGACGCCGATCACCGCCGCCGTACCCCCGCCGAGCACGATGGCGATCTCCCAGGGCACTCCGAAGCGCGTCGCGTGCACAGTCGCGTAGGCCCCGATGCCCATGACGGCCGCGTAGCCGAGATGGAATTGACCGGCCCAGCCGATGATGAGGTTGAGCCCCAGCGTCGCCGCCGTCCACACCAGCCAGGGCAGGATGAAACTGCTGAGATAGAGTGAGTTGAGATAGAGCGGCGCCAGGATCGCAAGCGCCAGCAGGCCGCCGATCATGATCCGGTCACCAGGAATCGGAAACAGCGCGCGGTCGGCGTCGTAGTTGGTGTGGAATATCCCGGCCTGGCGGAACAGCATCACACCCTCTCGATGTCGTAACGGCCGAAGAGGCCGTGCGGGCGCACCAGGATGGTGAGGATCAGTATCGCGGCATCGACCAGCTCGCGGCTGGCGCCGCCGACCATCGGATCGAGATATGCCGACGCGACGCCTTCGACCACGCCGAGCATAATCCCGGCGATAAGCGCGCCGCCGATGCTATCGAGGCCGCCGAGCACGGCAACCGTGATGCACTTGAGCAGTAGAAGCGCGAGCGACTGATCGACACCCTGTACCGAGCCCCACAGGACGCCGGCTATCGCGGCGACCACGGCAGCCATCGCCCAGGACAGCGCAATCCCGCGCTCGACCGAGATGCCGACGGACCACGCGGCAGTGTAATCATCCGAGATCGCACGCAGCACGGTCCCGACCCGCGTGCGAAAGAACAGGGCGAAGAGGCCAAACATCGCGATCGCAATGGCGGCTCCAATCGCATAAGTGCGGTTGATTAACAGCGGTCCGATAAAAAGTGGCGAGTCGTCAATGCCGAGCTGAACCGGCCGCGAGGTGCCGCCCCAGATTGCCAATGTGCCTGCACGAAGAAAGATGTCGAGGCCAAGCGTCATCATCAGGATCATGACGATCGGTCGGCCGGCGAGCCGGCGCAGCGCGAAGCGCTCGATCGCGATGCCGATGCCGAACATCGCGACAATGCCGAGCGGGATGGCCGACCAGAGCGGGAGGCTAGCGCCCACGAATGCAAGCACGACGTAGGCGCCGAGCATCACCATCGCGCCCTGCGCCAGATTCGGCACGGACGAGGTCTTGTAGATCAGCACGATACCGATCGCGACGAGCGCGTACATCAGCCCGACTAGAGCGCCGTTAACGGCAGATTCCAGTGGCAGCACGATATCCAAGACTCACGCCTCCTGCACCGCGAGCATGCGCTCGATCACGCCTGTTTCGCCCGACTCGTAGGTGATCTTCGCCTGCATCCGCACCTGTTTCTCACGGCCATAGATCGCATCGATGATCGGTTTGTAGCGCTCCTCGACGACGTTCCGGCGGATCTTGCGCGTGCGCGTGATCTCGCCGTCATCGGGATCGAATTCCTTGTGCAGACAGACGAACTCATGCAGCCGCAAGCCTTCCGGCAAGGTGCGGTTGAGATGCCTGACCGCCTCGGCCACTAGTTCGGCAACCTGCGGGTTCTGCGCGAGGTCTGCGTAGGACATGTAGGAGATGCCGCGCTGCTCGGCCCACAATCCGACGGCTTCCCGGTCGATGCAGATGATCGCGGAAAGCCTGTCCCGGTCGCGCCCGAGGACGGCCGCATCCTTGATGTAGGGACTGAACTTCAAGCGGTTCTCGATGTAGTTCGGAATGTAGCGCTCGCCCTTGGCGGTGTGCACGACCTCCGATACGCGGCCGAGCACGACGAGATGTCCGTCCGGTTCGAGGTAGCCGGCATCGCCCGTATGCAGCCAGCCGTCGTGCAGTGCCGCGGCTGTTGCTTGAGGCTGCCGGAAGTAGCCCGAGAACACGCTGCTGGAGCGGACCAGAATTTCACTGGCATCGCTGATCTTTATCTCAACGCCGGGGAGCGCGCGGCCGACGGTGTGCAGTTGCACCTCATCGGCGCTCTGCATGGCATTGTAGGCACTGGTTTCGGTCTGGCCGTAAAGCTGGCGGAGCTTGATGCCGAGCGCGCGATAGAAGACGAAGGTATCCTCGCCCATGGCTTCGCCGCCCGTGAAAGCGCCCCGCAGCCGCGTTAAACCGAACTGGTCCTTAATCGGCGCCTTTACGAGCCACTCGCCGATCGGGTCGAGAATCCGCTCGCGCATCGTCGGCATTCCGCCTTCGAGCTTCCGCTTCTCGGCTGCGATCGCGGCCGTCATGAAGTAGTTGTAGGCCTTCCGCTTGAGCCAGGATGAATCCTCCATCCGGACCTGGATCGTCGTGAGCAGGATGTCCCAGCTTCGCGGTGCCGCCAGATAGCACGTGGGCGCGATCTCGCGCAGATTTTGCAGCACCGTCTCCTGGCCTTCCGGAATGTTGATCGTGAAATGCAGGGGAATCCCCGCGCCGATCGTGATCGCGAAGTCACCGACCCAGGCCATCGGCAGATAGGCGAGGATGATCTCGCCGAAATCGAACGCCTTCGCGCGATACGCGTTGGCGACACCCGCAAGGAAATTGCGGTGCGACAGCACCACTCCCTTCGGCTTGCCGGTGCTGCCTGACGAATGAACGAAGACGGCAGGCCCTTCCGGCCGCGCCCGCTCGATCAGCGCAGCCCGCAATGAGGGCTGCTTCGCGAGCCGCTCGGCGCCCTTCGACCCGAGCAGCTCCCACGCGATCAGGCCGGGCTGGCGATAGGTGCGAAGCCCGCGGCCGTCGTCGTAGACGATATGCTCGATCTTCGCGCCCCACGCCCGCAGTTCGAGCACCTTGTCGACCTGCTCCTGATCCTCGGCAAGGGCGAAACGAACGTCGGCCTCCTCCACGAAGTGGCGGATCTCATCGAGCGTCGCGTCAGGATATGCCGGCATAGCGTAACCGTCGAGCGCTCCCGCCGCGAGCATGCCGGCGTAAAGCCGTGGCCGGTTGTCGCCGAGCACCAACATCGTGTCCCCGGACCGGAAGCCGATGTCTTCCAGACCAGCCGCGACCGTAAGCACGCTGTCGAGCAACTGACTCCACGTGGTTTCCTGCCAGATTCCCTTTGCCTTCTCGCGCATGGCAACGCGATCGCGATAAAGCTCTGCATTGCGCGCAAGGACGCGCATCAGCGTCGTCTCCGCCTCGAAATTCCAGGCCCGGGCATCGTCAGTGCGTCGCATGCGCACCTCCGATGTAGGCTTCGATGACGCGCGGATCCGCCACGACGTCCGCCGGCTTGCCGCTGCCGATCATCGCACCATAGTTGAGCGCGAGCATGCGGTCACAGATGCCAGTGATGACATCCATGTGGTGCTCGATAAGCAGAATTGTCATCCCGCGCTCATCCCGAGTGTCGAGGATGAATCGCGCCATGTACTCCTTCTCTTCCTGATTCATTCCCGCCATCGGCTCGTCGAGAATCAGGAAGCGCGGATCGGCGGCAACCGCACGCGCGAGCTCGACCCGCTTCTTCAGCCCGATCGGGATTCCGTCAACAAGCTCATCACGGATGGCTTCAAGCTGAAGGAAGTCGATGACGTCCTCGACGATCGCACGGTTGGCCGTTTCCTCGGCTCGAGCGAGCCACCAATAGAGCGCGGTGCGCGCGACACTCGGCTTCATGTGGATGTGCCGCCCGAGCAGAATGTTGTCGAGCACGCTCATACCGTTGAAGAGCGCCAGATTCTGGAAGGTGCGCGCAACGCCAAGAGCAGCGATCCGATGCGGTGCGAGACCCGTGATGTCGTGCCCGTCGAGAAGGATCTGTCCGCTCTGCGGGGGGTAGAAGCCGGTAACCGCGTTGATCAACGTGGTTTTGCCACAGCCATTCGGGCCAACGAGACCGAAGATCTCGCTCCGGTTGATGCGCAAATCGATGCCGTTGAGCGCAACGACGCCGCCGAAATGCCTCTCGATATTGCGGCATTCCAGAACCGGCTTGCCGTCTTCAACCGCCACCGCGAAATTCCTCCCGCTCAAACTGCCCGCAGCGGCCGGGGCAGCGTTTCATTCTTCGATTGCCCGCTCAAAAGCTAACGGGTGTTAGAATCGCGGGCAACAAAAACCCGGAGCTGCTCAGCCGAATTTGGGCTCCCGCTTTTCTCGAAACGCCGAGACGCCCTCCCGCGCGTCGTCGTGCGTAAATAGGATCGGAAGGCCATCGATGGCATACCGGATCTCGTCGCCGCCAAGGCCGCGGTTGTAGAAGGATTTGCCCATCTGCACTGCCAACCGCGGTCGTGCGGCGATGCGGTCCGCGAAGGACAGCGTCTCGGAGACAAGCTGGTCATGCGGTACGACCCGAAGCACAAGACCGAGCCGGAACGCTTCGTCGGCCGAAATCGGATCGCCGAATATGCTCAATTCCTTGGCTTTAGCCCGGCCCACGATGTCCTGCAGCCGCACGATCGCGAAGCCCGGGAGTAGGCCGAGCTTGATTTCCGGGACCGCGAAGCGCGCGCGCTCCGACGCGACGATGAAATCGGAGGCGATGGCGAGTTCGAAGCCTCCTCCGAAGGCTATGCCGTTGACGGCAGCGATCACGGGTTTGCGCGCGCGCTCGGGTGCTTGCAACACGTCCAGCGCCTCGATCAGAAATGCACGCGCCCCCTCGGGATCGAAGGTCATCGCCATGATGTCGGCGCCGGCACAGAAAGCCTTCTCGCCGCTACCGGTGATCACGGCCACGCGCACCGCCTCGTCCGCATCCGCTTTCTTCAGCCCGGAGATTATACCGTCGCGAATGCCGGCGGTCAGCGCGTTGAGCTTTTGCGGCTCATCGAGCGTCAGGATCGCAACACGGCCCCGGACTTCGTAGTTAACGCTGCCCAATCGCATGCTTCCTTCCCTCCTGCTATCGGCCAAGTTCGACCACGGCCACGACCGCATTGCGCTCGACCATGTCGCCCGTCTTGCAATTCACGGTCGCCACAAGCCCGTCCATCTTGCTGACGATGCGCAGCTCCATCTTCATCAATTCCATCACCGCCACGACGTCGCCCGCCTTGACTGCATCGCCAGCCGCAACGTTGACCCTGGTGATCATGCCCATCATCGGGGCAAGCAGTTCGCCGCTGCTCTCGGCAGTGGCACTGATGTAGCTCAGGTACGGAATCGCCCGGAATGCATGCATTCCGCAGCACCCGTGAACGTAGAGCTTCTCGCCGTCCTGCTGAAGCCGCACCGTTTCCTGCCTCTCGCTCAGGATCGCGAGGTGATCTTCATCGCGAAGCCTCTCGAGGCCGACCGTGACATGCTGCTCGTCCACGGCGATCAGCATGGTGCCGTCCACCCGCTGCGGCGAGAAGCGGATCTCGGCGGTCGCTCCCTGCGCCTCGAGGTGCAGGATCGGGATGGGCGAAAGGCCCTCACCGCCGCTCCCCATGTGCCAGCCGGTCATCGCACGCCAGTGCCACGGGTCGCCGGAGGCTGCCTCCCGCCTGGCCATCAGCCAATGACACGCCGCCAGGGCGAACGCCTCGGCTGGCGGCGCTGCCGCAGTGGCAACCAACTCGCCGAGACGGTCATCGATCAACCGGGTATGAAAGTCCGCTTTGCGGGTCTCCGGCAAGGCAATCAATCGCCGCAGAAAGTCTCGGTTTGTGGTAACGCCGAAGATCGACGTCTCGCCAAGCGCGGCATCGAGCCGGTCGAGCGCTGCTTCGCGCCCTTTGCCGTGCGCAATCAGCTTCGCGAGCATCGAATCGTAGTACGGCGTGACCACCGATCCGGCCTCGACGCCGCTCTCCACGCGCACGCCGCCATTGGGGAAGCGCACACACGAAAGCGTGCCCGTCGAAGGGAGAAAATTGTCCGCAGGGTCCTCCGCGCAGATGCGCGCCTCGACAGCGTGTCCCCTGCACACGATGTCCTGCTGCCTGACCGGCAAATCCTCTCCGCTTGCAATGCGCAGCATTAGCTCCACGATATCGAGTCCCGTGACCTCTTCGGTAACGGGATGCTCGACCTGCAAACGCGGATTGACCTCAAGGAAGTAGTAAGTGTCACCGCTCACGATGAATTCGACTGTACCCACACCGCGATAGCTGAGCTGGCGGCCGAGCCGCAACGCGTCAGCGAGAATCCTGTCGCGCATCGCTGCCGGAAGGTTGATCGCCGGCGCTTCCTCGATCAGCTTCTGGTGCCGTCGCTGCAACGTACATTCGCGCTCGAACAAGTGAATGACATTGCCGGCGCCATCACCGGCGATCTGCACCTCGATGTGGCGGCCGCGCTCCAGTAACTTTTCCACGATCAGGCTGGCACTGCCGAATGCGTTTTTGGCCTCGCGCATGGCGGACCCGATGTCCTGATCGAGTCCCTCAGGCCCCATGAGAGCGCGCATGCCTTTGCCGCCACCACCAGCAGCAGCCTTGAGCATCGCGGGAAACCCGATTTTGCGCACTGTCGCGGCGATCTCGGCTGGATCCTCGTTCGGCGATCTGCTGCCCGGCACGATCGTAACGCCGGTGCGTTCGGCTTCCTGCTTGGCAAGTGCCTTGTCACCCAGCCGCTCGATCGTCTCGGGTATTGGGCCGATGAAGACCAGTCCTGCGGCTTCGACCGCGCGCGCAAACGAGGCACTCTCGGCGAGAAAGCCAAACCCTGGGTGGATCGCCTGCGATCCTGTTACCCGCGCGGCCGCGATGACGGCATCGATACGCAGGTAGCTCTCCGTCGCCGGAGCGCCGCCAATCTCGATCGATTCTCCGACCGTTTTCACATGCAGCGCGCCGGCGTCCGCGCGCGAATGGACACCCGCGACCCCAACGCCTAGACGGCGGCAAGTGCGCGCGATGCGGCACGCAATTTCGCCGCGGTTGGCGATGAGGATCTTCTTGAACACGCTCTACCCGCCCGTCACATCCTCAGCACGCCCAATGTCGTGACCTGCTGCGGCACGCGCCCGGCAAGGTCGAGCAGCAGGCCCATCACCTGGCGCGTCTCCAGGGGATCGATCACCATGTCGCACCAAGTGTGGCTCGCAAAGTTGTAGGCGTTGGCGAACGCCTCGAAGTTCCGGCGGGTTGGCGCGATGTAGGCCTCCCGCTCATCGTCGGTCCAGGTCTTGCCCTCGCGCTGGTTGGCTTCGTCGCGCACTATCGCAAGTGTGTTGGCGGCCTGATCTGGGCCCATGATGGCGGAGCGCCCGCTGGGCCACATCATCATCGCGTTCGGCTTGAATGCGCGTCCGCACATCGCCATGTAGCCCGCGCCATAAGCGTTGCCGATGATGAGAGTATACTTGGGTACGTTCGCGCTCGCGACCGCGGTGATCATCTTCGCGCCGTGCTTGGTGATGCCCCCTTCCTCCGCGCTGCGACCGACCATGAATCCGGTGACGTCGGCGATGAACAGGAGCGGGATGTTCCGCTTGCAGCACAGATCGATGAAGTGGGTCGCCTTCAGCGCGCTCTCGGAGAACAGGACTCCGTTGTTGCAGAGGATGCCGACGTCAAAACCCATGATGCGCGCGAAGCCCGTGATGAGCGTATCGCCGTAAAGCGGTTTGAATTCGTGAAACTCGCTATCGTCCACCAGGCGCCCAAGAATGTCACGATTGTTGGTCGGAATGCGCGGGTTCGCGCTGACGATGCCGTAGATCTCGGCCGGATCGAAGCGAGGTGCGCGCACCGGCGCGACACTCCATCGTTGCGGAGGGATCTCGCCCAGATTGGCGACGATATCGCGCGTGATCGCGATAGCGTGGCTGTCGTTCTCGGCAAGGTGATCGGTGACACCACTGACGCGGCTGTGCATGTCGCCGCCGCCGAGCGGCTCGATGCCGACCTCTTCACGTGTCGCGGCGTAAACGAGCTGCGGACCGCCGAGGAACATCGCGCCTTGATTTCGGACGATCACGGTCTCGTCGCACAGCGCCGGCATATAGGCGCCGCCGGCCGTCGAAGGCCCGTGCACGATCGCGATCTGCGGGATGCCTTCGGCTGACATCCGCACCTGCTGGTAAAAAATCGATCCGAACTGTCCCTCGTCAGGGAAGATATCCGGCTGTTCCGGCAGGTTGGCGCCACCCGACTGCACCAGCGTGATGCACGGCAGGCGATGCTGCCAAGCAAAGCGCTGCGCCCGGACGTGCTTCTTGCACGTGATGCCGTAATAGGTTCCGCCCTTCACGGTCGCATCATTGGCGATCACCATGCACGGCCGTCCCGAGATCATGCCGACCCCAGTGATGATCCCGCCTCCCGCAGGCACGCCTTCGTACATGCCGTCGCCGGCGAGCTGGCAGAATTCGAGGAACGGCGAGCCGGGGTCGAGCAGCGCGGCAATCCGCTCGCGCGGCAGCAATTGCTTGCGTTCCTTGTGCAGCTTGCGAGCGCGTGCCGAGCCCCCCAGCGCCGCGGCGGCGCGGCGCTGATGAAGATCGGCGATGCGCTCGACGTAGGCGGCGTAATTGCTGCGGTATTCGTCGCTGGACTTGACGATGTCCGACTTTAGCGGCGCCATCGCGAGCCTTAGTAGCTGCGCGGCAAGCCCATGACGTGCTCGCCGATATAATTGAGGATCATCTCGCGATTGAGCGGCGCGGTCTTCAGTAGACGCACCAGCGGGTAGAGATCGAAGATGCCATATTCCTTCGTGAAGCCGTTGCCGCCGTGAGCCTGCAGCGCCGCGTCGACCGCCGCGATCCCGGCGTCTGCCGCGACGAGCTTCGCCATGTTAGCGAATTCGCCGGCATCACGGTGCTGATCGAACACCCAGGCGGCCTTGAGCGCCATCAGCGATGCCACTTCGATCCCGGCGCGCGCATTCGCGAGCGGGTGCTGCACGCCCTGATAGGCTCCGATCGGCACATCATTGAAGACCTTGCGCTCGCTCGCGTAGGTGACCGCGCGTCCCAGCGCATAGCGGCCGAGGCCGCAGCAGATCGACGCCACCAGAATGCGCTCCGGATTGAGGCTCTTGAACAGGATGCCGAAACCCTTGTCGACCTCTCCGACCACGTCCTCGGGCCCGAGGTCGACCTCGTCGAAGAAGAGCTGCCACTGGGTCTCGGGTGCCGGGATGCTGACTGCGATGTACTGTTTCTCGACGCCTTTGGCCTTGAGGTCGACGACGAACAGCGTGAAGCCGTCCGTCTTGCGCTGCACTTCGGTGTGCGGAGTCGTGCGCGCCACGACGAGCGCGTAGTCGGAGCCGTCGGCGTCCGTGATGAAGGTTTTCGATCCGCTGAGTGCGAACCGGTTGCCGCGCTCGCGCGCGATCGTAGCGGTGCGGATGGTGTTGCTTCCAGCATCCGATTCGGTGATCGCGAAGCAGAACCGGGTCTTTCCCATACAGGCGTCCGGCAGGTAGCGCTTCTTCTGCTCTTCGCTGCCATGCTTGGCAATAAATCCGAGACTCATCGTAGCGCCGACCACGAGGTTCAGGAGCGGGATGCCGTTGTTCGAGAGCCCTTCGAGAAAGAGATGCATCTCGACCATGCCCTGGCCGGCACCCCCATATTGTTCGGGCACCATGGTGCCGACGAAGCCGTCGCGCGCAACCTGCTGATAGAGAGCCTCAGGGAAGAGGTGCTTTTCGGCACACTCCATCCAGTACTTGCGATCGAATTTTTGCGCTATGGCGTCGCCATAATCGAGAATCTGCCGCTGCTCGTGCGTGAGGTCAAAATCCATTACTCATCTCCCGCAAGCCTCTGCGGCACTCCACTGAACTCGGCCGCTCGCTGCGACCGGACGACCGGCCGCCCGGAAACCAAGAGGTGCAATTCTAACTATTGTTAGAATTTCAACAAGTTTTCAGCCTGAAGGATGATGCAGGAGGTCCTTCAGCCGGCACGCTTGAAGCGCGGCAGCGTTATCTCGTCGCTAACCTGCTCGCAAACTAGCGTGACGTCCATGTCGAAGGTCACCTCGGCAGGATCGCCCCCCACATACGTTGAGATCATGCGCGGGCCTTCCCGCAGCTCGACCAGTAGCACCGCATAGGGGACGTCGGCCTTGAACGCCGGGCCGGGCGCGCGATGCACGACACTGAACGAGTGCACCTTGCCGTGCCCGCTCGCGGGGCGATGGATGAGATTCTCGCTACCGCACGCGCGGCACAGCGCCTGCTGGTAATACTGGACGTGCTTGCAGTCATCGCAATGCTGCAACAGCAGCTTTCCCTGACGAAGTCCCTCCCACAGGCGAGCTGAATCGGCGTCGGGCGACGGAAGAGGCTTGCATGCAGCGTGGACGCTCACAGCGTGTTCTCCGTGCCGAGGATCGTTGTGGCATTCGTCGCGAAACCCGCGCCCAGGCTGTGGACAAGGCCGAGCTCAGCGCCCGGCACCTGCCGCTCGCCGCACTCGCCGCGCAGCTGCGCAATTACCTCATGGAAGTGAAACAGCGAACCCGGGATGCCGGGATGCGCGAACGAGAGCAGCCCGCCGTGGGTGTTGATCGGAATACGGCCGCCGTGGGTAATCTCGCCGCTTGCCGCGAAGGCACCGCCTTCCCCTTTCCGACAGAAGCCGAGGTCCTCGAGCATCATGATCACGGTGCCGGTGAAACAGTCGTAGACACCCGCGGTATGCAGATCGCGCGGGCCATAGCCCGCCATCGCATAAGCCTTGCGGCTCGACCCGACTGCGCCGGTCGTCGTCAGCGAAGGCATAAGGAAAATGTGCTCGTGCGTGTAGCACTCGCCTGCACCCAGGATGTAGATCGGCTTCGCGATGCCCAGCGCCTTCGCTTGCGCCGCGGAGGTCAACACGAAAGCTGCACCGCCATCGGAGATCAGCGAACAGTCGAGCTTGTGATAGGGCGTCGTAACCATGCCGGAGGTGATCACATCCTCGATCGTGATCGGCTTTGTCTGTTGAGCACCCGGGGTGCGCAGCGCATGACGCCGATGGATCACCGCAACCGCGGCAAGCTGTTCGGCCGTGGTGCCGAATTCCTTCATGTGACGGTGCGCCGTCATCGCGAACGTGTTCGCGACCGGAATGCCGAAGGGCATCTCGTATTGCTGGTCGCGACTCTCGGTCAGAGAACGCAATGCGAGGTCGGGCGAGAGCCCGGTCATCAGGCTGTCAGCTGCGACGATCAGCACATTCTCGGCGAGACCGGCCTGGATCGCGGCCGCGCCGATGCTGAACATGGTCGCGGCGGTCGCGCCGGAGACCTGCAGCGTGTTGGAGAATGTGGGCTGGAGGCCGAAATATTCGCTGAACGCGACGCTGAACCGGTGAAAGGGCGATGCGAAGGCGTGACTGGAGAGAACGCCGTCGATCGCGGATTTCTTCAGCCCGGCGTCCGCGATCGCCTTGCGCGCGGCGTCAGCCGCCAGCCACAGCGGACTGCGCCCCGGCACCTTGCCGACCGGCGATTGGCCGATGCCGATGATCGCAGCCGTGCCGCGCAGCGATGCCTCGCTCATTCGCGCTCCCGGGCGAGACGAGCTTCCAGTTCGTGACGTTGCACCTTGCCGCTCGTCGAACGCGGAAATTCCTCGAACGTCAGAAAGCGAAATTCCCGCGGCCGCTTGTAGCTTGCGAGATCGCGTCGGCACAGCGCGGCGAGCTCGGAACCGGTCACCGAGCCGTCACGGCAGGCGACGAAAGCCACCGGAGCCTCTCCCCATCTCGAATCCGGCGCGCGCACAACAGCGGCCTCGCGGATCCTCGTGTCGGTCAGGAGCAGGCGCTCGATTTCCGCCGGATACACGTTCTCGCCGCCGCTCTTGATCAAATACTTGGAGCGATCGACGAAATCGAGAGTGCCATCCTCGTTGCGGCGGAAGACATCGCCCATATGGAACCAGCCACCGCGAAAATCATGGGCGTTGGTTTCGTCCGCCTGCCAGTAGCCGGAGAACAGCGTCGCCCCGCGCATGGCGAGTTCGCCCGGTTCTCCTGGCGCCACCTCGTTGTCCACCGGATCGACCAGCTTGATTTCGCAGAAGGCATTCTGCCGCTTTGAAAGGCGTGCCGGCGCAATACCGATCGGGATGAGCGAACGGGTCGCCGGCGGAAGGCCGGTTTCGGTCGAGCCGAAGGAATTGAGATAAGGCGCCTGCAATAGCTCGGTCACGGCCGCGATCGTCGCGGGCGGCACTAGGTCCGCCATCGCACCGCAGAGCGAAATGCCCTTCGGCACGGTGCGTTGTGACCGCAGCGCCTCCGCGAAAGCATCGATCATGCCCGGGATGAGCACCAGCCAGCCGATCCTGTGATTGGCGACAGCCGCCAGCAGCAGCTCGACCCGAAAGCCGTCGATCATCACCACCGTTCCGCCGCGCAGAAGCGTCGCCAACGCATGATCGGTCGATGCCATGTGGAACATCGGCGCCCACGCGACGAAGGCGTCATCGGGCGGGATGCAAAGCTCGGATGTGTAGACCAGCGCCCGCGCGACCATCGCGCGATGAGAGATGATGGCGCCTTTCGGCAGACCGGTGGTGCCGCTGGTGTAGAGAATGACGAGCCCATCCTCGGAATCGGCTGTGACCGGCGGCGCCGTTCCGGCGTATGCCGTAATCAACCGCTCATATTCCTCGCCGAGACTGATCGTCCTCAGCGAGTTGGCGGCCGAACCGACATTCGCCGCGAGATCCGGCTCGACGATCAGCAAGTTCGGCGACACCAAATCGATGCAATGGGAGAGTTCGCGGGGCGACAGACGCCAGTTGAGGCATGCCGTGATTACGCCGAGATTCGCACCCGCAAGCTCGACCTCGAGGTACTCCGGCCTGTTGCGCGACAGCAGCGCCACGCGACCGCCGCGCGTGAGACCGTGCGAGGCCAGCACCGCACCTACACGATCGACGCGATCCAGCAACTCGCGATAGCTGATCCGGCGATCGCGGTACTCGACGGCGGTTGCCGAACCGCAGACACCGGCCCGCGCGCGAAATAGCGCACCCACGGTGGCCGCGCTGCCGGCTGTTCTCACCCATTCCTGGACAGGAGCGTTTGCCATGCTTCTTGCAGCACCCAGCAATGCCGTCTAATGTTTTCTAACATTCGTTAGAAACGAAGAACAGTGCCGCGAGCCAGCGAGCGAGGATCAGTCATGGCAAACCGCTACGCCGCCTATTCGAAACTGAAAATCGACTATCCGGCACAGCGCGTCCTGCGTATCACCTTCGACCGACCTGAAACCTACAACTCAGTCGACGCAGAGACCCATACCCAGATCACGCACATCTGGCGGGACCTCAACGAGGACCACGACATCAACGCCGTCATCGTCACGGGCGCCGGCAGGGCGTTCTCGGCGGGCGGCGACTTCGAGTTAATCAAGACCATCATGAACGATCCGGTCTTGCGTATGTCGACCTGGAAGGAAGCGAAAGACCTCGTTTACAACGTCATCAACTGCAACAAGCCCATCATCTCGGCCATCAACGGCGTTGCGGTCGGCGCGGGCCTGGTTGTCGCCATCCTGGCGGACGTATCCATCTGCGGGAAATCGGCGCGGATCGTCGATGGGCACACGCGGCTTGGAGTCGCGGCCGGTGACGTCGCCTGCATCATCTGGCCGCTCCTGTGCGGGCTCGCGAAGGCGAAATACTACCTCATGACGTGCAAGCCGTTGTCGGGCGAAGAAGCCGAGCGCATCGGGCTCGTGTCGCTCTGCGTCGAGGATGCGGACTTGCAGCGCGTCGCACTGGAGACAGCGCAAGACCTCGCGAACGGTGCGCAGAGCGCGATCCGCTGGACGAAGTACGCGCTCAACAACTGGCTTCGCGTCAACGGCCCGCTATTCGATACGTCGACGGCGCTCGAAATGCTCGGCTTCACCGGCGCCGAAGCCCGCGAGGGCCTCGCCTCGCATCTCGAGAAGCGCAAGCCCCAGTTTCCTCAGGACTGCCCGATCTGAGCCGGACCGACGTCCCGTCGCCCACCCGAAACCTTACGACACCGCGATCTTCGTCCTCAGTGCGTCGACGGCTTCGGGATTGGCTAGAGCGGACAGATCGCCGGGATCCTTGTCTTCCACCACTGCGCGCAACACGCGCCGCATAATTTTCAGGTTGCGCGTGCGCGGCAGATCGTCGACCAGCAGCACCCGCTCGGGGCGATAAGACGCGCCCATCCCCTTCACCAGAGCGGCCGAGAGCTCGTCGGCGAGGCCGCGGGTCTCGATGCCCGGCATCGGAACGCACGCGCACAGGATGGCCGAACCCTTTACCGGATGCGGAATGCTGAACACGGCCGCTTCGGCGAGCTTGCCGGTCCCGATCAGGATGCCCTCGAGTTCGGCAGGTCCGGTTCGCTTGCCGGAAATCTTGATGGTGTCGTCCGAGCGGCCGAGGATGTAGAAGAGCCCATCGGGACCCTCCATGGCGAAATCGCCATGCACCCAAAGTCCGGGGATCGCGTTCCAATAGCTGTCGAGGTAGCGTTGGTCGTCCTTCCACAGGCTTTTCGTCATCCCGATCGACGCGTTGCGCAACACCAGTTCGCCGACCTCGCCGGTCGGCATGCGCCTGCCGGACATGTCAACGATGTCGGCGCCCATGCCGAGTGCTTTGCGGGAGAACGAGCCGGGGTTCATCGGGTGATTGGTCGTGCCGATGAGGATGCAACCACCGACCTCGGTCCCGCCCGTGATGTTGATGATGGGTATCCTGCTCTTGCACACATGCTCGAAGAACCAGCGCCACGGCGCCTCGGTCCACGCCTCGCCGCCTGAAGTTGTGATCCGCAGGCTCGACAGGTCGTAGCGCTCGACCTCGTCGCCATAGCGCATCAGGCTCCGCACGATCGTCGGCGAGACACCGAGAAAGGTCACCTTGTGGTCCTGGATCAGCCGCCAGAAGCGGCCCGTATCCGGGAAGTCTGGCGTGCCCTCGGCGATCAGCAGGCTTCCGCCCGCGAGACTGGGAATGCAGGCGCACATCGCGCCGACCATCCAGCCCATGTCGCTGAAGAAGAACCAGCGGTCCGACGGCTTGAAATCGCCGCAGATTATGAGGTCCCGCGTCACCATCGTGCCGATGAAGCCGATGTGGGTCCAGACGCAGCCCTTCGGCGCGCCGGTCGTGCCGGAGGTGTAGAGGAGGACAGCCGGATCGTCGGCCGCCATTTCGGCGGTCGCCAGCACGCCGTCCTTGCCATCGACGAGATCGTGCCACCAGACGTCACGGCCTGCGCGCATCGGCGTGTCCACCGGCAAGCCGCTCCGCCCGGCGACGACGACGTGGCGCACGGTTGGCGCCACCTCGAGGGCGGCATCGAGCATGGGCTTGAGCGGCGCCGGCGCGCCGCGCCGCCAGGTTCCGCTCGCCGTGATGACCGCCTTGGCGCCTCCGTGATTGAGGCGCGTCTCGATCGGCTTCGGGCCAAAGCCTGAGAACAGCGGCATAACGATCGCGCCGACCTTCAGGATCGCGAAAAAGGCGACGAAGGTCTCCGGGATGTTTGGCATGTAGATTGCGACGACATCGCCCCGGCCGATGCCGAGTCCGACAAGCGCTTGCGCGAGGCGGCCAACGTCGTGCGCGAAGTCGCGGTAGGTCAATGTACGCCGCTCGCGCGCGTCTTCGCCTTCCCACAACAGAAATGTCTGATCCCAGACCGGCGTGCCCTCGTGCTTGTCGATGCAGTTGAGGGCGATGTTCGTGGTCCCGCTCACGCACCAGCGCGCCCACGGCAGGCCGCGTGACAGGTCGAGCACCTGGTCATACGGGCGATAGAACCGCACGTCGCAGAAGCGGAACACTTGCTCCATCAACCAGGCCTGATCCGCATCCGCCTTAGCGGCGAGCGCATCGTAGTCGGGCTGTCCCGTCGCACGCAGGAACGCCGTGAGGTTGCTCTGCTCCACCAGCTCGGGCGGCGGTGTCCAGACATAGGCCGATGCGTTGCTCATGGTTCGCCGGAATGAGGCTTGCTTGGCGAAACGGGCGCCGGATTGAGCGCAATTTCTAACACCTGTTAGGTGAGGGTCAATCGAGAGGCTCGTCCATGAGGCCGCAAGTGTGTCGCCCAGAGTACCTTGAGACAACCTAATTCACTGACACCGACGCTCCGAGCGCGCGTTCCTTCTCGCAGCGGCGCTCGCCCGGATGCCGGTCGCGGAACCAGTCCGGAAATCGATCCGCCTGGTCGATGCGGTGCGCGATCAGCGGGAAGGCAATTCGAAGAAAAGTCGTCCCGCTCTAGGTCGCCGGCGATCTGGCATCAGGTCTGCCTGGCGTACTGCAGCGCGACGCGGCCAACTTTCTCGCGCGCGATGACAAGCTTCTGGATCTGCGCCGTCCCGTCGCCGATCTGGAGGCCCATCACGTCAAGATAGCGCTGCTGAAACGGCAAATCTGTTGTGTAGCCATAGTGTCCGTACGTGAGCAGGCACTGATGGATGATCTCGCAGGTCACTTTCGGCACGTACCATTTGCACATCGCGGCTTCCGCGGTGTGGGGCAGGCTGCGGTCGCGCAGCGAAAGTGTGTAGTAGCACAGCTGCCGCATCATGGTGAGCTGCGTCTCGGCTTCAGCCAACGGGAAGCTGACCCCCTGGAATTGGGCTATTGGCCGATCGAAGGCCTTCCGTTCTGCGGTGTAGCGCCAGGTCTCGTCGACCGACGCCTGGGCAGGGCCGATGCATTCGAGGCCGATTAGGGCGCGGCTATAATCGAAGCCCGCCATAATCTTGGAGAATCCCCGATTCTCCTCGGCCATCAGGCATTCGGCCGGAACGAACACGTCGTCGAAGAACACCGAGCCGCGACCGACCGGTTTCGTCCCGATATCGTCGAAGTGGGTGCGCGTGATACCGGGCTGGCTGAGCTCGACGAAGAACGCGCTGACGCCGCGCGCGCCGTCCTCGATCGAACCGGTGCGGGCAAAAATGACCGCTGCATCGCATTGATCGGCGCAGCTCATCGATGTCTTCTCACCGTTCAGCCGATAGCCGTTGCCGGACCGCTCGGCGCGCAGGGCAAGATTGGCCGCATCCGAGCCGCCGCGCGGCTCGGTGAGGCCGAGGCCGATGATGGCTTCGCCTGCGGTCACGCGCGGAAGCCACTCCCGCGCGATCTCGGGCAAGGCGTGCTGCGCGATCATCCCGCCCATCAGCGAGGCGAGAAGCTGCACGTAGCTGTAGTTGAAGTCGCCATAGGCGATCTGCTCGATGATGATGCCGGCTGTCACGCTGCTTTCGCCGAGGCCGCCATATGTCTCCGGGATGTCGGCGGCGATCAGTCCGACCGCTCCCATCTCGCGCACAAGGCCACGATCAAGATGGTGGCCGCGAGCTCGCTCCTGGTAGTTCGGTCCGAGCTTCTCGCGCGAAAATCGCTCTGCTGCATCGCGGAAAGAGCGCTGCTGCTCGGTCAGCGCAAAGTCCATACGAGGCTCCCCCTCCGACAAGCACCGCGGCTTGCATTTCATGTGGTATTGAACCAGCCTAACGAGCGTTAGAATTTATCGCAATTCAAACAATCCCGCCAAATGACCGCCGATCTCGGACTGACACGCTTCCCGCATCTGTTGTCGCCGCTCAAGCTGCGACAGACGACGCTCCGCAATCGCGTCATCATGGGCTCGATGCACACCCGCCTGGACATGGAGGAGAACGGACTGCACAAGATGGCCGCGTTTCTCGCGGCGCGCGCCAAAGGCGAGGCGGGGCTCATCATCACCGGCGGCTATGCGCCGAATAGGGCAGGGCTGATTGAGCCCGGCGGCCCCATTCTCACAGAGTGCGCGCAGGCGCGGGAGCTCACACGCATCACGGACGCCGTCCATCAGCACAGCGGGAAGGTGTGCCTGCAAATCCTCCATGCCGGACGATACGCGAAGCAGGAAGAGTGCTTCGGCCCGTCGAACGTGCGTTCGCGCATCAACCGATTTCAGCCACAGGCAATGACAGCCGCGCAAATCGAGCAAACCATCGAGGATTTCGTTCGTTGCGCCGGATTGGCGCAGGAGGCCGGGTTCGACGGCGTCGAGATCATGGGCTCGGAGGGCTACCTGATCAACGAGTTCACCGTGCTCTACACCAACGATCGCACCGACGAATGGGGTGGCACGGAGAAAAATCGGCATCGCCTGCCGGTTGAGCTGGTCAAACGCATTCGCGCGGCGACGGGGCCTAAATTCATCGTCGTCTACCGGATTTCGGCGATCGACCTCGTGGAGAATGGGGCGACCGGCGAGGAGATCGACCGCCTCGCCCAGCGGGTCGAGGCTGCGGGCGCCGACGTTCTCAACACCGGCATTGGCTGGCATGAAGCGCGAGTGCCGACCATCGCGTATCTGATTCCGCGTGCGGCCTGGAGGTTTGCGCCGCGGCGGCTGAAGCGCGTCGTCACGATCCCGGTGGTCGCGTCGAACCGCATCAACACCCCGGCGCTCGCCGAAGAGATTTTGGCGGCGGGCGACAGCGATCTGATCTCGATGGCGCGCCCGATGCTGGCGGACCAGGACTTTGTCAGGAAGGTTCGAGAAGGGAACGCGGACCGGATCAATATCTGCATCGCCTGCAATCAGGCGTGTCTCGACCGCATCTTCTCGGATCGCAGCGCGACCTGTCTGGTCAATCCGCGCGCCTGTCGCGAGACTGAATTCGACGAAGGGCCGGCGAAGGCGCCGCGCAGGATCGCGGTGGTCGGAGCGGGCGCAGGCGGCCTCGCCGCCGCTGCGGAGGCGGGCCGGCGCGGCCACAAGGTGACGCTATTCGAGGCGAGTGACCGTATTGGCGGCCAGATCAACCTCGCGCGCATGGTCCCGGGCAAGGTCGAGTTCGACGAGATGCTGCGATACTACGGCGGCCAGATTGCCGAGCATGGCGTGGAGCTGCGGCTCAACACGGCGCCCTCGGCGGATGAACTTGCGGCGAAGTTTGACGCCGTGGTGGTTGCGTCCGGTGTTCATCCGCGCGTTCCGGAAATCCCGGGCATCGAGCATCCGAAGGTCGTGACCTATACGGACCTCCTCAGCGGCAAGCGCAATGCCGGGCGGCGCGTCGCGATCATCGGCGCGGGTGGCATCGGATTCGACGTCGCCGAGTATCTTTGTCACTCGGAACCCAGCGAAGGTCCCAAGGCCAGAGGCCTAGACCTAGCGGAATTCCAAGCCGAGTGGAACGTCGATGCGAGTTTGGAAAAGCCCGGCGGCCTTCTAGGCGACCCGCTGGCGCCCCGCCCGCCCACGCGCGAGATCACCATCCTGCAACGCAAAGCGTCGCGGCCGGGCGCTACGCTTGGCGTGTCCACCGGCTGGATCCTGCGCAGCAGCCTCGCCAAGCGCAGCGTGAAGATCATCACCGGCGTGACCTATCGCGGCATCGACAACGCCGGACTGCATGTGCTCATCGATGGCGCACCGCACGTGATAGAGGCGGATACGGTCGTGATCTGCGCAGGCCAGGAACCCAACCGCTCACTGTTCGACGCACTTCAGGCCGGCGGCATCGAGACGCACCTGATCGGCGGCGCAAAGGAGGCCGCTGAGCTCGACGCCATGCGTGCCGTGGACGAGGGTGTGCGGGTCGCGCACGCGCTCTAGGCCTTACTTCACGGTTTCGGCTTGCCGTCGCCACGCTCGCGCTTGGCGAACATCATGGCGTCGATCATCTGCCGGGCGTCGTGGGCAAGGTGCAGCGTCTCGCCGCCATCAATGTACCACTCTTCGCCGGTGACGAACTTGCCAAGCGGCGAAGCGAGGAAAATAATGGCCGCCGCGATGTCCTCGACGTCACCCATGTGTCCCATGATGTTGCGATTGAGCTTGAGCCACTGTTCGGGCGCGATCGGATAGTGGCCCATGGCTTCCGTCTTGACCGTGCCCGGCGCCACGCAATTGAGGCGAACGCCGAACTCGGCCCATTCGAACGCGAGCGTCTTCATCATCGCCAGCACTCCGCCGCGGGCCGCGGCCGTGTGCACGAACCCGCTGAGCCCCGAGCGCACGCACGCAGTGACAAACACAATCGCCCCGCCATTGGCGAACATGAAATGATCCGCGACTGCTTTCGTTATCTGCCACGAGCCGATGAGATTGTTGCGGATGACGGTCTCGAAGCCCTTGTTGTTCAGGTCGCGGGCCGGCGTCACGAACTGGCCGCCGGCATTGTTGACCAGAATGTCGAGCCCGCCGCAGGCGCTCTTGATCTCCCGCATCAAGTCTTCGATGCGGTCTGCATCACGGACGTCGCAGGTGATCGCGATCGCTTCACCGCCGAAGCCGCGGATCGTGCTCGCGCAATCTTCGATCGGTTCGGCACGCCGCCCGACCAATACGAGCCGCGCCCCGCAACGCGCCATCTCGATTGCCGTGGCGCGCCCCATGCCGGTTCCTCCCCCGGTCACGAGCGCAACCTTGTCGTGGAGAAGATCGGACGCGAAACGCATCTTGGGCAGTTGCTGCATGGTCATGGCGGCTCGAGTTGCGGCGGAGGGAGTTCGCGCGCATTCTAACAAATGTTAGAAATCGCGGGAAACACAATCATGAGCGACAGCGACCCAGTGCGCTACGCCCTCGAGGGCAACATCGCGACAATAACCATCGACCGGCCGCACCGGAAGAATGCGCTCTCGGTCGAAGCCATGAACGCACTCACGGACGCCTGGGAACGCGTCGAGACAGACGCGCAGGTGGGCGTCGTCATTCTGACGTCCGCCGATTGTGGGGTGTTCTCGGCTGGCCTCGATCTCAAGCAGGCGAGCGAGATCAGGGCCCGCGATGGCGTGGATATCCTCACGCTGATGCGTGATCCGATGCAGACCGCCATGCGCAAGGTGACGAAGCCGATCGTCGCCGCGATGACCGGCTCGCTGATGGCGGGTGGCATGCTGCTCGCGCTCCAGTGCGACCTGCGCGTCGGTCTCAGCGGAACGCGCGCCGGCATCACCGAGGTCCGTGTGGGACGCGGCACGCCGTGGGCCGTGCCACTGGTGTGGATGCTGCCGCAGCCGCTGCTGCTGGAGCTGGTGCTGACGGGCGAAACGATGCCGATCGAGCGGCTGGCCGAATTCGGCTTCACCAACTACCTCGAGGGCACGCCCGATGCGGTTCGCGCCCGTGCTCGCCACCTCGCCGACAAGATCGGCGAGGGCGCCCCGCTTTCGGTCAAAGCCGCGAAAGCCAGCATCCTTGCCGGGATGGACCTTGGCTGTGCTCAGGGACTGATCGAAGCGAACCGACTGCACATTGCGGCCTATGCGAGCCTCGATGCCATCGAAGGCCCTCGCGCCTTCGCCGAGAAGCGCAAACCAGTCTGGCAGGGCAGATAGTTGAACGCTCAGGACTTCTTGAGTTCGTCGAAGATCAGTAGCTCTGTCCGGCGCGCAAGATTGAGTACGGCTTCCTTGCTCTCAAGGTTGAACCATTCGATCGTCCAGTTCAGCGCGCCGATCACGAAGATACGCAGCGGCACAATCTCGATGTCGGCACGAATTTCGCCAGCACGCCGCGCATCGAGAAAAAGCCTGTCCCAGTATTTGGCGTAGGCTCGGCGCAGCGGCCGGTGAGGTCTCTTGAGGCGCTCGGGAAGCTGACCGTAAATCCGGATGTTGGCCGAGGTGAATTCGCTGCTCTCGAGGAGAGCAACCAGGTGAGCCTCGATCGCCAACGCGATTCGTTGCCGATGTGCGGTATGCCCGGCTCGTTTGACCGCGGCTTTCACGGAGTCGAAGACGTGCCGCAAGCCGCTTTCGAGCACCTCCGCGAGGATCTCTTCCTTGGAATCGAAAGTAGTAGTAGATGCTGCCGGCCTTGATCCGCGCCGCACTGGCAATCTGGCGCAGCGTGGTGGCGGAATATCCCTGATGGCGGAAAAGTGCCGCCGCCGATTTCAGGATGGCGTTGCGCGACTTCTCCGACTTTGCCGCGAGCGACGTGGCGACCGTCGCATCCCGGCTTCTGCGTTTGCCTTTGGACTTCGCTTGAGCCCGCGCTTTGGTTGTTGAATTAGGCAGAAGTCGCCGCCTCGAAGGCATTTCGTAACAGCCCAGTTTCCGATTCCGCAACGACCGTTGCCGACTTCAGTATATCCGAGCTTCAACCGCACAACATGGCGGCCGAGACCGGGCTGTCTTCATCTTCTTGGCCAGAAATTCCTGTGTCGTGGCCGCCGGCCCCTAGGGTGAAGCGAGCGGCAGAAAATGTCATATGCCTTGGTCGCCTCAATGTCATAACCATGATCCCTGAAAAACGGTATGACCGCTGCGGATCGAGCATTTCGGGCAAAGCCGAATAAGCTGTTTGAGTGCCCGTTGTGAGGCGTAGCGTGAAATCGGTCGTCGCATTATGCGCGTGTCGCATTCCTTCAAGAGGAAGATGAAAAAGGCCGGCCTCTCAAGGAGCAGATATTTCGACTTTCCCGAGCTAACGCCAGTATGGCTGAGGCGCCCATACAAATTGTTGCAATAAACAACCCGCTTGGAAGCGAAAGGACCCTATGAACAGCACGCAGACTACGTCACGGCCTCGTCCATCCAAGGGGCACGCCACGCGATGACACGCGGCATCGCCAGCGGGTTTGTCCAAGCGTAATGGTCCAGCAAAATCTTCACCCGGCCAGCATCATCGTCTGGGAAAACATAGCTCTCCGGCGTACCGCCATACCGATATGCAAAGACCTTGTTCAGAGCACCAATCCGTATCTTGCCAACAAAGTCGTCGTCCCCCTTACGTTTCCGCTTGGGACGTACTAATTTCGTCATGCTGTAGAGAAGTCCTTATGGTTACGGGGCCGTTCGCGGGAAACGCGGACGGGTTTTAGGATGCGCTGGCGCGATCCTTTCGCGGCGAGCGTCCAGCCGGTCGCGCATGTCGCAATCGCGATAGCCGACTCGTCCTTCTGAAAGTCTGGTTTTCGGAGGAGCGTCGCCGCTCGCTTCAAGTCGCCGGAATGTCCGGTCGGACATAGCGAGCTGAGCGATGGCGTCGCGTCGATTGAGAACTTTGATTGCTTCAATGTCGTTGGTCACGGTCATGTCCCTGCGTTGGCTTGGCTGTGCAGAGACAATGCCAAAGATTCGGAAGCCGCGTTCAGCAGCGCTACGTGCGTGTCCCTGCGGTTTGTAACTCGGGAAAAAAGCCTTTGCGTATCAACGCCGGTCTTTAAGACTGTTTGTAGGGCTAACCCGTTGAAATTATATGCGGTCCTAGTTACCTGTCTGGATCATACCAGCGAAGAGAGCCGCGTTGACCGAGACTATTGACGCCATCACACCGATCCGCGGCCGGCCGCGCGTTGTCATCATCGGCGCCGGCGTCGTCGGCCTCGGCATTGCCTGGCGGCTTGCCGGACGTGCCGCCGTCACGGTGTTCGACCGCGGCAAAGCCGGGGCGGGAGCGACGCACGCGGCCGCCGGCATGCTGGCGGCCTGCTGCGAAGCCGAGCCCGGCGAGGAGGCGCTGGTCGCGCTCGGACGCGAGAGCCAGGCGCGCTGGCCCGCCTTCGCCGAGGAGCTTGTGCGGGTCAGCGACGTCGATGTCGGATTGCGCCGCGAGGGCACATTGGTGCTGGCGCTCACCGCCGACGATCAGGCCACGATTGCCCATCATTTGGAATTTCAGCGAAAGCTTGATCTGCCGCTGGAATGGCTCTCTGCAGCAGCAACGCGCGCGAAAGAACCGCGGCTTGCCGGCAAGATTGCGGGAGCGCTGTTCTCGCCGCAAGATCACCAGGTCGACAATCGCAAGCTCGCCCAGGCACTGCGCATTGCCGTCGAAGCAGGGGGCGCAAACATCCTGGAGCATCGGCCGGTCAAGGAGATCGTCGTGCAGGGCGGTCGGGCGAAGGGTGTGCTGCTCGAAGACGGCACGACCGTCGCGGCCGATATTGTCGTACTCGCCGCCGGCGCGTGGTCGCGCACGATCGGCGGACTGCCGCCGGACCGGCGGCCGCCGGTGCGCCCAGTCAAAGGCCAGATGTTTTCGCTGCGGATGGGTGCGGCGGCGCCGCTGCTGACACATGTGCTGTGGGCGCCGGGCGTCTATCTGGTGCCGCGCCGCGACGGTCGGCTGATCGTCGGGGCGACTGTCGAGGAAAAAGGCTTCGACGACACGATCACAGCCGGCGGCATGTTGACGCTGCTCGAAGCGGCATGGCGGGCCGTGCCCGCGGTCGAGGAACTGCCGATCGAGGAGATTTGGGTCGGTCATCGGCCCGGCAGCCGCGACGACGCGCCGATCCTCGGACCGGGTCCGTTGGATGGCTTGTTCTATGCAACGGGCCACCATCGCAACGGCATCCTGCTGGCGCCGGTGACGGCGGACGCGATGGCCCGCCTGATCCTCGACGATATTGTCGATCCGGCGATAAAACCGTTCGGCCTCGAACGCTTCCTGCCGGCGCGGGCGGCGGAGTAGCGATGGAGACGCCGATGAGCGCAGCGTCGATCCGGGTCAACGGTGAGAGCGAGCCGCTTGCGGCCGACCACGCTCGAGTCGCTGCTTGCGGAAAAAGCGGTCGATACCGGGCAGCGCGGCATTGCAGTCGCGCTCAACGGCGCTGTCGTTCCGCGCGCTGCCTGGCCGAACACCCAATTGCGCGCTGGCGACAGCGTCGAGATCGTGCGTGCACGACAGGGCGGGTAGAGCATGATCCGGAGAAGTGGACACCGGTTTTCCGATAAGATCATGCTCCAGTAAAACGTAAAAAGAGGCACGAATGTCCGATCCGCTGATCATTGCCGGGCAAGAGTTCGGTTCTAGGCTTTTCCTCGGCACGGCCGGTTATCCCAATCGCAAGATCATGCTCGACGCGGTCGAGGCGAGCGGGACGGCGATGGTGACGGCTTCGATCCGTCGCATCAGCCTTGCTGGCGACGACGAGAGCCTGATCGAACTGTTGGCGGGGCGCGTGCGGTTTCTCCCCAACACCGCCGGCTCCCAGACCGCAAAGGACGCCGTGCTCACAGCCGAGCTGGCGCGCGAAGCGCTCGACACCAATTGGATCAAGCTCGAAGTGATCGGCGACCGCGAGCTGCTTTATCCCGACGCTGAGGAATTGATCCGCGCCACTGAAGCGCTGGTCGCCAAAGGCTTCGTCGTGCTGCCTTACTGCACCGAGGATCCGGTGACCTGCCGCAAGCTCGCCGATGCCGGCGCGGCGGCCGTCATGCCGCTGGGCTCGCCGATCGGTTCGGGGCTAGGTATTTCCAATCCGCATCTCATCGAGCTTGTCTGCACGCGCTCGCCGGTGCCGGTGGTGCTGGATGCCGGGATCGGCACCGCCTCCGATGCGGCGTTTGCCATGGAGCTCGGCTGCGCCGCCGTTCTTCTCAACACCGCGGTGTCGAAAGCGCGCGATCCGGTGCTGATGGCAAAGAGCATGCGCGCCGCGGTGGAAGCCGGCCGCCTGTCGCGGCTCGCCGGACGCATCGCCAAACGTACCCACGCCGAACCATCGAGCCCGCAATTCGGGCTGTTGGGGACGTGACGAACAGGAGTTACCCGGGCTGACTTGCCGCCAACGCCAAGCGGTCGGCGACGGCGTGCAGACGCGTGTCACGTGTCCACAGAGTGGTGCCGGCAGTCAGCCGGGTGGCCGCCAGCAAATGAGTGTCGACGTAGCCGATGCCCCACTCGAACAGCATATGCCGGCTAATGAAATGCAGGACTTCCTCATCCGAAGCGACCTTGGTCCGCGGCAGATCGCCGAGTGTGTCCCGGATAAGCTGACGTTGCCGCAAATTGCCCAGGGCAAGCTCCCCGATCACGAAAGGGTGGGCCAAGGCTTGTCCCGCGTTGAGCAATCGCGCAAGAGCCCGGTCTCCTGACCGGAGGTGACCGATCCACACCGAAGTGTCGATCAGAATCACTTTCTCGCCGTCCGCCACCGTGGCGGAGCGTTTAGGTCCGGCTCGCTACCTCCCAGGGCGTGCCAATCGGCGCGCGGCTTCCCGCTCGATCAGCGCTTTCAGCGCCTCTCGCACGAGCGCCGATTTCTCACTCAATCCGGTATACGCCTGAGCCTTGGCCAATAGGTCGTCGTCGATCGCTAAGGTCGTCCTCATCGCGCTTGCTCCAACAGGCACGAATCCCATCATCATTTGATGATGTTTTCAATGCCGCAAAAACCCGAACGCCCTCGACTACGCCAGCATATCGCGCACGCGTGGAATGACTTTGTTGCCGTAAAGCTCGATGCAGTGCATCAACTTCTCGTGCGCCAGCGTGCCAGCTGAATATTTCAGATCGAAGCGCACGATGCCGAGCGCCTTTGCGGTCTTGACGATCTTGCGCGCGACGGTTTCCGGGGCGCCGACATGTAGCGCGCCGCGCTCGACTTCCTGATTGAATGAGGCGCGCTCCATCGGCGGCCAGCCGCGCTCGGCGCCGATCTTGTCGTGCATGGCCTTGTAGCCTTGCCAGTATTCCTCGCGCGCCGCTTCGTCGGTGTCGGCGATGTAACCGGGCGAATGCACGGCGATCGGCAGGACGGGTTTGCCGAGTTGCGCGAACGCGCGGTGATAGAGGTCGACATAGGGCTTAAACCGCGCCGGATCGCCGCCGATAATGGCAAGCGCCAGCGGGAATTCGTAGCGCGCCGCGCGCACGACCGATTCCGGGCTGCCGCCGACACCGACCCAGACGCGGAGCGTGCCGCCGTCAATCGGCGGGAAGACGCGCTGGTTCTTCAGCGGCGGCCGTGTCTGCCCCTGCCACGTCACCGTGTCTGAGCGCACTAAAGCGGCAAATAAATCAATCTTATCTTCGAACAGCGCTTCGTATTGCGACAGATCGAAACCGAACAACGGAAAGGATTCGATGAACGAGCCGCGGCCGATGGTGACCTCCGCGCGTCCGTTTGAAGCGGCGTTGAGCGTCGAGAAGCGCTCGAAAACACGAATGGGGTCGTCGGACGAGAGCACGGTCACCGCGGAGCCGAGTCTTATCCGTTTGCTGCGGCCGGCGATGGCGGCAAGCACGATTTCGGGTGCCGACACGGAAAAATCGGGGCGGTGATGTTCGCCGACGCCGAAGGCGTCGACGCCGACCTCATCGGCGAGAACGCCTTCGTCGATGACGTTGCGGATGACCTGCGCGTGGGACAGCGAGTGGTTGTTGGGGCCGGTGGTGATATCGCCGAAGGTATCGAGTCCGAATTCAAAAGGCTGTGCCATACGTTCCAATTTACCTTAGTCAGTGGCGCTGCCGTCGGTCCGAAGCTGCGCCGGCAATGGGGGACAGGTAGGGCGCGGCAATCGTTAGCGCAACGCTGCGGCAAGCGCGGTCGAGCCCGGATTTTGGGCGGATCGACACCTGATCAGCCTCAATTCGGCCTGCGTCACTGTGCGATCCACTCAATTCGGCCGTTCGGCTTGATTAGGAGGCGAGAGGGCTGTCAAATCAGCCGCTTGTGGGGTAGCTAGCCTCAATAATAATGGGAACGCCTCCGCACCTTATGAGTGCGGTAATCGGGAAGGATGCACGCGATGATCAGGACTGGAGTTATTGCCGCAACCGCGCTTGCTCTGGCCGCGGCGCCGGGCACGGCTCAACAAGCGAGGGCGCAGCAGAAGACGGTCAAAATCGGCTTCGTCAGCACGTTTAGCGGGCCGACTGCGGCGATTGGCAACGACATGCGCAATGCATTCGAGCTCGGCCTCGATCACCTCGGGCGCAAGATCGGCGGCCTGCCGGTCGAGATCATCTACGAGGACGATACGCAAAAGCCGGACGTCGGCGTGCAGAAGACCCAGAAGCTGATCGAGTCGGACAAGGTCGACTTCATCGTCGGCTACATCTGGTCGAACGTGCTGCTGGCGTCGCTCAAGCCCTTGGTCGACTCAAAGACCATCACGGTCGTGGCAAATGCCGGCGCCTCGCAAGTTTCCGGCGAACTGTGCTCGCCTTACGTTTTCTCGACGTCATGGAACAACGACCAGACGCCCGAGGCGATGGGCCTGTATATGAACCAAAAAGGGATCAAGAAGGTCTTTCAGATCGGTCCCAATTATGCGGCCGGCAAGGACATGCTTCAAGGCATGCGCAATACATATAAGGGGGAGGTTATCGGACAGGAGATGACTCGCTGGCCCGATCAGCTCGATTTCTCCGCCGAGCTGTCAAAGGCCCGCGCGGCGCAGCCTGATGCCATCTTTGTGTTCTATCCCGGCGGTGCCGGCGTGCAGTTCATCACCCAATACGTGCAGGCGGGCCTCAAGGGACAAATTCCGCTCTACCAAGTGTTCACCATCGACGAATTGTCGCTGCCGCGGCTCAAGGACCTGGCCGGCGGTATTCCCGGCGCGCAGGAGTGGGTCAACGACCTTCCCAACGAGACGAACAAGAAATTTGTCGCCGACTATATCGAAAAGTACAAAAAGCGGCCTTCCTTCTATGGCGCGCAGACCTATGATGCGGTGTCGCTGCTCAATAGCGCGGTGACCGCGGTCAACGGCGACCTTTCCAAAAAAGAAGAGATGCGCAGGGAAATGGAGAAGGCCGACTTCAAGTCCGTTCGGGGCAACTTCAAGTTCGGCAACAACCACATCCCGATCCAGAATTTCTATCTCCAGGATGTGGTGAAGCAGGGCGACGATTACGTACTCAAGACGGTCGCGACGATCGTGGAGAACGATCAGGATCGTTTCCACGACCGCTGCCCGATGAAATTGGGCCAGTAGTCTTTGGATTTGTTTGATCGCACGGCAGCCGTCCTCCGCAAGGGACCGAAACCTCCGGCGGATAACGGCGCAACGGATTAGCTGTCGAGGCCATGCTGTACTTCATCGAGCAATGCCTCAACGGCGTGCAGTTGGGCATGCTGCTGTTTTTGCTGGCCGCCGGGTTGACGCTGGTGTTCGGCATCATGGATTTAGTGAACCTGGCGCATGGTTCGCTCTACATGCTTGGCGCCTATTTCGCCGCCACGATCGCCACGTTTACCGGAAGCTTCGTCCTCGCGGTGGTCTTGGCCGTCATCGGCTCCTTTATTGCCGGGACGGTGCTCGAAGTCGTCGCCATCCGGCGGCTTTACGAAACCAGCCATCTCAACCAGGTGCTTGGCACGTTCGGGCTGTTGCTATTTTTCAATGAACTGGTGCGGCTCGTTTGGGGACCCGCCGGCATGACGCTGTCGCTGCCACCGCAGATGCTGGCCGCGGTCCAGATCATCCCCGGCGTCTATTACCCGATGTATCGCCTGGTCATTATCCTCGCGACGCTTGCGATCGCGGGCCTGCTGTATGCGCTCGTCATGCGCACCAGGCTTGGGATGTTGATACGCGCCGGGGCCTCCAATCGCGAGATGGTTGGGGCGCTCGGCATCAACATCAAGCTGCTTTACACTCTGGTCTTCGGACTCGGTGCGGCGCTTGCGGGATTTGCCGGGGTGATGCAGGCACCCATCCTCACGGTCCAGATCGGCATGGGCGAGAACATCCTCATCCTCGCTTTCGTCGTGATCATCATCGGCGGCATCGGTTCCATCCGCGGCGCGTTCGTCGCGGCCATCATCGTCGGCCTCATCGACACCGTCGGCCGCGCCTTCCTGCCCGATATGCTGCGCGTGATATTGAGCACGAACGCCGCGCAGACGCTCGGGCCGGCGCTGTCTTCCATGTCCATCTACATGCTGATGGCGGCGATCCTGGTGTTTCGGCCGGAAGGACTATTCCCGGCGGCGAGCAGATGAGTGTCGCGTTCGATCCTTCGCTCGAGGCCGCGCCGGGATCGCTGTTGAATGCGCGCAATATGATTGTCGCCGCCTTGCTGGCGGTCCTTGCGTTACTCCCGCTTTATTCGCTGGTGACCGGCGACACATTTGTGCTCACGCTGTTCACGCGCGTCCTGATACTCGCGATTGGCGCCGTAAGCCTCAACCTCATCATGGGGTATGGCGGCATGGTGAGCTTCGGCCACGCCGCCTATCTCGGCATCGGCGGTTACGCCGTCGGCATCCTCGCCAAGGAAGGCATCGGTTCGGGACTGGTGCAATGGCCCGTCGCCATCGCCGCGTCGGCTTTATACGCGCTCGCCGTTGGCGCGCTCAGCCTGCGGACGCGCGGCGTCTATTTCATCATGATCACGCTCGCGTTTGCACAGATGATCTATTATGTCGCCATCGGGCTCGACCGTTACGGCGGCGACGACGGCCTGACCATCTACAAACGCAGCGAACTCGGTGATCTCCTCGATCTCAACAACAAGACCCTGTTCTACTATCTGTGCTTTGCGATCCTGCTCGGGAGCATCTATCTCGTTTCCCGCCTCGTCAATTCGCGCTTCGGCCTCGTTATCCGCGGCGCTCGCTCCAACGAACGGCGGATGCGCGCGATAGGTTTTCCGACATTTCGCTACAAGCTCATGTGTTTCGTGATTGCAGGCGCGCTCTGCGGCCTCGCTGGGGCGCTGCTTGCCAACCACACCAACTTCATCAGTCCGGCGATGATGCACTGGACACGTTCGGGCGATCTGATCGTCATGGTTGTGCTCGGCGGCTTGGGCTCACTGTTCGGTCCGGTCATTGGCGCCGTGACCTTTTTGCTGCTGGAGGAGGGCCTGTCGCGGCTTACCGAATATTCCAACCTGATTCTCGGGCCGATCCTGCTTCTGGTCGCGATCTACCTGCACGGCGGGATCGAAGGCCTGATCGAGGGCCGGCGCCGTGGCTAGGTCGATCCTGCAAACCGAAAGCCTGACCCGGCGCTTTGGCGGCGTGGTTGCGGCCGATGCGATCACGCTCGAAATCGCGCCTGACGAGGTCCACGCCGTGATCGGTCCGAACGGCGCCGGCAAGACCACGCTCATCGGGCTATTGAGCGGCGAGGTTGTTCCGCAGAGAGGCAGCATCCGCTTCGATGGCGCCGACATCACTCGGCTGCCGGTCTATCGCCGGAGCCAACTCGGGCTCGCGCGCTCGTTCCAGATCACTTCGTTGTTCCGCGAGCTAACGGCACTCGACAATGTCGCACTCGCGGTGCAGGCGCATCGCGGCCATTCGTTCCGCTTCTGGCGCGACGCGCGCCGCGAGGACGAATTGCGGAAGCCCGCGTTCGAGGCGCTTGCCCGCATCGGGCTTGCCGAGCGCGCCGGCGTGCGTGTCGACAAACTCAGTCACGGCGAGTGTCGGCAGCTTGAAATCGCCATGGCGCTTGCGACGGAGCCGCGCCTGCTCCTGCTCGACGAACCGATGGCCGGCATGGCGCCGGATGAATCCGCGCGCATGGTGCAGATATTGCGCCGGCTCAAGGGCAGCATGACGATCCTTCTGATCGAGCACGACATGGACGCGGTGTTCGCGCTGGCGGATCGCCTGACAGTGCTGGTTTACGGCCGCATCATTGCCGGCGGCCCGCCCGAGGCGATAAGAGCCGACCCCGCCGTCCGACAGGCGTATCTGGGCGAAAAGGACGGCGGCGACCGGCGTGACCGTCATGGCTGAAACGCCGCTCCTCGAGGTTGCGGAAATCGAAACCAGCTACGGACTGAGCCGGGTGCTGTTCGGTATTTCTCTCGCCATCGCGCCGGGTGAAATGGTTTCGCTCATGGGCCGCAACGGCATGGGCAAAACCACCACCGTACGCTCGATCATGGGGCTGACGCCGTCGGCATCCGGCTCGATCCGGTTCGCCGGAACGGAAATCCGCGGCCTGCCTCCGTATCGCATCGCCAAAGTCGGACTCGGCCTGGTGCCGGAAGGACGCCAAGTCTTCCCGAATTTGACGGCGCGCGAAAATCTTCTCGCTACCGCCGCCAACCGCAACGGCGCCGTCGATCCATGGACTTTGGCGAAGGTGTTCGCGCTATTTCCGCGGTTGGCCGAGCGCGCCGGCTCCATGGCCAATCTTCTTTCCGGCGGCGAGCAGCAGATGCTGGCCATCGGGCGGGCACTGATGACCAACCCGCGCCTGCTCATTCTCGACGAAGCGACGGAAGGGCTTGCGCCGCTGATCCGCGACGAAATCTGGCGCTGTCTCGAACTCCTGCGCGTCGCGGGCCAGTCGATCCTCGTCATCGACAAGAATGTCGACGCGCTCACCCGCATCGCCGACCGTCATTACATCATCGAGCGCGGCCGCGTGGTGTGGACCGGAACCTCGCCGGACTTGGCCGGCGCGCCCGACTTGCAGCACCGATATCTCGGCGTTTGACGGGAGGCCATTCGCAAAAACTTTAAGCTTGAAGCAATTTGGGCTTTTGCATAGCCTTTGTGGATCCGCCCCAGGGAGGTTGGTGACATGTTTAGAAAAATAGGTATGGCTGCCGTAACGGCTTCCGCGATCGCCGCACTGACCGTCACGACGTCAGCGTGGGGCGCCGACAAGCCAGTGTTCGGGGTGGTGATGTCGTTTAGCGGCTGGTTCGCGCCGATCGACGCCGACACGATCGCCGGAGCAAAGCTTGCCGTGTCGGAAATCAATGCCGCCGGCGGCGTCCTCGGCCAGCCCATCGAGGTCATCGAATTCGACAACAAATCCGAACCGCCGCTCGGCGCCGACGGGGCCGTCGACGTCATCGGCAAGGGTGCAAAGGCAATCCTGTTCCCCAGCGATTTCGATTTCGGCGCACCGGGCGCCTACGTCGCCCAGCAAAAAGACGTTGTCGCCTTTTCCGGCGCCTCGGACCCCAAATTCGGCGTCCAGGGCGTAGGGCCGCTCGCGTACTCGACCTCCAATGCCAGTCAGGCGCAGGGCGCACTGTTGGCCGAATGGGGCTACAAGCGGAAGGGTTGGAAGAACGCTTATGTCCTGCTTGACAACACCATCGCCTACACCAAATCGCTGTGCGGAAGCTTCGCAACTCGCTGGACCGAACTCGCCGGCAAGGACGGCCTGCTCGGACAGGACACCTTCCTCAACAACGACCCCTCGATCGCCGCACAGGTCACACGCATCACCGGCCTGAGCAAGAAGCCCGACGTGATCTTCTTTTGCTCGTACGCGCCGGGCGGACCGAGCGCGATGCGCCAGTTGCGCGCTGCCGGCATCAACGCACCAATCGTGACCGGTGAATTGCTCGACGGCGACTACTGGATCGGGTCAATACCGGACCTCAGCAATTTTTACGTCATCAGCTATGGCTCCAAATACGGCGACGATCCGGACCCGGAAGTCAACGGCTTCTTCAAACGTTTCGAAGCCAAGTATGGGAAGAAAGCCGACGTCTCTTACGGATTGCGCGGCTACTCAGCGGTCCAGGCGTGGGCAGCCGCAGCCAATAAGGCGGGCTCGCTTGAAGGATCAAAGGTTGCGGCGGTGCTTGATACCTTTGACAAGAAGCCCTTGGTCATTGGACCAACGACCTACACGAGCAAGCTGCACATTCAGACGACACGGCCGATGGCGATCCTCGCGGCGACCAATGGCAAATTCGCCTGCGTGGGGCGCTTCACTGTGGAGTCGTTCCCGCCCTTGCAGTAAGTGAGTAGGCACTGGGACGCTGAACCATGCACCTTGCCGCGCAAGGGGTGAGTGTTCGGTTTGGCGGCCTTGTTGCCATCGATCAGGTCAGTATCCGGCTCGAGCGCGGCGAAATTCTCGGACTCATCGGGCCGAACGGCGCCGGTAAGACTACTCTTGTCAACGTGCTTTCCGGATTCCAGCGCCCGCTTACCGGCTCAATCATGGTCGGCGAGCGCGACTGCACCAAGTTGTCGCGCCACAGCTTTCCCCGTGCGGGCGTCGTGCGGACGTTTCAGGCGGTGCGCCTGTTCCGCGGTCTGTCCGTGAGTGAAAATGTCGAGGTCGGCTATGTTGGACAAGGCCTTAGCCGCGCCGAGGCGCGGCGGCGGGCCGGCGAGATAATCGCAGAGTTGCGGCTTTCGGACACATCGCATCGTGCCGCGGCGGGGTTGAGCTATGGCGAGGAACGCCGGGTGGGCTTGGCGCGGGCGCTCGCTGTCTGTCCTCGCTTCCTGCTGCTAGACGAGCCAGCGGCCGGTCTTGCCGCGGCGGAAGTGGAGGAGCTGCGCAATCTCATTCTCGAAATCAGAACGAAGTACGATTGCGGCGTGCTGGTGATCGAGCACAACATGGCGCTGGTCATGAATCTTTGCGAAAGAATCCACGTCCTCGATGGTGGGCGAACGATCGCTGCCGGCTCGCCCGCCGAGATACGCTCCGACCCCCGCGTCCGCCGCGCCTACCTTGGCTCCAGCACACTGCAATGAGCACAGCCGCGCCGCTGCTCGACGTAGCCGGCCTTGTGGTGCGTTACGGTGTCGTCACCGCCGTTCGCGGCGTCGATTTCCAAGTCTGCGAAAGTGAAATCGTCAGCATTGTCGGGCCAAACGGCGCCGGCAAGAGTTCGCTTATCTCTGCCATCGCTGGCATCGTGCCACCGGCAGCGGGGACGATCGCTTTCGCAGGTCAAGTGCTAGCGGGAATTGTGCTTGAGGACGTAGTGGCAAGGGGCCTTGCGCTGGTTCCCGAGGGCCGGCACATCTTCGCCAGCCTTACCGTATTCGAAAATCTGATGCTGGGCGCGACGGTCCGCTCCGATACCGACGGCGTGCACGCCGACATCGCCCGCTTGTTCGAAAGTTTTCCGATCCTGCGCGAACGGGCCCGACAACCCGCCGGGCAGCTTTCCGGTGGCGAACAACAACAATTGGCTATCGCACGCGCGTTGTTGTCGCGGCCGCGCCTGCTCATGCTCGACGAGCCATCACTTGGTTTGGCGCCCGCGATCATTGAGCAGGTATACGCACTGCTGCGGTCGGTACGCGAACAGGGCGTGACCATTCTTCTCGTCGAGCAGAATGCAGAGCGCGTCTTCGGCATATCCGACCGTGTCCATGTCATGAGCGGGGGAAAGTTCGGGCTGAGTGGTAGAGCCGCCGAGATCAAGAACGATCTGCGCTTCGACGCCGCCTATTTCGGAGTGCACATGCAGGGAGCGGCAGGCAACCGGTAATGGAGCAGCTGGTTCAGTCAGTGGTCGACGCCCTTAGCGTAGGTAGCCTCTATGCCCTGACCGCGCTCGGCATCGGCCTTATTTTCGGAGTTATGCGGTTGATCAACTTCGCCCATGGTGAGCTGATCACATTCGCCGCTTATACTTTGCTCGCGCTTTTCGGCCTCCCTGTTCCGCTCACGCTGTTCGGCGCAATCGCCGTCGCAATTCTCCTGGCGCTGTTGACGGAGCGCGCAGCATTTCGCCCGCTGCGCAACGCCGACCCGACGACGCTGCTGATCTCTTCGTTTGCGGTGAGTTTCCTACTGCAAAAGCTCCTCATCCTCGTGGTCGGGTCGCGGCTCAAGGGACTCGATTTTCTGCCCGTACTCGGCCGCCGCATCGACGTTCTGGGCATCCGCCTTCAGCTACTTCAGATCGTCACCATCGTCGTCAGTGGCGTTCTCCTCGCCGGCCTAACCTGGTTTCTGCAAGTTACGCGGCTCGGGCTGCACATGCGCGCCGCCGCGGAGGATTTCCGCATGGCGCGGGTATTGGGCGTCCGCGCCAACAGGGTCATTGCCATGGCCTTTGCACTTTCCGGCATTCTCGCCGCCGCGGTGTCCTGCCTAATCGTCGTGCAAACGGGCGTCGTGCAGCCGCGCATGGGATTGCAGCTCGTGGTTATCGCCTTCGTCGGCACGGTGATCGGCGGGCTCGGCAGCCTCACTGGAGCGGCACTCGGCGGTTTCCTCGTCGGCGCTGCCTCGATCTTGCTGCAAGCGCTGTTGCCGCCCGATCTGCGCGTCTTCCGTGAGGCATTCGTTTTCGTCGCGGTCGCACTCATTCTTCTCTTCCGCCCGCAGGGATTGATCCCGGCCCGCGCCTTGAAGGAGAGAATTTAATGTCGCTACCGGCCGCCTCACGCTCTCGACGATCTGAAACTTTGCTGCGGCTGTGGCCGCCGGTCGCTCTGGTCGCGATCATCGTCGCGATTGCTTTGTGCACGTCCTTCGCGCCGGTCGTTCTGCAGCGCCGGGCGACACAGGGACTGATCAACCTGATTGCGGTGGTCGGGCTCTACGTGTTTGTCGGCAATTCCGGCGTTCTTTCGTTCGGCAACGTCGCGTTTATGGCCGTTGGCGCGTACGTGTCGGCGCTACTCACCATGAAGGCGGCGGCAAAGTCGGTCTTCCTCCCTGACTTGCCGCCCACGATCGCCCATGCCGAATGGCCGACCATGCCGGGAGCGCTCGCCGGCGGCTTCGCGGCTGCTGTACTCGCTTTTTTTGTCGGCTGGCCTTTGATGCGTCTGTCGGGTGTGTCGGCGAGCATCGCGACGTTTGCCGTATTGGTGATCGCCTACATCGTTCTCGGCAACTGGACCGCGGTGACCGGCGGACAAAACTCGCTGATGGGGCTGCCAGCTTACGTCGATCTGTGGACGGCGTTGGCCTGGGCGGTCGCAGCGATCGTCATTGCCTTCGTCTATCAGGAAACGCGCTCCGCGCTGTTGCTTCGCGCTTCGCGCGAAGACGAAGCCGCAGCGCTGGCGTCGGGCGTCAATGTCGTGCGGCATCGTCTCATCGCTTTCATCATATCAGGGTTCTTATCTGGCATCGCCGGCGTGCTGCTTGGGCATTTTTTGGGGATCATCCGGGTCGAGAACTTTTATCTCGATCTCACCTTTCTGATTGTGGCGATGCTAATTATCGGCGGGCGCGGAAGTTTGACCGGCGCGGTCGCCGGCGCCGTTGTCATCGCGGTGCTGACCGAGTTGCTTCGTCAGGCCGAGATTGGAGTGCCGATCGGCCATGTTACGATTGCTGCGCCGCCCGGCGTTGGCGACGTCATACTCGCCCTCATCATGCTGCTCATTATTCTCTTCCGCCCCAACGGCATTGCCGGCGGTCGGGAACTGAGCTGGCCCTTCGGCGGGACTTAGCTCAGTGTCGAATAATATCTGATGGCGAAGTCGATCCATTCCGGCGCCGACCAATCGGGGTGCTCCGCGCAAATCTTCGGCCCGAGCGAGGCGATGATTGCGTCGGCATCCTTTCCGGACTTTCGCTCCGCCGTGACCCGCTTACGCAAATCGATCAAGTAGTCGCGCACGGCGGCGAGGATCTCAATGCCGCCGATATCGCCGTGGCCCGGCACGACGATGGCCGGCTTCCAGCTTGCCAGCTCGGTCAGAATCTGCACCCAGCGTGCGGCATCGATATCGGCGTCGTTGGGTGGAAACCACGGAAAGATCGGGAAGATGCGCTCTTCGGCAAGGTCGCCGGTAAACAGGATGCGCTCCTGCGGCAGCCAGACAACCTGGTCACCTGCCGTATGGGCAAGACCCCAGGTTCTCAATTCGACGGTACGGCCGCCGAGATCGATCGATGTCGACGCACCTTCGTAGACTTCGTCGGGGTGGACCAGCTCGGTACCCTCAAGTGCCGCCGCGACACTCGGTCCGAAGGTCTTGAACATTTGAAGATAGCCTTCGCCCTTCGCCTGCAATTCGTCTCGCTGTGATCGGTTGTAGTGAATTTTCCCCGCGCCCTTGAAGGCCTGAGCACCGAAACCGTGCTCGGGATGGAAATGGGTGAGCGTGAGCACCAAGGGCCGCTGGCCGGCGATCCGCCTCGCCGCATCGAGGACCTTTTTACCATTCGCGGGTCCCATGCCGGTGTCGACGACCAAAGCGGCTTTGCTGCCGAGAATTATCCCGATGTTCGGGACGAGCGGCACACGGTGGTCGCAGATGACAAAGACGCCCGCAGCTATTTCCTTGAGCGCGTTTGGATCTACGGTCGGCGCGGGAGGTCCGCCGTTTGACAACGCATCACTCATTGCGGACATCTCCCTTGCTGAACAGTAACCGTCGCCGAATTGGCCATTCCCCGCCCGATACGTCAAGATGGACGGACAAGGGAGCACCCGCATGAATGCCGGCGGCACGAACGACGCACTCTTGGCTCTTCACTTCCAGAACGACATCTGTGATCCGCAAGGGCGGATCCCGTTTTCGTTGGAGCGCAATACCCGTAACACCGCCGATTTTCTCAGCGCCAGCAAGCGCGCTTTGACGCGGGCGCGCCGCGCCGGGTGGTCGATTGTCCACGTCCACATTGCCTTCGCTGAAGACTATTCCGATCTGATGCGCAACTGCCGCTTGTTCCTGAGGACCCAGACGCTCGGCGCACTCAAGCGCGGTTCGTGGGGAGCGGCAGCCTGTGCGGGCTTTGAACCGTTCCCGGGGGAACTTGTAGTCGTGACCAACTGCAACAGCGCGTATCGCCGCACCGATCTCGAGACTATGCTTCGCCACCGCGAAATTGGCCGGGTGAATGTCATGGGCCTTGCCACGCAATTCTCGGTCGAGCACACGGTTCGGGACGCCGCCGATATCGGTTTCAATGTCCGGTTGTTTGCCGATTGCTGTGCCTCCGCCGATTTGGAGGCTCATCGCGCATCGCTGCACACGCTGACGATGCTGGCGGACGTGATGAGCGGCGATGAAGCGTTCCAGCGCGATTAGGATCGCGCCGCCGGTTCGGAGAACTAACGGAGGGCAGAGATGTTCACGGACCGGTTATTGCGTGGCAGGCGTATCCTAGTGACCGGTGGAGGCACCGGGCTGGGCAAGGGCATGGCGGAAAAATTCCTCGCGCTCGGCGCCGAGGTTTTCATCTGCGGCCGAAGAAAATCGGTGTGCGAGGCGACGGCGGCGGAGCTCACCGGCCGATACGGCGGCAAGGTCACCGCCTACTGCGTCGACATCCGCGACGCGGCGGCGGTCGACGCCATGGTGGCCGACATTTTTGCCTCCGGACCGCTCACCGACCTGATCAACAATGCCGCCGGGAATTTCATTTCCCGCACCGAAGATCTCAGCCCCCGCGGATTCGACGCCGTCGCCAACATCGTCATGCACGGAACGTTTTACGTCACCCACGCCGTCGGCCGCCGCTGGATCGCGGGCGGTCACCGCGGCAACGTGGTTTCGATCGTGGTGACGTGGATCTACAACGGCAGCCCTTACGTGGTGCCATCGGCGATGAGCAAATCCGCGATCCACACCATGACCATGTCGCTTGCAACCGAATGGGCGGGACACGGGATCAGGCTCAACGCCATCGCGCCAGGCGTCATCCCGACCGAAGGAGCGAGCAAGCGCCTCAGTCCGGGCGCGGGCCCTACCGAACGCACCGAACGCTCCAACCCGATGGGGCGGGTCGGCCGCATGGAGGAACTGCAAAATCTCGCGACATTCCTCATCGCCGACGGGTGCGAATGGCTGACCGGACAAACCATCACGCTCGACGGTGGGCAGAACCACGCGACCGGTTCGAACTTCTACGAGCTGCGCCACTGGACCGACGCGCAGTGGCAGGCTGCGCGCGACGCCATCAAGGCGCAGAACGAGAAGGACCGCGCGCAGCGCGCGGTGTAGGAGGCGGACGCCGGCTATCGCCCAATTTTGCGCAAAACCTTGTAACCGGCTTTCTCCCGGTCCCAGGTCGCGGCGGTGACCCCGCGCTCGCGCAGCCTATATTTGGTCACCTTGCCGCTCTCCGTCACCGGCAGCTTTTCGACAAACTCGACGAACCGCGGAACCGCGAAATAGGGCATGCGCGGCTGGCAGTAATCGAGGAGCGCCTCGTGAGTGAGGGCGCCTCCGGAACGCAGCACCACGGCGGCCATCACCTCGTCCTCCGCGAGTTCCGAGCGCACTGGAAAAACCGCGGCATTCTCCACGTCCGGATGGTTCACCAGCACCTGCTCCACTTCATACGACGAGATGTTTTCGCCACGGCGGCGGATGGCATCCTTCATGCGGTCGATGAAGCGGTAAAATCCGTCGCTCTCGTGCACGACGCGATCGCCAGTGTGGAACCACAGATTACGCCAGGCTTCGACGGTCTTTTCCGGCATGCCGAAATAGCCGGTGGCGAAAGCGAACGGCTCATCGGCGCGCAGCGTCAGCTCTCCGGCCTCGCCGTCGGCAACTTTATTGTCTTGCGCGTCGACGACGCGGGCGGAGAAGCCTGCCAACAGCCGGCCCATCATGCCCGGCCGCTGCTCGGAGAGCGGCGCGCCCATGATGCAGTTCGTTTCCGTCGAACCGTAACCGTCGAGGAGACCGAAGCCGAAGCGCTCGGTGAACGCCGCGTGGAAATGCGCGGGCACTGCCGGCGCAAGCGCAATACGTACGCGGTGCTCGCGGTCGGCGCCGCTTCGCTCCTGCGCCAGCAGCATGGGCACCATGGCCCCGAGCACGAAGGTAACCGTTGCCTTTTCGCGTGCCAGCGCCGGGATAAATCCGGACGCCGAAAAACGCGGCTCGACGATGAGCGTCGCGCCGTTCAAGAGTGTCTGGAAAAAGGTGCCCAACGCGTTGGTGTGGAACACGGGCAACGTCGTCATCAGCACGTCGGCTTCGCATATGCCGAGGAGTTCCGATGTGTAGACGCCCCACCAGAAGTATTGGGCATGCGGACAGCACACGCCTTTGGAAAGACCGGTTGTGCCCGAGGTATAGAGTATGGCGAACGTATCGCCTGGCTCGACCGGATACGGCTCAACGCGCGCTCCGGGCGGCGGGAACGACGCGCAGTCAAAACCCGTCAATTCCGGCTCTTTGCCTTCGCCCACAAGCCACACCGCCTCGAGCGGAAAACGCGAACGATCCAGCGACGGCAGCACATTTGTCAGCCCGCGCTCGACGACAAGAAGTCGCGCGCCGCAATTGCCGAGAATGTGTTCGAGCTGTGCGCCGCGCGAAGCGGTATTGATGGGAACAACGATGGCGCCGAGCCAGGCGCAGCCCAGGATCGTAAACAGAATCTCCGCGCGATTGCCGCACATAACGGCGACGCGATCGCCGGCGTTGGTACCGGCCGCGGCGAGGGCGGCCGCATAGCGCTCGGCGGCGTCGCAGGTCTCAGCATAGGTCAGCGTCACGCCGCCGATGGATACAAGCCGGCGCTGCGCGTACCGCTCGGCCTGACGCAGCAGCATCTTCGGCACGGTGCGCTCGGCCGGCGGAAAAAGTTCGCGGAGTGGCAGCGTCTGCCCGGTGCCGCGGGGTGCGCTTGCCAGCACTGACATGGTCAATCCTCCTCGGCGCGACAATTTCCATTAGCACAATGCGGGTAGCGCAATGCAGGTCGCTACGCTATTATTTTAGGCTTAAAGTATTGATCCAGTCGGTGGCCGACGCCGGGCGAGCCGAGGCACCTTGCCTCCGGCAGTGCGGGGGAGAAGGCTGTGATATGAGATCGTCAGCGACCAGGCGCCGATGACAAAAGATGCGGAAATCGAGGTCGTGCTGAAGCGCTCCGGCCTAACCTTCATCGTTCCGCCCAACAAGAGCATTCTCCAGGTGCTCATCGAGGAGGCAGTCGATCCGATGTACGATTGTCAGCGCGGCGAATGCGGTATCTGCCAGGTCGCCGTGCTGGAAGGCGTACCCGACCATCGCGATCACATCCTCAGCGACAGCGAGCGTTCGAGCAACAAAGTCATGCAGATTTGCGTATCGAGGGCTAAGACCCCGCGTCTCGTGCTCGACCTCTAGGACGTGTTAGGGTCAGGGACCGATAGGAGACACTGCATGGGCCGGTACAACGGAAACGCGACGGCGGTTCATGACCTGGTGCGGGAAACGGAAGTGCACCGCGACGTCTATATCGACCAGGAAGTCTTCGATCTGGAAATGCAGCATCTGTTCGCCAACACCTGGATCTATGTCGGTCACGACAGCCAGGTGCCGAATGCGGGCGACTATTTCAGCACGACGATCGGCACAGCAGCCGGTCCTGATTGTCCGCCACACCGACGGCGTGGTGCACGTCCTCTACAACCGGTGCCCGCACAAGGGTACGCGCATCACCATCGACACTTGCGGCAATGCCGGAAAATTCTTCCGCTGCCCCTATCACGCCTGGTCGTTCAAGACCGACGGCTCGCTGCTCGCGATCCCGTTGCGCAAGGGCTACGAGAACACGGGCCTGGAGCAAAGCCACGCCGGCAAGGGGATGGTCCCCGTCCGCCATGTCAAAAATTATCGCGGCTTCGTATTCGCCAAGATGAGCGACGTCGGGCCGGACTTCGAGGAATATTTCGGCGAAAGTCTTTCCACAATCGACAACATGGTCGATCGCTCGCCGGCTGGACGGCTGGAAGTGGCCGGCGGCGTGTTGCGCCACATTCTCAATTGCAACTGGAAAATGCTGGTCGAAAACCTGACCGACACCTGCCATCCGATGGTCGCTCATGAATTGTCGGCGGGTACCGCGATCGAGGTGTGGAAGAAAATGTCGCCGGGCAGCAACAACAAGCCACAGGCGGTCGAGATCTTGCGCTCCGTTCATGTCGGCCTACGAGTTCTTCGAGAAAATGGGTATTCGCGTCTGGCGCAACGGCCACGGCCATACCGGCGTGCACCATTCGATCCATTCCGACTATTCGTCGATCCCCGGATATTTCGAAAAGATGATCACCGCCTACGGCGAGGAACGCGCCAAGGCGATCCTCGACGAAAATCGGCACAACACATCGTATTTCCCGAACTTCACCATCAAAGGTCCGATCCAGGCGATCCGCCTGTTCAAACCGCTCGCCCCCAATCGCACACTTGCCGAATCCTGGACTTTCCGTCTGGTCGACGCCCCCGACCAGTTGCTTGAGCGGACGCATCGCTTACAGCCGGCTGATCAATGCACCGACCTCGAGTGGTCGCCCACGACGATCTGGAAATGTACGAACGCGCCCAGGAAGGTCTGCACGTCGACGCCAATCCGTGGGTCAACATTCAGCGCCTCTATGACCCGGCGGAAAACGAGCACGAAACGGCGGTCATCAACGGCACGTCGGAATGGCAGATGCGCAATCAGTTCCGCGCGTGGTCGAAATTCATGACGATGTCGCTGTAACGAGGCTCCGCCAATGAGCGTGCCGACCGAGCAGGATCTGATCGGCTTTGTCCTGCACGAAGCCCGGTTGATCGACCAGCACCGCTTCGAGGAATGGCTCGATCTGTTCGCGGACGACGGCTACTACTGGATGCCGCTGGAATGGGGCCAGACCGATCCGCGGCTTGCCACGTCGCTGATGTACGAGGACAAGCTGCTGCTGCGGATACGCGTCGAACGCCTCAAGGGCAACCGGACATTCTCGCAGAAGCCTAAGAGCCGCTGTCATCACGTCCTGCAGACCCCGCAGATCGAGAAACGCGATGCCGACGCGAATGAATACGTCACCTGGACGCCGATGCATTATGTCGAGACCCGCCTCGACGAGCAGGACCTTTACGCGGCCTGGGCGACGCACACGCTGGCGATGGCCGACGGCAGGCTCAAGATCAAACTAAAGCGCATCGATCTGGTCAATTGCGATGCCGCGCTGCGCAGCATTCAACTCTTCATGTGAGCTAAAAAAGCTTCATGTGTGCTCAATGAGCGAACGCTCGGTCGCCGTCGTTACCGGCGGAAGCTCCGGCATTGGCGCCACGATATGCCGGCGCATGATCGAGGCGGGACATGAGGTGGTGTCGCTGGCGCGGCGCAAGCCGGACTGGTCGCACCCGGCGCTGCACGCAGTGGAAGTGGACCTCACCGACGCGAGAGGGACGGAGCAGGCGGCCGCGAGCCTCGTCAAGCAATTCGCCGTCGGCACCGTGGTGCACAATGCCGGCATTATCCGACCGAACCTCCTCGCCGATGTCCGACTGGAAGACTTGAGCGATCTTACCCAGCTTCATCTCGGCGCCGCGCTCCTCATCGTGCAGGCGGTACTGCCGGGCATGCGCGCGCGCGAGTTCGGCCGCATCGTGCTGATATCGTCGCGGGCGGCGCTGGGGCTGCCGACGCGGACGGCATATTCCGCCACCAAGGCCGGGATGATCGGGATGGCGCGAACCTGGGCGCTCGAACTTGGGCCGTCCGGCATCACGGTGAATGTGGTGGCGCCAGGCCCGATTCAGGATACCGAAATGTTCGGGCAGGTGATGCCAGCCGGCAGTGAGCGTGCCGTGGCGATGGCGCAGACCATTCCGGTTCGCCGGCTTGGGCGCAGCGACGATGTCGCGCGCGCGGTCATGTTCTTTGCCGACCCCGAGAATTCTTTCGTCACCGGGCAGGTTCTCTACGTCTGCGGCGGCGCCAGCGTCTCCAGTTTCAGCCTTTAGGAAGGTGAGCGATGAATCCCATCCGCATCTGGTATCAGAGTTACGTCGATGAACCGAACGGCAAAGTTTATTGGGACCGACTGCGCCGCCATCTCGCCGGCCTTGTCGATCCGGGCACGACGGTCGACGTCAAAGGCATCACGCCGCACGACAATTATGCACATCCGATCGTCGAATTCCGCTGCGCCAGGGAGGTGATCTGCAACGCGGTGAAAGCCGAGCGCGAAGGCTATGACGCCTTCGTCATCGGCCACTTCCAGGACGCCGGACTTTATGAGGCGCGGTCCGTCGTCGACATTCCGGTCGTATCGCTCGGCGAAGCCTCGATGCTCTATGCCTGCCAGCTTGGCCAGCGCACCGGCATCGTCACCATCAATCCGCGTTTCATTCCCTGGTTCCACCACCAGATCCGGAAGTACGGGCTGCAACACCGCGTCACCGGCGTTCACGCGATGACGTTCGAGCCGGGGCAGATTTTGAAAGCTTACGAGTCGGATAAGCTCGCCGCCGATGTGGTGCGGCTTTTTGCCGAACAAGCCCGGCCGCTCGTGGCCGCCGGTTGCGACGTGCTCATCCCCGGCGGCGGCATTCCGATGTTGCTGTTCGCGACTTTGAGCGGGCACGCCGTCGATGGCGCGCCGGTGATCAATGGCATTCCGATCGTGGTGAAGATGGCCGAGCTTGCCGTAAAGCTGAAGCGATTGAGCGGGCTGAGCGTCAGCCGCGTGTCGGATTTCATCAAGCCGCCCCCCGAAATTATCGAGGAGTTCATGGCGAACCCGAAGGGTTTGTAAGACTGAAGTTTTTCTCAATAACTTCAAGACTTTTGCCGGGCGAAAGTGTCAAACGATTCGGATTTGACACTACTTTGTTTCCGGATCGTTCGCTGTCAGCTTCGCCATCGCCGTCTTGGCAAGACGACGCCGCTCGAAATCGGCGGTGTATTTCTGCACCATCGAAATCGTTTTGTGCCCGCTGATGCTGGCGACCTCAGACGGTGCGCAGCCCGCGTCGGCTAGTTGCTTGGCGGCCGAGTATCTCAGTCCATGAAACTCGCAATTCGCGCGGCACTCCTGCTTCGTTGCACCACTTGCCGAAATGGGCATTGGATTTGGTCGGGCCGAACGGTTGGCCTTTTTTCGTCACTAGGAACGTCGGCAGGGCGGTGAGTGGCGTTGCGTCGATTATCTCGCGCAATTTGGGGATCAGCGGAATGTCCACCGGTGCGCTGGTCTTCTGCTGCGTCAGCACCAAGAATCCGTCGCGGATGTGTTGCGGTCCGATGCCGATAACATCAGTGCGCCGCTACCCGGTGTATAGGCCAAGCGCAAACGCAAGCCGCGCCTTGGTCCCGATGGCGTGTCTGGATTCATAGGCGGCGATTTCCTCGTCGGTCCACGGCCGTCGCGATTGGCTCTTGGCTTTCGGCGGCTTCATGCTCGCTGTTGGCGACAGTGAGAGTATGCCGACTTCTACCGCGTAGCTTTGGTCCGCGTCGCGCACGGGTTGCGGGCCGTCTAGTGCCGGCTGATACGCTTCCATGAACTCGCGGCTAACCTCTGCAAGCCCGGAAGGCGCACGCGCTTGCAACCGCGCTTGCGGAAATAATGGCAGACCTTGCCAGTCTGCTTATCGACGAAGCTTTGGACGTACGGGAGTCGCGTATAGGATGCGTGCTTGTAGAACATAGGAACTGGAATACCCGGCAAGCTCATCACTGCACGCCGGATGGCGGCGAACATCGCCAAGCTGCCGGACCTGCCGCGCTGACTCGAGGAGGCGCTGGTGGGGTTGGTAGCCCTTAGCGCACAGAACGCCCCACTGGGGTATTGACGCAAAACAAAGGATACTTTTTGATCTTGCGACAATTCAATATTATGGGGCGCGACTAATGTCGATTATTCCGTCAAAGTCTAGTTTTTCGACGCTATTTTTGGTGTCGTTAGGTATAGCCTTGTCGTCGATTGTTACGGTTGCTCAGAGCCGATTGCCGAAGTGTCCATCCGATCAGGCGGTACTGCTTTGGACTAATTGCCAGGGAAATTACACGTTTCCAAATGGCGAGAAATACGTCGGCGAATACACAGACGGTAAGAGTAACGGAAAAGGCATTCACACGGTTCCGAATGGATTGGAATATGTCGGTGAATTCAAAAATGGAAAAGCGAATGGACAAGGAACGCTCACGTCTCCGGATGGATGGAGATACGTTGGCGAGTTCAGAGACGACCAGATGAACGGACTAGGAACTGCTACTTTTCCAAGCGGACAGAAATACATTGGCGAGTTCAAAGGCGGCAAGAAGAATGGACAAGGAACTGCCACGTCTCCGGATGGATGGAGATACATTGGCGAGTTCAAAGACGACCAGATGAACGGACAAGGAACCCTAACGGTTCCGAATTTGTTCGAATACGCTGGTGAGTTTAAAGATGACAGGATGAACGGAAAGGGAACTCTCGCGTTTCCGAACGGCGAAAAGTACGTTGGCGAGTTCAAAGACGCTAAATTAAACGGGGGAACTCTCACGCATCCGAATGGAGAGAGATACGTCGGCGAGTTCAAACACTACCTACCCAATGGACGAGGAACTCTCACGCATCCGGATGGACAGAAATACGCCGGCGAATTCGAAAACGGCAAGAAGAATGGGCAAGGAACCTATTATGCCGCTGATGGTTCAGTGACTCTGCGCGGCATTTGGGAGGACGACTATTTCATCAAGCGGGATTTCGGCATTGATGGGCAGTAGCACACTAGCCCGCTCCCCAATCCTTGCGCGGATTATTCCGCACAACGTCTAAAGCCTTCTGACGTGCAGGCCCCCCGGGTCCGCGCCTTTGGCGATGTATTGCTCGGTCAAGTCGTCGCGACGCTTCAGAGCATTAATTTCGCGACCGCTTGGTTGGCCGGTTTGCTGATTATATTTCCGCGCTTTCTTCGGCGCGGTCATCTTTTTAGCTCGGGCTTCAATGGATTTGCCGCCCGAAGATCATGAGTGCGTTGATGGCCTTGTACCAATTCCGGGCCGCATGCGGCTTCAGACGCTGCAACGTGAGATTGATGAACTTCGGCGGCATGTCTGTCGGTAGGTCACCGTGAGCCGCACGCAGACGTTCATATTTGTCGACGCAAGGCTTGGGTGCCTATCGACGCAGGCACCATCAATGCCACCATTGTCAGCTACTATCAGTCACGTTCCTACGGCGAATTGTCGGTCAGGCCGAACGGTTGGCCTTTTTTCGTCACTAGGAACGTTTTCCTTGGATTTTCGGTAGTTTGGAGCGACCAAACGATCAACGACTCCTGAAGATTGACCCGCTGTTCCTTGATGTAACCAAGGTCCGAAAGTAGCTGATGGGCTGGCCCTCATTGTGGCCCGCTTATGACGCCCACGCGCTCGCCGTAGTACCTGAGCAACTCGCGCTCATCGTCAGCCAACTTGTGCATCTTGGATCGAGCCTTACGGTGCAAAAGGTGGTCAACATATTCCAACATACGGCGGATGACGGTCAAACTCGCCAAGCTGCCGGAACTGCCTGCGCGGCCACGCTTGACCTTAAACCACGAAGGTGCTGGATCGGGTTCGGTCGCGTCTGCTCAATAGCTCTCAGTCATGACGCGACCCACTGTAGCGTTTATAGCAAGTCGTCTCCCGGCCTGAACTCCCAAATCCAGACCGGGAGGTGCGCCATTAGCTGATAACGCTTAACACTCCGCCGAAAAAGCCTTTAGCGCCAATGCGCGCCGTTATGGCACTTTGACAATCTAAGTCTCGGTACTTCGCGAAGCATACTTCCGAATGGTTTGTGACCCGGCGCGCAGCTTACTGCATCAGCTTCCATTTGCCGTCGACGAGCTTCACCAGCACCAGCGCGCGCTTGTCGACGCCGAAGCTCGTGCCCGGCTGGAAATTGTAGATGCCGTGCGTGCCGACCACATCCTTCGCGGCGACCATGGCGTCGCGTAGCGCGATGCGAAACTCGGGCGTGCCGGGCTTGGCGCCGGTCGCTAACGCGCGCTTCGCCGAATCGAGCAGCACCAGCCAGCCATCGAAGGCGTAGGGGGCGAAGGCGCCCCGAGCCGGCTCGTTGTTAGCCTTTTCGTAGGCTGCCTGATATTCCAGCGAAATCTTCTTCGTCGGGTAAGTATCGGGCAGCTGATCCGCCACGACAACCGGCCCCGTCGACGCGATCACGCCCTCGACCGAAGGACCGCCGACGCGCACGAAGTCCGGATTGATCAGCGCCGGCGTGCCGTAGATTTCCTTCGTATACCCGCGCTCGCGAAGCGCGATGAAGGGAAGCGCTCCCGGCGTGCCCGATCCGCCCGTCATTACGGCGTCCGGCGCGGCCGCGACGATGTGCAAGGCCTGGGCAGTGACGGACGTATCCGCGCGCGCGTATCGTTCGTTGGTCAGGATTTTGATGTCGTCGGGTGCGGCCGATTTTTCCAGGCCCCCATAGACGAGATCGCCCCAACCGTCGTTGTAGCCTATATAGCCGACGGTCTTGACCCCGACGGTTTTCATGTAGTCGACGACAACCGACACCATTAACGTCGGAGGCTGGGGTATGCACACCATCCAGGACCCGGGCTCTCCAGGCACATTGGCGGGAGCAAGCGCGATGAATGGGACTTTCAGTTCGTGCGTTACCGCGGTGATCGCCAGCGTGGTCGGGGTACTGCCGGCGCCCATAAGAACGTCGACTTTGTCCTCGTCGATGAGTTTACGGGCATCGCGCGTGCCGGTCGACGGATCCGAAGCGTCGTCGAGCTGCATCAACTTTATTTTGATGCCGCTGACCTCGTCCTTGTAGGCGACGCCCGCCAAGGCCCCCTTGGAATAAGGGATTCCGATCGACGCACCTGGGCCGGTCATGGAGGTGACGAGACCGACGGTGATGTCGGCGGCGCCGGCAGGAAGCGCGAACGCGGACGCAAAGGCCGTAGCGAAAGCAAGACGCAGAAATTTATTCACGAGGACCTCCGCTCCAATGGCTGGCGTCGATCACCGCCAAGGCGCGGTGATACGCTGCACACTCGTGGAAGCGCAAATAATTTTAGGCTTGAAACAATTGTGCCGCAATGGCTTTCTGGTTTTTGGTGTGTCGTGGGCTCAAGGGCCGCAGGTCGGATTTCCTGAGGGGTCTTTTACTCGAGGCGAGAATTCGAGCGATGCAGCGCGGGCTAGTCGGAACGCTTAGACCTCGTGGGTGCCGCGTATGACGCCCGACATCGCCCTCATTCTCGGCATCGACGGTATTGCCACGGGCTCGATCTACGTTCTCGTCGGATTGGGTCTCGTGCTGATTTTCTCGGTTACACGCATCGTCTTCGTGCCGTTCGGCGACATTGTTGCATTCTCGGCGCTAACGCTTGCTTCGCTGCAACTCGGCCGCATGCCGGGCACCGTTTATCTGGTCGCGAGCTTGGCGTTCGTCGCCTGCGTCGTGGTCAGCATTCACCACTGGCGGCGTGGCCACCCGCAGCGCATCGGACAAGGTCTTCTTGGCTACGGCGTGTTGCCGCTCATTCCGGCGGCGATCGCCTGGCTATTCGCGGGAACGAGCCTGCCGAGCTGGGCACAAATTCCGCTCGCCATTGCACTCGTCGTGCCGATCGCGCCGCTAATCGAACGTATTGCGTTACGGCCGATTGCCGACGCCTCCGTGCTTCTTCTGCTCATCGTATCGGTCGCGCTGACGTTCGGTCTTTCCGGGTTGGGCCTTTTGTTCTTCGGCGCCGAAGGATTTCGCACCAAACCGCTCACCAGCGAGATATTCCGCCTCGGTGGGGTGACCGTAACCTCACAGACGCTATTGATGCTGGCGTCGGCCGTCGTGTTCAGCCTGCTGCTGTTCGTCTTCTTCGAACATACGCTCTCCGGCAAGGCATTGCGCGCCACGGCGGTGAACCGCGTCGGCGCGCGCATCGTGGGCATCCGGCCGGGAAACACCGGTACGCTCGCTTTCATACTTGCCTCTCTGCTCGGCGCGATATCGGGAATTTTGATTGGTCCGGTGACGACGCTGTATTACGATTCCGGATTCATCATCGGCCTGAAGGCCTTCGTCGGTGCGATCATCGGCGGGCTGGTCAGCTATCCGGGTACCGCAATCGGAGCCGTTCTTATCGGCCTGCTCGAAAGCTTCGCGTCATTCTGGAGCAGTTCGCTGAAAGAAGTGGTGGTGTTCAGCGTGCTCATTCCGGTGCTGCTCTGGCGGTCGCTGTCGCTCGGCCAGGTGGATGAGGAAGACGCGGAGGTCGAGGGATGATCGGCCGCGCCGGAATTATGCTTCTGATCGCCGCTATCGCGTTCTTGGCGACAGCGCCGCTCTGGGCCGCCGATTTCACCGTCACGCTTCTCGACTATATCGGCATCTACGCGCTGGTGGCGCTTGGCCTTGTGCTGCTTACGGGTGTTGGCGGTTTGACGTCATTCGGCCAGGCGGCGTTCGTGGGCATCGCAGCCTATGCAACGGCGTGGCTGACGACGGTCCACGGGGCCTCGCCATGGCTGGGACTCCTATTTGCACTCGCGCTGACCGGAGTTATCGCGGCGCTGCTGGGTGCGATCACATTGCGGCTTGGCGGACACTTTCTTCCGCTCGGCACGATCGCCTGGGGTTTGTCGATCTACTTTCTGTTCGGCAATCTGGATGCGCTCGGCCGTAATAACGGCATCACCGACATACCGCCGGTCTCGATCGGCTCGCTCTCGTTCGAACCGACCAGGGCGATCTACTACTTGATCTGGGGGGCGCTTGCCGCCACGACGCTTCTGATCGCGAACCTCTTGGAATCGCGGGAGGGGCGCGCCATACGCAGCCTGCGCGGCGGCGTGGTGATGGTCGAGAGTCTCGGCATCAGCGTGTTTCGCGTGCGGCTCGTCATCTTTGTTATCGCCGCCTTGCTCGCGGGAGTTCTCGGGCTGGCTCTATGCGCATATGAGCCGCTACGTCAGCCCGACGCCGTTCGATCTGCGTATGGGTATCCAGTATCTGTTCATGGCGATCCTCGGCGGCTCGGGGCACATCCTCGGCGCTGTGGTCGGCGCCGCGCTGGTGACCCTGCTGCAGAACAGCTTGCAGGACGTGCTGCCGCATTTTTCCCGTAACGGCCAGCAATTGGAAGTCGTGGTCTTTTCCATCATCTACGTTTTGGCCCTGCAATTCGCACGCGGCGGCGTCATGCCGTTTGTCCTTCGTTATCTGCCGCGGCGAGCGAAACCCGCGATCGCGGCGGCCGAGACTTTGCCGCGACGGGTCATGCCGCAAGGCGGTACCCCGCTTCTCACCGTCGAGCGCCTTATCAAGCGCTTCGGCGGTCTTGAAGCCGTCAGCCGGGTTGGGTTTGAAGTCAAGGCCGGCGAGATTATCGGTCTCATCGGACCCAACGGCGCCGGCAAGAGCACTGTGTTCAACCTCATCACCGGCGCGCTCAAGAGCGATGACGGCAGGATCGTTTTCCTCGGGAAAGACATTACCCGCGCTGGGCAACGGCGTATTGCGGAAGCCGGAATCGCCCGTACCTTCCAGCATGTGAAATTGCGGCCGAGCATGTCGCTGATCGACAACGTGCTACTCGGAACATATGTGCGGACCCGCGCGGGTTTTCTGAAGAGCGTGTTGCGGCTCGATCGTGCGGAAGAGGCGCGCGCCCGTGGCGAAGCCCAGGCGCAGCTTGAACGCGTTGGGCTCGGCGGCAATCCCTACGATCAGGCCGGCAACCTTTCGCTCGGACGTCAGCGAATTCTCGAAGTTGCGCGTGCGCTCGCCGCCGATCCGGCGCTCATCATCCTCGACGAGCCCGCCGCGGGAATAGGCCGTCCCGACAAGATGGCGCTCGCCGAATTGCTGCGTGCGCTGCGCCGGCAGGGCGTCACCGTCCTCCTCGTGGAACACGACGTCGAGTTTGTCATGGGGCTCGTCGATCGCATCGTGGTGATGGATTTCGGCTCTAAGCTCGTCGAGGGCGCACCGGCTGCCATACGCGCCGATCCGCGCGTGCAAGAAGCCTATCTCGGGAGCGTGACGTGAAGCCGCTCCTCCAGATCGAAAACCTGCACGTCGCCTACGGCAAGGTCGAGGCCGTGCGCGGGGTCAGTGTTACGATGCAGCCCGGCCAGATCGTCACCGTCATCGGTCCGAACGGTGCCGGAAAAACCACGCTGCTCGCGGCCGCCGCCGGCCTGCTGCGTTCGCGCGGCAAGGTGACCTATGATGGCGCCGATCTCGAACGGTTCGACGTCGAAGAGCGTGTCGAGCGTGGATTCTGCCTTGTGCCCGAAAGGCGCGAATTGTTCGGCGACATGGCCGTCGCCGACAATCTTCTGCTCGGCGCCTATGCGCGGCGCCGCAACAGGTCCGAGGTGAAGCAAAGCTTGCAACAACTTTACGCGCGCTTTCCCCGCCTGGCCGAGCGCCGGAAACAGAAGGCGCATACTCTGTCCGGCGGCGAACGGCAGATGCTGGCGCTCGGCCGCGCGTTGATGGCGAAGCCGAGGCTTCTGTTGCTCGACGAACCGAGCCTTGGGCTTGCGCCGCTCATGGTGCGCGAGATTTTCCGCATCGTCGCTTCGCTGCGCGATCTCGGCGTATCGATCCTGCTGGTCGAGCAGAACGCACGGGCCGCGTTGGAGACGGCCGATTACGGCTACGTGCTGGAGATGGGCGAGATCGCCCATCAGGGTCCCACCGCCGCGCTCGCCAACGATCCGCGCGTCGTCAGCACTTATCTCGGCGGATCGGCTTAATGGCTACGCCCGCGGCGTATGACGATGTGGTTCTGGCCACGCCGGTGACGATCCCTTATATCCGTCATTCCATCAAGAGCGCCCACTGGTTTCTCGGCCGCGCGGTCGCCGGCCTGCTCGCCGCGGCGAAAATCCCGAAGGCACGGATCGACGGCCTTGCGGTCGCGAGCTTCACGCTTGGACCCGACACGGCGGTCGGCCTGACGCAGCATCTCGGGCTCACCGTACGATGGCTCGACCATGTGCCCATGGGCGGCGCGTCCGGCATCGTCTCGATCCGCCGTGCGGCCAGAGCCGTGCAAAGCGGCGACGCGGCGATCGTGGCCTGCATTGCCGGCGACACCAATCATACCGACAGCTTTCGCCGCAGCGTGTCGGCGTTCAGCCAGTTTTCCCAGGATGCGGTTTATCCCTATGGCTCCGGCGGCCCGAATGCGAGCTTCGCCTTTCTCACCGCCTATTACATGCGGATTTACGGCGCACGGCGCGAGGACTTCGGCAAGCTCTGCGTCGCGCAGCGCAACAACGCACTGAAAAATCCACACGCCCTGTTCAAAAAACCGCTGACCCTCGAGCAATACCTCAACGCGCGGCTCGTCGCCGATCCGCTCCGTCTGTTCGACTGCGTCATGCCGTGCGCCGGCGCGGAGGGTTTCCTGGTCATGCGTCGCGCGACTGCCGAAACGCTTGGGCTGCGGTTCGCGCGTCTTCGCGGCGCGATCGAGCGGCACAATGCTTATCCCGACGATCCGATACAATATCGCGGCGGCTGGACGATCGACCGCGATGTGCTTTACGAACAAGCGGGCGTTGGGCCGCAAGACATCGACTTCATCGAAACATACGACGATTATCCGGTGATCAATGTTCTGCAATTCGAAGGTCTTGGCTTTTGCCCTGAAGGGGAGGGGACGGCTTTTATCCGAGCCAAGACATTTGAAACCAACGGATCATTCCCTTTCAACACGTCCGGGGGACAATTGTCGGTCGGGCAAGCCGGCGCGGCGGGCGGGCATCTCGGTATTGTCGAAGCCATTCGTCAGCTTACCGGCGAGACCGTTGGTGCACGTGTGCCGAACGCGCGTCACGGGCTTGTCTCCGGTTTCGGCATGATCAACTACGATCGCGGGGTGTGTAGCGGTGCCGTTATACTCTCCGCTGCTTGACGCCGACCGGCCGAGGAAAGCTGAAGAATGACCCAATCCGCCAAACGGCCGAAACGTAAGAACCCGATCCTGCGGACGCGCCGGCCGACGCTGCCGCCATCGGTGCGCAGCCGCGTCGCGCTCGGATTGACGGCCGCCGCGGCGCGCGGTCGGCTGGCGCTGCAAGTTTGTCTCGATTGCGGCGCCGTCCAATATCCGCCGCAGGATGCTTGCCGCGCCTGCCTGTCGCACCGTCTCGTTTGGCGCACGCAGGACGGCCGCGGCGAACTCCTGACGGAGACCGTGCTGCGCAATGCGCAGGAATTATACTTCCGCGAGCGTTTGCCGTGGCGCGTCGGCATCGTTCGGCTGGACGCCGGCGCCAACGCGGTCGCTTATATCCATGCCGGCGTGAGCGCGGCGCCGTGCCGCGTGCGCGTCGAAGCGGCACTCGACCGGGCGGGGCAGGCGGCGCTCGTCGCTGTTCCCGAATATGGGAGGCCCACTTTGTCCGACGATCCGAAGTTGCGCGAGATGAGCTGCGATCCGCGTATGCGTAAAGTGCTCGTGACTGACGGCAAGTCGGCCTTGGGGCAGGCGGTCGCGCGCGCGCTTGCGGCGGCCGGCGCCGATTTGATCTGGATCGGCGAAGCCGAGCCGTGGAAGAAAGATCTCGGCCTCGAGGCGCTGCGCAAGCTGCCGCAAACGGCGATCGTTTCCCTCGACGTCACAGACGGCCGTTCGGTGCGCGAACTTGCCGGCGAGATCGGCGGCAAGATCGATATCGTGGTCAACACAGCGGATTTTCACCGCACCTTCTCCATCGCCTCGCGCCGCGGCGTTGAAACCGCGCAACAGGAAATGGACGTGAACTATTTCGGGCTGCTGCGGCTCGCTCAGGAGTTCGCTCCGGCGCTGAGCGGCCGCGCCGCGGACGGAGCATCAAGCGCAATCGCCTGGGTCAACGTGCTGTCGATCTTTGCGCTTTCCAACTATCCCCCGCATGGCACGTATTCGGCCTCGAAGGCGGCCGCTTTCTCGTTGTCGCAGGCGTTGCGCGCCGAACTGCGGCCGTCCGGCATCCGCGTCATCAACCTGTTTCCCGGGCCGATCGACGACGAATGGGATCAGCTGGAACGGCCGCCGAAACTTTCGCCCGCGGCTGTCGCAACGGCCGTCGTCGAGGCGCTCAAGGGCTCCGTAGAGGACGTCTATCCGGGCGACGTGGCACAGGATTGGCTCGCGCGCCACCTCGACAATCCGAAAGCGCTCGAACGCGAATTAGGCGAGGGCGGCCAATGAAAGCCGCGAAAAAGAGCCAGCCAAAGAGATCAACCGGGAAACTTGCCGCCAAGCGAAACGGCGATCTCCGAGCGATCCTGAGTAGCGTCGTTGCGTCGGGCAGCGTCCGGCTTATCGATCTGACGCAGACGCTCTCGCCGGACTTTCCAACGATCGTATTGCCGCCTGAAATGGGCCAGGCGCGCCCGTTTCGCATGGAGGAAGTCTCGCGTTACGACGACCGCGGTCCCGGCTGGTATTGGAACAATGTGAGCTTCGGCGAACATACCGGCACGCATTTCGACGCGCCAATCCATTGGATTTCCGGGCGCGACCGGCCGAACAATTCCGTCGATACGCTTCCGGTTGAGCGTTTCATCGCCCCGGCATGCGTCGTCGATTGCAGCAGCGAGGCGAGGGCCGATGCGGATTTTCTGCTCACCGTCGAACACCTCAAAGCCTGGGAGAAACGGCACGGCCGCTTTCCCGTCGACGCCTGGGTGTTGATGCGCACCGACTGGTCGAAGCGCACCGATCCAGTTGCCTATCAGAATCTCGACGATACCGGCCAGCACACGCCGGGACCCGATCCGGACTGCGTTCGCTTCCTAGTGCAGGAACGCGACGTGCTCGGCTTCGGCACCGAAACCATCGGCACCGATGCCGGGCAGGCGGCGCATTTCAAGCCGCCGTATCCTTGTCATTACTACATGCATGGCGCTGGCAAATACGGATTGCAGTGCCTGTGCAATCTCGACCGCTTGCCGGCAACGGGCGCGCTCATCGTCGCCGCACCGCTAAAAATTCTCGAAGGCAGCGGCAGTCCCTTGCGCGTGTTCGCGCTTGTGCCGAAACGCTAGCTCGCTGTGTGACCCTTTCCGGACTGCTCACGACGGGAGCCGACGTCGAACATAGCGGCCACGCCCGACCGCGTCGTCAACCAAGGCGTCATCGCGTAGAATGGCGCGGCCGCGCACGAAAGCGTGGCGGACGCGCCCTTTGAAGCGAGTAGCCTCATAGATCGAGTAGCCCGCGCTCGACACGACGTCATCACGGTGCAAAGTCCATTCGATGTCGAGATCGACGAGCGCCAAATCGGCATCGAGGCCAGGCTCTACGCGCCCCTTCGCGTGGCCAAGTCCCATGATCCTGGCCGGATTGGTCGCGGCGACCGCGACGATTCGTTCGAGCGGGAGGCCACGCTTATGGTGCCCCTCGGTCAACAACACGGGGAGTAGAGTTTCAAGGCCCGGGCATCCCGGCGATGCCGTCCAGATGCCGCCCGATTTCGACGAGACATCTCGATGAACATGGTCGGTACCGACCGTATCGATTTCGCCAGCGGCCAGCCCGCGCCAAAGCCGCTCGCGATCGGAGGCCTCGCGCAACGGCGGATTGATCTTGCCCATGTCGCCTCCGGACCAGCTCACGTCGTGCGTGAGATAATGCGGGCACGTTTCGATATGGACGACAGCGCCGGCGCGACGATGGCGCAAGCCCGCTTCTAAAGCCTCGGCCGAGGAGGTATGGACGACGTAGAGCGGCGCACCCGTCGTGTGCGCGATATAAGCGGCGCGCTGCACGGCGTCGGCCTCGACGAATGGAGGGCGCGTTGCGTTCCACGTGGCGAGTCCGCCGCGACCCTCCGGGTCGCTGACTTTGAGCCGATCGCGCAAGACCCAGGCGATTTCGATGGTCTCCGGGTGGGGACACACCATGCCGCCATTCGCTGCCGCCGCCTCGCATAGCCGGAAAAGGAATCCGTCGTCGATGTCGGGCAGGCCGAGGCGAGCGCCTTCGCCGCCGCGATTGTTCATGAATATCTTGAAACTTGGCGCGCCGTAGTCGCGCACATAAGCCGGCACATTGGCGAGCTGCGCTTCGGTGGAGATGATAAAGTGATAGCCGAAATCGATGCGCGCGCCTTTTTCGGTGACAGCGACAACATCGTCGAAAATCGCCTCGAACGGCTCGGTTGCCATCAGATAGGGAACGAAGGTCGTGACGCCGCCCTTGGCCGCGGCCGCCGTCTCGCGGTCGGCATCGAGCGGCTCGCGCGGCCGCGAAATGTCCTTGCCGTGCCCGAGATGTAGATGCACGTCGACTGCGCCGGGCATGATCACGAGGCCGCGCGCCGGCATCTCTTCTTCAGCCGGGGCGGACTCTCCCGGAGCCAAGATCGCGGCGATCTTGTCACCATGGATTGCGATATCGCAGGCGGTTCGCCCAACGCCGGGAAGAATGGCGTCGCCGCCGCGGATGACCAGATCGAAGGTTGTCATTGACCGGGCACCTGCATCTTCGGATGTCAATCACCCAATCGCCCGGAGCGCGGTGAGCGCGTCGCCGGTCGACATGACGTCGGCATATTTGGACGCCATGTCGAAAAGATTCACCGCGTGAGAAGTCGCGGAACGATCGTAGACCGCATCCTCCGGGACCAGGACGCGGAAATTGTAGGCGAAGGCGTCGACGACACTGCCGCGTACGCAACCGCTTGTCGTGCAGCCGGTCACCACCAACGTATCGGCACCAACGTTGATCAGATAACTCGCGAGCGGTGTCCCGAAGAAAGCGCTGGGGTGTTTCTTCGGCAGCAAGATATCCTTCTCGCGCGGTGCGACCTCGGCCACGAACTCGTAGCCTTTGGCCGCTACCGTCATGATGGCGGGCACTTTGTCGGACAGCCGCCCAAAATCGAAACTCTCTTTCGGCGAAACATGCGGGTAGAGGACCGGCCAGTTCCTCTCGCGAAAATATCCGAGAAGCTTTGCGATGTTGTGCACCGCGGCCCAGCCGACATCGCCGCAAGCCGTCGGAAACTCCTTGATCGCATCCCAGAACGGCTTCGGTGTCGTCCCGACGGTGCGATATTGGACATCGATGATCAGAAGCGCTGGCCGCTTGCCGAGGCCTGAAGTGCGTCCGAAGCCCGCGGCGTTATAGGCTCGCTGCTCGTCCTGCGAAATGATGCCGTCCCACGGCTTTGGTGTTGCGCTCTTTATCATATCCGCTTCCATCACACGCGATAGCGCGCCTCGCGTGCGTCCCATTTGTCCTTGGCGACGGCGCGCTGACGTTCCTCGAAAGATGCGAGGCGCGGCGCCACTGACTGCAACGAACCTTCCGCCTTGAGCACGCCGAGGACGTCATATGAGGCTTTGAGGGCGGCCTGCAATGCGGCATTGGCGTAGAGCACGATCGAAAAACCAAGCTCCGCAAGCTTCTCGCGGCCGGGATCGGGCGTTTTGCCGCCGAAGACAATGTTGGCGACTTGCGGCACGGCGACGACGCTCGGGATTCGCGCAAGCTCGTCGAGTTTGGTCGGCGCTTCGACAAAGGTCGCGTCGGCGCCTGCCTCGACATAGGCGCGCGCGCGCTCAAGGGCGCGTTCGAGACCTTCGACCGCCCGCGCGTCCGTTCGGGCAATGATCTGAAGCGATGGGTCGTGACGTGTGTCGACCGCGGCCTTGATCTTCTGCACCATCTCGTCGCGGGAGACAACGTCCTTGCCGCTGAAGTGACCGCATTTCTTGGGAAATACCTGGTCCTCGATCTGGATGCCCGCCGCACCCGCGCGCTCCAATGTGCGAACCGTACGAATGACATTGACGGCATTGCCGAAGCCGGTGTCGGCATCGACGATGATCGGGATCGAGACCGCGTCCGCGATCGCCGCGACGGTTTCGGTCACCTCTGTCAATGTCGTCAAACCGATATCCGGCGCGCCAAGAAGCATGTTGGCGACGCCTGCACCCGTAACGTACACCGCCTCAAATCCGAGGTCCTCGATGACGCGCGCAAACAGGGCGTTAGCGGCGCCGGGAACCGTGATTGCGGCGCGACGCGCCAGCAGCGCCTTTAGTCGCGCGGGATCATTCATGGTCCACCCATCATCGGGGTTGTAGGCTCCGGCCTCAACTCGCATAAGAGATGGATGATGAAAAGACGTGAGTTTCTCGCCTAACCCGGCCCCGACTGCGTCTCCGCCGGCGCGGCAAGCTCGGCCCGCCGCGCCGCCGTCGCGGCGGCATCCACGGCGAGGCTGTCGTCGTCGATGCTGCCGACAAACACCACGCCGTAGATATCACGCGCCTTGCCGGCCGATTCATAGCCCTCCCGTACATCGGCAAGCACTCGCAACGGGTCGCGCGTGAGCGGATCCCCATAACCGCCACCGCTGCTGTCGCGGCCGCGGATGCGCTGATCTTTCCGGATATGCATGTTGACGAGGTTCGGCAGCTTGGTCGTGTGACCGTTGTGGTCGATGAGATGGGTCGAGCCCGGCGTGCCGTTGTGTCCGCCATTGACGCCGCGCGGCGGCGCGAACTGCCCGTCGCAGGGGATAACCACCTGAACCGGATTCTCCAGCGCGGTGTAAGTCACTTCCTGTGCGGGCGCGCCGCGATGCCGGCCGGCGCCGGCGGAATCAGCCACCAACCCCAGGGCCTCCACGCGGAACGGGTGCTTGAGTTCGTCAATCTCGACGCTGTCGCGGTACATCAGGCCGGCGATGACCGGGATCGCATAGTTGACCCAGCCGTCCGCCGTCGGACTCGCCGGGCCGCCGTTGGTCGAGAGCATCATGCGGTTGACGTAACGCGCGTCATTGCGCCGATGGTCCTTGCCGGACAACACCGCCATGCCGGCGCCGAGCCCGGTACCGCCTTCGGCGAGGCCATGACCCTCGCCAAGCCGCGCGAACGCCGACTGCGTGATGTTCACCAGGCGCTCGGCGACGTTCGTCGTCGCGGTGGAGCAGCTATGGGGGAAAACCGGCGAGGCCACCACGCTGTTGTCGGCATACTGAAACGAAAGCCGTCGGAACGATCCGGCATTACGCGGAATGTCCTTGTCGAGGCTGTTGAAGATCGCGCCGACCACCGCGCTCGTTGCCGCCGCACGCGAGGTATTGAGCCCGCAATCGACGCACGGCGGGTTGTCGCGCAGGTCGACGCCGATCATCGCCTCTTTCGGATCGATATCGATGATCACCTTGAGCACGAGACCCTTAGGCAGGATGCCCTCGAGCGGGTCGGATTGGCCGGTATTAGTGATCTTCGCCTTCGGCAGCTTGCGGATCGAACTCGACCGCCCGCCGTTCCGAGTAATCGAACCAGTCGGTGATGAAGGTCTTGATCGTTTTGCGCCCATATTTCCGGCACAACTCCCTGAGCCGGCGCTCGGCAATACGCGCCGAGCCAAGCGCGGCTAGCGCATCGCCGTACCATTGATCCGGCACGCGGATGCGCGCGCGGCACATCCTGATGACGTCGGGTTCGTTCTTGTAATTGCGCTGGATACGCACGCCCGGAAATACCAGCGCGCCTTCCTCATAGACATCGAGGGCCTTGGCGAAATAGCTCGACGGAATGCTGTTGCCGATGTCGGCCATGTGACACTTGGCGACCGTCGTGAACAGGTGCTCGCCGTCGATGAACACCGGCACCAAAAACGTATGATCGGCTGGGTGGGTGTTGCCGCCATAAGGGTCGTTGTCGAGATAGGCATCGCCCTCGCGAATATCGTCCTCGTGATACTTGCACATGTTCTCGCCCTGCAAATGGGCGCCGAAAATGTGGACCGGCAGGCCCTCGGCGGAGGCGAGAAGCTGATTGTCACCGGTGAGAATGCAGCAGGAAAAATCGCGGGCGCTTGAAATCACGGCAGAGCGCGCGGCGCGCAGGAGCGTGTTGGTCATTTCGCGAACGATCCCGTCGAGCCGGTTGGCGATCACGGTCATGACTACGGGATCGAGGATTTCGGCTCGCCGCTTGCGCCCCGCTTTCGGGTTCGCTTTGCCTTTTGCCTTGGATTTTGCTTTGGCCATCGTGCGTCTCGCTACGATTTCAAAATGTAGTGGCCCGACGGGCTAACCGACGCGCTCATGTGCGGATAGACGACAATCGTTGTCGTCGGCTCCTCGATGATCGCCGGACCCGTGATCGTTGCGCCGGGCTCAAGCTCGCTGCCGCGAAACACTGGCGTTTTGCGCAAGTCGTCCGGACCAAAATAAGCGTCGCGGCGCGCCCAGAGCTTCGGTTTGCGACGCGAAATTTTCTTGCGTGCCGGTTTCACCGGCGTCGACAGACGGATCGAGATGCGCCCGCGCCAGTTGACGCACTCGACTTCGCTTTGCTCATCGCGTACTGCATAGACCCGATCGTGGACGGCATGGAATGCCTCGACCAGCGCCGCCACATCCTTGGCGGTCCGGAAGCGCTCGACCGGGAGCGGGGTATCGAGTTCCCAGACCTGAGATTTGTAGCGGGCTTCGACCAGATATTCCTTGCGTACGATGGCCCGCTCGGCGCCGTGCAGATTTTTGCGAAACCGATCGAGCGCCGCATCGATCTCGGCGAGCGCGGTATTGACGCCGTCACGATCAAAGCTGCCCGACATTGTCACCCTGCTGCGCGTCTGCTCGAACACGATGTCCGAATACTGCATGCCGCAGGCGGACATGGCGCTGGCGGTTTTCGGCAGGATCGTCGTCGAGCATCCGAGCTCGCGCGCGATCGGCAGGATATTGAGTCCGGCGGCACCGCCGCCGGCGACGATGACGCTCTCACGTGGATTGACGCCTTCGCTGACGGTGATCTCGTGAATGGCCTTGATCATCAGTTCATTGGCGATGGTGATGATGGCAAAGGCCGTGTCCGAAACGCTGCGCCCGATCTTTTGCGCCAGTTTTTCGACCACGCAGCGCGCCGCGCCAGCATCGAGCTTCATCCGCCCGCCATTGAAATAATCCGGGTCGAACCAGCCGAGCACGACGCAGGCATCCGTCACCGTCGGCTGGTCGCCGCCGGCACCGTAGCACGCAGGACCCGGAACGGCCCCCGCGCTCTGCGGACCGACCCGCAACAGGCCGCCGGCATCCACCCAGGCAATCGATCCCCCGCCGGCGCCGATGCTGCGCACGTCGACCGTCGACATCGCCACCATATGACCGAGCCATCGGCGGCCGAGCCAGCTGTCGCGGGTGTAGACAAGTTCACCGTCGCGCACCAGGCCGACGTCGAACGTCGTGCCGCCGGTATCGCAGACGATCGCATCACGGCCCAGATCTTCGATCGTGACGTAGGCTTTGCCGGCAACCGGCGCCATCGCCGGACCAGATTTCAGCATTGTCACCGGGCGTCCGACGACCTCGCTCACGTGCTGGCAGCCGCCGCCCGAGGTTCCGATCAAGAGTTCTCCGGAAAATCCCGTCGCGCGCAGATCGCTCTCCATGTCGCGGAGATGGTGCTGCATCAACGGCTTGAGCGAAGCGTCGATCGCCGTCGTCGAGGCGCGGCGATATTCGCGCACGATCGGGATGAGTTCGTGGGAGAGCGTGTAGGGAACGCCCGGCAGCTCCCGTTCGATGAGCGTTCCGATTTCTTTTTCATGCGCGCCGTCGGCGATCGACCACAACAGACAAACCGCGACCGCCTCGAATTTCCGCTGCGCCAGCGTGCGTATGACGTCGCGCGCCTGGTTTTTGTCGAGCGGACGCACGATGTTGCCCTGGGCGTCAATGCGCTCGTCGATCTCGAACGTGTAGCGCCGCGGGATATAAGGAGGAGGGTAGTCGTAACTATAGTCGTGCGGATCGTACTTGCCGCCTTCCTTGAGAACGAGGACATCGCGGAAGCCGCGCGTCGTTAGGAACGCGGTCTTGGCGGTCGATTGGGTCACGACCGCGTTGGTCGCGCGCGTCGTCCCGTAGATGAGAATGTCGCTTTGGCCAAGGAGCTTTTTGCCGGACAGACCGATCTCCTGGGCCGCCACCTCGATTGCCGCTCGCATGCCGTCGAAGATGCGGGCGGGCGTTGTCAACGCCTTGCCGATGGCCCGGATACCGCCCGCATCGGCAATCACCACGTCCGTAAAAGTACCGCCGGTATCGACCGATATCCGAAACGCCATTTCAACCTGATGTCAGCTCGGTTTTCCGCGCGACCGAACAAATCCGCACATTACAAATCCGCACGTCACGGAGCCGCAGGACACGAGATCGCTCTCCCGACACGGAACTGTGCAACGTCGTCCGCGGTGCTTCAAGCCGAAAATTTCCGTAAGCGTGCTCCAACTGACCGCGGCGCGCGTCAGCGTGGCAGTTCGATGATTTTGGCGACATCACCCGCGATTGTCGCCAGCGCTGCATCCGAACCCGGCGCTGCGATCAGCATCAGCCCCAGCGGCAGCCCGCCTGCGCCGAAACCGACCGGAACGGAGACGATCGGTCCTCCAAAGGCAGTGAATGGAACGATGAAACGCGGATCGCCGGTCTTCATGCCGGCCGGTGCGACATCGGGAGCGGCCGGAAAGATCAACGCATCGACACGCGCCGTTGCCGTCCAGAAGCGGTCGGCGGCAGCGTCGAGAGCCAAACAAGCGTCCCGGTAGGCGAGGTCGTCGATCGATCGGCCGCGCGCAATTGCGTCGCGCAGGCCGACGCTCACTTCGAAATTGCGTTCGAGACCGGGATGTGTGCGAGCGACTTCGTATTCGATCATCGTCTTGTGCCATCCGACGACGTCGGCAAACGGCACCGGCGACGTGAGACGCTCGACCCGAATCCCTGAGCCTGCCAGCGCGTCAGCAGCGTTGCGCAAGGTGGCCGCGACCGCCGGGCTTGCAGTTGCCGTGATTGGATCGTCGATGAATCCGATTGTGAGCCCGGAGGGTGGCGCCGGGCGATGACGCAGAAAGCGCGGTATGAGAACGCGCGCCGCCGCGACCGCGTCGCTCACCCGATGACCGAACACGCCGACGGTGTCGAAGCTCGGCGCAAATGGAACCAGCCCGAAACTCGACCAGGCGCGCGTGCTCGGTTTGAACGCCGCGACGCCGCAATAGGCTGCCGGCCGGCTCACCGAGCCGGCGGTCTGAGTGCCGAGGCTCAGCGGAACCATGCCGGCGGCGACCAAGGCCGCCGGACCCGCGCTCGAACCGCCTGGCGTATGGGCGAGATTGTGCGGATTGCGCGTCGGCGGCGGACCGTCGAAATAAGCAAACTCGGTGGTGTGCGCCTTGCCGAGAATGATCGCGCCCGCAATTCGCAGTCGGGCGACCACATGTGCGTCGATCGTGCTTGGCGCAACGGTCGCCCGCGTCGCACTGCCGGCTCGGGTCGCAAGACCGGCCACGTCGAGCACGTCCTTCACGGCGACCGGAATACCGTGGAGCGGGCCGCCTAGGCGACCGGCCGCCGCCTCCCGCCGCAGCGTTTCTGCCTGTTCGAGCGCTCGGTCGCGATCGAGCAGACACCAGCCTTGGACCTTCTTCTCGACCGCATCGATGCGGTGGAGCGAAGTTTCAAGGAGTCCGACGGGATCGATCCGCCGCCCCTGCACCGCGCGTGCGATCTCTTTAACCGAGCCGGGATCCGCGACCAGATTGTTGGTTGTCACGGCAGCTCAATCATTCCGCCGCCCGGACGTCTCGATATAAGCGAGAACCTCGTCCAGTCCGACCACGTCGGCATAGCGGCGCTGTACGTCGCGCAAATTGTCGCGATGCGGGCCCTCGTCGACGTCGCCGCAGCAAGGCTCCGGCACGATGACGCGGAAGCCGTAGGAGAACGCATCGTTGATGCTGGCGCGTACGCAGCCCGAAGTATTGCATCCGGAGACGATCACGGTATCGACGCCGTCCTTGATGAAATAGGAAGCAACCGCGGTGTTGAAAAAGATCGACGGCGCGGTCTTGCACACCACCATGTCATAGCTGCGATCGTAGATACGTTCGTCGAGCTCGGTGGAGGGATGGCCGTGATGAAAATCGTTCACCACCGCCGGAATCTTCCATAACGGAGCGTCGCGCGCGCTCGAGTAAGCCGTGTAGCAGCAGGCGACCGGCAGGCCCGCTGTACGCGCCGCCGTAACCAGCTTGACGGTATTGTTGACCGCGCGCTCCACCATCGGACGGCCGCCGAGCGGAAACCGGCTCTCCGTAAAACCCTTCTGAAAGTCGACTACGACGATCCCGGCGCGCCTGCCGTAGCCTATGCGGTTGGAGTCGAAGCCGATGTCCTTGTACGGATCGTTCATTTAGCCCCTCAAATCAAGTTTTCAACGTCACGCCGAAGCGGGTCGCGAATGCACGCGTCAATCGCTCGAAACAGTGGCCGACGCGAACGACGGAGAAGTCGGCAAAGTCGACGATGGTGCTCGCGAGGCCGTCCTTGTGCGCATACTTCGACTGACCGTAGTCGAAATGGACCGTGGCGGCCTCGCGGATCGCCGGCTGTATGTCTTCGTAGCGGTACTTGCTGCCGGTGAGCGAAAGGTTCGCCGAAGAGCCGAACACGGCGGCGCCGCGTTCGACCGCGGCGTCGGCGATGGCATCATGAAATTGGCCGGCGTTGAGCAGCATATCGAGCGTGCCGCCCTTGGATGAGTTTTTCATCACGAACGGATCGACCCCGGCCAGCAGCGGATGATCGGCGCGGAACGGCGCCACCACCGAGAATGGGATTTTTTCCTGCTCGACGAGTTCGCGGACCATCTCGTGCTTGCGATCGTCCATGCGGTGAATCGCTTGGCTCAGACGCCAATTGCCGAACATACCCGAGGGTTTTTCGTAAGAGCGCTGCTTAGCTTCGAAGATGCGCCGGATACCGGCGGGGGTAGTTGCGACCACCGCGTAAGCGACATCGAGGGGCACGATGCCGACACCGCCGGCGGCTAGCGCTTCGAACAGCCGCGCCACATCCGTTAGAAGCTGATCGGGTGCCACCGGGTCCGACGTCAGCCTTGCCGTTCCGATTGCAGCCATCGTCATGGATTCCTCGCATCATTCCTCAAGGCCCCACCATACCGCCGGCGGAAATAATAGTGAATGATGCCGCAAAAGCAGCTACACTCAGTGAGCAACCATGATCATTCAGACAGCCCCTGCCGGGACGCCGCGATTGGCAGTGATGATGCACGAACACACCGCGCTTTGCGGCCAATTCGCGCGCGCCTTCGGCAACGAAACATTCGAGCCGCTGGCGCCGCTGGATTTGATGGTCTACGTCATAGCCCATCATGATGCCGGCTGGATCGAGTTCGACCGCAATCCGGTTATCGACCCCAAAACCTGTCTGCCGTACAACCTGATCGAGACACCTGCCGAATATATTACGGTCACGAGCAAGCTGTCACCGGACTTCAACGAACGGCAACACCCGTTTTGCGGCCTGATCTCGAGCATGCACAGCTGGGGTCTTTACAATGGCCGCTACGGGCTTTCCGATCACGTGCTGATCAAGAAATTTCCCGAGAAGGAACGGCCGCTGGCCGAACGCATGCTCGACGGCGAGCTGGCGCGGCAAAAACGGTTGAAAGACGAGATCGGCAAGAATCCGGAACTTTCGCGCCGGCTCGACGAGAAGCAACTGTTCCAGAATTACAAGCAACTGCAATTCATCGATACGCTTGCCCTCTACTTCAACAGAAACCATCGCGACGGGCGCGGTCCACAAACGTTCGCGCATGTGCCGTTGAGCGCGGAAGAAGATATTTCAGTAACCATTGCGCCGGCAGAACCGGGGGTCTACGCGCTTTCGCCATTTCCGTTTGCGGCAAACGGCGCCGAGTTTGCGTTCGCCGGGCGCCGCATCATCCCGCTTGGGCATGATAAAAACGGCGGTTGGCCCGCGGTGCTCAAGCGCGTCCCGACGGAGTGGGAACGTTTCCGGCTCATAGCGGCCTAGGTCGTGCGACCCGGGCGCGGCGCTTGCTACTTTCGATAAGTCTCGTCGAACTCGGCAACCGCGCGAAATCCCATCAGCTCACTGAACTCGCTGAACTTATAGAGCGGAACATTGGCGCCGACGCTGGAGCCGTGATCCCTCAGATAGCGGTAGGCGTTTCGTAGAGCGTCACCGGCGGCGAGAAATCCGAAGGCGGGGTGGATGGCAATAGAATAGCCGATCTCCTCCAGCGTCTTTCGATCCGCGATCGGCGTGCGACCGCCCTCGACCATGTTGGCCACAAGCGGCCGATCGAAGCTGCGACCGATGGTACACATCTCCTCAACGCTCTCGGGGCTTTCGACGAACAGGATATCGGCGCCGGCCTTGGCATAGGCGTCTGCCCGCCGCAGCGCTTCATCGAGCCCGAGCGTCGTCCTTGCGTCCGTGCGCGCGATAATCAGAAAGTCGCTGTCATCGCGGCTCGCCACCGCGACCTTGATCTTGTCGACCATGTCCTCGATGGGCACCACCCTGCGGCCCAGCATGTGCCCGCATTTTTTCGGAAACTCCTGGTCTTCAAGCTGGATGGCAATCGCGCCCGCAGTCTCGTAGCCGCGCACCGAGTATTGGACATTGAGCAACCCGCCATAGCCGGTATCGCCGTCGGCGATTAGCGGAGTCTCTGTTTCGTTGGCGATCACCGCGACGCGGCCGACCATGTCGCTGTAGGTGGCGATGCCGGCGTCGGGCAATCCGAGGTGTGAAGCCACAGTGCCGTAGCCGGTCATGTAGAGGGCTTCGAAGCCCATCTGGTCGGCGATCCTCGCGGAAATCCCGTCGAACACGCCAGGCGCGACAAGCAGCTCCTTCTTAGCGAGCCGCGAACGAAAGTCGGGCCGCTCCCGTTTGCTCATTGCAAGCGCTCCACTTGTGTCCGGTTTGATGCCGCCGGCGAAATACCGCTTGCGAGTGTGCTACGCATTGAAAATTGTGTACAGGTCCCTGGCGGCGGAGATCACGAGCATGAGCGCGGGAATGCGCGGCGGCATCAGCGAGGCGGTTCTCGAAGAGGTTCTGGCCGCGAGCGGGGTGAAGATTACCTCCGAAGACGCCGAAGCCGTGGCACGCTCGCTCGTGCGCATCCAGGCCGCGGCGGCGACGCTTCTGCAATCGCTGTCGTTCGACGAGACCGTGGAGCGTTTCTACCGTCTCCTCGATACCGGCACCGCCGGCGGGGCCGGCGCATGAACGAGCCTGCGACGCTTACGCTGCGCGACGCCGCTGCCGCAATCGCGCAGGGCCGATTGCGCTCGGAGGCGTTGGTCGAGGCCTGTCTCGATCGCGTCGAACGAGCGCAGCCGGTGCTTAATTGCTTCATCCGCGTGAGCGCTGAGGCGGCGCGCGAGCAGGCCCGTGCTGCGGACAAAGCCGTCAAAGACAGGCGCGCGATCGGTCCGCTTCACGGCGTACCGCTTGCGCACAAGGACATGTTCTATCGTGCCGGCCAACTATGTACGTGCGGATCGAAAATCCGCGCCGATTTTGTTCCCGATCACACGGCGACGGTGCTGACGCGCCTCGACGCCGCGGGCAGCATCGAACTCGGCCGCCTCAACATGGCGGAATTCGCCCTAGGTCCCACCGGCCACAATGAGCATTTCGGACGGTGCCGGAATCCCTGGAATCCTGACTATATCACCGGTGGCTCGTCGTCCGGATCGGGCGCTGCCGTTGCCGCGGGCCTTGTGTTCGGTGCACTCGGCTCGGACACGGGTGGGTCGGTTCGGCTGCCGGCGGCGGCGTGCGGTGTCGTCGGTATCAAGCCGACGCTCGGCCGCGTGAGCAGATACGGCACGATGCCGTTGTCGCACTCCCTCGATTGCATCGGCGTGCTGGCGCGAAATGTCAGCGACTGCGCGCGTTTGCTGTCGGTGATTGCCGGATCCGACAAGAACGATGGAACGTCGAACCGGCGCGCCGTTCCGGATTATGAACGAGGCGTCGACGACGCATTGCAAGCGCGTGCGCTGGCCGGCGTGACGGTCGGCGTGCCAAATCGATATTACTACGACGGAGTGGACGAGGAGACGGCGGAGGCGCTCGCCGCAAGCCGTGCGGTGCTCGAGGCGCGCGGCGCGAAAATCGCCGACGTGCCGATCGGCGATCATGCCGCCGTCAACGATCTCGCCGTCGCAATCCTTTCACCCGAAGCCGCCGCGTTGCATCTGGCATGGTTGCGCGAGCGTCCGCATGACTACGCGGAGCAGACGCGAGCGCGGCTGCTGGTGGGCTTGGGAATACCCGCCACCCTTTACGTGCAGGCGCTGCAGGCGCGCTCGCGCCGCTCGAGGAATTGCTGAGCGACACATTCGGGCAATGCGACGTGCTGCACATTCCGGTGCTTAAGCGTCAGGTGCCGACCGCCGCCGAAACCGACGTGGGCGGTTCTGCGACGATGGCGCAAGTGCTCGCCGGGATCGTCGCCTGCACCCGGCCGTTGAACTTCTTTGGGTTGCCTGGATTGGTGGTTCCGATTGGCCTTGCGCGCAACGGTCTGCCGCTCGCCATGCAGCTTGTCGGCCGGCCGTTTGCCGAAGCCTTGTTGTTTCGCGTCGGCGCCGCTTACGAAGCAGGAGCGGGGAGAACAGCCGCACTAGCGCCGATCTAGCGCCACGTATCGCAATCCGCTTGGCTCAGGAACCGCGTCGCCCCGGCGACCCGAGGCTTGCGCGCGGCGTCAGCACGTCACGCACCATATTGGCGTGGGTGTTGGCATATTGGCCGCCGTAAGCGTGGCGCTTGACGAAGGCGCCGTCGCCGGCGCGGCCGACATAATTGCCTTTCTCGATCACGACCTTGCCGCGCGAAATCACGGTCTCGGTGTAACCCTTCACTTTGAAACCTTCATAGGCGCTGTAGTCGATATTCATGTGATGGGTGGCGCTGTTGAACGCGCTGATCGTTTCTTCGCGCGCCGGATCGAAGATCACGATATCGGCGTCGCTGCCGACCGCGATGGTGCCTTTCTTCGGAAACAAGCCGAAGATTTTCGCCGGCGCGGTCGAGCTGAGCTCGACGAAGCGATTGAGCGAGATATGTCCCTGGCTTACGCCGTAGTGATAAATCAGGCTCATCCGGCTCTCGATCCCCGGACCGCCGTTCGGAATCTTGCTAAAGTCGTTACGACCCAGCTCTTTTTGCTCCTTGAGGCAGAACGGACAATGATCGGTCGAGATCACGTCGAGGGCGTGCGAGCGCAGCCCACCCCAGAGCTCGTCGTGGTTCCATTTTTCGCGCAACGGCGGCGTCAGCACGTATTTGGCGCCGTCGAAACCCGGTTCGTCATAGCGATCGACGTCGAGAAGCAAATATTGCGGACACGTCTCGGCGTGCGCCATGACGCCGCGCGCCTGCGCCAGCCGCAACTCGTGCAGCGCGTCGTAGCAACTCAAATGAACGATATAGACCGGCGCGCGGGCGACTTCGGCAATCGACAAGGCTCGGTGCACCCCTTCCGCCTCCAACCGCGTCGGCCGCGTCAACGCATGATATTTCGGCTCGACGTGGCGCTGTGACAGCGCGATCTTCACCAGTTCGTCGATCACGATGCCGTTTTCGGCGTGCATGCAAACGAGCGTACCGTCCTCGCCCGCTTTGCGCATCGCGCGAAAGATCGTGCCGTCGTCGGATAACAGCGCGCCAGGGTAGGCCATGAACAGTTTGTAGCTGGTGATGCCGTTGTCCGCGAGGCTGCGCATCTCGCCGATGCGTTCCTGCGGCATATCGGTCACGATCATATGGAATGCGTAATCGACCGCCGTTTTGCCCGCAGCCTTGGCGTGCCAGTCGTCGAGCGCCTTAAGGGTAGAGTTGCCGCGGGTCTGCACGGCAAAATCGATGATGCAGGTGGTGCCGCCATAGGCCGCAGCACGCGTGCCGGTCTCGAACGTATCCGACGTGATCGTACCGCCGAACGGCAACTCAAGGTGCGTGTGCGGATCGATACCGCCCGGTATCACCAGTTTGCCGGTCGCGTCGATCTGCTTGTCGGCCTCAATTACGAGGTCTTTGCCGATCAGGGCTACCGTAGAGTCGTTGACGAAGATATCCGCATGGTAGTCATCGACCGCGGTGACAATACGCCCGTTCTTGATCAATAAGCTCACTTTCGCGCTCCCCATGCGGTTTGACAGGCCCCGGCACTAATGTATCATTCGCAAATTGAAGCGGCGCACAAGAGCTTTGGCTAACCGCCGCACCGGGCTTCAATAATCAAAGCTTTAACAGGCTTCTTCAACCAATGGAGGCGGGCATGGCGTACGATGGCCCCGGACAGACTTTGCAAGGTAGGTTCTCGCGTAGATCATTCATGAAGACCACCGCGGCTGGTGTTGCGGCGGGTGCCACGACAGGTCTTAGCTTCCTGCGGATCGCGGAAGCGGCTGACGGTCTGAGAAGCATCGGTCTCGGCGTCAGCGAGATCAACGAGATCCAGGGCCAGGCAACCAAGGACCTGGGTTTCCCAGTTTCCGGTCAGGCGATGGGTTACGGCGACATGTTCAGCAAAATGCTGAACCAGAACGACCAGTATGAAATCGCCGAAGGCTACTACAACGACATGGACGTGATGCTGCCGGCCAAGGTGTGGCAGCCAATCGACACCAAGAAGCTGAAGGACTGGGACAAGGTCACCAACCTCACCAAGACCGGCAAACTGACGCCGGAGTCGAGCGAAGGGCAAGGCGACGCACCGTTCCATTTCCTGTGGGTCGACGCTGACGGCAACAAGGTGAAGGGACCGTCGCAGTACATCAGCATGACCCCGGCGTTCCACAATGCCGACTCGCTGGGCTACAACCCGAAGGGAACGGGCCGGCCGATCGAAAGCTGGGGCGAGCTGCTGAACAAGGACTTCAAGGGCAAGGTGGCGCTACTCAACGTGCCGCAGATCGGGGTGATGGACGCGGCGATGGCAATCGAGGCGCTTGGTCTGAAAAAATTCGGCGACAAAGGCAATATGACCAAGGCCGAGATCGACTTCCTTATCGACTACCTAATCCCGCTCAAAAAGGCCGGCCACTTCCGCGCCTTCTGGGAAAACTTCGGCCAATCGGTCAATCTGATGGTCAATGGCGAAGTGGTTCTGGAGAGCATGTGGTCGCCGGCCGTTGCCGCGATCCAGGCAGAAGGCGTGCCCTGCGTCTATGCGTTCCCGAAGGAGGGCATGCGCGGTTGGCACGGCGGTTTGGCGATCTCAGCGAAGGTCAAGGGCAAGCAACTCGACCAAGCCTACGAGTACATCAACTGGTGGCTTGCCGGCTGGCCAGCGGCATTCGTCGCCCGCCAAGGCTACTATCACTCCATTCCCGACAACGCGAAGAAGTACCTCGCTCCCGAAGAGTGGGACTATTGGTACATGGGCAAGCCGGCGGCGAAGGATCTGTCCGATCCTTTCGGCACGGTCATCATCAAGAAGGGCGAGGTTCGGTCGGGCGGTTCGTATTGGAACCGTTATTCGAAGATCGCCGTGTGGAACTCCCTTATGGACGAGAACGACTATCTCGTTAAACGGTGGACTGAGTTCCTCACTGCTTAGGCTTTGATGAGAGGCAACAACGGTGCAAAAATGATGCCGCCGGCGGCAAAGGCCGGCGGCGGTGCGTTTAGGCGTGGTTGACACGTGACGACGGTCGAGAGTTACGCGAAAATAACCCACATCGAGACCGCGCCGCGCGGTCTGATCGGCGGGGCGCCGGTTCTACGCGACGATGCTACGCGAAAATACCGCCGCGAGGCAGGCTTTCCCGTTCCGATACTCATCGCGCCAGCCACCTTATGGCTCATAGTCTTTCTCTTTTTGCCCCTCCTTAGCATTTTTGTCTTCAGTTTTTGGAAGACGACCGGTCACGGTATGACGCCGGCATTTACGCTCGAGCATTACCGGGACTTTTTCATTACTGAGGGTTTTTTCGATCCTAGCAAGCCAGATTTTCTGACACCGTCCGTGTTCATCCGCACGCTGTGGACCACATTTCGCTTTACCGTCACAGTAATGGCGATCTGCCTAGTGCTCGCCTATCCGCTCGCGTATTTCCTCTCCATGCAGGTTGAAGATTTTAAATGGCAGCTCGCGCTGTTCCTGCTAGCCATGGTGCCGTTTTGGACCAGCTATCTTATCCGCGCCGTCGCCTGGCTGCCGATGCTTGGGCGTCACGGGTTGATAAACGAGTTCCTACTCGACATCGGCGTCGTCGATGAACCAGTCAGTTTCTTCCTCTATTCGGAGTTCAGTTATACAATGGCGCTGGTTCAGCTCTACGTCGTGCTGGCGGTCGGACCGATCTTTTTTTCGCTCGCCAAGATCGACCGCGATCTGCTCGAAGCCGCGCGCGACATGGGTGCAACGCCTTTCCAAATTTTCCGTGAGATCATTGCGCCGCTGTCACTGCCCGGCGTCGCCATCGGCATGATCTTCGTGTTCGTCATGATAATGGGGGAATTCGCCACCGCCGTAGTGGTCTATGGCGGCAAAACCTCGACCACCGGTACCGTCATCTTGAACTACTACGCGATCGCCAACTATCCTTTTGCTGCAGTGAACGCCTTCATGCTGATGCTGGCGATGATGATTGGCGTCGTCATAATTTTGCGGCTGGTTGATATTCGGAAGGAACTTTAGGGATGGCGCACTCGACGCCCGAACGTCGCCGCAAGGCACGCGTGAAGACGGGCTTCAGTGTTTACTACGTGATCTTTCTAATCTTCGTTTACGGACCGATGTTCGCCATGTTCACGCTGTCCTTCCAGGGGCCCCGCGGCGGCGTGACGTTTCCGATTCGGGGTTTGAGTTTTTTCTGGTGGGAAAAGCTAACTGGTCCGTCGGCCGTCGGCGATTTGAAGAGTTCGCTCGTGCGTTCACTCATTCTTGCCGTCGTCGTCATGGTGATCACGGCATTATTCTCGACTATGTTGGCCATGGCGTTTCGCAAGAAGTTTCGCGGCTCGGGGGTGTTGTTCTATGCCGTCATGGCCGGACTTATGGTGCCGGGCGTGCTTCTCAGTCTCGGTCTAGCCTCGTTGCTGCGCCAAATCGGATTTGCTCCCGCCTGGTGGTACTCCGGTCTCGGTGTCCATGTCGTCTGGACGTTGCCTTTCGGCTTCCTCGTTATGATGGCAGTGTTCAACCGCTTCGATGCCCGCCTCGAAGAGGCGGCTCGCGATATGGGCGCCGACGAATGGACGGTGTTCAAGGAGATCACGCTGCCGCTGATAACGCCGGGCATTGTGGCGGCCGGCCTTTTTGGCTTCACACTCTCTTACGATGAGTTCGCACGTACGACACTTCTGTCCGGCGGACAGAATACGCTGCCGCTCGACATCAACGCTGCGATGTCGCAACGCGTTCAGCCGACGATTTTCGCGCTCGGGACCGCTTCGACGATCTTCTCGTTGGCGATGATCGGGCTGTTTATTGTAATCTATACGATCCTGTATCGGCGCTCCCGCTAGCGGTCGAGGCTTGCCGGATCACCTTCAGCACCCAATAGATCAAGCAGAAGATCACGGTCAGGATCACCATCGCGACCACGGCGGCAAGGCGCCGGCCAAATTCGGCGCCGAGCGAATAGTCGCTCTGCAACAGATAGACGCAGAGAATGAGCAGCGACTGCACCGCGGCTCCGGCGCAGAACAGAATGGCGATAAAGGCCGAGCCGCGCAGCGAAGCCAGCACCATTGCGTCGACGCTGCGCCGCTGCACGATATAGAGGCGATAGGCGCGCCAGTGAAAGGCGCAAAATCCGACGATCGCGGCGATCAACACGACCCAGAACATCGCGTTATCGTATCCAAGGCCGTTGATGACCAGCGTGAAGAAGTCTTCGAACGGTTTGTAGAAATAGAGAAAAATCAGAATAACGATGAAGGCCACGTAGCCTACAAGCGCCCAGAACAACCGCCACCCCGACATTTTGGCAAAGCCCCTCGTTTATTCGCGATGTCTCGGCGCACCGCGCAATGTATCAATCGAGTTCAACACGCCACGTCGCGAACGGCAAGGGGTCGCGCCGGCACCGCCCCGAGGACGTTCTCGTTCAAGCCGTTTTCACCGCGACGATCAGCAGAACCGCATAGAGCACCACGAAGAGCGCGTCCTTGACTGCCGGCAATGCTTGTCGCTCCCCATCGGACGAAGCGAGCGTAACCGCCTCAAGAACGAAGAACACACCGGCCAGAATGAGGAAGGGCCACATCGAGGCCCACCATGACGCCGTAGCAGCAACACCCTGGATTGTCTGCCAGATTAAAAGCAGGACCGGAAGGATCACCAGATAGCCATAACCGACGAGAAAGCGACCCCGCGCGGCGGTACGGTCGAGCACCCAGAATGCAGCAAAGAACAGCACCACGTTGAGAAGGTCCCAGAAGCTGCCGGCATAGGCTTCGGGCTTGGCGACGCTGCGCAGGTTAAGGAAAGAAAGGACCAGGAGGAACGTCAGGAGATCGCACATCAGCCATTCGCGCACCAACTCGGCTCTACTCTTAACGCTCCAGTTGCGCGTTGCCTTGTCGAACAGCAGTACCAGCGCAACCCCGAGGCTCGCGGGATAGATCAGTTGCGCAGATAGCCCGTATTGTGCGGCAGGCGTAAGACCGATCCAGCACAACAACAGAATTGCGAGCACCAAACCAAGTAACCCGAGGATGCGCGCCGGCGATGGTACCGGAGGAGCGCCTATTCCGGCCAGCACCGCCTCCGTCGCTGCCACCTCCGGTGGTCGCCGCGTCGCGGGTTTTGGCGACGACTGAACCAGCGCGTAGATGAGCGACACGGCGAGCCCGATCACGGCCAGTGCGACCATTACCGCCGCGAAGATGATTGTGCGCGTGTCGGAGCGCCAATCTTCAATCGTCTCGCCCCACACCCAGTGGGTGCCGCTGGAAATCAGCCAAATGGCAAACGCCGCAATCGCCGCGAGCAGAATGAGCGCGAGCGTGAATTCGTACCAACGCGGTGACTGCTCCGGCTGGCCGGCGCCGCCAGCAGCGGCTTGCCGCGCCTGCGGCGCGCGCACGATCAGCGCGATCAGGAACGCCAGCACGCCGATGATGGCGACGACGATCATCGCTTCTACAAATATTGTCGCTCTTTGTTCCACGGACGTCCCGATCCCTCCGACGCTCTAATGTCCGTTGCGCATCAGCGTTTCGGCGCACTTGCGCAGACTGTCGTTGGTAGTCCGCTCCAGCATCTCGCCGAGAGAATGGCCGCGCGTTGCGGCAGAGACAGCGGTTTCGCGCACGGTCGCGCCATTGGCGCGCAATTGGCCGACTACCTCAGTCGTAGCGCCGTTGGCGCTGTGCCGTACCACTTCAAAGCTCCAGTTTTTGCCATAGGCGCGGCGCAATGCGCGCAATGCCTCGGCCAGCGCGCGGTCGGTGCCATTGGCCGTTGCCGACGGCACTGGCCGTCTCGACGGCCTGGAGCCGTTGTCGGACGGCTGCAGCGCTGGGGTGGGCGTCGCGCGCGGTCGCGGAGCAGGCACTTGCGGTGGCCGGGCCGATGGCTGCGGCACCGCCGTTGCTATTGCCGTCGCCGCCGTTGCTCGCGGAGCCGTCCGCATGCGCTCGCGCAAGACCTTTGTCCCCGCCTCGTCGACGCTCTCGGCACCGGCATCGACGATGACGCCGTAAGCCGCGCGCGCGTGTTCAACCGTGCAAAAGCCGTCGAGCACGTCGTCGAGGATCTTTGCAGCCGGTCGCTCCAGCGGATCGCCATAGCCGCCGCCGCAGGGACCGTAGAATACATGCACGTCACCGGCCGCCACGCGCAGACCGGAGAACTTCGCCGGCATGTGCTTGATGTCGTTCGGACGGGCCACGTTGTAGATGTCGACCTTGCCGACCTGTCCGGGATCACCGCCGAAAATGCCCCACGGCACGTCGAAGTGCCGCTCGTTCTCGTGCGTGATGAAGGCATCGGTCAGGACGCGTTGCGCTTTCACAACCCCGAAGCCGCCGCGAAAACGGCCGGCGCCAGGCAACACATCGTCGCGCAGCTCGTAACGATCGCAGATCATCGGCAGATGCATTGCCAGATCTTCAATCGGATTGTTGCGCGTATTGGCCATCAGGCTGTCGATGCTGTCGGGACCGTCCGAGCGCGGACGCCCGCCATAGGAGCCCTCATTGACCTCGAGGAAGACCCAATAATCACCCGAAGGTCGGATGCCGGCATAGGAACAGAACGACAAACTGGCGGAGCTGCCGGCGATAATGTCGTTCGGCAAGACTGGCGCCAGCGCTTTATAGATCAAATCGATCACCCGATTGATCTGCGCAAAGCGCGCCTCGGCGGCGGCGGGATATATCGGATTATAGATCGAACCCTTTGGAGCGGTGACTTTCACCGGCCGGAACGATCCCTGGTTCGACGGAACTTTGACATCCGACGTTACGGCATCGAGCAGCAGCGAGCGAATTGCGCAAAAGCAGGCGACCTTGGTCGAACCTTCGAACGGAACGTTGAATGCAGTCTCGACTTGCTTGGACGAACCGGTCAGATCGATTTCGATGCCGTCACCCTGGACGCGGACGCATACTTTGATCGGCAGGCGCACATCGCGGTTTTTGCCGTCGTCGTCGAGAAAACCCTCGGCGCGGTACTCGCCGTCGGGAATAGCGGCAATGCGCTGCCGCAGCACGCGCTCGGTGTAGTCCATCAATTGCTGAGTGGCATCGAGCACCAGCTGCCGACCATAGCGGTCCATGAGTTCGACAAACCGCTTGGCGCCAAGCCGCGCCGACGCGATTTGGGCATCGAGGTCGTCCTGCAGCTGGCGAGCGGCGCGGCTGTTGCGCCCGATAAAGTTCCACATCGCCTCGTTGCGCTTGCCGCGTTCGTAAAGTTTAGTGCCGGCAAACAGCATGCCTTCGGCGAAAACGTCGGGAATGTCGATGATCAGTCCTGGCGTCGCCGCGCCGATATCGAGGTGATGCGCGGTATTCGCCGAATATCCGACCAGCGTGCCTTCGTGAAAAACCGGAACGACGACGGCGATGTCCGGCGAGTGGCTCGAACCATGATAGGGATGATTGTGAATGACGAGATCGCCTTCGTGCCACTCGCCATCCTGCAGCGTCTCCTGAATGCCGGCGAGGTATCCCGGAAGCGAACCGATATGCAGCGGCGTCGATTCCGACTCGCACAACGTGTCGAAATCCGTGTCGAACAAACCCGCGCCGAGATCCTGCGATTCACGAATGATGGAGGAGAAGGACATGCGATAGAGCACATGCCCCATTTCCTCGGCGATCGTCTGCAAGGCGCCGTTGATCACCTGTAGCGTAATGGGGTCGATCGCTTGTGCCATGATCGATTGCTCTTAGTCGACGCGTCGGAGATGAAGGTTGCCGAATTCGGCCACCTCGGCCACATAGCCCGGGGGTAACAAGGTCGTCGAATTGTGCTGGATCAGGATGGCCGGTCCGGCGATGTGATGTCCGGCTTTGAGCCGCCCGCGGTCGTAGCGCGGCGTCTCCAGGGTTTGACCATCGTCGAATGTCGTCGGACGGCTGTAGAGCAGGGCACCCGCTATGTTTTGACCGGTCGCCTTGTCGATCCGCGCCACCTTGAGCGGTACGACGTCCTCGCGCCCGATCACGCGCACCGTTATCAGCTCCACCTCGCCGTCCTCGAAATGATAGCCGTAGTCGAGCCGGTGCTGCTGATGAAAACCTGCTACCACTTCCGCCAAATTAGCAACCGTTACTTTGCTGGCGGGAAGTTGCGCGCGTAGCTCAAATCCCTGTCCGTGGTAGCGGCACTCGGCCAGCTTTTGAAATTTCTGCCGCTCCGGCGTCACGCCGTCCTTCTCCAGATCGCGTCGGCAACGCTCGACCAGTTGGTCGATCACGGCATTGATGCGACCGACCGCGGCTTCGTCCGCGTGCTTCAGCGGGACGATGAGAGATCGCGCATGCTCGTATTGCATGTCGGTCTGCAAAAGCCCCATCGCGGCGGTAATGCCCGGAGCCACCGGCACAATAATCTCTTTCGCGGAAATCGCTTCGGCCAGCGCTACCCCGTGCAAGGGGCCGGCTCCGCCGAAAGGCACCAACGCGAATTCTCGCGGATCGATGCCGCGAGCGACCGAGTTGGAGCGAATGGCCAATGCCATGTTCGAATTGATGACCTTGATGATGCCCAACGCGGCTTCGGTTATCGATAGACCAAGCGGCTTCGCTACTTTTGCCTCGACCGCCTTGTGAGCGAGGTCCGCGTTGAGCGGCAGATCGCCGCCCAGCATCTTGTCGACGTCAAGGCGTCCGAGCACGACTTGCGCGTCGGTAACGGTAGGTTCCTCGCCGCCTTTGCCATAACAGGCCGGCCCGGGCTCGGCGCCAGCCGAGCGCGGCCCGACATGGAACCCGCCCGCCGAATCGATATAGGCGATCGATCCGCCACCGGCGCCGATTGAGACAAGATCGATCATCGGCACCAAAATCGGATGGCCGTTCACGTAGGAGTCGCGCGCGTTCATGATCTTGATGCGGCCATCGGGGATAGTGCTGATGTCGGCGGAAGTGCCGCCGATATCGACGGTGATCAGATTGGAGCGCCCGCACAGGATTCCTTCGGCCCTGCCGCCGATGACGCCGCCCGCCGGGCCTGACATCAATATGCCGACGGCCTTTTGCGAGCAGGTTTCGACGGTGGCGATGCCGCCGTTCGATTGAATGACCCGCAGATTGGCGCGGAAACCGTTTTCGCTCAGTTTGTTTTGCAAGTTGTTGAGATAGAGCGAGGTCTTGGGTCCGACGAAGGCGTTCATCGCTGCGGTCGAAAAGCGCTCATATTCGCGGATCACGTTGGCGACCTCGGACGACGTGCAGATATAGGCGTCCGGCATTTCGGCGCGAACGATTTCGGCAGCGCGCCGCTCGTGCGTGTCGTTGAGAAATGAGAACAGGAAGCCGATGACGACGGATTTGATGCCGCGGCGCTTGAACAGCCGGGTCGCCTCGACGACTTCCTTCTCGTCGAGAGGGATCTCGATCGAGCCGCCTGGCGGCAGGATGCGCTCGGTCACCGCGATGCGGTTTCGCCTTTTCACTAGCGGCCGCTGCTGCCAGGGGACTTCGAAGTGCAGCGAAAAATTATACGGCCGCTTGTGCCGGCCGATATGCAGGATGTCGCGGAAGTTGCGCGATGTGAGCATTCCGACTTCGGCGCCGTTATGCTCGATGGTGATGTTGGTAGCGATCGTGGTTCCGTGCACGATCAGAGATACGTCGTCGGGACGAACGCGAGAAATCTCGCACAGCTCGCGCAGGCCCTTGAGCACGCCCTCGGATTGATCGTGCGGCGTGCTGGCAACCTTATGGACGAAAACGCCGTGATCAGCCTCGAGTACGAGGTCGGTGTTGGTCCCGCCGACATCGACACCTACGCGCGCCATGAATCGCCCGATAGTCCTCGCGCCGCCGTGCCAGACCCGGGTGCACAACGCCTTTGGTTATATCGATTTCGACGAAAGATTGTCAGTAATGGCAGGCGCGTGCAACCCCTAAGCCCAATCTAGGCGGCAGATGCGCAATCCGTCCGCCGATTGCATGGATCGGCTCAGCCTGGATTTGAGAGAGATAAACCATTAGTGGTTGAATGCAGCCTTCCGCTAAGAGGAAGCCGAATCTAGAGGATAGTGCGCGATGGCCGTTACCGCGAAAGCCGCCTGCTCCGGTTGCAGGTGGTGGAACTACCATGCGACGGAAGGCGCCGAACCGGACTCGGAACAAGCGGTCGGATATTGCCGTCGTTTTCCGCCAAGCCGCCGCGAAAACGGCGTCGGCGCCTGGCCCATTACCTTCGGCGGCGACTGGTGCGGCGAACACGCGGATAAGAGCGACGTTTCGCGGCAGATGTCACGCAGCACCTCGGCGGCGCACTGAACCTCTCTGTCCGTCGGGGAGCAGGGGCTAGGCGAGATCGGCGCAGTTCAAGAGCGCCGCCTCGGTGGCGCGGCGAAAGGCATCGCGTTCACCCTGGTCGGCGCCCGCCGATTTCCCTATTTTGAACCGCACACCGCCGCTAACGCCTGCTACCGGTCCTTCGGAGATCTTGGCGCGTCCAAACTGGCTCCTGACCGCGCCCTCCGTGCCAAGAAAGAGCTTGCACAGAACGATCGCTTCATCGCCATCGCGCCGTTGCTCGGTGATTTCGTAGCGCCAGTCATCGCCGAAGCGCTCGTTCAGTAAGCGCGTGACGGGGGAATCCGGGTCGGGACGGACCGAGGACGCGGCGGTAACCGGCGCAACTTTAACCGCCAGGCCGGCAAATGCAGCAGATCCGGGCTCGCCCGCGGGCGAACGTCCGCCGCGAAAGAGATCGTCAAAACGCTTCTTGCTCTGCCCCAGCATATCGTCGAAGACCGACAACAATCCGGGGCGCCGCGGGTTTGCCATCGGGTGTTTCAACCTCGTTGCGCGCGGGGCCACCAGCGGTCGAAGTCGTCCTGGGCCCTGGCAGCGAAATCCACGCTTCCGGCGAACGATCGGAGGTAGTCGAGCGCGTCTGCTAGCTCGACAACGTCCGCGTACTTTGCATCGATGTCGAAGAGGTTCGCCTCGTGCGGCCCGGCGGCGCGATCGCCTACGGCTTCGCGAACGACGATGGTGTGATAGCCGTACTGCAGGGAGTCGATGGCCGAAGCGCGGATGCAGCCGCTGGTGGTACAGCCCGCCATGATGACGGTATCTACGCCGAGCAAGCGCAAATCGACGTCGAGATTGGTGCCGAAGAACGCACTCGCGTATTTCTTTTCGACGATTTTTTCGCCCGGCATCGGCTCGATTCTTTTGTCGACTTCGGTCAACGGCGAGCCTCTTTGCAGAATCGCCAGCGACGGGACTTTCTTGACGAATATGCCGGCGTCGTGCAGATCCTCGGCATAGGCGATCGTGGTGTAAACGATCGGCAGCTTGCCGCGGCGGAACGCCTCCTGCAGCTGACGCGTCGCATTGATCTCCCAGGCGAAGTCGCCGCCCAGCGGCGTTGAGGGATCGGTGAAGCCCTTAATGAAGTCGACCACCAGCAGGACGGGGCTTCGGCCATATCCGGAGCGGCCAGCGAAACCCTTGCGCTCGTAATCCGTCCGTGTGCTCCGTTGCCAGTCGTTCATCGTCGTCCTCCGGACCTGCGCGGATCAGCGAGGATGGCGTCGCCTACGGCCAGTTGTCAACGACATCGATGACAGCCGACGCTCGTGTAGCTGACGGGCGGCCTCTTGCCGCTGCGCGCGCAACGTGGGACTGTTCCGCGGTACGCGTCCGCTCGTCGCCGGCCGATCGGCCCGTGCTCGTTCAACAAACCCTTGCGTCAGTGGGACATCCATGACCGATGACAATCGCATCCGTCCGCCATTCAGCGCAGTTCGCGCCGGATACGGCTCAGCAACTGGACCGCGCTATCAGCCTAGTTCGCTCGTGACACCACGGGGCGCGGAATCGGCGCGCAGTGCGCGATCGATGCCGCGATCGAGCGGCAGCGGCAAGAAGGAGATACTCTGCGCCATCGGCGTCGACGTCGACGCGGTCGCAGGCTGGCTCGGCTCTTACGGCGGCGAGCATTCGCCTTGCGATATTTCCCGCGGTCTGTTCGCGGGCGAAGTGGGCGTGCCGCGGCTGGTGAAATTGTTCGACCGGCTCGGCATCCCGACCAGCTGGTTCATTCCCGGACACTCGATCGAGACGTTTCCTGCGCAGTGCAAAATGGTGGTCGATGCCGGACATGAGATCGGCATGCATGGCTACTCGCACGAAAACCCGATCGCCATGACGCCCGAGCAGGAAGAAGCGGTCATGGACAAATGCATCGAATTGATCGAACGCCTCAGCGGACGGCGGCCTACGGGATACGTCGCGCCGTGGTGGGAATTCTCAACCGTCACCAACGAATTGTTGCTGAAAAAGGGCATCAAGTACGACCACAGTCTGATGAACAACGATTTCCATCCGTTTTACGTGCGGGTAGGGGACAGCTGGACGCTCATCGATTATTCGAAGCATCCAAGCGAATGGATGAAACCGCTGGTGCGCGGAGAAGAGACCAACCTGATCGACATACCGGGCAGCTGGTATCTCGACGATCTGCCGCCCATGATGTTCATCAAGAGCGCGCCGAACAGCCACGGCTTCATCAAGCCGCGCGACATCGAAGAACTCTGGTGCGATCAGTTCGATTGGGTCTATCGCGAATACGACTATGCCGTCTTCGCGATGACCATTCATCCGGACGTCTCCGGACGTCCGCAGGTCCTGTTGATGCTGGAGCGAATCTACGACTATTTGTCGAAGCATGCCGGTGTGAAATTCTGCACCTTCGACGAGATCGCCGACGATTTCCGCCGCCGCTATCCGCGGGAGAACGCTTCCGCCGTGGCGGCGCGTGCAAGCTGAACGGCTGACATGTGCTCGCTGTGCGGCATGCTCGGCGGCAAAGGTGAGTGGAGCGACAGCGCCAGCGCCCCGGCGGTCTTTGCCGGCCGCGCCGAGCCGCAGACGCGGCTGCGTGAGCGCCAGGCCCGCACCCGCATCCTCAACGCCGTCCTCAAACACCAGGGCGTGGTTGTAAAAGATTGGTCGGGCAATTCTTACTTGCTCACCGGCCGCACCGGGCGAACGGCCATTGTCGATACCGTCGGCGAAATCTGGGCGGCTGCGGAGCGGATCAGCGGACGCGCCTGCGACCCGCTCGATGAAGGCTACTTGAGTACGCTCGCCAACAACGGGCGCTGAGCGCAAAGCACCATGGCAAGCTACAGCGATCTTACGCCAGTCAACATCATCACGGGCTTTCTCGGCAGCGGAAAGACGACCCTGCTGCAACGTCTGTTGCGTTTCCCGGAATTGTCCGACGTTGCCGTGCTCGTGAACGAATTCGGCGAGGTCGGGCTCGACCATCATTTATTGCAGGGCGTGGCCGAGAGCACGTTGCTCCTGGAAAACGGCTGCCTATGCTGTGCCGTGCGCGGCGATCTGCAAAAAGCACTGCGCGATCTCTTGTCCCAGCGAACGCGGGGCCAGGTACCGCATTTTCGCCGCGTGGTTCTCGAAACGTCCGGATTGGCCGATCCGGCGCCGATCGCCTACACGTTGCTGTCGGAGGCCGTCCTTCGCCATCATTACCGTCTTTCTGGAATCGTCACCACGGTCGACGCGGTGAACGGCGCGGCGCAGCTTGGCGCCTTTGTCGAGGCGGTCAAACAGGTATCGATGGCCGACCGACTGGTGGTGACCAAGGCGGATCTTTCCGAAGCGACATCGCTCGGGGCGCTACGCGCGCGGCTGCGGGTGCTCAACCTCTCCGCGCAAATATTGGACTCAGCGGACGTTCTCAGTGATTTCCATCAGCTGCTGACAGACGACATTTACGATACGGAAGGGAAATTCCGCGAGGTAAGCCGTTGGACCGCCGAGGAGGCGCACGGTTCGCAAGACCATACCGCCGACGTCCGGTCGTTCCCCGTGATCTTTGATCGGCCGCTGGATTGGACCGCATTCGGGGTCTGGGCCAGCATACTGCTGCATCGCCATGGCGCCGACGTGCTGCGTCTCAAAGGCCTGCTTAACGTCGCGGGTGTGCCGACTCCGGTCCTGATCAACGGCGTGCAACACATCGTCCATCCGCCGAGCCATCTGGACGCCTGGCCCGATGCCGACCGGCGCTCGCGTCTTATTTTCATCGTGCGCGGGCTGCAACGCGCTCGCATCGAGCGCTCGCTTGCCGTCTTCAACGATCTGGTCAACCCTCAAGTGGCGTTGACGGCTTGAACATTTGTCACCAACCTGAGGCAGAGGATCGGTCAGTGCGCCCGCGGCGGTGCACTTCGCGGGCGCCAGCCCGTGCGCAAGGCGCGCACGACATAGTGCAGCAGAAAAAACGCCACCGCCAGGATCACCAGCAGAACTATGGCGAGAAGCTTCTCGCCGAAGGCGGGGTCGAAGATCGGTCCGCGATTGACGAAATATTCGCTCAAGACCTCGAGCGCCTGCAACGTCGCGCCGGCACAGAAGATCACGCTCACCAGGATCGCCGCCTGAAGCGTGTCGAACACGAGGTTATCGACGTTGAGTTCGGTGACATTGCTGAAAATCTCGCCGCGGAACGACTGCCAGTGTGCGAAAGCATAGGCCACGATGCCGACGAGGGAAGCGAACCAGAAAACGACATTGTTGAAATGGATGAACGGAATGTGGGCGACCAGATAGGTCTCAAATGGGCGGTAGAAATAAAGGAAGATGAGGAGGATGACGATCGCGACGATCCAAATCCAGAATTGCTGCTGTTTGGTGGTAGCGTCCGCCATTTTCGCCATCTAAGTGTGCAGTCTGCAAAAGATCGTAAATCATTTCGGCGTGATGTCAAAATCCCAATCATGGCGGGAGTTTCGCCGCTATCGGGCGCGAGGGAACGAGTTGACAATGGCACGCCGCTCCAGGACTATGATCCCGCTCCGGGACCTATTGCTGCTAAAATGGGCGTGTGGAACGCACCTTTTTACGCGCCACGATGCGCAGACCCTGTGGTAGTAGCGACGAGAGGGATTGGCGCGGGCTTCGGCGCAAAAAACGTCCCGAAGCGACGAGAGCAGGGGGTGATATGAGTAGCCGGCTCGGCATTGATGTCGGCGGGACTTTTACGGACCTGCTTCTATTCGACGAGCGCTCCGGCGCAATGCGGCTTTTGAAGACGCCGTCAACGCCCAGCGATCAGTCGATCGGGATTCTCGACGGGATCGAACAGCTGGTCGAGGAAACCGGCATCGCCGCCTCCGATATCGCCACGCTCCTTCACGGCACGACGGTGTCGACCAACATCGTCCTGGAGGCAAAAGGCGCCAAAGTCGGTCTCTTGGTTACCGAGAATTTCGAACAGGTTCTGCATCTGGCGCGGTCGCAGACGCCGGGACCGCTTGCCGGCTGGATCATCATGCAGAAGCCCGATCCGCTGGCCGATCTGGAACTGACCCGCGGCATTCGCGAACGCATGAATGCGCGCGGCGAAGTCATCACACCGCTCGATGAGGCATCGGCCCGCAAGGCGATCCGCGACCTGATCGAGTTGGGCGCCGAAGCCGTCACCGTGTCGCTGATGCATTCGTACGCGAACCCGCAGCACGAGCAACGGGTCAAGGCCCTCGTCGAGGAAATGGCGCCCGACGTGACCGTATCGCTGTCGTCGGAAATCCTGCCGGAGTTCCGCGAATACGAGCGTACGCTGGTCACCGTCATGAACGCCTACGTTCGCCCGAGCATGCGACGCTATCTGAATGGCTTCGAGGAGAAGCTCCGCCGCGTCCAATTCCAATCCAGCGTCAATATCGTGCGATCCGACGGCGGGGTGATGAGCGTGGAGCGCGCCAGCCAGTCGCCGGTGCATACGATGCTGTCCGGTCCCGCCGGCGGCGTTTCCGGTGCGGCTTTCATGGCGTCGCTCGCCGGCTATCCGCAGGCACTCGGCTTCGATATGGGCGGAACCTCGACGGATGTTTCCCTAATCGAGGACGGCCGGCCGACGATCTCGCGGCAAACGTCGATCGGCTATTATCCCATCAAGGTGCCGTCGGTTGACGTGCACAGCGTCGGCGCCGGCGGCGGCTCGATTGCGCACGTACCCATGACAGGCGCGCTGCGCGTCGGGCCGGAAAGCGCCGGAGCTGTGCCGGGTCCTGCCTGCTACGGGAAGGGCGGGGAGCGGCCAACGGTCACCGATGCCAATTTAGTGCTTGGCCGTCTGCCGCCGAAGCTCCTCGGCGGTAAGATGGTACTCGACACCAAAGCGGCCGAGGAAGCGGTGGCGAAAATCGCCCGCGCGCTCAGCCTCGACCTGCACCAGGCCGCCCAGGGCATCCTCGACATCGTCAACGAGAACATGTTCGGGGCGCTGCGCCTGATAACCGTGCAGAAAGGCCTCGATCCCAGGGACTTCGCGCTGGTGCCGTTCGGCGGCGCCGGTCCGCTCCACGGCAACGCCATGGCGATGTTGGCCGGTTGTTATCCGGTCATCGTACCGCCGACGCCCGGCGTACTATCGGCCTTGGGCTTCCTTTATTCCGATGTGAAGAACGAATTTGCCCAGACTTTCGTGCGCACCATGGACGATGCCGATCCCAGCCAGATCGGTGAAATCCTGACCAAGCTCGGACGCGATGCGCGGGCCTGGCTGCGCGAAGAGGGCATTGAGGAGGCGCGGCAGCGCCTGAACTACGAAGCGGATGTCCGCTATTTCCGGCAGGGCTACGAGTTTTCCTTGGAGATCGACCCTGACCGGCTTGGGAGCGGTGCGCTAAACGATCTAGCCGCGCGATTTGGCCTTGCGCACGAACGGATCTACGGCTTCAAGCTCGATCAGCCGGTAGAACTCGTTAATTTGCGCGCGGTCGGGGTAGGGGCGGTTCAAAAGATCAGTATGCCGAAGTTCGACAAGGAGGGCGCCAATGCCGCCGGGGCGCTGGTGGAGCAACATCGCGCCTATTTCGACGGCGGCTTTACCTCGGTTAACGTCTATGATCGCGCCAAATTGCGGGCCGGCAATCGCATTCATGGGCCAGCGATCGTCATCCAGATGGACGCAACCACCGTGATCCACCCAAAACACACTGGCGAGGTCGACGAGTATCTGAGTATTCTCATCACACCCGATAAGGCGTCCTGAGGCGCCTGGAGAGCACGCGATGACGAATTTCAGCCCGCTGAGCAGTTCGGTGAGTTTCGACGACCTGCTCAAGGCCAATAAGAAACAGTTCGACAGCATTTTTTCGGCGCAGACCAAGGAACTGGGCCTGCTCGGCTCCAGCCACCGGCCGCCGACGACCGCGGATTTGGCCTCGGCCAGTCTCGCTTCGGAAGCGTCAGGGCGATCTTCCGACCTTTACGCCATGCTCAACGAAAGGTTCGGTTCGGGGTGGTCGTCCGAAGTCGTCGAGCACAAAACCGAACGCGGATCAGTGACCGTACTCTGCAAGCTGACTGTGAACGGTGCCTCGAAAATGCAATTCGGTTCGGCGCGCGCCAATGGCGACGAGGGCGCGGCGCTTCGCCGGGCGACGGAAGTGGCACTGCGCGGCTGTGCCGAGATGTTTGGCGACGCCGCGTCATCGGAGATGCGCTCCGAGCAGCCGGCTGCCATACGCCCGTCGGCGGTGCGCGCGAACGGCGGCGCGCACCGAAATGAGGTTACGGCAACGCAGGCTCCGCGAGAAGGCCGCCGCCTCGACACCGTTTCGCTTGATCTGATCGAGAACGCCCTGCGCAATGCCCGTCATGAAATGGACGCGGTGTTGTTCCGTTCAGCTATGTCGCCGGTGATCCGCGAACAACATGACGAGTTCCCGATGATCACCGACCCGAAGGGGCGAATGATCGTCGGCCAGTTCGGCTCCTACGTGAACGAGATGCTCGCAGAACAAAAGTTCGATCTGGAGCCCGGCGACGTCATTTTGCAAAGCGACCCTTACAAGTGCGGCGGGGCTATCAGCCATATCAATGACTGGATGGTGCTGGTGCCGGTGTTCCACCAGGGCGAACTGGTCGGCTTTACCTCGATGTTCGGCCACCTGATGGACGTCGGCGGTTGGGTGCCAGGCAGCATGCCGACGGACGCAACTTCCATCTTCGGTGAAGGCCTCCGCATTCCGCCGCTCCTGCTCTACCGCCGAGGCGAAATCAACAAGGCGGTGCTCGACCTCATTATGAATAATACGCGCACGCCGGAGATGAACTACAGCGATCTCATGGCGATCATTGCCGGCTGCCGAGCCGGTGAGAAGCGCGTTATCGAAATCTGTGATCGTTTCGGTCGTGAGACCTACAAGCAGGCTTGCGACGCTCTGCTCGAACGGACCAACCGCGCAATGCGCAAGCTGATTGTGCAAAATCTGCCGGAGGAGCCGAAGTCGTTTGAGGACTATGTCGACGACGACGGCCGCGGCAACGGCCCCTTCAAGATGAAGCTAACCGTCTGGCGCGAAGGCGACAACGCCTATTTCGATTGGACAGGAACGTCGCCACAAGCGCCCGGGCCCATCAACTTCTATCTGCACGAAGGTATGTTTAAGATGTTTATCGGGGTCTACATGATCATGGTGTTCGACCCCCAGATCCTGTTCAACGATGGCTTCTACGATCTCATTCACGTCACTCTGCCCAAAGGTTCGCTGCTGCATCCCGACTTTCCCGCTCCTCTGGGCTCACGCACCCACGCGCTGTCGCGGCAATTCGACGTACTGGGCGGGGCCCTGAGTTACAACGCGCCGGAAATGGCGACAGCGGCGGGCTATGGTTCGAGCCCGCACTTCCTTTATTCCGGCGTGGACAAGTCCGGCCGGCCGTTCCAGCTTATGGAAATTCTCTACGGCGGAATTCCCGGCCGGCCAATCGGCGACGGCATGGACGGTCACTCGTGGTGGCCGCTATTCCAAAATATCCCGAGCGAGTATCTTGAAACCTACTATCCGATGCTAGTGGACGGTTACACGACGATCCCCGATACAGGCGGCGCCGGCAAGCACCGCGGCGGCAACGGGGTCGAAAAGATCTTCCTCCTGCTCGAGGACGGCGACATCTCGATCCACGACGACCGCCACCAGTCGCAGCCGTGGGGCATCCTTGGTGGACGCCCCGCCGCATGCTCGGAAAAATGGTTGTTGCGGAAGGATGGCAGCCGCGAGCCGTTGCCGTCCAAGATTGACAACGTGCGGGTCCGTGCCGGCGATCGGGTAATCTTCCGCACCGCCGGCGGCGGCGGCTGGGGCGATCCTCTCGACCGCGATCCGATGCGCACTCGTAACGACGTCGCGCGCAAGTTGATGACCGAAACCAAGGCGCGCGAAGATTACGGCGTCGTTCTGACCGGCCCGCGCTTTGAAATCGATCGGCGCGCTACGGACGAACTACGCGAGAGTATGCGGCGGAATAGAAAAACCCCGAAACTGTTCGATTTCGGTGAGCGCAAAGCAAATGTTTCGAGCCATGCTGCTTAATTGGTACGAGCGGTTGCGGACATTGACAATGCAAGAACTTCAAGAGATGGGACGAGTGGGCTATGCTTGAAGTGGTAATCAGTCTCCTGGTCGTCGCGATCATCCTCGTTGCGATTTTCTACATAGTCTCAATTTGGATCTACAAGCGCGCGCCGTCCAATATGGGCTTCATCCGCACCGGCTTCCTCGGCACCAAGGTGTGCCTGGGTAAGGGCGCGATCGTACTGCCGGTGTTTCATGACATCACCTGGGTCTCGCTCGAAACGATAAAATTTGCGGTCAGTCGCGCGCGCGAACAGGCGATCTTGACCGCCGACAACATCCGTATCGACGTGAATACCGAACTGTATGCTCATGTCGGTCATACCGAGGAAGCGGTGCTCACCGCGAGCCGCACGCTCGGCGAAAAGACGTTCGATGCCGAGAAGGTGCGCAACCTGCTCGAAGCCAAAGTCGTCGGCGCCTTGCGCAGTTTCGCCGCCACCAAGACGCTCAAGCAACTGCACGAGAACCGCGACACCTTCGCCCGCGAGATCAAGGACGACGTTAGCGAAAGCTTCGCCGCCAACGGCTTGATGCTTGAGGAAGTGACCATCGTCGCGCTCGAGCAATCGACCAAGGAATATTTCCGGGCCGACAACGTATTCGACGCCGAGGGTCTCAAAGTCATCACCGAGATCACTTCGGAAGCGCGGCGCAAGGTCCACACCACCGAGAAGCAGACTACGGTCGCGATCCGCAACAAGGATCTGACCACCCAGCTCGAACTTTTGGAAATCGAGCGCCAGGAGGCGGTTGCGCGCGCCAGCCAGGACAAGGACATTGCCAACGAGCAGGCCAAGCAATTACGCGAGAAGCAGACCTTTGTGCTCGATCAGCGTCTTGCGGTGGAGCAGCGAGAACTCGAAAACGAAAAAGCTCTGGAGCAGCTTCGCACCGAGCGCGATATCGCTTTCACGGCCGAGGCCAAGCGTCGCGAGATAGCACAGGTGCAAAAGGAACTGGCGCTAGAGCAGGAGCGCCGCGATCGCGAGATCGCCCTGATCGCCAAGGCGCGCGAAGCGGAAATCGCCGAGATCAATCGCAATCTCGCTCGCGAACGCGCCGAGCGCGACAAGGCCATCGATCTGGCCGCCAAGGAGCGTGAACGCCAGGAGGCGGAGATCACGCGCGCCACCGCGGTCGCCGCAGCTGAGGAGAAAGCGCGCAACCAGCGCCATCAAATCAGCGAAGAGACGACCCTTTCGGTGCGCCAACGCAGCCTCGAGACCCGCCTCGGCATCCTGCAAGTCGATCGCGAAGAGGCGGTCGCCGTGGCCAAACAGGAAAAGGAGATTTCCGACGAGCGAGCAAAGATATTGAGCGAGCAGCAGCGTTTTGTGCTGGAGCGTCGCTGGGAAGTCGAACAGGAGGAAATCCGCAAGCAGCAGGCGCTGGAAACTGCACAAATCCAGAAAGAGATCGCCATCATCGAGGAGGCGAAGCAACGCGAGGCAGCCGAAATCCGCCGCGCCTTGGCCACGCAGCTCGAGGAGATGAACCGCGAGATAGCCCTCATCGGCAAGGAGGGCGAGCGCGAACGCAGCGACATCGAGCGCTTCCTGGCACGCGAGCAGGCGGAGCGCGATCGCGAAATCGCGTTGGCCGCGAAAACCCGCGAGCTGGAGATCGCCGAAACCAAGAGGCTGGCAAGCACCGCGGAGCGCGAGAAGGCCGAGCACACCGTTGAATCGGTGCGCGTCGTGGCGGATGCCGAGCGCGCGCGTCAGGTCGAGGTCATCGAGGCGGGCAAGAGCGCGGAGGCGCGCCGCATCGAGGAGGAAAGCAAGGCGCAGGTGATGCGCATGCACATGATCACCCAATCCGAGGCACGCAAGGCCGCTGCAGATCTCGAAGCCGCCGCGACACTGACCCGAGTCCGCGCCACCACTGAAGCGCAGAAGATCGGCGCGGAAGGTATCGAACGCGAGGCGGGCGCGCGCGGCCGCGCGGAAATGGAGGTCGAGCAGTTGCGCATCGCCAACGCGCAGCGCCAGCTCGAAGCCGAGGCGACCGGCATCGAAGCGAAGGCCGAAGCGCTCAAGAAGTACAACGAAGCCGCGACCTTTCTCGAACTGGCGCGGTTGCGGATCGAGGCGGAGCGCGACGTTCACATCGATCAGGCCAAGGCCATGGGTACCGCGCTGTCCGGTGCGCAGATTCGCATGTACGGCGCCGGCGATGGCACTATGGACACGATCCGCGGTCTGTTCACGCAAGGATTCGGCATCGGCGAGGTGCTCGAAGGCTTGGCGCAATCTCTCCCTGAGGGTCTGCGCCAGCGTCTCAGCGCCAACGGCATCCAGGGCTTGCTCGGCCGGCCGTACAACGGCAGTTCGCTGAAACAGACCTACGAGCATCTCAACGCACTCGTGCAGGAGCATTTGCGGACAAAGAAAGCGCGGGAGATTCCATTCCCCGAGGCGGTCACGCGGCTTGGAGGACATGTCGGCGAAAACGAGGATTTGCGCCAGGCGGTCAAGCTTTTATCCGAGTTCAACCAGGAAGGCGCGCTCGATAATGTTCCGTTCGACTCGGTGTGGAACATGATCAACGCCGTCGCGAAGTCGGCGGGCTAAACGGCAGAAATATGAGCGAGTTCGACGTCGTACTCGAACACGTTTCAAAGACCTATGCTGGCGGTGCTCGAGCGGTCATCGATTTCAACGCCCAATTAAGGCACGGCGAGTTCGTCGCCATGCTCGGGCCGTCCGGTTGCGGCAAGACGACGACGTTGCGCATGATCGGCGGCCTTGAGGAAGCGACCGAGGGCAAGATCTTCATCTCCGGCAAGGATGTCACCGATTTGCCGCCGGCGCTGCGCGATACATCGATGATGTTCCAGAGCTTCGCGCTGTTTCCCCACCGCACGGTCTTTCAGAACGTCGAATTCAGCCTGAAAATGAAGGGCATGGAAAAGAGCGCGCGGGATCGGCGCGTCTGGGAAATGCTCGAAATGGTCGGGCTTACCGGTTTTGCGACCCGACGGCCCCGCGACCTCTCCGGCGGCCAGCAGCAGCGCGTTGCCTTGGCCCGCGCCCTGATCAGCCGGCCTACCGTGCTCCTGCTCGACGAGCCGCTGGGATCACTGGATTTCAACCTGCGCCAGGCGATGATGATCGAACTGAAAAAGGTTCAGCGCGAACTGAACATAACTTTTATCATGGTCACGCACTCGCAGCAGGAGGCGCTGTCGCTTGCCGATAAGGTCATCGTGATGAGCGACGCCGTCATCCAGCAGATCGGCACGTCGCGCGAAGTGCACGAGAACCCGCAGACGAAATTCGTCGCCGAATTCATCGGCAACAACAATCTGTTCCAGGGCCGAATCAAATCGCGCAGCGGCTCGATCGTGTTCGTCGAATCGCTCGATCGTCTGCTTTACGTCAAGGTGCCGACGGGCATCAAGCAGGTGCCGGTCGGCAAGGACGTGTGGTTCTCCGTTCGCGCGGACTTGATGAATACCGGCGAAAAGGAGGACATGGCCAATCGCATAGAGGGCAAGTACATCGCCAGCGAGTTTCTGGGCTCGCTGGAGACCGACGTCTTCGAGGTGGCTCCCGGGCAATATGTTCACGTCGAGCAGCATCGCCACGCCCAGGACTACGTTTACAAAGTGGGTGAGCGCGAGACCCTGTGCTGGCATGCCGAGTCGGGTGTTCTGCTCCAGGATTCACGCAAGGCCGCGGACGTCGAAGCGGCGTGACATTGCCGCATGGAGTTCGAAAGATGCAAGAAGTCCCCGTCGTCGACATAGCGCCTTTCCTCGAAGGCGACGCGAATGACCAGCAGGCCGTAGCATCCGGGGTCGATCGTGCTTGTTCCACGCTTGGCTTTTTGATCATCGCCGGGCATGGCGTACCCGACAGCCTGATCGACGACATGCGCAAGGTATCGTTTGCCTATTTCGACCGGCCGCTGGAGGAAAAGCTGAAATTGCGCATGCCGCCGGATCGTTATCGCGGCTACATATCGCTCGGCAGCGAGGCACTGTCTTATTCGCTGGATGAGCAATCGCCGCCCGACTTCAAGGAATCGTTTTCGATTGGGCCGGTCGATCCCCCCAATGACGCCTATCACCGCGCCGCCGCGCCCGGTACGTTCTTCGCGCCCAATCTGTGGCCCCAACAGCCGGCCGGTTTTCGGCCGGTTTGGGAGGCCTATTACCGCGAGATGGAACGGGTGGCGACGACGTTGATGCGCATCTTCGCCGTCGGTCTCGGCGTGGACAAACATTTCTTTGACGACAAGGTCGATCGCCACATCACCAATTTCAGCGTGCTGCATTATCCGGAGCAGCCGAAGCCGCCGCTGCCCGGTCAGCTTCGCGCCGGCGCGCACACCGATTACGGCAGCCTCACCATCCTCAAGCCGGATAATGCCCCGGGCGGCCTCCAGGTCCAGAAGGATGGCGCCTGGATCGATGTGCCGACGCTGCCCGGGACTTTCGTCGTCAATCTCGGTGACCTCATGGCCGAGTGGACCAATGACCGTTGGGTCTCGACGCTGCACCGTGTCGTTAATCCGCCGCGCGACAAGGCTTTGGGAAGCCGCCGCCTGTCGATGGCGTTCTTCCACCAGCCCAACTATGACGCCGTGATTGAATCTCTGCCGACCTGCACCGACGCCGAGCGGCCGCCGCGCTACGGGCGGACCACTTCGGGTGAACACGTTTGGATGAAGATCAACAAGCATCGGACGCCGGAACTGGCTCAAGCGAAGGCCTAAAGTCATCCGCGACCGGAGGCGCGCGCGTGGAACGCTTCGTCAATGTGGCCGGAGCTCAGACGGGACCGATCGCCCGCGATGAGTCGCGCCAGCGGGTGGTGTCACGACTGATCGAACTGATGCGCGAGGCCAAATCGCGCGGCAGCGACATCGTGGTCTTTCCGGAATTGGCGCTGACGACCTTCTTTCCGCGTTGGTGGATGGAAGACGAGGCGGAAATCGACAGCTTTTTCGAGCGCGAAATGCCGAGCCCGGCGACCCGGCCGCTGTTTGAGACCGCGAAATCGCTTGGGATCGGTTTTTATCTCGGCTACGCCGAATTGGTGCAGCAGAATGGCGTCGTCCATCGCTACAACACGGCGATCCTTGTTGACAGGAACGCCGAGATCGTCGGCAAGTATCGCAAGGTGCATCTGCCGGGGCATGCGGATAATCGCTCGCATTATCCGTTTCAGCATCTGGAGAAACTCTATTTCGAGCCCGGCGATTTAGGCTTTCCGGTGTGGCGCGCATTTGGCGCCAATGTCGGGATGTGCATCTGCAATGATCGCCGCTGGCCGGAAACCTATCGGGTCATGGGGATGCAAAGCGTCGAGTTGATCCTGCTCGGTTACAACACTCCGACCCATCTTCCCTGGGTGCCCGTCTACGATCACCTAGCGGACTTCCACAATCATCTGTGCATGCAGGCTGGCGCCTACCAGAACAGCACGTGGGTCGTCGGCATTGCCAAAGCCGGCAACGAGGAGGGGAGCGAGCTTCTCGCCGGCAGCTGCATCGTCGCCCCTTCGGGCGAGATCGTCGCGCAGGCGACAACGAAAGGTGACGAGGTTTTCACGGCGAAATGCAATCTCGACATCAGCCGTTTCAACAAAGAGGCGATGTTTAATTTTGCCGAGCACCGGCGAATCGAGCACTATCAATTGATCACGCGACGGACCGGCGCCGTCCCGCCTCAAGCGTGATCAATACTTTCGTATATCGACGGTCACCTGCCCTGTTCTCGGCGCCAACGGGAGCGCGTTGCCGTTTTTACCGTTCCAATGTCGGTCTTCTATCGAAGCCGGCATATCAGCAATCGGCCGCGATTTTCGCGATATTCAACTCCGGGCCGTTAGCCGACATTGCACAGCGTGGCTGGGATCGGCCTCCGCTCCCGTATAAACCCTGACTCGGACTTGGGTGCAGGAGTGCAGTGCCAATTATGCAACCCGCATCGGACATCCTGAATTGCCTGCAATTCGCGATGAGGCCGAGAAGCTGAGGGAGGGGGCCGATGTTCTTTACCGTGGTCGCACAAAGCGACGACATCGATACTGAAGGCGCGCTCGCCGAAATCCTCGCACAGTGTCGCGAGAAACTAGGCGAGAGAGTACCTAAGGCCGGACTCGTTTTCTCCGCCATTGATCTGGAGCACGATCAGGTTCTCGATGGAATACTCAACGCTTGGCCGGGCCTCGAACTCATCGGCTGCACCACGGCTGGGGAAATGTCTTCCGCTCTCGGCTATCGCGACGACTCCGTCGCCCTGGTATTGTTCGGCTCGGACAGCATCGAATTCGCCTCCGGAATCGGGCGCCACGTGAGCAAGGATATTCCGTCCGCCTGCCGCGCCGCCGTCGAATTGGCCGCAGCGAAGTCCAATCTGCCGACCGCGATCTGCATTACCTTACCCGAAAGCCTGACCACGAGCGCGCAGCGAATCGTTGACTCGTTGCGCCAAGAGCTGGGCTCGAACGTGCCCGTTGTCGGTGGTACCGCAGGTGACGGCTATCGCTTGGTTGCGACGCGCCAGTTCTGTGGGCGCGAAGTGTGCTCGGATTCGGTCCCGGTCCTGCTTCTCTCGGGCCAGCTCGTGTACTCGGTTGCGGTGGAGAGCGGATGGGAACCGGTCGGCGAGCCCGGGCTCGTAACCCGATCGGAAGGCACGATCCTCCTCGAGATCGACGGTCGACCGGCGCTCGAGTTTTACCGACGCTTCCTCGGTGAAACGGCGAAACCGATGCCGGAAAATGCTTTGGCGATGCTGGACGAGAATGGCAAGGTCGAATGTCTTCGGGCGACTGGCGGAATTTTCGATGCCGACAGCGGCGCCATCACCTATGTCGCCGACATCCCAGAAGGCAAGATGGTGCGGATCACGGTCGCCGATCGAGGGAACATCCTCGACGGCTGCAGGGCGTCCATTAAGAAAGCTTTCGCAGGCTATCCACATGGAAAGAAGCCTGAAGCGGCATTGTTCTTTTCGTGTGCCTCCAGAAGGGATCTGCTCGGCACTCGGACCAAGGAGGAATTCGGCATCATCGGCTCCGTGATAGGCAACGAGGTTCCCGTCTGCGGATTCTACGGTTATGGCGAGATCGGGCCGCGTGATCGGAGTGACGAGGCTTCCAGGTTCCACAACCAAACTTTCGTTTCACTGATCATTGGAACTTGACGCGGGTGATTAGTCGGCGGCGTCCCTGCCTCAGACCGACGCTTGGACGGGTAGCTTACCATGATCGGAGACAAATCGACTGGTGACAAGGCGGTGGCTGACCCAGCGACGCTGATCCGGCAGGTGCGCGTGCTGGAGCGAAAACTCGCGCGATCCGAGGAAAGTCGCGTCCGCCTAGAGGAGGCGAAGGACCGCTTTGACACGTTGCATCGGAACCTCTTCCGCGAACTGGACGAACAGAAAGCTCTTGTCGATGAAAAGAACACCATGCTCGAATCCCTTTCGTCGAAGCTCTCCAAGTATCTCGCGCCACAGATCTATCAGTCCATTTTTTCCGGTCGTCAGGATGTGTCGCTCGAAACCAAGCGTAAAAAGCTCACCGTCTTCTTCAGTGATATCAAGGATTTCACCCAGATTACCGAGGATCTCCAGGCGGAGGATCTTGCGGGCCTCTTGAACGAATATTTCACGGAGATGTCCAGGATCGCCCTCGAACATGGAGCGACCATCGACAAGTTCATCGGCGATGCCATGCTCATGTTTTTCGGCGATCCTGAATCGAAGGGCGTCGAAGAGGACGCGAAGGCCTGCGTGCGGATGGCGATCGCCATGCAACGCCGAATGAAGGATCTTCAGGAGGATTGGCGCGACCGTGGATATGAGCATCCATTTCGGATGCGCATCGGTATCAATACTGGGTTTTGCAACGTCGGAAATTTCGGAAGCAAGGATCTCATGGACTACACGATCATCGGCGGCGAGGTAAACCTGGCCGCCAGATTGGAAAGCCAAGCGGATCCGGATGGCATTCTTCTGTCCTATGAAACCTACGCCGTCGTTCGCGACATGGTTGATGCGGAGGAGAGGCCATCCATAGAGGCCAAGGGGATCCGGCGGGAAATTCGTCCTTTTGCGCTTACGAATTTTTTCGAGCGGTCCGAGGAAGATCGGTACATCCGATGTGATCGCGATGGCCTATCCATTCGGATCGATCTGAACAAGTTGAGCGACGAGGATAGGCAGCAGGCCGAGGAAATGCTCGCGGACGTCATCAACCGGCTTCAACGCTAGCATGCTCCAACCGTCGTTTAAGCGCGTCCGGCCAGCAGAATGGCAGCACCTAGCTAACAGTGCACGATCGTGCATTGTCCGCCTTGTGGGCGATCAAGGACCGAGTTTCCGAGGGACGCGGCTCGGTGAATGTCTCTTCCAACAAGGGACATGAGGCAACGCCCTTCGGCTCGGCGACTAGACCGGGAGATCCGCTATTCGCAGGCCCTCAACGCGGCGCTCGAAATCATCTGGATTCCTAAACGGCAGGATGCGCCGTCGCCGCTCGATTGAAAAATCCGGAGCAATTCTCATGACCTTCGCCCAGGCCGCTCGAGCAACGGGCGCTCTCAATACAGAAATGCGAACCGCCCGGTGACGAGAGCGAGCCGGAGGATTGCGCTCTCTACCCTCATTGAACGCCTCGACACCCGGCCACGATGACCGCGCCCGCGGTAACGGAAGTTGATGTCGCTAGGACATCGATAACTCCGGGCCAGCCGTACAAAAATATTGATTGGCGTAGCATCAGCATGATTACCTTAGATGATGTCTTGTTTCACGACACGGGGTCGATGGGAGTGTCGAGACCCAAGCGCGCTTCTATGGTTTCTGCGGCGTCGAGGCAGATATCCTCTCGGAACCAACGCCCCGTTAGCAACACGCCGATCGGCAAACCTGTTGCTTGGTCGCGGCCGGCCGGAATGCACGCCGAAGGCAGTTCCAACAGGTTGGCCGGCAAGACTGGCCGAACCATCTCCATGGTGGCCGCGCTGCCTATCGCCGTGGCTACGTCAAAACCGTGCTCGAACGGAAGCTGCGTCCAAGTGGGCGTCAGCAGCAAAGGATATTCCGTGAGAAACTCCGACCAGGAGCGGGCGATGCCATCCCGCTCCATGAACATCATCGACATCCCCGTAGCGTCGAGCGGCTTGATCATACTATTCATGGCAGCAACGAATGTCGCGGCGTCACGCCCTAGCAGCGGCAGCAATCGAGGGAGGATTGCCGCGAAGTCGCTCATCACAAACTTCGACCAACAAGCTATCGCGTCCTCGTAGCGAGGTGGGCAGGCGCTGACCACATCGTAGCCTCCGTTGGCCAGAGCATCAGCGGTGCGGCGCACGACGCCCGCTACGATCGGATCGGTGGAACCCCCGGGGGGTTCATCCGCGACCGCAACTCGGATTGGCTTAGTGAGCGGCGTACCCGCAAGCGGCGCGGTGATTGACCACGGGTCGCGGGGATGGGCGCCCACCAGCACCTGTAATCCTAGGCGAACGTCTGCCACACGCCGGGCCATCGGTCCCTGCACGAGCATCAACTGAATGGCAAGAAGATGGTCTGCAGTAGGCACAAGGCCAGCATGGGGCACGCGGCGGGCAGACGGGCGCATTGACGTGATGCCGCAGGCGTTCGCCGGATTGCGAAGCGAACCACCAAGGTCGTTACCCAGGCCGATAGGACTTATGCCGGTGGCAATTGCCACCGCCTCACCGCCACTCGATCCGCCAGCGGTGCGTTCGAGGTTCCACGGGTTCCGAGTAAGGCCATAAAGGCTACTGTCAGTATGCATGCGTAGCCCCATGTCGGGCAGGTTCGTGCGGGCGATCGGTATCGCACCAGCCTGTCGCATCCTCTCCACCACGGGTGCATCGAGCGGCACGACTGCCTTGGTCAATGCCTGAACGCCCCACGTGGTAGGAAGGCCCGCCATGTCGATATTCTATTTCACGGTGAATGGGACACCGTGCAGCGACCCCAGCGGCTCGCCTGACGCTACCTTGCGGTCGGCATCGGTCGCCGCAGCCCGCGCCTCGTCGGCCATCACGCGCACGATGGCATTCACCGTTTGGTTGACAGCCTTGATACGGGCGAGATGAGCGTCGATGACTTCGACCGATGATACCTTCTTGTTCGCGATGAGCGCAGCCAGCTCCTGGGCCGATCGCTTCCAGATCTCCGTCATCTGTACCTCTTTCCCAAACGGGCCCCGAGGATTGCCGCGAAGTCGCTCATGACAAACTTCGACCAACAAGCTATCGCGTCCTCGTAGCGAGGTGGGCAGGCGCTGACCACATCGTAGCCTGCGTTGGCCAGAGCATCAGCGGTGCGGCGCACGACGCCCGCTACGATCGGGTCGGTGGAACCCCCGGGGGGTTCATCCGCGACCGCAACACGGATTGGCTTAGTGAGCGGCGTACCCGCAAGGGGCGCGGTGATTGACCACGGGTCGCGGGGATGGGCGCCCACTAGCACCTGTAATCCCAGGCGAACGTCTGCCACACGTCGGGCCATCGGTCCCTGCACGAGCATCAACTGAATGGCAAGGAGATGGTCTGCAGTAGGCACAAGGCCAGCATGGGGCACGCGGCGGGCAGACGGGCGAATTGACGTGATGCCGCAGGCGTTCGCCGGATTGCGAAGCGAACCACCAAGGTCGTTACCCAGGCCGATAGGACTCATGCCGGTGGCAATTGCCACCGCCTCACCGCCACTCGATCCGCCGGCGGTGCGTTCGAGGTTCCACGGGTTCCGAGTAAGGCCATAAAGGCTACTGTCAGTATGCATGCGTAGCCCCATGTCGGGCAGGTTCGTGCGGGCGATCGGTATCGCACCAGCCTGTCGCATCCTCTCCACCACGGGTGCATCGAGCGGCACAACTGCCTTGATCAATGCCTGAACGCCCCACGTGGTAGGAAGGCCCGCCATGTCGATATTCTCTTTCACGGTGAATGGGACACCGTGCAGCGACCCCAGCGGCTCGCCTGACGCTACCTTGCGGTCGGCATCGGTCGCCGCAGCCCGCGCCTCGTCGGCCATCACGCGCACGATGGCATTGACCGTTTGGTTGACAGCCTTGATACGGGCGAGATGAGCGTCGATGACTTCGACCGATGATACCTTCTTGTTTGCGATGAGCGTAGCCAGCTCCTGGGCCGATCGCTTCCAGATCTCCGTCATCTGTACCTCTTTCCCAAACGGGCCCCGGCCGGAACAATCCAGACTAGCACAATGACCCCGCTCAGCACTGGCCGAAACTACGAGCTACCGCTACCGCATGAGCGATATCCGGTCGGCGCAGAGCCGACATTG
>CAWKBE010000025.1:0-15598 GCA_963847785.1 uncultured Alphaproteobacteria bacterium
ACCGATACGGAAACGGCGCCTTCTCTCCTGTGGCTTACGACGATCCAATGCATCGAGCGCGAACAGGATTTGGCCGGCTTGGCACCACAAGGTTGCTTCGTATCGGCTGAGGCGATCGAGCGCGAAGTTGGGCAGATTGGCGAGACGCAAAAAGCAACGCGCGAGGTCAGCGGCGGGATCGGCGGCAGGTTCAACAGAACTGGACCCTGAACTGGGCACTGCTTCTGTTTCGTTGGTGATGGCGTGCGATGTCGGATCAAAACTGACCGGGTCAGCCCGCCCGAACAGCGCATAGACAACTTCCCGAGAGGCCGGGTTACCTTGGCAGCCCTGCCTGAACTCTCGCAGATAGTCAGCCTGGAATTCAAACAGGCCAGTCTCGATTGTCGTGGCGCGGCGCAGCCGCCACAGCAGGCCGGCTTAACCGCAGCACCAGTTCCCGCTCCACGGCAGATTGAACATCATAGTCAGCGATGACGGTTGCTTCGAATACTTGGTAATCTTCCGCATCCTCAAGCGCGCCGATCACCGTCTCGGCCGTGAGCCCGTGACGGACCGCATTGCAGCGCGACCGCTGCTTGCCTTCTTCCGTAATGGGGCCAGTGCCTTTGCAGGCATTGCGACGGTTGGCCTCGATCTGCCTGAAGGAAGTCGTTGAGCGCCAGCGGCAATAATTGGCTCCATTTGCGATTTCGGGTGCGCAGCCCCGGAACGGATGTTAGTCGGAGGTCGGTGCTCGCGAAGTCGTCGCCTGATCGAGGTTCGGGCCTTCAGCAACCGGCCGAAGCGGGTGTGTCTCGGTCCAAAGCGTCCGCGCGCTGTCGATGGGGTCGATTCCGCCTTTGCTCCACCATGAGGCTTCGTCACCGGAGCGGTGCACCTCGCGATGATGACCGCGGCACAGCGGGACGATGAATTCGTCGCTCACCTTGCGTCCGAGTGCAGGGTGCTGCGCGAACCGAAGGTGGTGCGCGTCCGCCGGCCGACGGCCACAAATCAGGCAGGGTTGCTTCGACACGAATTTGACGTGGGTCTTGTCCCGAAACCGACGCGGCTCCGGTAACGCGAGTAGGCCGTTGGTGACCCACATATTGTGCTGTAGCTGGGGCATGTGTTTTTCGGCCGCGCCTCCTTCAGAGAACGACCACGGCAGCATGAATTTCGCCTCGTCGTTCTCGATCCTAAACATCCTTTGCACGATGAAGCCTTTGGCCTCTTGAGGCTTGCCGTCGTCATGGAACGCAACCCAGAGACGGCATTCCAGAAGTATGCGAGCAGCAGTAGTCCCGCAGATAAAATCAACTATTTAAATCAAAAATTTCCGCGTTCGGATTTTAAATCCACCCTGGAATGGGCGCAGGCCATAGTAGGTGAAATCTACGTATTGCTGGCGGGGATTGACGTTGAGGCGAACCGGCAACTAGCGTTGTTCCACTCCTCCGTGGCTGTCTCGGACGATCTCTTTAAATCAGAACTTGCGCTGGACGAACGCCTCGACGCGATGATTGACCGAGCAGTTAAACGTCTAATTCAAACCAAGGCGATAAAACAAATGCTTGGCCAAACGAGCCAGAGCGAGCGGACGATCGACCAAGAAAGATCGTCGCGAAGTGGGGCTTCGAGTAAGTGATGGACAATTGTCTCATTTGGCGAGCGCTCCAGCTTCGAATGCGTCCAGGACATTGGACCAACGTATCTTTTTTAGAAAAGTCATTGGGACACACGCAATAATTGTAAAAATGGTCAAAGTATCTTTCTCGGTTGATATCTTTAAAGATAACACGCGGTGATTGTAGATTTTGCGAAATGAAATGGAAATTATCGCGCAAATACAATAGGTTAATTTAAGGAAGAAAGATAAGGAAGAAAGACAAGTATCCGCTGAAGGGCGTCCGAGTTCGCAAAACCGCGACGACACTCAAGAGGAAAGTAACTGCGTGCAACTAACGCGCTTCGCCGCCGCGAGCATGCTCAAGGGGAGCCTTCGTAGCGTCGCGGACGCGCTCACGTCACGCAAGCGACTCAGGTACCACCGCGATCGCCTCAATTTCGAACAACAATCCCTCGCGCGCGAGCTTGCTGATTTGCACCGCGGTCGAGGCCGGCGGCGCCTTCGTGTCAAAGAAGCTGTCGCGCACCTCTCGGAAGATCGGCAGATGGGACATGTCGACAAAGTAGTTGGTGATCTTGACGATGTGCTCCAATTTTGCGCCGACTGCTGCCAGCGCATTCTTGAGATTCTCGATGCTTTGAATGGCCTGGGCGCGAAAATCGCCAGCAATTTTTCCGTCGGGAGTGACGCCGACCTGGCCGGAAACGTAGATGGTACGGCCGGGACCGGTCGCCTCGACGACATGCGTATAGCCGGTCGGCGCGTGAATGGTCGGAGGATTGTGAAATCGATGAACGGCCACTGTTAAACTCCTTCCCAAGCCCCGACCTGACGCCGCGGGGCTGATTATCCGTATGTCCCCACGATACAATTCCCGGAGCTTCATGGCAAAATTTGCCGCATGAGCAGTGCATTTTTGCCGCGCGGAGCGCAACGGCATCCGGTTCGCGTTCGTCCAGTATCTTGCTTACGGCGTGCCGATGACGTTCGTCTCCATCGCTATTTGCCAGGCTTATGTCTGGCTCCGATATTTTTGATTCCGCTAGCGGCGGCTTTTCGCGCGTGCGGTTGAGCCGGTAAAGCAGGGATGCCACCGGCGCCGACGAAGCGCCGGGAATCATCGTGCGGCCGCAGGGTGGCGGTCAGGCCGCGAGATAGTCGACGACCTCCTCCGCCAGCGACAGTGAAGAGGTAAGCCCCGGCGATTCGATTCCAAACAAATTCACCAGCCGTGGCATGCCGTGGGCCGGCTCGGCGGCAATCATGAAATCGGCCGGCTTTTCGCCGGGCGCGGTGAGCTTGGGACGAATGCCGCAATAGTCCGGCACCAGCGAACCGTCGGGGAGGCCGGGCCAATAGGCGCGGATGCGTTGGTAGAACGTCTCGGCGCGGCGTGGATCGACGGTGTAACTTTCATGGTCGATCCATTCGACGTCTGGGCCGAAACGCATGCGGCCGGCGAGATCGAGCGTGACATGCACGCCGAGCCCGCCGTCGACCGGCGTCGGGTAGATAAGCCGCGAGAAGACCGGACGCCTGGCGAAGCCGAAATAGTTGCCCTTTGCGAGCACCAGCGGCGGCACCATGCCGGCCGGGTAGCCTTCGATGCGGCGGGCGAGCTTTTGCGCCCCGAGGCCCGCCGAATTCACCACCGCGTCGAACGCTGCGGTCCCGGCATCGCGGCCGCCGAATTGCACCTGCCAGTGTGGCGCCGAATAGGACATCCGCTCGACCGGTGTTTCGAATGCGATGCTGCCGCCGCGATCTTCCAGCTCTCCCCAAAGTGCGAGCATGTAGCCATGGCTGTCGACGATGCCGGATTCCGGCGATGACAACGCGCCGATGCAGTTCAGCTCGGCCTCGAGCGCGCGTGCCGCGTTGCCGCCGATCAGTTCCAGCCCTTCGACGCCATTTTCGCGGCCCTGCGCCAAGAGCGTTTCCACCTTGGCAAACTCGGCCTCGTCGGTGGCGACGATGAGCTTGCCGCATTTGTTGTGCGCGACACCGTGCGCGGCGCAGAATTGGTAGAGCATGCGCCGTCCGCGGGTGGAATGCCGGGCGCGGAGCGATCCGGTCGGATAGTAGATGCCGGCATGAACGACCTCGCTGTTGCGCGATGAGATCCCATTGCCGATGCCATCCGTCGCCTCGGCGACGATCACGTCGTGGTCGCGGCAGGCCGCCGTGCGGGCGATGGCAAGCCCGACGACACCGGCGCCGACGACCAGTACTTGCATGGCTTTCGTTCCCATTGCCTTTATTATTCTAATCGCGAGTCGCAACGGAGGGCCACCGATGACGGACACCGCGGGGAACGTCGTGCGAATTTGCGCGAAATCGGAGGTTTCGCCGGGCTCGGTCAAGGCATTCGCAATCGGTTCCCGTATGCTGGCGGTCTACAATATCGACGGCACCTATTACGTCACCGACGATGAGTGCACGCACGCCGCGGCCAGTCTCGCCGACGGCATGCTCGAAGGCGACGTGATCGAATGCTGCATGCATATGGGTTCATTCCATGTGCCTACCGGCAACGTCGTGGACCCGCCCTGCGAAGTGCCGCTGCGCACCTATCGGGTCATGCTGAAGGGCGACGACATTTTCGCCGATCTGAGCCGCAACGCCGCCGGCGAGCCGCTGTGACGAGGGTACAGCCCGCTCATGCACGAAAAAGTCGTCATCGTCGGCGCCGGTATCGGCGGGCTCGCTGCGGCGCTCGCACTCATCCAGCGCGGAATCGATGTCGATGTCTATGAGCAGGCGCCGGAACTCCGTGAACTCGGCGCCGGCGTACAGATCAGCGCCAACGGCACTCGCGTTCTCCATGCGCTCGGACTCAAGGAGGCGCTGGAGCGCGTGCAGGTCATGCCCGCCGGCAAGGCGATCCGGTTATGGAATACCGGGCAGACCTGGAACGTATTCGAGCTTGGCCTGGAATTGGTCGAGCGCTACGGCTCGCCTTACATCACCGTGCATCGCGGTGATCTTCACGACGTGCTGGCGCAGGCGCTGCTTCGGGCCAAACCCGGCGCCGTCCATTTGAGCCGCAAGTGCATCGGGCTTGCGCCAACGGCCCACCATGTCGAATTGCGCTTCGAGACCGGCGAACCCGTTACGGCGAAGCTCGTCGTCGGCGCCGACGGTCTACATTCGGTGGTGCGGGAAATCCTTTTCGGCGCGGCGAAGCCGGAATTCTGCGGCATTACTGCCTGGCGCGGCGTCGTTCCCATCGACCGCGTTCCGCCCGGGAACGCATGGAATGTCGGCACCAACTGGATCGGCCCCGGCGGTCACGCCGTGCATTATCCGTTACGCGCCGGCACGCTCCTCAACGTCGTTGGATTGCGCGAACGCTCCGACTGGACGGTCGAGGGCTGGAATGTCCGCGGCACCACCGAGGAGATGCTCAACGATTTTCGCGGCTGGCACGCCGACCTGCACGCGCTGTTCCGCAATATCGACGCGCCCTACAAGTGGGCGCTGGCGCTGCGTCCGACGATGAGCGCGTGGAGCAAAGGACGTTGCACGCTGCTCGGCGACGCGTGCCACCCGATGGTACCGTTCCTGGCCCAAGGCGCGGTCATGGCACTTGAAGACGGCTTGGTGCTCGCGCGCTGCCTGGAAAAATACCGGGCCGATCACGAGACGGCGTTCGCACGCTACGAAGCGGTTCGCCGCGACCGCGCCAACAAGACCGTCGCCGGCTCCGCCGGCATGATCGCTCGGTTCCATAACCGCGCTATGGCCGACGCCGAAGGGGCTCAGGCCCACGTCGCGCGTGAATTTCAGGATGATCGCGTCAGGGAGCGGTACGACTGGCTGTTCACCTACGACGCCACCACGGTTCCGGTGTGAGGACGCTCATTATATTCGTCATTGCCGGGCTTGACCCGCCGATCCATGCTGACATCTTGATGCCAGACCACGATCCGCTCAGATTGAATCGGATCATGTCGTATAAGTCTGATGGGAGCATGATCTTTTCCGAAAACCGCTTCCACTTTTCGGGATCATGCTCTAGTGGGAGGCCGTCGCATGGATAACAGAGCCGGCGTGAAAACGAACCCGGATTTTCCGATTCCGGCAACGATGAAAGCGTGGATTCTGGGCGGCCCCGGCCAGCTTAAGCTTGCGGCGAAGCCAATTCCTGCGCCCGGACATGCGGAAGTTCTGCTCCGCATCGATGCGGTCGCGATCTGCGCCACCGATCTCGAGGTCATCGATCACGGATCGCCGGCGCTGATCCAGGGCGCCATGCCGTTCAACAAGAACTTCACGCCCGGCCACGAATATATGGGCACGGTCGTTGCGCTCGGCCCCGGCGTCGACGAATACCGGATCGGCCAGCGCGTCACCGTCGAAATTCATGCCGGCTGCGGCCAGTGCAAACGCTGCCGCGAGGGCATGTACACATCGTGCCTCAATTACGGTCTCAACTATGGCGACGTCGACAAAGGCCATCGCGCCAATGGTTTCACTACCGACGGCGGCTTTTGCGAATTCCAGGTCAACAACATCAATACGCTGGTCGCCATTCCCGACGCCATGTCGGACGAGGAAGCGACTTTGGTCGTGACCGCGGGGACCGCGATGTACGGGCTCACCGAGCTCGGCGGCCTCGTCGCCGGCGAGAGCGTCGTCGTGACTGGGCCGGGTCCGATCGGACTTCTCGGCGTTGCCGTGGCGAAGGCGCTGGGCGCCTCGCCCGTGATTCTCACCGGCACACGCGATAACCGCCTCTGGATCGGGCGTGAGCTCGGCGCCGATCACGTGGTCAATGTCCGCAACGAAGATGCGGTCGAAGCCGTTCGGCGGCTCAATAACGGCCAGGGCGTGGACTATGTGGTCGAATGCTCGGGTGCGCCCAACGCCGTGAACGATGCGATCCGCATGGTCAGCCGCGGCGGCAAAGTCTGTCTGGCTGCGTTCCCGCATCAGGAGACGCCCGTCGACGTCGCTCATATCGTTCGCAACAACATCTACCTCTACGGCATCCGCGGCGAGGGCCGGAGCGCGACGCACCGCGCCGAGGCGCTGATGTCGCAAAGGCGCTTCGACGCCACCAAAATCCACACTCATACCTTCGCGCTCGACGATCTGCCGACCGCAATCCGTTACGCCAAGGACCGGATCGACAATGCGATCAAGGTAGTGGTGAAGGCGAAAGGCGTTGCCGTGCAGCGCGTGGCGGCGGAGTGAGGCGCGCGAAGCTTTATGTTCGAAGCGTTATGTTTTGCGAATCCGAAATGTCATGACCTTGGCGTCCTGCCAGGCGTCTTCCAGCACGTTACCGGTTTCTCGCAACAGATTGGGAATATCGATGCGGGCGAGCGGATCGGTGCACGCGACGATGAGAATGTCGCCTAGCGCCATGCCGGCGAGCGCCTTGCGCGTGCGCAATACCGGCAGCGGGCATTTGAGGCCGCGCAGATCGAAAGTCTTTTCCGCCATCGAAGAGGGTCGTAAAGGTTGAAAGCCTTCTTTATCATAACGGCGATGATGGCGCCGCAAACATTGCTCGGACCAGCGCGAGCCTGATGCCATGCAGATGCGCGTTATCGGTCTCGCCGGCTGGAGCGGATCCGGCAAGACGACGCTGATCACCAAGGTCATCCCGGTGCTGGTCCGGCGCGGCCTCAAGGTCTCGACCATCAAACATGCGCACCACGAATTCGACATCGACAAGCCGGGCAAGGATTCGTGGCTGCACCGCGAAGCCGGCGCCAGCGAAGTCGTGGTTTCATCCGGCCGCCGTTGGGCGCTGATTCACGAGCTGCGCGGCGAACCGGAGCGGCCGCTTGAGGAATTGCTGGCAAAGCTCGCCCCGGCCGATCTGGTCATCGTCGAAGGATTCAAGCGTCACGCGTATCCGAAGCTTGAAATTTACCGTGCGGCCGAAGGCAAGCCGCTGATCTATCCCGAGGACGATTGCATCGTCGCGATCGCCGCCGACGCACAATTGCCGCGGGCGCAACTGCCGGTGCTGATGCTCGACGACATCGAGGGCATCGCCGACGTGTTGCAGGCGGAAGCGCTGCCGTGCGACCGGATCGGCACGGCGGGTGGTGAAGGGTGATTTCGATTTGAACCCGTCTTTGCGATTCGGACGTAAGGGCTGGATTGCTTTGTCGTTCTGCTCCTCGCAATGACGCAGCTAACCGCGTCACGCGTCCGGATACTGTGCCGCCAGGCGTTCGGCCTCGGCGACATCTTCGGGCTTGTTGATGTTGAAGAACGGATCGACGGGCGTCGCCGCCCAAGCCGCCATTCCGAACGGATAGCGCGCGCTCCACTCGGTGACCCGGCGTACGCCGTCGCGGGTGAGCGCACGCCGCAAGTCCTCGCGCAACTCGACCGGCCAAATCGCAGCGGCCGGATGCGGCCGTTTTGCCGAGCTGGCGCAGGCGAGGAGCGCGCTGGCGCCGACGCGTGCCTGATGCAGACGCGTCACCAAATCGCGCGGCAGAAAAGGGCAGTCGCCCGGCGCGCTGACGATCCATTCGATCTGCGTCGCGTGCTCCGCCGTCCAGTCGAGGCCCGCCAAGATGCCGGCGAGCGGGCCCGCATAGTCCGGCACGCTGTCGGCTACGACGGGAAGGCCGATGTCGGCGAAGCGTGCCGCGTCGGTATTGGCATTGAGGATGAGGCCGGCGCATTGCGGGCGCAGCCGCTCGATGATGCGTTCGAGAACGGTTACCCCGCCGATGCGGATGCGCGCCTTATCGCCGCCGCCCATGCGGCGCGCGAGACCGCCGGCGAGCACGACGCCGATGGTTTGCGGATACGCCACGCGCCCACCGTTTGCCGGCGCGGCTCAAGCGCCGCCGGCGAGCACGCGGTCGATCTGCGCGGGGCTTGGAGTGACGTGATAGAACGCGGTGTAAAAGTCGCGGGCGAGCGTCTTGATGTCCTCCGGAAACTTGTCGGGATAAAAGATCTTGGCGAGCCACCAAAGCCCGATCAGGCGGTTCACCGCCGGCGGGTAATCCACCCAGCCGAACGGCTGCTTCGGCGACAGGTAGACGTGGCCGCTCTTGACCGCCGCGATCGAAGCCCATTCCGGATCATTGCGCACCTTTTCCGCGAAATCCTTATTGCTCGCAATTATGATTTCCGGGTCCCAGGCGCGCACCTGTTCAATGGTCGCCACGCCGTGGGCGCCGCGCAGGTCGGCGGCAACGTTGCGAGCGCCGACGAATTCGATCGGCTCGGCGATCATCGAGCCGCCGAAGCCGGTCTGCAGCCCGTTTTTGTCGCGCGCGTAATAAACGCGAGGCCGCGCGTCGCTTGGCACGGCAGCACTGCGCTGCGTGATAATGGCTATGGTGCTCTCGGCGTAACGCGCGAGAATATCCGCCTGATCGCTGCGGCCGACAAGCGTGCCGAGCGCGCGATAGGACGCACCGATGCGGTCGAGGTGCCCGTCAAGCAACGCGCAGGGAATGCCGCTCTGCTGCTGCACGCGCTCGGCGAGCGAGGCATAGGTGCCATCGACGTTGCCGATGTCGACAATGAGATCGGGTCTGAATGATTTCAGCGCGTCGAGATTGACGTTGTCGTCGCCGCGGCCGGTCAATCGCGGTATTTGCGGCCGAGCCGCGATATCGGGAATAAGAAATTCGCGCGCGTCGGTTCCAATCGGCTCCAGCCATCCGATGAGCAGGTCCGGCGCCAGCGTATAAAGCTCGACCGCCGCCGGCGGGCCGGCCGGATAAACCCGCATCACGTGATCCAGCGCCGTGATTGTCCGGCCGGTGGCGTCCATGATGCCGCCGGCGAAGCCGTAGCGCGGTGCTGCCAAAGTCGCCGCGAGGCCGGCGAGAAGCGTTCGGCGATTCAGACAGGTCAGTGAAGATCGGCGTGCCATTTCACATCCTCGGCTATTGAGTGTTTGTCAGAGATAGAAATGCGCGCCACGGATTCTCTTGGGTTTATTTATTCCGCCTCGGATTCCGGTACCGGAACATTGAAGCCATTCAGCGTGACCGACACAAGGCAGTACAGGCCGACAAGATAGATCAATTCGGCGGCGCCATGCTGTCCGAATCGCTTCACGGCCGCCCGATAGACGATCTCGGGCAAGGTACTGTGGTGCAACAAGGCCGAGGCGACGTCGTAGGCCACCGCTTCGTCGCGCGTGAGATCGCCTGGACGTTGGCCGGCGGCGATGACGGCGAGCTTGTCGTCGGAAAGTCCTCGCCGCTCGCCGGCAATGACATGGGCGTAAAGCTCGTATGCCGAATGAAACACCGTCCCGGTGACGACAATCGCCACCTCGCGTGCGGTGCGTGGCAGCGACGGCGAAATCGAAAGCGCGAGCGTCAGGTCCCATATCGGTTTGCCGAATTTGGGCTCGTGCAGCCACGGGTTCCACGGCCCCAACAGCGCGCCGTTTTCGGCGATGGTCTTGAATCCCTGGAAGTTCTTTTCGATGCCGGCGCGCATGTCCTCATAGACGGGACGCTGTTCGGGGCTAAGGTCGGCGGGAGCGATTAAAGGCAGGCGCATAATGCTTCTCCTTGGAGGCCCGGGAAGCCATAGCGCAATCACGCCTTCTCGTCAGGCACCGGCAGGGCCTTGATGACGACCGCGGTCGAGGCATAGAACCCGACCAGCATCGCGAGTTCGACGATCTCCCGCGGCGTAAAGTCCCGCCGCAGCCAAGCGAAATCGCTGTCCCCAATGGGGGTCATCCGCGCCGCTTTCTCGGCAAAGCCGAGCGCTGCTTTTTGCGCCGGCGTGAACGCGGCGCTTTCCGGCCAATGCGCGAGCTCATCGATCTGCCGTTCCGTCACGCCGCAGGCGCGCGCTAGCGAGAGATGGCGCGACCAGATGTAGGCGCAATCAAGCACCTGTGCGGTTCGCAGAACCGCGAGCTCGGCGAGCGAACGCGACAACTCCGTATCGCGGCGGAACGCCAATGCCATCTCGCCCGATGCCCTCATGAGCGGTGGCGCGTGCGCCATCATGCGATGCAAGTTGAGGATGCCGCCGCCGGAGGCAAGCGCGACGAATTGCTCGCGCACGAGCGGGTCGTCCGGCGCATCGACAAGGGGCAAACGGGACGAGGCGGTTTTGGGCGCTGTCATGGAATCACCAATTAGGAATGCCTAGGGGCTTGCCCAAACCTGCAGGTTGCGAAAATCCTCTGCTTGAACCGGCCCGCCGCGGTCCTCGCGCTGGCAGCGGCCTATGCTCGAGCACCGACGCTTCCGACCGCCATACGCACGCACTCGGATCGCTCTCATGGCTGCGGTTCTGAAACCGAAGCTATTTGCTGCACAGCGTGAAATCGACCGCGACCGGCGTCGCCTTGAAATAGGCCTCGCGGAACGCGGCAGGGTCCGCGAACATCGTGCGGCCGATCTCGCGCCGGACCAGCTGCACGCGCAACGGGTTCACATCGAACGGGAAGGGGTCGATGGCGATCTTAGTCCCCTCGATGGTCTTGAGCGTGAGCCGCACCGGCGCCGAGCGGCCGTCATAGGAAGTCGGCGCTGGCTCGACGAAGTCGTCGACCACGTCCTTGTTGCACAGGAAGAGTGAAATAAAGTCGAAAGCCTGGAGGAGCTGATAGTTTGTCCAGAACTCGGCTTCGTCATAATTGCGCAACTGCGCCGCCTGCGCTTGTTCGTTGCGCGCCAGGAAGTCTTCGTTGTCTTCCGGGAGGTTCTGCGTGTTGAAGATTTTTGGGTGCGCGACTTTATCGTAGCGGCCGCGCTGCAATCCGGTCCGATGTTTGCTCAACAGCAGGCCCGAATAGGGATCGATGCGCGTCATCCAGTCGATCGCCCATTCGAACGCGCGCCGCTGCGGTTTGCCCCATGTCACCTGCATGAAATTGAGCGGCTTGCCGGTGTCCGGCGCGATCGAGGGGCTCGCCTCGTAGTCGTACCAGCCGCTGTCGTGAAACATCGCGGCCCGGACCACGGCCTCGTAGGGCTTCGGTCGCGCAAAGGCGTCGTTGCCCCAATGCGCCGCGCATTGCCCCGACAGCTTGGCGTGATCGGTCTGGCCGATCAGGATCACGGAACCGTCAGGCCGTTCGCGTACGATCATATTTCCCGCCCCACTTATTGTTTGTTCATTTCTGTCGTCGCGACCGTAGCAAATGACCGACTGGACAAGCAACGCGAGGTGCGGGCCGCATCCAAACGGCCGCCGCGGCGTCTCAATTGCAACCTAGCCGTTCATTTTTGGCCGTGCCACCGCGATTAATCGCTTAAAGTCTTGCGTGGGTTGTGTGTTGGGGATGCGCCGTTATATTTCGCGTTTCCCGTGCCCGGAGGGATGGCCGAGTGGCTGAAGGCGCACGCTTGGAAAGCGTGTATACGGGAAACCGTATCGTGGGTTCGAATCCCACTCCCTCCGCCAGCGCTTTGTTCGCCTTTGTTCGCGATCGTCCGAACTTGGCAAGATAAACAAGGCTTTAACTCAAATTTCCATCTGTACTCGTTCGCAGCAATTCGCTAGAATTCCCGCGAATCTTGTGGGTAATTTTGTGGGTTTTGGCGGACAAGGGTTAGGCGGACCCCGGCCAATCCACAAAAGCTCCGACGGACGTTAGAGTGCGCGTCCGCCAAACCCAACGTGAAAGGCGATTGATGTCGAAAGAGATCCACCGGTTGAGCGCACTCGCCGTCGCGCGCATGAGCAAGCCTGGACTCTACGCCGATGGCGCCGGCCTCTATCTTCGGATCAGTCGCGGCGCAAGCAAAGCGTGGGTATTCCGCTTCATGCTCGACGGCAAGGCCCGTGAAATGGGATTTGGCGGCTTACAAAAAGTCGGCCTCGGCGAGGCACGAAAAAAAGCAATTGATGCGCGACTGATGCTCAGTGAGGGACGAGATCCGCTTGAGCATCGCCGGGAAAGCGAAGAGCGACAAAGCGCTGCCCAAAGGCTAGCTGCTGCCAGCTCCATGACGTTCGACGATTGCGCCGAGGCCTACATTCGCGCCCATGAAGCAGGCTGGCGAAACGACAAGCATCGCCAGCAATGGCGGAACACGCTTGCTACGTATGTGTCTCCAGTGTTGGGCAAGGTTTCGGTTCATAAAATTGACGTGGCTCTCGTCATGAAGGTCATCGAGCCGCTTTGGAGCGATAAAACTGAAACCGCAAGCCGCTTGCGCAGCAGAATCGAGGCTATACTCGATTGGGCCGGAGTGCACGGCTATCGCTCCGGTGAGAATCCGGCGCGATGGCGCGGGCATCTGGACCACCTTTTGCCCGCTCGATCCAAGGTGCGAAAGGTTAAGCACCATGCTGCCCTTCCTTACACCGAGATTGGGGCATTCATGAAGGATTTGCGACAGAGGGAAGGTGCCGCAGCCGCCGCGCTCGAGTTTCTGATCCTGACAGCCGCGCGAAGCGGCGAAGTCATTGGCGCGTACTGGCCCGAAATCAATCTCAGTACTCGGATGTGGATCGTTCCCGCCACGCGCATGAAAAACGGGCGCGAGCATCGCGTCCCATTATCATCCGCAGCGATCGCGGCGCTGAATCGAGTGCAGGGCTGGAGTGACGAGTATGTGTTTCCCGGACTGGACGCTAACGTCCCTCTTTCCAACATGGCACTCCTCATGTTGCTCGGCCGCATGAATTGCGGGGGCATCACCGTGCACGGCTTTCGGTCGACCTTTCGCGATTGGGCCGCTGAGCGCACCAACTCTCCCAATGAAGTCGTTGAAATGGCGCTCGCCCACTCAATCGTCAGCAAGACCGAGGCCGCCTACCGGCGCAGCGATCTTTTTGACAAACGGCGCCTGCTCATGGACGCGTGGGCAACTTATTGCAGCAAACCTGAAGGGCCAACTGAGGTAGTTCCACTGAAATCAGCGTAATCTTGCAATCCGCTATTGAGACAGTTCAAGTCCTGAAATGCACCCTTGCAAGCAACGCTATTGCTGTGTGTACCGAAAACAGTCTTGTTAATTCGCGATCGCTGACGTCATCCCAGAGCTTTCGGCGATGTTGCATCCAACCCAAGTTATGGAACCCCAGCCAGACGGATCGCTCGTCGTCAGCGACGATTTTGCGCGCGCCTATGGCGCGCCGGTGCGCTCGCTGCCGCGACACACAGCTGTCGCGGCGGTACGAAGAACCAGGGCCCGGAGGACTTTGTGTAATGAGTAGCTGAGCGCGCCGACCTTCTGTCAAGCGCATCAAGGCGGCGAGGGACGCCGGCGGGTTTATCAGCATATTTCAAGCAAACGTAAAAGCTCGAAACGCAAGCAAAAATGCAATGAGACAAAGTGGTACGACAGCGACAGAATTGGATTTTGCGATTTCTGCAACGACCCTAGAGCGCGGCCCCTCCGCCACTTTGACATCTCGGCCGTTGGATTTTGTTGGTGGTTGAGCCGGCGGGATAATGCGCAAGGGAATTCCTCCGTGGGCGATCAAGACCTATTCAACATCGGCTGTCTGCGCCGTAGCTGACCTGCAGCTTTGCGACCCGCCGCCAGACGCTACTACGCCGGCTTTCGCCCCTGTTGTGGCCAGCCAGCGTTCACGGGATCGAAGGGCTGCGCTGCGAGGTCGATGACTGTGTTGTGGCCATGCGCAATAAGCCATCGCCCATCCCGCCTGGTGAGCATGAGCGACAAGCGATTTTCGCTTTTCGGACGGTGGACGCCGTCGGGCGGCGTGAACGGACCCACCTTCAAGAGGACGACGGCCACGGCAATGTCCGCGGCGATAGGCCGAATCTCAACATCGGCCAATTCCATGTCTGTCCCTTGAAAGAATGTGCGATGGTACACCTCGTGGCCAGTGACAACGGCCGACTTGTCCCGCCAATGCATGCCGACGATGTTGATCCAATGGGCATCGTCGGTGAAGAGTTCGGCCAATGCCGCCATGTTGTGGCGGTTCCAGGTGGCGCCGTATTCGCGCACGACGCTCCGAATTGCTTGCTCATCCGAGCGGCTTGCCAAAGCGGCACCGACGTTCGCCATGTGGGTCCTCGCGCCAAAACAAAACGTGATCGAGAGGCTACCAAAGGCGCCGTCAGGCGCGATAGTAAAAACGCGACATCACGTCCAGGACTCAGGCATCGTCCAGAATCGCCCAACGAACCTCGCCGGGCTTTCGCCCGCAAAGGTTTCGAAGTCCCGCACCAGATGCATTTGATCGCAGTAACCAAACTCGTGAGCAATCTCCGTCCAAAGACGTCGCGGTGCAGTCACCTTCGCCTCGAGAGCACCGTCAAATCTGGCAATTCGCGCGTAGCGCTTCGGCGGAAGACCGACCTGATTAATAAACCGCCGCTCGAATTGGCGAATACTCAGTTCGGCGCTCGCAGCCGCGTCATCGACGCGAAGCGCACCGCGCTCCAAAAGAAACCGATTGGCTATCACCGAAACTGCATCCGGTGAACCACGCTCCTTAAGGTGCCGCAATAGAAAGTCTGTAGCGACGCGGACGCGCTCTTGAAAACTCGATGAATCGGCCAGTCTGTGCTCGATCTCCGACACGCTGGATCCGATGACGGATTGCGCGTCGTAGGCCCGGTCGGCAAGATCAGCCACCGGCACGCGAAAGAGCCGATGCAATCCAGACGCTTGGAAGTGAACGGTGAACACGTCGAAGCGATCGCGCAAGACGAGCTCCACACGGCGACAGGTGCACGGTCCTACCACTACCGCGCGCGGAACAACATCTTGCGCACCGGATTTGCAGTCGCGGACGAGGTAGCGCTCCTGCAGATAGAACTCAAGGATCTGTCCGGGACGTGCAGCAATCGGGTATACCACCGCGGCGGCGGCGACGTGGGCCTCACGCTGTTGGAAGCAACGAACGTAGTCGTGAAGCGCAGCCACAGGGGAGGCATAATCGAGCTTCATCCGTCGCGTCACCTTCTTTGAGTGCACACAGCCGTTACATCGCGCCAGCAAGCTACAATCTTATCATGAACCAATCATTCGCCCGCGAGAAGCTACTCGCAAAGACCCGATGTTCAAATCACCGCCGGTATCCAAAGTC
>CAWKBE010000026.1:0-375130 GCA_963847785.1 uncultured Alphaproteobacteria bacterium
GCGGGTTACGGTCATTTAGCGCAAACGCAAACAAGTTGAACATGCAGCCGGCAAGAGCCGACGAGCTAAGATGCTGAAACTTGCAGACAAGACGTCGAATTTACGCTCTTTGACCAAAAGCCCACCCGCCGATGGCGCCGGCAACGCAAACGCGAATATCTCCACTGGGCAATCGAGGTGTCCAAGGGGCTCCGCGGCGTGAACGCTTGGTTAGAGGCTCGCTTTGATTGAAGCCGCAGTGCAGTTGGCGCTCACGTTGAAATAAAAAGAAGCACATATCGCCCAAGCCTGGCAGCAAGGTCTGGTACCATGACGAGAGTGGGTCGTCAGGTTTTCGAGGGCGAAAAGACGATCGATTACGCCTTCATGGGCCAGGACCCAGATGCGGCCAACAACCGATGGCTTCGCGAGGCGTTTGAGCACCGTACACCGATCATCTATTTCCTCGGCATTGCCCCCGGTCGCTATAAGGCCATGCTACCGGCTTTCATTTCCGGGTGGGACCGAAAGGCGTTAAAGGCGCGCGTGGCTTTCTTCGATGGCTTACCCGAGGTGAGGGCACGATAAGTGCCATTGAACGCCAACGGGGTTTTCGACCCTTCCCTCACCAAGCAGGAAACCGCCGCATTGGCGCTCAAGGCTTTTTCGGCGCAGTGTCAAGGTGTCCACTTCGCGGTCTCTCTTGCCCTGATCGGTTGGCGCGGTTTTTAATTGCTGCAATTTAGCAAGGGGAGCACTGAGATGGGGGATGACGCAGAAGACCCAGAGCTTAAGCACCTTTCAGAGCGCATTCAGGAGCTTGGGCACAAATCCTCACTGCTTTTGTTGTTTCTCAGCTTCGCCATGGTGTCGGTCGCCACGCTCGAAAACGTCAATTCCGAGGCGATGAGGCCGTTGCTCCCAGCGTTAAGCAAGGCGCTGTTTTGGTGGAAGCTTGCTCTAATTCCGACTCTGTTGGGCGTACCGCCGGTAAAAGAAATTATGTGGCGGAATGCGGCGTGGTATCAGCGAATTTGGTGGGCAAAAGTTGTACTGATGTGGGCGGCCGTCGTGTTAATTTTTGTCGGGATCGGCTATTTTATTGCGGCTTCTTGACCGTTCTTGTCGCGGACGATGAAGCAGGCGTCGTTCATGTCGTCGAGCGTCCAAGGCGGCGGAAAGCGTCAGGCGCGGCTTACTGGCCTCCACAATAAATTAATGCCATGAAGTCGCTCAATTGCACGGGCGCGCCATGAATATCCGGGCCGTGGTTTTGCTCTCGGTTGTATTGGCCAGCTGCGCCTCTATTGAGCAGCAGACCCTCGTTTCCACCCCCCTCTCGCAAAGTCTGACTGCGGGAGTTGGAGATGTAATCCTCCGTGCAGAAGGCCGTGAAAGCATGCCGAACATTTTCGGCCGCACGCGACCGACGGCTTCACGATAATTCAGTACGGTGGAATGCAGGGCAACAAGGTCGTGTTATCCTCACACGCAGCGCCAGGCTGCAACGCGGATTTCGTGTTTCGAAACGCGAGAGCCCGGCGATTTGAGCCAATGAAGGGCCGGCTGAATTTCTGGGATTAGCCTCCGTAGCAATTCATCGCTATTCGCTCCGGTTGCGGAAATCCGTAAGGCCCACGAACCACTTGCTGCGATGTCTCGTGACAGAAATCGACGAGTGCACAGTTCCTTTGAACGGCGCTCGCTACCCCAACCGGCGCTGCGGCGCAGCCTTCCTCACGGTTGGCGGACCAGGTCACGTCCTCGAGTAATGCAAGCAACCTCTATTCTGAGTGCTGCGCATAATTGCTTGCCATGGGGCGATTAATCGGCTAATGATGCGCAGCACGCACAATAGAACCGATTAGGGCATGGCCAAACTGAGCGACTTAGTTTCGAGGTCCTCTGATGTTACTGGAATTCCCGTAGCGACCGTTCGGGAGGTCGGCCGTCGGCTGCGTGAAACCGGTCTAATCCGCACCGGGAAGGGTGGCCGGTACGGCGGCGCAGATATGCTGCCACGAGACGCCGCCGCCCTGCTTACCGCCCTGCTGATCGTGAGAGCTTCGGCCCCTCCGCTCGACGAAATCGCCAAGCGGACTAACTTCCATCTTAGGGTCCTCAACTCTTACAGGGTGACCGAGAATGATCGGATGAGTTTGAGTCGCTGGGATCGGAGTTTGGGATTACCTCGGCTTTGCGGTCTTCCCTCAGGGCACACTTTTGGGCAGGCATTCACGTCGCTAATTACTTCAATCTCGGACGGAGAGTTCGAACAAGCCACAGAAAAATGGGCGCTCAACCGACCCCTCCTCGAGTGGCGCCCTATTTCTCCTTAAAAGTGGAGGTATCGAGTACTCCAGGTCATCTCCAAGCAAAAATTCGTTTCCAAGCCTCTGCGTTTGGCGAATTGGAGTTGTTTTATTTTCGATCTTTAGATGCGAAAAATATGCGCGTCCGAACCGCAGGACCACGGGGTTGGTCCGGCGTATCCGACCTCTACAACTACAAAGACGAGTTCGAATTCGACGACCCCATCCTCTCGTACTCTGATCTGCACGTGAACGCCTACGTCCGGGGGGAAGCGCTAAAAGGAATAGGACTTCCTGCTTACAGATACTGGGGCAGGGGATGCGTAGCTCAGTCCAAAACCCAACAAACTTGCCGACGCTCGAGCCTCGTCTCGATCTCGATGACCTTCCCGAGTTGGCGAGTGTGGATCAAACTGCAAAGGTCATGGGGCTGACCCAGCCCCAGTTGCGTGCGCTCATTCATACTCGGCGGCTCGAGCATGTCATGGTCGGCCGGCGACCCTTCGTTCCGAAGTCCGCAATTCCCCGCTTCATCGCCAATAACACGGTGCAGCCATGCCACGACGCAATTCCGGGCCCCGTTTGCGTTTCCTCAAAAAACGCGGATGCTTTTACATCTGCTGGATCGAAGCTGGTCGCAGCCGGGAGCGCAGCACGGGTACGTCAGATCGCCAACGAGCTGAAATCGCCTTCGCCGAATTCCTTCGCATCCGTACCCGCGCCAGCGGTCCCCGTGAACCCGCTGAAATCCTCGTGACGGACCTTTTGGCCGACTATGCGCAGGAACAAGGACCCCATACGGCGACGCCTGGGCGCATTGCCTACGCAATCGACGGGCTCGCTGACTTCTGGGAGGGGCGCACTGTCGCTGAAATCACCAAGGAAGCGTGCCGTCGCTATATGACCGCGCGTGGCCGTTCCGCAGGGACAGTACGGCGTGAGCTCGGGGTCCTGCGCGCTGCGGTCAATCATTCTCACCGTGAGGGCCGCCTAACCCGCACTGTAGTTGTTCATCTGCCTGATCGGCCAGAACCTCGCGACAGATGGCTCTCTAGAAGCGAAGCTGCGGCCCTCCTACGCGCCACTTTGCGTGAACCTAGGGTGAGGATGCACCTCCCCTTGTTCGTGCTCTTGGGCCTTTACACGGGACAGAGAAAGGAAGCGATCTTGTCCTTACGATGGGCGCAGGTAGACCTTAGTGCCAGCCGCATCGATTTTAACACCCCTGGAGGCCGCCGAACCAACAAGCGCCGGTCCAAAATCCCAATTCCTTCGAAACTATTGCCGCATCTTCGGCGCGCTCGCCTTCGCGGTGTAGAACTTGGCTTCGTCGTCAATGAAGACGGTTCGCGGCTCGGGGATGTGAAACGCGGCTTTGCCTCAGCCTGCCGGCGTGCTGGACTGCATCACGTAACTCCGCACAGTTTGCGACATACCTGCGCGACATGGTTGATGCAGCGGGGCGTTCCGATATGGGAGGCCGCTGGCTTTCTTGGAATGAGCCGAGAGACCCTCGAGCGCGTCTACGGCCATCATCACCCTGACTACCTAAAGAGCGCAGCGGAGGCGCTGAGATGACCGTCCGCAATATGTCCGCGCAACCTCACAAATTTTTCGTCGCTAATTGGTCCTTCGAGACAGCGACTATGAAGAGTTTCAAGAGGATAAGCCTAGACCTGAGTTCTCCGAAGGCAGAGGTCAGGGGTTCGAATCCCTTCGGGCGCGCCATAAAAACAGAGAGTTACGCGCAAGCCCTGGAAGAAGCCGCTACGCGGGTAAGCAATGTAGCAGTGCATCAGTCGCCTTGAGCAATTTCCACGGCTCAACCCGCAGGCCCTTCGCGATCCGCGCGACGTTATCAATTGAAATGTTAAGCGTGCAGCCGTTTCCGATAACAGTGTCAAAACGGCCGCAGCGCTGTTCCTAGCATTTTGTATCGAGGGAGCACTCCTCTATCGGCAGTATCTTCGGCCACAGGAGCAGCAGAGATTGCCGCACACAGAGGAAGGCCAAAGCAGTGCGCCCACGCCACCGCAGCCATCAACGCGGAATCCAGGACCTCAGTGACGGCGGACATTCAACGCCCGGATATTGCTTCGAGTAGGCCGCTTCATATCAACGGCGTCCACTGCAGCATCTCCGGCAGCTTTTCGAGGTTCATCGTCCTGCGCCGCGCTTCATCGCGCGAAAAACGCTTCATCAACATTTGCCGCTGCGGCTCATCCTCAAAGAGACCCACGGGTATACCAGCGTTTCCTGAATTGCTCCCGTGCGATGGAGGACGTGCACGTCAAAGCATTGAAAGTGTTCCACGGTGCCGTGCTTATCTATGTCGCCTTATGCTCCACGTTTCGAAAATGTCGGCAACATGCTGATCGAACTGGGCGCGGATTCTGATCGTTTTTCGAAATGCTCATTGATATGTCTGGCGGACTGTTCGGATTTTTTTGCCACTGCTTTCCGATCAGCCTCTGGCCTGGGATCGCTTAGAATTGGAGCGGCGGCAGAAAGCCAGCGCCCGCGGTGATACCGGCTTGGAAAGATCAGCCGGAACATTGATCCGCTGCCCGCCAGGTAGGACGACGTAGCGCGCGATCAGGCGCAAATTCCCTTTCTCTCCGCCGTATCCCTCGACCACATACTTGGCGCCGACCGGAAACCGCCGCGGCAATATCGGCAGACCCATGACCCTCTCCTTCGTGCAGTCCAATATCAACTCGCGCAGACCCTGACTGTTCCAGCATGGACGTGACCGTCTGTGGATAAGTGGATAACTCAGGAACAGCGGACGTTACGGGCGAAAAAGGTGGAACAGTCAAATAGTTGCACGCTCGCGAATCGTTGTTAGGCGCGACACATCAGGCGCTCACATCAAACGCACAGGGAAATGACATGCCCAGGTTCGCCATTATCGGGACGGTTGAAATAGCATCGGGGCGTATGAATGAGTTTTTGCCCCTGCTGATGGCGCAGTGTCACCTTGCCACCGCTAACGCGCGGCACAGCGGTTTCGCCATCAGCGTCTGACATTGGAGGTAAAACAGAAGTCGCGCGGCCTTGGGCGAAGTCGGGTTTTGATCCGAATGAAAAATAGGTCGCCTCAAAACTCTTCAGATGTGCTAATTTTCCATTTGGCCGGGTCATTGTCTTGACCCTGGAAAACGAACAATTTGCTGTAAGGGAGGGGTTCTAAATGCCCGTAGTCGTCGTTGTTCACCGTCTAAAGAACTTTGATGAGTGGTTTAAGTTGTTCAAGGCCGACCCCCCACCAAAAATTGGCCGTTGGCGGGTTTTGCGTGGAAGCGAGGATCGCAACCGAGTTCACGTTGTCGGGGAGGTGGCTGCATCGGAAGTCAAGGCCGTAAAGGACTTCATCGCGTCGCCACATATGCAGGATGTGTTTAAGCGTGTTAACGCGATGTCCACAGCGCCACAAGAATTCATCTGGCTCGAAGAGCTATCACCCTAGTAGCCAGGAGTTACGAAGGGCGTTGTCTGCTATTACTTCGACGCCGACTACTTTGGAGAGCAGAGCGGACATGCCGCTGTGGTCCCATCACGACAGCTGCGCGCTCGTAGCCGCGCGGACGCGATCAGAGCGGAGGTGCACTACGACTGCTCGGTCCACGGCCACTGCCTGCTGCCTGCGCGGACCCGGTAGGGATGTCGCGGACCCAACCGGCCCGCCACCGCTGGGGGGTAGGGTCCGCCCTGAGCAGTGGGGTGGGGTTCTCCAAACACCTCCAAGAGTGGAAACCAGAAGGCCGCGGAGCGCATAACCGCTAGCGTTGCAGTTACGGCAAACGCCGCTTCGTGGAAGCGGCCTGCGCGGCGGCTGGCGTCGTCTGAACAGCGTGCGGCGGCGACAGATAAGCGTGCAGGGCTGCGACGACTTGCGCGCCTTCGCCGACCGCGGCGGCGACGCGCTTGATCGACCCCGCACGGATGTCGCCGATGGCATAGACTCCGCGACGGCTCGTTTCCAGAGAGCGCTGGTTTTCCCCGACTTCCGTTCCGGTCAGCACGAAGCCCTTGGGGTCGAGCGCCACGCCCGATCCGGACAACCAGCCGGAATTCGGGTCAGCGCCAATAAAGAGGAACAGGTGGCGAATCGGGCGTCGAACCGTTTCCCCGGTCGCGGTGCGATGCCAATGCACCGCCGATAACATGCCGTCGGCGCCTTCCAGCGCGCTGACCTGGGTACGCGTGAGCACTTCCACATTGGCCAGCCCGGTGATCCGGTCGACGAGATAGCGCGACATGGTCGAGTCGAGGTCACCGCCACGCGCCAACACCCAGACTTTGGCCACATGCGATGCAAGAAAAACGATGCCCTGACCCGCGGAGTTGCCTGCGCCCACAACGACGACCTCTTGGTCGGCGCATAAGCGGGCCTCGATCTGCGACGCCCAATAATGGACGCTGGCGCCTTCGTAGGCGTCGAGATTCTCCACCGCGAGCCGCCGGTAGTTCACCCCGCTTGCGATCACGATGGATCGCGTGCTGACGCGTTCGCCGCTGGCAAGTTTCAAAACAAAGGGCGCGGCGTGATCGTCTGATCCGTCGAAGCCGATCACCTCGTTGGGGATGGCAGTCTCGACCCCGAACTTATGTGCCTGGTTATAAGCGCGCGCCATCAACGCCATTCCACTGATGCCGGTGGGAAAGCCAAGATAATTCTCGATGCGCGCCGACGCGCCGGCCTGGCCGCCGAACGAGTGGCTGTCCAGCGTCAGAACAGAAAGTCCCTCGGATGCCGCATAGACGGAAGCGGCAAGGCCCGCCGGCCCCGCGCCGACGATGGCGACGTCGTAGAGCCGGTGCGGATCGACCGGGCCGACCAATCCGATGCAACGCGCCAGTTCGGTCTCGCTGGGATTGCGCAAGACCTGTCCGCCCGGACATAAGACGAGCGGCAACTGTCCCGGATCGACGTGGAAGCGATCGATCAGCGCGCGCGCTTCGGGATCGTTCTCGGGATCGAGCATCATCCGCGGCGTCCCGTTGCGCGCAAGAAAGCCCTCGAGCCGCAGCACGTCGCCATTTTCGGAGCGGCCAACGATCACCGGTCCGCCGACGCCGGATTGGAGCATTTGCGTGCGGCGCAAGATCAGCGCGCGCATCAGCCGTTCGCCAAGCTCGGCTTCGGCGATCAGCAAAGCCCGCATTCGGTCGGGCGAAAAGATCAGCGCCTCGACGGGCTCGGTAACTATGCCGTCGCCGAACGAAGGCCGGCCGGCGAGCTGCGCCAGTTCGCCAACGAACGCGCCCGGGCCGAAGGTGTTAAGGTGCTGGCGTCTGCCGTGGGCGTCGTAGCGGGAAACGTCTACCTGGCCGCTGAGAATGATGGCGAGGCCTAAGCCGACTTCGCCGATCGCCGCCAGCGCCTCCCCGACCGCGAAGCGGCGTATTTCGCCGAAGCGCCGAGCACGCTCGATATCCGTCGCATCGAGATGTGGGAAGATCTGGTCACGTCGCGTCTCGATGATCGAAGGTTTGGAATTAGTCATCTCGGCACTTTCTCGAACGGGGGCACCTGGCGAATTTACCGAAACTACTACCACCACGCCGAACATTATTACCGATCGATGTTCTCCAAAGAGACATAAAGACTTGCTGCCCACAGGGCGCAAGTACTGGCCCCCGATCTTGCCGGTTTGACCAGCATCGACGCCATAGGGACAGCTTCAATTGGATGGTCATGCGGGCTGGCAAGAGGGCTGGTCTGCCCTTTCAGGTTCATGCACACTTGATCCGTCACGCCTCCGCGGTTAGTGGCTTGAATGGGATCAGCTGCATGAAGGACCCCTACGAGACCCTCGGCGTAAATCGAACTGCGACCGACGTGGAGATCAAGAACGCATTCAAGAAACTGGCACGCAAATGCCATCCCGATCTACATCCGGACGACAAGGACGCGGAAGCGAAGTTTAAGGACTTGTCGGCTGCTAACGACTTCCTCAAAGACAAGGAGAAGCGCCGGCGGTTCGATGCGGGTGAGATCGACGCCAGCGGAGTGGAGCGGCCGCAGGAGCGCTTCTATCGCGACTTCGCCGACGGTCCCGCCTATGCCTCGCACGCAGCGCAGGACGGATTTGCCACCAACGAGGAACTAGAAGAGTTTCTAGGGCGAGCGTTTGCGGGCGGTGGACGTCGGTCGCAGGGCACGTTCCGAGCGCGAGGCCAGGATGTGAGCTATGTGCTTCCAGTTGGCTTCCTCGACGTTGCTAACGGCGCCGCTCGAACGATAACGCTCCCGGAAGGCAAAACCCTGCAGGTCACGATCCCCGAGGGCGCCGAGGACCGTCAGATGTTGCGTCTGAAGGAACAGGGAATGCCGGGCTTCGGCGGTGGGCCGGCGGGCGATGCCTATGTCGAGCTTCATGTCGAGCCGCATCAGTACTTTCACCGCAGGGACGACAATATTCATGTCGAGGTCCCCGTCACCTTGAAGGAGGCGGTGCTGGGCGCGCGGATCGAAGTGCCGACCATCGGTGGCCTTGTGACGGTGACCGTCCCGAAGGGCTCGAATACCGGCACCACACTGCGACTGCGCGACAGGGGAATCCGCAATCGCAAGTCCGGGCAACGCGGAAATCAACTGATCACCCTGAAAGTCGTTTTGCCCGCAGCCGACGAGCCCGAGCTGGTCGCGTTTTTGGAAACCTGGCAGCCCAAAATTCAGCAGAATCCGCGTAAGGAGATGCTGACATGATGCGCTTCGATGACCTTGTCGCGGCGATATCCTCTCTACAACGCAGCGATCTTGAAGCTTGGATTCGCGAGCAGATCGTTGTGCCACAGCATGAGGCGGGAACGCTGCTCTTCACGGACAGGGAATGCGCGCGGGTGCGCCTCATCTGCACTCTGCACTACGAGCTCGAAATCGACGTGGGCACGCTGCCAGTGGTATTGTCGCTGGTCGATCAGCTCTACAACACCCGGCAGCGTTTATTGTCGCTGGCGGCGGCCGTAGCGGCGCAGGATAAGAACGTCCAAGCCGCGATCATTGCTGCAATCAAGCCGAATGACGGGCCCTTTGGGGCCGACAAATCATAGACGCGGCATCTGGATCGGCCGATTCTGGGCGTAATTCGACGGTGTGTGGACGCCAATGTACATCAAAGCGTGCAAACCCTACTAGTGTTGTCAATCAAGCGTCACACTCTGAAAAAAGCGTCGCGCCACAGCGGGCACGCAAGATCCGTGCGTTCGCCACCGGGTAACTAATTAGAACCAATTCCCTACTATAATATCTGAAGACGGATCGATCCGTCGAAAACAGGAACCGAGTGCAGTAAGTGAGGGTGTTATGTCGTCTTTCCTCGAGCGCCTAAATCAGATGCGCATTGAACTAGCGCAGCGTGATGCTGATCCCCTTCGGGACAAGGTGGAAGCTACCGTACGAGGCTTGAAGGCCATAAGTTCCGCTGCCTTGCTCGATCCGCTCGGTCGGAAAAACACCGCCGGCAACCGCCGCCAGATCGCTCCGACTATGCGCTTGTTGGGATTTGTCCCGATCAAGTCACGCCGCCTCGAGCCGGGCGGCTTCCGTGGCACCCAAACTCGTGGCTGGACACGACCCATCCGAGAACTCAGAAATTGGTCCCCCACAAAGAAACCCATTGCGGCGTCGCCGGGCGTCAACCAAAGGGGACTAATATGAGCTATCAACATTTGCTCTTTCCAGGTCGCGACTATTTCACCATCGTCCATGTCGAGTCGAATTGTGAGGTAGGCTACGTACGCCCGCGCGATGCAAAATATCGCGTACAAAATGATTATGGTGATGACGTCGTTCTCGTTAACTCGATCGATGAGGCCATCCCAGCCCTTTTGGACTACTATGAAGAACATCCGCCGCGGTGGGAGTGTGACAGCCCGACAGGGTACACCAGACTCTCACAGTTCGGACTGCTGATGGTCGAGCAAGATCAATCAGGATGGTTGGCCTATCGATATCGCAATGAATGCTACTGTCCTTTGCTGCGTGACGGCGAGCCGGCGATCTTCACTACATCCGTGGCAGCCCAGCAGGCTGCCGATGCTCACGTTCGGGATGACTCTGAGGCACACGCCGAGGGCTTTTCGTGGGACAGAGAAGGCTGGTAGCTTCCTGGCTTAACTCGTCAGCGATTGCCTGATAGGTCGTACGGTAGCAAGGCGCGCAGCGTTCGGCGCCATCGGCGTGGTCGCGCATTTCGCCTAACCGCCGTGGATTCTGTCGGTAAAAGGATCTGGCGAAACGTGCGCGGAGTGGCTCTCTGAAACCACCGCCAACCGCCAGGAGAAAAAGGCCCGCCGTGAAAACTAGTCCTAATATTTCGCATTTCCTGGCGTTCGCGGAAATGGGATGGCATCGCGCACGTTGGAGAGCCCCGTGACGTAGGCGATAGTGCGCTCGAATCCGAGGCCGAATCCGGCATGCGGAACGGTGCCATAGCGGCGCAGATCCCGATACCAGGCGTAGTGCTCCCTATCGACAGCTCGCTCTGCCATGCGAGCGTCCAACACGTCGAGCCGTTCCTCGCGTTGGCTGCCGCCGATAATTTCACCGATACCAGGCGCGAGTACGTCCATTGCTGCAACGGTTCTGTCGTCGTCGTTCACACGCATGTAGAAGGCCTTAATGTCCTTTGGATAGTTCATCACAATTACCGGCCTCTTGACGTGTTTCTCAGTGAGATAGCGCTCGTGCTCCGATTGCAGGTCCATGCCCCACTTCACTGGAAACTCGAATTTCTCCTTAGTCCGCTCGAGAATGCCGATCGCTTCACCGTAATCTATGCGCACGAATTCCGAGCGGACGATGCCCTGCAGCTTTTCAAAAAGCCCCTTCTCGATCCGCTCGTCGAAGAAGGCGAGATCTTCCTGGCTTTCGTTCAACAGGGTTTCAAAGGTGAACTTCAGCAGTCGTTCCGCCAGCGTTGCGTCGTCTGAGAGGTCGGCAAAGGCGATCTCCGGTTCAATCATCCAGAACTCGGCGAGATGACGGCTGGTGTTGGAGTTCTCTGCCCGAAATGTCGGTCCAAACGTGTAGACCTTGGTGAGCGCAAGGCAGTAAGCCTCCACGTTCAGCTGGCCTGATACAGTGAGGAATGTCTCGCGGCCAAAGAAATCTTGTACGAAATCAACTTTACCCTGTGGCGTGCGCGTCAAGTTGGCGAGATCCAACGTCGATACCCGGAACAGTGCACCCGCCCCCTCGGCGTCAGATGTAGTAATAATGGGTGTATTCACCCAGAGAAATCCATTGTCGCTAAAGAACCGATGGATCGCTTGCGCCAGTGTATGTCGTACCCTCGTTGCCGCCCCAATTACGTTCGTCCGCGGCCGCAGATGCGCCACCTCGCGCAGGAATTCCAATGAATGAGGTTTCGGTTGGATCGGATATGTCTCCGGGTCCTCCACCCAGCCGATCACTTTGATTGCAGTCGCTTGCATTTCGAACGGTTGTCCTTTCGCCGGGGACGGGACGATCGTCCCCGTCGCTTCTATCGCGCAACCGGCCGTGAGCTTTAGGACCTCATCAACGTAATTGGGCAGCGCGTTCGGAGCGACGACCTGAACCGGATGGAACGAGGATCCGTCGGACAGGTGCACGAACGAAATGCCCACCTTCGAATCCCGACGTGTGCGCACCCAGCCCTTGACAGTAATCGGCGTGTCACTCGGCGTTTCGCCGGCCAGAATCCCGCGCACGCTGAACCCTGTGTGGTGCATACATGGAGGGTTATCATAATCGTTTGCTACCTCGCAATTGAGCAGCGCCAAGAATCCACTAGGCCGTGCTCCAACCGACTCTCGGGGATCATCTGAGTTGCCATTAACCTCCGACATGCGCGGCCGCGACCTTCGTGGGTCGCCGCGCGAGCAATGCTGCGAGCCAGGGGCGATGCTTGGTGCCATGGATTTTGGCATAGTGGATCACCGCCAGCGCACCGGTCGTGAACAGGCTGCGCAGATAGCGATCGCCTCGTTGCTGATATTGCCGAGCCTGTCCTTGCCGCCGCTCGAGTTCTGCTTGGGGACGAGCCCAATCCAGGCCGAGAAGTCCCTTCCTGACCGGAACATCTTTGGATCAGCGACGCTGGCGACTAGAGCGGTCATCAGTGCCAGACCGACCCCAGGTATATCGTCCAGTCGCCGGCTCGCCTCGCTGGAACGATGCCAGGCTCTAATCCTACGATCGAACTCGAGGATCTGCGCCTTCAACATTTGTAGTTGGGCACCGAGAGCTATGACACAGGCCCGAGCAACCTCGGACAGCCGTTTGTCATTGGTATCGACCGCAATGCCGAGCGCTGCTCGACACCATCGCGCCGGACCGGTGCGACGATTCCGAACTCAGCAAGATGAGCGCGGATGGCGTTGATGACCGAGGTCTGCTGGCGGATGAAACAAGTGACGAGTACGGTGCAGCGTCAAGCAGCTCTTTTGCTCGGGGGTCTTGGTCGCGACGAACCGCATGTTTGGCCCGGTGACTGCTTCACAAATCGCCTCGGCATCCCTGGCATCGTTCTTATGGCGCTTGTTCACGTAGATGGCGCTCTCAAACCTCCTTCTTGTGACGCCTCGCGATGGACATTATTCTATTATGCGCGTCAGTTAATCGCCGCAGAGACACGGTTTGCAAGAAATGGCGCAGAGCTTGCCCCATCTAGCCGCGGCTCGCCGCCGATCGACCGAGTATCTCTCCGCGCGCCTGTCGCCACTTCCTCGTCCCGGGCTGCTCGAGGCTGTCGTCGCGGACCGGACTTGGGCGGGTTGGTCTTGCTCTTCCTTCGTCTACCCCCGTCGCGTGAGGGTGCTCTTCGCCACCCGCGTGAGTGCTGGTGGCGAAGGTTGCGGATCCCAGAGGCAAGGAACGGATCCATGAAAACTCTCGTCGTTGGGGCTGGGCTTTCAGGTCTCGTGGCTGCGTACCGACTCCAGGCGGTCGGGCACGAGGTTAAGATTCTCGAGGCGCGGCCGCGGGTCGGTGGTCGCGTGCTGACCCTTCGGGAACCGTTCGCTGAGGGACAGCACGCGGACGTCGGTGCGATGATCCTGTACGAGGGCCAAAACGCGATCCTCGGCCTCTGCCGCGAGTTCGGGATCGAGCTGACACCTTTAAAAACTGTCGGCGCTGAACTTCCTCGTGTCAAGCTCAAGGGTCGTCTGCTTAATGCGGAGGAAATCGGTGCCTGCTTTGGTGAGTTGGGAAAAGCCCAATCGGCGCGGCCGGCCGAACCGTTCGAGACGGCCGCGGCTTGGGTACGACGGTGCCGCGTCTCTGCCCCAGCGATCGCGCTCCTGGACGCGCTGATCGAGATCCAGCCTTCGGTACCGCTCCGTTTCGTCGATGCCCGGAGCTTGCACCTCGGCCCCGAGCGGTACCTACAGATGATAGGAGGGAACGATCAGCTTCCGCGACGTCTGGCTCAGCAGCTCGACGTGCGTCTCGAGCAAGTCGTGCGGCTGATCGACTGGTCCCGCTCGTCCGTCGTCGTCGAGACCGAGAAGGGTCAGTTCGAGGGCGACCTGCTCGTCGTCGCCGTTCCCGGTCCGCTGACGACCGATATTGGTTGGAACCCGCCGCTACCGGCGGAGAAGGTGCGCGCCCTAGTCTCACTGCGCTACGGGACCGGAGCCGGCGTTGCTTCGCAGTACCGTGAACGCGAGCTCGTGAGCCAAGCGGTCCGAACCGCGTTCTTCAGCGATAGCATCCCGCGCTGGATGCTCGACCTCTCCGTGGACCAGCCCGGGCGCGCGGCGATTGTCACGACCATCCTCAGTGCCGAGTCGGAACCTCGCGGCCTCGCTCGAGACGATGTGCTCGGTCACATCGACTCTGCGCTGTCCGAAATCACCGGCAGCGCAGTGACCAGACTCGGAGGCGCGATGGTGAGCTGGACGGACGATCCTTTCGCTCGCTGCATCGCCCGTGCCCCGATCGGCGATCAAAGGGAGACGGTGCTCCGCGAGATCAGACGGCCGCTCGACAAGCGAGTGTTCTTTGCGGGTGAACACACGGACGAACGGCCGGGCCCCGGCGGCATGGACGGTGCGATCCGCTCGGGCCTTCGAGTGGTCGATGAAGTCACAGCTGCACGGCCCGCGACCGATAAATATCCCTGGGTACCGCCGCCGGGATTCGATCGTTGGTCTTTGGGCTCCTCGACGAGTCGGTACTGACGCGCCACTAGGCCGCCCGCGTTGCCGATTACTGTCCTGGTCGCCGCGCAACGGCTGCGACGAACTTATCACTGACGCGATGCGCTGCCCGGATCAATTACAGGGTGGGTCAACGTGGGATTCGGACGACTTTCTGGGTTAGGTAGTATTTCTTTTTGGAAATTTAGTCACGCTATCGGGCTGCTATTACCATCTGATCACATCCCTGTATACTTTGCTTTGCGCTTCTCGAAGAATGCGTGGGCGCCTTCGGTGTAGTCATGCGAGTCGCGGAGCTTCTCGTAGGCGTGTCCCTCAAGGTCGAAGCTTGCCTCTAGGCTCGCGTCGTCGCCGAGATTGAGCACACGCTTCACGGTCGATAGCGCGAGCGGCGACAGGCTGTTGAGCCGTGAGGCGTAGGCCAGCACGGCCTCGTGGAGCGCCGTGCTGTCGGCGACTACTTCAGTGAGCAGCCCCCACTGGTACGCTTCCTGCGACGTCAGGCGCCGGCCCTGCATTACCATGTCCTTGGCGCGCGTGATGCCCACCATCCGAAGGACCCGCTGGCTGCCGCCAGAGCCGGGCATTTGCCCGATCGAGATCTCAGGCAGCGCTATAAGCGTGTCTTTCGTCGCGATCCTGAAATCGCAAGCCAGCGCGAGCTCCAGCCCTACGCCGAAGGCGTATTTCTCCATCGCAGCAATTACCGGCTTGGGGCATCTTTCCGGTGCGGCTATGTTCCAGGCGAGGTGCGACATGCCATCGCGGTGAACTTTGAAGAAGCCGCGGACGTCACCTCCTGACGTAAAGAGCCCGTTGGCGCCTCGGACCACAATCACGCCGACATCTGGGTCGCGGCCCATCTCCTCAAAGAGTGCCGCGATTTGAGAGCGGGCCTTGTAAGACACGATGTTGAGCGGCTTACGGTCGAGGATAAGTGTAGCGATGCGCCGGCCTCCGTCCATCTCGACGCGCAGCCCATCGAGCTCGCTTAAAAGCTCCGCGCGTTTCTGGGAATACTTGTCGGTCATCGAACCTCCCACTTTTGTGCGGCGCTCAACCAACGCGCCGATAGTTGCCTGCCCTAAGCTCCCGACGCAACAGTTTGCCGACCGGCGACTGTGGAATCCGTTCCACGAACACGTACTCTTTCGGACACTTGAATCCAGGCAGCCCGGCCGCCCTACAGTGCTTGTCGAGGGCTTGCGCACTCGGCGTCCCCTGCGCGGGCTCCACGAAGGCGACGAGCTTCTCACCCCAGCGATTGTCCGGCATGCCGACGACGGCTATGCGGCCGACAGAAGGCGCGCTAGCAAGCACGTTTTCGATCTCCTCTGGATACACGTTTTCGCCGCCCGTGATCACCATGTCGTCGACGCGGCCAACTATGTAAAGCTCGCCGTCTTCATCGAGCCGACCGAGATCGCCGGTGAAGTACCAACCGCCGCGCAGCGCCTTGGCAGTCGCGTCCGGCCGCTTCCAGTAGCCCGCGAAGGCCTCGGGGCTCGACAGGCAAGCGATGATCTCGCCGATCTCGCCGCGCGGCATGACGTCGTCGGGCGTGGCCGAGCCATCTGGATCGGCGCGCACGACGCGCAGGGCTTGGTTAAGGCCCGGGCGGCCGGCGCAGCCTGGCTTGACGTCGAGGTGATCGCAGAACGACAGTGTATAAACCTCGCTCGACCCGTAGTAGTTGACGAAGAGGTTGGGCCGTAACTCGGCGAGGCATTCCTCCGACAGCGCATGGGTCATCGTCATGCCCGCGTAGCCAATCCGAGCGAGCGACGAGAGATCGAAGGTGCGCATGCGCGGATGACGCAGGATGTCGAAGTAAAGCGTCGGCACGAGGAACATCGTCGTCACTTGCTCCGACTCGATCAGCCCGAGCACCTGCTCGGTGTCGTAGGTTGGCACGCAGACGAACTTGCCGTTTAGCAGCGCCGTCGACAGCAGTACCCGCACGCCCATGGTGTGGTAAATTGGCATAACTCCGAGTGCGGACTCGCCGAAGAGGTAGCGGTTGTGCGCGATTTGCGAGACGGCCGCTGAGAGTTCGTTGCGATGTGTCCGTGGCACGCCCTTGGGGCGGCCGGTGGTGCCCGAGGTGTAGAGCAAGAGGCAGGCGCTGTGCTCACCGACGGCGACCGGCTTACGTAGCGCCTCGCTGTTCGCCAGGTTTGTGTAGGGAACCTCGCCGGTCCCGATCCGTCCCTCAGCAACGACGATGCGCGGCAGGCCCTCGCGACCGCTCTTTGCCAGAGCCTCGCGAACGGAGTCCGCTGAGGCCTCCTCGAAGGCAACCACCTTCGCATCCGAATCCTCGAGACAAAAAACCACTTCCGCGGCGCGCGCTCGCCAGTTGAGGGGCGTAAACACGACCCCGAGCGACTGGCACGCCCAGTAGAGGACGGTCGTCTCATAGCGATTCTTGAGCAGGACCAGCAGTCGGTCGCCAGGAGCGAGGCCCAGCTGCGCCAGGCCGCCGGCGACGCGGACTGACTCCGCGTACCATTGTGCATACGTGCGCGTAAGGCCGCCCTCGGTGACGGCGCGGGCATCGGGACGGCGAGCGACGGCGAGCGCGAAGGCGGTAGCGAGATCCATACGCGCCTACCCCCCAACTTCTCGGATCGCGCGCGCGGCGTCGAGGATCGCCGCCACGATCGGATAGTAGCCGGTGCAGCGGCAGATATGGCCCGACAACATGTCGCGCACTTCCGCTTCCGATGGGTCCGGGTAGCGGTTGAGGAAGTCTGTCGCCGACATCAGGATGCCCGCGGTGCAGAAGCCGCACTGCAAGGCGTGATGCTGCCGGAAGGCCTGCTGCAGGATGCTGAGTTCGCCTCGCGCGGCAAGACCTTCGACCGTGCGCACCGCCGCGCTGTCACATTCGACCGCAAATTGCGTGCAGCTGCGTACGGCCCGACCGTCGACCATCACGGTGCAGGCGCCGCAGACGCCATGTTCGCAGCCGACGTGCGTGCCGTAAAGGCCAAGCTCGTGGCGCAAGAAATCCGAGAGCAGCGTGCGCGTCTCCGCCTGGCCACTCCGGGACTGGCCGTTCACTTCGAGCGTCACGTCATAACGTACATCGGATTTCAGTCGCCGCATGTCATGTCGCCGGCTCGGCTGCGAAGGTCTCGGCGATCGCCTGCGCGCCGAGGCTGCGGACGAGCGCGCGACGGTACGCCGCGCTCGCCTTGCAATCGATCAATGGGTCGACGCGCCGCGCGGCGGCCGCCGCGACACTCAGCGCCAGCGCTGAACCGGCGCGTTCGCCTATGAAGTCCGAAGTATCTACCGCGACTGGGCGGTTTTCCACCCCGCCGAGGCCCACGGTGAGCGAGGCGACACGGCCCTGCGCATCGACGATGGTCTCCACGGCGCACGCTACGATGGCGAAGTCGCCGTGGCGCTGCGTGATCTCGGCGAACGCGTACCGCGTCCCGGGTCGGCGTGCTGGCCATACCAGCGCGGTAAGCAGCTCGTCTTGCTCGCGCGCCGTGGTCATGACGTCGACAAAGAACTCGCGCGCACGCATGCGGCGAGTGCCGCGCCGCGTCGACCGCAGTTCGACCTCGCCGTCGAGCGTTGTGAGGACAAGAGGCGTCTCTGCGCTGGGGTCTGCATGCGCCACCGATCCGCACAGCGTGCCGCGATTGCGGGTCTGGAAGTGGCCCACCCAAGGCAGCGCCAGCGCAAGGAGTGGCACTTCACGCATCAGCGTTTCGTGCTCGAACGCCCGGGCCTGCGTGAGCGTCGCGCCGGTGCGAACTCCGCCCCCGACGCTCACCTCGTCCAGGCCGGGGATGCGTTTGATGTCCACGATCGCTGCCGGCCGCGCCAGACGCGTGTTCAACATCGGCCCGAGCGACATGCCGCCTGCCAGCACGCTTACGTCCGGCCCCAGCTCATGCAGGAGTTCCAGCGCTTCATCGAGCGTGTCGGGCCGACAGTAATCGAAAGCTGCCGGTTTCATTATCCCCCGCTCGCTGTGAGCGCAGGCTCGTTGACGAGCGCCCAGACGCAATTCAGCGTCAACGGCAATTCAATATCCTCGCGCCCCAGAGCGTCCGCAGCGGCGTTGGCGAGCGCGGCAGGCGCAAGCATCGAGCTGCCGTCACCCATACCCTTCGCGCCGGTGAGGTTCTGTGGGCTTGGGGTCGAGACGTGGCCGATGTCAAGGACCGGCATCTCCGAAGCGGTGGGACACAGATACTCGGCAAACGATCCGGTGACGAAGTTGCCCTCGCGATCGTGGACGAGCTCCTCCAACAAGGCCGCCCCGAGACCATGAGCGAAGCCGCCCTGCACCTGGCCATTTACGATCATCGGATTGAGCACCGTCCCTACATCGTGCACCGAGACGTACTTGACTACTTCGAGACGACCCGTCGCGGGGTCGATGTCGATGGCCGCAAGATCCGCCACGAAGCCATAGGTAAGCGCGGAGGCGACGCGGTCCGCCGCGTCGGGCGCGGTAAGCGACGGCGCGTTCAGCACTACGGTTTCGTGCATGCCGGCTTCCACGCCACGCGGCATCCCGGCGGGATCCCAGTGGGCGCGCGCGGCAAGGCGGCCAACGCCGATCGATCGCTGAGGGTCCGCGATGACGCGCGCGACACCGTTTGCCAGCTCGATCGCTGCGGCCGACCCGCCGAGCTCCTCTGCCGCAATTTGCTTCAACTTCTCGCCGATCCGGCGTGCACCGAGCATCACCGCGCTCGTAACCGACGCCGCGAAGCGGTTCGAATAGTTGCCCGAAGCGATGCTCCAGGCCATCACGCGTGTGTCGGCTTCGGTGATGACGGCGACGCCGGCAGGCGTGAGACCGAGCTCTTGGGCGACGATTTGTGCGGCTACAGTCGCGTGACCCTGCCCGTTCGGGGTGCTGTCGAGCTGGACCGTCACGCTACCGCCCGGATCCATGGCGATCGTCACTGAGGCGTTGGCGCCGGACTTAGGCTCGGCGATGCTGCGCTGTTCGGGCGTCTGCGCCAGTCCCACGTACCCCATGTTCGAGCCCGATGGTTCGACGCCAACCGCCAGGCCAATGCCGAAGAGCTTACCTTCCGCCCGCGCCCGCTCACGCCGCTGAAGCAATGCAGGGTAGTCAGCGAGCCGGAGAACCTCTCGGATGCAGGCATCGTAATCGCCCGAATCGAGCACGGATCCTGCCGGGCATTCGTAGGGAAACTCGTAACTGCGAACGACGTTGCGGCGCCGTAGCTCGACTGGGTCGATGCCTAGGCCGCGCGCGGCGATGTCCATAAGACGCTCGAGCGCGAAGTAGAACTGTGGCCCTCCATAGCCGCGGTTTAGTCCAGCGGGCATCCGGTTGGTGACGACCAGGACGTTTTCGACGGCGATGTTCTTTACGCGATATGGTCCGTTCGAGGTCGAATGCATCCGGTAGACCGAGGCGGGCTCGGGCGCTCGGATGTAGGCCCCGAGGTTGACGACGTTGCGGAAGCGCAGGCCGGTTAACTCGCCCTCTGCCGTGAACGCCGCCTCGACCTCGCCGAGACGGTCGGTCGCACTCGACGAAGCCATCAAGTGCTCGAGCCGGTCCTCGGTCCATTTCACAGGCACGCCCACCAGGCGCGAGACGGCGGCCATCAGCACCATGTAGGCATACACTGCCTGCTTGATCCCGAAGCTACCGCCTGAGTCGGGGGGTGTGATGATCCGCACGCGGTTGCTGGGCACATTGAGCGCCGCGGCCATCAGCGGCTGTAGCACGAACGGCCCCTGAAAGTTGGACCAGATGGTGTAACGGTCCGGATGCGGCTCGAAATTCGCGACGACCCCGTAGGTCTCCATTGGCGTCGCGATCGAACGCGGGTAACGATACTTGTAGTGGAACGTGCGCTCCGCGGACGCGAAAGCTGCGTCAGGACGTCCATACGCGAACTGGCGCGTCTGCGCGATGTTCGTTCCAGCTTCCTCGAAGAGCAGCGGCGCGTCCGCGCGCAGTGCGTCCTCCAGCCAGGCCACGCCGGGCAGCGGTTCGTAGTCGACCTCGATCAATTCAAGCGCGTCTTCCGCAACATATCGGTTTTCTGCCACCACAACGGCGATCGGTTCCCCGACGTAACGCGCCTTCGTCGTCGCGCAAACCTGATAACGCATCCTGGCGCGTACCACGCTGGGAATGAAGCCCGCGACGGCGCCGATCTCGGCCCCGGTGACGATGCCAACGACGCGCGGTAACCGTTTTGCCGCCACCGAGTTGATGCCGCGGATGCGCGCATGCGGATGGGGTGAGCGCAAGATGGCCGCGTGGCGAAGCCCCGCCACCGGTTCGAGGTCGTCCATGTAGCGTCCGCACCCTGTAAGCAGCCGCTCGTCTTCCTTCCGCTCGACGGCGGCGCCGATCCAGCTCTGCGGCGCCGCGCTCATTCGGCGTGGATCTGGGCCCATTCGAGTCGTAGATCGTCGTCGACCTCCTGCGTTGGAGACCGATCTCGTCCTCGCCCGGAATGCGCACCCGCGTGTGCATTTAACAAGCCTAGACCACGAGCTTGGTGGCGTCGAGGCCACCTCCATGATGAGACCCAAGTACCCTTCGCCGGTCGGCGGGAATGATGGTGCGGTAGAGGATCGCAATGCCGCGGGATGGTCTCGATCGCGATCACTTCCCCCGCATCGCTAGCGCTGCAGTGTTTGAAGAACGCACCAAACGGTATTCGCGACTCGCCCAAGCCGAAAGAATCCGCGTCAGCCACAAGAGTTCAGAACAGCGGAAGCCAAGCTTCGCAAATGGCCCGCACAGGCTTGTGGCATCCGGCTATTCGTTGCTACGATGACTTTGTTCGGGACATTGGCTGCAAGTCATTCCCCGAAATAGCAGACGCAATAGACCGACAAAACGGCTCCGTTTAACGGCGCCAGGATACGGGAGGGAACCCCATGCATAAGGGTATTGGACTAACGGTCGCAGTCGCGCTGACCACGGTTGTCGGCAGCTGGTCGGCCCATGCGGCCGACAAGATCAAAGTCGGTGTCTTTTCGACGCTCGAAGGGACATACACCGCACTGGGTGAGGACGGCATGCGGGGCTTCGACCTCGCGGTGATGCAGCATCATAACAAAGGAGGCGGCAAAGACCTCGAGATCATCAGGGGTTCTTCCGATGCCAGCCCTGACTCGGCACTACGCGCCGCCAAGAAGCTGGTCGAGCAGGACAAAGTCGACCTTCTGATCGCCCCTCTTTCCGGATCGGAAGGAATAGCCTTGCATGATTACGCGAAGACCCAGCCACAAGTCACGTTCATAAACGGCTGCTCTGGCGCGCTGGAGACGACCTATGTCAATCCGGCACCGAATTTCTTCCGCTTCAACATCGATGGAGCCCAGATGCACAAGGGGCTCGGCGACTACATCTACAACGTCAAGCATTACAAGAAGATCGCGACGGTCGGCGAAGATTACTCGTTCGTCTACACGCAGGTGTTCGGCCTCGCGCTCGATTATTGCCAGCGCGGCGGCCAGATCACGAAGCGAATTTGGGTGCCGCTCGGCACCAAGGACTTCGCGTCGACCATTGCAGCGTTACCGGATGACGTCGACGCCATCTATCTGGGTCTTGGCGGTGCTGATGCCATCAACTTCCTCAATCAGTACCAGCAGGGCGGCGGCAACGCCAAGCTCATCGGCGGCTCGATCATGGTCGATCAATCGATCTTGTCGTCGAAGGGCAAGGCCAAAGAGGCACTGGTCGGCGTCAACGCTGCAGGCCCGATGGCCGACACGTGGGATGACCCGAAATGGCAAGCCTTTGTAAAAGCCTACCAGCAGGCGCCGAACGAAGGTTATTTCAAAAATCGCTTCGCCGGCCCCTCTCTATGCGCCGTCAATTATTACGACGAGACGGAAGCCACGCTTCAAGCCCTCGACCAGGTCAATGGCGACCTCGGCGATGGCCAGAAGAAATTCCGTGCTGCACTCGCCTCGCTCGTCCTCGACGCGCCGAATGGAAAGATGAAGCTTGACGAAAATCATCAGGCCATAGGGACGACTTTCGTTACCGAAGTCGTCAAGGACAAAAATGGCGATCTCGTCAACAACGTGGCCAAGGTCGTGCCCGACGTGGACCAAAGGCTTGGCTTCTCCAAGGCTGTCTTCGACAGGATTGGTTTGCCAGGCCGCGAAGTGCCGGTCTGCAAAAAGACCTACGACTAGGGACGACGAGGACAAAAAGATCTCGGCCGCGCAAATGCGCGGCCGAGACCCCAACGCAGAAGGCCGCCGGCGGCTAGGAGCCTGGAAGACTCGCGGGCCAACGTCGGTCAAATTGGGTGTCTCAGGCCAAGCGGGTGGGAAAACGGACTATGTTGCCGCGAATACGCGTGAAGGGCGCAACGATCGTATCGATGGATCCAACGCTCGGGATCATCGAAACGGGGGACCTCCTGATCGACGAGGGCAAGATCATCGCGATCGGGCGAAACGTCGGGAGCTGGGCCGTCATTGAGATCGACGGCCGCGGCATGATCGCCATGCCGGGCTTTATCAACGGACACATCCACCTCTGGCAAACGGCGCTGCGCGGTGTCGCTGCGGACTGGACACTTGACCACTATTTCGGCGTACTGATTGGCCGGGTCGTTGGCCTTTATTCGCCGCAAGATGTTTACATCGGTAATTTGGTCGGAGCGCTCGATCAGATCAATTCGGGCGTTACCACGCTGTTCGACTGGTGCCACATCGTCAATACGCCGGCCCATGCGGATGCCGCCGTCGACGCACTCCGCGACGCGCGTATTCGCGCCTTGTTCGCATACGGCACGCCGATGACACTTTTTGGCACCAAAGAGCCGCATCCGGCCGACGCCGCGAGAATGCGCAAAGAGCGACTATCCTCCGGCGACGCGCTGGTGACGATGGCGCTTGCCATTCGCGGCACCGATTTTGCGCCGGGCACCGCCGAAGCGGATATTAGGTTTGCTCGCGAGCTCGGGCTGTTGGCTTCCTTTCACGTCGCTTGCGCTAAGCACGGACCGCGACCGCAGTCGATGCAGAGCCTCGCCGAACAGCGTCTGCTCGGTCCGGACGTGAATTTGGTCCATGCAAACTTCCTGTCTCCTGAAGAGTTCAGGGCCATAGCCAACAACGGGGCGAGTGTTTCCATCACGCCGGAAGTTGAAATGCAGATGGGTTTAGGATTGCCTCCCACGGGAGCGGTACTTGCCGCACGGGCCAATATGAATATCGGGACCGATGTAGTAACCGGCGTGAGCACCGACATGTTTACGCAAATGCGCTTTCTCATCCAAACACAACGGGCGCTAACAAACGATACCTTCCATAAGAGGGAGGCCATGCCGGACAAACTCGTCATGACGGCTCGACAAGCCCTCGAACTTGCTACAATCAAATCGGCTCAATGTTTCGGGCTTGACGGACGCATCGGTTCGCTCACCCCCGGCAAAGAGGCCGACATCGTTCTGCTACGTAAAACCGATATCAACATGCGGGCGGCCGCCGATCCAATATCGGCTATCGTGCTGCATGCGGGCGTCGCGAACGTGGATACTGTCATTGTGGGCGGCGATATTGTCAAACAGAACGGCAAGCTCACGCATCGCGATTTGCCCCAGCGGCTCGCGGAGCTGGAGCGCTCGTCCAAGCGGCTCTACGAGGGCTTCGCTACCGACGTTTCCGCCGCCTAGAAAGGCGGCGAATGATCGCCTCGCCGCGGGGTCAGCGTCGTTCGCGAATTATCTCCGAAAAGCGTTGCGCCTGCAGAGATCCACGCCGTGAACGGTCGGCATAAGTCGGGACAAGTTCGGGTTCTGATTTGAAATTCGCCGGGGCCGCAGTTTGCCCTGCGCCGTTGTTGCCGGCCTCCTCGAACGTAGCCGGTACGACGTCCTGGATCAGCCCTGGGTCGGCGCATGGCACGTAGGTTTCGGGCAGGCCGTGTTCGCGGCGAACGATATTTGCTCCCTGGGCGGCCGCGGCGCTTTTGTAAAAGGCGACCAGGCGGTTGGCGCCCTGACGGCCAAAGCCACAATCGGAAGTGATGAGGAGGTTCTCGACGTCGACATACTGCAACGCTTTACGGATGTCGCCGGCGACCTCTGCGGGCGTCTCGGCGTTAAGTGTGCGATGCGACACGACGCCAATGGCAAACTTTTTTCGGGTTTTGCCCTTCCAAGCGCCGAGCAATTCGAGTTCGGCGAGCCCGCGATCCTTCATCTCGAGCGTCAACACATCGCATTTGACGCGATCCAGGTAAATTTCCAGCGCGTTCGCGTACGACGTTTTGTCGAATACCCGCTGCATCATTGGATTTCCCCAGCAGGTGTGAATCCAGACCTCGGCGTTTTCGAGACCTGACAGCTCGTGATTGAGCGCCTCCGTCAGGAATTCGAGCGTGTCGGTAGCTTCGGGATGATAGCAGGCTATGAAATGAATGGTGGGCTCTTCGACCTGGATAACGCTGCACCCTGAGGCGACCAGCTCTCTGAGTTCTCGGTTGATGGCTGTTGCCATATCCCAGATCATCTGCCGCTTATTGTCATCGATCCGATACTCGGGCGTGTGCGAGTCTAGAAACAGCGCCATGACTTGGCCCGACACCGTTCCGAACTTGACCGGCTTGCGGGTGCGAGCCTGGGTCATGCGGTAGATCTTGGGGTATTCGAGCGGATTGCGTGGATTATGCTCGATCTTGCCCGTCACGATGGGCCAGCGCCATGATGTGTAGATTTCGTTCAACAGGGTACCAGGCGGATATTTTAAAAGCTCGGAGCGAGTACCCTCAGGCTGCAACTCGTCAAAAGCGACCCCTCGCCAGCGCTGCAGCGGATAGTGATGCCAGGATCGCCCAGCCAAATCCGCATCGAGAAAGTAATCGCCGCACGTCACGAGGTCGAGACCCGCACGTTCCTGATCAGAAACGACCACGGCAAGCGCATCGGAAAACTGCTCGCGGTAGATCGGGTCGAGCATGGCTGTATCGAGCGGGCGCCCCCAAAGGCTTTGGCTATACCAGGCCGGTCGTGGCCAGGAACCGGTTGTCGTAGCAGCTAAAAGCAAATTCTTAGTAGCGGTGAACGCCATGACTGCCCCCAATTCCGATGATGAAGAAGGTTACTCTGGGCTCCAGCGAGCGGCCGGGACTTCCTCGCCGAGCAACGGTTTGTCTATGGGATCGCATCCTCACATGCCTAGCACATATCGGTGAGATTGAAGTACGATACCCGGCGTCATCCTTACGGGCGGAACTTTGAGTTTGACCTATTTCGGACAAGAGACCAACGCCAGCAGAAGAAAACTCCCTTGCACGGCGCTCGTTTTCCTTCCAGCTGTATCTGGGCCTCAGATGTTATCCCATTGCGCTCTTTAACTCGGCGAGTAATTACCAAAATCGGCGACCGCAATTTTCGAAATGGGCGCTGCAAGTCTGCAAATCTGTTTCGAAGGCTGAGGACGGCCTCGCCAAATTGATGGCCAGCTCGCCGACGCCTTTGATGTGAGGGCTGTTGAAGAGCCGCTATATTTGTCTGTGCAACGAGGAGGGAATTCCCATGCCTGTTATGTCTGGCTTCGGCGCGCTTGAGGGACTGCGGTGGGAGCGTATCAACGACAAAATTGAGCGCCGCGTCGTCGCGGGGAACCAGGGAATGATCGTTTGGTGGAAACTGAAGGCGGGTGCACATGCTGCTCCGCATCAGCATCCGCACGAGCAGATTGTTTGGATGCTTAACGGCAGGATGGATTTTCGAATTGGGAGCGATCAGCGGTCGATGATCGCGGGCGATATTGCGGTGATTCCTGGCAACGTCGAGCATGAAGGTTTTTTCCCGGAGGACACGGAGGTTGTTGATGTCTTTGCACCGCCGCGTGCAGATTTCCTCGCGGGGGGTGCGCCGCCTTATATGAGTGCATAGTGATCCCGCGCCTAACGGCGCAGGAGCGCTTGCTGCTTCGAATCGCCATGGCTAGGTATGGAGAGAGCGAGGACCGCGTAACGGCCCGCAAAGGCGCCTTATCTGCCGCCGCCTCGGCGAGATGGCCAGCATTCATATTGTGCGCCCAAAAGGTCGGCGTCTCGCGATGGCGTGTCGCAAATGCCGGCTATTAGATTACGCTATTCCGCAGCACACCGATCGATTGGATTTCACTTTCGATTTGGTCGCCGGGAAGGCAATAGCGGGTCGCAGGGACCATGCCCTCCTTGGGCTGCCATCGGCCACCGAGCTCGTGATCGACGGACCACGCGGTACCTGCCGGCGTGCCGGTAATGATCACCATGCCCGGCTTGAGTGTGAAATTGACCGAGAAGAAGTGGATCAGTTCGGCGCATGTCCAGATCATGTTCCGGGTATTGCTGGTTTGACGGAGCTCGCCATTGATTCGTGTTTGGATATCAAGCGTCTGCGGATCGCGGATTTCGTCCGCGGTGACGATCCAGGGTCCGGTCGGCGCGCTGGTGTCGAAAGCCTTCCCGCGGCCAAGCTCATACCAGGTGAAACCACCGGACCTCCGCACTTGCCGATCGCGGGCGGTCACGTCGTTGACGATGGTATATCCGAACACGTGGTCAAGTGCGTCTTCGACCGCGATGTGCCGGCCAGGCTTGCCGATAACCACCGCCAGTTCCGTCTCGCAATCAAGCTTCCGCGTTAACCTTTCATCGTAGCGGATATTTTCACCCGGGCCGATCACGCTGTCCGAGGTTTTGAGAAAAAACTCAGGCTCGTTGCCGCTCGTAGGTGAGCCGACTTTCTCATCGTTGTGTTCGCGGTAATTGCTGCCGGCGCAAAGAATCGTTGATGGAAATATCGGCGCCGCGAGTTTTATGGAGTCGAGCGCCTGCAGCGCGTTTTTTGGCGGGTCATCAATGAAACGCGATGCTAACGCGAAGGCAGGTCCTCCAGCGCGAATGAAGGAGACGGTTTCACGAAAAACCTTCTCTTCGCCCGGCGCCAGAGAAGTGCACGCCAACGCGGCGTCCAGGATCCGGTCGCCTAAATGAAAGCCTAGCCGAATCTCCTGGCCGCGCCAAAAATTTACGAGCTTCACGATCGGTTCCCCCAGTTCCTATGGCCGGGTTCATCAGCCGCTTTGTGCTTTGATGCAAGCCATTTCCGAGGTGCCGACGGCTTCGCAAAAGACGGCACATTAGCGCGACGGAAAGCAGCCGGATTTGCCGCGGACGTCGCCGCCGGACGCAATTCGCGTGCCGTCAAGACCGCAATGTTACCAGACACTTGTATCACACCGCCAAGGGCGATAGTCGTTGATGATCGGCTTCATTTCGATTTGCACGGAGCAAGGCCCATCGTGGATAGAGTCCGATCGCGCTGTACTGCCTAACCGTGCCAGGAATGCACGGGCCACAAAAAGGGAAAAACGTCAGTGGAGGATCGCCGTGCCGAGTGTTCGCCCTTATCCCCATTTGTTCGCCCCATGGCAGATCCGCCACACCCAGATTGCCAATCGGGTCATCTTTGGACCGGTCTGTCCCACCTGGGTGAGAAGTCCGCACGAGGGCGTCTTCACCGAGCAGGCCGTCGCTTATTACGAAGAGCGCGCTAAGACCGGGATCGGCATGATCATTCTTGGCGGGCATCTCGTCGACAAGGACACCCTCTACACCCCGGCCGGCTTTCCTGGTCTTTGGAACGAAGACCAGGTCGAAGGGCTCGCGCGCGTGGCAAGGGCAGTGAAAAAACACAACTGCGCAATCGTCGCGCAATTGTTGCATATTGGCTTGCGATCTCCCACACCGTTCCTGAAGACCGATCCGGCGCGCGACCCTTACGAATACAATCCGTACATGCTGGGGCCGAGCCAGATTCCGGTAGGCGAGATGCCGGGCGGTCCGACGCCGAAGGAGATCGAGGAGCACGAAATCGAATATGTGCTGGAGTGTTTTGCGGAAGCCGGCCGGCGCGCGATTTCCGCAGGCCTGGACGGCGTCGAGTTGCACCTCGGTCACGGCTATCTCCCGTGGCAGTTTCTGTCGCCGCTCTACAATCAGCGCAACGACGGCTGGGGCGGATCGTATGAAAACCGCTTGCGGTTTTCGGTCGAGTGCCTGCGCCGCATTCGCCGAAGAATAGGCGCGCGCGCCATCCTCGGCTATCGCATCAACTCGACGTCATTTTGGGAAGGCGATCTCGAAATCGAGGACGTCAAGCGCGTTCACCTCGATCTCGAGCAGCAGACTGACATCGATTATGTGAGTGTGTCGGCCGGGGTCCATCATTCGTGGATCCACACACCGATGACGTTCGAGCAGGGATGGGAGCGGGAATACTCGCGCGCTTTCAAATCTGTTTCGAAAAAACCGGTCTTCGTCGTCGGTCGCATCAGCACTCCCGACGTGGCCGAAGAACTTATCGCGTCCGGCGACGCTGACGCTGTGCTGCTGTCCCGTCAAATGATCGCGGACGAGCAGTGGATGACGAAAGTAAAAGAGGGGCGCGAAAAGGATATTCGGCGATGCGTCGCCGCCAATTATTGCTGGCGATCGGTCATCCGCGGCAGCCGCGTTCAGTGCGCCTACAATCCGGTGGTCGGACGCGAAACGATCTGGGGTGTGAATTCGCTGACGAAAGCCTATGCGCGCAAGCGGGTGCTGGTGGTCGGCGCCGGCGCCGCCGGCCTCGAATATGCGCGGGTGGCGTCAGCCGCGGGTCATGCAATTTCGGTCCACGAGCGCGAGGACGCCGTTGGCGGACACGTTCGCGCCTACGGCGCATTGCCGTACCGGCAGCAATACGGGACCATCGCCACCTGGTTGGCGGAACAAGCTAGGGGCAACGGCACGTCGATCCGGTTGTTGAGCCCCGTGACCGCCGAAAATATCGATTCCGTGCTCGCCGCAGAAAAGCCGGATCACGTCGTCGTCGCGACCGGCGCGCAATACCGCAGCGACGGCTTCCAAGGCCAGACCGGAAAGCCGATACCGGGCTGGGAAACCGGCAGGTGTGTCGCGTGGGATCAGGTGGCGCTCGACAAGACCGTGCCGTCAGGAGAAATCCTGGTGATCGACGAGATGGCCGACGTCGCCGGGCCGTTGACGGCAGTCAAGCTCGCCAAGCTCGGTGCAAAGGTCAGGATCATCACCAAGTGGCCGATGATCGGAATGGAGACGGCACCGGAAGTTTATCTTCACTGGATTATGACCTATCTGCACGAAGCAGGCGTCGAGGTGATTACTCATCACGTCGTTACCGGCATCAACGGATCTAATGTCGATGTCGCCAACGTCTACAAGCGTTCGAGCGTTCGCCGGATAACCGCGGATGCCATCGTCATGGCGACGGCGCGGCGTTCGGAGAACGCGATTTATCATCTGCTGAAGCGGCGTGGCGTTAGTGTCGAGACAATCGGTTGCGCGAATGCGCCCCGGACGGTCTACGAAGCAACTTTCGAGGGGCATCGCTCAGCCCGCAAGCTTGGGCTTTCGCAATGGCGCCGGACCGGCCAGGACGCGGCCCAGGGCCATGTCCCTCAATACTTTTACACTACGTCCTAAGGGATGCAGAGCATTCTTTTTTCGTAAGCTCCAAGAGGCTTGCTCATGAACCTTTACGACCTGAAAGATCAGGTTGCCATTGTCACCGGCGCCGCCCAGGGCATCGGACTGGCCGTCACCAACCGCATCCTTGCATCCGGCGGCAAGGTGGCGATCTGGGATCGTGACAAGGAATTGCTCGGTAAGACCGTCAAGGCTCTCGACGCGGCCGATCGCGCTCACGGCCTTACCGTCGACATCGCCGATCTCGCCGCCGTCGAAGCCGCGACGAAGGCAACGATTGCGCACTTCGGCAAGGTCGATATCCTCGTCAACAACGCGGCCATCGTCGGGCCGAATGCGAATACCTGGGAATATCCGCCGGAAGCTTTTCGCGATGTCGTCAATGTCGGACTGATCGGCACCTTTTACTGTTGCCGCGCGGTCGTTCCGCACATGATCGCGGCGAATTACGGACGTATCGTCAATGTCAGCTCGGTTGCCGGCAAGGAGGGTAATCCGAAAGCGCCCGCATACAGTTCGATGAAGGCGGCGGTGATGGCGCTGACCAAGTCGCTTGGCAAGGAGCTTGCCGGCTACAATATCGGCGTCAATTGCGTGACGCCGGCCGTGGCTAAGACCACATTGGCGTTAAGTCAGGCGCCGGATTTCCTGGCCATGATCGTCTCGAAAATTCCCCGCGGGCGGATGCTCGAACTCGACGAAGCGGCATCCATGATCTGCTGGCTGGCGAGCGCGGAAAATTCGTTCACCACCGCGGCGGTGTTCGATTTGTCCGGGGGGCGGGCGACATATTGATGTGGCGCATGATCTTTCCGAAAAACCGGCTTCGACTTTTCCGGGTCAGGCGCTGACCAGGAGACGGCGACTTTCATGAGCGTGATGAAACTTTATTATGCCCCCGGCGCATGTTCGCTCGCGCCGCACATCGTGCTGGAAGAAACCGGCGACCGGTTCGAACTTTCGCGGGTCGACCTCGCCGCCAATCAACAGAGCGGCGTCGAGTTCCTTCGCGTCAATCCGAAGGCGCGCGTGCCGGCGCTCGTCGACGGCGACTGGGTTTTGACCGAAGCGCCGGCGATCCTGCGCTACATCGCAGCGCGCCACCCGGCCGCCGGGCTTTGGCCGTGGGATCCGCGCGAGGATGCGCGCTGCGCGGAATGGCTCAACTGGCTGTCCTCGACGATCCAGGTGGCTTTCGGCCATGTCCGGCGCGCGGCGCGTTACGCTTCCGATCCGCGCGCGGTCGAGGACGTTGCGGCGACCGGGAAAAATACCTGCCGCGAACTTTGGCGCGCGGTCGATCGGCAGATCGGCGAGGGGCCCTGGGCGATCGGCGAGCGCTATAGCGTCGCCGACCCACTGCTGCTCGTTTACTGGACGTGGGGACGAGGGCCCGTGCTGGGCTTCGATATGCCGGGTGAATTCCCGCAGTGGACCGCGCATGCGCGCCGGCTTGGCGAGCGTCCGGCCGTGAAAAGAGCGTTCGCCAGCGAAGGACTGGTGCTGCCGACCTAACGCGAAAACCTTCTAACTCAGCGCCGCGATGACCTCGCTTGCCTTCGTCACCGCGGCGACGTTTTGCATGGCGTACTGGATCGACGCGCGGTGCCAGTCGGCATTCATGGTCGAACAGCAGTCCTCCGGTACGATGACGAAAAAACCTTTGTCGGCCCCCGTGCGTGCCGTGTGCTCGATCGACATGTTGGTCCACGCGCCGGTGTCGATGATGGTGTCGCGGTCGCCAGCCTTGAGCACGGTTTCCAGCTTGCTTCCTTCGAAGGCGCTCATGCGGATTTTCTCGACGATAAGGTCGCCGGGTTGCGGTTCGAGGCCGGGCGCCGGCGCCGCTCCCCAGGTTCCCCGCACCATCGCCTTCGCGTCGGCCAGCCCCTCGAAAAGCGGAGCATTTAGGGTGAAGCCGGGCGCGCCCGGTTCGACGATGAACCAGACATGGATGACCATCACGCCGCGCTGCCGGCAAGCGGCGGCCAACCGGCGGATATTCTCGACGACGTTCTGCTCGCGCGCATGTTGCGGTGAACCGGAAGAGGCAAATGCGCCGCCTTCCATCATCACGTCGTTCTGCATGTCCTGGATGATCAGTGCGCAGCGCGACGGATCGAGCGAGAGGCCCTGCTTTGTGCTGGTGCGCTCGGTCGTGGGCGATGAGGCGGCGTGGGCGGATGCCGCCGGAGCGCCGCCGGCGCGCATGAATGGCTCGATATGCGGTCCGATCTTGGTGCGCACCGCGTAGAGCGAGTGGGTGGCGCACATGAATAGCGTTCGCCAATCTGATTTTCCCCAATGCAGATTGGCGACAAGTTCGGGGACGCGAACCTTGCCGATTAGCGCGCCTGACGGCGCATAAACCCAGACACCGCCTGGCGCCGTCACCCAGATGTTGCCGGCGCTGTCGCATTTCATTCCGTCCGGCACACCGGGCTCGAGTTCGGAGCGAATGCCGGAAGCGAAGATCCGGTCGGGACCGAGCGTGCCGTCGGCATTGACATCGAATACTCGGATCAGACAGCGCACCGTATCGTTGACGTAAAGCAACCGCTCGTCAGGCGAGAAGCAGAGCCCGTTCGGCTGCTCGAACAGGTTGCGATCCACCAGGAGTTGCGGCTCGCCGCCGCCGGGCGGAACGCGGTAGACGCCCTGAAACCCCTGCTGGCGTGGGCGCTCGAGCCCGTAGACCGGCATCCGTCCGTACCAGGGATCGGAAAAATAGATGAAGCCGTCGGATCGCACGCACACATCGTTGGGGCTGTTGAGCTCTTTGCCCTGGAAATGCGAGGCGAGGACTTCGCGACGGCCGTCGCGCTCGCGGACAAGGCTCGATGTCGCATGCTCGCAGATAATGAGGCCAAGGTTGGCGTCATACGTCATGCCGTTGCATTTGTTCGAAGGCCGCATGACTTCGCGGACGCCGCCGCGGTCGTCCCAGCGGCGTCGCACGTCAGCCGGCATATCGGAGAAAAGAAGGAATTGATCGCGCGGGTGCCAGATCGGTCCCTCGGTGAAGGTGAAGCCGCCGGCGAGCCGGTCGACGGGCGCATCGAGGTCGATCAGGTCGGAAAACTCGCGGCGGAGCGCGGTGTGGATCATGGGACGCTCCTTGCTTTAGGCCGGAAACCAGTTGCGGCGCGGCAGCGATTGCACGATTGGGCCCGGAATGGAATCCTGCAAGCGGCCGACGACCTGCCCCGTTTCGATCATCGCCGCGCGGTCGTGTATCGGCAGCACGAAGCGCGAGCGGGCGACGACCTTTTTGATCGCCGCCTTCTCCTGCCGCTTGGTCGTGCCGTGGTTGCCGGTGACGCGCGGCTCCATGTCGCTGATTTCGCGGAAGGGTTCGACGAGCTGATCGTTGATGTCGTAGAGCACGTCGCCGCAGATCGTCGCGTCGCCTTCATTGGTCTTGACGATGATGTTCATCGATCCTTCGGTGTGCCCGCCGGCGGCCTCACAGATCAGGCCCGGCATCAGCTCGACCGGACCGGATATTTCGAGGTCGAGAAAGCGCAGCGCGGCTTTGGTGTGCAGGCGGTCGATGAGATGTTTGATATCGACCGCCGGGTATTGCGGGTGCATGAGGCCGGAGACCGAATATTCGAGCTCCTTGCGGTTGATGACGACTGCGGTGTTCATCGGGAAAAGGTCATCCTTGCCGGCGTGATCGATGTGCAGATGCGTGTGCAATACGTAACGCACATCTCCCATCCGCAGTCCGTGTTTCTTCAGCTGGTTCTCGATCATGGTCTCGTGGGATTGCAGCCCGCGCATGCCGAGGGTTTCCATGATCTGGTTCGAGCGATAGCCGGTGTCGACGACGACCGGCCAAGTCCCGCCGAGGATGAGAAAGCCGAATACCGGCACCCGGCGTGTGCGGCCGCAGTCGCGCCCCAGGACCAGAAAGCTCGATTCGAGTTCAATATCGCCGTAGTCGAGAACCTTAATTTCAAGCGCCATTCTTCCCTCCCCGGCTCGGGATTGCACGCCCCCGAGTCAATTGAGCCGATAAACTCTTGCCGCCGTGTCGCGGAACACAGCGCGGGCCATGCTTTCGCCGAGCGGCTCGATCGCCTTTCGGTAGGCCGCGATCAGATCGGAATAGCTGGTCCACAATTTTTCGACCGGGAAATTCGAACCGAACAGACAGCGGGCCGGGCCGAAAATTTCGATCGTTTCCCGCACCACCGCGGCGATGTGGTCGGGATCGTTTTTGTGGATGAACGTGCCCAGCGCCGATAGCTTCGAAACGATATTTGGATGTCACTGCGAGAAGCCGCATTCCTTTACGCCAGCGCGCCCAACCGTCCGCCGAAAGATCCTCCAGCATGCCGGCGTGCTGGAGGATGAACGCGACCTTCGGCGCACTGGCGGCAAGTTCGGCGGCGCCTTCCATCTGCCCGGCGAAAACCTGGAGATCGAAGGTCCAGCCATAATCGGCAAGTTGCCCGACGTTTTTCTGCAATACCGGATCGCGGGCAAGATCAGGGCGCGCGGCGAACCGGTATTGGGGGTTTTCGTGCCATTGCAGCTGCATCCGCAACCCGCGCATGCCGCGGTATTTGGTCAGGCGATCGAGCTGCGGCCGCACGTCTTTCGCGAGAAAATCGGCATAGCCAACGATCCCATGCGGGAACCCGGTCTCGTCGGCGGCTTGCTGGACGTAGGCGACTTCGTCCTCGAAGGCTTCCTTCGCCCAATTGCATTGCACGTAAACGGATTGCGTGACGCCGCTGCCAGCGAGGTCGGACAGGTATTCGTTGATCGGATAGTCGCGCCGGATCGCTCCGTAGGGGCCGAAGATGCGTGGCTGCATCGGCCCGTCGAGCCACGGCAGGTCGCGGCGTCGCCAGATGTGGTGATGCGCGTCGATGATGTCCGTCATGCCGCCTTTCTCACGCGCCATGTCGAGAACGTTAGCGCAGATACTGTCGATCGATCCGCCATCGGCGAGTTTGTCGAGATAGGGCCACGCGGCCACGAGACCGGCGGTACGCGCCTCGAAGCCGGGATCGGCGGCGAGCGGCGTCAGCCAGATGATCCGCCAACACAGGCGCGCAAAGCGCGCGACTGCGTCGGCCATGGCGGTCGGATCGCCACGCTCGAGTCCGTCCGAGAGCACGACAAGCGCAGCGCCGCGCGCCAGCGCGGCAAAACGCGGGATGGCGAGAAATGCATTCAGCGCGTCGCCGATCCGCGTACCGCCGTCCCAGTCGGCGACCAGCAACGAAGCGGTGCCGAGCGCCTGTTCGCGGTTGCGTAAGCGGAGCGGCCGCGTGATGCGGGTGAGGCGGGTGCCGATGGTAAAGACCTCGACCGAGTCGGCGGCACGAACCAAAGCGTGCGCGAAAGCGAGATGCGCTTGGGTGCGCTCCTTCATCGAGCCGGAAACGTCGATGAGGACGACGATGCGGCGCTGTCGCAGCCGCCGCCGGCGGTGCCGCAGCCGCACGAACTCGCCGGCGTGACGCATGGCGTCGCGGAACATGCGCCGCGTGTCGGTGCCCGGTCCGCCGCGCGCCGATCGCCAGCGGTAACCGCGCCGTAGCGGCACGTGCGCCGGGACCCGGCGCGCGAAGCGGCGGAGCGTTTCGCCTTCGTCCCCCGGGCGCGAAGCGGCGCGCCGAAAGTCTCTCGGCGGCGGTCGCCTTGGCGCCGGACTGGCGCGTCTCGTCGCCGAAGATCGGTTCGGGGCCGACCGCGGAATCTTCCGCGGCGCGGATCGGTTCCTCGTCGCTCGGTTCGCCCTCCAGCCCGGGAACGACGATGCCGAGAAAGTGCGCGTCGAACAGCGCGTCGAATTCGGCGAAACGCTCGGGCGGCGGTGCAAGGGTCGCGCGAGCGGCGCGACGGATATCGCCGATCTCTTGCGGACCGAGAAGTTCAATCGCTTCGAGCCAGGCCATCGTCTGCTCGGGGGCGACGGCGAAAGCCCGCGCGCCGCAACAGCGCGGTGAAGCCGAGGAAGTGGGCGATCGGGCGCGTCGCGTCGGTCACGCCTGCGCCTCCGCGAGGATGGCGTCGATCCTTGGCGCGATGTGAACGAGATCGTCCTCGTCCTTGAGGACGACGCCGAGCGAGCGCCGAAACGCCTCGGGCCAGCGCGCACCCTGCTCGTTGAGGAGCGTCGCGGCCTCGGCCCATTCGACCGCCTCGGCGATGCCGGGAAGTTTGGCGAGCGGTTCGCGGCGCAACCGTCCGACCGCGGCGACGACGGCGCGCGCTGCCCGCTCGCTGACCCCCGAGGCGCGCATCATGATGATGCGCATTTCGCGCTCGGCCGTCGGATACTCGATCCAGTGATAGACACAGCGGCGGCGCAGCGCCTCGTGCAGCTCGCGGGTTCGATTGGAGGTGAGGATAACGACCGGACGCTCGTAGGCACGAATGGCGCCGCGCTCCGGAATCGTGATCTGGAAGTCGGACAGGAACTCGAGAAGGAAGGCCTCGAATTCGTGGTCGGAACGGTCGATTTCGTCGATCAGCAGCACGTTTTCCTGCGGCCGCCGCAGACAGGCGAGCATCGGCCGCTCGATCAAAAACTCGTCGCTGTAGATGTTGACGTTGGCTGAACCTTCACCTTGCTGGCGGAGCGCCAGCATCTGCCGCGGAAAGTTCCACTCGTAGAGCGCCGCCGCGGCGTCGATGCCCTCGTAGCATTGCAGGCGCAGAAGCGAGCGGCCGAGCACGCCGGCGATCGCCTTGGCGGCTTCGGTCTTGCCGACTCCCGGCGCACCTTCGAGCAGCAACGGCTTGCCGAGCGCGAGCGCAAGGTAAGCGGCGGTCGAAAGCTCGTCGTCGGCGAGATAGTAGGCGGCGCGCAACGCCTCCTCCAGCTCGCGCGGGTTGCTGATACCGACAATGGTCTGCCGCACCGTCATGGATTTATCGCGGACGCACCGGTGCCGAGCCGCTGCCGCGCGCTTTTAGTGCGCGCAGGATTTTCTCCGGTGTGATCGGCAGATCATTGATGCGCACGCCGACCGCGTTGAAGACCGCATTGGCAACGGCGGGAAGCACCGGGTTGGCGCACATCTCGCCCGGTCCCTTGGCGCCGAACGGTCCATCGGGCGCCGGGCGCTCAAGAACCAGAATGTCGTGCGGACAAATATCGCCGGGACCCGGCATCAGGTATTCGTTGAAATCGCGCGGGCCGTTGCGCGTATCCGGGTAATACGGCTCCGGCGTCTCGTAGAGCGCGTGGCTCATGCCCATCCACGAGCCGCCGACCAGTTGTTGCTCGACGAGCTTGGGATTGATGGCGCGCCCGATTTCGTAGGCGCTGGTCATTTTCAGGACGGTCACGTCGCCGGTCTCGTCGTCGACTTCGACTTCGGCTATCAGACAGGCATGGGCGTAGCACGTCGCCGGCGACATTTCGCCGGTCTCCGGATCGACGTCGGACAGCGGCACCAGGAAGATGCCGCGGCCGGCAATCGTCTTGCCCTGGCGGATGTGGCCATGACGGCGCTGTGTTCCGAAGCCGCCGTGCGCCGCGATGGCGACGTCGCGAACTGAGATCGACCGGTGCGGTGCGCCCTTCACGCGAATGGAGCCTTTGCCGTCGGTCTCGAGATCGCTCGGGTCGACTTCAAGCTCTTCCGCCGCTGCTTCCATCATGACGGCGCGGGCTTCGCGCGCCGCCACCATCACCGCATTGCCGACGCGATGCGTTCCGCGCGACGCGAACGATCCCATGCAGTGCGGTCCGGTGTCGGAATCGGCAGTGTCGACATAGACATCCTCGACCGGGACGCCGAGCGTCTCTGCGCAGATCTGGCGTGTGACCGATTTCATTCCTTGCCCAAGATCGATCGAGGACAGGGCGACGGTGAATTTGCCGGTGGGATTTGAATGGACCAGCGCCTGACTGGGATCGCCGCCGAGATTCATACCGATCGGATAGTTAATGGTGGCGACGCCGCGCCCACGATGCTTGGCCATGATCAGCGCCTCCTGGTGCCGAAAACGGAAGAAAAGCGTGGCGCTCCGTGCGTCGACCCGGCCGGCGCGGCGGCCGGTGGTGGCTGAGCGCTTCGCGGCGGCGGCGCCGGCGGCGCCGTGCGCGGCGGGGAAGCCGGAGCCGGCCGCTCGTAGGCAACGCGCTGCGGCGTGCTTGCCGGGGCGCGCGTTGCTGCGGGCGAGGCGGGCGCGCGCGTGCGGTCCGCGGCTCCGCCGACGTGCGCCGCGCCCCCATCCTTGCGCGAGGACATTTTGCGGAACTCGTCGCGCAGCGGCCAGTTGGCTTTCTCGGCGGCAACCTGCGCACATTCGATCAGCGCGCAATTCTTCGCCTCGCGCCGGTGCGCCTTCATGTCGCCGTCGCGGTAGGCGTTGAGTATGCGGTACTCAAGCGGGTCCATTCCGATTGCGGTCGCGCCTTTGTCCATCTGGCATTCAAGCGCGAAGTCAAGCGCCGTAACGCCGAACCCGCGCATCGCGGTCGCCGGCGTGCGGTTGGTAAAGACGCAGAAAACGTCGGCGTGAACGTTGGGGATCGTGTAGGGGCCGGGGATGTGGGCCGCGCATTTGACCACGGCGTAACTCGAAAGGCGCGTATAGGCTCCGCTGTCGAAATACGCCCGCACTTTGCGGGCGATAATCCGCCCGTCCTTCATCACGCCGTCCTTGATGTAGATGCGCTCGCCGCCGCGCGGCGAGCCGAACTGCATTTCCTCGTGGCGGCTGAACCGATAGCGCACGGGCGCGCCGGTGAGCCGCGCCGCCAGAATGCTTAAGGGCTCGGTCATGGTATCGACCTTGCCGCCAAAGCCGCCGCCGACCGTGCCGCCGATGAAATGCAATTGATTCGACGGCATCGCGTTGATCTTGGCGGACGTATCGAGGGAGAAGAAAAGGGCCTGGGTCGACGTGTAGACGATGAAGCGACCGTTGGTGTCGGGCACGGCGATCGAGCCGTTGGTCTCGGTGGGCGCGTGCTCGATCGGCGACATCTGATAGCGTTCGTCGAGCACGACGTCGGCTTGGACGAAGGCCGCGTCGGCGTCTCCGTAACGCAGCTTCTGGTGATCGTATTTGCCGTAATACTCGAAGGTATTCTTCGGATAAATGGGGTTAACCGACGGCGCTCCCGGCTTCAGCGCCTCTTCGACATCGAACACCGCCGGAAGAGGATCGTAGGAGACGCGCACCAGAGCGAGCGCTTCGAGCGCCGCGCGTTCACTGGTCGCGACGACGCCGAGGATCGGCTCGCCTTTGTAGCGTACGATGTCGGTTGCCAGCGAAGGCTCGTCGTCTTTGCCGAATTGGATAAGGCCGAGCAGCGTATTGAGATTGACCGGCACATCGGCGGCCCGGATGATCCGCTTCACGCCCGGCGCCCGCGCCGCGACCGAGTCGTCGATCGAGCGGATGCGCGCATGCGCGTGCGGGCTGCGCAGGATTTTCAGGTGCAGCAGATTGGCGAACCGGTGATCGTCGTAATATGGCGAGGTGCCGGTGACGTGCCCGAGCATGTCCTGCCGCTGCGTCGGCTGGCCGATTTCCATCAGGTTGTCATCGCGCTCGTCGGCGAAGATGTCTTTGCGGAATTCAAGCATGTTTTGTCCTTCAGGTGTGGCGGCGGCTGTCGCTGCGCGCGGCGTCTAGCACCGCGTTGATGATCGGCTCATAGCCGGTACAACGGCAGATGTTGCCGCCGATGGCCTCGACGACATCCTCGCGGGATGGGTTGGGATTTCGGTCGAGAAGGGCTTTTGCCGCCATGAGCATGCCGGGTGTGCAATAGCCGCATTGGGCGGCGAACCGCTCCATGAAAGCTTTTTGCAGCGGGTGCAGATCGGCGCCATGACGTAATCCCGCCGTGGTCTCGATCGAGCGTCCGGTACACGTTTCCGCCAGCGTAACGCAGGAAAGGCGGGGTACACCATCGATCAACACCGTGCAGGTGCCGCAGGTGCCTTGCCAGCAGCCGCCCTTCACCGACAGGTCCCCGACGCCCTCACGCAGCACGTCGAGAAGGTTCGCGCCGCCGTCCGCGAAGGTGGCGACGTCTTCGCCGTTGAGACGGAACTGAATCGGCGTCTTCATCTGCACACTCACGCGTGGCCGGCGCCAAGCAGCAGCCGGCGCAGATAAACGGGAAGGATTTCGCGGCGCCACCAGGCGCTGGCGATAGGATCGTCGGCAGGCGAGGTGCCGTCGTTTGCCACGGCCAAGGCCGGCGCGATGCCGGCTGCGTCGAGACTGCGGCCTTCCAGTGCCCGCTCCACCGCCTTTGCCCGAAATGGCACCGGACTCATGCCGGCATAGGCGACCCGGGCGCCGGTGACACGGCCGCTGGCCAGCGGAAGCTGGGCCGCGATCGACAGGACTGAAAGGCCCTTGGGATGGACGCGGGTCACCTTCGTAAAGCGGAGCGCTTCGCCGGTCGGCCGCTTGAACGCCACGGCGGAGACGAGGGCAGCGCCCCGGTCGCCGCGACCCAAGAAATCGTCGAGCGGCAACTCGCGCTGGCCGAAGCCGCCGGCGAGGATCACGGTGGCGTCGAGCGCAAGCAGCGCCGTTGCGAAATCGCCTCTTCCGGCGAACAGATTGCCGCCGACGGTTGCGGCTTCGCGCAATGCCGGACCGCCGACCGCGCGCGCAACCGGATGCAAAAACGCGAGGTCACGTTCGGCGAGTACCGCGGCCATCGTCACGCCGCCGGCCAGTTCGACGCGACCGGACGAAGCCGCAATGTGAGAGAAGCTCGGATCGGTCGAGCGGATGATGGTCTCGATCTCAGGATCGGCGTTGTTGACTTCGCGCATGACGAGGGTTCCGCCGGCCAGGAAGCGAGCGCCGCGTTCCTGTGCCAGCGCGCCGGCCGCGTCGACCAGGCGCGGGAATGTCTTCACCGTGATGCTCAAGCGTTGCCCTCCGTGGCCGAAGTTCCGGTGAGATGGGCGCGCACCGCGGCGAAGCCCGCCTCGTAGATGTCCTCGCTGACCATGCGCGTCATCTCCGCCTCTTCGCCCTTGCGGGTGGTGAACGTGCAGCGCCAATCCCAAAACGTCCGGTCGCCGTCGGTGACCGGCGCGAGGCGTACATGGGCAATGTAGTTGAAAAGCGGAACCGGGGTATCGATCAGGCAGTAACTGAAGGTCTGCTCGAGATCGGACAGGGTCAGCAGGCGTTCGCGCAGCTCCGAGCCGTCGCGCAGAAAGAAGTGCCGCACGCAGCCGACTTTATCGGAACTCTGATTGCGCTCGATCGCGCTCTTGCCGACCGCGGGGTGCCAACGGTCATGCCCGTTGAAATCGCGCAGAAACGCCCACACCCGGTCGGTCGGTGCGTCGATGATCGTCGAGCGTACGATGCGGATCACCGGCTCATCCTCCGAATTGCCGCTTCAGGGCGTCAAAGCCGCCCTGAAAAACGCCGCCGCCGATATTGGAGACGAGCTCGGTCTCGCGTTCCGGCGCACAGTCAAATTCCGCCGTCCACTCGACGAATGTCCGTTCTCCGTCGGTAATCGGCGTAAGACGCAATGTTGCCACGTAATTCTCGACGCCCATGGGCGATTCGAGAATCGAGTAGGTACAGAATAGATCGAAGTCGGACAGACCAAGAAGCTTCTCCCGTATCCGGTCACCGTTGCGCAGGCGGAAATCGCGCACGCAACCGATCTTGTCCGACGGCTCGCCGTTCTCGATGCGGCTCTCGGCAATGCCGGGATGCCATGAAGGCAGCCCGTTGAAGTCGCGCACCCGCGCCCAAACGCGGTCGGAGCGGCCGTTGATGACGCTCGAAACATAGACCCGGGCCATGTGACTGCTTCCCTCGTTCCTCTCTCAGATGGACGCCGTCAGCCTTGGCCCGACGATCCGCCGCTTTCGCCGCCACCACCACCGCTTTCCGGCGGCTTTTTCGGTGCGGTGTCCTTGCGGATGCCCTGCATGTCGCGCGCCTCGCGAATGAGTCCCGGCATTCGTGAAAGGCTGCCGCCCTCGATGCCGATCTCGGCGAGGATCTGGTCGATCATCGGCGCCTGCACGCGATAACGCAGCGCCGAATCGATCACCTCGTCGGTCGCGCTGCGCCCGCTGCCATCGCCGCGGCCGCCGCCGTTGAGGCCGTCGACCTGAAGGATGCGGATGCCCTCGATCTTCTCCATCGGCTTGACGCTCTCGCGGACGATGCCCTCGATGCGTTCCAGCAGCCTGCGGCGGAACAGTGAGGCGCGCGCCGCGTCGGTGAGGACGTTCTCGGCCTCGTTGAGCAGCCGCTGCGCTTCGGCTTCGACCGCAGCGCGCATTTGCTCCGCGGCCGCGGCGATCCGCACTTCGTCGGCTTCCTTTTCGGCGATTAGCACTTCGACCGCGCGCCGGCGGCGCGCCGCCTCGCTTTCGCGCACCGTCTTGACCCGCTCCTCGGCTTCGACTGCCTGGGCGCGGGCTATCTCGGCGTCGGCTTGCGCCGCCGACTGATCGCGGGACTTGCGGTGGATTTCGATGGAGCTTTCGATCCGCGCGTTCTCGACCGCGGTTTCGCGCGCGATCTCGAGTTGACGCAGTTCGCGGTCGCGCAGGATGCGCGCCTCATCGATGCCGCGCTCGGAAGCGATGCGTGCCCGCTCCACTTCCTCGCGAGCGGCGATTTCCGCTTCCTGCAACGCCTGTGCGCGGGCGACCTCGAATTGCTCGACGGCCCGCCGGCGTTCGAGCCGGGCGAGATCGAGCGTCTGCTCGCGCACCACGTCGGTGCGGCCGACGTGTTGCGCCGCGATGATATCGGCTTCCTTTACGCGCCGATCGGCGTCTGCCCGCTCGGCGAGCTTGGCCGCAACGACGATCGAACGATCTTGCTCGGCGATTTCGACGACCCTGCGGCGCTCGACATCGAGCACGTCGCGCGTCTTCGACAATTCGATGCGCTCGCGTTCGAGCGCAAGCTCGGTGGCGATACGCGCAGCCTCGACGGCCTCGCGCCGCCTGATCTCGGCGTCTTCGATCGCTTCCTCGCGGGCGATGTCGCGTGCTTTGGTTTCCTGCTCGGCGGCGATGCGCTCTGCGGCGAGCCGTTTCTCCTGCGCGATGCGACTGGCTTCGACTGTCTCCCGGGCGGCGATTTCGGCCGTGTCGACGGCGCGATTGCGGGCGATTTCGAGCGCGCGCACTTCTTCGTCGCGCGATATTCTCTCCGCTGCGACCTTACGATCCTCCTGAATGCGGACGGTTTCGACGACCTGACGCGACGCGATCTCGGCTGATTCGATCGCCTCGTTTCGGGTGATCTCCAGTCCGCGGGTTTCCCGATCGGCGCCGATGCGCTCGGCGGCGATCTTCTTGTCGAGGGTGATCCGCGCCGTTTCGGTCAATTCGCGGGCTTCGAGTTCGGCGACGTCAATGGCCTTGATTCGCCCGATTTCGCGGCTCCGCGTTTCTTCCTCGGCGACGATGCGGTCCACCGCGGTCTTTTTCTCCTGTGCGATGCGACTTGCCTCGACCGCTTCGCGCGCGGCGATCTCAGCCGTGTCGAGCGTGCGATTGCGGGCGATCTCCAGCGAGCGCACTTCTTCGTCGCGCGTTATTCTCTCGGCAGCGACCTTGCGATCCTGCTGAATGCGCACGGTCTCAACAATCTGGCGCGATGCGATTTCGGCGGATTCAACGGCCTCGTTGCGGGCGATCTCCAGTCCGCGGGTTTCCTGGTCGGCGCTGATGCGATCGGCGGCTATTCGCTTGTCGAGGGCGATCCGTGCCGTTTCGGTCGTTTCCCTGGCTTCGAGTTCGGCGACCTCGATGGCCTTGATTCGCCCGATTTCGCGGCTCCGCGTTTCTTCCTCGGCGACGATGCGGTCCACCGCGACTTTCTTCTCCCGCGCGATGCGCGACGCCTCTACAGCTTCACGCGACGCGATCTCCGCCTCCTCGATGGTGCGGGTGCGCGCGATATCGAGCGCGCGGACCCGTTCCTCCTGCTGGATGCGCGCCGCGGCCGTCACCTCGCGGGCCGCGATATCGCTTTCCTCGAGCGCCCGGGTGCGCTCGATCTCGAGCGTTCGGGTGGCGAGTTCGGCGGCGATGCGGTCGGCGGCCAACGCCTTTTCTCGCGCGATGCGCGCGGCTTCGGTCGCCTTTGCAGCGGCGATCTCTTCCTCATCGATCGCACGGTTGCGGGAGATCTCACGCCGGCGAATTTCTTCCTCCAGCGCGATGCGTTCGTCGGTAACGACGCGCTCCTGTGCGATACGGGCGCGCTCGGTCGTCTCGCGCGCGGCGATCTCGGCTTGCTCCAGATTCCGCGTGCGTTCGATTTCCAGCCGCCGGTTCTCTTCGTCTTTGGCGATACGCGCGACGGTCACCGCGAGCTCTTGGGCGATGCGCGCCTTCTCGGTCTCCTCGCGCGCCGTAATCTCGGCCTGTTCGACGTTACGCTGACGCTCGATCTCGCGCCGCTGGTCGTCCTCCTCGCGCGCGATCCGCGCCTCGGTAAGCACCCGCTCCTGGGCAATGCGCGCTCGCTCGACCCGTTCGTGCGCGGCGATCTCGGCCTCATCGACCTGACGGCCGCGATCGATCTCGCGCTCGCGAATGTCGCGTTCGGAAGCGATGCGCGCTTCGGCCAGCGTCCGCTCATGCGCGATACGCGTCTTCTCGACCTCCTCGCGGCCGGCGATCTGCGCCTGCTCCGCCTCGGTGTCGCGCAGCGAACGTTCACGGGCGAGTTCGGCGCGCTGCACTGCGCGCCTGACCTCGATGTCGCGTTCCTGATTGAGACGTGCGGTCTCGCTTTCGCGGTCGATTTCGAGCGCTTGCTTCTCGGCTTCGAGATTGCGGCTGCGGATCAGGATCATCAATTCCTGCTCGATGTCGTTGCGCAGCTTGCGGCGGGCTTCGATGTCCTCGATGAGCTTGGTCAAGCCTTCGGCGTCGAAGCGGTTCGACGGATTGAAGAACTCCAGGTCGGTCTGGTCGAGATCGGTGATGGCGACGGACTCAAGTTCGAGGCCGTTCCGCTTCAAGCCATCCAGCGCCGACTCCTTCACCCGGGTGACGTAGTCGCCGCGCCGTTCGTGCATTTCCTCCATGGTCATTTCCGAGGCGACGGAGCGCAGCGCGGACACCAGCTTGCCGGAAAGGAGCGCGTCGAGCTCAGTGACGTTCATGGTGCGGCGGCCGAGCGTGGCGGCGGCGATTGTCACCGCTTCGCGCGTCGGCGGTACGCGTACATAGAATTCGGACTCGATGTCGACGCGCATGCGGTCCTTGGTGATGAGAGCGTCCTCGCGGTTGCGGACGACCTGCATGCGCAGGACGTTCATGTTGACCGGGGTGACCTCATGAATAAACGGAAGCACGAAGGCGCCGCTGTTGATGACCACTTTTTCGCCGAACAGGCCCGTGCGCACAAAGGACACTTCCTTGGAGGAGCGGCGGTAGAGCCAGTTGACGAAATACACAACGATCGCGATGACGATGACCGCGACGATCAGCCAGATAATCAGACTGCCGAGAATGGCGACGGACATCTTACTTCCTCCCCGCCCGCCGACCTTTTGGTCAGACGCGGGCCTTTTTCAGTTACGCCGGAACTTTCTTGATCGCCTTGAATTTTGCCACCTGTGCACTCAGTGCGCGCTCCACCGGTAGACGTTCCATCGACGACGCGCCGTAGAAACCATGGCAGTGGCGGGCGCGCGCGAGCACGTATTCGGCATCGGCCGGCTCCGCGATCGGTCCGCCGTGAACCAGGATCAGCGCCTGCGAGTTCACTGCCAGCGCCGCCTCGGCGATCGCGTCGGTCAACGCCGGACAATCCTCCAGCCGTGTCGCCGTGGCCGCTCCGATCGACCCGCCGACAGTAAGACCGAAATGACAGACCAGGATGTCGGCGCCGGCGCGCGCCATCGCGGCGGCTTCCGACGCGTCGAACACATACGGCGTGGTCAGAAGATCGCGCGCATGCGCTTTGGCGATCATGTCGACTTCACTGCCGTAACCCATGCCGGTCTCCTCCAGTCCGGCCCGGAAGCGGCCGTCGATCAGGCCGACCGTCGGGAAATTCTGCACGCCGCTGAAACCGAGCCGAACGATCTCGTCCAAAAAGACATCCATCTGACGGAACGGGTCGGTGCCGCAGACGCCAGCCAGAACCGGAGTGCGGGCCACGACAGGCAACACCTCGCGCGCCATCTCGACGACGACGCCGTTGGCGTCGCCGTACGGCATCATGCCGGCGAGCGAGCCGCGGCCGGCCATGCGGTAACGACCCGAATTGTAGATGACGATCAGGTCGGCGCCGCCCGCCTCTTCGTTCTTGGCCGAAATACCGGTGCCGGCGCCGGCGCCGATGATCGGCTGGCCCTGCGCCTTCATGGCGCGGAAACGAGCAAGTATGTCGGAACGCGGGATGCGCGGCATGCTGCTATCCCCTCGCTCGCCTGCGGCTGAGCCGATTGCCGAATAACCGGCGAAACTCGGCGGCGACTTCCGCCGCAAAGCGCGGGTCGTTGATATTCTCCGGCATGCGGATGAGGCGGCGCGCGCCGGTTTGCCGGATCGTCGTTTCGAGCGCGCGGAAAAGCTCCGCGTCCGCGTTCGGATCTGAAAATGGACGACCGGGCGAATCGAGAGCCGAGACGCCGCCCTCCGGCAGGTAGAAGCGGACCGGACCGTCCATGCGATTAAGCCGCTCGCCGATCCAGCGACCGACGCGCGCGTTCTCCTCGGGCGTGGTGCGCATCAGCGTCACGGTGGGATTGTGCACCTCCAGCGTACGGCCGCGGTAACGCTCGGGCACGCTGTCCATCGATCCGAAATTCACCATGTCGAGCGCCCCGCACGAGCCGATATAGGGAATGCGTGTACGGATGATCGCCCCAAAGCGATCCTCGGTCGCCGGCAGGACTCCTCCGAACAAGAGATCGCAGACCTCGGTAGTCGTGATGTCGATCACCCCGGACAGCGCGCCGGAATCGACGAGTTTCTCCATCGATTGCCCGCCGACTCCGGTGGCGTGGAAAACGAGGCACTCAAAATCGTCTTCCAGCGCGTCGACGATTGCGTCGACGCAGGGCGTCGTTACCCCGAACATGGTGAGGCCAATCGCCGGCTTGCTGCCGCGTCCGGCGGGCCTTCGATCGCGCTCCGTGTTTGCGGCGCGCGCCTTCACCATCCCGACCATGGCAGCAGCGCCATTGGTGAGGACCTGGCGCGTCACCGAATTGAGCCCGGCCACGTCGGTGACGGAGTAGAGCATCATGATATCGGATGGGCCGACATAGGGGGCGACGTTGCCGGATGCGACCGACGAGATGAGAACCTTGGGTACGCCGATCGGCAGCGCGCGCATCGCCGGTGCGACCAAAGAGCTTCCGCCCGATCCGCCCGCCGAAATAAGACCGCCGACCGGCTCGTGGCGGCGGATCCAGCCTTCGAACGCTTCCGCCATCGCGGTGATCGCAGCGCCGCGCTCGCCGGTGAAAACGGCATTCGGTCCGCCGCGGAAATAGGCCGCAACGTGGTGCGGCGGAACATCGGCAGGCGAAGGGCCGCCCGAGGTCGACAGATCGACCAACAACACGCGGACTCCGGCGGCGGCGATGTGATCGCGAATGAAGCGAAGTTCAGCGCCCTTGGTGTCGAGCGTTCCAGCGACAACGACCGGCGCGGCGCCGCCGCGATGTATTGGGCGGATTTCGACTGCCGGGGCCGTTTCGTTCGCGACCGCCTCGGGGGCGGAGGTCCGGGTGCGTGCGCTGGTTTCGATCTGGGCGGACGGAACCGGCTGCGACCACCGCGTCGGCATCGTCGGATTTGAGACGTAAACCCGGATCGGGCCGCGCGCCTTTGCCGGCCGCCGCTCACCGTCCGGACCCGGAGCTTTGGCGGCGGCCTCTTCTGGAGGTTCCGCCTCGCCATGTTGCCCAACGCCCAGCAATCTTTGCTGAAGTTCGCGGTCCGCTTCGAGCCGTGCGGCTTCCATGACCCGGTTGATCCGGCCGTTGATCATGATCGCGACTTTTTCGGCAACCGTGGTCGCGACGCCGATATTCTGCTCGACGACGAGGACGCCGATATCGCTTTGCTCGCCGATATTCAGCAGGATTTCCTCGACCTGCTCGACGATGAGCGGAGCGAGCCCCTCGGTCGGCTCATCCATGATGAGGAGATGCGGATTAAGCAGTAGCGCGCGCGATATCGCGAGCATCTGCTGCTCGCCGCCGGAGAGTTGGTCGCCGCGATTGTTGCGTCGTTCCGCCAGCCGCGGAAATGTTTCGTAGATGCGTGAAATCGTCCATTGCGCGCGGTTGTTGCCGCCGGCAAGCCGCAAATGTTCGTCGACCGTGACCGAGGGCCAAAGCCGGCGACCCTGCGGCACGTAACCGAGACCGAGGCGAGCGATATCGGCCGGGGTCCGGCCGACGAGTTCCTCGCCCATGAAGCGAATGGAGCCGCTGGCGACCGGCGTGAGGCCGACGATCGCCTTGCACAAGGTCGTCTTTCCCATGCCGTTGCGGCCGACCAGCGACAGCACGCCTTGCTCGAGCCGTAAATCCACGCCTTGCAGGGCATGACTGCGGCCATAGAAAACGTTGAGTCCCCTGATCTCCAGAAGGTCGGCGGGGCGACGCTCAGCCATGCCCGCCTCCCAGATACAATTCCTGCACTTCGGGATCGGCCTCGATCTCGTGCGGCGCGCCCTCCTTGAAGATGCGTCCGTTGTGCATCATCGTCACGCTCTCGACGACGCGCAACGCCACGTCCATGTCGTGCTCGATAATGATGTAGCCGATGTGGGTGGGCAGGGCAGTGAGGATCGCGACGAGATCGCCACGCTCGTTGGGCGAGAGGCCCGCCGCCGGCTCGTCGAGCAAGATGAAGCGCGGCGCGCCGGCGAGCGCAAGCGCGATTTCGAGCTGGCGCTGCTGACCATGCGCCAATTCGCCGACGAGTCGATCGGTAACCGCTTCAAGGTGAACGAGAGAGATAAGATCCGTCACCGACTGCATGATGGCGTCGCTCGACCGCGTGCGGATGAACGAGAAGCGGCCGCGCGAGACGCCGCGGCAGGCCAGATAAACGTTCTCGCGAACGGTGAGGTTGGAGAACAGCAACGAGATCTGGTAGGTGCGACGAAGCCCGCGGCGGATGCGTTCGTGCGGCGGCAGCCTTGTCACGTCTTCGCCGAAAAAACGCACCGTTCCCGACGTCGGCGGAAAATCGCCGGTCACGCAATTGAGCAACGTCGTTTTGCCGGCACCGTTCGATCCGAGCACGGCGCGCCGCTCGCCCGGCCGCACGCTGAGCGTGATATCGATCAATGCCGCGAGTGCGCCGAAAAACCGACTGACCCCGCGCAACTCGATAGCGTTCCCGGTCCCGGCTGCGGCCATCCGTTCGGCGATCGAGCTCAATGGTTTGTCCTCTGGTCAGAGGCCCGGGCGCGGGCGGCGAAGCGCCGCCAGAGGCCGATCACGCCGTCGGGCGAGAACAGGACGATGACGAGGAAGCCGAGGCCGATCAGGGTTTGAAAGCGCCGTCCGTCGAGGCCGACGGCGACCAGTGCGTCGAGCGCGAACGTGCGCAGGATCGCGTAGATGATCGCGCCGACAAAGGCACCGATTGGATGTCCGAGACCGCCGACGACGGCGATGACGAGAAGGTCGATCGTCGCCTCGATGCCGTTCGAGCCTGGCGAAATCTGATTGTTGAGCCAGACCATCAGAATGCCGCCAATCGACGCGATCAGGGCCGCGAAGGCATAGGCGGCGATCCGATGAGCCGTGACATTGTAACCGATTGCCTCCATGCGGCGCGGATTGTCGCGTACGCCTTGCAGCGCGAGCCCGAACGGCGCGCGCGAAACATAGACGACGACGACGTAGCTGAGCGCGGCGAAGAAAAGGATCAGATAATAAAGCGGAACCGGGTGTTTCCAGTTAATGCCGAAGGCGATGGGCGCGGGGATGGTGGTGAAACCGGCAAAGCCGTTGAAGATCGGCCAATTCTGCAGGGTCAGATAGAAGAACGCCGCGGCGATCGCGAGCGTGATCATGATCGTATAGATACCTTCGGTGCGCGACGAGAGCACACCCGTCAGCGTTCCGAAGGCGACGGCGATGCCGATTGCGATCGGCGCCGCGACCCACCATGGCCAGAACAAGCTGATCGCCGGAAGCGAACTCGCCCCGAAAACGGTGATCATGTAGCCAGACACGCCGGCCACCGTCATTTGCGCGAGGCTGACCATGCCGCCATAACCGGCCAGGAACATCAGCGACAGCGCGATGATGCCAAGGATCATGGCCCAGCCGGCCACTTGCACAAGAAGGAAATCGCTGGCGATTGCGGGCAGGATCACCAGCAACGCGCCGAGTATCAAAATCGCCGCGTGCCGTGAGACCCAGCGCGACAGCGCGCCGGTGCGCTGAAGATCTTGCGTGCCGAGTGACGCAACGTCTGTCGTCTGCACGAGCGCCACGTCAGCGTCTCCCCAACAGTCCCTGAGGACGAATAGCCAGAACGATGACCATGATCACGAAGGTCGAAACGGTGGCGTAATTCTGGAAGTAAGTTTGGCCGAATTGTTCGGCGCAGCCGATGATGAGCGCGCCAAGCGCCGCGCCCGGTATCGAGCCCATGCCGCCGACAATGACAACCTGCAACGACGCCAGGAGGAAGTGGGTATCCTCGCCGAGTGAGATCGACTGAAAGGTCCCGCCGACAACGCCCGCCATGCCGGCAAGTCCCGGCGCCGAAGGCGAACACCGCGATAAAGAGGAGTTGAACCCGGTAGCCGAGCACCGACAGCATGTCGCGGTCATCGACACCGGCGCGGATCATCATCCCGATGCGCGTGCGGTTGAGCGCAACCCACATGCCGATACCGATGAGGACCGCAGCGACAAAAATGACCAGCCGCACCAGCGGATATTGCAGGAACACCGCTTCGCCGCTTGACTTTAGTGCCAGCACGATGGGTGTTGGCACCGGGCCCAGCAAATAGTCCGGCGTATCAATCTGAATGGCGTTGCCGCCCCAGACCCACACCATCAGATCGGAGAAGATGATGGACAGTCCGAGCGTCACCAGCGTCTGACGCAGATCCTGCCCCTCCATCCGCCGGAAGATCAAGAACTGCATGGCCATGCCGACGATCGCGCAGCAGACAAACGCGATGACGTAGCTGAACAGCCACGATCCGGTCCATTGACCGGCCTCGTAGCCCATATAACCGCCGAACAGATAAAGCGAGCCATGCGCGAGATTGACGTTGCGCATCAAGCCGAAGATCAGCGTAAAGCCGGTGGCGACCAGAAAATAGAGAGCGCCGAGCGTTACTCCATTGAACAGGGCGTTGATAAAAAGCCGCTTCTTTCCGAACACGTCTTCGAAACCGGCCGGCCAGGGAGCGAGCACGAGCCACAGGAAAAAAATCACCACCACCGCGATCACGAGCGCGGCGATGGGGTGATGTCCAATCCAGCGCCCGAACGCGTCGCCGCGCTTCGTTCCGTCAGCCGTTTCTTCAGTACCGAACGTAGTGGACACCCTGCGGTCCTCCGAGTTGAGGAAAAACTACCCGAGCAGGGGCTCGGCAGCATGCTCGATAGTCTGAATTTTCGCAGGGACGATCTATTCGTTAACAACCCGCGCAATTGTCCGGTACTGCGTGGGCGCGATCCCAACATGTGCGGAGAAGAAATGGGTGAAATGGCTTTGCGAGGAAAATCCGAGCTCATAGCCAATGTCGGTTACCGAGGCTTGCGAGCCCATTAGTCGATCGAGCGCGCGCTCGACGCGCATCGTGTTTGCATAAAGGGCGGGGGTCACGCCGGTATTTTCGCGAAAAAGCTTAAAAAAATGCGGACGAGAAAGGCCGGCATCACGGGCGACGGCGTCGAGTTCGATGCCCTGGGCGAGGCCGTCGTCTAGAAGGCGCAGCGATTTGCGGACACGGAAATCCAGAGTCTGCGGCGGCCGCGTAGCGGCCCCGGGACGGCCCTTTGCCCACGACGCGTCAAAACTGGCGTCGAAAAGCTGGTTCAAATACCGATGGACGATCCGATAACTCGCTGTCGTCACAAGGGAATGGGCAAGACTCGCACAAATCGAGCGGAGCGTCGTCCCGACCCGGATCCCGTTGGACCCGAAGCGAAGGCTGCCGCGGCCCTCCTGGTCACGGTCGAGCCAACGATCGCAGATGTACGCCACCAAAAAAAGCGAGGGCTTATCTTCGGAACAAGGCTGAAAGGAATGCGGCTGCCACGGGTTGATCGCCACGCCGGCGCTTTCGTCAACCAGATGGGGAACGTTTGAGATTGTCACGATCGCCGGCGGACCGCCGAGCTGGAAGGTCAAATGACCTTCGCGGTGGGCGTGGGTGCGCATCGGCTTATCGAGCCGGTACACAGTTACCCGCCCGAACGATCCATGACAGACCGCTAATGCGGTGCTCATGTTACACTCCCTACGCGCAGGTTATTGTTTTGATGGATTAAACGACGGTTGGGCGCCTTTGACAAGTGGGCGCCCGCGTGGTTGCGCGAGCGATCGAGACGCTACTTTTTCGCGCTCTTTGTCAGAAGAATCAGACTAACAGACACGGTGCCAGGCTCGGCGAAGGACGCGCTCGGCTTGTGGCTTCCGCCGGCCCACTGCTACGATTTAGCGTCGGTCGCGGCAGGGGCGGCACTCGTATCCCCGAAAGGACGCACAAGCGTATTCGACCGGCAAACAGGCTCCGTCTCACGGCGCTCGGACACAGGAGGGAACCCCATGCACAAGGGTATTGGACTAACGGTCGCGGTCGCGTTGACCGCGGTTGTCGGCATCGGGTCGGCTAACTCCGCCGACAAACTCAAGGTCGGTGTCACCGCGACACTCGAAGGCACCTACACCGTTCTCGGCGAGGACGGCATGCGCGGCTATGAACTTGCGGTGGAGGCGCACGGCGGCAAGGCGGCCGGCAGGGAAATCGAAACCATCGTCGGCGCGACGGACGCCAGTCCGGATTCGGCAATTCGCGCTGCCAAGAAACTGGTCGAACAAGACAAGGTCGACATGCTGATCTCCCCGCTGTCGGGGTCAGAGGGCATCGCGATCCGCGATTATTCGAAGACGCAGCCGCAGATCACGGTCATGAATGCGGCCTCCGGCGCGCTGGAAACGACTTATGGCGATCCGTCCGCCGGTGTCACTCCGTCGCCGACTTTCTACCGTACCAACTTGGACGGCGCACAGTGGCAAGCGGGCCTCGGCGACTACGCCTATAACGTCAAGCACTATAAGAAGATTGCGACCGTCGGCGAGGACTATTCCTTTGTCTACACGCAGGTGATGGGACTGGTGGTCGAGTACTGCAAGGCCGGCGGCGATATCACCAAGCGCTTCTGGGTGCCGCTTGGCACCAAGGACTTTGCGTCGGTTATTTCGTCGCTGCCCGATGACGTCGATGCCATCTATCTCGGCCTCGGCGGCGCCGACGCCGTGAATTTCCTTAACCAATACCAGCAGGCCGGCGGTCACGCCCATCTGCTCGGCGGCTCGATTATGGTCGACCAGACCGTGCTGTCGTCGAAGGGCAAGGCCAAGGATGCGCTGATCGGTACTATTGCCGCGAGCGGCATGGCCGACAATGACCCAAACCCGAAATGGCAGGCGTTTGTGAAGGCCTACCAGGCGCACGCCAAAACTGGCTACTTCAAGAACGCGTTCGCCAGCCCGTCGCTGCTCGCCATCAACTACTACAATTCGGCCGACGCCATGTTTAAGACGCTCGACGAGGTCAAGGGCGATCTTTCGGATGGCAACAAGAAGTTCCGCGAAGCCTTGAACAAGATCGTACTCGACGCACCGAATGGCAAGATCACGCTCGACGAGAACCGGCAGGCGATTGGGACCAACTTCGTCACCGAAGTGGTCAAGGCCGACAACGGCGACCTGATCAGCAAGGTCGTCAAGGTCATCCCGAACGTCCAGCAGCGGCTTGGATTCTCCAAGGCAGCTTTCGACAAGTTCGTTCCGCCGGGACGCGACAATCCGCCTTGTAAAAAGACCTACGAGTAATCGTAAAGGCCTGAACAAAGCTCTCGGCCGCACTTAGGTGCGGTCGAGATGCGGTGCGGAAACGGTGGGCCGGCTAACGCCGGCTCATTGTTTTTTTGAGATCCGATGACGATGCGAGGGATTCGCAACGGCGTTCAATCGCCGCTTTCAACGCATTATGGGCCTCAGCTCGGGGGCGTATCGCACCCATAATCGTGCCGACAGGCGACTCTATCGGGATTGACCTAACGGCTGGAACAAAAATGAGAGAGCGGCAATAGAATTGGCGCGATCGCATCAGACGTGCCGACTATCGAACAGAATGAGTTCGAACACGTCCTACCCAACCAATCGCGCTGACGGCTCATGCCGATTTGTCGGTGACGCTTGCGCGGTAAACCGGCGCGAAACAGAATGGCTGTCGACGGCGTTGCTGTGCGGGGTCTCTCGCTGCAAAATGTCCAAAAGCGCCGCACCCAATTCTTCGCGTCAGCGGGATCGGCTCGAGGCCAGGGAGGTTCGCGATGAGTGGCACGGTTCGCTTTGATCTTATGCACTTTATGCCGTAAGTGCACTTGCCGGAAAATCATAAGGATTACAGATCGACGTGGGTCGATTTCCCGAACAAATATTATGATCCTAAACCTGGCCATGCACTCTACGAGCGTTATCTGGCGGAGCTTCTGCTCGCCGATAAGCTGGGCTTCGACGCTGTAGTTGTGAACCAGCATCACAACACCGTCTACAGCATGATGGCCGCGCCGAATGCAGTTGGCGGAGTTATGGCGGCATTTCATTCCCAAGGCGGACATCCAGATTTTCAAGGGCGCGGGCCATCTCGTTCTCGACGAGAAGCGCGAAGCAGTCGACGCGGTGCAGCGCTTCCTGTCCTGACGTCTATCTCCGATACCCGGAGTATCTTTTAGGATCGGCGGCCACGCTTGGCTTCCTGGTATTGCGGTTTGGGTCGTGATGGCCATCCACCTTATCGGCGGTTTGCTAATCCTGGTCGGCTATCAGACGCGTTAGGCTGCGCTCGTGTTCGCGATCTTCTGTCTGATCACCGCCATTGGCATGCATCTGCCGGTCGGCGACGCGATCAACATGACCTATTTCCACAAGAACCTGGTGATGGCGGCAGCTTCCTCTACGTGTTTTCCGTTGGCGCCGGTGCATTGAGTATCGACGGCCAGGGCAAGTAGGGGCGTCGTCAAGAGGCGGGTCGGTAATTTGCAGGGGCGGGAAAGGGCTCCGCTCCGTTAACCTTTGCGCCGCCGTCGTCCGACGATTCGGTAAGACTTGGTCGTTATAAATAGGTCTTTATGCCAATCAGCCGGCGCTCGACCCCAGCCCGGACGTGGCGCGGGCCGTGTCGTGGTTGATAAGCGCGAGGCCGAGCACGCCAAAGACAGAGACCGCAGAGGTCTCGAGCGAACGCGCGTGTCCCACAATGCCAAGATTATCGTGCCGCGCCGCTCATCGGAATTTTTTTGCACCGTCGAAAACATCACCGGCAGCGGCGCTTGTTTGCAGCTGGCGAATACTTTCGGCGTGTCCGAGACCTTCGATCTCACCTTCGAGCATGGCCGCACCCGCCGGCCCTGCCGCGTTGTCTGGCGAACCAGCGACAGGCTCGGCGTAGCATTTGAGACGCCTGAGCAACAGAAAGAAGCTGGTTAGAACTCGGCCACGGCTCGGATCATCCGTTCGATGTCTTCCGGCCGTGACAGGCGGTGGTCGCCATCCTTGACCAGGGTAAGCACGACGTCGTCGCTGGCCAGTCGCGAGACGAGTTCCACCGCGTGTCGCCACGGCACATCGGGATCCTCGACTCCCTGCAGGATGCGTACCGGGCACCCGGTTTCGATCATTCCGCCGAGCAGGAGGTGATCGCGCCCCTCTTCAATCAATTGCCGCGTGACCGGATAAGGCTCCGGCGAATATTCGGACGGACGTGTCCAGACACCCCGTTCTTCAAGCTCGCGCTTGATCGCCGGAGTGAAGCGCTTCCACATCAGTTCCTCGGTGAAATCGACCGCCGGCGCTATCAGGACCAAGCCGGCGATCGACGCCGGTGCGATCTGTCGGCGCTGCCGCAACGCGCGCACCATGAGCAGCGCCAGCCAGCCCCCCATCGACGACCCGATCAAAATCTGCGGACCGCGGCAACGGGCGTCGAACACGGCGAGAGCGTCTTCGAGCCAGCGGCCGATAGTGCCGTCGGTGAAGGTGCCGCCGGATTCACCGTGGCCAGAATAGTCGAAACGAACGCAGGCACGGCTGGTTTCCTCTGCCCACTGCGCAAGCGCCGCCGCCTTGGTGCCCTTCATGTCGGACTTGTAGCCGGACAGCCAAAAGAGGCCGGGGGCCGCGCCGCGATGCTCGCGTACCGCTATATTGCGGCGCTCGCGTCCCGCTCCAATTTCCAAGAAATTCAGGCTGTTATCGTTCATGCGCACAGCTCGGTCGACGCGAATTTCGAAGTCGCATTACGGCGGTATCGACGCCTGTTTCGCCGCAAATGACGCTCCGGCGCAAGGGATCGTGCCGCATTCTCGTTGACTTACACGCGAAAACTCCCGATCTTGAGGGTTCGCCGATTAGCATTGCGGATGCATGTCCGTCGTAGTCCGCGTATGGATGCGATAGGCTCGTTGCAACGACAGTGGGAGAGAAGAACCATTCGCCGCCCAATCAGAACGCCGCAGCCCGCCGCCAAGGAGGGTCCACGCATCAACGAGGAGATCCGCGTTCGCGAGGTCCAACTCATCGACAAGGATGGTGCCAACAAGGGCGTCACAGAAATCAACGCCGCCTTGGCCATGGCGCAAGAGGCCGGGCTCGATCTCGTCGAGATCGCGCCAAACTCGGTGCCGCCAGTCTGCAAAATCCTCGATTTCGGCAAATACAAATATCAGGCGCAGAAGAAAGCCGCTGAGGCTCGCAAGAAGCAGAAGGTCGTCGAGATCAAGGAGATCAAGCTGCGGCCGATGATCGACGATCACGACTACGAAGTGAAAATGCGATCGATCCAACGATTTTTTGAGGAAGGCGACAAGGTCAAAGTGACGCTGCGATTTCGTGGCCGCGAGATGGCTCACCAGGAGCTCGGCTATAAGCTGCTCGACCGTGTCAAGGGCGACACCGCAAAGATCGCCAAGATCGAGCAGGAGCCGCGGTTCGAAGGCCGCCAGGTGGTGATGGTGCTGGCGCCGCGCTGACACAAATACACAGTAATGGCGGCGTTAGCTTCCCGATTGCGTGCCCCAGCAATGGGGATTCAGGGAGAGGAAACAGCTATGCCGACATTCGTTGGAATGCTGAGCTGGACGGACCAGGGCGTCCGTACGCTCAAGGATACGCCCAAACGCATTCAAGCGGCGCGCGAGCGCGCCAAGAAGCTTGGGATCGAGATCAAGCATGTATTTCTCACCACTGGCGAATTCGACATTTTGGTGATCGCTGATGCCAAGGACGGCGACAGCATGGCCAAGATGGCGATGATGGCCGGTGCCGAGGGGAATGTGCGCACGCGCACCATACGGGCTTGGACCGAGCCTGAAATCGCCAAGCTGATTTCCGAACTTCCTTAGCCCTTCCGAAGCATCAGGTCGGCGGAAGTGGTCAGGTCGCGGAAGCTTTGGGCGACCGGAAGAGATATTTGCCATTTTTGGCCTCCTCTGCCATAACCGCGCCCTCCCGCCGCCCGGCTGACAAGGGCTGCCGTGGCGGCGGCGACGTGCTCCAAGCACACGACGCTCGTTGACGAGCATTATCGGCCAGCCGAGCGTTCCCGCTCGCGGCCAAGGAGAGCCAAAATGCCCAAGATCAAGACCAAATCGGGCGCCAAAAAGCGCTTCAAGGTGACTGCTGGAGGCAAGGTCCTCTACGCGCAGTCGGGCAAGCGCCACGGTATGATCAAGCGCTCGAAGAAGCAAATCCGTCAGCTTCGCGGCACCAATGTGCTGTTCAAGACCGACGGCGACAACATCAAGAAATACTTTTTGCCGAACGGTTGACGCGCGGCCGCTTGCGGCTCCCGTCGCTTTCACGTTTCGCAATTCTGAAGGAGATCAGCTATGGCACGCGTCAAACGCGGCGTCGCCGCTCATGCCAAGCACAAGAAAGTCCTCAAGGCCGCCAAGGGTTATTATGGCCGGCGCAAGAACACGATCCGCGTCGCCAAGCAGGCGGTGGAGAAGGCCAACCAATACGCCTTTCGCGACCGCAAGCGGCGGAAGCGCACGTTCCGCGCGCTGTGGATCCAGCGCCTCAACGCGGCGGTCCGTCCCTTCGGCCTCAACTACAGCCGCTTCGTCGCCGGCCTGAGCAAGGCCGGCATCGTGATCGATCGCAAGGTGCTTTCGGACCTTGCGATCCGCGAACCGGCGGTGTTCGAGGCGATCGTCGGCCAAGCGAAGTCGGCGCTGGCCGTGTAAGCGGGCCATGATCGATCGCGCCCAAGTTCGATGGCGCCAAGCTCGATCGCGCCAAGCTCGATCGCGTCATGATTGATCGCGTGTATGTGCAGCGCATGGCACGCTACAATCACTGGCAGAATGAGAATCTGTACGGCGTCGCCGACGCGATGCCCGCGGAGGAACGGCGCCGCGAGCGCGGTGCCTTTTTTGGATCGATCCACGACACGCTCAGCCACCTGCTGTGGGGTGATCGTGTGTGGATGAGTTGCTTCACCGGCACGCCGAAGCCGGAAGGCGGGATTGCGGAATCGGTCTCGCGTTATCGCGATTGGGAGGGCCTGAAGGCGGCGCGTGCCGCCTTCGACCGAACAATTCTCGATTGGGCCGATGCCGTAGACGACGCCTGGCTCGCCGCCGCTTACACTTACTATTCTGGCGCGATGAAGCGCGATGTGACCTTGCCGCGCTGGCTGTTGGTCACGCACATGTTCAATCACCAGACCCATCATCGCGGTCAGGTCCATTGCATGCTGACGCAAGCCGGCGGTAAGCCGTCCGATACCGACCTGTCGCTTATGCCCGAATGACAAACATGACCGACACCGTGCAACTCGAACAACAGATTCTCGCGGAGGTCGCTGCCGCTGGCGACGAAGCTGCGCTCGAAGCCGTGCGTGTTGCGACGCTCGGCAAGAACGGCTCTGTCACGGCGCTCCTAAAGACGCTGGGCGCGCTGTCGCCGGAAGAGCGAAAGAGTCGGGGCGCGCTGATCAACGGCCTCAAAGATCGAGTCAACACGGCGCTTGCGGCGCGCCGGGACGCGTTCAAAAGCTCGGCGCTCGAAGTTCGCCTCAACACCGAAAGCATCGACGTAACGCTGCCGGTGGGCGAGGCGCCGGCCGAGATCGGCCGCGTGCACGCAATCACCCAGGTGGTCGACGAATTGACGGCGATCTTCGCCGATATGGGCTTCGCCGTCGCCGAGGGGCCGGATATCGAGACCGAGGACTACAATTTCTCCAAGCTCAACTTTCCGGAAAACCATCCGGCCCGCGACATGCACGACACGTTCTTCTTCAATCCGAAGCCCGACGGCTCGCGGCTATTGCTGCGCACCCACACCTCGCCGGTGCAGGTCCGCACGATGCTGACGCAGAAGCCGCCGATCCGGGTCATCATTCCCGGCCGCACCTATCGGAGCGACAGCGACCAGACGCATACGCCGATGTTCCACCAGGTCGAGGGGCTGGTGATCGATCGGGGCTCGCATCTCGGCCATTTGAAATGGATTCTCCAGGAGTTCTGCAAGGCGTTTTTCGAGGTCGATCAGGTCAAGATGCGATTTCGCCCCTCTTTCTTTCCGTTCACCGAACCGTCGCTCGAAGTCGACATCCAGTGCCGGCGCGACAAGGGCGAGATCCGCTTCGGCGAAGGCGACGACTGGATGGAGATTCTCGGCTGCGGCATGGTGCATCCCAATGTGATGAGGAATTGCGGACTCGATCCGGACGAGTTTCAGGGATTTGCCTGGGGCATGGGCATCGACCGCATCGCGATGCTCAAATACGGCATGCCGGATCTGCGCGCCTTCTTCGAGGCCGACGTTCGCTGGCTGTCGCACTACGGATTCCGTCCGCTCGACCTCCCGACGCTGGCCGGGGGACTAAGCTCGTGAAAGGGGAGTCCCAGGGATCACCTGAAAAATTCGGCTGTGCGTCATGATGAGATTCACCCTCGGCTGGCTCAAGGAGCACCTCGACACCGATCACTCGCTTGGCGAGATCGCCGACAAGCTCACCATGATCGGGCTCGAGGTCGAGCGTATCGAAGACAAAGCCAAGGCGTTCGCGCCGTTTGTGATCGCGCGCGTGACCGAGGCGAAGCAACACCCCAACGCCGACCGTCTGCGGGTGTGCATGGTCGATACCGGTGCCGGCGATCCAATACAGGTGGTCTGCGGCGCTCCGAACGCGCGCGCCGGCATGAAAGGCGTGTTCGCGCCGCCGGGCGCCTTCATTCCCGGCAAGAACGTTACGCTCGGTGTCGGCAAGATTCGCGACGTCGAGAGCCGCGGCATGCTGGTCTCCGAATTCGAGCTGCAAATCTCCGACGACCACGAAGGCATCATCGATCTGCCCGACGACGCGCCGGTGGGCGTCGGCTATGCGCAATGGGCGGGGCTCGACGATCCGATGATCGAGATCAATCTCACGCCGAACCGCGCCGATTGCACCGGCGTGCATGGCATCGCGCGCGATCTCGCGGCCGCCGACATGGGAAAATTCAAGGACCCGGGGATCAAGGCGATCAAGGGGGAGTTTCCTTGCCCGGTCGCGGTGAAGATTGAGTCGCCCGAACTCTGCCCAGCTTTCGCGCTGCGCCTGGTGCGCGGGGTGAAGAATGGCCCTTCGCCGGAGTGGCTGCAGAAGCGGCTTACCGCGATCGGACTGCGTCCGATCAATGCGCTTGTCGATATCACCAATTTCATCACCTACGACCGCGGCCGGCCGTTGCATGTGTTCGATGCCGCCAAAGTGCACGGCAATCTCACCGTGCGAAGTGCGCGTGGAGGCGAGATGCTGCTCGCGCTCGACGGCAAGACCTATCCGCTCGACGAAACGACCTGTGTCATCGCCGACGAGGACGGCGTGGAATCGCTGTGCGGAATCATGGGCGGTGAAAAAACCGGCTGTTCCGAAACGACGACGGACGTGCTCATCGAGTTGGCGCTGTGGAACGAGATCAACATCGCGCGGACCGGCCGCCGGCTCGGCATCAACTCCGACGCCCGCTATCGGTTTGAGCGCGGCGTCGATCCGGCCTTCATGCTGCCCGGGCTCGAACTCGCAACCAAAATGGTGCTTGACCTCTGCGGCGGTACGCCGTCGGCGCCGATTGCCGCCGGAAGCACTGATGTACCTGCAACCGTCGTCGATCTTCCGCTGTCCGAGGTCAAGCGCCTCGCCGGGCTCGCGGTGGCGCCGCCGGAAATGCGGCGCGTACTCGAGCATCTCGGCTTTTTCGTCGCCGACCAGGGCGAGCGGATTAAGGTCACGGTGCCGTCATGGCGCGCCGACGTTCGCACCAAAGCCGATGTGGTCGAAGAGGTGGTGCGCATCATTGGCGTTGATCGGGTGCCGCCGACGCCGTTTGATCGTGGCGACGCGCCGCGCAAACCGGTGCTGACGTCAATTCAGCTGCGCACTCGCAAAGCCAAGCGTGCGCTCGCGGCGCGCAATCTGGTCGAGGCGGTGACGTGGTCTTTTATCGCCAAAGCGCCGGCGGAACTCTTCGGCGGCGGCAAGCCGGAGCTGGCGCTCGCCAATCCGATCGCCGCCGATCTTTCCGACATGCGACCGAGCCTCATTCCGGGCATTGTCGCTGGGGCGCAGAAGAACGCGGATCGCGGTTTCCCCGACGTCGGTCTGTTTGAAGTGGGCCAGGTGTTTCGTGGTGATCAGCCGCAGGACCAGCTTACCGCGGCCGCCGGTGTCCGGCGCGCGCTCGCCAAACCCTCCGGCATCGGCCGCCATTGGTCTAAGCGGGACGGCGAAGTGGACACATTCGATGCCAAAGGCGATGCGCTGGCCGTTCTTGCGGCAGCGGGAGCGCCCGTTCAATCGCTGCAGGTCGTTCCCGGCGGTCCGGCTTGGTTCCATCCCGGCCGTTCCGGAACTATCCAGCTCGGCCCAAAGAACGTGTTCGGCCATTTCGGCGAACTGCATCCGAGCGCGCTCGAGGTGCTTGCGGCCGAAGGGCCGCTTGTCGTCTTCGAAGTTATTCTCGATCGCATTCCGGAGCCGAAGACGCGAGCAACCCGCGCCAAGCCCGCGCTTGAGCTTTCGCCATTGCAACCCGTCGATCGCGACTTTGCTTTCGTGGTCGATCGTGGGGCAAAGGCCGCAGACCTCGTGCGTGCGGCGCAGTCGGCCGACAACAAACTGATCACCGACGTGACGGTGTTCGACGTCTACGAGGGCCGCGGCGTCGAGCCGGGCAAAAAATCGATCGCGATCGCCGTCACCATCCAGCCGCGCGAGCGGACCATGACCGATCAGGAGATCGAGGCGCTGGCGACAAAAATCGTCGCCGAGGTCGGCAAGCGGACCGGGGGCGTGTTGCGGGCGTAACTTCAGTTGCGGTCGCGCGCCCGATGACCAGGCCGGACGAATTCTCTATTGCTTTGTTATTGCCTTGGCGGCTCGACGCGGACGCGTTGCGACTTGCGCGTCGTTGGCGCGGCGGCCACCGGCGGCGGCTCCTTAACCGGCCCGAGACGATGAAGCACCGCGTCCGCGGCGCGCTCGCCCGATTCCCAGGCGCCGCCGACCGTTCCCCACAGGGTCTCGTGAACCGCTTCGCCGGCGAACCAGAGCGCGTTCTGCAACGGCTCCATGAGGACGCGACGCGCGCCTTGCCCGCCGGGGGCGGCAGCCGAGAATGCGCCGAGCGCCAAGGATTCGCGGTTCCAGCGGGTGGCCTGTGAACGCTTGATCGCCTTCTTCACTTCGTTTCCGTAGAGGCCGGCCAGCCAATCGGCAGCAAAATTCACCATCGCCGCCTCGCCGTGCTCGGCGAGGTCGCGGCCGAATGAACCGGCGACCTCGATCATGCAGAGTTGTGTCCCGGAAACGTTGGCGAGGATCGCGGCGGTGTGGGAGTCGGCCGATTTCTCGAAAACGAGGTCATCGCTTTCGAAGCCGAGCGGATTGCCACCGAGCTCCAGCGCGATGTGGTCATAACTGCCGAGCGAGAGTTTGGCGAAGGCGTCGATCTGCCGCTTGGGAAGCTCGGGAATGAATTTGATCGCTCCTGACGTGATCACGTTGGTCGAGACGGTGACAATGACAGCGCGCGCGGTGATAGCGCCCTTCGGTGTGTCCACTATGACATCCCGGCGCAAGTCGATCGCGGTCGCGGGTGTCGACAGCTTGACGGGAATCGTCCCGGCAAAGGATGCGATGAGCGTGCCCAATCCCTGGCGGCAGAACGCATCGGTGTTGTGCTCGGCGGATTTCGCGAAATCGACGGCAGACACTTGCGTCAATTCCTTGCCGCAACCGAATGGGCCAAGCACGAATTCGACGGCCGGCCGCCACTCGCCGAGGTCGTTCGGCAGCGCCTGCGCACATGCAACGTCGCCCCTGCGCGCAGCGTCGGCGATGCCGCGGGTGGCGCGGACCTGTAAGGCCAGAAAATCCTCGAGTTCGCCTTCGCGGGCGTAACGCCGGCCGATCCGTACCTTCTGGCTCGCCGGTGCCGGGTAGACTTCGAGCCCGCGCGGCGCCGTCAACTTGGTTACCGGATTGAGATCGGGCGCGTGTATCCAGTGGGCGCCCAGGTCGTACGGAACGTCGAACGTGCGCGTGTCGGTGACGCAGCGGCCGCCGATACGGTCGGCCGCCTCGATCAGCACGAACTTTCGGCCGGCGGCGGCGATCCGGCGCGTGGCGGCTATCCCGGCCGCTCCCGACCCGACGACTACGACATCGGTGGCACTGGAACCCGCGGTGCCGGCCCCCAACGCGGAGCGCGCTGCCAGCGCGCCCGAGGCGGCAAGGAAGGAGCGGCGGCTCAGTCGCGGCATGGTATCCAAATTCTTATAACTCTTCGCAGATTGCCCCAATGCCCCACGCCGTGCAAACGGCACGGTTGAGACCGCGCCAGCAAAGCGGCCGGTCGTGTGAACCAAATCGCAACTGCCTTCGCGTAAATGAAGATCAATAAAACGCGGGAACCGCGCAGTGTTGGGAGGCCTGCATGAGCGCAGTGCTCGATGGAATGGGGCCGCTCATCGCCCGTTATCTACAGAAGCCGGTGCACGGCACGAGCCGTTCACGCCGAGCTATCCGGATGCACTGCGTCATTGCTCGAACGCGGCGACGTGTTTCTGGTCGAAGGCAATAAAAACATTGCCGGTGTCATCAGTATCTGACTCAAATCGACTTGGTCGCATTCGGCGCTGTATGTCGGGCCGATCCCCGGTTGCGCGACGGAAGACAGCGACCCGCATGCAGTATCCGATCCTGCCCAAAATCGCGCTGGCCCGCAGCCGGCAAGCGATGGAGCAGATTTCGGAGATCCGCCATTCCTCGCTTTATTGCCTGCGTGATTTCGATATCTCGCCCTATTTCAACGTCGTCAAGCCACATCGCCAAAGGCTTCGACTATAAGTCACTGCAATGGTCGATCCCGCGCCGATCGGGGCCGAGTCGATTGCGCTCGCCCCGGATTCCTGACGCGTTGGACGATGATGCCGGCGTAATGGCCGTTTGACGGCCCCTTGTGCTCGCGTCGTCGCCCCCTTACCTCTGCCCTTCCTGCGGAGGGGATCCATGCTCGACGATGCGGGCAAAGCGCTCAGTCAAATGCTTTCGCCAGCGATGCGCGCCGTGCTGTGGAAATCGATCGGACTTGCGCTCGCGCTTATCATTGTGGCCGCCGTCGCTTTCGATCGGTTGATCACCTGGCTCATTGGCGCCGGAAATACCGCCGTCGAGAACGGCCTCGGCCCGCAGGCGCACGTGCCGGCGACGGCGATTGCCTGGGGTCTCTCGGTCGCGGCCGGACTTGGCATCGTCGTCGGCAGCGTGTTTCTGATGCCGGCGGTAACCGCCTTTGTGGCAAGCTTCTTCGCCGACCAGATCGCGGAAGAGGTCGAGCGCGAATACTATCCAGCCGATCCGCCTGGGGTCGCGCTGCCGCTATGGCGTGCGCTTGTTGAGGGCGGCAGGACGGCTTTGCTCGCGGTTCTGGTTTACGTTTGCGCGGCGGCGCTCTTGATATTCGTGGGCTTTGGCGCGGTCGTTTTCTTTCTCGCGACGGCGTGGTTGCTGGGACGGGTATATTTTGATCTGGCGGCCCTCCGCTTTCGGCCGCCCGGCGAGGTCGCGGTAATGCGCAAACGCAATGCCGGGAGCGTCTATCTCGCCGGGCTTTTGATCGCGGCCTTCGTCTCGATCCCGGTCGTCAATCTGGCGACGCCGCTGTTCGCCATGGGGCTCATGGTGCACGTACATAAGCGGCTCGGCGGACGCACATCGATCACGCGAAAAGCGGCCTGACCGGGGCGCAAACGCAAAAACCGGTGGTCGGCCATCACGGCGCTTACCGGCCGTGACCGCGCACAAGGCTGTCGATCGGCTTCGGCAGGAGCGGGCTTATTGTCTGGTGGGAGGCGTAGCCCAAGTCTCCAGAGGTGACAAGCCGGCTGACTTGGAACCGCGGCCTTCCGGCTTCTGCGGCTTGTGATCCTTTGGATAAAGATCGACTTTCGGCGGCCTCTGCTCCGGCCGATAATCGGTCCACGAAAGACCCCCGCGATGCTGGCGCCTTGCTTGATTTGCAGTAAGCAGTAGCTGATATTTCCGTCGACGCGGCCGGTCGAGCGCAGGATCAGCAGACATTTTACGTCGAGCTTTTTGAACACCTTTCGGGAAATTTCGGCGAGTACGCGCACACCACCAAGGTGTCGGGCACCGAAATCTCTCCGTTGATGGTACCACCTTCGCCAATATACAGCCGGTTTGCGTCAGGCGCTGTGTATTCGGTCGATAACATCTGGTGCCCCTTTCCCACAACTTCCGCAGGCCGCGTGCAAAATTATTACTGACTGGAACCGGCTTTGTGATCGGCGCTCGGCTCACCGCTTTACCGTCGGCATCTGCAGAGGGCTTAATTCCTAAGCGGGCCAGATGCTTGGTTGCTTCATGTCACCGCCAAACTTCGTCGGCGAGTTCGACAACCATCCGCAACTTCGCCCATTGCTCGTCCTCGGCGAGTTGATTGCCTTCTTCCGTCGAGGCAAATCCGCATTGCGGCGACAGGCAAAGCTGATTGAGCGCGGCAAATTTGCTCGCCTCGTCGATACGACGCTTGACGTCGTCCTTCTTTTCCAACTTGCCGGACTTGGTGGTGATAAGGCCGAGCACGACGATCTTGTTGCCCTTGGGCAAGAAGCGCAACGGCTCGAAACCGCCGGCGCGCGAGGTGTCGTATTCGAGGAAGTAGCCATCGTAATTCAACTGATCGAGTAAAATTTCGGCGACGGGTTCATAGCCGCCCTCCGAAATCCAGGTTGAACGGAAATTGCCGCGGCAAATGTGCGTCGTTATCACCATGTCGGCGGGCCTGTTTTCGAGCGCTTGATTGATCATCTGGGCGTAGTCGTGCGCCAAACGATCGGCCTTGAGCCCGCGCTCGCGCGCTCTTTTCAACTCGACCTGCGAACACAAATAGGCCCACGCGGTGTCGTCGAACTGCAGATAGCGACAGCCCGCGTCGTAGAACGCGCGGATGGCCTGGCGATACGTTTTTGCAAGATCGCCGAAGATGGCGTCGCGGTTGGGATATTCTTTCGTGATGAGGGCGTCCGACTCCAGGCGGAAATGCAAGATCGCCGGGCTCGGGATGCACATTTTCGGCGTAACGCGCGTGTGCGCCTTGAGGAACTTAAAATGTTCCAGCATCGGGTGACTGGAAAAGCCGAGCTTGCCGTTGATCCGGGGCCTGCTGTGCCGGGTGTGCACGCCCTGGAATGGGAGGCCGTGATCCACCTCGTAGATTTCCACGCCGTCGAGCATGCCGAAGAAATCAAAGTGCCACCAGGAGCGGCGGAACTCGCCGTCGGTGGTGACCTTCAGTCCGACCTCCTCCTGCTTTCTGACGATCTTCTCAATTTCGCGGTCTTCGACCTCCTTGAGTTGAGCGTCGCTGATCTCGCGCTTTTCCCGTTTCGCACGGGCTTCCTTCAGTACGGCAGTACGCAACAGGCTGCCGACCACGTCGGCGCGAAAGGGCGGATTATTTCTGGGCATCGATGAGTTCCTCTTTCAAGTTCGGGAGGAACCAAGCGGGGGCGGCGCGTTTCGTCAACAGCAAACGTGGCGGCGTGGCACAAGATGGACGAGGTTCCCATGATATGCCGGAAGAACATCGCGCCTTGTTTCGGGGGCTAGCTCTCGGAAAAGCAGGATACCGACGCGGCCGAAGGTCCACCAAGGCGGCAGGGTATGCCCGCGGCGGCGAAGCGCGTTGGTTTCAAGCAACCATCGCGATTTTGCGAAATCGGACGCCCTTCGGCGGACAGCTGAATTTTAGCCTTACGTCTGTTGCCGCTTCCTGTAGCCCCGCATCCGGTGGCCATTGACTGGTTCGCACGTAAGCTCGAACGTAAGTTATTGTATTTGCGCGAAAATTTTGGTTTCATTTCGCAAAATCTACAACTATTGCGTGTTTCAGAGCAAACTATCAACCACTCAAAACACCCACTCCCTTGCGGCGCCGGCGATCTTTCGAAACGAAGGTGCCCAGAATATAGAACTCGGCCTTTTTATTACGGAAAAGGCCGACAATTTCGCGTTCACTTCGTAGTTCTCTTCGCGACCAATTTTAGTGGCTGATTGTCTTCTCGCTCTGTGCATGTTTGGCGCAAAATCTGTTTCATCGACTTTATGTGCATTAGACGTTTGAATAATCGGTCAATCCTCGCGTCGAGGCGCTCGTCCAGCGCGAGTTCTTTTTCAAAGAGAGGGTCCGATGCAATGGCGCGGCGGATCGACAGCATATTGTCCATCCGTCGACGCAATTCATCTGGCACCTTATGCCACTCCTCGGGCGGTTCGCGCACGCTGAATGTGATGGCCGGCAGCAGTACTGAATTGATTTCGTTTACAACCGCCTTTGCCCATTCTGAACTGGATTTAAAATTTAAGCGCGGGAATTTTTTTTGCAAATGCTTGACTTTATCGGGGCGAAGACTTCGATTTGCATACTCATCAAAGGCAGTTTCTGGCTGCTGCTCCATGACGGCGGCAAGGCCGCGGAGACCTAACGCTTCATCAAATGAGGGGTGTTTAACGTCAAGAGCGTTTGTCAACAATTGGACTTCAAGGAATTGCTGTCCTCGACGCTTGCTCCAAATGGCTTTTGCGATGCTGAAAACAGCTTCCTCCTCGAGGGCCCCATCGGGCATCCATTCCTCGATCAAGGCAGCATGCACTTCTTCGAATTCTCGCGGATCTTCTCCAGCAATAACCGCGGGAGAAGCGTAGATTCCGTGCTTTAGCGCGTTGGGGCGTTTCCACTTGTTGTTAGGCATGACTGCACCCCAGGAGGATGGCTTCCTCGAACGGCTGCGTCGGATTGTTTGGTGCGTCGTGGAGATCCCGAATACGGCCGCAAAATCCCGAGCGGCCCGGCTCTATTAGAAACAGCGGCTTCGTGCAGTTTTCGAAAGTCGGCATAGTGCCTCCCAAAGTAAAAAGGCGCGACACCAGTTGGTGTCGGGTTCAGAACCAAAATTTTCACGCTTGAGATGCACCGTCTCCGGCGCATAACGCACATAAACGCAAAGAATTAAATCGTCAATGTTTGGCGGAGCCAACTTCTCCATACCGAGACATTTGTGCAGCAAGACGGCGCCGAGTTGCACGTTGAGCTCGCGCGAGGTCCGGTCAACGGTGGTCTACGGTTGCAGCGGTCTTCGGGCTAAGCGAAATGGGTTCGTTTCGTAATGCGCCGCGGCAACGATTCGCATCGGCTGTGCGTGAACCCAAGTCCCGCATGTTCCTGTGCTGTCATCGTCTTCTTTTCTTCTTAGCCGAACCGGAGGCCTATGCCAGCGATATCGTCGTCATCGATGAACAGAACTCCGGCATCTTCGAATGCTGCTTCGAATTCGCACTAGTGTCGAAACATAGCCGGTCACAGGACTATCGCTTTCTTTCAACGCGCTGGATTGTGGCCGTCCCTACACCGGAAGCCTTTGATGAAATCCTCTTGACGCCAGCCGAGGAGAGCCCGTGCAGCCCGAACTTGCGCTGGTTCCAGCATCCAGGGCGTCCCTTCGATTCTACCAGCCGATTCTAACCTCACTTGACAATGCCCCCAAAGTTGATTGATAATGCATCACATAAGGCATTTAATGCGACATCAGATGATGGTTTATGCCAGAAACACGGGAGATCTCCATGTCGACTGCTCTGCGGTTAAATGCGAATTTGGACCGTCGCCATTTCATCGGCGGCTCGGACGCGCGCGATGATCATGGACGATGACGAGGCCGCCCTGCTCCGCCTATGGCGGGAGAAACGCGGCGAGATCGAGCCGGAGGACCTTTCTGGCAACCTCATCGTCCAGCTCGGCCTGGTGACCGAGCCCCTCAATCGGCTTTGGTACGAACGCAATACGGGCCAGGTCCTCACCGGGGTCCAAAGCCGTGTGCAGCATCCGGTCGTGCGCTGGATGGCCGCAACGCTCGACGGCATGGTCGAGGCCACCGGGGCGGTGTTCGAGGCAAAATTCATGCTGCCGTGGTCGTTCTCCGAAGAGGGGGCGGCCGAAAAGCATATGGCCCAGCTGCAGCACAACATGTGGGTCACTAACGCCAAGCTCTCGGTGCTCTCCATCATCACCGGCGGCGGCAAATGGGTCGAGATCAGCATCTCGGCCGACCCGCTCTATCAGCACCTCCTTCTGACCGCCGAGAAGAAATTCTGGCGGTGCGTCGAGAGCGGCGAGCCCCCTCGCCTCTTCGGTGTCGAGCCGCCGCGACCGCGGATCGAGGCCGTCCGGATTGTTGATATGAGCGCGTCCAATTCCTGGGCAGAGTTTGCGGGCGTGTTTCGCACCACCCGCTCGGCCTTCCTCGATCATGAGAAGGCTAAAGCCGAACTCAAAGGATTGATGCCGGAAGACGCCAAGGAAGCGATCGGCCATGGGGTGCGGGCCAAGCGCTCGAAATCCGGCGCCGTGAGCTTCGACCTTCTCGAGCCGGAGGTCAGTCATGCATCGGTCCAGTGAAACGATTGGTGCGATTGCGGCGGCGCTCTCCAAGGCGCAGAGCGAACTCACCAACCCGGAGAAATCACTGACGGCGACGATGCGGCCGGATCGCCCCGGCGCGGCCGAACGGTCGTTCCGCTATGCCCCGCTGTCGAGCGGTCTCGACATCGTGCGCAAGACCTTAGGCCAGCATGAGATTGCCACCGTGCAAACCACGTCCATCGACCAAGAGGCTGGGCTTATTCGCCTGACCACAATGCTCGCCCATTCCTCCGGGGAATGGGTTTCGTCCGACTGGCCAGTCTGCCCCGTGAGCGAGACCGCGGCGCCCCATAAGATGGGCGCGGCGCTAACCTATGCTCGGCGCTATGCCCTATTCACCCTAGTCGGCATCGCCGGGGAAGACGACCTCGACGCTCCCGATCTTAAGCCGCCGACGGTCCAGAATATTGGAATCGTCACGCCACCAGCCAATACAAATAGTCGGCTGAACGGCGGCCGGGAGCCTTCAGCCCATAATCGCGTAAGAGCCGCTGCGAGCCCCAAGAAACCAATTCTCGGACCCGAGGCATCGGCGGTGCTGCGCGAGCAACTATTGGCCGAACTCAAGGACATTGCCTCAGCTGAAGATGCTGCAATCTGGGCGCACCGGATTCTGGGCGCCAAGAACACCCTGACGGCCGCCGATGCGCGCAAGATCGAGGACGCGTTCCAGGCCGGGCTGATAATCCTCGGAGGCACCGCCAATGCAGACATTATCGATGCGCCGTTGCCGCCTGTCGCATCCAAATCTCAGGCGAGTTCGGGCTATGCTCGCAGAACCTGGCGAGCGATCGGCTTCCAACAACGTCGACAAGAGCCGCTTGGCCCACCCGGAACCGCGCCGCTTTCGTGACAAGGACCACGTCAAGTTTGTCGCCAAACAGGCGTGTCTTATTTGCGGCCGACGGCCATCGGATCCGCATCATCTGCGCTTCGCCCAACACGGCGCACTCGGCCGCAAGGTGAGCGATGAGTTCACCGTGCCGTTATGTCGAGGACATCATCGCGAGGTTCACCGCTGCGGCGATGAAGCCGCTTGGTGGAAAAATGCTGGCGTCGTTCCAAACATGGCCGCTCGCGCGCTTTGGCTGGAGACGCATCCACTGCCGCCAGTCGGTATCGCGACCTCCCCAGCCGACATCGGCAACGCTCAGAATAACGCCAAGCGTGACCGGATGATCAGCAGACGAGGCCCGAATAGCAAAACGAAGCCAATTATCGCGGCGGATCCTCAATGACTTCCTTCAGGCAGATCGAGGCCAACCGTCGCAATGCGCGCAAAAGCACCGGTCCGATTACGCAAGAAGGCAAAGCAACGTTCCCGCTGCAACGCGGTCCGCCATGGGCTCACGGCCGAGACAGTCGATCGGGGCGCTGGAGGACGCAGAAGATTACAAAACGTTCGAAGCAGCCATTATTGCCGACTATGATGCGCAATCAGCAGTGGAGCGGGAACTGGTGCTGCGGTTAGCCAGTCTGCTCTGGCGGCTGCGCCGCGCCACGACTATGGAAACCGGCTTGTTCGAAATCCAAGCTGAGCATCTGAGTGGGCTCAGACAGGCCCGCCAACTGCACCCGGACTCTCGAGAAGTTGATGTTTATGCGATGTTCGGGCGGGCTGACTTGGTCAGTTTTGACCGCGATCCGGCATCGCTCGGCGCCGCAAACGATACAGCAGCCGTGCCGAATTCCGGACCAAAGTCTGTCGATCCCGCCGCCGACCTCGCACGTTGCTTTTTGCGTCTCGCCAATCTACCCAACTGTGCACTCGACCGCCTCAGCCGATACGAAGCAGCCCTTTGGCGCCAAGCCAGCCAGATCCTGTTTGCACTCGATACCTTGGATCGCCGCAAACCACAGGAAAGAAGGCGCCGATTCCCTGTCGGCAGCCGGCAAGAACTGTCAGCCTACGAGCGCGACGAGCCACGGCCCACGCAATAAGAGCCAACTCGTTATCGGTGAACCACGGCGCTACCGCAACAAAGCCCATCTCAACAACGCAGCCCTGTCTGATCTGTGCCCGCCTCCCGTCCGATCCGCATCATATTCGCTTTGCCCAGCCGCGTGCGCTCGGACGCAAAGTCAGCGATGAGTTCGTCGTACCGCTCTGTCGTGGGCACCACCGTGGAGTCCATCGCTCGGGCGCTGAAGCGGGATGGTGGGAGAAGGCTGGCATCCAACCGATCAAAATCGCCCGAAAACTCTGGAGGACGTCCCGCCGTACGCTCATAATTCCTGAGCGCCGAAGCGGCGATTCCCAAGCTGGCAATGCCGGTTTGAGTCCCGATCCACCCTGACATCGGAGACCGAATGGCGAGGCCCACTGAGCCCGCTATAGATCATCGAGAAATGGACAACGGTTATCGGGGGCTGACCGGAGTGCGGAGTAGATGATCGAATAGATACGCCGCTGCTTCGGATTACAGGTATCATGGTTCCTGCAAATTACAGCACCAACCTTTTGTTCATCTCGCTGTCATCGCACCTACCTAGTCTGCTCGGCGATTGCCGAGGAGATGAACATGCGGCCGATCAGACCCCATATGCGGGTGGTTTCGGGCGCCGCACTGCGTTCGGTCCTGCTTTTCACATTTGGTGTTGGTGCGTTGGTGTTGTTGGGTGAGCGCGTGACCGCCGTCGCAGGCGAAAACCTCCTGCAGCGGCTCAAGCCGGTCACGGATGAGATGCTCGCGAAGCCGGCGCAGGACGATTGGCTGACGCGCCGCGGCGACTATCGCGCTTGGGGCTATAGCGCGCTCGATCAAATTACCGCCCAGAATGTCAGCCGCCTGAAGCTCGCGTGGGCATGGAATATGGAGCCCGGATATCAGGAAGAGGCGCCGCTCGCGCATGACGGCGTCGTTTTTTTGGCGAATCCGAAGAATGTGGTCCAAGCTCTGGACGGACGAACCGGCGATTTGCTTTGGGAGTATCGGCGCGAGCTTCCGAAGATCGAAGGAGGCTATCACAACGATCTTCTTGATCGGGCACGCGGCACCATCGCGCTTTATGCCGACAGAGTTCTGCTGGCATCCGCGGACGCACATATCCTGGCGCTCGAAGCACGAACCGGCAAGGTCATTTGGGACGCGGCCGTCGCCGACTATCGCCAAGGCTACACATTCACCGGCGGACCAATAGCCGCCAACGGCAAGGTGGTCGCCGGTATTTCCGGCTGTACCAATCCTGGGACGAGCAGCGGGTGCTTTATCGTCGCGCTCGATGCGAACACCGGAACGGAAGTCTGGCGGACGAAAACAATCGCCCAACCTGGCTCACCGGGTGACGAGAGCTGGCACGGATTGGCGGCCGAGCAGAGAAACGGCGGTTCGGTATGGACCTCGGGGAGCTACGATCCGGCGCTGAACCTATTGTACTGGGGCACCGGAGGCCCCATTCCGCATACCGAGCTGGTGCGCGGGACCGCCAGTCTTATACACCGATTCAACGCTGGCGCTCGATGCGGATTCCGGGAAGATCGTCTGGTACCACCAGTTCTTGCCGCGCGATAATTGGAACCTCGATCACGTCTTCGAGCAGGTACTGGTCGATATCGACGTCGACAATCATCCGCGGCAAGCGCTGTTGGCGATTGGCAAGCCCGGAATCATCTAGGCTCTCGACCGGCACACCGGCGAGTTTCTCTGGGCGCGCGAAACCACCCACCAGACCGTTTACAAACACGTCGATCCGGAAACCGGGCAAGTCGCGATCAACGAAAGCTTGATTCCCAAAGCGCTGGAAGAAACCAAATTTGTTTGTCCGTCGTTCTACGGCGGCAAATTGTGGATGGCGACCGCTTACAATCCGGCGACAAAGACCCTGTTCGTGCCGTTGAACAACCTGTGCATGGACTATAAGGCGGTCGAGCAACAGCCCCTCCCGGGCGAGGACTACGGCCGCGGCCGCATGGTGTTTCGTCACGCCCCAGGCAACAACGGCGACATCGGTCGCGTCGAAGCCGTCAATCTTGAGAAGAAAGAGACGCAGTGGACGCAGCAGCGGCGCCCCTATTGGTCAAGTTCGCTATTGGCCACAGCGGGAGGCGTCGTCTTCGGCGGCGACACCAACCGTCGCATTGTCGCATTCGACGTCGCTAACGGAAAGATTGTTTGGGAGCTGCCGCTCAATAGTCAGCCCGGCGGATTTCCAATGACTTACATGGCCGGCGGAAAACAATATGTAGCAATTCCGACGGGCTTGAGCCTGATCGGTAACCGCGTCCTGCGCAGCCTTACGCCCGAAATTCCGGTCCCAAGCCGTGGGTCGACCCTAATGGTTTTTGCATTGTCTGATGCGGATTTCTCCGTAACTGGGGTCGGATTTGCCTACACCAGTCAGCCGCTTCGGAAATTTTTGCGCATCTTGGCCACAGGGCCGCTGCCATCACGTACCCGCATCGATGAGGCGGCAAAATATGCTGAGGGCTGTGGTCGGCGGCAACAGTCCAGTCCATTTTGCTTTACGACTATTCGTAAAAGAGCCTACGCCCAGCTGTCGCCGACTCGCTTCAAGGACTTCTGGCGCAAGTGAAACACCCGGATTGGTCGCGCCCCTTTGCCACGGTCCCTGACCATCCCCGCGGCGACGAAGCTCGCTCCCAAACTTCCCTGTGCGACCAACGGTAAATGGAGAAGCTTTGGCTTCGTTGCACGAGTTCTTCCATTCTTCTCGTGATATCTTCAATCGAACTCGGTGTGCGCAGGCGAAATGACCCCGAAGGAGCAGTCGCTTTTCGGGCAGCACCAAAGATGTAGGATGAGCCGCCCATCCCGATACTCGGTCCTGTCGGGCGCAATCAGCTTATCGCCGCATTGAACGCAGTCTGTCCCGAAGCTTGAACAACGTTTGGATGCTATCGTCCGCAACGTAAGCCAAAGTGAAGCGCCGCCAGTTGAATGCCTGTTTTGTCTCAAAGGGGCGATAAACCAACGCGCGAGCGAAGGTGGCAAGGCGGGCCGCTCCGCCGCTCCGCCGCTTCGCGCTTAGTGGACTATGGCATTAGTCGTGCGTAGGTGCCTCGCCAAAACCCGCAGCACACTCAGCGCGAAGTTTGGGGCGTAGGCGACTAAAAGACCAAATCCCTTATCGCCAAGCGGAATGAGTGTCGTGTCTGTCACTGCCACCGCGGTTGCGCTCCGGGGGCCATGATCGATCAGCGCCATCTCGCCGAAGATGCTGCGCTCGCCCAATGTATCGAGCAAGCGGTTACCAATGCGGATTTCGACCGTTCCGCTTTTAACAACGAGGAGTTCTGCCGCCGGATCGCCTTCTCGGAAAATGATATCACCCGCTTTGAAGTAGCGTTCCGCGCTGCCCGCCTTAACCAAGAGGCTAAAGTCGATGTTCGTGTCCGGCATGCGTTTTCCTACGCTCTGGCTTTTTCAAGCTGACGCCTAGCGATTACAGTTGTATGACATCGGGCGAGTAACTCTGCTGCGAAATTCCGGCTTCCTGGCGCGCAATTGGCGCTGCCTGCCTGCGACATCAACAGTTCGATCTGACGAAGCAGCACCACGATCTGCTCCGCGCTGAACCTCTTCTTCGGCATACTCCAGCCCCTTTCCAGGTTCATCCTCTCACAAAGCTTGGTCCAAGAAACCCATGTCAGGTCAGTATCCTGCCAATCGCGTCATTTCAGCATTTCTAGAAATATCTCTTGACTCGACGGCATCGGTTCTATATTCGTTGAAATATGGAAAAGACGGAAGCCGTCGCGGCTTTGGCCGCGCTTGCTCAGGACAACCGCCTCGATGTGTTTCGGCTGCTGGTGCAGGCTGGGCCGGCAGGCATGCCGGCCGGCGGAGATCGCCAACGCATTGAAGCTCGCACCCAATACGCTCACTTTTCACTTCGACCGCCTGCGGCAGGCGGGCCTCGTGACCGTGCGGCGTGAAGGCCGCTCGATGATCTATGCGGCGCGTTACGAGGCGATGAACGGCCTGCTCTCTTATTTGGCCGAAAACTGCTGTGCCGGCGCGCCGACATCGTGCGGGAGTGCGAAACGCGCAGTTTCCAGGACACCGCGTAAGAAAGAGCCTGTTTCATGAGGCTCTATATGTTCGAACATTGCTCGCTCTGCTTCCGTGTCCGGATGATGGCGGCGCTCAAACGACTGCATTTACAGGAGACAGTGGTTCTCGATGACGACTTCGACACGATGATCGGTCTCGTTGGCAGGCGCGTTATTCCCGATTTTCGTCAAGGACTGCGGCCAAGCGATGCTGGAAAGCATGGATATGGTCTCCCACGTCGACAGCATCGGCGAGTCCATCTTGACCGGACCTGAACGCCGCGAAATCGCTGCCTGGGCCGACAAAGTGGTCGCCAAAACCGGGCCGCTGACGATGCCGCGTTATCCGCTGCTCGGTCTGCCCGAGTTCGCAACGGTCGCCGCGCGCGATCACTATAACGCTGCGTAAGCGCAAGGCGTACGGCGATTTTGTCGAGCTTCGCGCCAACACGCGTCATTACATCAAGGAGCTGATGCCCGATCTTGAAGAACTCGACCGGCTGATCGAAACGCCCTCGGCGATCAACGGTAAACTGTCACGCGATGATATTCGCGTGTTGCCGCTGCTTCGATCGGCGGCGGTCGTGAAGGGCCTTAGTTTTCCGCAGCAAGGTGCGCGCGATATTTCGAAACCATGATGGGCCAGATCGGCTATCCAGCCCTTGCCGATCGTCTAAGGAGCATCTGCCATGAAGCGCATGCACGTTCACGTCGCCGTCGAAAACCTGGACCAGTCGATCGGCTTTTACTCGGCGCTGTTCGATGCGGAGCCGGCTGTCGTGAAACTCGACTACGCCAAATGGATGCTCGATGACCCGCGCGTGAATTTCGCGATCTCGACGCGCGGTCGCCAGCCCGGCCTCGACCATCTCGGCATCCAGGTGGAGGACCAAGACCGAGCTGCAAGAGGTATATGCCCGTCTACGCAAGGCCGGAGGCTACGGTCATCGAGCAAGGCGCGACGTCGTGCTGCTATGCCAAATCTGAAAAGTCCTGGATTGACGATCCATCCGGGATTTCCTGGGAGACATTCCACACGACCGGCGAATCCATCGGATTATGGCGATGGCATCAGGCGAACGTGTTGCGCGTGTTGCTCACACCAAGAGCGTGTTGTGCGCCGCCGGTCGCACCGGAGGCAGTCGCTTCCGCTACGGAACGCGGCGTCAACTAACGACGGATCTCGCTGGGCGCGATCAGCTGCGATTTGCTCTCATCACGGTTCAAGCAAGCTTGCGGGAGGCATCTGCTCGGTGACAGCCGTGCAGGCGACCGCAGAGGCAGCGCTGCCGCGAAAGACCGTCGTGGTGGCGGCGCTGGGCATCACGCAAATCCTTGCATGGGGATCGACCTTCTATCTGCTCGGTGTGCTTGCGCCGTTCATCGCGCGCGACACCAGTTGGTCTTACGATCTCATTGTCGGCGGCGTATCGCTGGGTCTACTTATCGCGGGACTCATCTCCCCGCGCGTCGGACGCCTCATCGGCCATCGGGGCGGAAAACCCGTGCTCGCGGCAAGCGCAGTGCTGCTTGCTGCCGGGCTTTTCGGGCTCGGTATGGCTCCGAATGTCGCCGCCTATCTTGCAGCCTGGATAGTGATTGGGGCAGGTATGGGGACTGGTCTGTATGATGCAGCATTCTCCACAGTCGGAAGCATTTACGGATCGCAATCTCGCAATGTCATCACCAGCATTACGTTGTTCGGAGGCTTCGCGAGTACGGTGTGCTGGCCGCTTAGCGCATTTCTGGTCGATCACTTCGGATGGCGCGGCGCGTGCATTTCCTACGCTGCCATCCAAATAGCGATTGCGCTTCCGATCCACCTCGCTGTGCTTGCCGCGAGCCTCGGCCGCGAGCGCGACCACGCAACGCGCTGAAGATCCGACTTGAGCCCCATGAGGTCAGGATTTTCGTTATCCTGGCAGCCATCATCACGATTGGTTCTGCGATCCTTTCAATGATGGGCACGCTTCTGCTGCCCTTGTTGCAAGCCCGAGGGCTCGACCTATCCATGTCCGTAGGCATAGGCATGATCGTCGGTCCCTCTCAGGTCGGAGCACGGCTGGTAGAAATGCTCGCCGGCCGGCGCTATAGCTCCATCTGGACGATGGTCGCCTCGGTCGTTCTGGTCGCGGTCGCGGCCGCGATGTTGCTCGCGGGCTTTCCGCTGGTGGCCATAACGATTGCATTGTACGGAGCCGGCAACGGCATCGGTTCGATCGCCCGCGGCACGGTGCCATTAGCGCTGTTCGGCCCAGAGCGATTCCCAGTCTTGATGGGACGATTGGCTCTTCCACTCATGATCGCGATGGCGGTTTCCCCCTTCATCGGGGGGCATAGCATTCCAATACGGCGGCGCTTCTTGGACGCTGGTCTTGCTGGCCGCACTCGCGCTGATCAACGTGTTTCTTATGGTCGCGCTGTGGGCGCAGCTGCCTGAGGGCGTACGCCGCGCTCCCGGCGCAGAGCGCAGCGTCACCTAACGACACCATCTCGCACGGCGCAGCGACGCTCGGAATCAACTATCCGACCGCATATTCCAATGACTTAAAGCTCAACTGCCGCGCGTTTTGCGGAGCATCGGATAGCTTGCGGATCGCAGCCCAGGTCTGCTTGTAGTTAGGGATGATAAGTTCGTTGACTCCGGGCGAAACCACATTGCCTTGCACGCCATTCGGATTGGCGAACAGCATGAACGTCTCTTTTCGTCGCGCGGTCGTCGTCGGATAGACCATCGCCTGGGTCGATCCATTGTCGTTGTACACTTCAACGAGATCGCCAGCGTTCACTTTGATGTCGGCCATGTCTTGCGGGTTCATCTGGATAAGCGGATAAGGCATTCGATCCATCACGAACTCGTTGTCCTGGTCGAGATAGGCGTTCTGCCAGACGATGTTCGTGCGGCCGTTATTGACAAGGTATGGCCACTTAGCCTTCTCGGCTTCCTTGCCGGGCGCCTGCAGGCCACGCCATTTGGTCTCCATGAAGGTGGCTTTGCCGTCCTTCGTCGAAAACTTGCCGTCGGCATAGAGGCGCTTGGTGCCGACGATCTTGCCGCCTTCGGTCGGTTCGGCAGCGTTCCGCGACTGCCCTGTCCTGCGGGACCAGGCTGATAATCGACCGCAGGCTCCTGGAAGCCGTTCGTTCCCATCGCGCGCAGGCGATCGTAGGTGACGAACTCGCCGCCCTTCTCGTGGTTGTGATAGCCGTCCATGAAAGCGTCTTCTTCCGTCTTCCAGTCGAAGCCCTTGAACTGGTCCGCGTACTTGGCCTTGCCCTGCTCGCGCAGCACGCGCTCCATGTTGTTGGCGATGCGCGCGGCGATCAGGCAATCGACCATGGCCTGTCCCGGCGGGTCCATGTAGCGCTCGGTGAGCCGCATGCGCCGCTCGCCGTTCATCGATGTGAGGTTAGCTTCGCCGGAGGTCGCCGCCGGCAGCCACACGTGGCAGGCTTCTCCGATCTTCGTCGGCACGATGTCGACATCGACCGCAAAGAGACCTCCCTGCTTGATTGCGCCGATAATGGCGTTCACCATCGCGTCGCGATCCCCGTAGGGCACCGTGAGCATGGCGTCTTTCACAAGATCAGTGCGCTTCTTGTAAGCCTGCTTGAACTTGAAGGCGTTGAGCGTCGTCTTGTAGTGATCGCAGCCCCAGATGTGGTGCACACCGCCCTTTCCGCTAATAAGAAGCTGGTCGACATATGCCGCGGGCCGACCGACATGCGCATCAGAGGGTCGCGAATACCCCTCCTGATGACCGCCCATGCGCACGCAGCCGCCGCCGGGTCGGCCGATATTGCCGGTGGCGAGCGCCACGTTCACTAGCGCGCCATTGGTGCGGTAATTGTCGTTGCCCCAGATCAGGCCCTTCTCGTACGCGAACATGGTCCGTCGACGGGCGCCGCCCGCCTTCGGCTGCGCGATCCATTCAGCGGATTGGCGAATCTGATCGACACTCAGGCCGGTGATCCGCGCCGCTTCCTCAAGGCTCGTCTTGTTAGCGGCAAGTGCCTTGTCCAAATCTTTGGTCGAAGCCGCGATGAACGCCTTGTCGGTCCAGCCCTTGTCCGCGATGTAGGTGAGCCAGGCGTTGAACAGCGCGAGATCGGTGCCGGAATTGATCGCAAGGTGCATGACGCGATCCTTGCCCGCTTCCACCTCGCAGGCGTTCACGGTGACGGTGCGGCGTGGATCGACGATGACGATGCGAACTTGCTCGACCGGCTCCGAGCCGAATTCAGCCTTCTTTTTTTCCATCGAGGTGCCGCGCAAGTTCGGCACCCAATGGTTGAGGAAATAATTGGTCTGCGTCTCCAGCGCGTTCGTGCCGACCGCGACGATGGTGTCGGCGAGTTCGGCGTCCTCGTAGCAGTTGTTGAGTTCGCCTACGCCCATATCGCGGGTGGCGTGCACTTCCGAATTGTAGGCCGGTCGATTATGGATGCGAATGTTCTTCACCTTCATGGCACCGAAATAAAGCTTTGCCGGTACCCCAGGTGTTCTCATAGCCGCCGCCGGCACCGCCGTGATCGTAGGCCGAGACGAACAGCCCATCCTCGCCCATGTCATTGATGACGCCGACGGTGACGCGCGCAACCAGATCGAGTGCGTCATCCCAACTCGTCGGCTGCATTTGCCCGTAGCGCCACACCATCGGGTCCGTGAGGCGTTGAAGTTGGGTATTGCGCGCGCGCGAGTAGCTCATTTCCGCCATCCGGGCGCCGCGCACCGACCCGAGGCCGGAATTCACCACGCAGTTGTGGTCGGGCTTGATGACGATGTGAACATCCTCGCCGTTCTGCTGAACGATGTTGTACATCGCCGGCGCATACCAGGCGGCGGTTTCGGCTGCCTGCTGTCTGCCGAGATCGACGCCGAATTTGTTCTGGTCGGGCGCGGCACCGCCCTGTTTGTTGATTGGCCAAGTGTAAGCCTTGTAGCCGCAACCGACGATGCAATAGTGGCAGGTGACGTTGAACTCCTTCGCATCCTTCGGGACGATCGGAAGCCGGTCGATATGACGTTTGAAAGCCATTGTTGCCTCCCTCACAAAACGTTGGACAGTCGGCCATACAGAAGTTCATCGAGGCCCTCGGCGTAGATATCGCCGTTATCGTCAATACGCAGGACATACTGCGGGAGGTTCTGAGTCGCATGGCCCCAGGTTTGCTGGCCGCCAGCCTCGACATCGAAACGCGAGTAGTGACCTGGACAATTCAGCGTGCGGTCGCTCTTGTTGTAAGCGAGCGGGAATCCCTTGTGCGGGCAGACGGTGGAGAAGCCAACGATATCGCCGTCCGAGCCAACGCCCGATGGAACGCGCGTGCCGAGCTTGATGAGGACACCCGGTGCATCGGCGTCGGGATAGGCGACGGTCAACGGCTCATTGATCTTCAAGTCACGCACATTGCCAAGCCGGTTCGACGGATAGGTGACGCGCGCCGCGGCAGGTTCGGCCTTTGCATGCGGTCCCACGACTGTCGAAGCGGCGGCGCTGACGGCCACTACGCTGGCGCCGGTCAGGAATTTCCGCCGGCCCGAATCCACAAGCCTATCGCAGTGCGTTCCCATGCTTTCCTCCCAGCTTGGCGTTCGTTAGAAACGCCGGTAACCAAAGAGCCGCTGGGAACAGGGACATGATTCCCGACCTCCCGGCGTCTCGGTTAAGACTTGTCACTAAGCGTTCATCTCGACATGAGATCTCATGTTGATGAGTAGCGACCTGTCGGGATTTCCGGACATATCGTAGGCCACATCTTGGCGCTTGTCACCCATCTGTTTGGGCGCGTTATGCCAAACAACATTGGAGCTTCGATCTTATGAAGAAAGCCACGTTAGCTGTGGTGGGTCATGTTGGCCCGGCGCAAAGGGGCGACAGGATGGAGGCTCCGCACGCTCTTGCTGCGCTCGCGGCGTTGGGTCAACCGACGCGGCTTGAAATTTTTCGTCTGCTAATTTCCGGTGAGCCTGATGGCCTGCCTGCCGGCGCCATCGCGGAAAAAATCGGCTGCCCGCATAATACGTTATCGTCCCATCTCAGCATCATGGCGCGCTCGGGATTGGTTCGGGGCGCACGAGATGGACGCTCAATCGTTTATCGCGCTGACGTTGATGCCATGCGAACGCTGATCGAGTTTTTGGTGAACGATTGTTGCAGTGGTCATCCGGAGCTGTGCGATCTTCAAGATGCCATTCGCAGAAGAAGCGGTGGTGGCTGCGCTCCGATCAAGAAAAGAGGCAGCCGTACCAGGCACACCAAGTAACGACCAAGGCCACCAAAGGACTACGGCCCGGTCAAAATTCCTAACTTGGTCAGTTCATGCTCACGGATTTCATTGGCGATCGGGTAGAAGCCGCCTTTTTCCGTTTGTTCCTGGCCATCCTTGGAAAGGATGAATTTGATAAACTCGGCGCGCAACGGGTCGATGGGCTGATCCGGTTTCTTGTTGAGGTACATATAAAGGTATCGGGCGATCGGATAATTGCCGGAAAGGGTCGCCTCGGCCGAGGCTTCGTAGCAGGTGGCGCCGTAGTAGGAAGCAAGCGGCACGGCGCGTACGCCATCTGTCTTGTAGCCGATGCCGGAATAGCCAACGGCGAATTTGTCGCCGGCGACGCCTTTCACGACGGCTTCTGAACCAGGCTCCTGTTTGACGTCTGTTTTGTAAGTTCCGCCGTAAAGAGCGGTTTCCCGAAAATACTCGTAAGTTCCCGAAAGAGTATTGCGGCTGTAGAGCGTGATCGGCCGCTTCGCCCATTCACCAGTCATGCCCAAGTCTCCCCACGTCTTGATGTTGGCGCTACCTGGAGCCATGCGTTCTGACGAGAAAATTCCGCTGAGTTGCGGAAGCGTCAGGCAACGGATTGGATTGTCCTTGTTGACGTAAACTGCCAAAGCATCAACCGCCACGCGAAAGCGAGAAACCTGGTAGCCATATTTCTGTTCAAAGGCCGCGATTTCCTCCGCCGTCATGGGTCTGGACATGGGGCCAAACTGCGACTTGCCGTCAAGAAGCGCTGCTGGCGCCGTCGCGGAGCCTGTCGCCTCGATTTCTATTTTCACGTCGGGGTAGAGGTTCTCGAATGCTTTGGCCCATAGCGTCATCTCGTGTCCGAGCGTGTCGGACCCTACCGACTTGATATGACCCGAAAGGCCGTCGACGGGGCGATAGGTGGGTAAGCTTTGGTCCAGCGCGAGCGCGGCCTGAGCTACCAATGCGGCCGTCACTCCCACGGCGGCCAGACCGACCACGCGGAGCCTCTGCATCGCTGCCAGACGCATGTTGATCCCTCTCCACGGAGCTGCTAAACGTCGATATGTCGAGACTTCCAGAATTATGTAATGAAATTGTGACAATCCGACGATAGGTTGGATCAAGCGCAGATTTTGAGGATCTGATGAGCGTGCACTCATTGCCCATAGCGGGCCACGTAGGCCCAGATTTTGGCGAAAGTCCTATGGAAGCGCCGCACGCGCTGGCGGCGCTGGCGGCGTTGGGGCAGCCGACCCGGTTATCGATATTCCGTTTGCTGGTGCGGAAGGAGCCTGATGGACTTTCGGCCGGCGCTCTCGCCGAGGCCGTAGGGTGTCCGCACAACACGCTTTCCACTCACGTTGCCATTCTGGTCCGCGCCGGTCTGGTGAACGGCACCCGTGAAGGCCGGACGATTACCTATCGCGCCGACCCACCAGGCACGCGCGCCCTCATCGCCTTCCTCGTCACTGATTGTTGCGACGGCCGCCCCGAACTGTGCGGCCTGCCGGGTCAGGCGGACGAAGCGGAATGCGGCTGCGTTCCGGTTTCGCAGCAAAAAAAGAAACGCAAAGGCAAGGTGGCGCGATGACCTGGACCATCACCAATCTCGTCATCGAGATCATCGCGGGAATTATCGGCGCGCATGCAATCTCGGCTGCCGCGAAGGAACACTCTTTCGGAGTGATTGGGCACACTATCGCCGGAGCCGTGGGTGGCGCATTCAGCGGCTATTTCCTGCAAACGCTGGCCGCCACCGTGGTCAACGCGAGCGGCGAAGTGCAGCATGACGCCGACCCCGTCACGCAATGGCTGCTGCAAGGAGCTCGCGGGCCTCGCGGCAGGCGCCATCCTCACGATGGCCGTGGGGTTCGCGAAACACAGCTTTGACCAGCATCGATCGGCCAAAAGCTGATGTCGGCTTTCTCCGACAATGTAACGAGGCGCGGGAAATGATCGACGTTATTATCTATCACAATCCCGAATGCGGTACGTCGCGTAACACGCTCGGCCTTATCCGAAACGCCGGTATCGAGCCCCATGTGATCGAATATCTGAAATGCCCGCCGAGCCGTGCCATGCTGCAAGCGCTGATTGGTCGTATGGGCGTATCTGTTCGTGATGTGGTCCGCGTAAAGGGGACGCCGTACCACGACCTCGGGCTGGATGATCCGGCCGTCACCGACAATCAACTTCTGAATGCTATGATGGAGCATCCAATCCTCATTAACCGGCCGATCGTGGTGTCTCCAGTCGGCGTCAAGCTGTGCCGACCTTCGGAGACCGTGCTTGATTTGCTGCCGATGCCTCAGCGCGGCGAGTTCAGGAAAGAAGATGGCGGGTTGGTGGTCGATAGTGGTGGGAATCGTGTTTCATAAATTTACCGATCGCCACCGACGAACTCCGCGAGGACGCGAACATGGATGAGGCGGTCGCCAAAAAGGTTTTCAACGTGCTATTTATCTGCACTGGCAATTCGGCGCGTTCGATCATGGCGGAGGCGGTTCTCAATCGCGCCGGACAGGGGCGATTTCGCGCATTCTCAGCTGGAAGCCAGCCCAGGGGCCGCGTGCATCCCTTTGCCGTCGATCTATTGGGGCGGCTGCACTACGACGTCAGTAACGTTCGCTCGAAAAGCTGGACCGAGTTCACCGGCCCGAACGCGCCGAAGCTCGATTTTGCCTTCACGCTCTGCGACGATGCCGCCGCCGAAACCTGTCCAGTTTGGCCGGGACAACCGATGACAGCCCATTGGGGCATGCCCGATCCGGCCGCCAAGATTGGCACCGAGGCGGAAATGCGGTTCGCATTCGCCGACACGATGCGCATGCTCACCAACCGTATTAACATTTTTGTCAGTCTGCCGATGAAATCTCTCGACGCGCTCACATTACAAAAGCAGTTGGATGCCATCGGCAAGAACACGGACAGAGCGCGCGATCCTCCGCGGGAAGCCGAATGAAGGAGAAATCCGTTTCTCTTCCACAGCGTCTTGTCGCAGAGTCGCTGGGAACCGCATTTCTGCTCGCGGCGGTCGTCGGGTCGGGAATCATGGCGCAAAGCCTTTCAGGCGGAAACGGAGCGCTTGCGCTTCTGTGCAACACCCTTCCGACCGGTGCGATCCTGACTGTCCTGATCCTGGCGTTCGGCGCGCTCTCGGGTGCCCATTTCAATCCGGCCGTCAGCATTGCCTTTGCGCTGCGCCGCGAACTGACCTGGCCTGATACGGGGGCGTACATCGTCGCGCAGATCATCGGCGGCTTGATCGGCGTGTGGGCGGCGCACTTGATGTTCGAATTGCCGGTCTGGCAGGTCTCCGTACATGCGCGAACCGGTGTAGGTCAGTGGTTTGCGGAATTTATCGCGACCTTTGGACTTGTGCTCACGATCCTCGGCTGTGTAGCCCGCACACCTGCGGCCGTTCCTTACGCGGTTGGCCTATACATCACCTCAGCCTACTGGTTCACCGCCTCCACTTCCTTCGCTAATCCGGCCGTGACGATAGCACGCTCACTATCTGACACCTTTGCTGGAATCGCTCCTACTGGTGTGGCGGCCTTCATTGCCGCACAGTTCGTCGGGATGCTTGCGGCGGTCGTCCTTAGCCGCTGGCTTTGGCGAACATGGATGTCCGCGCCCGAGCCGAAAGGCTGAACGCCGGCGAACGCCTGCGGCAAGCGGCCTCTTCGCTGTGCTGTCGAGATCATTTCTCTGGAGTACGACTCAAAGCGCCGTTCTTACCGTGGGTGCGATCCTAGCAGCGGCCGCCTTCTTGGGGCTGAGCTGTGTTTACTCATTACGGCGGCACCACGTTGTGCCTCTAAGAAGAAACGGATGCGTAAACCACGACCTGTATTCGTTTTAAAACGCACAGTACTATTGTTCGTGACGGCTGCTCGTGTTGGATGCAAAGGCACCGTGAGGCCCGTACACTCGCCTTGAATGTTCGCCGCCATGCTCGATTCCCTGAATGATCGAAATCAGACCTCCAAAGGGACACCGCTATTTCAACCGTGGACACCCGAATTTATCGCGGATCCGTATCCCTTTTATCATCGTTTGCGCGTAACCGAGCCGATGCACCCACGCCGCTCGGTTTCCGTGTCGCAAGCCGCAATGCTGACGTCACAGAGATCTTGCGCGACAAGCGCTTCGGCAAGGACTTCATCGGCCGAATGACCAGGCGATCCGGGCGGCAGATTCTCGAGGAGCCGGTCTCTCGCAGCATGAGCCACTGGATGCTGCAACTCGATCCGCCCGACCATGGCCACTTGCGCGGTCTCGTGGTCCGCGGCGCAGCCAATCGCGACCCTGCCGTCTACCCGGACCCTGATCGGCTCGACATCACCCGACGCGACGTGCGCCCGCTATCGTTCGGCCGGGGAATCCACTAATGCACTGCGCCCAGCTAGCCCGCATCGAAGGCGAGATTGCGATTGGGACATTGTTGCGCCGCTTGCCCGATCTACGGCTAGATGAAGCCGATCATCCCGATTGGCGACCCGACGTTTGTCTTGCGCGGCCTCAACAAGCTTCCTGCCAGTTGGTAGGTCTAATCCGCAGCACTGGAGCCTCTTTTTCAGGGATCGCATGCCGCCTCGCGCTGTGGCCAAAGGGCGCGCTTTGGCCGGGCAGTCCTGCCACACTCGCGCCATGCCGCTACGTCTGCTAATGGGGGCCGGTCTGCACCGGGCGGGCATGACGAGACGGTCGACCGATGCACGAACAGCCGGTCTGGAGCGCATGATGCTGAAGGGATTGCGCGCCTGCGCCCACTTCTTCAATGAGAAAGTCGGTTTCAGCCGGTTAGGTGTGGCGCTCAGCCTCACCATCATCATCATCGCCGTGGTGGTGCTCTATCACATTCTGCGCGACCTCGACGTCGACGCACTCATCGATGCGCTCGAGTTCGACCGATTGGCGGACCCTTGGCATCGCCGGTCTGTTTGTCGCCGCCGGTTATCTAACGCTTACTTTCTACGACCTGTTCGCGCTGCGCACGATCGGCCGCTTCGAAGTACCGTACCGCATCGCCGCCTTGGGCAGCTTCACCAGCTACGCGATCGGCCACAATGTCGGCGCCAGTGTCTTTTCCGGCGGCGCGGTTCGCTACCGGATTTATTCTGCCTGGGGACTGAGCGTAATCGAAGTCACCAAAATCTGCTTCGTCGCCGGGACTCACCTTCTGGCTTGGCAACGCCGCCATGCTCGGCCTCGGCGTTCTTGGAGCGCCACAGCAGGCGACCGACATTGACCAACTTCCGATCTGGCTTAATCGCGTTCTGGCGCTTGTCATTCTCGCCCTCCTTGCGGCCTATATCGCCTGGGTCTGGGTGAAGCCACGCGTGATCGGCCGCGAAGGCTGGAAGGTGGCGCTTCCTGGCGGGCCGCTCACGCTGGTGCAGATCTTGATCGGCATTCTCGATCTGTCGTTCTGCGCGCTCGCCATGTACATGCTGGTGCCCGACGAGCCGCATCTCGGATTCATTCCCGTTGCCATGATTTTTGTGACCGCGACGCTTCTTGGCTTCGCAAGCCACGCCCCGGGAGGTCTCGGCGTGTTCGATGCCACGATGATGGTTGCCCTTTGGCAATTCGACAAAGAGGATCTGCTGGCCGGCCTGCTGCTGTTTCGTCTTCTCTATTATATCGTTCCCTTCGCGCTCTCGTTGCTGATCCTCGGAACGCGCGAATTTTGGCATGGTCGCGTTGCGCGGCGACTGGCGCTTCCGACCGCGGCGCCGATAAGCCCCGTAACTTCGCTCGTGCGGGAAAAATCCGACATGGCCCAAACCGGTGGTCGCACTGGGTAGGCCTAGACCGGTCCGAAGGGCTTGTCTGTTTGCAGGGCTTGTCCCAAGAGTCCTCCATGAGCTTGAACGAAGTTCGCCTCACGCCCCGCAGCAGTCGGTGGCGCGGCGTAAGGTTCGTGATCATCGCGGCGGCAATCGTATTCGCAGGGCTGGCGCTTCTCGGAGCTCTTGCCGCCGGTTTTGCGCTTGCCGGTTTTGCAATCGTCGCGGCGGCTGCTTTGCTCGCGGGACGCGCCGGCGAGGAAGACGGGCCGCTGGCGCGGCCAGTCGCGGTCGCCGAGCGCGCCGGTGAGCGGCTCGATGCGGTCGTCGCCGGCCTGCCGGATCCGGTCATCGCCCTCGACAGGAATGGGCGTGTGCTCACGCTCAACGAACCGGCCCGTTCGCTGGCGCCGGCGCTGCGCCAGGGCGAGCCGGTTTCGCTCGCGCTCCGCATGCCCGAGTTGATCGAAGCCATCGGCCGCGCCTACGCCAGCAGCGAAGAACAGCGTGTCGAATATTCCGAACGCGTGCCGGTCGATCGCTCGTTCGAAATGATCGTCAAGCCGGTCACGCGCGAGCCGAAACTCGCCAGACCCGATCTGGTGCTGATGACGTTCCACGATCTTACGCCGCTGCGGCGCGTCGAAGAGATGCGTGCCGACTTTGTCGCCAACGCCAGCCACGAGCTGCGTACGCCGCTCGCGGCTCTTTCCGGCTTCATCGAGACTTTGCAGGGCTCGGCGCGTGACGATGCCAACGCGCGACAACGGTTCCTCGCCATCATGCAAGAGCAAGCGCGACGGATGGCGCGACTCATCGACGATCTCTTGTCGCTGTCGCGGATCGAACTCAATGCGCACCGCCGCCCCGACACCCCGATCGATCTTGTGCCGATCGTCCGCCAGGTGGCCGACGGTCTGCAAACACTGGCGCGAGACCGCGGCGTGACGGTCAACGTCGAGGCGGCAAACGCGCTAATCGTTCCCGGTGACCGCGACGAACTGGTGCGCTTATTTGAGAACCTGGTTGAAAACGCGCTCAAATACGGCGCCGCCGGCAAGCGCGTCGACATCAGGCTCGGGCTGGGTACTTCGCCCGATGGTGAGGAAGCGCGGGTCGGCGTCCGCGACTACGGGCCGGGCATCGCGCCTGAACACGTGCCGCGTTTGACCGAGCGATTTTATCGCGTGGATGTGCGCGAGAGCCGGGCTCAGGGTGGTACCGGGTTAGGACTTGCGCTGGTCAAGCATATTCTCAACCGTCATCATGGCAGGCTATCGATTGAGAGCGTGCCGGGCGCGGGCGCCACGTTCACCGTTTACCTTCCGGTCGAGAGCAGTCCCGCAGCGGATAAATTGGTGTAATATCAGTTTCTTACACTGTCATATAACTGTCATGCAGGGCTCATAGAACGGTGACGTGCCCAAACTAAGCATTCATTGGCTGCGGTCCTGCTTTGATCGTTCGAGACGGTAGCGCGTCGCCTAAAGGCGTCTGACAGAACGAAAAGTCCCGAATGGGATCAAAAAGCGGCGTGGCCTAATCACCCGCGCCCAAAATTCCGCTGACAGGAGCATTCAGTGAACCAGCTGAAAACCATCGCTGTCGTCGGCTTCTTGGCCGCGACGCTACTTCCTGCCGCGGCAGTCGATATCTCCGGCGCCGGCGCCACATTCCCCTATCCGATCTACGCCAAATGGGCGGACGCGTACAAGAAAGAGACCGGCAGCGGGCTCAATTACCAATCGATCGGCTCAGGCGGGGGCATCAAGCAAATTCAAAATAAGACCGTGACTTTTGGCGCCTCCGATATGCCACTGCCGCCTGGTGAATTGAAGAAATGGAACATGGTTCAGTTTCCCACAGTGGTTGGCGGCGACGTTCCAGTAGTCAACCTCGAGGGCATTAAATCTAACGATCTCAAACTCGACGGCGATACCTTAGCAAAAATCTTTCTTGGCGAGATCACCAAGTGGGACGATCCGTCGATCAAAAAGCTCAATCCGAACGCCAAGCTTCCCGCACAGGATATCGTCGTCGTTCACCGGTCCGACGGTTCCGGCACGACGTTTATTTGGACAAACTATCTATCGAAAGTGAATGCGAAGTGGAAGTCCGACGTCGGTGCAAATACGTCGGTCGAATGGCCTACGGGCATCGGCGCCAAAGGTAACGAGGGCGTTTCCAACAACGTGAGCCAGACCAAGGGCTCGATCGGCTATGTGGAATACGCCTACGCAAAACAGAACGGGATGACGACGGTCAGTATGATCAATCAGGACGGCAAAACCGTTGTTCCTGACGCTCCCTCATTCCAGGCCGCTGCCGCCTACGCGGATTGGGAAAAGTCGGATGGCTTCCATGTTATCCTCACTAATCAGCCCGGCTCAGCAACTTGGCCGATCGCAGGAGCGACATTCATTCTGATCTACAAACAGCCACAGGACCCGGCCGCGGCAAGCGAAGCCCTCAAGTTCTTCGCCTGGGCTTACGCTAAGGGCGACAAGATGGCCGAGGAGCTCGATTACGTCCCGATGCCGAAAAAAGTTGTCGATCAGATCGAGAAAATGTGGGCCAAAGAAATCACGGATGCAAGTGGCAAACCGCTCCGAACCGGCGCAATGGCGCAATAGCTCGTTACAAAATTGGCTAGACGCTGCCGCCGTTGCGGGACCGCCTTTGCCTCTTTATCCACCGGCCTGCTGCACGGACTTGAGCTGTGCCCGGTTAGTCGTTTGAGTAAGCGCTCCCGGATGTACTCGACGGAGCGTACTGGTGGATACTACCGACCGGAGGCGATCCGTGGTTGACGTCGCGCTGCAGCAGGGACCGGCGGTCGTGTCGGCCGAGGCAATGACGCGCGCCCGAGTGCTTGACCGGCTCCGCCTCGGCGATGCGGCGTTCCGCCATCTGACGCGAGCCGCGGCGATAGGCGTGCTGTTGCTCTTGAGCGCCGTTATTGTTTCGCTGATCCAGGGATCGCTGCCAGCGCTCCGGGCTTTCGGGTTCGGATTCCTGACGGCGGAACAGTGGAATCCGGTCACGGAGAAGTTCGGCGCGCTAGCGCCGATCTACGGGACGCTCGTCACCTCGTTTATTGCCATGCTGATCGCGGTCCCCGTCGGATTGATGATCGCGTACTTCCTCACCGAATTGTGCCCGCAATGGCTGCGACGACCGATCGGAATCGCCATCGAGCTACTCGCAGGCATCCCCAGCATCATCTACGGAATTTGGGGACTTTTCGTCTTCGCCCCCGTCCTGCAGGGGACGCTGCAGCCGTTCTTAATCAACACGCTCGGCAACGTGCCGGGTATTGCGCCTCTTTTCTCTGGGCCGCCCTACGGCATCGGCATTCTGACTGCGGGACTGATCCTCACCATCATGGTGTTGCCGTTCGTGACGGCGATCTCGCGCGACGTGTTCGAGGCGGTCCCCCCGGTGCTCAAGGAAGCAGCCTACGGGGTGGGCTGCACCACCTGGGAGGTGGTGCGCTACGTGGTGCTGCCTTATGCCAGAGTCGGAGTTATCGGTGGCGTGATGCTCGGCCTCGGCCGCGCATTAGGCGAGACGATGGCGGTAACCTTCGTCATCGGCAATGCACATCGAATTAAAGCCTCCCTGCTTGCGCCGGGCACAACCATCTCCGCCACCATCGCCAATGAATTTACCGAGGCGGTTGGAGATCTCTACACATCCTCGTTGATCGCGCTCGGATTGATCCTGTTCGTCATCACTTTCATCGTGCTCGCGATGGCCCGTTACTTGTTGATGCGTATCGAAGCTTCGGATTGGATAAATGACTGCTCGGTATAGCGCCCGCCGTCGGACCAACGCTATTGCGATGGCGTTGTCGCTTTCCGCAACGGTCTTCGGTTTAGGTTGGTTGGTTATGATCCTATTCACGCTGCTGTGGCACGGTCTCAGCGGGCTTTCGCTGGCGGTGTTCACGCAGATGACGCCGCCGCCTGGCGCTAGCGGCGGGCTCCTCAATCCGATTATTGGCAGTCTCATTCTTACTGTGCTGGCGGTTTCGGTCGGCACGCCGATTGGCATTCTCGCCGGCACCTATATGGCCGAATACGGTCGTTATGATCGCCTGACGAGCGTTGTGCGCTTCATCAATGATATCCTCTTGAGCGCGCCCTCGATCGTCATTGGATTGTTCATATACGAGGTAATGGTCGCGCCGATGGGTCATTTCTCCGGCTTGGCCGGCGGCGTAGCGCTTGCCGTCATCGTCATACCGGTGGTGGTACGGACGACTGAGGACATGCTCACGCTCGTTCCGAATGCGTTGCGCGAGGCCGCCACCTCGATCGGCCTGCCACGCTCGATGTCAATCATACGTATAGGGTACCGCGCCGCGCGCGCCGGAATGGTCACTGGCGTGCTGTTGGCCGTCGCCCGCATCAGCGGCGAGACCGCGCCGCTATTGTTCACGTCGCTCAACAATCAATTTTGGAGTACCAACCTCAACGCACCAATGGCGAGCCTACCGGTCATCATTTTCCAATTCGCGCTCAGTCCGTATAAGGAGTGGCAATCGTTGGCCTGGACTGGCGCCCTCATCATCACCATGGCGGTGTTGGTGCTGAGCATCACCGCGCGCAGCCTCGTTCCGTCGGGCAAACCGTCATGAGCGTTACTTCAGTCGCCGTTCCTTCCGTCACTGCGGAGCCTACTGATCGGGCCGGCCTCGCCGAGAAAGTTACGATCCACGATCTCGATTTCTTTTATGGTGCCGCCAGAGCGCTGAAGTCGGTAAGCCTGCCGCTTTATCAGAACAAAGTTACTGCCTTCATCGGTCCGTCGGGCTGCGGAAAATCGACTTTGCTGCGTGTGCTCAATCGCATGTACGACCTGTATCCGAACCAGCGAGCGACCGGCGATGTAATTCTCGACGGTGTAAATATTCTGTCGCCGGAGCAGGACATAAATTTATTACGAGCGCGTATCGGCATGGTGTTTCAGAAGCCGACGCCGTTTCCGATGTCGATCTACGAGAACATCGCGTTCGGCATCAGGTTGTATGAGCGGCTACCCAAATCGGAGCTGGATGGGCGGGTAGAGACTTCGTTAAGGCGCGCGGCCCTGTGGGACGAAGTCAAAGACAAGCTCGCAGCCAACGGACAAAGTCTTTCGGGCGGCCAGCAGCAGCGGCTGTGTATAGCACGTACCGTCGCCGTGCGGCCCGAGGTCATCCTATTAGATGAGCCGTGCTCGGCGCTCGATCCCATTTCAACGGCAAAGATCGAGGAACTAATCGACGAGCTGACGGAAGATTATACGATCGTGATCGTTACCCATAACATGCAGCAGGCCGCGCGCGTGTCCGAATTCACCGCCTTTATGTATCTGGGCGAGCTGATCGAGTTCGATTCAACGAGCAAGATGTTCACGGCGCCGCACGATCAGCGCACGCAAGATTACATCACCGGCCGGTTCGGGTGACCGCTATGACCGACATCACCACCAGAATAGATCATACCGCCAAGGCATTTGATGCTGATCTCCAAGAGATTATGCGCAAAGTCGCCGAAATGGGCGGGCTTGCTGAGCGGCAGATTGCCGACGCGACTCGTGCGCTGGTCGAACGCGATACCGATCTCGCGGAACACGTGATCGGCGCCGATCCAGCCATCGACGCGATGCAACACGAGATCGAGGAAAAGGCGATCTTGACGATCGCGCGCCGGCAGCCGATGGCGGTCGATTTGCGCGAGATCGTCGGCGCCATGCGTGTGTGCAATGACCTGGAGCGGATCGGCGATCACGCCAAGCATATCGGCAAGCGCGTCGTTGCCATCGATCTTGATCTCCACCCGCAAAAGCTGATCCGCGGCGTCGAGCACATGGCCTCGTTGGTATCGGCGCTGCTTAAGCAGGTGCTTGACGCCTATGCCAGTCACGACGTCGCCGCCGCACTCGTCGTCTGGAACGGCGACGAGGAAGTCGACGCGCTTTGCACGTCGCTATTCCGCGAACTCCTGACCTACATGATGGAAGACCCGCGTAACATCACGTTTTGTATGCATCTTATGTTTTGTGCGAAGGACATCGAGCGCATTGGCGATCACGCGACCAACATCGCGGAGACTGTCTACTACATGATTGAGGGTCGCCCGATCACCGACCAGCGTCCGAAAGGCGACACTACGACGTTTGGAGCAGCGCCGCTGCAGAGATAGGAGACGAGGATGGGTGCCAACATCCTAATCGTAGAAGACGAAGAACCGTTGACCACATTGTTGCGCTACAACCTTGAAGCTGAAGGCTACGATGTCGATGCTGTGGCGCGCGGCGATGAGGCCGATACGCGGCTGCGCGAGACCGCACCTGACCTCATCGTGCTGGACTGGATGCTGCCTGGCCTTTCCGGCATCGAATTGTGCCGGCGACTGCGGACACGGCCACAGACGCAATCGTTACCGATCATCATGCTCACGGCGCGGGGTGAGGAAAGCGAGCGCGTGCGGGGCTTGGCGACCGGCGCCGACGATTATCTCGTTAAACCGTTCTCGGTGCCGGAGCTGTTGGCGCGGATTCGTGCATTGCTGCGGCGGGCAAGCCCGGAACGGGTGGCGACGGTGCTCCTGATCGGCGATCTCGAACTCGACCGCGAGAAAAAGCGCGTGTCGCGATCGAGCCGGCCCGTCGACCTCGGGCCGACGGAGTTCCGCTTGCTTGAATTTCTGATGGAACGTGCGGGCCGGGTTTTTTCCCGCGAGCAATTGCTCGACGGGGTGTGGGGCAGCGACGTCTATATCGACGAGCGTACGGTTGATGTGCATGTTGGTCGTCTGCGCAAGGCGCTCAACCGCGGCCACGGCACCGACCCAATCCGCACCGTGCGCGGCGCCGGCTATTCGCTCGATGATCGTTTCGGCAAGGCAGGATGAAAACCCATTAATAGGGCGTGTGTTTTGGTGGACTTATCTTCGCGCCGCCTTTCCCTTGCTCACTAAAGGAACGGGAGACCTCAGTTGGCGGTCTTCGTAAGTTTGGACAACGAATGCAATCTCAAGTGTCGGCACTCCTGAGACCTTCGGGCGCGACCAGAAAATCTGCTCCCCACGGGTAGTCGAAATGGCCGCCAGCACAAGATTGAAGCTCCTACGTCTTGGCGAGTGCTGGCGGTGTTACCGATAATTGAGTTTAAGAAAATGACGCAATCGAATGCTAACAGCAACGCATGCCATGTCGGATAACGCCAGGTGGCCTGGCCCATGCGGGGCGGAGTGCGCCCCGGTAAACGCGCGCACAAGGAGAGCGAAATGAAGAGTACCTGGAAGATCACTGCGGCCATCGCCTGCGGAGTGTTGATCGGAGGTGGCGCCGTTCAACTGCTGCACGCCCAGTCCAAGCCGCCGGCCTTCGTGGTGTCGGAGATCGCGGTCAGGGATCAGAAGGGCTATGACGAGAACTTTCTGAAGGCCACGCGGAAGGACATCTCCGACCACGGCGGCAAGTACCTGGCCGGAGGCTACAACAAGGCGATAGGCCTCGTTGGCACCGAGCCGCCCAACCGCGTCGTCATCGTTCAGTTCCCGAACATGGATGCGGTCAAGGCGTGGCGCGATGAGGGCGCAATGGACATGGAGAACACCGTCGGCAACAAGTACGCCACGTTTCGCATCTATGCCGTGGAGGGCGTGACGCCCTGAACATGGACGGAACTTTAGAACAACGCGGTGGCGCGACCGGGGCAGACAGCCACGTCGGCGCTCAGCCGGGCCCGGCTGGCGGGCAGGCCTAATCTAGCGTCTTCGCCAATATCAGTGCCCTAACCTTGGCAAGGCGGCTGAAGGCGACCCGGAAGGACATCTCCGACCACGGCGGCAAGTACCTGGCCGGAGGCTACAACAAGGCTATAGGCCTTGTTGGCACCGAGCCGCCCAACCGCGTCGTTATCGTTCAGTTCCCGAACATGGATGCGGTCAAGGCGTGGCGCGAAGAGGGCGCAATGGACATGGAGAATACCGTCGGCAACAAGTACGCCACGTTTCGCATCTATGCCGTGGAGGGCGTGACGCCCTGAATATGGACGGAACTTTGGAACAACTCGGTGGCGCGACCGGGGCAGACAGCCGGTCGGCGCCAGCCGGGCCCCGCTGGCGGGCAGGCCTAATCATCTTCGCCAAGATCAGTGCCCTCGACGGCAAATTATAAAATTTGCTACGCAGATTAGGATTGTTACGGACAGGCGGGATACCACGAAAAACGCGCTTACGAGCTTGTTATGTTGGTTGCAAACTCGATGCGCCCTGCGTTTTTACAGGCGTTGAGATTGACCGACCGCCTACTGGCAAAATTTTCGCATCGGCTGTCTCACATCGGGCGTCGATCATGCTATTGCGAATGCCAAACGTTCGGCGGTTGGGCTTCCTGCCAATCACCGCATCGACGAGTTTCGTGACTTTGGCTATCGAATGAGTCGGTGATGATAAGATATCGGCGACGAGTTTCCCATTCGTCGGTAGTGAATGTTTCCTCTCCAAAGAGCGTATTTTTAACCCGAGGCATCGGCGTTCACCGACACCTGCTCGCCGCGTCGAATACGCCCTTCGTGCCGTGGACATCGAGCAGCAGAATCTTGTTTCCCTAAAGTAGAACGTGCTCGGGCCGTTCGGGAGATGTAAAGCGTGCTAGTTGCTGTCGAAGGAACAAGTACGCCCGAGACGAATAAACAAAGTGAGACCCTACGTACGTACAAGGGCAAGTGCAACAGACACATCGGGTTTCGCGCATAGCGAAACGATGTCTGTCTTATGTCGACCGCCTCACGGCGATTGATTTTTCAAACCCTTCCTGAAAGTTCTTATTCATCCCGAACTTCATCTTGGCATCGTCCATGCCGACAATGCCGGTCGTCGGCCCGCACCCGATCATTTACCCTTTTGTGGCGTCGTAATAATCCCAGGCTTTTTCATGCAAGTAATAAACGAAGGGGGCGATTACGATGCTGAAGGCGGTGAGCCCCGCGGCGGCCGCGAGATCGCGGACGAAGAGATAATTGGCGCCAAATTCCGACAACGCGGTCACGCCCTCATAGGTGACCGTCTTGGCCAAAGCCCGACTCACCTTGACGCCCACGAAACGCGTCCGCCCATTTTCCTCGCCCTCCGCCGCGCCTGGAATCGGCACATGCACCGTGGCCTCGAGCGGATTGAGATGTCGCGCCGAGGTGGGGCCGTAATAGTGCCAAGCCGCTTCATGAGCGAAATAGGCGACGGGGCCGGCGACAAGCGACAAACTCGACAACCCCGCCGAGGTCGCCAACTCGCCGATCACGAAATAATTCGCGCCGAAGTCAGCAGTCGTGACAATCGCGCGATAGGTGAAGGTCTTGACGACCGCCCGCCACGTGTCGAAGCTCGCGGGATCGCCGGAAGCCGGCGCCTCCGCGGAAGGCACCGTTGGCGTGGAGGGGGCCGGCACCGGGGACGGCGCTTTCCGCAGCAGTCTATCCCCCAAGCTGCTCAACATGTCACGGGGAAGAAGGCGCGGCGCCAACATCGCGGCGCCGCCAATCAATAACCCGGGAATGAGCGCCGCCTCGACGATCGCCGCGCCCGCCGCGAGAGCCCCAAGAGTCGCGACCGTCCCGACGACGCCGGGCCCAAAAACCGAGCTCGGAAATGAACCCCTCGCGCCCATGAAAGCCGTCGTCAAAGAGATTTCTCCGTCATCGAGGTTGCCGTCGGAACTCGGCCGCCACGGGTTTAATCTCGGCGAGAAATTCAGTCGCGGACACCGGCGCTTGGGCCAACTTGCCCGCAACTGCGGTCGAACCACGGTGTCAAATCAGCTCGGCCTCGATCGGAGGAGGATCGAGGCCCTTTTCTTTATGCGCCATTCAGCGGCTATACGTAAACCGCCCGTTGCGGAGCTTTAGAACCAACCGCGACCACTGGTAGCTGGAGAACAGTAGCCTGTTGATCCTCCTTGAGGTTTGTTAGAAGTACGAGCTGGCCATCCGGAAATTCCAGCGCGTCGTGATGGGCTATCGGGTTGTCTTGGTTGATCTGCCGGAAGATTGCGGTCTTGTGGTAGATGATTTTCTTACTCCACGGCCACAGATGTACGCGCCTGACTTCGTCTATGAAAGATAACTCTGTCCCGGGCAGGACGCACACCGCTAGGCTCGCATCTTCCGATGCCGAGAATCCGCGTGTGCCTGTACCGAAGCTGCGGGTGACTAGCTTGTCGCCTACCTTTGCAGGCCGCGTTTTGACGTTGTGAAGGCTGTAATCACACATCTCGCTACTCCTACATTGCCCCGGCCGGAAGTGAGCTTAGCCTTTTCCTTGGCCTGGTGCATCAATAGGATTGGGAACTCCATGCGGTCACCTCTTCGCCGACGGACAGCGTCGCAGCAGGCCACCCGCGAGGCTGCTACAGGCCCGACCAGACAGGCCCGCGAAGTTCGCCGGCAGCCAACGCGTGTAGTGACGGTCACTACGGCGTTTGCGGTATCGTGAAGGCCGTTGACGAACTCGAAGCTGAGCGCGACCAGCAGCGCAACGAACAGCAGCAAAAACGGCGCGCAGCTTGTGACTTTGCGACAAATTCACCAACGTCAGTTTAGATGCTGTGGGCGACGAACAGCACGTCGCTGCGAGCAGCCAACCAAATAGAATGGCAGTCAACGGGTTGATTGCGCCGCTAAGATCCGGCCCCTCTCGGGCTGCGGGCTCAATCGACCCCGGTAAGGCGAGTTCGCTCACGGGACACCTCTTCAATTGACGGCAGACATCATTGCTCGGGCTATGTGACAGCTAGAAGTCGGTTAGATCGATTTGCGCGGGTCACGACCGCGTCGTTGAGTTCACGTCGCAGCCAAAAATTCGAAGCAGACGACCCGAACGGTGGGAAACGACTCTCTGTGCTCGCCTGTATACCGGAGATATTGCTCGTTTAATTTTTAGTGCGACTACTCACACCCACAGTTGCAGCCTCTATATCGTCATTTCATCTTCATGATAGACGTGCGAAACTAATTGTATAGGAGCGTAGGGAAAGGTCGCAGTTTCTAAATGACCGTCAGGAAGGCGCTCGCTGCCGTTTCTAGCGCGATTTCTTCAAATCGACACTCTGCCGCGAACTCAGGTGCGCGCACCAGCGAGTATCTGACAGCGAAAGAAGTCAGGACCCTGATGGCGGCAGCTCGCAAGTGTAGCCGTTACGGTCATCGCGACGCGACCATGCTCCTAATCGCTTCTCGTCATGGCCTTTACGCGTCTGAGTTGTGCAATCTTCAATGGCACCAGGTCGACTTGGTCGTGGGGCGCATACTCGTTCGCCGCAGCAAGCGCGGAACGCCGAGCGTTCATCCGATCCAAGGTGACGAGATCCGGGCCTTGCGACGCCTACAGCGTGAACAATCGCCAGGCCCCCACGTATTCGCTTCCGAGCGCGGCGGCCCAATGGCGCTCAGGAGCTTCCAAGCGCTTATTAGCCGGATTGGCCGACGTGCAGAACTGCCGTTTGCAATTCATCCCAAAATGCTACAACATGCATGCGGTTTCGGTCTGCTGATCGCGAGGCACGATGACCAGGCTCTACAAGAGTGGCTTGGAAATCGCAAAATGGGCGCGCTGCACTGAGCCATCAACGGTCTCCCATTTGACTTGTTTGCTGCATCCTTCATCCAAGCCATACCCTACCGGCGCACCGCTGGGTGCTCGCCTTCAATTCGTGGGTATGGTGACCAGGTTGTCCTAACCACATCCGCGGAGTGCTCAAGACCTTCGGTATGCTGCCGGGGTCGGTCTGGGGCAGCTCTTTGGCTGAGCGCGTCGAGATCCTCGTGGCCAAGCGGCCGGATGTGGCACCGATCGCTTGAAGCTGCCGCGTGAACCTCTCCCTTTTACGTGTCCAAACTGTTCAGCGCTGTACAGGGTCGTTCATCCTAAAATACCTGCTTTTGCGCAGGGTCCGCTGAGAACAACCACGACATATTGAGCATCGTACAATTGTCGCAGTCCTGTTCACGCGATTGTCACGCTGGTAATCAAACCTCCGGGTTATCCCCCGCTTATCCACAAATGCATCACAAAAACATCAAGCGCCAAGTCATTATCAAAGAATGCCTTTTGAGCTTTGTCACAAGCGGTAAAGGTTTCCCAAAAGTCGTGTGACAAGGATGTTTGCCGAATAAGAACACTGAAAAGGAGCTGCTTTCAGCTTGAATTTTCAGACCCAGATCAGAGTAAGACACGCGTTTCTCTTTTGATCCTCCGCATTGATGTGGACGAACCCTTCGACGAGCCTTAGCGCTCTGAGACAGGTTTGCGGGTTCGTTCGGCATCGGGCTAAGGCCTCGAAAGGATCCTGCGGAATCCGATTCGCATTCAGGAGAGGCAGTACGCACTCGAGTATTTTCTTTTGCGACAGACGCACGACCGAAGGGATGGGGCGTCGTTTGACCGTCACAACGACATGCCAAGCGGGTGCAAAACTTGAGTAACATAGTTGGCAGATCGGCAGGATTGGGTGCAATCTTTGGCGCAACTGCCGCCTTCGCGAGCGGCTTGTGCCTCGCAATTTTTCTGGTCCACGGGGAGAACAGGACACGCTGGCGATTTCGCAACGTTGATGATTTTGTGGGTGCCCCCAGTGGCAATCAATGGGGCGGGCCGCAGCACTTTTATTTGGTGCAGTATGGAGTTCGATGCCGGCGTTGCGGGCAGCTCGGAACATCGGCACGGCGGACCATGCGAATGAAGGAGTAGACTGAAATGTCCATGGCCGTGATGAAGCCGTTCCGTGAAGAATTCGACGACGCGAGCGTGCAGGTCCTCTTTCGGGCAGAAGGCGATCGAATGTAGGCAGATGTCGACGACCTGACCCCATCGGTGGCGGATCTCGTCAAACAGACGGCCAAACTCACCATCCTCCCGCTCGTCGAGCGGCAAGACGATGTCGGTCGCGAGTGTCTCCGCCAGCGGGCGGACGAATTGAGCGGTCTCGTCGTTCTGATAGGTAATGGCTAAGATCGGCACCTGCGCGCGGAACGCTTTTGTACAGCCGAAAGCGATCGACTCCTGGTTGGCTATGCCGATGACGAGCGCCTTCTTGCCGGCCAGGGAAAACACGGCATCGCCTCCTTCAAAGGACGAATTGCAGTTCACAACACCGTCTTCCGGCCAAATTCGTCACAAAAATTATTCCAATATGGAGCGGACCGCCGGCATTGCGCTCCGTCAAACAATGTGCCAGCGATTTTCCCTCTCGATGATTTGGCTGAGGTGACACTTAGGCGACATCTGTTTTCAGTTGGACGCGTCGTTTGCGTTGAAAGTGTCAATTGATGTCCTTTTACGATTGTCCGGGTTTCTACGGGTCGGGGAATCGAGAGTTGACGCCCGGATGCAGGCACCATGAATGTGAAAGTCGTGTGACACCAACCGAATGTAATTGCCAAATTAGAATTTACTGGGCAAAAAGCACCGCAAGCCGCTTAAAATCGGCAAGGCGGCAAGCGCATACCCGAACACAGCCTCGCGCGTCTTTGGGGTGACCAGGGCAAGCCGCATCAAGCCCGCGACCTGGTCGCCCCGGTCTACGAGTGGTTCAATTAGGGATACCAACCGCGGTTGCGTTTCGAGGGCGATTTTCCAAAAAAATGGCTTTGCAGGTACTCCATGATTTCCGTTGATCCACCTCAAGGAAGGATACGATCCTTGCGTTATTGTTCTAGTGTCGAGCTTTTCCAAAGAGCGAACAAGAAGCGGTAAAAGTTTCTGAGACGGGCTGTGATTTTTTGTTGAGTTAAATGGAGGTATGGAGCGTGATTGCGGCAGACATCATGGTACGGGAAGTTGTTACAATCGGACCCGATGAGAGCGTGGCCCACGCGGCCGCGTTGATGACAGCTAACGATGTTAGTGCCTTGCCGGTTATCAACGCCGACGGCCGCTTGGTGGGCATCATCAGCGAAGCTGACCTGCTTCGGCGCGAGGAAATTGCTACAGCGACTAGCTAGGCGTCCTTCGTGGGTCGAAACGATCACTCCCGCGACGACCCTCGCGGCCGAGTTCGTGAAGTCGCACAGCAAACGGGTCGCCGACCTCATGTCGAAGGACATCATATCCGTGGGCGAAACTGCGTCTCTGAATGACATCGCAGCGATCCTTGAGCGCAACAGAATTAAGAGGGTTCCGGTCGTTCGCGACGATCAACTGGTCGGGATCGTGAGCCGCGGCAATCTCATTCAGGCCTTGGCGTCGGCGGTGGTAACCACTGAGGTTCCTTCAGATGAAAGTCGCTCCATTCGGGATGAAGTATTAGCTCGCCTGAAGGAACAATCCTGGACCGATTTCGCCAGCCAAAACGTGCTCGTGAAGGATGGCGAGGTGCACCTCTGGGGCCTCGTCCGCTCGGAAGATGAGCGAAAAGCGCTCGTCGCCCTGGCCGACGGCGTCCCAGGCGTCACCAAGGTCGTCGACGAGACGATAGAATTAGCATTGTCGGATCCCAACACGATCGATGAGACCCATGATGATCGCGATGCTCAAGTCGCGACGGCAGCGGCGGTCGCCATCGTCGGAATAGGGACGGCGGTGGTTGAGGCGGCCCTGCTGCCCGCTGTTGTTCTCGGTGCCGCCGCCGTATGGCTCCCCGAAATATTTTCCGAAAGCCGGCCGGACCCTTCGTCCGCTAGTTAGGGCGACCGTTCGGGGCGCACACAAGATCAGCCAAAAAACGCGCTCAGTGATCGCAGAATCCTGATTTGCATGGCACGACGACATTCCTTCTTCCAGTCGGCCAACCGTTCCGGTTTTAGCCAAGCACGGAGTTCTGTTTAGTTCCCCATAGCCGCCGCCGCGAGAGCATGCGCAAGAAAGGAGCCCGCCTGGGACAATAAAACCTCACTCCTAGATGAGCGTTTGACGGCCGCATTCCGCGACGGGCTGGCCGATGCCGGCTTCATCGACGGCAACAATGTCACGATCGAATATCGCTTTGCCGAAGGGCAATAAGCGCGCCATGTCTCCTTTTGGCGGAAACCGAAGTGCCGAGACGTTCGCGATTTGGGCGCCGCTGCCGCATGAACGCTCTCGGGCTGGACGATGGCAACGCGCCGCCGCGCGCCGCGTCGCACCACGATGCCTCCCGCTCCCCGGACAATTTTGCTCGCCATGCCGGCTGTTTCCGCCGTCGGTCATCTCGTCTAGCAAAATTGCACCAACGCACGAAACCAAAGTTAAATGTGCGCCGCGCGTCGTAAGGGGCAACTTGTCACGCGCGGCGTCCGTTGTGGGTATTTTGAATAGCAGGCATTACAGGTTACAGGCATGTCAGCTGCGCAGTCTCAGCGGGATATACGGTGGTTGGGCATCACGGTCTCCCATGACTGCCCTCGTGATAAGAACCGTCACTTAGGATGTCGCCGCTAAGCCGTCTGGCTGGAAACGATCGATCGGATCAGCCAATATGCCCTATAGTCCCAGCGTGACCCATGAAGCCGCCGCGAGAAATTGAGCTAAAGCTCGAAGTGCCAGAGCAGGCTTTGGCACGCTTGACCCGCAACCCGCTACTGCGGACGATCCAAGATGGGACACGACGATCAACCTCCTTGGTTTCGCTCTATTACGACACCGACTCGCAGAAGCTGCGCAAGCACGGACTGACGCTCAGGGTGCGCCGCATCGGTCGACGCTACCTGCAGACGATCAAGCGCGAAAATAACACAAGCACGTTCATGAACCGCTGCGAATGGGAATATGACATCGCCGCAGCTAAGCCGAACCTCGCTCTGGCGGAAGATACTGGCCTCGAGCCGATCCTTAACAAAAAGCTGCAAGCTCAGCTCAAGCCGCTGTTTGAGACCCGCGTGCGGCGCAAAGTATATCCTATCCAAAGTGGCGGCAGCGAGATTGAACTGAGCATCGACAAGGGCGTGGTTGCAGCTGGCCGGCAATCATTACCGATCTGCGAAGTGGAACTGGAACTCAAGCACGGCGATGCAGCAGAGCTTTTCAACGTCGCCCGTGCTCTGGCCGAGCGGGTGCCAATTCAGCTTTCCGTGACCAGCAAGGCTGAACGCGGCTATACGCTTATTACCGGAACGAAACTCTCGGCCGTCGGAGCGGCGCCGGTCTTGCTTCCGCTCGACGCGAGTTGCCAAGCCGCGTTCCAAACCATCGCGCGGGAGTGCCTGCATCAAATCATAAGCAATCAAACTTTAACCCGGAACGGTGACGCGGAGGGCTTGCATCAGACCAGGGTCGGGTTGCGACGGCTGCGAGCAGCGATTTCGGTGTTCGGCGGCATGCTGCTCGACCCGCAATCTGCCATGATCAAGGACGAATTGAAATGGATCACTCGCGAACTCGGTCCAGCCCGCGAGCTTGATGTCTTTAACAAACAAGTCGTCATGCCCACCTATGCGGGCAAGTCACTGCAGCCGGGTGTGGCAACGCTGACCCGCGATCTGCGACGCAGGCGACACGACGAATTGAGCCGGGCCCGGTCCGCAGTCGAATCCAACCGTTACCAGGCCCTCATCCTCGATACAGCTGCTTGGATCGAAGCCGGCGACTGGAACAGTAATGCCGACGAACTGGCCCGTGCACTGCGGGATCAGCCGATTGCGATTGTGGCCACCGCAGAAATGAAACGCTGCCGCCGGAAGATTTTGAAACGGGGCGCAAGATTAGCCGAACTCGATCCGGTCAGGCGACACAGGATACGAATACAGGCGAAGAAGCTCCGCTATGCCTGCGAATTCTTTGGCGGCGCCTTTTCCGGCAAGAAGGCGGCGCGGCGGCGCAAGGAGCTTATTGCCACTTTGAGGCGGTTGCAGGATGCTCTCGGCGACTTAAACGACATTTCGGTACATGAGGGACTGGCCGAGCGGCTCGCCATCGCAACAGAAGACGCCGGCAAGCGTAAATTCCGCTCGCTGAACAAGGCCTTTGCGGCCGGCCGACTGTCCGGCCGCGAGGAGGGGCGTATTGCCTCGGTTCTTGAAAGTGCGGAACGTGCCTACGCCCGCTTCGCAAAGGCAAAACCGTTTTGGCGTTAGGGACGTTCGCGCCTGTCGGCTTTCTCTTCTTCACTGTTGCGCTCCTTCGCTGATCGAGCACCCAATTCGGCCCTTGGCTTCGATTTAAGTTTTGCACGAAATTATCCACAAAAGATTGTCAAACGCACCTCTACTTCTGACACGCGCATGTCACCGAGTTCCATCTAGGCTGGCCGGACGGGGGTTGCCGGTAAGAAAGACATATGGAAGGAAAGTTTGTGACTGTATACACCGAGGCGACAGCGCGTATGCGATTGATGACATTCAGCAACAATATTTGCCCGCAGTGCAGTGCGCATCTATTTGCGCCGGAGTCGGCCGAAACTGTAAACGACCGCCCCGTAAGGCGCGTTTGGTCGTGCGAAACGTGCGGGTATAAATACGAGGCGACGGTTTTTTACGCTCCTCCGAGTAAGCATTCGCACTAATTGCGGATCTTAAGCCGGCCCGTCAGCGCGGTGCCGATAGTGATCGTCGCCAGTCCAGTCACGGACCGCCCGCTAACCTATTCGGGTAGCAGCCTTGGAATAAATCCCCGGCCGTCATACGTTGGGGCAGAGGCAGAAGCGTTTCCTAGAGAATGGCCAAGTCCTCAAAGCTCGTGGCGCTTAGGCGTGGCCGGATACTTCTGGTACGGCGAAGGCGCGACGGCTTGTGGATGTTCCCCGGTGGTCGAAAGCGTTTGCTAGAAAGTGAAAAAGACTGTTTGCGTAGGGAAATCAAAGAGGAACTTCCCATGCTCAGGCTGGGGCGGCTGAGGATTTGGAAAGAGGTCAACGGTAAGAACCGCATTTCCGGCAGAAAAATGAGTGACGCAATCTTCGTCGCAAACAAAGTATCCGGTGACCTAACAATTGGCGATAAACACGAGATCGACAAGGCCAAGTGGCGGAAACCTCTAGGTGTCCGACTTACGCCGACATCGCGCTACATTAGGGACATGATCTTCCCCAAACACTAGCAACGAACGAGGGGGATGTTTGCTAGGGACTTTGATAGTCAGTGCTTCGCCAAAGTCTCTTTAACGCAATTCTTCACTGCCTTATGCCGGGCGTACCGCGACATTTCGCGGTACTTCGCTTGCTCCTTGACCTGCTCCTTGCATGTCGCTGTAACCGCCGCGGTGTCGGGCGCTGCCAAAACCTGTGTTGGCACAAATGCTGCCCCAGCTACGGTCCCAGCGATGATGCCGGCTGACAACGCCTCGGTTAATTTCGACGCCATTGAGATTTCTCTCCGTCAGAATTTTTTGAGATTTGATTTTTGCAATCTATAGCTTTGTGACGCGCGGGACGAGCCGAATGTTTCAAGAACGCGCATCGTCGATCATTGCATTCGTCGTGCGCAGGTGCTTTGCCAAAGTGCGCAGGACGCTTAGCGCAAAGCTCGGAGCGTAGGCGACCCAGGAGACTGAACCCTTTGTCGCCGAGTGGAACGAGTGTCGAGTCTGTCAAGGCTACTGCGGTAGCACTCCGGGGGCCATGGTCGATCAGCGCCATCTCGCCGAAAATGCTGCGTTCGTTCAAAGTATCGAGCAGGCGGTTGCCGAGCCGGATTTCGACTGTTCCGCTTTTGACGACAAGGAGTTCCTCCGCCGCGTCGCCCTCGCTGAAAATGACATCGCCTGCTTTGAAGTTGCGTACCGGGCCACCCGCCCTCATTAAAAGGTCAAAATCGATGTTCGTGTCCGGCATACCGCGCCTCAACGCCGCTCGGGTTGTTTTAATCTAATGACGTTCGGTGGTTACAGTCTTATGACAGCCTGCTGACGACGAAGCATGGCGGCTGCGCGCCTTTTTTTGGCCAAGGCTTTCAGAGGCCATCGCGCTCCAAATCGGACACTGCTATTCACATCACTCAACCACTTCACTCTAGCAGCAGGCAATCCTCGGGGCGTCTTTCCGATTTTTTTAGGAACGCGCGATTCGCCGGAACAGCCATGCAGCGGCGCTGAGGGTGCCCACCGCGATGAGCGCGTGCGGAACGGTGCAAGGACAACAAATGGCACGCCACAGTGAACGTAAACGCTGATCAGCTTAGGGCCGCACCAGAATACAAATACTCCAGCAAATCCTGATCAATTCCACCAAAGATTCACGCTGAGCCCCGCGTGAAGTGGTTCCAAGCAAAGGGTCGGCAGAGTCCGCAAAGCGTCGGCCAATAGGAGACATCGCAGCCAAATGTTAGGAATTCGTGGATAGTGACCGATCGTGTCGTGGGCTACTGCTCCAATGATTTCGATGCCGGTGAAGATGGCGGTTTTGCCGACGCGCCGGTCGACTTGACAATGAGGCCCAGGGCCAAAAACAAGAACAGCAACGCCGCAATTCATCAGCACGCGCCGCCAATGAGGCCGCTCAAAGAAAGAGCCCCGGCAAACGGGATGCCGAGGCTCCGGGACTTAGGGAGGGCATTCGCGCCCGACGAGACGTTAATATTGTCGCTGTGACGGTCGTTTGACGATTCGGCTACGCCGCTTGCGCTCTCCCGGACGCTCCACAAGAACATAATTGAGGGGAAATAGTCCGTCGCGTCCGCGGAGTGGACGGCCATAAGCGCGACATGTTATTTCACGGTCGTTCGCCGGACTGGCGTCGATTCGTACGACTTTGTACTGGGCGGCACAGTTTGGGCAAATCGGCGCTCAGGGGGTCGAACGACCACACATTCGGTGAATAATTTTTGCCGAAATGTGCCGCAGTAACGACGGTTAATCCCATGATTTCGCCAGATAATATCCCCGAAGCTGTGAGACCCGCCCGTCGTACGGCGGTCATATCCGCACACCAACATGGGCGCACGTTTGCCGTGCGGATACCTCCACCGGAGTGCTAGCAGATGGACGCCAAACCGGCCAAACAGTCGGACCCCCGCCCGCTCGAAGAGCGTCTCCATGACGAGCTGATCGACGCGGTCGACGAAGAGCTGGAATTGGAGATTGACGACAGCCGGCTGGCGAGCCTGTTGGAGCACATTGGCCACAAGCCCCCGCACGAGACCCTCGATCGCCACACCTATTTCAAGGAGTTGCTGCGGCTGCAAAAAGAGCTCGTCAAGCTTCAGGACTGGGTCGTCCACCAAAAGCTCAAGTTGATGGTTCTGTTCGAGGGCCGCGACGCTGCCGGCAAGGGCGGCGTCATCAAGCGGATCACCCAACGGCTCAATCCGCGTATTTGCAAAGTCGCGGCGCTCTCGGCACCCACCGAGCGCGAACGTACCCAGTGGTATTTCCAACGCTACGTAACGCACCTGCCCGCTGCCGGTGAAATCGTATTGTTCGATCGCAGCTGGTACAACCGCGTCGGCGTTGAACGGGTCATGGGTTTTTGTTCCGAATCGGATTGCGAGGAGTTCTTTCACACCGTGCCGGAATTTGAACGGATGCTGGCGCGATCCGGCATCATACTCGTCAAGTACTGGTTCTCGATCACCGACGAAGAACAAAATCTGCGCTTCCTCATGCGCATCCACGATCCGCTGAAACAGTGGAAGCTCAGTCCCGATGGATCTGGAATCGCGCCACCGCTGGGAAATGTACACTAAGGCCAAAGAGGAAATGCTCGAGCGCACCAACATTCCGGAGGCCCGATGGTGGGTGGTGGAGGGTGTCGACAAGAAGAGGGCACGATTAAACTGCATCCATCATTTGCTGCAGCAAATCCGGTACGAGGACGTGCATCATGGACAGATCGTGATGCCCAACCGCGAACACAAGCCCGATTACACCCGCCATCCGGTTCCCCAAGAACTTTACGTACCGGCGATCTATTAGCGCATTCGTGCTTTTCCACCGCGTGGAGGAATAAAAAGTGCGCGTGGCGAAGCTCCTCGGGATTGCGCACCCCTAGACGCGATCCGAAGAGCCTCAAGCGGTAGGGAACTCTGAATACTCGTCGCGGATATTGTGAAGGCTTGGTGTCGTACAATCGTCACGGTGGTCGTGCAGGCTAATCTCAGGTGCAGAAATGCTTGCACCCTTTCCAAGCTCCAACGCCTCGGCAGCAAGGCTGGAGGCCCGCGTGAGTAAATGAAGGGCCATTCCATGAGTGACTTTGCCTTACCCGGTTCGATCGAGCCCGCGGCCCGCAAAGGACCGGATCTTACCGGCGCCATCAACCCGTTGACTGCCATTCTGTTCGGGGGCGTCCTCGCAGCTATGGTGTTGTACGTGGCCTACAGCATTTATAACGACGTGGGTGAAAGCGGGACAGAAAGTCACGACTTACGTACCGTTTCTCCTTCTCTTCGTTGCGCTGCTGATCGCGCTCGGCTTTGAGTTCGTCAACGGCTTTCACGACACTGCAAACGCAGTGGCAACCGTCATCTATACGCGTTCGCTTCCCGCAAATTTCGCCGTGGTGTGGTCGGGAATGTTCAACCTGGCCGGTGTTCTGGCGTCCTCGGGCGCGGTGGCCTTCGGTATCGTCTCGCTTTTGCCGGTCGAGCTGATTCTGCAAGTCGGGAGTGGCGCCGGCTTTGCGATGGTTTTCGCGCTCTTCATTGCGGCGATCATCTGGAATCTCGGCACTTGGGCCTTCGGGCTGCCGGCATCGAGCTCGCACACTCTGATCGGCTCCATCATCGGGGTCGGGGTGACGAATGCATTGCTGCACGGTCGCAGTGGGACGTCGGGCGTCGATTGGTCGAAAGCAAAAGAGGTTGGTGAGGCGTTGCTGCTGTCTCCCTTGTTCGGCTTCGCGCTTGCTGCCGCCTTGTTGTTGCTCCTCAAGTCCATCGTCCGCGTTCCCGCGCTCTATGCTGAGCCCAAAGGCGACCATCCCCCGCCATGGTGGATCCGGGGAATCCTCATCCTCACCTGCACGCTGGTAAGCTTCTTTCACGGCTCCAACGATGGGCAGAAAGGCATGGGCCTCATTATGCTGATCCTGATCGGCGTATTGCCGACAGCCTATGCGCTCAATCGCGCCATGCCGGAGAGCCAAATGCACCAGTTCTCCGCCACCTCTCGGGCCGCGAGCGCTGTCATCGAGCAGAAGGCTTCCGGGTATAATGTCCTCGGCAACCCGCGCCCGGCGGTGACCGCTTACGTCGCCAGTCACGAGCTTAATGAAGGCACCTACCCGTCGTTGGCGGCGATGGTGCGTGATATTTCCGACCAGGTGACTAAATATGGATCCCTCGCGAAAATGCCGGCGGACGCGGTCGGTAACACGCGCAACGACATGTATCTTGCGTCGGAAGCGATCCGCTTCCTCATGAAAGACAAGGCCAACGACCTTTCACCGGAAGAGGTCAAAACACTAGACGCGTACAAGCATTCCCTTGATCAGGCGACCAAGTTCATTCCCACCTGGGTCAAGGTCGCGGTAGCGATTGCGCTCGGCCTTGGAACTATGGTGGGGTGGAAGCGCATCGTCGTCACGGTCGGCGAGAAAATCGGCAAGACCCACTTGACGTACGCACAAGGCGCTTGCGCCGAGATCACGGCGGCCGCGACGATTGCCGCTGCCGACGTGTACGGACTGCCGGTTTCAACGACCCATGTGTTGTCTTCCGGTATTGCGGGCACGATGGCGGCGAATGGTTCCGGATTACAGCTGTCCACTGTGCGTAATATTGCTATGGCCTGGGTGCTCACTTTGCCCGCGGCCATGGTGATCTCGGGAACGCTTTACTTGTTGTTTTCGCGGCTGTTTTGAAGGACCGCTCAAGGCGCACCGCTGCAAATTTAAAAAGGCGCCGGTGGTAGCCGGCGCCGCACGGGGGCCTGTTAAATTGACTCCGGGCGATTACCACGGCCAGCCGCGTGTCATCACATCTCGTCCTCTTTTAGAAGCCAAAGAACTTTTGGCGCAGTGCGTCTTCATATCGTTTCTTGGCGGCCTTCACCTTGCTGCGAATTTCGTCTTCCCTAAAGTGTGCCTGCTCCCATTTGTCGACTTCAGCAATATCATGATTTACTGAAGCTAGAGCCTCTTCCTGTTTGATCGCGTCTATCCACCGCTCGACGGCGGCCTTGTAGGCATTCTGCATTTGGTCAAGTTCCGAGGTGTCGTCTGGCATTCCAAACCTCCGGGTTTTAAAATGTACATGGGTGACCACCGGCAAAGCTCCTTGAGAAGCTCGAGATCTGGCTCACGCCGAAGACGGGTCTGGCCAGAAAGAAACGCGTCAAACATAAGCTTTCTGACTGTGGCTCGCAACAAGGCGAGCAACGGGATAGACTCGCCGTCGACGGTTGCTGCTGGGGAGGTTTTCGTGCGCACGTTACTGTTGCCGCTGAGGGCGCGGTTCATCGTCTACACGGTTGTGTTGCTGGTCACGACAATTCTTCTATTCGGCTTTATCGCCAGTCTTTTATTTGGGCTCCTGTCGGGCTCCGCGTTAATCCTTATTGCGATCCCGCTTGCGCTATTCGCAGTGCTGTCCGCGATCGGCACCGTCGACCTCTTCCAGACACGCCACGCAGTGCTGCGCAACTATCCGCTTACGGCGCATATCCGTTTTATCTTGGAAGAGATTCGTCCCGAAATTCGCCAGTATTTTCTTGAGAGCGAAAAAGATGGCACGCCGTTTTCCCGTGACAAACGCGCGATCGTCTATCAGCGCGCCAAGCAGGCGTTGGATAAGCGCCCATTTGGCACCCAAAACGACGTCTATGCTAGTGGCTACGAGTGGCTGGACCATTCGATGGCGCCGAGAGTGCCAGCCCGGGAGCCGTTTCGCATCGTCATCGGCGGGCCGGACTGCGACAACCCGTATTCGGCTTCGGTCTTCAATATTTCGGCTATGAGCTTTGGCGCGCTTAGTCCGAACGCCATTCGTTCGCTCAATATTGGCGCCAAAAAGGGTAACTTCGCACACGACACCGGGGAGGGCGGATATAGCGTCTATCATCGCGAAAATGGTGGCGATCTAGTCTGGGAAATCGGCTCGGGTTATTTCAGTTGCCGCAACAGCGACGGAACGTTCTGTGCCGAGAAGTTCGAGCTAGGTGCTCAGTGCGATCAGGTGAAAATGGTCGAACTCAAGCTTAGCCAGGGCGCGAAACCCGGCCACGGCGGCGTGCTGCCTGCCGCCAAGGTCACCGCCGAAATTGCCAAGACCCGCGGCGTACCGGCCGGCGTCGACTGCATATCGCCGGCGCGCCATTCGGCGTTCTCGACACCGATCGAGATGATGCAGTTTATCGCCACCATGCGGCGCCTATCAGGCGGCAAGCCGGCGGGCTTTAAGCTCTGTATCGGTCATCCGTGGGAATTTCTGGCAATTTGTAAGGCGATGTTGGAGACGCAGATCTATCCCGACTTTATCGTCGTCGACGGCAAGGAAGGCGGCACTGGTGCGGCGCCGCTCGAATTTCTCGATCACCTCGGTATGCCAATGCGCGAGGGGCTTAATTTCGTGCACAATGCGCTCATCGGCATCAATGCCCGCGATCGCATCAAGCTTGGCGCCGCAGGGAAGATCGTCAGTGCTTTCGACATCGCGCGCGTCATGGCGTTAGGTGCCGACTGGTGCAATTCGGCGCGCGGCTTCATGTTCGCGCTCGGCTGTATCCAATCCCTATCCTGTCATACCGACCGTTGTCCGACCGGCGTCTCGACCCAGAACCACTCGCGTCAACGCGCCCTGATCGTCGCGGATAAGTCGGAACGGGTGTTTAACTTCCACCGCGCTACTATCGAGTCGCTGGCTGAACTTGTGGCCGCGGCGGGGCTTGATCATCCGACTAAATTCCGACCTGCGCATTTTTCGCGTCGCGTGTCACCGCACGAAGTGATGAGCTTCGCAGAGCTGTACCCACCTTTGCAGCCTGGAGAATTGCTGGCTGGCACCGCCGACAAGCGGTTTCGTACCGCTTGGGCCATGGCGCATGCTGCGGAGTTTCGAGCAGTCGCGTAGACGCGCCTCGGGGCACTGCGACAATCGACGCGGACCACGGCGTGCATCGACAATCCGCTTGGCCTCCGCAAAAATTTCCTCTTTGCTACTTTTCTCCAGATTGGAGGGGCTATCAGCCAATGCGCGGATTGAACCGGGCGAGAAGATAGATGCCCTCCACCCCTTCCCTACATGGCTTACCTGAATTCGATAGCCCCTATATTCGAGTGTCGTCACGTTTGTGCTGGGCATTCGCTCACCAAACCCAAATGGCGTACAGAAGGCATAGGCATGAACAGGGAGCATTGGAAAGACTATGCGCCTTCCCGGGCCCTTGCGCTTTACCGGCGATGGCCGCACCCGCCAGTGTGTCGGCCTCACCTAACCCAAGCGCACGCTTCACGTGGCGCGCCGTTGCGCGAGAAGGAGTTCGACGTATCGTGACGCCTCAGTAAGAGCGCCTTGCCGTTCCAAGTGGGTGCCGGTCGAAGCGACTCGCTTACCGTTGGGATCAAAAATCGTGACCTGATAACGGTCGTTGCTCTCGCGGTGAAGTACGAGTTTGTACTCGCGATAGCGATGCGTGCTGGTTGTCATTCGAGCTTTTGCCAGACCGCTTCAATCACGATACTCATTGTCGTTACGGTTCATCGCCGCCTGTACACGGTTGCGAAAATCCACCGTCGAAGGCTAATTCGCTACTCCCTCGACGATGAATGCAAGTGAGTCGGTTGATTTCATTCGGACTGCGGTAACCTCTTTCATGGCTACCGAATTGTACCAAGCCTGTGCTTTCTCGGAACTATCAAAAGAGATTAGGACAAACCGCTTGGGTGAAGGTCCATCAAGACTGATTATCTTATCGGTTACAACGACAAGGTGACCACCGGAAGCCGCCACTAATGCTGGCGCTTTTTCCGTGACGGTCTTGTAGCCGTCGGCATCGGTTATGCTCCTGATAGCAACCACAACATAAGTTGGCGGCTTCAGTTGGGCATGAAGGCCCTCAATCGCCGCGCCTCCAAGTGCGATGCCCGCAAGCACTGTCACTGCCAGTTTGTAATTTACTTTCATGGTCGCCTCCTTGTTTGGTTGCAGGGGAACTTTACCACACCTAAACGCCAGATACGTGACATGGCGTTAAATTCAGCCGCTGCTTGAGCCGCAGCGCGCGCCAAGCTGCCGGAACTATTGCGACGGAGAAGTTCCACCCACATTCGCCGCGTCTTGTCCTTGGTGAGCAGGTTGGTCGCCCAGCCGACACCGTCACCTTTTGTAGCGCGAGGCAGGATATCTATCCCGATGCATCGTCACCAATGGCAAGGAAGGCGGCACTGGCGCCGCGTCGAACGGACACAAAACAGCATCATGACGCATGCCACGAAGAAGCCGTCAGTTGATGCAAGCCACTTCCCGTGCGGCCGAAGCTAGGCGAGCTGTCGCTGGTCAATGACTCTTAGTTGAAACGCTCAAAATGTCGAGAAAGCCTTCGCTCGACGCCGAGGACACGCTCCAAATGTGTGTCAGCGCACTTGAAGTCCTTGAGGGTCACGAGCGCAGGCTGTTGGAAGAGCGTAGAGCCAAGGCGCGTGCAGCCAGAAAAGGCAAATCGTATTGAGGCTGGCCATTACACGGTGGACCACCGGGAGTTCGGCCTCACCCAGGCTAATGCCACGAAATGCTTCCCTTAGCCCTATCCATCGGTGAAGCTGATTCCTGTTTCATGCGAACGCATTACATCCGCCAGGCGCTCCCGAGCCCTCCGACGATGCGGGGAAAACCGGCTGTCGTGAAGTGCGCGCCGCGCTTTGACGTGATGGCGTCGCGGTGACCGTAGCGGAGCGCTTGGACGCCAGGGGGTAAATCGCCTTGCCCCGATTGCCGGCGGTCCCAAGGAAGACGGTGCGTTCTCTCACGCCACGTCGCGATCGCATCCAGCCAATTCGCTGATCGCCGCGGAATTGGGCAACCTCATGGCTCTGAGAAGAGTTTCTATTTCGAGACGAGCCGAGAGATGCGACATGGTCGGACGGGTACCGAAGATTATTTCATCGAGAGGATCGAGGGCGGTCAGACCGAGCGGATAGAGCTCTCGGAAGACCACTCGCTCGGATAGTCCTGCAACGCAGCGAAAATAAAGTCGCCGTGAAAGCTCTCGCAGCCCTTCACCCACGCAATTTGTATTCCGTGAACCAAGCATCGAAAGACGGTTCCGAAGCACAATCCAATCAAGCAGTACATCGTCGCGACGGTGACGCTCGAGTCGCGCGTCTTCAACTATCTGAGAGTAATGGCCTGTGCCAGTAACGTTCAAAGTCTGACGATCGACCGTGCCAAGCACATCCAAGTCAACCAAGCTATCGTTGAGTGGCGTAATCAGAATGTCAGCCAGTGAAAGTACCAGCCGACCCAGATAGCTATTGCGGCCAGGAGTATCGATTACGATAAAGTTGGAGCTGCGGGATAGCGTATTGATTTGGTCGGTAAGGGCCTTACCGTCGGCGATGTCATCCTCCGGTGTCGGATTGTTCATATTCTCGATGAAATAAACATGATTGGGAATTTCAAGCTCGCGCGAAGTATGCAAAGCCCAATCGTGTCTGTTTTCAATGTAGTGCGTAAATGTCTTTTGCCTTGAATCGAGGTCTATAGTTGACACGCGCTGATCCGACTTCATCAGCGCAATCGCAAGATGCATTGCAACAGTGGATTTGCCCGATCCCCCCTTTTCATTACCTACAACTATTACACGGGCCGCCGGCCTCTGATCTGCATTTGGTGGTGACATGTTTTAACGTGCCCATAGCCTAGCTGCGCGATGCGAGCTGGCGTCTATCGCGCGAACCGCCAATTGGCGCGCCGCCTGGAATGAGGCTCGACCCGCGACGGCCCGGCCCTACCACAGATATTTTGTGGTGGTTAACGAAGCATTACCCCGATGCAGCATTGCCCCGGAGAAGCATCCAAGACACCGGCGTGGGCGCGTGGCCACGATGGATGAACTGCTCCCGCGTCGACGGTCCCGGACGCGCCGCAGGTTCTTGTGAAACAGCTCGACGTTCCCGACCGGCAAGCCATGGCCCCTTCTAGCGCCCTACGCCAAACCTGGCCGCGATCCTGCGGACGCGGTCCCTGCGGTAGTCGGACCGGCTGAGGTTTCAGCCCGCAGTGGAGAATTCAGCGTGCGGGTCACGGTGACAATCCCACCTTGCGCTTCGATCGAGGACCAACATTACTCGGTAGAGGTGCTATTGGCACGGCGGCGCTCGAAAACGCGAAAGTCGTCCGTCACATTGCGGTCAGCCGCCCGGCATATGCGTGTCTTGTATCGATCGTTCGGCCGGGATTTCAAAGCTAAAAGTGGAGTGAGCAGCCATGACCCCTTTCGGCAATCGTTTCGCTTGCGACGATTTCCAACCGTCGCGCCGCGAGGTAATGAAATATGGTGCAGCAGCCGCCGTCTCGGCAGCCATCGTACCCTCTGGGCCTGCGCTTGCCGCGAACTACAGCACTGTCTCGGGCTTTGTGTATGAGAACCGATCGGGTGTGGTCGGCCGTCAGGCGGGCGATCCGGGCGTCTCCGGTGTGCTCGTCTCGAACGGCCGCGACGTGGTCAAGACTGATGCTGCCGGTCGTTATGCTCTTCCAGTCGATGACGAGAGCATTATTTTCATCATCAAGCCTTCCGGCTACGCCGTGTCCGTCGATGAAAATATGCTGCCGCGCTTCTATTTCACTCATCAGCCGGCGGGTTCGCCACAAAGCCTCAACCTTCGTTATCGGGGGATTGATCCGACCGGACCGCTGCCGGATTCTGTCGATTTTCCGTTGAAAAAGGCCACTGAGCCGCAAAAGTTCGACGTCATTGTTTTCACTGATCCGCAGCCGGAAAGCGCCATCGAAGTCAGCTTCATCCGCGATGACGTGGTCAACGCCCTGATCGGCAACAACTCGGCGGCCTTCGGTATGACTACTGGAGACATTATGTTCGACGACTTGTCACTCTATCCGCGATTGAACCGCATCATCAGTCGGATCGGGCTGCCCTGGTACAATATTGGCGGTAATCACGATCTCAACTACGAGGCACCGAGCGCAAGATATTCGCGAGAGACTTTCAAGCGGACTTACGGTCCAAACTATTATGCGTTCGAATACGCCGGCGCCCTGTTCCTGATGCTCGATAACGTCAATTATCTCGGCTTTGACCCGTCGAAGCCGCGCGGCGGTGGCAAATTCGAGGGGCGTATCGACGAACGGCAACTAACCTTCATCGCCAATGTGCTTAAGGAATGGCCGATCGACAAATTGGTCGTGGCCTGCATGCATATTCCGCTGCGGAATTATCTCGATCCGAAGGAACCCGCGATGAATACCGTCAATCGGGACGAATTTCTGAGAACTCATAGCGGGCCGTCCGAACACGGTCAGTTTGTCGGGACACACGCACACGACCGAGCATCATTATTTCGGGGCGGACGACGGTTTCGTCGGAGCTTCATCGCACCATCACCACGTGATGACCGCGGTCTCAGGTTCGTGGTGGAGCGGTCCTTATGACCATCGCGGCGTTGCCGTTGCCGATAGTCGCGATGGCAGCCCAAACGGCTTCCATGTTCTGTCTGTTGACGGCCAGAGCTATTCGACCCGCTTCCAGCCGGCCAACGAACCCCATTCGCGGCAAATGCGGATCATGCTGGACTTCTGAGTTTCACAGAGACAGGAAAGAGCTTTACAACGAATTTCGCATGGGGGAATTGCTCGGTTCTCCTCTGCCGCAGGATAGGGTGTTTGCGACGAACCTCATTGTCAATTTTTTCGACGGGGGTCCGCGCACAACAGTCGACTATCGCGTCGGAGGGCGCGCGCCAATTAAAATGGAACGCGTCGTTCGCCCGGACCCTTTCGTCGAAGAGGTTTTCGCCCGTAACGAGGCGACCAAAAAGCCTTGGGTCAAGGCCGAGCCCTCCTCGCATATTTGGACAGCGCGGTTGCCGCACGACCTCGAAGCGGGAACGCATTGCATCGCGGTAACAGTGATCGACGAGTACGGCCGGGAGCATAACGATCATCTGATCGTGGAGGTGACGGCGAGTGAACAAACGCCGCAGGCCCGTCCGGGATAGACCCGTAATTACGCGGGAGGGCGCTCAACCACGTTTATGGCGCGCCGATCCGATCCGCACCGTGCGCGGGTGGGCTATTCGCTGGACGCTGGTTTCGGTAAGGCGAGTTGATCACTCATCCGCTCGTCCCTGCGTAACAGGGTTCTGCACTAATCTGGATCGCAGCTTCGCAGGACCGAGCGCTATCGTTTAGCGCAGCGGTCGCCTGTCCCGGCGGCGATCGCCTGCGGGTTGATAGGCAACGCGGGAATGGTAAGCACAGTAGGGCAGGCCACCGATCGTATTGCCACCGCAGTAGAAGAAGTCGCTGCTGCCGGGATCGCCGATGGGCCAGCGGCAAGTTTGCTCCGTCAACTCGAGAATCGTGCGACGTTGGCCGATGGGAATGATGTTCTCGATCACCTCCGACGCGGCCTCCGCTTCGATCTCGTAGGCATGCGCGAGCGCGGTGTTGCCGCGGATCGAGCCGCGGCCGATACGCAACGTATGCGTGGACGAGCGCGCCTTGCGCGGCCTCGGCGAGGCGCTCGAAGTGCTTTTGGCGCGGCCTGACAGCCCCAGCCGATGCACCTTGCCAATGACGGCGTTGCGCGTGATGCCGCCGAGCTCCGCGGCGATCTGACTCGCCGACAGACCGTCAGACCACAGTTTCTTCAGCGACTCGACCCGCTCGTCAGTCCACGACATGCTCAATCCTCCTCAAGATACGAGTGCAGCCGCGACAGAATCCCCCATCGGGCCAGTCGGCGCTCGCCGACCGGCACCTAAACGCTTACCCAACGCTTTAGAGGACTGTCCGCCGCACGAGATGTCGTACTTGACAATGAAAAGCCTACAATATGGCGTGAGTCGGGCGCAAGAGTCGCGAGACACGCTTCCACACATTCCTGCCTGGTGTGGACGAATGGGGGACAACCCGCTTGCGGTTCGCGTCTTTAGCGTGTTGACCGGCAAGCGACGTGGAAATAAAATGATAAGTCGTGCCGCCCGGAGAGGCGGCACATTTCGTTTCGGCCGCGCAGACTGTTGCTGCGGACCGTGCGCGGGCACAACCGTGACATCGCATCTGTTACCGACCTATGCGCGCGTCAACCTTGCTTTTGAGCGGGGCGAAGGCGTTTGGCTCATTGCGACGAACGGCGATCGCTATCTCGATTTTACCTCCGGCGTAGCGGTCAACGCGCTCGGGCACGCCCACCCGAAGCTGATCGCTGCCCTTGCCGAACAAGCGCAGAAGGTGTGGCACGTCTCCAACCTTTATGAAGTTCCCGAGGCCGAGCGCGTTGCGCAACGTCTGTGCGATGCGAGCTTCGCCGACGTGGTGTTCTTCTGCAATTCCGGCGCCGAAGCGATGGAATGTTCGATTAAGATGGCGCGCAAACATCAATCGGCGAACAGCGCGCCGGAACGCTATCGCATCATCACTTTCGAGGGCGCGTTCCATGGCCGCACGCTGGCGACGCTCGCCGCGGGCGGACAAAAGAAATATCTCGACGGTTTCGGTCCGGTCGTCGAAGGCTTCGATCAGGTGCCGTTCGGCGACATCGAAGCAACGAAGGGTGCGGTTACCCACGAGACCGCCGCCATCTTGATCGAGCCGATCATGGGCGAAGGCGGCGTGCGCGTCGTCGAGCCTTCGTTCCTACGGGCATTGCGCGAGCTTTGCGATGAGCACCGCCTGCTATTGGTCTTCGACGAAGTGCAGACCGGCATGGGCCGCACCGGTGATTTATTTGCCTACCAGCGGGCCGGCGTTGCCCCCGACATCATGGCGCTCGCCAAGGCGCTCGGCGGAGGGTTCCCTGTCGGTGCGTGCCTGGCGACGCGGGAAGCGGCGAAGGGGATGACAGCGGGTACCCACGGTTCCACATTCGGCGGCAATCCGTTGGCGATGAGCGCCGCCAACGCGGTGCTCGACGTGATGCTGGCGCCCGGTTTTCTCGACCGGGTGCGGCAGACCGGGTTACTGTTCAAGCAGCGGCTGGCGGAAATCAAGGACCGCTATCCATCCGTGATCGCCGAGGTGCGCGGGGAGGGGCTGTTGGTCGGCCTGCGCGCGCTGGTGCCTGCCGGCGAGCTCGTCGATGCGCTGCGGGGTGAAAAGATGATCGCGGTTTCCGCGGGCGACAATGTCGTCAGATTGCTGCCTCCTCTCATCGTCAGCGAACAGGAAATCGCCGAAGGCATCCAGCGCCTCGACCGCGCCTGCGCACGGCTCAATCAAGCGCATGGTGCGCCGATAGAAGAGAAGGCGGTCCCGTGAGCGCGGTCCGTCACTTCCTCGACCTGATCGAGGTCCCGGTCGTGGACCTGCGCAAGATCATCGATGCCGCGCGGGCGATGAAGGCTAAACCTCCGCGCAAGGATCGCCCGCTCGCCGGCAAAACGCTGGCGATGATTTTCGAGCGGCCTTCGACCCGTACGCGCGTTTCGTTCGAGGTCGCCATGCGCCAACTTGGCGGCGATGCCATCATGCTCACAGCCGACGAGATGCAGCTGGGCCGGGGCGAGACCATCGCCGACACCGCCCGCGTGCTGTCGCGCTACGTCGATGCGATCGTGATCCGTACGCTCGATCCACGAGCCGTCGCCGAGCTTGCAAGCTATGCAACCGTGCCGGTGATCAACGGCCTCACGCGGCGTTCGCATCCGTGCCAAGTGATCGCCGACGTGATGACTTTCGAGGAGCATCGCGGTCCGATCCGCGGCCGCACCGTCGCCTGGACCGGCGACGCCAACAATGTGCTGACGTCGTGGATGCATGCGGCCGAGCGTTTCGCGTTCCGCCTGCGTGTCGCGACGCCGCCGGAACTCGCTCCGAAGAAGTCGCTCGTCGACTGGATCAAATCCTCCGGCGCGGCGATTACCCTCGGGACCGATCCGGAGGAAGCGGTGAAGGGCGCCGACTGCGTCGTGACCGACACCTGGGTCTCGATGGGCGATCGCAACGGCGCCCGCCGCCACAATCTCCTCAAGCGCTATCAGGTGAATGGGCGTCTCATGGCCCGGGCCAAGGCGGATGCCATCTTCATGCACTGCCTTCCCGCGCATCGCGGCGAGGAAGTCACCGACGAGGTCATGGACGGCCCGCACTCGGTCGTGTTCGACGAGGCCGAAAACCGCCTGCATGCGCAGAAAGGGATTTTGAGCTGGTGCATGGCCAACGGCCCGTGAAACCGGAAGCGCCACAGGAGGGCTCCCAATTCCTCCATCGTCGCCTATATCTCCCGGCGATGAACAATCCCAACCTGGGTATTCCGACGAGAGAGCCGGCGAAAACCGGCCTCGATGATACGATCCTGCCGTTCGAGGTACGAACGCTTGATCTGCGCGGCCGCATTGTGCGGCTCGGACCGGCAGTCGACGCCATCCTTAGCAGCCACGACTATCCGTTGCCGGTTGCCAAGCTCCTCGGCGAAGCGACCGTACTGACCGTCATGTTGGGTTCGTCCCTCAAATTCGAGGGCCGGTTTATTCTGCAGACGCAGAGCGACGGCCCGGTGCGCATGTTGGTGGTCAATTTCACCTCGCCCGGCAAAATACGAGCCTGCGCACGCTTTGATGCCGAGCGTATCGCCGCGGCCATCGCTGCGAATGAAGCCGCGCCCGGACAGCTGCTTGGCCGTGGCCATCTCGCCATGACCGTCGATCAGGGCCCCGACATGAGCCGCTATCAAGGGCTGGTTCCGCTTGAAGGACATGATCTTGAACGTGCCGCGCATGAATATTTTTTGCGCTCGGAGCAGATCCCGACCCGCGTGCGGCTCGCGGTTGCGGAGGAGTTCCGTGGCGGCGAAAACGGCCCGCGCCGGCGCTGGCGTGCCGGCGGAATCCTGCTGCAATTCCTGCCGAAATCGCCCGAACGGGCACGCCAGGCGGACCTCGATCCCGGCGATGCGCCGCCTGGCATCGAGTCTTATGTCCCGCCGGAGGACGACGCCTGGGTCGAGGGCCGTTCGCTTGTAGAGACCGTCGACGACATCGAGTTGATCGATCCCGCGCTCTCGAGCGAGCGGCTCGCCTACCGTCTCTTCCACGAGCCTGGCGTACGCGTGTTCCGCACCGCCCCGGTTCACGCCCAATGCTCGTGCTCGCGCCAGAGCGTCGAGGCCATGCTGCAGAGCTTTCCGCAGGAAGATCGGGACGACATGGTCGAGGACGGCAAGATTACCGTGACCTGCGAATTTTGCAGTTCGACTTATGTGTTCGAGCCGGCCGAAATCACGGCCGAGGGTTCGGCGCTCTCGTAGTTAATTGACCTTAAAGGTGAATTTCCCGCCGCCCGCCATCAGTTGAGCGTGCGCTTACTTTCGCTTGAGTTGAGCGAGAAGGCGGGGATTTCGATGTCAAAATGCTCGCCGCTCGCGCTGACCATGCCGTAGCTGCCAACCATAAATCCCGACGGCGTTTGCAGCGGTACCCCGCTGGTATATTCGAAAGATTCCCCCGCTTTGAGCACGGGTTCCTCGCCAACGACGCCGGCGCCGCGCACCTCCTGGCGGCGGCCGGTGGCGTCGGTGATGCGCCAATGGCGGGTCTTCAGCTGGACCGTGTCGTCGCCACGATTGGTAATGGCGATGGTATATGCCCAAAAAAAATAGTTGTTATCAGGCGAGGAGCGGTCGGCAACGAAGCGCGGCGTCACCATGACCTCGATATTGCGGGTGACGGCACGATACATTGCGCAAATCCTGGCGTCGTTTACGCAGTCCTGAAGCGGGCCTCCCCAAGCGGCACCGTGCTTGGCGCCGGCACCCGAGCTCGGCCGTATCTTTGCATGGATGAATAGCCGCAAGCCAGAAGTTGCAATAACCGCGTGGACGCGCTTTCTCAAGTCGCGGTCGGCAAACTTCCGCGAGTGTCACGCCGGAATGGCTTGCGAACGTCGGAATCGGGACACTAGATTAGCCGGGGCGCTGAAGAATGGGCCGTGCCGCCTGCCCGGCGGCCGACAATGGTTGCAGACCCATGGCGATGGCTTCTCCGCCTCCAGCGGCCGCCGGCGAGCGCGATCTGCGCCTCGACCTGTTCCGCGGCGTCGCGCTGTGGCTGATTTTCCTAGACCATATTCCGGAAAACGTCGTGAACTGGTTCACGATCCGCAACTACGGCTTCAGCGACGCCACCGAAATCTTCATTTTTATTTCTGGCTACACCGCGGCTTTCGTCTATGGCCGAACCATGCGCGAACGCGGCTTTATGCTTTCGGGCGCGCGCATTTTGCGCCGCGCCTGGCAGATATACGTGGCGCACATCTTTCTGTTCACGATTTTCATGGCGGAGATCGCTTATGTCGCGGCTACGTTCGACAATCCGCTCTACGCGGAGGAGATGAAGATCCTCGATTTTCTCAAGCAGCCCGACATCACGATCTTTCAGGCGTTGTTGTTGAAGTTCAAGCCCGTCAACATGGACGTGCTGCCGCTTTACATCGTGCTCCTGTTGCTGTTTCCGCCGACGCTCTTTGTGCTGCTCCGGCGGCCGAATCTCGCGCTTGCCGGGTCGGCGATAGTCTATGCGCTGGCATGGCGATTCGATTGGAATCTACCTGCCTATCCGAACGGAGTTTGGTTCTTCAATCCGTTCGCTTGGCAATTGCTGTTCGTGTTCGGCGCGTGGTGCGCGGTCGGCGGCGCGCAGCGGCTATCCGCCGTGTTGCGTTCGCGGGCCGTACTTGCGGTCGCCGTCGCCTATCTTCTGTTCGCCTTCGCGATCACGCTGACATGGCATTTTGAATCGCTTGAACGTTTTGTGCCGGGCTGGCTCAAGGAGTTAATGTATCCGATCGACAAGACCAACCTGGATGTCCTGCGTTTCGCGCATTTCTTGGCGCTGGCGGCTGTCACCGTCCGCTTCCTGCCGCGCCACTGGCCCGGCCTAAAATCCGCGATCTTGCGGCCGGCCATCGTTTGCGGCCAGCATTCGCTGGAAATCTTCTGCCTCGGCGTATTTCTCGCTTTTGCCGGTCAATTCATGATCGCCGAATCCTCGGGCGGACCGCTACTACAGACGGCGATCAGCGTATTAGGCATTATCATCATGATCGCTACCGCCAACCTGCTATCGTGGTACAAGGCAATAGAAGGGCGAAGCCCCGTATCGCGCGTCAAATCCCCTGACGCCGACCTCGCGGGAGGCGAGGCATGACGGCCATTCTTGCTGTTCTGGCGACCATCGCGTTTGTGAACGGCGCCGCCGCGGCGGAACCGGCGCAAGAGTGCGACGTGCCAGAATCGCTCATAGCCGCCCAGAACGATCTGACCCGCGTCGGCAACGAAATTAAGGATCGCCGTCAACTGAATATCAGCGTCGTAGGCTCGAGGTCTTCCGCGTTGTCGGGCCCGGATGGTGCGCGGTTTTCCTATCCGGCGCAGCTTGAAGAAGCGCTGAGAGAGCGGTTGCCGGGCATCGAAATCAAGGTAACGGCGCACATTCCTTCCGGGCAAACGACGGCGGAGATGGCCGCCGACGTGCCGAAAATTTTGTCCGAGGATCATCCGGCGCTGGTGATCTGGCAGGCCGGCACGGTCGACGCCCTGCGCGGCGTTGAACCCGACGATTTCCGCACCAGTCTCGATCAAGGTCTCGACGCGATCGCAGCTGCCGGCGCCGACGTGATTATGATGAACATGCAATACAGCCCGCGCACCGAATCCATGCTGGGCGTGGCACCTTTCGCGGACGTCATGCACTGGGTGGCCGAGCAGCGCGGCGTCGTGCTGTTTGATCGATTGGCGATCATGCATTACTGGAGCGATGAGGGCACGTTCGACCTCTATACGGCCACCAGCGGGTATGCTATGGCTCGACACGTTCATGAGTGTATTGGCCGGGCGCTGGCGTCGCAGATCATCAACGCCGCCCATCTCGACGCCGATAGAATGCAAACGACGCGTTGATGTCCTCAATCGATAAAACATTTGTCGGCCATCTTGCGAGCCTTGCGGTCGGCGCGTTCGCTTTGGCTGCAATCGCTCCCGCGCAGGCGCAAGTGATCGGCATGCGCGCTGCCGCGCCGACAACGTCGAGTTCGTCGCACGAATGCGAGGCGCCTCCCGCGATCACCCGCTTTAGTCACGTGCTCAAGCAAACCGCGCGACGTCTGGCGAGCGGTGAAAAGCTGACCATCGTCGCCATCGGCTCTTCTTCGACGGCTGGCGCCGGCGCGTCTTCGCCGGCGGCAAACTATCCGAGTCGCCTTGCCGTCGAGCTGACGCGGCGCTTCCCGGGGCGCGACATCGCGGTGCTCAACCGCGGCGTTAATGGCGAAGAGACCGAGCAAATGCTGGCGCGGTTCCAGACCGGCGTCATTGCCGCGCATCCGGACCTTGTCCTGTGGCAGGTCGGCACCAATTCCGTTTTGCGCGATCATTCGCTTAAGCGGCATGCCGCGCTGCTGCACGAAGGCATCGCGCAACTCAAGGAAGCGGGTGCCGACGTCGTGCTGGTCGATATGCAGTATGCACCAAGCGTGCTCGCCAGATCCGAGACGCCGGGCATGGAAGATCAGATTGCGATCGCGGCCAAGGAAGAGAACGTCGATATGTTCGGCCGCTTTGCGCTCATGCGCCATTGGCACGAAGTTCAGCATATTCCGTTCGACGTGTTCGTCTCGCCCGACAATCTGCACATGAACGACTGGAGCTATGCCTGCGTGGCGAAGCTCCTCGCCGCCGCGATCGGCGAGGCAGCAACCCGACCGATCGCATCTGCCGCCCGTTCTGGGAACTAGCACTGCTTTGGCAGATTACTCACGCTGCTGTTCGGTGCCGAACCATGTTCGACAGTGCGGACATCGCCGAGGATTTGGTTGAATGATGAGACGGACGATGGCGTGGCGCAGGGCTGGCAAAGTTGGTTGAAGCGGTGGCCCGTTGATTCTTTTTTCCCGCCTTTGGAGGCCAAAATCTGGCTCATGAGCTGCAGCAACGGTGTCAATTGCAGAAAGGCCGGGACTCCTTAAAGCGCAATCGTTTTAGATTAAGTCGATTGACACTCTAACTTTTTGGCGGAACGTGATCTTTTCGGAAAAACCGGCTTCCACTTTTCCGGATCATGCTCTAGCCGATTACTTTGTCCCGCTAAACAGCAAGGCCGGACATGGAATTTTGCCTCCGCCTTCCGCTAAAGCTTTAGCGGCTTCATCTTTAATGGTCTGCTCGATGCAACGCTGCACGTCCGTAGCTTGACGATCATACACATAGGTCGCGCGCACCATGCTCTTGCGCATCATGTCAAACACGTCGCTCGGTGAAGTCGGCGAAAAGAAGCAAGGAAGCTCCTCAATTCGTACATCTTTAAATTTTGCTGCTTCCATCAAAGCAGTGCCGATCCAGGGGTCGCTCAACGTAAATATGCCAGGACCAGCGGGAAGTGCCACGGAGGGGTCGGCATGTCGCTGCACCCCCTCGGCTATTAAGGTGAGGACTTTTGCTTTCGTGGGTCCGCACCATATAGTGAACGCGAAGCGTCCGCCGGGACGGAGCACGCGATAGGCTTCCGCCACAGCCTTCCCTGGTCGGGGAAAGTGCAACATGCCGAAGGCACAGACAACAGAATCAAAGCTTGCATCGGCGTAGCTGAGATTTTCCGCATCTCCAACTTCGAACTTAGTTCCGGCGAATTGTCGCCGAGCTTCGTCAACCATGTGCTTTGCGATATCAGCGCCAACAGCGTCGAGGCCACGACGCGTAGCTTCAGCAGCGACGTAACCAGGTCCGCTTGCCACGTCTAGCAATCTGGCTCGCGACTTAGTAGCATTGACAGCATTGAGTAGCGCATCGACAGCCTGACGTGTCATTTGGCCGACCAGGGAATCGTATTGCTCTGCCTGTTTGTCCCACCCGATCTTCTCAAACACTTTAAACGCCTCGCTTGCCTGTTCGCTGACAGTCATTGGGCACTCGTGTTGCAAAGGGATTGACCACCGGGTGAAGGTGGGATTCCCGAGATGAGCCCCGAACCGGCAGGAATATTTGCGCCTTTCCGGCTTTTTCGCAACGCGGCCGCAAGGTCGGGACGGCGACCATCGGCGTTTTCCGCATCATGCGATGAGCTCAAACCGCTTGCAGCGCTGCCAGAATGTCCTCGACGATGTCGTCGGGATGCTCGAGTCCTACGGAGAGGCGCACCAGGCCGTCGCTGATGCCGAGTTCCGCGCGCTGCGCCGGGGTGAGCCGCTGATGCGTCGTTGTCGCCGGATGGGTGATGAGGCTTTTTGCGTCGCCGAGATTGTTGCTGATGCGAACGAGCTTGAGCGCATCCTGAAAGCGGAACGCGGCCTTCTTGCCGCCCGCGATGTCGAATGCGACGAGCGTCGAGCCGCCGCTCATCTGCTTCTGCGCGACCTTCGCCTGCGGGTGGTCGGGCCGGCCCGGATAGATTAGCTGTGCGATCTTCGGATGCTCGGCCAGCGCGACCGCAAGCGCCGCCGCGCTGTCGGTCTGGCGTCGCACCCGCACCGGCAGCGTCTCCAGCCCCTTGAGCAACACCCAGGCATTGAATGGCGACAACGATGGTCCAGTCTGCCGCAACAGCACGTGAATGTGCTTCTGGATGAAATCTTCCGAGCCCAGGATGATCCCGCCGAGGCAACGCCCTTGTCCGTCGATATGCTTGGTCGCCGAATAGACGACGCAGTCGGCGCCGAACGTAAGCGGTGACTGAAAGATCGGCGTGGCGAAAACGTTATCGACCACGAGCGTCGCGCTGGCATCGTGCGCAATCCCGGCGACGGCGGCGATATCGATAATTTCCAGCGTCGGATTGGTGGGTGTCTCTAGGAAGAAGGTTTTGGTGTTCGGCAGCACGGCGTCTCGCCATTGGTCGAGATCCGTGCCGTCGACCAGCGTCGAGGAAACACCGTAACGCGGCAAATAATCCTCGACGATATAACGGCAGGAGCCGAACAACGCTTTGGCGGCAACCACATGATCGCCGGCCTTGAGCTGGCCGGTCAGCGCCAGCGTTACCGCGGCCATCCCGGTCGCGGTCGCGCGCGCGGCTTCCGCGCCTTCGAACGCCGCCATGCGCGCCTCGAACATTGCGACCGTCGGATTGGCGAAGCGCGAATATTGGAAGCCCGGCTCTTCGTTCTTGAAACGGCGCTCGGCCTGGGCGGCGTTCTCGTAGACGTAGCCCTGGGTGAGAAACAGCGCTTCGGAAGTCTCGCCGAATTGCGAGCGCAACGTGCCGGAATGGACCAAACGGGTTTCGGGACGATAGCGATCATGTGCGGACGCGGACATCTGGCCCTCCCTTGGCCAAAAAACAAAACCCGGCCGGGAGGAATAGTCCTCAAGCCGGGCTCACGCGTCCCCGGCCTTTTAGCAAGTTTTTTTACGTGGCTGCAAGCCGGCCGGCTCAAATGACCACGGGATAAATGGGTTTATAAGCCGCACCCATCTTCCAGTCAAATCCTATAGTTTCGGCGCGGCACTTCGGTATGTGGAAATAGCGAAAAAGGAGTCTAATTACCGAAAGCGGGTTGTCTGTGAATCGGTCCTGTGATTCAACCACTAAGCGTTGGAAACTCTGAACGGGCCGCCTGGTTATGTTAGTCGCTCAACCCCAATTGACCGGATTGCACGTGGATCCCATGCACAGGGAACCTCGCAGTTTGCCCGTCAGCGAGAAGCGGTCGAAAAGCGGTCTTCTTCCGCGGCAACGCATTCGCGCAATGCTCGACCATAAAATGATTCTAGCTACGACTGAGATCGATGAGGCGCAATTGCAACCTGCGAGTCTGGACTTAAGGCTTGGATCGCGCGCGTATCGCATCCGCGCAAGTTTTCTGCCGGGCCTAGAAAAAAAGGTTTCGGATCAACTTGCAGAATTGAAATATGATGAGATTAAGTTGGACGATGGCGCAGTATTGGAGAAGGGATGCGTGTATCTTGTCGAGTTGCAGGAGCACCTGAAACTTCCTGACAGCATTGCGGCTGTCGCTAATCCGAAAAGTTCCACCGGCCGCTTGGATGTCTTCACGAGATTAATTTCGAACTCAAGCGAGGTATTCGATAGCGTGAAGGCCGGCTATGAGGGGCCCCTTTTTGCAGAAATCTCGCCTCGGAGTTTCAGCATAAAAGTTCGAAAGGGATCAAAGCTCAATCAAATCCGATTTCGCCGGCTGAACTCTCAGCACGAACAACATTCTATATTCCAAGTCGACGACCGTGTATTGCGAGAAAAGCATAGACAACGGCCGCTGATGGATGGTGATCTCACGCTCCGCCACGGCCTGGTGTTGCGGGTTGGTCTGTCCAATGCGTGCGCCATAGAAGGAGTAATCGGATATCGAGCTCAGAAATTCACCGATTCGATAGACGTTGATAGTACGAGTGCCTATGATATTGCCGATTATTGGGAACCAATTCTCGCCCGGGGCGATAACCGGCTCATATTGGATCCGCATCAATTCTACATACTGGCCTCCGCCGAACGATTGCATATTCCGCCTGATTTGGCCGCCGAAATGGTGCCGATCGATCCAACCATGGGAGAGTTCCGCGTTCATTATGCGGGCTTTTTTGACCCAGGCTTCGGTTATACGGAGCACGGAAATCAGGGCAGCCGTGCGGTGCTGGAAGTTCGTAGCCATGAAGTACCGTTTATACTTGAAGATCGGCAGATCATTGGTCGGCTCGTATTTGAAAGGCTATCAGAGGCGCCAGACGTCCTTTATGGGCAGACGTCGACCTCTAATTATCAAGGTCAAGGACTCAAGCTTTCCAAGCACTTTCGTGGATGACTGAAACCGATCCGACGTTTTCCTGAACCAAAGGTGCTCGAACTAAAAAAAGCTATTTTTCTGGGGCTTTTCTTAGTCGCCACGCAGTTTTTGAGGTAGATAATGAACTCGGTGAATGGGCCATACTTGGTTACTTCCCACTCCCGTTTGAGAATGGTACACGCCAACGTAACGGTTGCTGTGATCTCGTCTTGGTTCACGGCCTTGCCACGAACCATCAGCAGCGACTCGAGCGACTTTTCTAACTGTTGATGCAGCGGTTCGTTCATGTTGAGCCGCATGAGGAGTTGACTGAAGAACGCCGCGAGGTCCTCGCGAAGTCCGTTAATGGCGATGATTGCTGATCATCAGCGATCTGGTGATCAGAGCAGCACTGACGGCGGCGACCAGACCAAGAATGGCTGTCGTCACGACACTTTGCCGAGTAAGTGTTTCGTCTTGTACATGACATCCATCAATACTTGTCGGTTGATATCATACCCGGGGCGAATCCGGGCTTCGCAAGAAGCTAAAAATAGCCCACCGAGGCCACGAGACGCCGCATTTTGCACGCAGGGGCTGAAGTTAACCAAGCACTTCCGCAGTTGAGCGGATCATTCGCTCGCGCGAGAGGACAAACGCCCGCCCGACTGCCAGTGCGGTGGTAAAAACCGCAATCCACACCAGACGCGAACCGTAGCGATCATGCGGATTCGATATGACGCCGCAGAAGGCGGCATTGGCGAGGAGGGCGAGCGCGATGGTGCCCGCGAGATAGCCAATGTCGGCGAAATCGGCGGCGTATAAGCCGAGCACGATCAAGGCGGGCAGAAGGGCCATGGAAACCAACGCTGCGGGTTCGTGCACGGCATTGACCGTCGCAAGGCCGATCTGGCCCCTTTGCTGGCGCGCAGCGCGCATCTCCGGGAGAACCGAAGGCGTGTGACGCTGCATCATCTCATAGGTGTGCCAGATCGTCGTCAGCACGCCTTCGCCGGTGCCGACGGCTACAAGCTGCTTTGCCGTCGCCGTCAGCGCGGCCTGCATTTGCAGGACGGGATAGTCGCGCACGCTTTCAAGCACGATGGTGCGCATTTCATCTCCAAGCCCGGTAAATCGCCCGAGCCGGTCGAACACCTCGTCGCCCCACAAGAAGTCGTCGGCATCGCGCGGCAGATCGTTGCGGTAGGGGCAAAGTTTGAGCCGCGCATCCGGGCAATGGTCGTCGAGGTAGCGCGTGACGATACCGTCTTGAAGCATGCGGCCAAATGCGAGGCCATAGCCGCCCGGCGTCCATGCGAGGTTTTTCGCCACGATATAATTTCCAGCAACCAGCATCGCAGCGCCAAGCGCCATGGCGAGGATAGCCCGTATTACCGCGGCGCGCGGGACGAGTCGGCTGTTGAAGAGCCAGACCACGAGCGCCGCGCCGCCGAGCACAAGCAGCACCGCATAGGTGGCGCTGTGAGTCGAACTCGCGAAGGCGATGAATACGATCAACGCTGCGCGTTCCCGCGCTTCGATCCGGTCGCCGTGCCACACCAGCGCGTGAAATGCGAGCACCGCCAGACCGGCGAAAATGTCGGTCAAGAGTTCGCTTGCGAGCCACGGCAGCGCCGTCGTCGCTGCGATGAGGGCAACGATGGCCAACAATCCGGCCGCATGAAAATTGAGCCGGTAGACTTTCAGCATCACGCCGATGACCCATACGGCTGCCGCTGCTTGCAGGATGACGATCGGCCAAAAATCGAGTGGCCACCCGGCGGTGAGGAAGAGGCCGTAGGTCGTCGAACGGCTTGGAGTAAGGGTGCCCTCAAACCAGAGCGCGAGATAGCCGCCGGTGTCGTATTCGAGGAGTGGAAAGCGGTTCCAAAAGGCCGGGAGAAGCAGAACCAGTGTCGCAGCAAGCTGCAGAGCGATCAACGAGGCGCGGTGCATCGAAACTGGCATCGGTCATTCATACCTGAGTTGAGCGCGCGCGCACCCCGGTATTTGGGTAACTCGGTGCAGATTTTTCTTGCGAAGTTTGGGCTCTGGCCCTGCGCGGAACCAGATTCTTGTGGCATTTCGCCAAGAAGGGCGTTCTTCTGTGCTTGGGGGCGGGTTAGCGAGGCAACGCGAGACGGTGCATGCGCGTAGTCACCGTGGGCTTCGTCGCCGCCTTTATCCTTGTCGCTGCCGCGACCGGCAGTGCACCGGTCGGGGCGCAATTGGGCTTCGACCGACCGGGAGGCGACTACGCGAATGCCCCGGTCACCAACGGCGATCCGGCCGTATGCGCCTCGCGTTGCGAGCACGATAAAAGCTGCCGTTCCTGGAGCTTTTCCTATCCCTCGGATTCGGGTGAGCCGGCTATGTGCTGGCTCAAGCGCGAAGTGGTGCCACGCACGCACGCGAATTGCTGCGTATCGGGCGTGCGCGGCGCGGGCGTCGTCGAGCCGCGGCTTGGCGAGCTCGAATACTCCATCGATCGCGCCGGTGGCGACTACCAGTCCTTTGAAACAACGCCTGATCCGCGCGGCAAGGCTTGCGCTGCCGCCTGCCAAGTAGACCATCGCTGCCGCGCTTGGACCTATCGGCGGCCTGGCTATGGTGCCGCCGCACCGCGATGCCACCTCAAGGACGAGATCAAGCCGCCGCGGCACCGGCCATGCTGTATTTCCGGCGTCGTACGGTAACGCCAGCTCGCTTAGGTCCGGAAGCGAGCGTTACTGGACGGCGGTAAAGAACCGAGAAAGGCGCAGTCCCGTTGGCCATGTCCAGACCGGCTTTCGCACGACCGCTAGACCCACGATCCGACCAGGGCGTCGACGCGCCCGACCAAGTCGCCGATCGGCAACAAACCGACGCCGCCCCGACCGACCGCAATCCGGCAATCCGGCGAGTTGTCGCGATTGCCGCCCATGACGAAAAGGTGGTCTGGCGGGATCACGGTTTCGATCAGGTCAAATAGCGGTCGCCGATCTGCAGCGGCAGCTCCATGAAGCCGGAGGGGACGTAGTAAGGTTCCGCGATCGCTGCTTTTGCCGCCATGACGGCGATCGGCTTTGTCCAGCGCTGCATCGGGAACGCCTTCGTTTTCGTTCGAACTTTCCGTAGTTTTACTCATTCCAGGTTTATTTTTGGTCAGCCGGTGCCGCCGACCGTGATGCGATCGAGGCGCAGCGTCGGCTGGCCGACACCGACAGGGACGCCCTGGCCGTTCTTGCCGCAAGTGCCAATGCCGTCGTCAAGCGCGAGATCGTTGCCGACCATGGAGATGCGGTTGAGATCGGTCGGCCCGTTGCCAATGAGCATGGCGCCCTTGATCGGCGCACCGCGCTTGCCGTTCTCGATGCGGTAGGCCTCGGTGCATTCGAACACGTATTTGCCCGAAGTGATGTCGACCTGGCCGCCGCCGAAATTCACCGCGTAGATGCCGTTCTTCACCGAAGCGATGATCTCTTCGGGATTGCCCGTGCCGGCGAGCATGTAGGTGTTGCTCATCCGCGGCATCGGCACATGGGCAAAGCTCTCGCGGCGGCCGTTACCGGTCGGCTTCATGCCCATCAGGCGGGCATTCTGCCGGTCCTGCATGTAACCGACGAGAATGCCGTCTTCGATCAGCACCGTGCGATTGGTCGGCGTGCCTTCGTCATCGATCGAGAGCGAACCGCGGCGGGCCGCGATGGTGCCGTCGTCAACGATGGTGACGCCCTTGGCGGCGACGCGTTCACCCATCAGGCCGGCGAAGGCCGAAGTTTTCTTGCGATTGAAATCGCCCTCAAGCCCGTGGCCGACCGCCTCGTGCAGCATGACACCGGGCCAGCCGGGGCCGAGCACGACATCCATCTCGCCCGCTGGTGCCGGCACGGCATCGAGGTTGGTCAGCGCCTGGCGCACTGCCCTGTCGACGGCGCCTTGCCAGGTGTCCGTGACAATAAAGCGCTGATAGCCCTCGCGGCCGCCATAGCCTGCGCTGCCAGTTTCCTGCCGATCGCCGTCGCCGACCACGACCGAGACGTTGACACGCACCAGCGGACGAACATCGCGATAAGTCTCGCCATCGCCACGCACGACCTCGATCGCCTGCCAGGTGGCGCCGAGGCTGACCGAGACCTGGCGCACGCGGGGGTCCTTGGCGCGAGCGTAGGCGTCGATAGTCTCAAGGAGCCGCGCCTTGGTTTCGAAGGCCGGGCTGCCAAGAGGGCTGTCCTCGCCATAGAGCTTCACGTTGGTGCGCGGCGGCGGGGCCGCATACCTGCCGGAATAGCCACTCTTGACGGCGCGAACGGCATCGGCCGCGCGCGCGATCGCCGCCTCGGAAACATCCGACGCATGCGCGTAGCCGACCGCCTCGTCCTTGACGGCGCGCAGGCCGAAACCCTGCGATGTGTCGTAGGTCGCCTGTTTCAAGCGGCCATTGTCGAAGACCAGCATCTCGGCCTGGCGGTATTCGAGGAAGAGTTCGCCGTCGTCGGCCCCTTCGAGACCGCGGGAGATGATCTTGGCGAGCCGCGGGCGGTCGAGCCCGGCGCGGTCGACCAGCGAAGTGGGGGCAGAGGCCATGTGGAACTCCCGGGCGTTCTCATTGGTGTAGGCGTTTCGCCTTGAGAGATAAGCGATGCAGCGGCGCATTTCTACAGCCGCGGCGCCCGTCGGACCGGGCGGCGGAGTCCCGTGAAGCTATCCCGAGAGCCGCTCGATGGCGGCGCCGCACCGCCCGAGCTTGTGTTCCAGCCGCTCAAAGCCGCGATCGAGGTGATAGACGCGATTGACGATGGTCTCGCCTTCGGCGGCAAGCCCGGCGATCACCAACGACACCGATGCACGCAGATCGGTTGCCATCACCGGCGCGCCCTTGAGCCTATCGACGCCTTCGATGGTCGCCTTTTCGCCGTCAAGCTGGATGCGGGCGCCGAGCCGCGCCAACTCCTGCACGTGCATGAAACGGTTCTCGAAGACCGTCTCGACGATGTGCGAAGTGCCGCGCGCGCGGGTCATCACCGCCATGAGTTGCGCCTGCAGATCGGTCGGAAAGGCGGGGAAGGGAGCCGTCGTCACCTCGACCGGCGCGAGAAAGCTGCCGTTGCGCGCGATGCGGATGCCCTGGTTCGTCGGCGTGACGGTCACGCCTGTCGCTTGCAACACGTCGAGCGCGGCCCGGAGCAATTCCGGACGCGCATTCTGCAGGAGGATATCGCCCCCCGCCATGGCGACGGCCATAGCGTAGGTGCCGGTCTCGATGCGGTCGGGCAGTACGCTGTGGCGCGCGCCGTGCAGCCTGGCGACGCCGTCGATGACGATCCGCTCCGTGCCAGCGCCGGAAATGCGCGCGCCCATCTTGTTGAGGCAATCGGCCACGTCGGCGATCTCCGGCTCGCGCGCGGCGTTCTCGATCACGGTCGTGCCGTTGGCGAGCGACGCCGCCATGATCGCGGTGTGGGTGCCGCCGACGGTCACCTTGGGGAAGACGATCTCTGCGCCCTTGAAGCCATTGGGCGCTCGCGCCACCACGTAGCCGCTGTCGATTTCGATTCGGGCGCCGAGCCGCTCCATCGCCATGATGAGCAGGTCGACCGGCCGCGTGCCGATGGCGCAGCCGCCGGGCAGGGACACCCGCGCTTCGCCCATGCGCGCCAGCAGCGGCGCCAGCACCCAAAAGCTTGCCCGCATCTTCGAGACCAGCTCGTAAGGCGCCGTGGTATCGATGACGTGGGCTGCGGAAATATGCAGCGTTTGCCCGTGATCGGCCGTTTCGCCGGCGCGTTTGCCGCTGACCGTGATGTCGACGCCATGATTGCCGAGGATGCGTTCGAGGAGCACCACATCGGCCAGGCGAGGCACGTTGTCGAGCGTCAGGGTTTGGTCGGTCAGCAGGCTCGCAATCATGAGCGGGAGCGTGGCGTTTTTCGCTCCCGAGATCGGTATTGTGCCGTTAAGCCGCCGGCCGCCGAGAATGCGAATGCGATCCATGAATGCCCCCGCGGCCCCCTTTCGGGGGCCAAGATTCCTAGTCGCGGCCCGGATTACGGCGAAAGTCGGGAGCCTGCGGCTCTGCCGGGGTGTCGGGCGGCGGCGTCCCCTCGGTTCCTCGGCTCTCTGTTCCGCGCCCCCGCGCTTGTGCCTTGCGCCGCTTGAGGTTTTCGCGCAACGCCGCCGACAGCCGCGCGGTGCGCGCAGCCTGCTTCTCCGCCTTGCCGCGGGAAATCATCGACGCTCGATCCTCACGGCAGCGGCAGCATGTGCGGCGCGAACAAGCCAAGCGCCAGAACGCCTAATCCGGCGACGCCGAGCAGGCCCGCAAACCAGGCCAGCGCGATCATGCTGGTGATTACCGCCGCCGAAGCGAGTACGATACCGATCTGAAAAGCCGCCGATGCGATTTCATAGTGGTGATATTTCGCTATGGCGAGGTCGCGGTCCTCCTCTTCGGCCTTGGCGCGTTCGGCGAGTTCCTTGCGGCCCTCACCCGTTTTCGGATCCGACTCGTAGCGCGCGACGGTCGAGTGCCAGGCGTCGATCTGCTTGTCGATGGCGGCTTTGGCGGCAGGATCGGTGGTTTCGGCCGCCAGCAGGGCCGTCTGATCAGCGGCCGCGTTCAGCACCGTCCGGCGGATGTCCTTGGCCTGATAGAACGCCCAAGTGTCAGACGATTTGACGTTGGCGCTGATCGCCTCGGTCTGCGCGCTCTTTCCCAACGTCTCCGAGAAGGAGAGAAACAATGCGAGGACTGCGATCAGTAGCGCGATCTTTCTGTTCGAGTGCGCCGCGTGCTCGGCGTGCTCAGCGTGTTCCATCGTTTCGTGAGCTTCCGGCATGATTTAACCCCCTTCCGCCTCGCTCGTCATTCCGGAGTGCCGCGAAGCGGTAGGTCCGGAATCCATACTCACGGACGGTGGTTAGGTTTCCTCGCTTCGCTCGGCCCCGGAATGACAAATAGCACAATCAAGCGCGCGGGTGGGTGCTGCGATAGGCCTCGATCAGGCGTTCGGCGTCGACCTCAGTGTAGATCTGCGTCGTCGCCAATGAGGCGTGGCCGAGGAGTTCTTGGATCGCCCGCAGATCGCCGCCGCGCGCCAGAAGGTGCGTGGCAAAGGAATGCCGGAGCGCATGTGGCGTCGCCGTCTCGGCGAGACCGAGCGCGCCGCGCAATCGGGCCATCGCGAGCTGGACGACGCGCGCTGACAGCGGGCCGCCTTTGGCGCCGACAAACAGCGGACCGGCCTGTGGCGGATCGTAAGGACAGAGCGCCATGTAGTCAGCGACGAGTTTCTGCACCTGCGGCAGCACCGGCACCATGCGCTGCTTGCGGCCCTTGCCGGTGACGGTAATGGCGTCCTGCGCGCTGCCGAAATCCTCGCGTTTAAGCGAAAGCGCTTCGGAAATGCGCAATCCGCTGCCGTAGAGCAAAGCCAGCACCGCTGTGTCGCGTGCGTGGATCCAGGGCGGGCGAATGTCGTCGGCGGCGAGTTCGAGTTCGGCAATGCGCCGCGCGGCCGCGACCGGGAGTGGCCGCGGCAGCGTCTTCCCGATCTTCGGCGCGCGCACGGCGGCGAGCGCGCCGACGCTGCCCTTGCCGTTGCGCTCAAGGTAACGGGCGAAGCCGCGGGCGCCGGCGAGCGTGCGCATCAGCGAGCGGCTGCCGACCCCTTCGGCGCGGCGCGCCGCCATGAAAGCGCGCACGTCTGCCGGCTTTAGCGCAGCGAGGTCTTCCAGCGACGGCGCGCCGCCGAGATGCCCGGTAAGGAAGCCGAGAAACTGCAATACGTCGCGCCGATAGGCTTCGAGCGTCTTCGGCGAGAAACGGCGCTCATCGCCAAGATGGCGCAGCCAAGCGTCGATCTCGGCGGCGACCTTGGAGGCGACCGGAGTGTCCGAAGTCATGACCACACCCTAAATCCTGGCCCCTTTCCCCTTTCTAAACCAACCGGAATCGGCGGAAAATCACCTATGGCCAAGCGTGTCGTCGATGTCCTGGTCCCGGTCGCTCTCGACCAGGCCTATTCCTACCGGGTGCCCGAGGAGCTCGAGCTCGCGCCCGGCGACATCGTCAGCGTACCGCTCGGCGCCCGCGAGGCGACGGCCGTGGTCTGGGCGGAGAACGCAAAACCCAATCCCCGGCTCGACAACCGGCTCAAGGATGTCGAGGAAAAACTCGAACTGCCGCCGCTTAAGCCTGAACTGCGCAATTTCGTCGATTGGGTCGCCAACTATACCGTCAGCTCGCGCGGCATGGTGCTGCGCATGTGTCTGCGCATGGGCGAGCATCTCGGCGCCGAACGCGAGCGCGTCGGCGTGCGCTCGGTCGGTCCGTCGCCGCAACGCATGACGGCGGCGCGCGGGCGCGCACTCGCTCTCATCGGCGATGGCATGGTGCGCGGCAAGAGCGACGCCGCGCGCGAAGCCGGCGTGAGCGCGGGCGTGATCGACGGGCTCATCGACGAAGGCACCTTCGAGACTTTAGTGCTGCCGCCGGAGCCGGTGGCGGAAAAGCCGGATCCGGATTTTGCACGAACCGATTTCACCGGCGACCAGAAGGCTGCCGCGGCGGAGCTGAAAGCGATGGTCGCGGCCGGCGTATATTCCGTGACGCTGCTCGACGGCGTCACCGGCTCCGGCAAGACGGAAGTCTATTTCGAGGCCGTGGCGGACACGATCCGTAACGGCCGACAAAGCCTCATCCTCATGCCGGAGATCGCGCTCACCGCGCAGTTCCTCGACCGTTTCACCGCGCGGTTCGGAACGCGGCCGGCGGAATGGCATTCGGAATTGTCGCCGCGCAAACGCGCGCGCACGTGGCGCGCGGTCGCCGACGGCGAAGTCTCCGTTGTCGTCGGCGCACGGTCGGCATTGTTCCTGCCCTACGCCGATCTCGGGCTGATCGTCGTCGATGAAGAGCACGATCAAGCCTACAAGCAGGAAGACGGCGTGCGCTATCACGCACGCGACATGGCGGTCGTGCGCTGCCACATTGCCCGCATCCCGGCGGTGCTGTCGTCGGCGACGCCGTCGCTCGAGACCGAGGTCAACGCACGGCGTGGCCGCTATCGGCGTCTGGCGCTGCCCGAGCGTTTCGGCGGTCAGCTTATGCCGTCCGTCGAGGCGATCGATCTGCGCCTCGAGCGCCTGTCGCCCGGCCGCTTCATCGCGCCGACGCTCGCTGGCGCGGCCAAGACCGCGATCGAGCGCGGCGGGCAGGCGCTGTTTTTTCTCAATCGCCGCGGCTACGCGCCGCTGACTTTGTGCCGCGCCTGCGGCTTCCGCTTCTCCTGTCCGAACTGTGACGCCTGGCTGGTCGATCACCGCTTCCGCAAGCAGCTTGTCTGCCACCATTGCGGCTTCGCCATGCCGCATCCGGCGGAATGCCCGAAATGCCAGGCGGCGAACTCGTTTGCCGCCATCGGCCCCGGCGTCGAGCGCCTCGAAGAGGAAGTGCGCGAATTGTTTCCGCAGGCGCGCGTGCTCGTGCTCTCCAGCGATCTCGTCGCCACGATGGATCGGCTGCGCGGGGAATTGGACGACGTCGCCGCCGGCCGCTTCGACATCGTCATTGGCACGCAGCTTGTAGCCAAGGGACATCACTTCCCGAAGCTCAACCTCGTCGGCATCGTCGACGCCGATCTCGGCCTCTCCAACGGCGATCCGCGCGCCGCAGAGCGCACCTTCCAGCTCCTGCATCAGGTCGTCGGCCGCGCCGGCCGCGACGCCGGCGTCGGCCGCGGCTATTTGCAGACGCACCAGCCCGAGCACCCGGTGATGCGCGCGCTGATCGCGCAGGATCGCGAGGCGTTCTACGACGCCGAGATCGCGATGCGCGAGGCCGCGCACTATCCGCCGTTCGGCCGGCTGGCGAGCCTCGTCGTCTCCGGCCTCGACAAGCACGACACGCAAGGCTATGCGCGGACGCTGGCACGCGCCGCACCGCAGAATGACGACGTGCGCATCCTCGGCCCCGCCGACGCGCCGCTTGCTCTGGTGCGCGGCCGGCATCGCTTGCGCCTATTGGTGAAAGCGCCGCGGAACTTCGACCTGTCGGCTTATATGCGCGACTGGCTCGGCGAAGCGCCGAAGGCGAAGGGCTCAATCAAGCTCGACATCGACGTCGATCCGCAGAGTTTTTTGTGAGGGATCCCGGTCGTCATTCCGGATTGCCGGGCAGCGGCAAGTCCGAATCCATAATCACTGCAGTAGCAAGACGAATCACAGCCCAATCTGCATGGTCTGTGGTTATGGGTTCCGGGCTCGGGGCTTGCAGCCGCGCTCCGTAATGATGGACATCGATCTGCGCCGGTCTTACTTCAACTGATCGGCGACTTTGTCGATCCCGGCCTTGACGCAGGCTTCGTCTTTCTCGCCGCCCGGTGCGCCCGACGCGCCGGCCGCGCCGATGGTTTCGTCGCCCACCTTGATCGGCAGCGCGCCCTGGAAGGCGATGACGTTGCTAAGGTGAATAAAACCAAGGTTTGGATCGGCCTTGAGCCGCTCGACCAGAGCGCCCGAGGGACTGCGCAAGGTGCGAGCCGTGTAGGCCTTCTTGAAGCTGTTTTCCATCGTGTGCGGCGGGGTGTTGTCGCCGCGCACCTGCACGATGATTTCGCCGTTCCTTCCGACCACGGTCGCCGACACGGCGTAGCCGTTGGCCTTGCAGGTTTCGATCGCGGTTTCCGCAATGGTCATGGCCATCGAGGCAGTCAGGTCCTTGTGGGTGAGCAGTTGCGCCGGTGCGGGCAGGGCCCACGCGGTGGTGCAAGCCGAAGCGACGGCGATGGCCGTGAGACGAAGCTTAGGCGATGACATGGCGGTTCTCCCTGAGTTTTTCGTGGACGGCGGTAGGCCAGCGTAGCCCGGATTGAGTGGTAGCGAAATCCGGGGCGAACCTCGCCGTCAGACCCCGAATGTGGATCCACTCATTCCAGCGCTCTGCTTGTTTTTAAAGCAGCGGCGGACTGGTACTTTGCGGTTCTTGCCGAAGTGTGACGGAGAGCGTGCAGCGATTACTGAGGGCGGCGCCATGAGCGGCTTTGAAGATCGTTTATATCAGCGTCGGCGGGATTAAGACTATTGGCAAGCCGGGTCGCAGGGTTCTCCGGTCATCCTGCTGCACGGCATCGGCTGCTCAGTGCTGGATTGGCAAGCTAACATGACCGCGCTCGCGGAACGGCACCGCGTCTTTGCCATCGATATGCTGGGCTTCGGGCGGACCGACAAACCCAGCGGGGAAACCTACACCGTTCCGCGTCTGGCGCGGTTCGTACTCGATTTCCTCAGCGCACTGGCAATCCCGCGTGCTCATGTCGCGGGATTTTCTCTCGGCGGCCGGATCGCGCTCGAATGCGCGCTCATGGCGCCCGATCGTGTCGCCTCGTTGTTGCTCGCTGCACCGGCCGGGATCGAGCGTCGCGGTGTGCTCATTCACTTTCGTCTGGCGAGCATTCCCTGGGTCGGCGAAATGCTCATGCGGCCGAATCGCGTCCGAATGCGCGCCTTCTGGCAGCTGGCCTTCGCGGACCCGTCGTTTGTGACGGCGGAGTTTCTCGAACCCAAGGTCGACCTTGCCGGCCTGCCCGGTGCGCAAGCAGCCTTTTTGAAAATGCTGCGCAGCGGCCTGGGCCTCGGCGGCATCCCGACCGCGCACGTCCAGGCTCTGCATGCCGCGCTGCCGACGGCGAAGGCGCCGGCCTTCGTTATCTGGGGCACGCAGGACAAGTTCCTTTCGGTCGCGCATGCCGAGACCCTGCAGCGCCTGCTTCCGAACGCGCGGACCGAACTGTACGATCCTTGTGGGCATCTGCCGCAAATCGAATGTGCGGCACGCTTCAATCAAGCGGCGCTGGATTTCTGGGGCGAGCTTGATCGGGTGGGCGGATTGGTTAAGACTGCATAGCGGACGCTTCGCTGCGCCGCCCGCGTTCTGCGAATTCAGCGCAGGCTATGCCGCTTCCTCGTTTTCGATGCCGGCTTTCGTTTGGTCCGCGGGCGCGACGCGAGCTTTTTGCTTTGCGCGATGGCGAGCGCGCGGCCGGCCCAGACCGCGAGCTCTTCGGGATCGTCGTACAGCCGCTCTGGCAGACGCCAATACGACAACGAAGCGCGGCCGACGCGGCCGGGACTTTTGGCGCGGGTATAAACGAACGGCCTGCTGCCTTCGCGTTCGAAATCGGGGATGCTGGTCTCGTCCACTTTGAGAAAGATCGCGCCGTCGAAAACAAGCCCGAACATGAGACCATCGGACCAAAGACCGGCGCCGCCGAATATGCGCTTGACCGTCACCGGACCGAATAGCGTGAAGAGGTCGCGAATGAAGTCCGGGTCCAAGCGGCTAATCCTCTCGGGCAAATACGGCAACCGTAGCCCGGATTGAGCGGCGATGAAATCCGGGGCAACCTCGCCGTCATCGGCTTCAGTCTGCGCGCGTGCCTGAGGAGAAGACCTATGACGAAACTCTATCTGGCCGGGCCGCTGTTTACGCTGGCCGAACGGAGTTTCAACGCCGAATTGGCACGGTTTCTCGAAAATCAAGGGTTTGAGGTCTGGCTTCCGCAAGAGCACGAGCCCCGCAGCGACACTGCAAGGGCAATCTTTGAGATGGACGTCGAGGCAATCGATTGGGCCGACATGATCGTCGCCTGTATGGACGGCCCCGACCCCGACAGTGGCACCGCCTGGGAATGCGGGTACGCCTTCGCCACGGGAAAACCGATCGTTTGTTATCGAACGGATTTCCGAGTTTGCGGCGACAGCAAAAGCGCTCCATACAATCTCATGCTCAGCGAGAGCGCGATGGCACGCTTCGAAGTTCCGTTCAGAACGAAATCCGCGGAATTCCAACAACGCTTGCTTGAGCACATAACTAGAGCCTTGCTGCAACACACGGCAAAGATGTAAGCGAACCTCACCACGCACATGATGGGCGCCGCAGATGAAAGCCGCGGTGGACGAACCCCGCCGCTGATTGCGTCAGATCATCTTGACCGGGATGGCGCCCAAAAAGTCGCGCTTGCCGAGTTCCACGCCGCAATGACGCAGAATCGCGTAGGCGGCGGTGAGATGAAAATAGAAATTCGGCAGAACAAAGTGGTTGAGGTAGTCGCCGCCTTTCATCTGGGCTTTGTTGGACCCGATCGGAAACGTGATTTCACGATCGGCAGACGCGTCAATCTGCTTTGGGTCGAGCGTCTTCAGAAAAGCCACCGTCTTGGCGAGGCGCGCCTTGAGCTGATCGATGGTGGTCTCGTTGTCCTCGTAGCTCGGAGGCTCGGCGCCGGCGAGGCGCGCCGAACCGCGTCTTGCCTGATCGGTGACGACTTGCACCTGCCGGGTGAGGTTGAACATGTCCGGTGAAAGGCGCGAATTCAGAAGCACGGCAGGATCGATTTTCTTGGCCGCTGCGAAAGCGGCGGCTTTGTCGAGGACGCCCGACAGTGCATTTAGCCCGATTTCAAAGGCCGAGACGGACGCCTGAGATAGTGATGACGGCATAAATGGTCCTTTGATTTTCTAAACCGTTCCGCAGGGATCGTCGCTAAAGCATAGCCCGGATTGGTCGCGCACGAAATCCGGGCCCCAGTTGGAACGTGATCAGGGCGCGGCGGGTCTAGCTTTGCGGCAACATCCGATCCTCGGCCTTAAAGTAGTGTCGGGCGTGAGCGACGAGTTGCGCGTCGCTCGGATGATCGACGGTCTCGATGCCGGCAATGATCTTCATCAGTCTAGGGTCGTGCTGGCTGATGTGCTTGACCAGCTCGGTCTTGGCATTGGCCGGTCCGGTGACGAGAACCGCGCCGGCGTCGGCGATCGATTGAGCGACCGTCTGCAGGAAGGCGTGATCTTCCGCCGCATGTCCGCTGCCGATGGAATTGGCCTTGTGATGGATGTGTCTTGTCGGGTGGTTCGGATGCAGCACCAGTTTTTCGACGTCGGTCGGGCTGAAATGAAATATGCGCGCTTCTTGATGGTCGATCCAAATGACGGCGTGGAAATGATGCTGGCTCATATTGCGGCTCCCGGATTTTATGGCGTCGCACGTGCGCTTTGCCCGGCGCTTTGATAGCGCAGCGGCGTTTCGTCGGCATCGACGATCATCTTGCCGATCGGCCAAAGCGCGATGCCGGCGAGCTTCAAATGCGCCCAGGCGAACGGGATGCCGATAATGGTCACGGCGAGGATGATCGCTGTGCCGAGGTGGCCGAGCGCCAGCCACCAGCCTGCGAGCACAAGCCACACGATATTGCCGAAAAAGCCGAACGGCCCGGTGCCGATGTCGGCGGTGCCGAGATATTCGGCGCGTGATACGGCCTTTCGGCCGAACGGCAGTAGCGTGTAGGAAGCGATGTTGAATGCCGCCCTGGTCCAGGGAATGCCGATAATGGTGACTGCCATGATTGCGGCTGCGACGACCCAACCGACGGCCATCCAAACGCCGCCAAAGATCATCCAGAGGATGTTGAGCAGAAAGGAAACGGGGGACATTTGGGCGCTCAGGGTTGCAGCCGGATCGTTTGCGACGGGCCGCAGGCGTTACGCTGCATTGCGGCTGTGATCTAGTCATGCTGCCGTCAATACGCCAGTCCATCGGGAGTCGCGGTGACGGAATTGGCGTGCGGCGCGCCCATCCCGAGGGTTATACCAACAGGACTACTTATGGGGGGTCAGGCCTGATAAGGTTCGATTTTTCTAACCCGCACAATCAGGAGGAAACATGATGACGAGATCGTCCATCGTTGCTGCCATGCTTTTGTCGCTCGCGTTTGGCGTCGGGCCGGTTTTGGCCGAGGATGCCGCGCCCGCTCCGGCTGCTAAAACCACAACGACATCGTCCAAGAGCACGGCCGCCAAGGAGGCCATCTCCAAGGCCTGCTCGGATCAGGCGAATGCCAAAGGCTTGCACGGGGACGAGCGCAAAAAGTTCCGAGCCGCGTGTAAGAAGAACGGCGGCAAACCCGCCGAGTAGCTGTCCTCGATACAGCGCGTGTGCTTACTCCACCTGCAAGACCAGCTTGCCGCGGAAGTGACGCCCTTCGCTGACGCGATGCGCTTCCGCAGCTTGCGATAAAGTGTAGAGCACGATCTCGGGCGGGCGAACGGCGCCAGTCGTGATCAGTTTGGCGACACGTTCGAGCGGGGCGCGGGCGCGGGCGACTGCGGGCCGGAGCGACGTGACGTCGTTGCGGTCGGGCCGCGGCGCTTGCCCGCCGGAAGCGATGAAGGCGGCGCGACCGCCCGGTTTGAGCACTGCGAACGATTTTTGCGCCACCTCGCCACCGACAGTGTCGAATACGGCGTCGCAGCCGGTCACCGCCCGGGTGAAATCCTGTGCGTTGTAATCGATCACGTCATCGGCGCCGAGGCCGCGCACATAGTCCATATTCGCCTTGCTTGTCGTGGTGATCACGCGCGCGCCGATGTGCTTGGCGAGTTGGATGGCGAAGCCTGCCACGCCACCCGCGCCGCCCTGGATCAGGATGGTCTCGCCGGGCTGAAGTTTCAGTGTCGTCTCGACGGCGGCGAGCGCGGTCAGACCGGTCAGCGCCGAGGCGGCAGCCTCGACGTGAGACAATCCGCTTGGCTTTTTGGCGACGATCGCTGCCGTGATCGCGATCTTCTCGGCGTAGGCGCCCTCCCGGCCCGCCTCGAGGACGCCGAACACGGCGTCGCCGATCTTCAGGTCGTCGACGTTCGCACCGAGCGTGGCAACTGAGCCGGAAAAGTCCCGACCCAGAACCAACGGAAATCTGACTTCCGAATATTGGCCGGCGCGCACCTTCCAATCGGCGCCGTTGACGCTTGCCGCCGCCACATCGACGACGATTTGGCCCGGTCCAGCGATCGGGTCCGGCAGATCGCCGTATTTCAGGACTTCCGGACCGCCAAATTGCTCAATAAAAGCTGCTTTCACGATTTTTCTCTCAGCTGTTGGGTGGCTAAGTGTGCGCCTCTGGGCAGTCAGAGCCTGCTGATCACCGCGTACGAAAGGTACACAAACAACGCGGCACCGATTGCGGCCAACAGCGACGCAAGCGCTACGTCCAGCCGCCCGTCAGACGCGGATGTCCGCTCGGCACTGTCGATCTCTTTTGCAGTTTTTCGGAAACGCAGCAATGCAAGAACGATCATCGCTGCCCCGATCCCTATCAGTATCAGGCCGGCAACGTTGCCAAGCGACTGTCCGCCGACCGAAAGCGGGCGTCGCGCGAGTGACTGACCGGCGATTTCCAGAAATAAATCGAACCTCTCGACGAGGAAACCGAAGGCCATGATGGCGATGGCGGTACGAATCCAGGCGAGAAAGGTCCGCTCGTTAGCGGCGTGATCGCTATATCGCTCGATCATTGTTGCTCTCGCGCTCGTCGACGGCGCCGCCGGGGGCGATGTCCCACCAATGATGGCGCATGTCGCCTTTGCCGTCACGCCCGGCGGCAACAGTTTAAGCCGCCGAAATCGAGTTCCTTGATTTCACCGCTCCCATTCCGGGCTACACTTGATGTGTCGCTTGTGGAGGAGAGAACACGATGGCGCACGGTGTTTTCGTTGATGGTGTATGGCACACCGAGTGGTACGACAGCGCTGCGAACGGCGGGCGCTTCGTCCCGGCGGAGCCCGTCTTCCGCAATTGGGTGACGCCGGACGGCAGCGCGGGGCCTTCGGGCGAGGGCGGCTTTGCCGCCGAGCGCGGACGATATCACCTCTATGTATCGCTCGCCTGCCCGTACGCGCACCGCACTGTGATTTTCCGCAAGCTCAAGGAGCTCGAGGGCGTGATCTCGATGTCGGTTCTCGATCCGGTCATGGGCGACCGGGGTTGGGAGTTTGGGTCGAGCCCCGGCATGATCGCCGATACTGTCAACCGCACGCACCGGCTCGGCGAAATCTATCTGCTTGCGGATCCACGCTATACCGGGCGGGTTTCGGTGCCGGTGCTCTGGGACAAGGAGCGGCGCACCATCGTCAACAACGAGTCGCCCGAGATCATCCGCATGCTCAATTCGGCATTCGCATCGTTGACCAACGACCGCGCGGATTACTATCCGGCGGAGCTGCGCGGCGAGATCGATCGCATCAATGCGCGGGTCTACAGCGACATCAATATCGGCGTTTATCGCGCCGGCTTCGCGACGGCGCAAAGTGCTTACGAGGAGGGTTGCCGCGCCGTGTTTGCGGCGCTCGACTGGGTCGAGGAGCTTCTGTCGCGGCAGCGCTATCTCATCGATGCGCGCTTGACCGAGGCCGATTGGCGTCTGTTCACGACGCTCGTTCGTTTTGACGCGGTCTATTACAGCCACTTCAAATGCAATCTGCGCCGCGTTTCCGATTACCCCAACCTGTCGAACTACGTCCGTGATCTCTACCAGGTGCCGGGTGTCGCCGATACCGTGAACATGGACCACATCAAGCGGCATTATTTCATGAGCATGACGGCAATCAATCCGACCCGGATCGTGCCGCTCGGTCCGGAGCTGGATTTCTCGGCGCCGCACAATCGCGGCCGGTTTGAGTGGCGGCAATAAAAGCTGGCATGAGCGACGTGACGATTTTGTGAACCTATCGCTGCGGCTCAATGAAGTACGAGAAATGCGAAGACCGCGCTAGACGACCAACAAAAATATTTAGGATATGTGCTACGGTCGGTAACGGACCATTCGGTCCCGCAAAATCATACAGAAAGAGCACGTCACCATGACTCAATTCGTCTCCGCACTATCGGCCGGCGCGATCGCGACGATCCTCGTGACAGCATTCGCAGTTATGCCCGCAGCGGCCGCTACCGATGCCGACAAGGCTGCCTTGGCGCAGGCAACCGCCAAATGCAAGGCGCAAGTGAAGGAGCAAACGCAATTCCAGGAGACCTCGCTGTACGCGCGGCACAAGATGGTCAAGAAGTGCGTCCAAGACGCTCTGGCCCAACACTGACTGTCCGTCGCAGCATCGGCGCGGAACGCAGTCCGAAGTCACGCGGCGATTTCGGACAGCAGCAAGGTATCGTCGGCAGGATCGACGATGCCGGCAAGCGGCGCCTGGCACTCCTTGCACGTGAGGCGGTAGATCTCGAAGCCGCACTCGTCGACGTGACCAGCGTCGCTGCGGGCGAACGCGAGCTGCGCATTGCACTTCGGGCACGCGATCAGCTGGGCGTCAGCTGTCCTTGGCGATTCGGTGGTCATCATCTGCCAATGGTGGCCGATCGGATGGATCGTTGCGCTACGCATGGCGAAGCAAGGAGGCCTTTATATTTGAGGCTTTCCAACGATTCTTGAAACTAATGCGTATAATTTTAGAGATCAATCTGAATTTGGGCTAGTGGCCGCCAATGCTGGCGCAAACCCCCATTCACCGGTAAATGCCGCGGCATTGGCCATAACAATAAAAGGACCGCCGCCTTCCTGAACGAGCCGGGTTACACGATCGGCGGCGGCCGAGGCCCGCTCAAACAGCTTCTGCCGCTCGAACAAAGTTGAAGGAATGAAAGGATATTGCTGCCACAGTTGGTCTACGGTGGTCGGGTATTGGATCGCCATCAGGGAAAGCGGTTTTGTCAAATTTGGGTACGGCCGCGGCTCGCAAATGACCTGCTGGTTGAAGGCGCGCCGATAAAATGCCTGATGCTCCACTCTTACGGGCGCGAGTACAAGGTCGGCACGGAAGTGTTCGGCCGCCACCATGGAAAGACGGAGCGTTGCGTAAGGCAAACCGCGATGAAGCCGGGAAAGGTGCTCATCGCTGACAAAGCGAGTTGGATCAATGATGACTTTTCCGGCATCGAGTTCCGGTTGCAAAATGTCTGGAAAGGCTTCCAATGAGAGGCAGGAGGGACATTCCTTGGTGGCAACGTGAATCCGAATTGAGCTGGCTAGTTTGTCGTCGATATACAATCCGAACAGATAAGCATTGGGGGTGTCGTCATAGCGGTCGGAAAACATCCCGGACCAGTTACGGGAAATCGCTCCTTCGCGCAGATAGGCGTCGTAGCGAAGGCGAAAGATTGCTTCTCGTTGCTCGCTGGTATCCGCGCGCCTGCAGTCGATCCTGGCCAAGAGCTGAGCAATGCGATCGGAGAAACTTCGCTGTGCGGCGTCTCGGTCGGAGACGGCCGAATGTGAACTCGACGACACTGCTGAACTCATACGCCACTTCCGCCACTTCCTGGTTGATGCCCCGTCGCCAACGGGATGAAGGTTAACACTTTATTAATGCGATTACAATTTTCAGCGGTTATTAGGGTTAACTCCACGCTTTTGCCGATGCGGCTTAAGGCGCGAAAGCAAAGGGGACAAAATTTCCTGTTTAGGCGGCGTCGCTGCGCGCCGTCACCGGCAAGGCCGGTGCTTGCGACGGGGAAACATAGGTTGCGTAAAGCAGCCTGCGCAAGTCAGCCGCCGGCATCGGCCTGCACAGCAGAAATCCCTGCACTTCGTCGATATTGCCGTCGCGTGCGAGCAGCTCGAGCTGTTCTTGGGTTTCGACCCCTTCGACTACGACGCGCAGGCCGAGCTGTGCGCTTAGCCGGGTCATGCCGTGCAACAAGGTCACCCTGCGCTCGTCGTCGCCGAGGCCGCGCAGGAATGACTGGTCGATCTTCACCTTGTGCAGCGGGAAACTGTGCAGGTAACTGAGGCTCGAATAGGCGGTGCCGAAGTCGTCCAACGAAATTTTCACCCCGAGTTCGGCGAGCTGGTGCAGGTCGGCGCGGACCCTCTTCGTGTCCTGGAGCAGAGTTGATTCGGTAATCTCGATTTCGAGACGATGGGGCGGAAGATTCGTGGCGGCCAGCGTCTCACGAACGAGCGCGGGGACGTTGGAACGGTCGAATTGGATCGGAGAAAGATTCACGGCCACGGCGGTTTCGTCCGGCCACCGCCGACATTCCAGGCAAGCCTTGTACAGCACCTGATTGCCGATTTCGACGATGAGTTCCATTTCCTCGGCGACCGGGATGAACTCCGACGGAGACACCAATCCGCGCTCCGAATGCGGCCATCGCAGCAGCGCCTCGCAAGCCTCGATTCGCCTGGTTTTCAGGTTGAAGAGCGGTTGGTAATAGAGCTCGAACGCTTCGCTCTCCGTGGCTTTGCGCAAATCGAATTCGAGCGACCGGCGTGCCTGGGCGCTGGCTTCCATCTTGGCCTCGAACCAGCGCCATGTTCCCCGGCCGTCGGCCTTCGCCTGGTAGAGGGCGAGGTCGGCGTTGCGCAAGAATTGGTCAGGATCGATCCGATTCTTGGCGACGGCGATGCCAATGCTTGCGGTCACGGCCACCTTGTGTCCGTCCAGATCGTAGGTGCCCCCGAGGACCTCGAGGATCCGGGTCGCCAGAGCTTCCGCCTCGTCGAGAGATTTGATGGGCGCCTGGAGGATGACGAACTCGTCACCGCCAAACCGCGAGATGACGTCGACGTCACGAATGGAAGCCTTCAGCCGCTCGGCCACGGCCTCCAGCAGCATGTCGCCGCGCGTGTGTCCCAGCGTGTCGTTGACCTGTTTGAACTGGTCGAGGTCGATGAAATGTATCGCGCACATCCGGTCGGGCCGCCACTCGGCGAGGGCCAGATCCATGCGGTCGCGCAGCACGGTGCGATTGGGCAGCCCGGTTAACGCGTCGAATCGCGCCAAATGATGGATTTTGGCTTCGGCCACCATTCGCTCGGTGATATCTTCCACGAGAGCGACCATGCCGCCGTTTTCCATGGGCTGGACGGTAAACTCGAGCGTCCGGTCGTTCCGCAGGTCCACGAGGAACGCAGATTCGTCGCTACCCGAAAGCCGCGCATCCAATCGCTCGACGAAGCTCTCGGCGTTGACATCGGAAAGCTGGCCTGCCGCGACGACGCTCGCAACCAAGTCCCGTGAGGTCGATCCTTTCAGATCACGATCGGGTAACAATCCAAGTTGATGGCCCAGTTTTTGATTTGCGACGACGATGTGACGATTGGCGTCGAACATGCACAAACCGTGCGGCATGTTGTTGAGCGCGGTGTCGAACCGCTTTGCGAGCAGCGACATGTCGCGCGACGCGATCACCGCGTCGAGCAGTGTGTGGCGCAATCTGTCCGCTATCGATTTTATTCCGAGAAACGAGGGGATGAGGAGGCCGGCAAAAATCCAATGATACCAATTTCCGTAAATAAGAAGAGCCGCCGTCATCGGAGCCCAAGTGCATAAAATTTGCACCATCACAAATCGGGCGTTCGCAAAGTTTCGTCCGAAAATGCCGGCCACATAAGCGGCTGTCATTGAAAAGCTGACAAGCTGGGTAAAGGGATCAGAGGTCCGCGAGAACGCGATGAAGCACCACATGCCGAGCAGTGCGTACAGCGCGGAAGCTCCCGCGACGTAGAGGTGCTCCCATCGTCTGCCGTCTTTTGCACTAATAACTTCCGCGCGCGCGCGGAAATACGCACGCATCATCAGTCCGCGTACACAAGCGACAACAACGATGGCGAGTGCGCAATATAAGAGAAGCGGTTCACCGGTCTTCCAATAGGTGATGAAAACAGAACCGATAACAAAAATAATCCCTAATAGCAGGGTTCGTCGGTCCTGATAAAGCGAATCGACCAGGGGAAGATATATTTCCGCCGGGAGCGCTTGGTGTTTTCGGGCAGGTCGGCGCAGTCGGTGCGCGAGACGCATTAGACGTACCGTCAAAAGTTGCAGCCGGCGAAAAATTGGGTAAAGCAATACGGATAAAGTCTCTCTACCGGGTAAATTGGATGCCTTCCGGTCCCATGGTTGCGTTAATCAAGTCCCTCCGCTCATTAGCAAACAATTATGCATACGGCCGCGTGCGCCGCGCCGCGCTACGCCGTCTCGCGGGCCCAGGCTGCTTCGCCCATAACCGGGCGCCTCCACCCTGGGCTATTGTTGGACGGCGCTCGCTACCTGAAGCTGAAGATCTTTCGTGAATTCCAATTAACGAATATTCTGAAAATCGCCGTGACGGCCGAGGCCGTCTTTGAACCGGATTGCTCCCGCCACGCCATCCACGATGAGCGCTTGACGCCCGTTGTACCATTCTTGGATCAACGCATCGCGCACGCCGAGGCCATGGCTCTTGATGGCAGAGCGCCGGTCCGCGCGCACGCACACCTCCGGGAAGCGCGCGATCTCCTGCGCCAGCTCCTCCGCCTTCTGTCGGGAGCCGCCCTTCGGCGTGAGGTATTCGCACAAACCGATGTTCAGGCATTCCTCCGCCGGAACCTTTCTTCCGGTGAGAATGATCTCTAGCGCGCGGCCCTGGCCGACAATGCGCGGCAGCCGCACGGTTCCGCCATCGATCAACGGCACCCCCCAGCGCCGGCAGTACACACCGAAATAGGACTCTTTCGCCATGACACGAAAGTCACACCACAAGCCGAGCTCCATGCCGCCCGCGACCGCCGGGCCTTCGATGGCCGCGATCACCGGCTTGTCCAATTCGAGCCGCGAAGGTCCGAGTGGTCCGCGCGGAATTTCGCCGCCATTGCCGCGCGGTCCGGCGGTCGGGATATCGAGTTCGCCGAGCGGATGCGTTGGGTTCAACGTGCTGACGTATTTGAGATCCCAACCGGCGCAAAATGCGCCGCCGGCGCCGTAGAACACCGCAACCGAAGCGTTCTTGTCGGCGTCGAATTCAAGAAAGGCCGCCGTCAGCGCATCCGCGCTTGCCGGGTCCATTGCGTTGCGGGCTTCGGGCCGATCGTGGATCACCGTCCATACGGCACCGCTTTTCTCAACTCTGACGGTCATGTTGGATTTCCTCTCGCGTTTTGATTCATCCGCCAGGCAGCGGCGTTGCCACCTATGCCCTGATTCTGAAGTTCGCTAGCAGCTGTGGAACCCGCTCGTACGAACTTCAGAATCCAACGGACACTAGCAATCTTATAAGTCCAGTGTGGTTTAGGATTTGAAGTCCCTATGCGAGCGTGCCGTCGGATCGTAGGAACTTCAAATCCACCACCCTAGTGATTGGTGAAAATCGGCACCCGCCGTTCCGCCATTGCCTTCACGCCTTCCTTGAAGTCGTCGGTCTGACGCAGTCGCGTTTGCTCTGCGAGTTCGTGTTCCGTTGCGGCGCGCACCCGGTCGGCCAGATTGCCGCGCATCGTCGCGCGGGTGGCGATGAGTCCAAGCGGCGAGTTCTCCGCAATCTCAGCGGCGAGCGCTAGTGAAGCGGAGCGTACCTGATCCTGCGGTACCAATAGGTCGGCGAGCCCCATGGCGTGCGCTTCGTCGCCCGCGATGCGGCGGCTGGTATAGAACATCAGCGCCGCCTTGGTGGCACCGACAACCGCCGGTAGCGTCACGGTCAGCCCAAACCCCGGATGGAAACCAAGCCGCGTGAAGTTGGCGGAAAAACGGGCCTCGGCACAGGTCACCCGAAAATCGGCGACCATCGCCAGGCCAAGCCCGCCGCCGACGGCTGCACCGTGGATAGCCGCGACGACGGGTTTACGGGTGCGGAACAGCCGGTTGCCTTCGATGTAAAGGCTGGCCGCGCCCGGTCTCGGTCCGCTGAGGATTGCCGCGCCGTCGCCGTCACCGAAATTGGCGCCGGCGCAAAACGCTTTTCCCCGCGCGGCCAGAACCAGCGCGCGGCAGTCGGGGTCGGCGTCGAAGGCCTCAAAAGCGGAAGCAAGCTCTTTGATCAGCGCGACATCGAAGAAATTGTTTGGCGGTCGCCTGATTTCGACGAGCGCTACATGGCCGGCTTTTTCCACGCCGATATCGTTGGAGGGACCCATGACGACTTTTTCCTTCGGTTACGCTACTCGGCCGCACCCCGATCTTCCTTAACGGGATCACACTTGAGAATGAGCGCGTCCACAACAGAGACGCCGGCACCCTCTCCATGCACGATTACCGGGTTGAGATCGATCGCATCGATGCCGTCAGCATAGTCGGTCGCAAACTGCGAAAGCCGGACCATCAAATCCGCGAGCGCCCCGATGTCGGCCGGCGGCATGCCGCGGTATGGTCCGAAAATCTGTGCGCCCTTGAGACAGCCGATCAGGGAACAGGCCGCGGTATCGTCGAGCGGCACGGGTGCGAGCGCGACGTCGGCCAGCGCATCGACGAGAACTCCGCCGAGGCCGACCATCAACAAGAGTCCCCAGGTCGGATCGCGGTTGACGCCGACAATGATTTCGCGTCCGGGCGGCGCCATCGGCTGCACCAGCACGCCGTCGATTTGCGCCGCCGGCGAATAGCGCCTGGCGGCGGCGACCACGCGGTCATAGGCAGCGCGCACGGCATCGGCCCCCGCGACATTCAAGACGACGGCGCCCGCTTCGGTCTTGTGCGCAATGTCGGCGGACTGAACCTTGAGCGCTACAGGCTTGGTGATCGACAGCGCAGCCGCGACGGCTTCGTCGGCCGACCGCGCCAGCTGTCCGGTTTCGCCGGAACCAATGCCGTAGGCGGACAATAGAGGGCGCGCCCGGTATTCGCACAGAACCGCAGGAGCGTCTGCGAGCATCGCTGCCACTTTCGTTCGGCCGATCTCATGAGGCTTCGCGGCTTCGACCGACCGCAGCAAATGGTTGCGCGTTTTCCGGTAATCGGCCAGCGCCCGCATGGTGCCGGCGCAACCATGCGCGGTGGTGAAAAGCGGATAGGCGGCTTCGTTGAGTAGCTCGACGGTGCGCTCGGACGGTAATGTGTAGGTCCACATCAATACCGGCTTCGCCGATTCGCGCGCGAGGTCCTTAAGCTTCGGCAGATCGGCTTCGAGAAAGGCGGAGCGGCGAGCAGTGATAACCACAATGACGCCGTCGACCGACGGCGACCGGGCGACCAGCCGCGCAAATTGCGCATAGCCGAGTTTTTGCACGCCTTGAGCTGTGGAATTGACCGGGTTTTGCGACGTGGCATAAGACGGCAGATGAATGTCGAGCGCGGCGCGCGTCTCCATATCCAGCTCTGGAACGTCAAGGCCCGCCGCGGCACAGGCGTCGGCCATCCATATGCCGGCCCCGCCGGACGCCGTGCAGATGCCGACGCGGCGTCCTGCCGGCAGGCGGTCGCCGCAGGCGAGAAAGCCCGCAGCGAGGTCGAGCATCTCGTCGAAGTCGCGTCCTTCGATCACACCGTAGCGTTCGAAAACAGCGCGGTACGCGGCCGCCGATCCGGCGAGCGCGGCGGTGTGAGAAGCAACGGCACGGCGACCGGGCTCCGACTGGCCGATCTTGCCGACGATCAGCGGTTTGCCGGCCTTGAGCGCCCCTTCCGCTACGCGCTTGAATTTCTCCGGCGTCTTCACGGCTTCGATCAGCAGCAAAAAGACATCGGTCGCGCCCTCGTCGAGCATGTAGGCGATGAAGTCGGAGGCCTCCAAAACGGCTTCATTGCCGGTCGTGACGATGTAACGGAACTTGAGATTGCGCTGTCGCGCGCGATCGAGAAACGCAAAACCAAGACCGCCGCTTTGCGAAATCACCGATACCTGGCCGCGGCCGAGCGCGCGCACCGGCGTGAGCGGCCCGGCGCTCGGGTCGGAGGCCGGGCTGAAGTTCGCGCATAGGGCGGCTGCAATATTGGTGAAGCCTTCCGTGTTCGGTCCAGTCACCGCCATGTCGTAACGGCGCGCAGTCGCTGCGATCGCCTGTTGCATGCCGGTGCCGGTATCGCCCTCCTCTGCGAAGCCGGAGCTGAAAATGACAGCCGCCGTGATGCCCGCCCGACCGCAGCGCTCGAGCTCCTCCGGCACGTATGCAGCGGGAACGATGAGGAGGGCGAGATCGACCGGTTGCGGCAGCATTTCGACCGATGGATAAGCTTTCAGCCCTTGCACTTCGCTCGCGCTGCGGCTCACCGGAAAGATCTGCCCGGCAAAGGGATGGCTGCGGATGATCTCAAACAGCCGCCCGCGCAGGCCGTGTGTATCCGACGACGCGCCCACGACCGCCACCGATTTGGGCCACAGTAATTTTCCGATATCCGCCACGGTTCGCTCACCCGTCAGCGCAAGCCGAGGCCGCGGGCGATGATGCCGCGCAGGATTTCCGTGGTGCCGCCCTGGATGGTGAGCTTGGGTGCGATCACGGTGGCGAACGCGAGCTGATCCTCAAGGGCAGTATGGTTCACCAGCTCGGGTTTAATGAACGCTGCCAGCTCACGCGCGCGGCCCGGCAGCTTCTGCTCCCAGACGGTGCCGAGATCCTTAACGATCGAGCCTTCGACGACCGGTTCCTTGCCGGCCTGCAACATGCCCGCAACCGAAACGGACATGCGACGTAAGGTGTGGAGTTGCGCGACCAGGCGGCCGAGGCCCTCGGCGCCGCGCAGATCGGGTTCCGGTCCCAATGCGCGGATAAGTTGAGGCAGCAGGTAGAAGGTATCGAGGAAACGCTCCGGTCCGCTGCGCTCATAGGCGAGCTCGCTGGTGGCCTGTTTCCAGGCGCCGTCGATCTCGCCCATGACGTGAGCCTCGGGCACGAAAGTATCGGAGAACACCACCTCGTTGAAACCCGGCTTGCCGGTCATCTGATTGATCGGATTCACCGTGATGCCCGGACTTTTCATGTCGACCAGAAATTGCGTCAGTCCGTGGCGGCGGTTTTCTCTGGTCGGCGGCGATGTGCGGAACAAAGCGAGCATGTAATCGGCGACCTGCGCGCTGGTGGTCCAGATCTTGCTGCCGTTGACGCGCCAACCGCCACCAACTTTGCCGGCTTTTGTCTTGGCTGCGAAAAGGTCGGAGCCGGAACCGGGCTCGCTCATGCCGATCGCGAAGCACAATTCACCGCGGCAAATCCGCGGTAGGATGTCCTGCTTGATGTGCTCGGGCGCGTATTTCAGGAGGATCGGCCCGCTTTGGCGATCAGCGACGAAGTGCAGGTTTGCCGGCGCGTTGGCAACGCGAAATTCTTCGGTCACCACGTAACGCTCAAGCTGACTGCGTTCATGGCCGCCGTATCGCTTCGGCCAGGTCATGCCAATCCAGCCCTTGGCGCCGACGCGCCGGCTGAAGGCGCGGTTGTACGAATCCCCGTGTCCAGGGTGATGCGGGTCGAAAGTGCCAGCGTCGATTTCTTCTGCCAGAAAAGCGCGCACCTCAGCCCGTAAGGTTTCGCATTCGGGCGGCAAGCGGATCGGATCGAAACTCAGACCGGCGGTCATCGCGAGGCAACCAGAGGCCAGAATTCGTCGGCGCCGTGGCGTGCGACGCGCCTGCCGAGTTCGGCCGCCCAATAGCTTTCGTTACCGAAGTCGTCGCGCCACGACAACATACGCAGCGTGTAGCGGTGTAGGACGTGCTCCTGCGTAAAGCCGATGGCGCCGAAAACCTGGTGCGCAATCGCCGAACCTTCCGCCGCGGCTTCTGCGGTGCGGATCTTGGCAGACGCGACTTCGAAATACACGGCCTCATCGAACGTATCGGCCTGTGCGACGGCGTCGGCTGCCGAGCCGGCGACCGCGAGTGCGGCAGCGGTTTCGCCCGCGAGGCGCGCGAGATTCTGCTGCACTGCCTGAAATTTGCCGATCGGCCGCTCGAAAGCGACGCGCTCGCCGGAATAACCGACGCCGAGCGCCAGGATCGCTTCCAGCGCACCGGCAGTCTCGACGCTGCGGATGGCGCAACCCATCAACAGCAAAGAAGATTCATCGAATCCAGGCGGCGCCGCTGCGCGGCGTTGGGGCTTGACGCCATCGAGCGAGACAGCGTTGACGGCGTCGCCGGCGAGATTGCGGCCTTCGCTCAGCTGGCAATCTTTGACATCGACCAGCGCGATGACGCTCCGCTCGCCGCCGTCGGCAAGGACGGCGATATGCTCGCAGTCTTCGGCAAACGGAACTCCGACCGCGCGACCGCGCAGCCGTCCATCGGCGCCGATCGTGATGCGATCGTTCGGCCGTGCGGGGGCAACCGTCATCGGTCTTGCGGGCGCCTCGATACCGGCGCGCGCCAAAAGCCAGCCGGCGGCCAGCGTTTCTGCCAGCGGTATCGCAAGGGCAAAGCGTCCGGCAATGCCAATAATGGCGAAGCCTTCCTCCAGGCTTGCGGCAGAGCCCCCCAACGTCTCTGGAACCCAGGCGAGCGGCAGCCCGGCATCGCTGAGCGTTCGCCACAGCGGCTCCTTCCACGCCCCGCTCGTGGCCTTGTTGATGACCTGAGGGTCGGCGAGATCGGCGAACATACGTACTGCCGCCTCGACTACCACTTCGTTTCGTTCAGCCGACACGATTCTGGTGCAATCCCGGTGGTCGCGGGCCGCGACCGCCACGACCAGGCTGCCGCAACCGCCCTAGGCCCATGGTGGCGGCAAGCCCAAAGGTTGGCAAGCTCACACGGATCGAGCACCCATTTCGCCGATGAAGCTACGGGCGCATAATATCCGCTCAGGTTTGACGCCACGACATGCCTGCAAGGAGGCCGAGTTGGCAAAGCGAAACGCTACGGCGGCGGTGATCGGTGCGGGCGATTTTATCGGTTCCGCCATCGCCAAGAAATTCGCGGCTGAAGGGTTCACGATCTTCGCCGGCCGGCGCAATGCCGACAAGCTGACGCCGCTGGTCGGGGACATCGAAGCCGCCGGCGGTGACATTGTCGCGCGCGCCCTCGATGCCCGCAAGGAAGACGACATTAGCGGCTTTCTGCGCTCCGCCGATGCGCACGCGCCGCTCGAAGTCTGCATCTTCAATGTCGGCGGCAACGTCAACTTTCCGCTGCTGGAGACGACAGAGCGTGTGTTCCGCAAGGTTTGGGAATTGGGCTGTTATGCCGGTTTCCTCACCGGACGCGAAGCCGCTCGCCTTATGCTGCCGCGCGGTAAAGGCTGCATCTTCTTCACCGGCGCCACGGCGAGCGTGCGCGGCGGCATCGGTTATGCGGCATTCGCCAGCGCCAAGCACGGCCTGCGCGCGATCGCCCAAAGCATGGCGCGGGAACTCGGACCTAAAAACATCCATGTCGCGCACCTGATCATCGATGCCGGCGTCGATACCGCGTTCGTGCGCGAGCGCATCAAGCAGCGAGGCGGCGCGGAGGCCCTGGAGCGCCTTGAGCCCGATCAACTAATGCATCCGGCATCGATCGCCGAGGCATATTGGCAGCTCTATCGGCAGCCGCGCGACGCCTGGACTTTCGAGCTCGATGTGCGTCCCTATGGTGAGGTCTGGTGAGATGGCGAAGGTGGAGTTTCATTTCGACTTCGGCAGCCCCAATGCCTATCTGGCGCATTTGGTCGTTCCCGAAGTTGAGCGCCGCACAGGCGTCAATTTCGAGTATGTGCCGGTGCTGCTCGGCGGCGTGTTCAAGATGACCAACAACCGCTCGCCGGCGGAAAGCATGGCGAGCGTCAAAAACCGGCTCGAATACGAACAGCTGGAACGGCAACGCTTTATCCACCGTTACGGCATCACGCAATTTACGTGGAACCCATACTTCCCTGTCAACACGCTCTTGATCATGCGCGGCGCGGTCGCGGCGCAGTTCGCAGGCGTGTTCGCACGCTACGTCGCCGAGGTATTCAAGGGAGTATGGGCAGAGCAGAAAAAGATGGACGATCCCGAGGTCGTGCGCGACGTGTTGAAGCAATCCGGCTTTGACGCGGATTCTTTGCTTGCGCGCACGCAGGATGCCGAGGTCAAGGACCGGCTGCTGAAGAACACGCAAGAATCGGTTGCGCGCGGCACTTTCGGCAGCCCGACTTTCTTCGTCGGCAGCGAAATTTTCTTCGGTAAGGATCGGCTGCGCGATGTCGAGGAAGAGATCGTCCGCGCCAAGGCCGGGTAGTTTCCTCAGAATTCGAGATCGGTAGACCGTGATATCTCAAGCGAAGCCGTCGATCATCGAAAGCCGGTACGATCAGATGTTTCCGATTCTGGAACCATCGGAGATTGATCGCGTTCGCCGCTTTGGCTCAGTGCGCTCATTTGCGGTCGGCGAAGCCGTGGTAAGGGCGGGCGATGTCGGCTCCGGGCTCACGGTCATCCTGGCTGGCCGGATCGAGGCCCTTCAGCGCGACTCCTCCGGCCTCGAGGCGCCGATTGTCACCCAGGGCCCCGGCGCATTCCTCGGCGAACTGGCGCAATTGGCGGGCCGACCGGCGCTGGTTGATGCCTATGCGCGCGAGCCGGTCAAAGCGCTGATCATTCCGCCGGACAGGTTGCGGGCGCTGATCGTTGCGGAGGCGGAGCTCGGCGAGCGGATCATGCGCGCCTTGATCCTGCGCCGCATCGGCCTCCTCGAAACCGGGGCGGGAGGACCGATTATCGTCGGCCGCGCCGATGACGGCGACGTGCTTCGGCTGGCTAGCTTCCTCCGCAGCAATTCGCATCCACGTCGGGTCCTCGATCCCGATACCGACTCGGAGGCCAAGGCGTTGATCGAGCGCTTTCACGTCGATCCCGGCGAGCTGCCGATTGTTCTGTGCCCGCAAGGACAGTTGCTGCGTAATCCTACGGAGGCCCAGTTGGCCCGGTGCCTTGGGCTTGTGGGCCCGATCGATCCTAGTCGCATCTACGACGTGGCCATCGTCGGGGCCGGACCTGCGGGGCTTGCCGCCGCCGTTTACGCCGGATCGGAAGGGCTTTCGGTCCTGACGCTCGACTGCCGGGCCAGAGGCGGCCAAGCCGGCGCTTCGGCGAGAATTGAGAATTATCTCGGCTTCCCCACAGGCATCAGCGGCAACGCCTTGATGGCGCGGGCTTACAATCAGGCGCAGAAATTCGGGGTCGAAATGGCGATCCCCGACAAAGTGGTGGGTTTTGAGAGCGCGCCAGTCTCCCGCCCCGATCATTTTGTTCTGAAATTGGCGAATGATGAGCGCGCGCTAGCCCGCGCCATCGTGATCGCGAGCGGCGCCAGATACCGGTCGCTTGATGTTGCCGACCTCGATGTGTTCGAGTCCTCAAGCGTGCATTATTGGGCTTCGCCGGTCGAGGGCAAGCTCTGCAGCGGGCAAGAAGTGGCCTTGGTTGGCGCCGGCAACTCGGCGGGCCAAGCCGCCGTTTATCTGGCGACCCAGGCGGCCAAGGTCTGGCTCGTGGCTCGCGGTCCCGACTTGGCGACAAGCATGTCGCGCTATCTCGTCGACCGCATCGGCGGGTTGGCAAACGTCGAAGTGTTGACGCGCACGCAGATTACCGCGCTCGAAGGCACTGACGGCATGCTGCAGGCCGTTTGCTGGCGGCATCACGACTCAAGCGAGGACGTGCGCCGCGCTATCCGCCACATGTTCCTTTTCATCGGCGCCGATCCGAACACGGACTGGCTCGCCGACTCCGGGGTGGCGTTGGATGCCAAGGGATTCGTGCTGACTGGCCCGGATGCCGGCGGCGATCACCGACAGCTGGAGACGACTCGCCCCGGCATCTTCGCTATCGGCGATGTTCGCTCCGGTTCGGTCAAGCGGGTCGCCGCGGCGGTCGGGGAGGGAGCGCAAGTCATGGCGGCCTTGCATCGCTATTTGGGCGCCTCCGGTCGCGAGGCGGTCGCCGCGATCCAGTCAAACAACAGTGTCCGCGGGGTTTAACGCATGTTGGATGCAGGCTTGAGATTAGGACGCGACAATGGCGGATGACGGTCAGAATGTTTGGTTGGTCGCGGGCCTGCGGACGCCCTTTGTCGCGGTGGACGGGCCGTTCGCTAACCGCGACTCGCTTGGCTTGTCGGTGCCCGTCGTCCAGGCGATGGCGCAACAGGCCGGCGGTGCAATCGACTTCGCCGTATGGGGCTCGGTCGTCGTCAATCTCGCTTACGCCAATTTGGCGCGCGAGGTTTGGCTCGAAGCCAAGCTCGATCCGCATGTGCCGACATTCACGACCATCATGCAATGCAGCACCAGCATGGTCGGCGTATTCGAAGCAGCCGGAATGTTCGGACGAAAGCGCGCGGCGCTGGCAATGGTCGGCGGCGTCGAGAGCATGAGCCGTGTCCAGATCGGTCTCGGGCAGAATTTTTCGGTTTGGCTCCGCCGCATGTTTCAAGCGCGGAGCGCGGCGGACCGTCTCAGCATTCTTCGCCGGCTGCGCCCCTCCGATATCCGCTTGTTCGTGCCTGAAGTGAAGAACCGCGTCACCGGCCGGAGCATGGGCGAACATACCGAGGATATGGCGAAGGAGTGGGACATCGGCCGCGGCGCGCAGGACGAGCTTGCACTCGAAGGCCATCAAAGGGCGATTGCGGCGCAGGATCGCGGGTTCTTCGCGGATTTGATCCTGCCGCTGGACGGCATCGACAAAGACCACTTTCCCCGCCGCGACACATCCATGGAAAGTCTCGCCAGACTAAAGCCTGTGTTCGATCGGACCAGCGGACGCGGCACGCTTACGGCGGGCAACAGCTCGCCGTTGACGGATGGGGCTGCCGCCATCTGGGTCGCCAATGACGAGGGCGTGGATCGATTGCCGAAACCGCTGCCGCGCGCGCGGCTCGTGGATTTCGAAATGGCCGCCGTCGATATCTTCCACGAAGGTCTGTTGATGGCGCCGGTCACCGCCATACCGCGGCTGTTGGCACGGCATGGGCTGACGTTCGACGACATTGCATTGTGGGAGATTCACGAGGCCTTTTCGGCGCAGGTGCTCTGCCATATCAAGGCGCTTGAGGATAAGGCTTTCGTCCGCGCCAAGGCCGGCGTCGAACACACTTTCGGAAGCTTTCCGCGTGTGCGGATGAATCCGAACGGCGGCAGCGTTGCGCTTGGACACCCCTTCGCCGCTACCGGCGCGCGGATCTTAAGTCAGGCGCTCAAGGAGCTTGCGGCGCTGCCGCAAGGCAGCCGCGCGATCGTCAGTATCTGCTCCGACGGCGGTCTTGGGACGGTCGCACTCATGCAGCGTTGAACGCCTTATCCGGCCGCGGCGATGGCATGAAAGAACGTGCCAGTGACGCGCCCGCGCCGGCCGCCTGTCTTCTGCGCTCCACGACCTTCAATGTCCGCGATTTCCACGAACGGCTCATCCGATCCGGCCGCCGCCAGCGAAGCGTAATGGAATTCATGGCCGCGCACCTGGGCTCCCACGGGGCCGAGGACGCTTTGGGAGAGAAGCCGCGCCGTGCGATAGCCGAGATGCAATTTGCGCTTCGCGAAGCTTGTCGCGTGACTGAGCAAACCGGTCATGGCGTGGCGCCGTCCCGCCGCGTCCTCCAGACTTTCGCCCAATACCATGTAGCCGCCGCACTCGCCGTGCACCGGGCGCGTTTGCGCAAAGCGGCGGAGTCCGACGGTGAACTTTTGCGCGCCGGCGAGCACATCGGCGTGAAGCTCCGGATAGCCGCCCGGGAGCCAGCAGCAGTCGGCGCTCTCCGGCGGCGGTTCGTCCGCAAGCGGCGAGAACGAGAGAATCTCGGCGCCGTCGCTGCGCCAGGCGTTGATCAGGTGCGGATAAACAAAGCTGAAAGCCCGGTCGCGCGCGAGCGCGATACGTTGACCGGGCGGCGGCAGCGCCAACATTCCATGCGCGACCGGGGCGGTCGTCAATGGAGCCGCGCGGGCCAGCATGGCGTCGAGATCGAAGTAATTCTCCGCCGTCTCGGCGAGGCGATCGATCAAGGCGGCGAGGTCAGTGTGCTCGCCGGCCTGGACGAGACCGAGGTGACGCTCGGGCAATGCAAGTCCGGCTTCGCGCGGCAGCATGCCGAGGATAGGAATGCCGAGCGCGGCAATCGCGTCGGCAACGAGCGCGCGGTGCCGTTCGCTGCCGATGCGATTAAGGACGACACCGGCGATGCGGACGGCGGGATCGTGCGTGACAAAGCCGCGCACTATTGCGGCTGCCGACTGCGCCTGACGCGCGACATCGATCACGAGCACGACCGGCAATCCAAAACGCGCAGCGAGGTCGGCCGTGGCGCCATGCCGGCCCGGCGCTCCTGCGACATCGGCTGCGCCATCGAACAGGCCCATGACGCCCTCGATGATGACGATGTCGGCGCCCGCTGCCGTTTGCGCGGCAAGCGCGTCGAGAAGTTTTGCCGGCATGGCCCAGCTGTCGAGATTGACGCTCGGCCACAAGGTGACCGCCGCATGGAACGCCGGATCGATGTAGTCGGGCCCAACTTTCGCCGCGCGCACAATGACGCCGCGCCGCCGCAACGCCGCCAGCAGCGCCAGCGTTACCGTTGTCTTCCCCGCGCCGGAATGCGGCGCCGCGACAATGAGCCCGCGCGCGCTCACGTCGGCTTCCGCGGCATGGAGGTGTCCTGGCCGAGGAGCTGTGCGCGTGCGGTGACGATAGCGCCGATCACCACGATGGCGGGCGGTTCGAATGCGTGCGCGCTGGCGTCCGCGAAAAGCCTCTCAAGTGTCGAGATGAGGACGCGCTGTTTCGCTGTGGTCGCCGAGGCGATGATGGCGGCGGGAGTCTGCGGCGCGAGCCCGGCTGCCATCAACGAAGCAGCGATCCGCTCGAGGCTGTGCATCACCATGTAGAAAACGATCGGCTGTCCGGTACGCGCCAGCGGCGCCCAGTCGAAATTCTCGTCGGCTCCGTGCCCGGCCGCGAAGATGACGGCGCGGTTTACGCCGCGCAGCGTCGCCGGAATCGCCGCCGTCGCCAGCGCCGCGAGGCCGGCAGTGACGCCGGGAATGACGCGGAATGGAATGCCGGCGGCAGCGAGCATCATCGCCTCTTCGCCGCCTCGCCCGAATACGAAGGGATCGCCGCCCTTGAGGCGCAACACCCGACGCCCGTCCCGCGCCAGCGCTACGAGCCGCTGACTGATGTCCGCTTGCGTTGCGGACGGCTTGCCGCCGCGCTTGCCAGCAAATTCAAGCTGCGCTTGCCGGGAGGCAAGCGCCAATACCCGCTGATCGACCAGCGCATCGTGAACGACAGCGTCGGCCTGCTGCAGGCCGGCGAGCGCGTCGAGCGTCAGCAGGCCCGGGTCGCCGGGTCCCGCTCCCGCGAGCCAGACGTGTCCCGGCATTAGGACCGGAATACCCTCGCGCCGCGTCGCCAAAGCGTCCCAGGCGGTCATTGTCGTGCGCCCCAGGGATGACGATGGCGCCCGGCGGGCCTAAAGGTTGGCGCATGGAGCGGCAGGAACGGCCATTGCGCCGCGGATGGACCACCGGCGCCTGCGCCACGGCGGCGGCAAAGGCGGCGTTTTCCGCGCTGGTCACCGGCGAATTTCCCGATCCAGTTGCAGTGACGCTGCCGCGCGGCGAGCGGCCAAGTTTTGCGCTGGCGTTGACGCGGAAGGAAGAAAGTTCCGCAACGGCAGGCGTGATCAAAGACGCCGGCGATGATCCCGACGTCACCCATGGCGCGCTGGTATTGGCAACGGTGCGCCGCGGCGCGTCCGGCGCCGGCGTGACGTTTCGGGCCGGCGAGGGCGTCGGTACTGTCACGCTGCTCGGTCTTCCCGTTCCACCCGGCGAACCGGCGATCAATCCGGTGCCCCGGCGCATGATCCGCGACGCCATCGCTGAAGTCGCCGACGCGGCCGGCCGGGCCGCCGATGCCGAGGTGGAGATCGCCATTCCCGGCGGCGAAGCGCTCGCGGCGAAAACGCTCAACGGCCGGCTCGGCATCGTCGGCGGCCTGTCGATCCTCGGCACCACGGGAATCGTCGTGCCTTATTCGTGTTCGGCGTGGATCCATTCGATTCATCGCGGCATCGATGTGGCGCGCGCCGCCGGTGTTACTCACGTCGCCGGCGCGACCGGCGCCAGTTCCGAAGCCGCCGTGCGAAAACTCTACGGCCTGCCGGAGATTGCGCTCATCGACATGGGCGATTTCGTCGGCGGCATGCTCAAATATGTGCGCGCACATCCGCTGCCGCGCGTTACCATCGCCGGCGGCGTCGGCAAAATGACCAAGCTCGCGCAAGGCCTCACCGATCTTCACTCCAAACGCGGCGGAGTCGATCGCGCGCTGCTTGCAAGTTTCGCCCAGGCGGCCGGAGGGTCTCAGGCGCTCCGCGCGCGCATCATGACCACAAACACCGCGGCGGAGGCTTTTGAGCTGGCGTGCACCGAAGGCATCACGCTCGGCGATGAAGTTGCACGCGCGGCGCAGCAAACCGCGGAGAGCCTGGTCGCCGGCCGCGACGTGACGATCGAGGTTATGGTGTTCGACCGCGACGGCGCTTTGGTCGGCCGCGCGCCGTTTGGTTCGGCTTAGGCGTCCGCTCATCCAGTGCCTCCACGGAACCGGCGGCGATACTCGGCGTCGTAAAGCGCGCTGTCGCAAAAATCCTCTGCGGCCAGCGCGCGGCCGACGAGGATGAGCGCCGTGCGCTCGATGCGCGCGGCGGCGGTCTTCGCTGCGATGTCGGCGAGTGTGCCGCGTAGAATGCGTTGCGCCGGCGTGCTTGCCTGCACAACGACAGCGGCCGAGCAGTTGGCGCCGTAGAACGGCGTCAGCTCGTCAACAATGGCATCGATGGCATGGATCGCGAGATGGATGACGAGCGTCGCGCCGGTCGCCGCAAACGCCGCGAGCTTTTCCTTCTCCGGCACGCGTGACGCGCGGCCGCCGACCCGTGTGAGCACCAGGCTCTGCGCCACCTCGGGGACGGTCAGTTCGCATTCGAGCGCCGCTGCGGCGGCGGCGAAGGCCGGCACGCCGGGGGTCAGCGTATAAGGTATGCCGCGCCCCGTGAGCCGGCGTAGCTGCTCGGCGAGCGCCGAATAAATCGAAAGGTCGCCGGAATGAAGCCGCGCCACGTCGAGGCCCGCGGTGTGCGCGGATGCAAACTCGGCAGCGATCTCGTCGAGCGATAGTGGCGCCGTATCGACGATCCGCGCGCCTGCGGGGCAATAGGCGAGCAGTTCGCGCGGCACGATCGAGCCGGCATAGAGACATACCGGACAGCGCGCGATGAGATCGCGGCCGCGGACCGTGATCAGATCGGCGGCGCCAGGCCCGGCGCCGATAAAATGCACGGTCATGGCGAGTCCCCCGGCAAGGTTCCTGGCAAGACTCCCGGCGACGGCACCGAGGCCGCCAACGCGCATGTCGCCGTGCCGACCACAAGACGCGCGGCGATAAGGCTTGAAGTCGGTCCGGCGGCGGCGAGCGCTGCGGCTTCGGCGACCGAGGGAACGCCAGTGAGTGCGAGCGATCGTTCTGATCGGGTCTCCGTGCGATCGCTTGCAGCCTTGAGCTCTGTCTCCGACACCACGATCATCGCAACGCCGAGTTTGTCCGCCACGGCGCGAATGCCGGCCTCGGCGCTCTTTGCTTGCACGGTGGCAATGAGGTCGAGCGCGTCGGCCGCGATGTTCGCGCGCACCAGCGCCGCACGGATGGCGGCTTCGATGTCGGGCGCGGATGTGCCGCGCCTGCAGCCGACGCCGGCGGCGATCATGGTTTTGCCCATGCCCATTGCGTCACCGGCATCGCCGCCCGCCACCCGTTCTTTTCACCGACGGCTCCGGCGCGCGAAATGGCGATGCGGATCAGCTCGCCGCCAAAAGCGGCGTGCCGCGCGATCAGCAACGCTTCGCTTTCGAGCGTTACCGCATTGATCACGAGGCGTCCGCCCGAACGCAGCGCCGCGATGGCGGCGTCGATTACGCCCGGCTCGCTCGCGCCGCCGCCGACGAAGATGGCGTTCGGCGCGGCGAGACCGGCAAGTGCCGCCGGGGCCACACCTTCGACGATCTCAAGACCCGGAACGCCAAAAGCGGCAGTGTTGCGACGGATGCGCGCAGCGCGGTCGCTGCGCTTTTCCACCGCAATCGCGCGCATCAGCGGATCGGCCAGCAGCCACTCGATCGCCACCGAACCTGAGCCGGCGCCGATATCCCACAGAAGCTCGCCACGACGTGGCGCCAATGACGAGAGTGTAACGGCGCGCACCTCGCGCTTGGTGATCTGCCCGTCATGCTCGAAAAGATCGTCGGCAAGTCCGGAACTTCGCGCAACGATGCGGGCGCCGGGCGCGGCATCAACTTCGATCGCAACTGTGTTGAGTGCGTCAACCACGGCGAGGTCGAACCCTGCCGCCGTCGTCGTCCGCATGCGCTCGCGCGGCCCACCAAGGGCTTCGAGCACCGTGAGCTGTGACGTGCCGAAGCCCGATTGCACGAGAAGGCGCGCCACTCCTTGCGGTCCCTCGCCGTCCGAAGTCAAAGCGAGAATGCGCGCGCGGGGTTGCAGATGCGGGCGCACGAGATCGAGCGTGCGCCCGTGCACCGAGAGCAGCACGGTCTGCGACAACGACCAGCCGAGCCGCGCCGCCGCCAGGCTGAATGCCGAAGGCGCCGGCATGACGATCATTTCCCGCGCATCGATCTTTCGCGCCAGTACCGTGCCGACCCCGTAGTGGAACGGATCACCCGAGGCGAGCACGCACACTTGGCGGCCACGATAGTTCATCACTTCATCGGCGGCGCCGTCAAACGGGCTCGGCCACGGCCGCGCCGCGCCGCGAATGAGCGAGGCCGCGAGGCCGAGGTGACGGCGGCCGCCGAACACGATCTCGGCTGCGCCGACGAGCCCGCGCGCTGCCGCGCTCAAACCCTCGACGCCGTCCTCGCCGATGCCGACGATGGACAGCCAGCGCGGCGATACGGCAGTGTCGCGCATGATCACGTCAGGGAGGGGCATGCCGACAAACCCCGCAAAAATCCTTATTCTCGGTGGTACCGCCGAAGCGCGGCTGCTGGCGGAACGGCTGGCGGCGCGCCGCGACCTCGACGTTACGTTGTCGCTCGCCGGCCGCACGGCTTCGCCTGCGCGCCAGCGGGTGCCCGTTCGCGTCGGCGGCTTCGGCGGTGTCGCCGGGCTTGCGGATTATCTGTTGCGCGAGCGAATCGGCGTGCTGATCGACGCCACGCACCCGTATGCGGACATCATCTCGACGAACGCCGCCGCTGCCGCGCAAAAGACCAATGTGCCATATGTTGCGCTGCGGCGGCCGCCATGGGTGGCCGTCGCCGGCGATCGATGGATCGAAGTGAGCACCGTCTCCGATGCGGTGCAAGCGCTCGGTCAATCCCCCCGCCGCGTCTTCGTCACGCTCGGCCGCAACGCGCTCGCGCCGTTCGCAGCCGCGCCGCAACATCATTATCTGATCCGCAGCGTCGACCCGGTCGATCCGCCATTGTCGTTGCCGCATGTGAGCTACGTGACCGGGCGCGGTCCGTTTGCCGAAGCCGACGATCGTGCGCTGATGGCAGCGCATTGGATCGACGTCGTGGTGGCGAAGAATAGCGGTGGTTCCGCGACCTACGGAAAGATTGCCGCCGCCCGTACTGTCGGCGTCGAAGTGATCATGCTGCGCCGGCCGCCGGCACTCGACGCGCCGACCGTCGCGACCGTAGAAAAGGTGCTGGCCTGGCTCGATCATGCGCTGACCTCGGCGACGGCGCGCGGCGTGTAGACAAGCGGCGAGCGTCCGGGGCGCTGGACTACACGAGTATCCCGCGAGCCAACGATGACGAGCGTCGCCATGTCGGCCGGTGTAGTATCGGCTTGATCGAGAGTAGTGACATTCACCGCTTCGTCCGGGCGTCCGACCGCGTGGCCAAAGACGACCGGCGTCGATGGCAGCAAATGCCGGCGCATCCGTTCGATCGCGGCGCTAAACTGCCACGGGCGCGCCCGCGATACCGGATTGTAGAGCGCGATGACGAATCCGGTGCTCGCCGCGGCGTCGAGCCGCCGCTCGATGAGGTCCCAGGGCTTTAAATTATCGGACAGCGACAACGTGCAGAAATCGTGGCCGAGCGGTGCCCCGATCCGCGCCGCAACGGCAAGCATCGCCGTGACCCCGGGTATGACGGTGACATCGAGCCCGCGCCAGTTTTCCGGTCCGGACTCGATCTCCTCGCACACGGCCGCAGCCATGGCGAAGACGCCGGGATCGCCGCCGGAAACGACGGCGACCCGCGCACCCTGCGCCGCGTGGCGAAGCGCTGCTGCGGCGCGCGCACGCTCCTCGCGATTGTCAGAGACGTAGCGGGATTGGCCGGCGCGCGCAGGGACACGATCGATATAAGGTCCATAGCCATAAACTGCTTGCGCGGCGGCTAGCGCTTCGTCCGCTTCCGGCGTGAGATAGCGGGCGTCGCCCGGTCCCAAGCCAATGACGGCGAGGTGCCCGCTCACGGCCGCTCCTCCCAGCCCGGCACCAGCACGACGGCGAAATAGGGCGCGTCGTCGTCCGGCTTTAGGGCGAGCGGGATTATTTTGGCGTCCGCCATGGTGCCGCGCTCGATATAGATGGCGCGCGGCAGGCGTCCGCTCGTTTGCAGCGCGCGGCGCAGTTTCGGCAAGTGCCGCCCGACTTTCATCACGACGGCGGCGGCGCTGTCATGAAGGTGCCGCGCCAGCTCGTCTTCCGGCAGTGTCGCCGGAAGCACGGTGAAAATGTCGTCGCCCTGCGCGATCGGTATTCCCGCGGCGGACCAGCATCCCGACATGCCGGTGACGCCGGCGACGATCTCGGTCGGAAAGCGCGATGCCAGCCGCGCATGCAGGTGCATATAGGAGCCGTAGAATAGCGGGTCGCCTTCGCAGATCACCGCCACGACGCGGCCGGCCGAAAGTTGCGCGGCGATCTTGGTCGCGGCTTCATCGTAGAAATCGCGGATGGTGTCGCGGTAGCCGTCGCTGCATTTCGGCAATTCGGTCGTCACTGGGTAAAGCAGCGGCAGCTCAGTTACTCCCGCGGGCAGATGCTGCGCCGCGATCGTCCGCGAGTGACTGGCATTCCCGGTCTTGGCGAAGTGCGCGACAACATCGGCTTCGCCGAGAGCGCGCGCGGCTTTGAGCGTCATCAGCTCCGGGTCGCCCGGCCCGACGCCGACGCCCAGAAGCTTTCCGCTGTTTGTTGCGCCGCTCATAGCCCCGGTCTCGCCAACGCGTTCACCGCCGCCGCGGTCATGGCGCTGCCGCCGATGCGCCCGCGCACGATGAGGAAAGGCACGCCCCGCGGGTCGGTGGCGAGCGCATCTTTCGATTCCGCCGCCCCGACAAAGCCGACCGGAATGCCCAGGATCGCCGCAGGCTTCGGCGCGCCGGCGTCGAAGAGATCGAGGAGGCGGAACAAAGCCGTTGGCGCGTTGCCGATGGCGACGACGGCGCCGGCAAGGCGATCGCGCCACAAATCGAGCGCAGCGGCCGAACGCGTCGTGCCGAGCTTTTGCGCCAGATCGGGAACTTGCGGATCGTTAAGCGTGCAAATCACTTCATTGCCCGCAGGCAAACGCCCGCGCGTAATTCCGTGCGCGACCATCTCTGCATCGCAGAGGATGGGTGCGCCGGCGGCGAGCGCGCCCCGCGCTGTCGCGACGAGGTTTTTGCCGAACGCGATATGCTGCGCCGCCTCGACGGCGCCGCAGGCGTGGATCATGCGCACCGCGACCTCGGCCTCTTCGGCGGAAAACCGCGAAAGGTCGGCTTCAGCGCGGATGATGGCGAACGAGCGTTCGTAAATCGCCGTCCCGTCGCGAAGATAGGCCGCGCGTTCAGACATGACTGATCTCGCGCTTCTTCTCGCGCGCATACCGCGCAATTGCTGCGGGAAGCTCGTCCGGTGCAGCGGTGGCGAACGGAGCATCGCGGGCACGGCCGTCGGCGACTAGATCGCACCGCCGTGGCGCACCGACGATCGTAAGCGCCGCGACGCCCGCATGCGCGCAGCCCTTGGCGCAGCCGGATATGTGAATCTGCAACGAAGCGTCGAGATATGGCGCGGCGGCTTCCGCAATGCGCGGTGCAATGGCGCGCGCCGCAACGCGTGCAGAAGAGCAGATCGGCGCGCCGGCGCAGGCAAAAACATGCCGGCGTGGGTCAGCGGCGCTGACAATAAAGCCAAGCCCGTCGGCGGTTTTGGCAAACGATTGCGCCGTCCAAGGCGCGAGGCCGATGATCATCACGGTCCGGCCGGGCGCCGCTCGTATGCCGCTGGCTCCGACTGCTTGTGCGGCTTTTGCAATTCGTTGGAGCGTCTCGGCTTCAGTGTGGCCGAAAGCAAGGCCAATGCCGAAAGCGAGCGATCCGTCGCCCAACGGATGCGTACCGATTGCCTGGGAGTCCTTGCGCGACCGGCGTGGTGTGGAGTTGGCTATGAGCAAATCGGCGATAGCCGACCGGAACTTCACGCTGCCGCTTGATGCTAGCACGTCACGACCGCGCGCATCGCTCCCGAACTGCGCGATGACTTCGAGCAGCCGCAGTGCGGTCTCGACGGCATTTTCCGCTGCGACCACACCCAGTTCTGTTGCCCTTGCGCCGTCACCGCCGACGGCGATGTGTAGCGCCGCGCCTTCCGGTGTTGCCTCGGCGCCGAGACGCAGGTCGGCGGAAATCCCGTCGAGGCCGAGCACGCCGCCGCCATCGATGGCTGCCGAGACTTTGGGGGCGAGCCTCTTTGCGAGCGACGTTCCGGCAAGCGCATCTCTGAGCCCGGCGGCGAGCGCCGCTGCGTCCAGGATTTCTTCCGCATCGAGCCCGGCAAGCGGGTTGCTGAAAATGGGAAGTCCGTCCTCCACGACGATGCCGAGCGTGGCGACGGCATTGGCGAAAAGCGGTGCGGATTCCGCGCTTAGCCCACGAACCTGAATGCTGCCCCGCGCAGTGACTTCGATCACGCTGTTGCCATACTCTCGCGCCGCCGCGCAGAGCTTCACGAGTGCCGCGAACGAAACGGTGCCGATCGGTCTTAGCCGCACCAGCAATCCGTCGCCGGTCGGCATCGGTGCGGAAAGTCCGGGACAGGCGCCGCGGCGGAGCAGGTGATTCATGACACGGTTTCCGCGCGCAACGTCGCGAGACCGGCATCGATGTCGTTGCGGCGTGGATGCCAAAAGCCGCGCCGTCGCGCCGCATCGAGACGGTCGGCAATCGCGGCCGCAGCTAACGGGTTTTCGCGCAGCAAGAACGCGCAAACGGCCGCGTCGGCGACATAAGCCTCGTGCAAAAGGTCGAATAATTCGCTTGCGACGGCGTCGGTCGTTTCGGCAAACGCGGCGAGACGATCGACGGTTTCCGCAAGTTCGGCGGCGCCGCGCGGACCGTGGCGCATTTGTCCGGCGATGAAAATCGGGTTGACGGCCCGCGCCCGCACGATGCGCGCGAGCGCCGCCGAAAGCGTTCGCGCGCGCGGGCGTTGCGGGTCGGTGAGGTCGAGCATGATCAGATCGGCCGCGCGGCCGAGCATTTTTGCCGCCGCGGCGAAGCCGCCGACAAAGGCCGCGTCCTCCACGCCTTCGAGAAGATCGCGGCCGGGATCGTCGCTCGGGTGCAGCAGAAGGTCGGCGCCGGCGACGCGTTGAGCGAACGCACCGGCCGCATCGCTGCCATCGCCCGCAGCGCCGCCATAGCTGTGCGAGGCAGCCGCAAGGTAGGCGGCTCCAATAGTTTCGGTGTCGGCGCCGCGGCCGAGCAAATCCTCGATGCCGGAGCCGTAAGACCCCGGTGCGGTGCCGAAAATGCGATCGAGCCGCGCTGCGCCCCCGGCGCCCGCGTCGCGTCGCGCTGCCGCGAGCGGATTTTCATCGTCCGTCTCGTTGCGTGCCGCTACTGCCTGTATTGCGGCGTCGATCAGCGCGATCTGCGCTGGGAAAAGATCGCGAAACAACCCGGAGATGCGCCACGTCACGTCGACGCGCGGGCGTCCCATCGCGCAGGGCGACAAGACCTCGATGCCGGTCACGCGCCCGCTCGCATGATCCCAGATCGGCTGGCAACCCATCAGCGCGAAGCCTTGCGCGATCTCTTCGCCGCCCGTGCGCAAAGTCGCGCTTCCCCACAAATCGATCACCATCGTGCGCGGTGCCTCGCCGTGGGTTTGCAGATATGCGCGCACAACTTCGTCGGCGGCGAGCCGGCCGAGATCCATGGCGGTCTGCGTCGGCAGCATGCGCGGATCGGCGGTGAAGAGATTGCGGCCGGTCGGCAAAACGTCGCGACGCCCGCGCGTCGGCGCGCCGGCGGGACCCGGCGCAACGCGACGGCCGTCGAGCGCGGCGATGAGAGCGGTGCGTTCGGTTTCGGCGCTTGCGCGCCACAGCGGATTGTCCGTGCCGGCAGGGATGCGGCCGTAAATGTGCAGGCCGTCCTTGATGGCGAGGTCCTTGAGATCGCACAGCCAGGCATCGATCCGGCGCAGTGCGTCGTCGGGTTCAGCTTCGCCGCCTATTCCCGCCTCGCGCGCCAATCCCGTGCGTTGTGCGCTCTCGACAATCAGCTTCGCGAGGCGTTCGCGGCGGCGTCGATCGAGTCCGTCGGCTTGCGCATACTCGTCGATCAGGCGCTCAAGTTCGCGTGCGTCGCCGGAAAGCCCGCCGGCGGCGAGCGGCGGCGGCAGATGACCGACCGTCACCGCGGCAATGCGGCGCTTGGCTTGTGCTGCCTCTCCCGGATTGCTGACGATGAAGGGATAGATCACGGGCAACGGTCCGGTGACGATTTCCGGGAAGCATTCCGACGTGAGCGCCACCGCCTTGCCCGGCAGCCATTCCAGCGTGCCGTGCGCGCCCATATGCACGAGCGCGTCGACCTTGGCGACGTGCTGCAGCCAAAAGCCAAAGGCGACAAGCGCATGTCGCGGCGGCAACGACGGATCGTGATAATCCGCGCGGCGCTCGGCCGAACGCCCGCGCTCGGGCGGCAGCGCGACGATGAGGTTGCCGTAAGTTTGCGCGCGGAACCGGAAGGCGCCGTCGCGGATATCGGGATCGTCAGCAGGTTTGCCCTTGGCTTCGTGAAGCCGCGCTGGTGGCAGCCGCAGGCACGTCCGCCAGCAACGTTTCGTATTGCGCCAATGTGAGTTTTGCGTCGGCAGCGGAAAGCGCAGCAAGGAGGGCACGCGGGTCGGCCGGTGGGCCGGAGACCGTGTAGCCGGCGATTGTAAGATCCTCGATCAGCGCGATCACGCTCGCCGGGACATCGAGACCGACCGCGTAGCCGGTGCGTCCGGGCGCGCCGGGATAATTCGGCATGAGCACGGCGATGCGGCGCGCGGCGCGCGGCAGAGCGCGCAGCCGGACCAGGGCCGCGATCCGGTTCGCGACCATCTCGATCCGATCTGCTTCGGGTCGGCCCGCCAAGGCGGTGAAGGCGAGGCCTTCCTGCACCGGCAGCGGATCCTTGAAGGCGATTGCACCGGCCAGGATGCGACCGTCAAGCTCCGGCAGTACGATGTGCATCGCCAAATCGGCAGCGCCTAATCCGCGTGTGCTGTCGCGCCATGCGGCGCGCTGCGTCGTGGCGCTGATAACTTGCAGCACCGGCACGTCGCATGCGTCGAGCGGCGTCGGTTTGCCGTCATGGCCGCCCGCCGCGAACGCGGTCGTGGTGACGATGACGGCGGGCCGAAGCCGTGTGAAGGCGTCGTGAAGGAATATGGCTGCCTCGGTATCCTTCAGGCTGGTCACGACGAGCGGCGCCGGTGCAAGTCCGCGCGCCGTCAGGGCAGCGCACAGCGCGTCAACCGGCGCGGTATCGGATGCGAGCAGCAACGCGCGATAGAAGATGATTGGCACGACCGCCTTCGTGGGATCGAGCGACGCGGCAAGCCGATCGAGATTGATTGGGCCTTCGCGCGGCAGATAGCCGGCGAGACGCGGCACCGGTCTGGGCTCGCTCGCCGCAAGCTCGAAGGCGGCATGGCGTGCCAGCCGACGCAACAATGCGCGCATATTCTCGCGGCCGCCTTCGCGGAAATAACGCAGCAGCACAACGAGTTCGACTGGCGGGAGCGTCGAAGCGGCGGCGAGACGGACGTCATCGCGATCCTCGCCCGGCAACACGGCAAGCACGATGCCGCGTTCACGCGCCAGCGCCGACAGCCGCTCGATCCCGTATTTCCACCAATCAAGCCCGCCGAGCAGCCTTACCACGATCACCTTGGCGCGCGCTCCGACGCGGTCGATCCAAAGATCGACCGACATCGGGTGACGCAGGTCGCGCAAATGCGCGAGCCGCACGCTCGGCAGTTCGGAACGCTCCGCGTCCCACGCGGCGGCAAGACCGGTCAGATCGCTGTCGGCGAACGATAATACCGCGATATCGCCTGGCGGCTGGCCGAGGTCGACCGCTTCGACGATCTCGTCGAGATTGGTTGTGGTCGCCGCAAGCAGGTGCATCTCTTGAGGCCTGTGACTATTCGGCCAGAGCGCGCGCGATTGCTGCGCGATCCAGTCCCTTCAGTCCGATTACCACCAGCCGGCCCTTGCGTGCCTCGTCGGCGGACCAGGGCCGATCGTATTGCTGCGTCACGCGCGGTCCCACGGCCTGAACCAGGAGGCGCCGCGGCTTGTCGGCGACCGCCGCGAATCCCTTGACCCGCAGCACGTCGAATGTCTCCGCCAGCCCGGTAACGCGGCGGACGAGCGCCGTAGGATCGGCGATTTCCGCCAACGGCACGACGAAGGAATCGAAGTCGTCGTGATCGTGATCCTCCTCAGCGTCATGGTGCGTGCGGCGGTTGCCGATATCGTCCTCGGTGCCGACGCCGAGCCCGAGCAGCAATGTCTGATCGACCTTGCCGTCGGCGACGGCGATCACCTTCACGCTGCGCGGCAGCACGTCGGCGATCGCCGCCTGTGCTTTGGCGAAGCCTGAGGGGTCGATGAGGTCGCGCTTATTGAGCACAACGAGATCGGCGCAGGCGATCTGATCTTCGAAGACTTCTTCGATGGGATCGTCGTGCGCCAGCGCGGTGTCGGTAACGCGCTGCTGCGCAAGCGCATTGAGATCGTGCGCGACGCGGCCGTCGGCCAAAGCTGCGCCATCGATAACGACCACGACGCCGTCGACGGTGACGCGGCTCTTGATCGCCGGCCAGTGGAAGGCCTGCACCAGTGGCTTCGGCAGCGCGAGCCCGGAAGTTTCGATGACGATGTGCTCGACACCACCGCGAGCGAGAATGGCGTCGAGCGCCGGCACGAACTCGTCGGCGACCGTGCAGCACAGGCAACCGTTGGCCAGCTCCACGATATTTTCCTCAGGGCAAGTGGCATTGCCGCAGCCTTTGAGAATTTCCCCGTCGATGCCGACGTCGCCGAACTCGTTGACGATGACGGCAAGGCGGCGGCCTTGCGCGGTCGCGATCACGTGGCGGATGAGCGTCGTCTTGCCGGCGCCGAGGAAGCCGGTGACGATGGTGCAGGGGATGCGTGCGAGCGAGCCGTTCATACGTCAACCTCCTGAAAGCCGATAGGCGGCACGCGCGCGATCAAGCCGCGTTTGAGCGGCGCTGGGCGCCCGCGCCAGGGAAGAATGCCGTCGGCGGCGCGTGCGAGCAGACGGGCGCCTTCAATCAAAGCTTCCGCGCAGCTAACGTCCAATCCGCCAAACACGTAAGTCCACGAACTGTTGCAACGCATCGCTGCGCTCGGACCACGCGAGCAATTGGCGAGACACTTCATCGGACGCACCTCGACTTCGGTACCGGCGGCGGCGCGCGCAGTTGCCGCGGCGAGGATTGCTCCCGGCCGCAATGCACTGTCCGGCTCCCCGACCGGTCTGCACGTGACGCATACATAGACGACCGGAGCGTCCGCCGAAGCCGCACTTTTGGTTTCTGCCGTTGCTGGGGGGAGGGTCATGAGGTCCCCTGCAAGCGTTCAGCCAGCGGCCGATCCAGCCGTTGCCAGCGGTAGAGGACATACGAGATTGCCCAGCTAGCGATGAAAATTCCGACGACGAGATAGCCGAAATTGGCGAGCCCCTGATTGAGGTCGCCTACGCTGTCCCAAAAAACGCCTTCGAGACCCAATTTGCCGGCGATGAGACCAAGCGCTTCGATGCCGCCGATCATCAGCGCAACCACGACCGAGATCGCGGTAATGGTGAGATTGTACCAAATCTTGCGGATCGGATTGAGGAATGCCCAGCCGTAGGCGCCGACCATCAATACGCTGTCGGTCGTGTCGACGAGCGTCATCCCGGCGGTGAACAGCGCCGGAAAGACCATGACAGTTGCCAACGTCATGCCGCCGGAGACCTGACTGGCCGCGACCGTGAATAGGCTGATCTCGGTCGCGGTATCGAAACCCAGTCCGAACAAAAAGCCGACCGGCAACATCTGCCAGCTCCGAGACACCATGTGGAATAGCGGCCGAAAAATTCTGGCAAGGAAGCCGCGTCCGGAGAAAAGAAGGTCCAGCTCCTGTTCGGCGACCGGCTCGCCGCGACGAGCCCTGCGAAAGCTGCGCCACACACCGCGCAAGATCACGAGATTGATGGCCGCGATCGTCAGCAGAAAAAACGCGGATGCGCCGGTCCCGATGACGCCCCCGACCGATTTGAATTGCTGGAAGCGGCCCTCCAGTGCGAACGCCATCGCGGCGATCGTCGCGATGGCGAGCGCGACGGCAAACGAATGGCCGAGCGAAAAGAATAGCCCAACTGAAACCGGCCGTTTGCCTTCTTGAATCAGCTTGCGCACGACATTGTCGATGGCGGCGATATGGTCGGCATCGACGGCGTGACGCAGCCCGAGCACATAAGCGAGGAACGCGGTACCGAGGAGCGTTGGCCGTTCCGCCAGCACTATGACCGCCCATGTCCAGGCCATGGCGTTGACGCCCAAGAGAAGAACGTAAATCGCTAAGATTTTGGTGCGTTGGTCGGCCGACGCATCGTCGACCGTCGTTCTCAGGAAGGTGAGCACAAAAGGTCCTCGCGTAACTTGCCGCCGGCGCAAGCGAGGACCAAAAGACTTTCGTCTTTCAGATCATCCACCGATTACACCCCGACCGATGTTTGTCGCGTCAACTCGTACGACGGCAGGTCTCCTGGCTCACGGATCGTCGCCTCATCCTGCCTTCCCGGAGGCAAAAGGCCTCCAGTGGCGTATGCGGACGTGACTACCCGCTCACAGTTGCGGGGGCAGCTGCGGGTTGGGAGCCTAAGCTCCGGCACCGCATTCCCTTTTCACCCTCTCGCGAGGGACCGTCGGTACCCTAGTGATAGATTTCGGTGGGCCGGCCTGTCAATGTGGCGATACCGGCCTGTGTCGCGTTATATAAGTCATGTCGAGCCTAGCGAAACTTACCCTTGTCATCGGCGGCGCTCGCTCGGGAAAGAGCCGCTACGCCGAGAGTTTGATCGCGGCCTTGCCGGCGCCTTGGAAGCCGCCATGGGCCTATATCGCCACGGCCGAGGCGGGCGACGAGGAAATGGCCGCGCGCATTGCCGCGCATCGCGCGCGCCGCGGCGCGGATTGGAAAACCGTCGAGACGCCGCGCGACCTTGCCGCAGCGCTAAAGGCATGCGGTTCAATGCCGGTATTGGTCGATTGCCTAACACTGTGGGTTTCGAATCTCATGATTGCAGAGGCGGACACCGAAAAGGAAATGGAGGAACTGGAAAAAGCGCTTGCCGTTGCCGCCGCGCCGGCCGTTATCGTCGCGAACGAGGTAGGGTCTGGAATCGTGCCAAGTTTTCCGCTCGGCCGCCGCTTTCGCGACATGCAGGGCATGTTCAACCAGCGCATCGCTGCGCGCGCGGACCGCGTGGTTCTCATGGTTGCGGGCTTGCCGTTGCCAATCAAAGGAACGCCATGAGCGAACCGTCCGACCAGGCCGAAGCCGATCGCCATCGCGCCAAAATGGCCAAGCGCAAGGCGGTGCAGGACACCGAAGTCGCCGGCAAGACGATCGAGAAAGGTCTCTTGATCGTGCATACCGGCGCCGGCAAGGGAAAATCGACGGCAGCGTTCGGCCTCGCGTTGCGCATGCTGGGGCGCGGACAGCGCGTCGGCGTGGTGCAGTTCATCAAAGGCGCGTGGCATACCGCCGAGCGCGACGCGCTCGCCAAGTTCGGTACGCAACTTGTCTGGCATACGATGGGCGAAGGTTTCACGTGGGAAACGCAAGACCGCGCCCGCGACATTGCCGCCGCCGAACGCGCCTGGGCGAAAGCGCGCGAACTCATGGCGGACGAAAGCTTTGGGCTCGTCATTCTCGACGAGCTCAACATCGCGCTCCGCTACGACTATCTCGATCTTTCCACCATCGTCGCCGCGCTTTCATCGCGCCGGCCCGGTCTGCATATCGTCGTCACCGGCCGCAACGCCAAACTGGAGCTTCTTGCGGCCGCCGATCTCGTCACCGAGATGACGTTGGTGAAACATCATTTCGCCGCCGGCGTGAAGGCGCAGCCCGGTATCGAGTTTTAAACCGTGCCGGCGCGCACGCTCATGTTTCAAGGCACCGGCTCGGACGTGGGCAAATCGCTGATCGTCGCAGGGCTCGCGCGCGCCTATGCCAAGTGCGGCTTGGCCGTGCGGCCATTTAAGCCGCAGAACATGTCGAATAACGCAGCCGTCACCGGCGACGGTGGCGAGATTGGCCGTGCCCAGGCGTTGCAAGCGCGCGCGGCCTGCACTCCGGCCAGCGTCCATATGAATCCGGTGCTGCTGAAGCCGCAGAGCGAGATCGGGGCGCAAATCGTGGTGCAGGGCCGCGTCTACGGCAGCGCAAAAGCGGCCACCTACCAGCACGTCAAACACGATCTCCTGCCGTACGTGCTTGACAGCTACGCGCGGTTGCGGAGCGAGGCCGATATCGTCCTCGTCGAAGGCGCCGGCAGCGCCGCGGAAGTCAATCTTCGGACGAACGATATCGCCAATATGGGATTCGCCCATGCCGCGGACGTTCCGGTGGTGCTGATCGGCGATATCGATCGCGGCGGCGTCATTGCAAGTCTCGTCGGCACCAAGGCCGTGCTGACGCCGCAGGACGCGGCTTTTGTGTGCGGGTTTATCGTCAACAAGTTCCGCGGCGATGCGGCCTTATTCGCCGAAGGGATGACGCGCATCGCGCAGGCGACCGGCTGGGAGCCGCTCGGTCTTGTGCCGCATTTTGCCGCTGCGCGGTTGCTGCCTGCCGAGGATGCGCTTGCGCTGGAGCAAGGCGGGCGGCCTAAGCCGGATGCGCGGATACGTGTTGCCGTTCCCATCCTGCCGCACATCGCCAATTTCGACGATCTCGATCCGCTCGACGCCGAGCCCGATGTCGATCTCATCAGGGTGCGGCCGGGAGCGGCTTTGCCCGGGGATGCCGATCTCATCGTCTTGCCCGGCTCGAAGGCCACCATCGCCGACCTCGCCGCATTGCGCGCGGCTGGGTTTGATATCGACATTACCGCACACCGCCGCCGGGGTGGAACGATCCTCGGGCTTTGCGGCGGCTATCAGATGCTCGGGCGCAGCGTTGCCGATCCGGACGGGATCGAAGGCCCGGCCGCTACCGTCGACGGGCTCGGGATGCTCGATGTTGTGACCACGCTTTCGGCAGAGAAGCGGCTTGAACCCGCGTGCGGTACGACGAGCGACGGCGCCCCGCTTCGCGGCTACGGAATGCATATGGGTGTGACCGAAGGACCCGATTGTGCTCGGCCGTTCGCGCGGCTTGCCGGCGGCTCATCGGACGGTGCGGTTTCAGCCGATGGTCTAGTGATCGGCACTTACGTGCACGGCCTGTTCGCCGATGACCGGCAGCGCGCGGCGTGGCTCGCGCGTTTCAAAGGCACCACGAGCGTTGCATACGACGCCCTGGTCGAGCGGACGCTCGATGCGCTCGCGGCGCATCTTGCCGCGCATCTCGATCTCGATCGCCTCCTCATACTGGCGCGATGACGAGGACGGTGATCGCGGCCAGAAGCGCGATCAGGATTGAATCGGCGGCGCGATAGAGGGCGAGCGCGCGGCGAATATCGGCAGCAGTGGCATCGCGGCGCCCGGCGCCCATGATTGCGTCGTCGACGAGTGCGCCGGTATAGGCGCGTGGACCCGCCAGCGAAAGGCCGAGCGCTCCCGCCATCGCCGCTTCGGGATAGCCGGCGTTTGGCGAGCGGTGGCGTGAAGCATCGCGTCGTACGGCGCGCCAGGCAGCGCCGGCGGAAGCTTCCGTGTTCAGTGCGGCCGCCGCCAAGAGCAAAAGCGCGGAAAGGCGCGATGCCGGCAGATTGACGAGATCGTCGAGCCGCGCTGCGGCCCAGCCAAAGTCCGCATGGCGCGCCGTGCGGTGGCCGATCATACTGTCGGCGGTGTTGATCGCCTTGTAGAGTGCGGCGCCAGGGAGCCCGCCAATGACCATCCAGAAGATCGGCGCGACGATCGCGTCGGAGAAGTTCTCGGCGAGGCTTTCGATCGCCGCTCGCGCAATGCCGGCCGTATCGAGTGCTTCGGTGTCGCGGCCGACAATGTGCGCAACGGCGGCACGGCCGGATGGGACGCCGCGCTGTTCGAGTGCGGCTGCGACCTCGGCAACGTGCCGGTGCAAACTCCTCTGCGCTACGAGCGTGCTGGCGACGAGGCCTGTCGCGAGAAGTCCGAAGGGAAGATGCAAAAGCCCCTGTTCCAGCACGAAGGCGATGGTGCCGACAATGCCGAGAAGGAGCAGCACCGCGGCAATGCCGGCCGCGCGCCGCGTCTGCCGTCTGGCGGTTTTGCGATTGAGCAAATGCTCAAGCCAATCGATCAGCCGCCCAATCCATGTTGCCGGATGTCCGATCGCGCGCAGCAATCGCTCCGGGTAACCGAGGCCGAGCTCGATCAGCATGGCGACGAGGGCAAGCGCGACGGACATGATCCCGTTAAGCGGCGAAGACGAGCCACTGTTGCATGGCGGCGATCTTGGCGCCGCCCGGCGCCTGTTTCCCGGCGCGCCTGAACCTTTCGTCGACCTCTCGACCGGGATCAATCCCAAACCCTACCCAGTCCCGCGATTTTCGACGGATTTGTTCGCCCGCCTGCCGGATCCTGCGGCCGTTGCCGCGCTTGCGGCTGCTGCGGCGCGCGCCTACGGCGCTCCGTCGGTAGCGCACGTCGTTGCTGCGCCTGGAACGCAAATATTGCTGCCGCCGGTCGCGAGCCTTGTGCCGGCCGGGAACGCTGCCATTCTGGCACCCGGCTATTCCGAACACGCTCGCGCCGCCGCGCTCGCCGGGCGCAGCGTCAAAGCCGTGCGCCGGATCGACGAGTGCGGCGACGCCACGCTGATCATTCTCGCCAACCCCAACAATCCGGACGGCCGACTTTACCCTCGCGACGATTTGCTTGCGCTTGCCGAGGATCTTGGCCGCCGCCGCGGTGTGCTTGTGGTCGACGAGGCGTTCATGGATGTGGGACCGCCGGGCGGAAGTCTTGCGACCGATGTCACCTGCGGCAACATCGTCGTGTTGCGCTCGTTCGGCAAATTCTTTGGGCTCGCCGGATTGAGGCTCGGCTTCGCACTTGCCGCGCCGGAGATGGTCGCGCGCCTTCGCTCCGCGCTCGGTCCCTGGGCGGTGTCGGCACTGGCGCTGGCCGTTGGAACGCAGGCGCTGGCCGACGCGGCTTGGATCGAGCGTACGCGAATACGGCTCGAGGAAGCATCACGGCGGCTCGACGAAATTCTTTCCGATGCGGCTCTCGATGTTGTCGGCGGCACGAGCTTGTTCCGGCTTGTGCGAACGCCGGCGGCGCCCGCTTTGTTCCAGCATCTGGGCAGCAGCGGGATTTGGGTGCGCAGCTTCCCCGACAGCGCGAATTGGCTGCGATTCGGCCTGCCCGCCGGCGCGTCGCAATGGAAGCGCCTCAAGGATGCCTTGGTCTCCTTCTGGTGATGGTTAACGCGCGACCGTCGCCGCTGTACCAAAACAGGTCAGCTTCGCCGGCATTCGCCTTGCTCTCTCTGCGTCTACGCGTCGTGCATGTGCCGGTAGCGGGAAAAATCGCCGCCAAAGAGGCGCGACCTCAAAACGAGCGTGGTGCCCGATTGAATTCAGTCGGCACGCCCTCGCAGGGAGAGAGTGGTGTTAACCAATCATCGTGCCGATAAATCCTCGGCGTCGCGGTCGGCAGTATTGGCCGGTGCCACGATGGTGCTGTCGGTCATAACGGTGTCGTCCGCGTGCGCCGGCGGCGTCGCCGGCCTGAACTGTGTTGGTGGCGCGAGGAGTGTCAATTGCGTGGCGCAGTGGGGTACCGCAGGCGATCCCCACGTCAGAACTGTGCCGGAAGCTCTTGGCGAGGCGGAGAGGGCACAGGCCGCCGCGCGCGATCACAAATGGCAGACACGCTGCCATCCGGTGGTCGAGCGCGATACTTACGGCGTTGCTCGCTACCAGTATTCCGCAGCCGGCTGCGAATTCGGGGTCGGCGCCGATTGACGCGCGCCGCGCACGAGGTGAGGCAATCAAGCACTTCGACGATGATCCAATTCATGATCGGATCATGGTCTGGTCGCTCAGCGAACTTGATCGGCGGATTTTCCGCCGCCCTGCGGACGCCGCAATGCCGACGTCGTCGTAACCGGCCCCGTCAGGTATTTGGCGACGATAACCGGATCGAGCTGCTTTGCCGCATCGTCCGGCAGTCGATACCAGACCTCGTTTCGCCCGAGGAATTCAAAGCCGAGATAGCCCCGAACCGTCAGAGTCTGCCCGTCCGGGCTTAAGGTCATCGACGCGTTGTAGATACGACCATCGCGTGGGTCGAGAATATTGCCGTTTTGGTATTTCAAACCGGCCCGCTGCATGTTCCTGATGATAGACAGACCGAGATAGGGGGCGTCCTTGCGGTCGTCCGGGCAAGCCGCGCAGAAGCGTGGAGAGGGACTGCCGTCGGCTCTCGGAAACAATTTCGCCGTGACGCCCTCATAGCTCGCGCCGTTGTCGATGAACAGGAACCAAACGACCGGCTTGCCGGTCGCTTCATCGATCTTCTGCCAAAGGCCGGCTACCGATGGTTCTGCGGCGGCGCCGGGCCGAATGGCTGCGAAACACACAGCCAGCCCGACCACAACCAGCCTTGTCCAATGCATCGCCAATTGGCTTCTCCATCCGCTTACGGCTGTCAGAATCAATGAAACGCCATCAAAGCCGGCGGATTCTTCATTCCACAATGCGGTGATTTAAGGACGTTTTCGGTAGCGGGCCCGCCCAAAATGCGATGGGCGGAACCTTATTTTCTCGCTTGCCACGGCCGTCGGGCATTCGGATGATTGTACCGGCCACTGGACCAAGCGGTAGTGGGGATTGAGGTTTCATGTCGCGCCTGCCTGTGAGGTCACAATCTAGCCTGGCAATCAGCAACCTTCGGGCCGTCGTCATCCTCATTGTGGTCGCCTTCCACTCGGCGCTGGCTTACGTCGAGTGGATACCGCTTCCACCGTCGGGCTTTGACGATCCGCCGTGGACATGGCGCGCTTTTCCGATCGTGGACAGCCATCGGTGGCTCGGCTTCGATATATTTTGTGCCTGGCAAGACGTTTACCTGATGTCGCTCATGTTCTTTTTGTCGGGCCTGTTCGTGTGGCCGAGCCTCCGACGCAAGAAAGGCCGGGGTTTTGTTCGCGATCGCGTGCGGCGTCTCGGGCTTCCCTATCTGTTTGGCGTTCTCGTTCTTTTGCCGCTCGCCTTTTTTCCGACCTACCTTGCCGCCGGCGGCGATCCGAGCGTGACCGTCTACGTGCGGCACTACTTCGGCTTACCTTTCATGCCGAATGGGCAGGTATGGTTTCTGTGGCAGCTGTTAGCTTTGAATTTCGTCGCGGCCGGCCTCTATTGGTTTGCGCCCGGCGCCTTCGATGTCCTAGGCGAGTGGTCGGCCGTTATGGGCCGGCGTCCCGCTCTCTACTTTTCCGCACTGCTTGCGATTTCCGCTATCGCCTATGTGCCGTTGGCACTCGCATTCACGCCGTGGGAGTGGTCTAATTCCGGGGTCTTCTCCATTCAATGGTCCCGGCCGCTTCTGTATTGCGTCTATTTCTTCGCGGGGGTGGGGCTAGGAACCGCCGGGATCGATGTCGGTCTGATTGCCGCCGACGGCGAATTGGGACGGCGTTGGAAGCTGTGGCTCGCGGTTGCGATCACGTCCCTGTTTCTTTGGATGGGCGTGACCGCCTTGACCTTGCAAGGTCCGGTATCGACGGCCGCCAATATCGCGGCTGCCCTTTGCTTCGTTCTGGCCTGCGCCGGCGGATGCTTCTTCTTCATTGCTTCAAGCTTGCGCTTCGGCCTGAAACACTCGGCAATTCTCGATAGCCTTTCCACGAATGCATATAGCCTTTATCTCGTGCATTACGGTTTCGGTATTTGGTTGCAATATGCGTTGCTTGGCGTTGCGCTTTTCGCTCTGGCGAAGGGTTTCATTGTCTTCTGTGCAACCGTGGCTCTGAGCATGGCCACGATACTGGCCGTTCAGCGCATTCCGTTCGCCGCGCGCCTTATCTTCACTTCGCCACGCGTTCCTGCGGCGCAAGATGCGAGTGCTGAGGGCGTCATTCCAGCGCGAGCCGGGTCGCCTCGGCAATAGCCGCTATTGCCCGGTCGGCGTCGCCGGCGATATGTGCGCGTAAGATCCGCCGGCCGCGCACGGCGAGCACGTGGAAGTCGCCTGCCGCATCCTCGCCGACGATGTCGAGCCAGCTCAGCCAATGCTTTCGTCGCGACCAGTCCACAGTGAAGCGTCTTTGTTCCAGAGGCGGCGCGTGTTTTCCTTCCAGCGCCACGCCTCTTGTGCCCTGGCGAGCTCGCCGGCAAGCGGCGGCGGTAGTGAAATAATCTGTCCGTTTAGCGGATCGCCCAACGCGTGCCTCGACAGGTGGTCAAGCAAAGTTATGCGGCCTCGACCTCTTGATCGCAACTGACGTCAAATGCGTTGCGACGCGCGTAGTCCTCGGTGTCCAACTGGTGCCGGCCCAGGGCGCGTAATAATGTTTGAACAGCGCCACGCGGATGTTATGTGATCGCATCAAGCTCGCGGCCGTTCGTGGGGCCGAGGCCGCGATTCCAATGACGACGGTGTGACAAACTCCAACCTAGGTCGGGCATCGCGGGCATGCGGCTGAATGTGCCAATTTCCGTCGGCGGGTGGGGACGTTTCTTCACCCGCTGGGACGTTCTCGCAGTCCTTTTGATCCTCGGGCTATTGGTGTTCCTGGCCGAGGCGAGCCGGCACCTGTTGCAGCCGTTGACCGAGCTGCAGCGCCAGCCGGTTTCGCTCGATCCTGCAAACCTGCCCGCATATGCCGCCCGCACCACGCTTCGCATGCTCATCGCCATGGTGTTGTCGCTGCTGTTCACCTTCACCTATGCAACGCTCGCGGCCAAGAATAAGCGGGCCGAGCGATTGCTGGTTCCGCTCCTCGACATCCTGCAATCGGTTCCGATCCTCGGTTTCATCTCCATCACCGTCGTTTTCTTCATGGCGCTGGCGCCGGGTCGCGTGCTGGGCGCGGAATTTGCCGCCATTTTCGCGATTTTCACCAGCCAAGCCTGGAACATGGCGTTCAGCTTCTACCAATCGCTGCGAACGGTGCCGACCGAACTCGTAGAGGCGTCGCGTAACTTCAGACTGAGCCCGTGGATGAGCTTTTGGCGCGTCGACGTTCCGTTCGCGATGCCGCAGCTCATCTGGAACATGATGATGTCGATGTCGGGAAGCTGGTTCTTTGTCGTCGCCTCCGAAGCGATCAGCGTCGGCAACACCACGATCACGTTGCCGGGCGTCGGCTCCTACATCGCGCTGGCGATCGAACACCGGGATCTCGCGGCGGTCGGCTATGCGATCCTCACCATGCTTATTGTGATTCTGATCTACGATCAGGTCCTGTTCCGGCCTCTCGTCGCTTGGGCGGATCGCTTCCGCTTCGAGCAGGAACCCGGCATGTTGGCACCTGAATCCTGGGTGCTTAATGTCATGCGTCGTTCCCGGCTGGTCGACGGGCTCACCCGTCCGTTCGCGATGTTCTGGCGGCGCCTGATGCTGGCGCGCTGGTCCAAACGCGCCGAGCCGATCAAACGAGAAGTGCGGACGCAGCACCGCTGGATCACCTTCCAATGGGCCGCGATCGTCGGTGCGCTCGCCGCGGTCGCGCTCTGGCAGGTCGCACGCTTCGTCGTCGAAGACATCACGCTCTCCGACGTCGCCACCACGCTGCTGCTTGGGCTCGCGACGTTGAGCCGCATCGTCGTGCTCATCGCGCTGGCCAGTGCGATTTGGGTGCCGATTGGCGTTTGGGTCGGCACCCGGCCGCGTGTTGCCAATCTGGTTCAACCGGTGGCGCAGTTCCTTGCCGCGTTTCCGGCAAATCTTTTGTTCCCCATCGCGGTTTCGGGGATCGTCGCGTTCAAGCTCAATCCGGATATCTGGCTGAGCCCGCTGATGATCCTCGGCACCCAATGGTATATTTTGTTCAACGTGGTTGCCGGCGCGTCGGCGATTCCAGCCGAGTTGCGCGCGGCCGGCGCCAATTTTCACGTCCGCGGCTGGCTGTGGTGGCGGCGGATCGCGCTGCCCGCGGTGCTGCCCTATTACGTGACCGGCGCCATCACCGCCTCGGGCGGCTCGTGGAATGCGAGCATCGTTGCCGAGGTCGCGAGCTGGGGCAACGAGCACCTCGAAGCGCAAGGGCTTGGGGCTTATATTGCGCAGCAGACCGAAGCCGGCGACTTCCACCGCATCGTGCTCGGCATCGCCGTGATGAGCTTGTTCGTCGTTCTCATCAATCGCACCTTCTGGCGGCCGCTTTATCTCTACGCGGAACGCAAGTTCCGGCTTGGCTGAGGTCCTTCCATGAGCACCGCGCTTCTCGATATTCACGCGCTCCGCCAGACCTTTCCGCGCGCCGACGGCGGCGAGCTCTTGGTGCTCGACGGCATCGAGTTGCAGCTGGTGCAGGGGCAGATCGTCGGGCTTCTCGGCCGCACCGGGTCCGGCAAATCCACCTTGCTGCGGTCGATTGCCGGCCTGATGCCGGCGTCGGCCGGCACCATCACCTATCTCGGCCAGCCGGTCGTCGGGCCCGCGTCAGGCATTGCCATGGTGTTCCAAGGCTTCGCGCTCTTTCCCTGGCTGACGGTGCTGGAAAACGTACAGCTCGGCCTCGAGGCGCTCGGGCTTCCCGAAGCGGAGATCAGGAAGCGCGCGCTCGCCGGGATCGATCTCATCGGCCTCGACGGCTACGAATCGGCCTATCCGCGCGAATTGTCGGGCGGCATGCGCCAGCGCGTCGGCTTTGCCCGCGCGCTGGTCGTTCACCCGAATATCCTGTTAATGGACGAGCCGTTCTCGGCTCTCGACGTGCTGACGGCGGAGACGTTGCGCACCGATTTCCTGGAACTGTGGGGTGACGGCAAGCTGCCGATCAAGGGCGTCATCCTGGTGACTCACAACATCGAGGAAGCGGTGCTGATGTGCGACCGCATCCTGTTGTTCTCGTCCAATCCCGGCCGGATCATTCGCGAAATCACCGTCGACCTCAAACAGCCGCGCAACCGGCTCGATACGCAATTCCGCGATCTGGTCGAGAAGATCTACGTGGCGATGACGGCGCGCACGCCAACGGCGCCGAAGATCGGCGGCGCGCCAGGAACGGTGGCTACGACGATCAACACCATCCTGCCGCGCGTCTCCGCCAACCTTCTGTCCGGCCTGCTCGAGACGCTCGTCGCCGAATATGGCGGGCACGCCGACCTTCCGGTCTTTGCCGACGAGCAGCATCTCGAAAGCGACGATCTGTTCCCGGTCGCGGACGCGCTGCAAATGCTGCACCTCGCCGAGATCGAAGGCGGCGACATCAAGCTCACCGACATCGGCAAGCAATTCGTCGATGCCGGCACCGACGATCGCAAGAAGATTTTCCAGCGCCAGCTTCTAGCCTATGTGCCGCTCGCCGCGCATATCCGCCGCATCCTTCAGGAGCGCACCAATCACGTCGCGCCCAAGAGCCGCTTCTTCGACGAACTCGAAGACCATATGAGCACCGAGGACGCAGAACAGACCCTGCGTTCGGTCACCGCCTGGGGCCGCTACGCCGAGGCGTTCGCCTATGACGACGACACCCAGACCTTCAGCCTGGAAAATCCGACGTAAACCGTGATTACGAGGCTACGCCGCGCTACGCCGCGCCTTCACCGCGAGCGCGAGCAAAGCCCGCTCGGCGATGGTGTCGGCAAGCACCGACATGCGCCGCGAGGCGAGCACCGCGTCCGCGAGCTCGGCCATGGCCGCCGTCAGCCGCGCCGCGTTCCATTGCTTGAGCGCCGCTTCGACCGCGGCCTTGCGGCGGAAATGCAGCGGCGGCTGCAAGCCGTCGATCGAGAACGGGGCGCCGCCCTCGATCGCAATGCGCCATTTGTGCAGCTGCGCGAGCTGACGCTGCGCTGCAAAAAAGATCGAGCCGACGGAGCTGCCGGCGGCGCGCACCTTGGCGAGCTGCGCCTCGAGGTCGGCGGGTCGGCCGGCGAACGCGGTATCGATCAGATCGTCGAGCGCCAGCGTCGAGGCGTCGGACACCACCGCGGCAACGTCGTCGACATCGATCTCGGCACGGCCGCGGGCATAGAGCGCGAGCTTGCGCAGCTCGTTGCGCGACGCCGCGCGGTCGCCGCCGAGCAGTGGAATGAGCATGGCGCGTGCGTCGGGGCGCAGCGTAACGCCGGCGGCACACATCTCGCTGTCGATCAGCCGTGCCAGATCCCTCTCGGTATCGGCATAGCAGGGCAGGGCCGCGGCATTCCTCGCGCGCTCGCACACGACGCGCAACGGTGAATTGCGCCGTAGGTCGCCGGCCTCGATCACCACGCGGCACTTGCTTGCCGGCAGGCCGAGGACCGTTTCAACCGCCGGCGCGATATTGCGGCTTCCCGCCTTCGCCCAGACCGCCCGTCGTCCGCCGAACAGAGGGAATGTCTGCGCTTCTTCGGCGAGCCGCGCCGGATTTGCGGAAAGCTCCTCGGCCTCGAGCCGCACCAGCGAGAACGGATCGTTGACGTCGTCGACCGAGGCCTTGATGAGCGCGTTGACGCGTTCGCTGACCAGCCCCGCATCCGGCCCGAAGATGAGCACCACCGGGCGCGCCGGATCGGGACGCGCAAGAAAGGAATCGACGCCGGCGGCTTTAACGGCGGTCACGGGGTTGTCGCTTTTTTGCGCATGATCTTTTCCGAAAACCGGCATCCACTTTTCGGGATCATGCGCTAAGTGCCGGCGACGAAATACGACGCCAGCCGGTTCCTGATCGCCTCGGCGACGACCTGGACGGCGTGGTCTTCGGCGTCGCGGTGCGCGCGCTGCCCGGCGAACCGCTGCTGCGAACCCGGAATGTCGTAATCGACATGGGCAAACGTGCTGTCGCTGACCGCGGTCTTGCCGGTCGCGAGCTCGATCAGCTGGAAACTCGCATTGACGTAGCTGATCTGCGTGTTCGGCCGCCCGGTGGTGGGGTCGAGGTAAGCGGTGAATTGCGAGGCCGAGACGACGACCTTGAGCTGATAGGTCGGCGCGAAAGCGTTCTCGCCGTTATGCAGGTCGTATTGCAGGGCGTTGCGCAAAGCGACCGCGACGCGCTCCACCGGCGTTCCCTTGGGCACGGGGATCGGCGGAATATCGATCGAGGCGAATTTGTCCTGTACGCCGTCGGCATTCGGCGTCGTACGGTAGAGCGGCTGCCAGCAGCCCGCGGTCAGCCCGGCGGCGAGGAGCACAATCGCGAGTCGCACCGGCCGTCCTGGCATCGGCCTCGCCGGGGCCCGTCTTGCCAGCGCCGGCCATTGCGGAAACTCACGCCACCACATTGACGATCCGTTGCGGCACGATGATCACCTTCTTCGGCGTCTTGCCGTCGAGCACCCTTTTTACCGCATCGAGCGCGAGAACGGCAGTCTCGATATCGGCGTTGGCCGCGCCGCGCGGCACGGTCACGTCGGCGCGCTTCTTGCCGTTGATCTGCACCGGCAGCGTCAGCGTGTCCTCGATCAGGAGTTCGCGCTCGACCTGCGGCCAGGCCGCTTCCGCAACCAGCGTATCGTGGCCGAGTATAGCCCAGCATTCCTCGGCGAGGTGCGGCATCATCGGGTGAAAGAGTTGCACAAGAACGTTTACCGCTTCGTTCATCGCCCAGCGCAGGTCCGGCGTGGGGGAGGGGGTCTCCCCGTCCTCTTTTCCATCGTCCCTTGACCCCTCGTCCGATCCGATGCCCCCGATCGCGCCCGACAGCGCATTGGCGAACTCGTAGATCGCCGCCACGCAAACGTTAAAGTGCAGCTTTTCGATGTCATCGGTGACCTTGGCCAAGGCGGAATGCGTCGCCTTGCGCAGCCCCAGGGCCGCCGGCGAAAATCCCCCCGGCCGCTCGGCCGGTGCCGATTTCGCCATCTCGGCGGCCTCGCCGACCAGCCGCCACAGCCGCTGCACGAAACGCCACGCGCCCTGCACGCCGCGCTCGGTCCATTCGACATCGCGATCGGGCGGCGAGTTGGACAACATGAACCAGCGCGCCACGTCGGCGCCGTAGTCGGAAATGATCTCGTCGGGATCGACGGTGTTCCGTCTCGATTTCGACATTTTCTCGATCGGGCCGATCGCGACCGGCTCGCCAGTGGCGATCAGTGTGGCGCTGCGCACTTCGCCTGCCGTCTCGATCTTGACCTCGGCCGGCGCCGCCCACTCGCCGTCCGCGGTGCGGTAGGTCTCGTGCACGACCATGCCTTGGGTGAACAGGCCGGCGAACGGCTCGTCGAGCCCGACATGCCCGGTCTTTTTCATCGCGCGGGTGAAGAAACGGCTGTAGAGCAGATGCAAGATCGCGTGCTCGATGCCGCCGATATATTGATCGACCGGCATCCAGGCATCGACCACGGGTAATTCGGTCGGGGCTGTCGCGATCCACGGATCGGTGAAGCGCTCGAAATACCACGACGAGTTGACGAACGTGTCCATGGTGTCGGTCTCGCGCAGGGCCGGCGCGCCGCATTGCGGACACTTTACGTGCTTCCAGGTTGGATGGCGGTCGAGCGGATTGCCCGGCCGGTCGAAGGTCACGTTCTCCGGCAGCGTAACTGGCAGATCCTTTGCCGGCACCGGCACGACGCCGCAGCTTTCGCAGTGAATAACCGGAATCGGACAGCCCCAATAACGCTGCCGCGAAATGCCCCAGTCGCGCAGCCGGAAATTCACCTGCCGCTGCGCCACCGGACGATTATTCCCTCCTTCGCCCTCCCCTAAAAGGGGAGGGTCGGATTGCTGCAAGCGAGCCGGGGACCGGTCGTTTTGCTTACGGTTGACCCCCACCCTGACCCTCCCCCTTTCAGGGGGAGAGAGAAATGTATTTTCCAGCCGCCGCGCTACTTCTTCTTTCGCTTCCGCAATCGTCATGCCGTCGAGGAAGCGCGAATTGATCATTCGCCCGTCGCCGTCATAGGCAGTGTCGGTGATGATGAAGGTCTTCGGATCGACGCCCGGCGGGCAGACCACCGGCGTGTTGCCGAGCCCGTATTTGTTGACGAAATCGAGATCGCGCTGATCGTGCGACGGGCAGCCGAAAATCGCGCCGGTGCCGTATTCCATCAGAATAAAGTTTGCGACGTAGACCGGCAGCTTCCACGTCGGATCGAACGGATGCAGCGCGCGGATGCTGGTGTCGAAGCCCATCTTCTCGGCGGTGTCGATCTCCGCCTGCGCGGTGCCGCGATGCTTGCACTCCTCGATGAAGGCGGCGAGCGCCGGATTTTTCTTCGCCGCCGCCGCCGCCAGCGGATGGTCCGGCGCCAGCGCCATGAACTTCGCGCCGAACAACGTGTCTGGCCGCGTGGTGAAGACTTCGAGCTCGGTCTCGCCGCCCGGAGCCGTCTTCGGGTCGAGCGCGAAGCGGACCAGCAGTCCTTCCGAACGGCCGATCCAGTTTTTCTGCATCAGCCGCACTTTTTCCGGCCAGCGATCGAGTTTATCGAGCGCGTCGAGCAGCGGCTGTGCGTATTCGGTGATCTTGAAGAACCATTGCGTCAGCTCGCGCTGCTCGATGATCGCGCCGGAGCGCCAGCCGCGGCCGTCGATCACCTGTTCGTTCGCCAGCACGGTCTGGTCGACTGGATCCCAGTTGACCTTCGATTTCCGCCGCTCGACCAGATCGGCGCCGAGGAAATCGAGGAACATCTTCTGTTGGTGCTTGTAATAGGCCGGATCGCAGGTTGCGATTTCGCGGCTCCAGTCCAGCGAGAGCCCCATCGACTTGAGCTGCGCCTTCATCGCTGCGATGTTCTCGTAGGTCCACTTCTTCGGATGGACCTTGCGCTCCATCGCGGCGTTCTCCGCCGGCATGCCGAAGGCGTCCCAGCCCATCGGATGAAGCACCGCAAAGCCCATCGCCCGCTTCACCCGCGCCACCACGTCGCCCATCGTGTAGTTGCGCACGTGCCCCATATGGATGCGCCCCGACGGATAGGGGAACATCTCCAACACATAGTATTTCTTGCGCACGTCGTCGTTCTTCGTCGCGAAGATGCCGCGCTCGTCCCAGACTTTCTGCCAGCGGGCCTCTGCTTCGGCGGCGTTGTAACGTTCGACGGCCATGGAATTGCGATGTTTTCCGGCGCTTCATTTAAGGCCCGATCCCGAAAAAGCTTGTCCCGGACTTGATCCGGGGTGGATGCCGGTTTTCGGAAAAGAGCAGGCCCCATAAAGGCCCGGGACGTGACACGAAAGGGCGCGGCGGGTCAATTGCGGGTCTTCTTCATCCGCCCCGGCGAAGGGGGAGGGGAACGCTCTCCCTCGTCATTCCGGAGCGCGGCGGCGGGCCGCTAACCCGGAATGCATAACCACCGATCTCTCGTCTTCGTCACCAGCGGGCAAAAAAGGGAGGCGGCGCCGAAAGGCGCATGCCATCCATTGTCCGCGCACCTTCAGGCGTTGCAGCCTGTTGGTTCAGGCGCGGGACGCGCGCCGCGGACGTTCCGGTTTCGGTTGTGAAAAAGGCTCGAAAATTAATGGCCGAAGGGCGTAACGAATTTAGTGCGCGCGATCGGACGTGGGTTGTGTTCGACCGAGACGCTCACCCAAGTTTCGTTCAAGCGATCAACGAGGCCGAGACACAGGGCATTTCGGTTGCGTACTCAAATCCTTGTTTCGAACTCTGGGTCGTGTTGCACTATCGTGACGATGATGGCCCCGCTCAACGAAGTGAAATTCAACGAAGGAGATCGCGCGAAGGCCACCCCGCGGAAAACCTTGCAGCACCGTTTACAAACTCACTCGCGAAATTCGGAGTCATGGCTCTAAGTAGCTGTAGTGACGGTAGTTATCAGGGCGCGCGGTGCTCCGCCGTAAATTGCGGTTCCATCGCTAAATCCGCTTACGCTTCCGTACAAATCTCCTGGAGGGACCGCACCCCATGACCGACGCTGCCCATGCCGCGCGTGTCGCGCGGCTCCTTGACCGCACGGAAATCTTCGACCTGGTGCGGTTCGAGCGTCTGTGCCGCGACCAGCGCGATTTTTCCGGCATGGTCGCGTGTTACGTGGCCAATGCTCCGGTGCGCACCACCTGGTTCGACGGCACCGTCGAGGACTTCGCCGAAGCCTCGCGCAGGAAGATGACGTCGGGCAGCCAGGCTAAGCACTGGATCATGCCGGCGCGGCTCGAGATCGCGGGCGCACGCGCGCTCGTTGAATCGCCGGCGCTGATCTTCGACCGGCTCACCTTCGATGGCATCGAGTTCGATATCTTCCAGTATTGCCGCTTCGTCTCGCGCGTGATCAAGACCACTGCCGGCTGGAGGCTCGGCTCGTTCGAGGGCATCTACCAGCGCGACCGGATGCAGACGGTCGATCCGCGCCAGCCGCTGCCGGTGGACTGGGACGTCATCGCCACTTTGCGCCCGTCCTACAAGTTCATCGGCTATACGCAGGTCAAGCGCGGCTACAACGTGAATCCAAATCTCCTCGGCGACGACCGGCCCGATCTGCTCGATGCGTTCTACGCGCGCGAGCAGAAATGGCTCAAGACCGGGGAATAGACCGCGAGGAAGCGGTCGCGCGTTCGCGTCACCCATTATGCGACGCTTGTTCCTGCTCGCGGCCGCGCGCTCCCTGTCCGCCCGGCCGGCTCGTGCCGGCGCCCTCACATTGCGCTGTTGGTCGTGCGGTATTCGTTGCGAGGGAAGACGGTGGGCCTGCCGCTAACGCCGGCATCATTGCCGACGTGTGAGCCTCTGGTTGGCTCGGCGCCATGGTCCTGACCGGCCAGTACACGGAGCAACTTTTGGGCAGCAATGTCGGTTTTTCGAAAAGATCATGCTCCAAGAATATGCTCCAAAGAGCGTTTTGAAATTCTCACGACCGGGTCACGTCCCTTTGATCCAAAGGTGACGACGGTCACAAAAGAACGCTGCGCCCGCGGGTATTATTGCGCGTGCGTTCAAAGGATGGCAGGCGGGCGTTGTGCACCATCGGTGCAACCTTCATTCGCTGCGTTCGTTCCTTCTTTTCCGTCTTGTTCTTCATCTCAGCCCGGGACGCAGCAAAGGGAGACCATTTATGAAGTTTCGCAGTTTCTGCGGCGTCTCTGTAGTCGCATTTTTTTTCGTCTTCGGCGCGGGAGCCGCGCTCGCCGATCCGAAGGGTCTTTGGCTGGCGCAGGATGGCGTGAAGGTGCGCGTGGCCACCTGCGGCCAAGCGCTGTGCGCCAGGGTAGCGGCTCCGAAGTCGCCGATCGACCCGGATACCGGCGGGCCCTGGACCGACAAGAACAATCCCGATCCGAGCAAACGCCGCCTGCCGCTCGTCGGCGTCGCAGTGCTTTATTCGATGATGCCGGACGGGCCCGGGCGGTGGTCGGGATGGCTCTACAATACCGAGGACGGCAAGACCTATTCGGGGCATCTGCTCGAATTGGGCCCCGCGACGATTAGGGTCGAAGGTTGCGCCTTGGGCATTTGTGGCGGCCGCAACCTGACAAGGTTACAGTAGGCGCGCTTTCCCGCGCCAGCCCGAAGATGTATCGGTGGATTTATTGTTCTCCGATCGCTTTCGGCGAGGGAATAAAGATGACATTGACTGACAGCTTTCCTCAGGTGTCGCATGCCCCCATTGCGGAGCAGGCGAAGCTTCCGGGCCAGATCGTGCTGGTCATGCAAGGCGGCGGTGCGCCCGGCGTCTATCAGGCCGGCGCTTACCAGGCTCTACACGAAGCTGGCATCGAGCCCGATTGGGTGATCGGGACGTCGATTGGCGCCATCAACGGCGTCCTCATTGCCGGAAACGAAGCCGAGCACCGGGTGGAGCGGCTGCGGGAATTCTGGGCACGCGTCGAAACCCCGTTGCCGGGTCCGTGGAGCCAGATCGCACCGCTATTGGCCGGCGTCCCGGGCTTCTATCATCCCAATCCGGCGGCAGCGTGGGGCGTCGATGCCGAGGTCGGCATCGAGCGCGCTGCGCTGTATTCCGTCGATCCGCTCAGGAAGCTCTTGCCCGGGCTTGTCGACTTCGACCTCGTTAATTCCGGAAAGCCGCGATTCACGCTTGGTCTCGTCAGCGTGCGCAACGGTCAGATTCGCTATTTCGACAGCCAGCGGGAGACGATCAGTCTCGATCACGTGCTGGGCTCGAGCGCCATTCCGCCATCCTTTCCCGCGGTCCGCATCGAAGGAGAGTCCTACTGGGATGGCGGAATTTTCTCGAACACACCCGTCGAGGTCGTGTTCGACGACAATCCAAGGAAGGACTTTGTCGTCTTCGCGGTCCAGATCTGGCACACGCGCGGGCCGGAGCCGGAATCGATCGCGCAGGTATTCATGCGCCAAAAAGACATTCTGTTCGGCAGCCGCTCCAAGAGCCACATCGCGCGCCAGGCGCAGCTGCATCGGATGCGGCATATCGTGCGCAAACTTGTCGGCATGCTCCCCGAAGAGCGGCGGAGTACGCCCGAAGTGAAACAGCTCGCCAGCTGGGGCTGCGCGACCACGATGCACCTCATCGAGATCAACGCCGAGCCCATCGACGGCGAGACCAATGCCCGGGATTTCGATTTCTCGCGCGCAGCGATCGAGGCGCGCTGGCAGGCCGGCTACGCGGACGCGCGCCGCATGATCGAGCAACAGCCGTGGAACAATCCGGTCGATCCGGCCGTCGGCGTTGCCGTTTACGCTTCCGACGAGCCGGCCTAATCCGCGCCGCTGACGCGTTGCTTCGCGTCGCAACACCGTGGCCGGATCGGCAGGGAAACAAAATGTCCGCAGCATCCGATCTGCGTCTCTATCATCCGCACGTCGCCCGCAACCGCGAGCCGATCCTCGACGTGCTAAGGCGCGTGCTGCCGCCGCGCGGATTCGTGCTCGAAGTCGCGAGCGGCAGCGGCGAGCATGCCGCCTTTTTCGCCGACGCCTTGCCGTCCGTGTCCTGGCAGCCGACCGATATCGACGCCCAAGCACTTGCCAGCATGGCCGCGTTTCGGGCGAGCGCCGGCGTGCCCAACCTCCTGGCGCCGGCGCGGCTCGACGTGACGTCGGCGCAATGGCCGATCGACCGCGCCGATGCGATCGTCAATTGCAACATGATCCACATTTCGCCGTGGGCCGCGTGCGAGGGCCTCATCGCCGGCGCCGGCCGCATATTGCCGCCGGGCGGCGTCCTTTATCTTTACGGTCCTTACCGGATCGACGGCCGTCACACCGCGCCGAGCAATGCCGAGTTCGAGGCCTACCTGCGCGGGCAGAACGCCGCTTGGGGCATCCGCGACCTCGCCGAGGTGACCGATCTTGCCGCGCGCCACGGTCTGACGCTCGCCGAGACCGTGCCGATGCCGGCCAACAATCTGAGCGTCATTTTTCGCCGTGCGGGCTAGGGTCCCTATTCTGAAGTTCGCAAGACCTATCGCGCGAACTTCAGGATCGAAGGACACCAGCAATCTTATGATTCCAGTGTGGGTTTCGGGTTTGAAGTTCCTATGCGAGTTTGCCGTTGGATCGTAGGAACTTCAAATCCACCACACTAGGCGGCATGCGCAGCGCATCATCGGCTGTTGCAATACCGTCGTTGTTCATTCACAAAACCGACTTAGACCAAACAAATTGGGAGGCGCCACATGCAGGACGCAGACGCAGTAGCAGGATTGGAACTCGATCGCTTACAGAATGCGTATAAAGCCGCCGTCGAGGAGTGGATCAGCGCGATCAAGCAGGAAGAAGCACTGGCGTCGGTCAACCATACGGTCGCCGAGATCGACCAATGGGAGGCGGCGCATTTTAAGGAGGACGACATTCGCACCAAGGTCAAGGCGGCGAAAAAGCAATACGAGGACGCGCTGCGCCGCAAGTTCTTCAACTTCTAGTGCATGATCCCGAAAGGTGGACACCGGTTCTCGGCAAAGATCATGCGCAAACAAACTCTGAATTCAATCAGAGCGCGCAAGGCGCTAGCAAATTCTTCAACGTCTGGATTAACGATCGTCCCAAGAAAAGTTCCCAAGAAAAATTCGCACAAAAAATCTCCCGGGCCAATCGGGGCCGGCTGCTTTTCCGCAGCTCGCCTAGCTCGACCGGGGCGGCGATTCACGCCACCTTCGCCGCCGGCGCGGCGGCATTTTCGAGCAAGCCCATGAGGCGATCGCGGATCAGGCGTTCGGCATCGGCCATGATGCGGTCGATCAGTTCGGCGACGGTCGGGATGTCGTTGATCAGGCCCGCGACCATGCCGCAGCTGAAGGCGCCGGCGTCCACGTCTCCTTCCAGCATGATCCGCGGGTAGACGCCGGCGACCTGTTCCTGGATGTCGGCGAATGTCAGCGCCGCGCCCTTCGCGCGCTCGATCTGAACGATGCGCTCAACGCCGGGATTATTCAGCACGCGCTCGGTGTTGCGCAGCGCGCGCATGATCAGCCTGGTGTCGAGCTCCGAGGCGGCGACGATCGCCAGCTTCACGCGATCATGCACCGGCGCCTCTTTGGTCGCGATAAAGCGCGTGCCCATATTCATGCCGGCGGCGCCCAGCGCCAAAGCCGCGACCAGGCTGCGCGCATCCGCCATGCCGCCCGACGCCACGAACGGAATCTTCAGTTCATCGCCAGCGCGCGGCAACAGGATAAAGTTGGGTACGTCGTCCTCGCCAGGATGCCCGCCGCACTCGAAGCCGTCGACGCTGACGGCGTCGCAGCCGATGCGCTCGGCTTTGAGCGAATGCCGCACCGAAGTGCATTTGTGGATGACCTTGATGGCGGCAGCCTTCAGCGCCGGCATGTATTGCTCCGGGCTGCGTCCCGCCGTCTCGACGATCTTGACGCCGCCTTCGACGATCGCGGCGATATATTCCGGATACGGCGGCGCCTTGAGTGCCGGCAGGAAGGTGAGGTTCACGCCGAACGGCTTGTCGGTCATGTCGCGGCAGCGCGCGATCTCCTTCGCCAGTAACTCCGGCGTCTTTTGCGTCAGCCCGGTGATGATGCCGAGACCGCCGGCGTTCGACACCGCGGACGCCAGCTCGGCAAAGCCGACATAGTGCATGCCGCCCTGGATGATGGGATGGCAGATGCCGAACATTTGGGTAATCGCGGTTTTCACGTGATCCTCCGGGCTCAACGTCACACAGTCATAGTCACACAAAGGGTACCAGCAAAAATGTATACCGCCATGAGGAGATGTTCGGAGTCACTGGCGATTTAATGAAAGCTCTCCGGACGTCACGGTTACATAAAGAGTACCAGCAAAAATAAATTTCAGCCATGCAGACAATCATCGGAGCGATGCAGAGAAGCAAAATTTGAAAGATCGTTCTCGCTTCAGAGCGTTGCCCACAGTGTTTGTTTCGCCGCGCGAGCGTTAACGCCATATCTGAGCGCGCGCGCCGGCGGAGGAAAGGCGCGCGCCACGCAGCGCGCTTGCGCTCGTCAAAAACTCTCCCACGTACGCACAACTTGTGTCGGGTCTTTATCTCTAAAATATTGGAGGGCTTCCATGTCGCTGTTGTATTCGCCAACCAAGCTCGCTGGGCTCGCGTTGAAAAACCGTCTGGTCATGTCGCCTTTGACTCGCAATCGCGCGGTCAGCAACGTTCCCAACGATCTGATGGTCGAGTATTACGCGCAACGCGCATCGTCCGCGGGGCTGATCATCACCGAAGGGACCTCACCCTCGCCGAACGGTCTCGGTTATCCGCGCATACCCGGCATTTTTTCCGCCGCGCAGGTCGCGGGCTGGAAACGGGTAACGGAAGCGGTGCATGCAAAGAGCACGAAGATTTTCGTGCAGCTGATGCATACCGGACGGATCGGGCATCCGAACAACCTGCCGGCCGGCGCCACCGTCGTTGGGCCGTCGGCAGTCGCCGCCGCGGGCGAAATTTTCACCGACGCCGAGGGTCTAAAGCCGCACGCCGAGCCGAAAGCCATGACGGAGGCCGACGTCAAGACCGCCATCGGCGAGTATGCGCTGGCAGCGAGAAACGCCGTGGCGGCCGGTTTCGACGGCATCGAACTGCACGGCGCCAACGGCTATCTCATCGAGCAATTCGTTCGCCCTAATTCCAACCGGCGGACCGATGCGTATGGCGGTTCGATCGAGAACCGTGCGCGCTTTGCGCTTGACGTCGCCAGGGCGGCGATCGCGGCCATCGGCAAGGACAAGGTCGGCATCCGCCTGTCGCCATTCGGCGCATTCAACGACATGCCGCTCTATCGGGAAATGGAGGCGGACTATTCATATCTCGCCCGCGCGCTCAACAGCCTGGGCTTGCTCTACGTCCACATCGTCGATCATTCCTCGATGGGCGCGCCGGCCGTGCCGCAGTCGATCAAGGATACGTTCCGCAAGGAATTCAAAGGCGCGCTCATCCTCTCCGGCGGCTATGACGCCGTCCGCGCGGAAGCCGATCTCGCCGCCGGCCGCGCCGACCTGATTGCCGTTGGTCGTCCGCTGCTCGCCAACCCGGATCTCGTCGAGCGCTGGAGAGCGGGCGCGCCGCTCAATCCGCCCGACATGACAACGTTCTATACACCGGGGCCGAAGGGCTATACCGACTACCCGGCGCTGGCGCGGCAACCGGAGCCCGCCTGACCGCGCGCGGAACGACAGTCAGGCCAACGCGCAATCGCGCCGGCCCGATCATTGCTGCCGGCGCGATTGTAGTTCACCAGGCGAGGCGCCGCTGTCTCACGCGATCAAACCGCCGCCGGCGGCGACGATGCCGAGATGATAATCAGCGTCGCCGAACGTCGTGTCGATGGTAGTCAGCCGCTTGAAGTAGTGGCCGACCTTGGTTTCCATGGTCATGCCGATGCCGCCATGGATCTGGATCGCCTGCTGGCCGACGAAGCGGCCGGAGCGGCCGATCTGCACCTTCGCCGCCGAAATCGCCGCCCGCCGCTCGCGTAGGTCGTCCTCGGCCGCCATCATGGTCGCCAGCATCGCCATGCTGCGCGCCTGCTCGACTGCGATCAGCATTTCCGCCGCGCGGTGCTGTAGCACCTGGAAGCTGCCGATGGTGACGCCGAATTGCTTGCGCGTCTTCATATAGTCGACAGTGGTTTCGTGCGCCGCCGCCATGGCGCCGACCGCCTCGGCGCAGAGCGCGGCAATGGCCGCATCGGCGATGCGCTCGATCAGCGGGAACGCCGCACCCGGCTCGCCGATCGCGGCGGCGGCTTCCACGCGCAGGTTGCTCAACGTCACTTCGGCGGCGCGCAAGCCGTCGACCGTCGGATATCCCCGCACCGCAACGCCGGGTGCGGTCGCATCTACGAGGAACAGCGCCAATCCACGGCGTTCGTTCTGCGCGCCGGAAAGCCGCGCCGACACGACGAATTTTTCCGCGGTGTCACCGTGCAGGACCAGCGTCTTTGCGCCATCGAGCACATAGCCCGCGCCATCGCGGCGCGCGGTGGCGGCGACGTCGGCGAGGTCGTAGCGCGACTGCCGCTCGGCGTGCGCGAACGCAAGACTGAGCTCGCCGGCGGCGATGCTCGGAACGAGGGCTGCCTGCATGGCTTTGCTGCCGCCGAGCCGGATGAAACCGCCGCCGAGGATGACGGTGGCGAGGTACGGCTCCAGCACCAAAGCCCGGCCGATCTGTTCCATCACGATCATTGTTTCCACCGGCCCGCCCGCCGATCCGCCGTGCTCTTCGGCGAAAGGCAGACCGAGCAGGCCGAGGTCGGTAGCGTATCGCTTCCACGCGATCAGGCTCCAGCCGCGCGGCTCCTGCGCGTAGCGCCTTCGCGATTCGAAGCCGTAATGATCGGCGAAGTAGCGCTCGCAGCTGTGGCGCAACAGCAGCTGCTCTTCGGAAAGCTCGAAATCCATGTACTAGCCCCAACTCATTGCTTTCGTCATTCCGACCCAACGGGTCCAGCCCGACGTGAATAACATCACAAACCCAGGATGGCCTTGGCGATGATTTGCTTCTGAATCTCGTTCGAGCCGCCATAGATCGAGGTCTTGCGGTAGTTGAAATATGCCGGCGCCAGCGTGCTGGCCCAATCGGGTCCGACCGGCGGCTCGTTCCAGCGCTCTGTATCCGCGTGCGGAATCTGATCGGGCAGCGCGTAAGGCCCGACGACTTCCAGAAGTAGCTCGGTGATGGTCTGCTGGATCTCCGAGCCCTTGATCTTGAGAATAGACGAAGCCGGGTCGGGCTTGTTGCCGCCGCTGCGATGTCGCTCGGCGGCGACCACGCGCAATTGCGTCATCTCCAGCGCCTTGAGCTCGATCTCGACGGCAGCGATCTTGGCGCGGAAGCGCTCGTCGGCGAGGAGCGGCTTGCCGCCGGCCTGCTCGATCCCGGCAAGCTCCTTGAGGCGGCGGATGCGCGACTTGGAAATGCCGATGCGGGCGATGCCGGTGCGCTCGTTGCCGAGCAGGAACTTGGCATAGTTCCAGCCCTTGTTCTCTTCGCCGACGAGATTCCCGGCCGGCACTTTCACGTCATCGAAGAATACTTCGTTGACTTCGTGACCGCCGTCGATGGTCTGGATCGGGCGCACGGTGATACCGGGCGATTTCATGTCGATCAGCAAGAAGGAAATGCCTTCCTGCTTCTTCGCCGCAGGGTCGGTGCGCACCAGGCAGAAAATCCAGTCGGCGAATTGCGCCAGCGTCGTCCAGGTCTTCTGGCCGTTGACGATGTAATGATCGCCGTCGCGTTTGGCTTGCGTCTTCAACGAGGCGAGATCGGAACCGGCGCCGGGCTCGGAGAAGCCCTGACACCACCAGTCGTCGAGATTGGCGATGCGCGGCAGAAAGCGCTGCTTCTGCGCCTCGCTGCCGAAAGCGATGAGCACGGGACCCAGCATGTTGACGCCGAACGGCAACGGCTCCGGCGCCGAGGCCTGCTGCATCTCGTCGCGGAACAGATAGATCTCGACCGGGTCCCAGCCGGTGCCGCCCCATTGCTTCGGCCAGTGCGGCACCGCCCAGCCCTTGGCGTTGAGGATGCGCTGCCAGGCGACCATGTCCTCTTTGCCGAGGCGGCTGCCCTCGATCATCTTCGTTCGGATCGCCGCCGGCAGTTGTTCTTTCATGAACGCGCGCACCTCGGCGCGGAACGCGTTTTCTTCCGGCGTGAAGCGAAGGTCCATCACTTGCTCCTGAAGCACCCGCTATCGACGGCGGGCGTGTCCTAGTTTATCTCGAACAAGCCGGCGGCGCCCATGCCGCCGCCGATGCACATGGTGACGACTGCGAGCTTGGCGCCGCGCCGGCGGCCTTCGATCAGCGCGTGGCCGGCCATGCGCGCGCCGCTCATGCCGTAGGGATGGCCGATCGAGATCGCGCCGCCGTCGACGTTGAGTCGCTCCTGCGGAATGCTGAGCCGGTCGCGGCAATAGAGCACTTGGCTGGCGAACGCTTCGTTGAGCTCCCACAGATCGATGTCGCCGATCTTCAGCCCGTGGCGGCCTAGGAGTTTCGGCACGGCGAAGACCGGCCCGATGCCCATCTCGTCGGGTTCGCAGCCGACGACGGCGAAGCCGCGGAAGGTGCCGAGCGGCTTTAGCCCGCGCTTCTCGGCGAGCTTTGCATCCATCAACACGCAGGCCGATGCGCCGTCGGAAAGCTGGCTCGCATTGCCGGCGGTGATCCATTTTCCGTCGCGCACCGGCTTGAGCGCAGCGAGACCTTCGAGTGTGGTGTCGGGACGGTTGCCCTCGTCGCCGGTGAGCGTCACCTGTTCGAGGCTTTCCGCCTTGGTGTTCTTGTCCACGACCTTTTTCGTCGCCGGCAGCGGTACGATCTCGTCGTCGAAGCGCTTGGCCTGCTGCGCGGTCGCGGTACGGCGCTGGCTCTCCAGCGCAAAGGCGTCCTGCGCTTCGCGGCTCACCTTGTAGCGCTCCGACACGTTGTCGGCGGTGTCGATCATCGGCATGTAGATCGCGGGCTTGTGCTCCACGATCCACTCGTCGTTGACAGGCATACTTTTGCCGTCCTGCACCAGGCTGATGCTTTCCAGCCCGCCGGCGGCGATGACCGATCCTTCGCCGGACATGATGCGCTGCGCGGCAAGTGCGATCGCCTGCAGGCCCGAGCTGCAGAAGCGGTTCACCGTCATGCCCGACACGGTGACCGGCAGGCCGGCGCGGATCGCCGCCTGCCGCGCGATATTCTGGCCGGTCGCGCGTTCCGGCAGGGCGCAGCCGAGTATGACGTCCTCGACTTCGGCCGGATCGACGCCCGCGCGCGCCACCGCGTGCTTGACCACGTGGCCGCCGAGATCGGCGCCGTGCGTCATGTTGAAGGCGCCGCGATAGGCCTTGCCGATCGGCGTGCGGGCGGTGGAAACGATGACGGCGTCGGGCATGTGCGGTCTCCCTTGCGGCGCGTCTTTACGCCTTCTTGGCGCTTTTTTCGCGCCTTTGGCGTCTTTGCTGCTGCGGACCGGCAACGCCCATCCGGCCATTCGGTTTTGCCGGAGGTTTGATTGCCGGGTCAAGCCGTCCGCTTACCCGCCGAAGCCGCGATTAACGAGGACGCCGATGACGATGCCCGCAAGCGCCGCCGCGATGCCGATCGCGACCGTCTCGGCGACCGTGCGCGGCGTATCGCGTTTGGCAATGCGCGCGCGCCCGATTCCGAGCCCCACCAGGAGGAGGAGCGTCACCGCGCCGGAGACGACGCGGGCCTGCGGTATCGGCAGCCAGACGAATGGTAGGATCGGGACCGCCGCTGCCGCGAAGTCGGCGAGCAGCATCCACAGGGCCTGATCCCAGGGGCTATCCGGAGTATCCGGCGGCGCCTGAAGTGGAAGCATGAGCCCGTCGAGCGCCGCGCGATCGTGCCGCACGGCTTCGGTCAGCGCGCTGCATTGTTCCGACGTCAGGCCGGCGGCCGCGAGCTGATCCGGAAGCGACGCAACGATCGCGCTCGTCGAGAGCGCCTGCCCGGATCGCGCCAGCTTTTGTTTGGCGGCAAGCGCGTCGCGGGTCGTGTCGGCATCGAGATAGACTCCGGCCATCATCGAGACGGCGGCGGCTACGGCTCCCGTGGCGCCGGCGATTACCACCGTTGCGGTGGTCGAGGTCGTCGCGGCGACACCGAAGATCAGGCCGAAGATGGAGACCGTGCCGTCTTCCATGCCGAAGACGACGGTGCCGGCCGACTTGATCAGTGAAGCGTGCAACCGCCGTAAGGTCGAAGCCAACGTCATCGCGCGTCTCTGCCAGACCAACATACCGGGCACCGGGCTCGCCGATCACAATCATATCAGCGCCCCGCCTTACAAGCCCCGCAAAGCGCAAGCAACTTTTAGATCGAGCTGGAAATCGGAGGGTATCATGACCGCAGAGCCCCGCCTTGAAGCATTGATCCGTCGGGTCATCGCGCGATCGTTTTTGGCCATGGCTGCCGTTGTCGCGGCGGCAGCGTTCGCTGGGGCATCGCCGACGTTGGCGCAAGAGCCGAAGTCTGCGGCGGAGGCGCGCGTGATCGTGTTCGGCGAAGGCAGCGCCAGCGTGACTCCGGATTACGCCCAGATCAGGAGCGGCGTAACCAGCAATGGCAAGACCGCGAAAGAGGCGACCGATGCCAACTCGAAATTGATCGCCGCGGTCACCGCTGCGCTTTTGAATTCCGGCGTTGAACAAAAAGACATCCGCACGTCACGGTTTTCGGTCCAGCCGCTCTACGTCCACCAGCAAAATGCCGAACCGAAATTCTCCGGCTTCAGCGCCACCAACCAACTGACCGTCACCATCCGGCAGATCGCCAAACTCGGCGATATTCTCGACCGGCTGGTCACAGCCGGCGCGACCGACGTCGGCGCGATCGAATTTCTGCAATCCGATCCCGCGCAGGCGCTCGACGGGGCGCGGCAAGCCGCGATTGCCGACGCGCGGCACAAGGCGGAACTCTATGCACAGGCCGCGGGCTTGAACCTTGGCCCTGTTGTCTGGATCACGGAAGATATCGGTTCCGGGAATGCCCCATTTTCGCCGCTGGCGGCGAAGCGCGTGGCCGGCGCGGCGGCCATGCCGGTGCCGATCTCCCCCGGCGAGGATACGTTGCGCGTGGTGATCGCGGTCGGCTACGGCATCGCGCCCTGAAGCGAGCGTCAGTGCTTCCCCAGCACGGAAATATCCGACGGGTCGGTGTAGGCCGGATGGCGCCAGCCATTCTCGTCGTAATCGGCCATACATTGCTCGACCAGCGCGTTCATCTGCTTGAGCGTGCCGTTGCTGTGCGCCTGCTGCAGCTGGAAGACGCGAATGAGCTCGTGGCTTCCGGAATAATTCATTTCGTAGAGTTCGTGCCGCGCGCCGAATTCGCTGCCGATGGCGTCCCACAGGAGTTTCATGATCTTGATGCGATCTTTGTAATCGATGCCGTTCGATCCGCGCACGTATTTGGCGAGGTATTTATCGACCTCCGGGTTTTTGAAGTCGCAGGCGTTCGAGGGAAGATAGATCAGCCCGGAGGCGACCACCTTTTCGACGATGTTGCGGATCTGCGGATAGGCTTCGGTCATGAACAGGCGATAGGAGGCCGAGCCGCGGCTGTTGGGGAGCACCGCGCCGTCGACCCACGGCTCCGGATTGAACGCCATGGCATCGGTGAGCGACCAGAACAGATTGCGCCAGCCGATCACTTCGCCGATCTGCGCCTGCACGCCGCGGAACGCCTCGACGCCGGTCGCGCGCGCCGCCTTGTGGAGGAGCCCGGCGATGAAATCGAGCTTCACCGCAAGCCGCGTGCAGCCCTGCATCGTGAAGCCCTGGTAGAAGCCCGATTTTGGATAGAAGTCCCTCAACCGCTCCATATCGCGGTGAATAATGACGTTCTCCCAGGGAATGAACGCGTTGTCGAAGATGAAGATGGCATCGTTCTCGTCGTAGCGCGAGGTCAGCGGATAATCCCACGGCGAACCGGTCGCGGCGGCGGCCATCTCGTAGGACGGCCGGCAAATGAGCTTGATGCCCGCCGTGTTCATCGGCGCAATGAACATCACGACCATCGACGGATCGGTGATTTCCTGGCCCATATTCTGGCCGAGAAAATTGTATTGCGTCAGCGCCGAGTTGGTGGCGACGACCTTGGCGCCGGAAACGTAGATGCCGGCATCGGTCTCCTTCTGGATGGTGATGTAAACGTCCTTGACCTGCTCGACCGCCTTGTCGCGGTCGATCGGCGGATTGATCAACGCGTGATTGAGAAACAGCACCGATTCCTGGCCGCGCTTGTACCAGGCGCGCGCGTTGTCGGCGAACACACCGTAAAACTCGGCGTTGGCGCCGAGCGTGTTGAGGAAGGCAGCCTTGTAGTCCGGGCTGCGGCCGAGCCAGCCATAGGTGACGCGCGCCCAGGCGGCGATGGCGTCGCGTTGCGCGACCACGTCGGCGGCGGAGCGCGCCACCTTGAAGAATTTGTGGGTATAGCCATCCGAGCCGGTATCGGTCGGCGCCGTCAGCACGTCCTTCGTTTCCTTGGCGTGCAGGGCGTCATAGAGGAGCGCGACCGAAGCCGCCGAATTGCGAAACGCCGGATGCGTGGTGACGTCCTTGACCCGCTCGCCGTAGATGTAGACGTCGCGGCCGTCGCGCAGCGATTCCAGGAATTCCGCCCCCGTAAAAGGGCGCTGCTTGCCCGCGATGATGGCTTCGGGATTGTCCGGCATGGCTTACTCCTCGTTCTCCAACTTCACCACCGGCGCCTAGCGGGCGGGCATTTCATCAGCCTACTGAAGAAATCCGTCAGTGTACATACAATACGGTGGTATCTGCCGTGGCCGTATGATATTCAAATTGCGAATAGGGACGGGCCGCCAGATCGAGTTCGCGATGCCGCAAGCAGACCGTCTTCGTCGCGAAAAACGCGCGTTGAGACTTCTCGAGGCAACGCGGCTCGATGAGCGGCCCGGTCATCTCATTCGCCGGCTGCAGCAGATATCCTTCGCTCTTTTTATGGACCAGGCCCGGAACTTCGACATCACACCGGTGCAATATTCCGCGATTTTTGCTATCAACAATTATCCCGGGATCGATCAGACGGCGCTTTGCAACATCATCGCCTTCGACCGGTCGACGATCGGGGACGTCGTGACCCGCTTGGAGAAGAAGAAGCTGATCCGACGTCTGCACGGTCCCGCCGATCGGCGGACAAAACTGCTTTACATCACGCCGTCGGGCCGCCGCTTGATCCGCGATATCGAGCCGGCAGTGGCGGCGACCCAGCGGCTCATCCTGGCGCCGCTCAAGCCCGGCGAGCGCAATGCCTTTATGCAGATGCTCAAGCAGCTCGTGCACCTCAACAATGAACGCAGCCGGGCGCCTTGGCGCCCGCAGGACGAGCGCGGCCGCAGGGCCGGTCGCGCCGGCCGCGCCGCTTCAGTCTGATCGTTCGCGCCGGATCGCCCACAGGGTCAGTGCGCCGACCAGCGCGACGGCGAGCGGCGTGCCGGGCAGTCCGATCCTGGCGTAGGCCACGGCGCCGCAGGCGGCGCCGAGAATGAATCCGATCGCGATCGCCAGAACGATGAACAGCCGTGTGCGCACATTCACGAACTCGCGCGCGGATTGCGGATCGGCGGGATTGCGCGCGCGCCGCCGCCACGCCAGGAACAGTTCGCTCGATTCGATGCCGAGTTGCGTCAGGTTGCCGGTCATCACGTTGGTCTGGGGAATGCCGCGCATCAGGAGTCGCACGATGACGCTCTGCGTACCCATAGCCATCGCCCCGAACAGGCCGGCGAAAATGCCGCGCCAGTCGTCGGTGCCCGCCGGCGGCAGCCCGGCGAGCATGAGCAAGCAAAAGGCGGCGATCAGCAGCGTTTCCAACGCCAGCATCCACGGCAGCGCGTCGCGGTCCCGCTCGCGGGCAAGACGGATCAATCCCGCGGTCAGCGCGGCCGCCACCAGGAAGGCAATGACGGCGACGACCTTGCCGGTAATGCCGATGTCATGGGTGACGAGTTCTGCGCCGGCGGTGACGAAGCTGCCGGTGACCTGAGCGACAAAAAGCCCAAACAGCGCGAGAAATGTGTAGCTGTCGATATAGCCGGCGACGAAGCTCAGCAGCGCCGGTACCCAACGCGGCAGCGGCACCTCGCGCGCCGGCGCAGCTTGCGTCATCGGTTACCTCGGCTTGCCGTGCCGCGCATGGCCCTGGAAACTATCCGCCCGTCAAAATAACGTGTTACCCAAGATTTAGGAGCCGCGCCAATGCACATGAGTCAATTCCATTATCTGCCGCTGGCGCCCGGCTTTTTTTCCATTCTGGTCGGCATTTTCTTTGTCATGTTCATTGTTCTTGTGGTGCTCGGAGCGTTGCGCCACGCCTATGTGAGCCTGGGCGTGAGCCCGAGAGCGGCCATGCTGCTTCTGTTGGCGACGTTGATCGGCAGCTATTTCAACATTCCCATCGCCGTGTTGCCGCAGGAGGCGCTGGAATCCGACCGGGTGATCGATTTTTTCGGCATGCAATACACGGTGCCGCAGGTCGAGAACCTTCCGGGCACCGTCATCGCCGTCAATGTCGGCGGCGCCGTCATTCCGACGATCATGTCGGCTTATCTCCTCGTCACCCGCCGGCTGTGGGTGACCGGAGCGATATCGACCGCGATCGTCGCCGTCGTGTTGCATTGGCTTGCCACCCCGGTGGCCGGCATCGGCATTGCCGTCCCGGTATTCTTTCCGGCCATCGTCACGGCTTTGGTCGCGCTCTTGCTTTCGCGCCGCGACGCAGCGCTGCTTGCTTACATAGCCGGCAGCATGGGGACGCTGATCGGGGCCGACCTCACCAACCTCGACAAGGTGGCCGGCCTCGGCGCGCCTGTCGCCTCGATCGGCGGCGCCGGCACGTTCGACGGCATTTTCCTGACCGGTATCGTCGCCGTGCTGCTCGCGGGTATTTACGGCTCCCGGCAAACGCTGGCGCAGCCGTAACGACGCTTCGCTGAGCTGCGAGAGATGGCGAACCCCGACGGGTTTCTTATAGATTGTTTGCAAGACGGTTTTGCAAGACGATGAAGGATCGCATCATGCCCTGGTACGCCTATGTCGCGCATTTCGTCGCCGGCCTCTTCCTCGCAAACGGGGTGCCGCATTTCGTGCAAGGTATCTGCGGCAACAAATTCCAGACACCGTTTGCAACTCCGCGCTGGATCGGCGAATCCTCGACGATCGTCAATGTGATCTGGGGCGGGTTCAACTTTGTGGTCGGCGGCGCACTGCTCCGCGTCTTCTTCCCGCCGCTGCCTGCTGTTTCGATCACCACCATGTTCGGCGTGCTCAGCGTGGCGCTGTTTCTGGCCAATCTCTTCGGCAGGGTGCGCAACAGCGCGCCGCATCCATGAGCATCGGCATGTCAAAAGGGCACGCGCGGGTGTTGGCTGTTCTGGTCTTCGGCCTGTTTGGCGGCGCCGCCGGCGCCGGCCAGGAAGGCGAGGACATGAAGCTCGAGGACATGGGCTTCATCATGCGCCCGGCTAACACGCCCGCGCAGGTCACGCGCCTTAAGCTTCTGCCGCCGCGCAAATTTGTCGCGCGCACCGCGAACGGCAGGCGGTACTACATCTACGCCGATCCCGATTATTGCAAATGCGCCTTCGTCGGCAACGAGGCCGCGATGAAAAATTACCAGAATCTGGTAACGCCGTTCCCACAGGCGCCCACGGCCGTCGGTTCCGGGCCGCCGTCGGTCGCGTCAGAGATGATCGAGGAAATCGATCCCGGCATCGGACTGGCGATCCCCACCGGCGACATTTTCGATACCCCGGATTGAGAGGTTCTTGCCGATGGCCGAGAAATCAGCGCGCCGGCGGAAGCCCGATCCGCGCTCGATCGCCGAATGTCACGCGCACATCTACGACACCGCGAGGCCGCGCCGCCGTGCCGAGCATCTGCGCGAGCGCATTGCCACGGAATTTCCGCAGGCGAGGCTCGGCCGCTGGCACGACAAGCTGGTCGGTCCGCACTCACAGTCGATGTATCAGATCGCGTTTCCAAGCGGCCTCGTGGCGTCGTTGCTGCCGTGGCTGATGCTCAATCGTGACGGTCTGACGGTCCTTCTTCATCCCGAAACCGGCGACGAACACCGCGATCACACCGCGCATGCGGCGTGCCTCGGCGGCCAGTTGCCCCTTTGGAGCTTTCCGCGACCGGGGAGCCGCGAGATAGATCGAAGCGCGCAACGGCTTGCGGAACAAAAATCCGCCTGGATAGTTTTGTCTGGGAAACCTCAAGGAGGAAGCCAAGAGTGTTGGTCGTTCTGAGTTTTGCCGCCGGTGTTGGGCTTGTTGCTTATGCTCAGAACGCGGTCGCCGCCCCGGCAAACGGCGCGCTGGCGGAAGCAGCGGCCGCCGCTGTCTCGCCGTTGCAGCATGTGCAATATGACGAACGCCACACCCGCCACGGCATCGTCAAATGCTATCGCGACCTCGTGATCGGCCCCTATCTCTGCCACTATTATCGCAACCCGCTCTAGTGTCCCAATTCTGAAGCTCGCAGGCATCTACGGCACCCTCTCGCGCGAACTTCAGAATCGAAAGGACATTAGCGATCTTGTGATTCTAGCGTGGCTTTTGGATTTGAAGTTCCTTTGCGCGTTCGCCGTTGGCGTCGTAGGAACTTCAAATCCACCACGCTAGGCGGTGTCCTCGACGTCGGTCTCGGGCCGATCGTCGCCGCGCGAAAGCTCGCGATGCCACTTGCCGTCCTCGTCCTCGTATTCGATGCCTTCCGTCTGCCCGGGCACGCGCTGCTCGCCGGCGGCGCGGCGTGCTGCCTCGAGCGCCTCGGCATGCGTCGGGAAACTTTCCGAGAACGCGCCGTTGACCGTGTAGGCCCAGCCGTCTTCGTGGCGGACTATCTTATATGTGATGTGTGCCATTGTCCTCGTACCAGGTTCCGTCGTTCCAGGTTCCGTCGTTCCGGCGCCATCATACAAAATTCGCAGCGTGTGAACGAGGTTCCGCGCGCAAATCGTTGCGCCTGCCCACCGGGCATTACCGACACGCCTCGGCCAGGGTTTTTGTTTGGTAAAATCTCCGTGGGGTCCCGACGCGACGGCGGTGCTGCTGACGGCATTGAGCTATAAGACTTATGAAAGCAGATCGACGAAGATCACCAAACGGGCAGCGGCATCATGCGTGTCCTTTTCCTACTAGTTGCAGTTTTCGCGGGCTTTACGACGCTCGCGCGCGCCGACGCAGACGTCGACGCCGCGCAATCCGTCATCCGTTCCCAGGAAGAAGCCATCGGCCGCGACGACGCAGCGGCGGCCTACACTTTTGCGGCGCCCTCAATACAGAGCATGTTCCGGACGCCCGAAATCTTCATGTACATGGTTCGCAACGGTTATGCTCCGGTCTATCGGCACAAAAGTTTCGAGTTCGGCAGGGCGACGGCTGCGGACGGAAAAATCGTACAGGAAGTCGACATCGTCGATGCCGACGGTGTGGCCTGGGTGGCTCGCTATACGCTGGAGCAGCAAACCGACGGCAGTTTCAAGATCAGCGCGTGCGTTTTGACTAAATTGGTGGGGGCTTAGCGCCGCCAAGCGAGCGTCAGGTCATCTGCATCGGAGTGATCGCTCACCGACGATCCCGCCATTCAGAACAAGATTGGTCATCAATCGGTGCAAGCCGCCGCCGGCTCACGTTTTCCGGGCGCGGTCGGATGTGACATGCACGTAAAGCCCTCGTAGAATATTCTTTCGGGGCAGGGCGGCGGTGGCAATGATCAATTATCCGGTGATGACGGGGTTGATGGGTGCTCTGCTGTTATTCGCAGGGCCGGCGTTGGCGGAGGACAAGGAGCCTTCTGCGACCATTCAAATCGGCGCCGCAGGTGAATGGAGCCTGCAAGATGGCGGCTCCGGTTTCGGCCCCTCGGTCGCCGTGGAAACGACGGTCATCAAGAATTGGCTCGAAATCGAAGCAGGCGTTACGGCGCTATCTGGTGGCGGCCAAACGCAATGGAGCACCAATCTCCTGTTCAAGAAGCCTTGGACCTTGTCCAAGACGGTGGAGTTCGAAGTCGGCGTGGCACCGGAATGGCTGCATACGACGGGGGGCGGCAAGAGCACCGATTCCCTTGGCGGCGAGGCGGTCGCCGAGTTCTTGTTTTGGCCGTGGCCGGATCGAAAGCTCGGCTGGTATCTGGAGCCGAGCTACGGATACGATTTCGGCGGGCGCCATGACCAATCGCTGGGCGTGAGTGTGGGCCTGCTCATTCCGATCCCGTAGCCGCCGCAGCGAAGCGCGCCGCGGGGGGCAAGACAGTCGCCATGACGTTTAACTTTCACGTCCGCTCGACGCGGGCGGCGTAGCAGCCGGGCGCGGCGAAATGGACGTGCAGATAAGCCGCGCGCTCGTTCGCGAATAGCCGTGCGATCGCATCTTCCAGCGTCGCGCCGTCGATCAGCTCGTAGCCGACCATCATGGCGTCGCCGTCGAACGCGCGCACCGCAAGCGTCCGCCTGCGCAATTGCTCCGGCACGGCGTCGATGGCGTCGAACGTCTCGTCGCCCTTGCGCACGAAGATGGCAAAGCGCATGCGGTAGGGGGAAGCGACGTCGTGGTGCTCGTAATTGACCAGGATAAGCTCGTCGCCGGGCTTTGAATCGGTGAGGCTGACCCGGCAGGGATAGCCCGGTTCGCGCGCCTCGGCGATCCGCCGCACTGCGCCTTGTGCCGCAAGCTCGGCGTCGGAGAGCGTGAACAGTGGCTCGAATTGTTCGGCCGGCAGGCCCCGAATACGAAAATGCATGACCGTCCGCCTTGTCGTGATGGAGGACAAGTGGCGCACGGCGATGTGCAATCCCACCCGATTTCTGATCGAACGGCCACGATTTGCGCCGCTAGGCAGGCTTGCCGCTCACGCGCGCGGCGGCACGCCGCCGAGATTGATGATGTCGTATTTCTCGTCCAAAACGGGCGATGAGCTTGTCGTCGGCCAATTGCGTCTCGCTCAAGCCGGCAAGCTCCTCGAGGAATTGATCGAAGCCCGCGGGCTGAAAGATCATCAAACAGCGCCCGGTGCCGCCCGCCGGTAGGTCGAGGGCGTGCGGCACGCCGGGTGGAATGTGCGCGCAGGCGCTGGGCACCGCCGCCATCCAGTCGCCGTCGATGTGGAAATTCACAATGCCCTCGAGGATGTAGAAGGTCCCGGCATGCGCACGGTGCAGATGCAGACCGAGCGCGAACTCGCGCTTGAGATTGTCTTCCATCAGCGCGTAGGCGCCGCGAGTATCGGCGGCCGCGACCTTGACGTAGGTGTGATCGCGCGTCCAGTCGTAGTTCGGGCCGCCGCCGGGCGGCACGAAGCGATAGCTTTTGGCAGGCATCGGGGCCTACAATGTTCGGGGCGCGCGTCCGGGTGGCACATTGGAGCGCGACGATCATCTCACGGTCTTGTCGCGATTTCAGCGGGCCGGTGTATAGGTCGTGTGACCCACGCATGCGGCGGCTCAGCCGCCCGGCGCCGGCCGTCAGCCCACTCGCTGCGTTCGCCCAACGGCGGACTGCCAGCGTTTAGTCAGCTGCTGCAGAACCTGCCAACGCGGCTGCGGCTTCGCGAGCTTCGCCTGCTGCGGCGAACTTGACCTCGGTCGCGCGGCCGGCGGCGTCCGCTCGGCCGGCGGTGGCGCCCTCTCCTTGATCGCCGACGCGATGTCGGCTGCGGGCAGGGCAATTTCCTTCGCCGGCGGCTTGCTGCGGGCTTTTTTGCGCGATTTTTTCAGGGCCTTGCGGCCAATATTGCGCAGGAAGGATTGCTCGTGCGCCAGACTCAGGCGTTCGATCGCCGTGGATAACGGCAACCATTCGACGGCCTTGATGTCGTCCATCGGCTTGCCGGCCGCGCTGCCGACGGCATGCATGCGCCAGAAATGCGTGACCTTCGGACCGCTGCCGCCGATATAGGAAATTACGCCGAGATACTCGTACACCCGCACGTCGGAGCCGGTTTCCTCGATCGCCTCGCGCCTGGCTGCGGCGACCGGTTTTTCATTCGGCTTGAGTTTGCCCTTGGGCAGAACCCAGGCGTTATCTCGCCGGCGCTGGACGACGGCGACGAGCGGCCTTGCGCCGGTGCGGATGACGATGCCGCCGGCAGCCACGATGGGCGTGCGCACCGACTTTCCCATTCTGCTTTCATAGCCGATTCGAAGGCGCGTGCGGAGCGTCACGCGGGCTGCGCGTTATAACTCGATGTGCGCCGCGAGCAAGGGCTGCGTGCACGATTTTTCGTTAGCGCCGGGTTGAAAGCGAATGTGTGGCATGGTTTCATCTTCCCCGCTGCCCACAGGGGCAGCGAGGGAGCGCGGATTTTCGTTTCATGTGGTTGTACCTGCGTCTGCTATAAGTCCGGCATGGCACGGCGACCGACATACGATCCGCGCACTGCGGCTGAGAAGGCGTTCAAGGCGGCGACCACCAAGCCGGTCGAAGGCCCGCCGCAGCCGGCGCCGCCGCTGCCGGGCGTCAAGGAAACGGTGTCGCTGCGCATCGATCGCGACGTGCTCGACTTTTTTCAGGAAGACGGTCCGGGCTGGCAGGACCGCATCAACGCGGCTTTGCGCAAGGCCGCCGGGAAATAGCCTCCGGAGTGCCAATGCCGAACGACACGCCGCCTTTCGCCTGGGACCACATCCACCTGCGCAGCCCCGATCCGGAGGCGACCGCCGCGTGGTTCGAGCGCATGCTGGGTGCGCAGGTGATCCGCACAATGGTGCAAGGCAAGCCGCGCATCGATCTGAAGCTCGGCGGCACCAATGTCTTCATCATGCCGGTGGCGCCAGGCGACGGCGTGCATGCGCCGCCGGTGACGCCGTATCAGGGACTCGATCATTTCGGGCTGACCGTGAGCGGCATCGACGCGGTCGCGGCGGAGCTGAAAGGCAAGGGCGCGGAATTCACCATGGAGCCGCGCACCGTCCGTCCCGGCGTTCGAATCTGCTTCCTGCGCGGGCCGCAGGGCGTCTCGGTCGAGCTTCTGGAGCGGGACGAGAAATACGTCTAAGCGAACGGGGAAGGCGCGATCCGGGTTGGCGCGTCGCCCCGCCTCCTGCTGCTGCATTGGCTACTTCGCCATCGCATTCTCGTAAGGATAGATCACCTCGCCGCTCTTGAACTGCGGCGGATAGACGATCACTTCCGTTTTCGTATCGCGGAAATCGTCGACGCTGTTGCCGGTGATGTTCTGGAACTGGGCGGCCAGCGTCCGTTCCTCCGCCCATTCGCCGAGCGGCCCGAATTTGACGTCGCCGACCACGGTCTTGAACGTCGCCTCGTGCATGTATTTGGCGAGTACGTCGTCGTTGAGGCTCTTGGTCGCGGCGATCGCTTCGCTTAGCACTTGCAGGTCAGCATAGGCCCATACCGGCATGTAATAGCCGAGCGGATCGGTGCCGGCGGCCGGAGCGCGTTCCTGGTATTTCTTCAAGAGCTGCATCGAGCCGGGGAATTTCATCGAACTCGACCGGCAGCCAGGTCTCGAAATTGATGACGCCGTTGAGCAGCGACCCCAATTGAGTTTTGAACGCGGTCGCTTGCAGACCGACCATCGCGCCGCCCCACATTTTCGGCTTGAACCCCAGTTCGTGGATCGTTTTGATCATGCCGACGGTGTCGAGCGGATAGGAGCAGATCACCAAGAGGTCCGGATTTCTCGCCTGGATTGCGCGCACGATCGGCGTGAAATCGACCGTGGCCGGCGGATAGCTCTTATCGTAAACGACGGTGAAGCCAGACGCTTTGGCGTTCTCGCGCGCGCCCTCGCACGCGTTTTGCCCGAATTCGGCATCCGCATAAGCGAGCGCGATCGTCTCAGGCTTCGGCTTTTGCACTTCGGCAACCTTGAAAAAGCCGCGCGTGAAGGCGGGCTTCGGGGTCGGCCCGTTCGGGATCATCGCGAAATATTTGTCAGTTGAACACGTTGTTGATGCCGGTGCCGAACAGGCTCACGAACAGCTTTTTTCGCCCGATCGCGACCGGCATGGCGGCGGCGATCTGGGTCGAGGCGTAGCCCGAGACGATCAGATCGACCTTGTCAACGTCGAGGAGCTTCGAATAAATCGCAGGCACTTCCGCCGGTTTGCTTTGATCGTCGTAATAGACGAGCTTGACCGGGCGCCCGAGCAGGCCGCCTTGCACGTTGACGTCGGACTCCCAGACCTGCATCGCCACGAGCGACATTTTGCCGTTGGCGGCAAGCGGACCAGTGAGCGACATGCCAAATCCGATCTTGATGGGCTCCTCGGCTTTGACCGGCGCGGCGATCAGGACGAGCCCGGCGGCGGCGAGACCTGCGAGGGTGCTTAGCTTCAACAGTGGAGATTTCGCGGGCATTTCGGATTTTCCTTCCCAGTCTCGTTCCAAAACTCGTTCCAAGTCTTGTTTCTGTTGCTGCGCGCGGGGCGCTGCATTTCAGACAAGCAAAGCGCTTATCGGCCAGCCGGATTTGATTTGCATCAATCAACGCGGCGAGCAGCCATGCGTCCCAGGGAGGGAAGCCCTGCGACAATGCGACAATGTCGGGCGCAGAGGAGGGCGGCCGGCGGCGTTCGGCCGCTCAGGGTTGCGACGGAATGACGTCCATGGGCGCGCCTTCCGCGCCGATAAAAACGACGAGGATGCGCACTGGGCTGCTGCCAGCGTCGGCGCCGAAATGCGGCACGTCCATCGCCTCCATCAGTGCGTCGCCCTGGCGATAGGTGCGCTTGCCGCGGTCGCCGTAATCGACTGTGATCTCGCCGTCGAGGATGTAGGCGAACATCCGGACGCCGTGCCGATGCAACGCGGTGCTTGCGCCCGGCGCGAGCGTGACGATGGCGGCGGTTAGGTGCGCCGGGCCGCTCATTGGATAGTGGAGCGTCTCGCCGAGCGCGGTCGTGCCGGTCGACAATAGCAGCGCCGACGCGGCGCCGTTGTCCTCGGCGCCGACGCGGCCGATCGGCCCGCACACGGCGGCGAGGATAAGCACTACGGCGAAAATCCGACGGGGCATGGGTGTTTGTCCTGTTGCTGCGGGCGAGGTTTAGCGCATCACCCGTTCATGGATGGCCGTGCAATGGCGCACGAGGTTTTGCTGCGCCAGCACGAATTCTTTGAGCGGCGTATCGATCGCATAGAAATAGATGTTGGCGATGAAGCCGTAGATGCCGGCATCGACACTGGTCGGCCGTTGTCCGTGCACGTAACCGCTGGCAGGAACGAGCTCGGCGAGCGCTTTCAGATCGGCGAGGCCGCGCGCGTAAGCCGCCTCCGGAGCGTAGCGGCCGATGCCCTGAAAGTGGTAGCGCTGAAAATTGAACTCGCGCGCTTTTTGCAAGCCTTCCAGTGTCAGGGTTGGATGCTCGCGCATCAGCGCGTCGCGGAATGCCGGCCAGTAACGTTCGTCCTTCCAGCGCGAATACGACATCACCCAATAGAGATCGTCGAGCATGCGGGTGACGAGCAGGCTCAACGCCCGCTCGCGCGCGCCGAGCACGTCGTCGATGGAGAGCCGGTATTTGCTGATGAGGTGCGCGACGATGGCCTCGCTGTCGCCGATCGTTTCGCCGTCGTCAACGAGGTAGGGAAGCTGCCCGCGCGGCGCCGCCGAGGCGTCGAAAATGTGCTCATGCGTGAATTGCAGCCCTGCGAGCCGCAGGAAGGCGAAGACCTTGAGGCCGTAGCCGTTGTTGTCGGCGACGCCGAACAGGGTGGGATAGGAATAGAGCGTTATCATCGGCGTCTTTGCTCCGGGGCTTTCAGCTCGCGGCGCGCTTGACGTGCGCGGCGAGGAACATGAATGCGTGCGAGGCGATCACCGGTCTGCAGCACGCCGAGCAGCTCGTAAGGCAGCCCGACCAGGACCTTCAGAGCGAACAGCCAGATGAAGAAAAGCCGAAACGCCAGCGCGCCCACGTCGATCCCATAGCCTGTCGTGACCTCGCCGAGGATGACGAAGCGATGGATGGCGATGATGATCGGCGTCAGCAGCAGCGCCCGGATTGCGTCCTCCACCAGACCCAATGCCGTGCCGGAAATCTCCCGATCCCACGGCCGGTCCGGCACGAACCCAGTCACCACCGAAATCGCGAGCACGATGAGGAAGGCGCTGATGATGATTGCGCGCAGCGGAAACAACAGCCGCCGGAAGTCACGGTAAGCCGCCGCAAGCGTCGGCACGATCGGCGGGCGGCGTTCTTCCACGGGCGTGGGCCTCGAAATCGATGGCGCTGGCGCTGGCGTGGCACACTCTAGCATTTCTGCGGAGCGGAGGTCGTCTCTTGGGCCGATTAGGCTTCGCCATTCGATCCCTCGGCTGCTATGTCATTGAACACCCGGCGATTCACCCCAAAGGTTGGCGGTATGGCGGATAAATCCAAAAAGAACGAGGCCTACGTTCAGTTCGCGAAACTGCAGCGCGCGGAGGACGCCAAGAAGGCGACGTCCGAATACGAAGCCACGGCCGCGGCGCTGCGCGCGAAGACCGAGCGGCTTCGGGCGCTCCGCCTCGAACGCGACGCCGCCGCGCCCGCAGCGCCGAAACGAAAGAGCAAGGCCAAGGGCAATGGCGCCAGCCTGTTGGATTTTTTGGACGGACAGGCCAAGGAAGGCCGCAATGGCTGAGGCGGCTCCTTTTGCCGGGCTTACCGCATCGTTCGATCTGGTTTCGCTCATGCGGGCGATCCTAATGCCGCGAGACGTTGCGAGAGCTGCGGTCCAGCACCTCCTGTTGGATGTGCTCGGGGTCGTTGCCGGCCAGAAGTTTTTCGACGTGCGTGATGTTCCTGATTGAAAGTTCGATGTCTTCCGCCTTGGCGCCGTGCATCATGTCCCAGTTCAGCGTGGCGTACAGGATGCGCCGGGCGAGTTCGGGCCGATGAACCTTCGTGCACAGGAAGACGACATAGTTGCTGAGGCCGATAGAGTGCGGCAGGATCGTATCAGGCCGTTCATCCAGTTCGTCGATCAGCCTTCGCAGTTGCAGCTCGTCCCACATGCCGGCTTCGAGCGCCATGATCATTGCATTCAGCGCCGACTTCCAGTCTTCGCTCATGGTTCGTCCCAGACTGCCGCCGGCACGACAGCGGCCGCGACCGCCGGATCGGCAAGGGCCGGGCGTGCAGGCGGCGTCCGCAGTGTAGCGGCCAATGCGTACACAGCGGTAGTTGAGGGAGGATCGTGGCGCAAACAAAACCGGCGATCATCGACACCGCAGTGACGGCGTGGGAAGACGCCTTTCGGGCGATCGGCGCCATGCCGCTCGCGATCGGCATCGCGTTCGCGATCGTGCTCGTATTGTCGCTCCTGACCTTCTGGATTATTCCCGATCCGTATATGCTCGCCGCAAGCCCTTTTCTGCCGGTCTACACCATTGTTACCGGCATCGTGCACGGCGTGTTGCTCGCTCCGCTCGCCATCGTGGTGCACCGCTTTGTGCTGCTCGGCGAAGTGACGAGCCGCTACCCGCTCGAGCCCTTCAGCGCGCGCTACGTGCGCTTTGCCGGCTTTGCCGTACTGATCAAAATCCTGTGGTCACTGCCGAGCATCATCCAGGGCTTCATGCGGGCCGAGGAGCAGGATACGGGCATCGTGGCGCTGCTCGGGCTCGTCGTCCTCGTCGTGTTCATCACCGTCGTCATCGTGACGGTTCGGCGCGTCATCCTGTTTCCCGCCATTGCGATCGATGCCCCGGGCGCGACCTGGAGCAACGCGCGGCACGACACAAAGGGCAGCTCCTGGCGCGTGGCCTTGATCTTCGTCTGTGCGGCGGTGCCGGCGATGATCTTTGGCGGTCTGCTCTATTACGCCTTGCTGCGGCGCGGGTTTGACGCCCGCAATCAGCTCATTTTCTCGTTGCTCGGCGCCATCGTGGAGATACCGACGCTGTGCGCATTCGCGGCGGCGGCTTCGCACATCTTTCGGGCACGGGCCGACGCCCTGGCGCGGCCGGCGGGTAGCCCGTATTGAGCGTAGCGCAATGCGGGGTTCCTCCTTCGTCGCTCCACTCCTCGCATCGACGTGCGTAGTGCGTAGGATGGGTAGAGAAGCGAAACCCATCATGAGGCGGCAGGGTTAGTAATGGGTCTTACAAGGGCTCAACCTATCCTACGTGCTATACGGCGGGGGCATAGTTGCATGAGTTTCACGCGCCTGATCGCGACGATAACGGCGGCAGTCGCCATGTTGGGATCGGCTTTCGCCAACGCCGAAGAAATCGCTTTATCGTTGGTTCACCGGAAGGGCCGCGTTGACATCCCGGTCAGCGCAGTCCGCCGGCTCGACGATTCGGCTACGATCGCGTTCCGCAATACGGAGACCAGAGAGGTACACGAATATCCACATTCCTCACGTCGAGGTATGCTTCGCGAAGGACGATGAGGAGCGCATTTGCCAGCTCACGCGGCAAATCGTCGACAAACCGATGGCAGTCGTGATCAATCGCGAAATCGTATCAAAGCCTGTCGTGCGCGAACAACTTTGCGGGCCCTGTTTTCGGATCTCGGCTGGCGACCTCGCCGACGCAAATACGTTGGCGCAGCGGGTCCGTCGCGGAACAAACCGGTCGTGCGCGCCATCCGCTTGACTGTCAGCGAGGGGCCCAAAGCGATCGACACTATCCGAGATTGTCTCTATCTTCCCGGCATAAGCGAGGCATTCAAGTTCGACCTGCGGGCCGAGCGCCAGACCGTTGGCGCCGAAGGCGGACCGCGCCCGCAGGAGGCCGGGCTTGAAATAGGTGACATAGACCTTGTTGAAGGTCTCCCATTGCGCGATGTCGGCGAGTACCACCGTGCATTTGAACACGTCGTCGAAGGAGAGTCCGTTGGCGTTTGAGCACAGCGCCGATATTCTCCATGGTCTGTTTGGTCTCGGCCTCGATGCCGCCGGGCACGACGTTCCGCGTGCCGGGCACGTTGCCGAGCGCGCCGGACAGATAAAGCACGTCGCCGAGGCGCACCGCCTGGCTGAACGGCAATTTGGCCGCGGCGGCGGCCGGTAAATTACAGAGGTGCACGGCTTGCTCTCATCACGGCTTGTTCCTCCGGCGGTGAGGGAAAGCGTTAGGCAACGGATTGCAAACGCGCGACCATCCGGCGTCCGCCCCTACGCTTGCTCGGCGCCACCTGCTAAAGCACACCATACGATGAACGACACGCAATTTGCAGAGTTCGCGGCCTGGATCGCCGCCGCCGGATTGGCCGGCGAGGCTGAGCCCGACATGGTCGGCGGCTTCGCTGAGCGGCTGGTCGCGATGGGTTCGCCGCTCGCCCGCGCGACGGTCATCGTCGATACGCTGCATCCGATCTACGAGGGCCGCGCCTTTGGCTGGCGCGCCGCCGGAGGCAAGACTTCGCTTCAAGAATATGGCCCGACGAACGAGGGCGAGGCCGCCGAGCGCTGGCGCCGGAGCCCGTTTTACCGCCTCGTACAAACTGGCGCGCCGCTCTTGCGGCGGCGCGTCGATGCGCAGTGCCTGGCCGAATTTCCTACTCTTGCCGAGACCGCTGCCGGCATGACCGATTTCGTCGGCATGGTCCATCGCTTCGCCGGGCACGGCGTCATCGGCGAGATGGATTGCGTCTATTCGTCCTGGACCACCGACGATCCGAACGGCTTTGCCGACGCCGATATCGTCGATCTGGAAAGGCTAGTGCCGCTGTTGGCGCTGGCGGTGAAATCCGCCTCGCTGACGCGCATCGCCCGAACCCTAGTGGAGACCTATCTCGGCCGCGATCCCGGCCAAAGAGTGCTGGCCGGCGGCATCGCCCGCGGCGTCGCCGACCGGATCGAGGCCGTGCTGTGGTTCAGCGATCTGCGCGGCTATACGCGGATCACCGATACGGCGCCGCCCGAGCACGTGATACCGCTGCTCAACGATTACGCCGATGTCGTCATCTCAGCGATCCACGCCAATGGCGGCGACGTGCTCAAGCTGATCGGCGACGGCTCGCTCGCGATCTTCACCTCAGCCGACCGCGAAGCCGCCTGCCGGGCGGCACTCAAGGCGGCGAGCGTCGCGCGCCGCGGCGTCGGCGAATTGAACCGACGGCGGGCCGACGACCAGCTGCCCGTCACCGACATTTATCTCGCGCTGCATTTCGGCACGGTGTTCTACGGCAATATCGGCAGCAAGGAACGTCTCGATTTCACGGTCGTCGGCCCGGCCGTCAATGAAGTCGCCCGCATCGCCGCGTTGTGCCGCTCGGTCGAGCAGCCGTTACTCCTCTCGGCGAGCTTCACCGCGGCGGCCGGCAGCGCCAAAAGCCAATTCGTCTCGGTCGGGCGTTATGCGTTGCGCGGCGTCAGCACCCCGCAGGAGCTGTTCACGCTCGATCCGACGGGGAGTGGGTAGTTCGTAGCCCGGATTGAGCAACGCAAAATCTGGGATTCCTTGCTGATGACCAAATAGGAGAAATCCGGGCGTCCTTGGCTCGTTCTTCTAACGCAATCTCATCGAATCTTTCCACGGCCCTTGCGCCGGCATCCCGACGGCCTGCCCCAAATTTTCGTAATAGATTCTTTGTCGCTCCACAGCGCGCTTAATTAAGGTTACCCAAATGAGGCGCTTTCGTTCGCGTGTTGGTTGCCCGTCGTCGTAGCAGTATCCACGTCCAAAGCGCGTAGGACTACAACGCCTTATTACTCTCCTTCGCCCTCTCCGCCTCCACATAGACATTCGCGCCGAGGTCCAAGAACTTCTGACTCATCTGAGCCATTCCCTGCTCTTTGTCGTTTAAGGTCGCCGCGTAGTCGCGCACGTCCTGCGTGATTTTCATCGAGCAGAATTTCGGCCCGCACATGGAGCAGAAATGCGCCACCTTGTGCGCCTCCTTGGGCAGCGTCTCGTCGTGATAGGAGCGCGCGGTGTCGGGATCGAGACTCAGGTTGAACTGGTCGATCCAGCGGAACTCAAAGCGCGCGCGGGAGAGCGCGTCGTCGCGCAGTTGCGCCGCCGGGTGGCCCTTGGCGAGGTCGGCGGCGTGCGCCGCGATCTTGTAGGCAATCACCCCATCTTTCACGTCATTGCGGTCGGGGAGTCCGAGATGCTCCTTCGGGGTGACGTAGCAGAGCATGGCGGTGCCGAACCAGCCGATCATGGCGGCGCCGATCGCCGAGGTGACGTGATCGTAGCCGGGCGCGATGTCGGTCACGAGCGGGCCGAGCGTATAGAACGGCGCCTCGCCGCATTCCTTAAGCTGCTTGTCGACATTGATCTTGATCTTGTGCAGCGGCACGTGGCCGGGGCCTTCGATCATCACCTGGCAGCCCTTCTTCCAGGCGACCTTGGTGAGCTCGCCCAAGGTTTCCAGCTCGGCGAATTGCGCGCGGTCATTGGCGTCGCGGATCGAGCCGGGGCGCAGGCCGTCTCCCAATGAAAACGACACGTCGTATTTGCGCATCAGGTCGCAAATCTCGTCGAAGCGCTCGTAGAGGAAGCTCTCTTTGTGGTGCGCCAGGCACCACTTCGCCATGATCGAGCCGCCGCGCGAGACGATGCCGGTCACTCTGTCGGCGGTGAGGTGGATGTAGGCGAGCCGCACGCCTGCGTGGATGGTGAAATAATCGACGCCCTGCTCGCACTGCTCGATCAGCGTGTCCTTGTAGCACTCCCAGTCGAGCTTAACGGGATCGCCGTCGACCTTCTCCAAGGCTTGATAGATCGGCACGGTGCCGATGGGGACCGGCGAATTGCGCAGGATCCATTCGCGGGTGTTGTGGATGTTGCGCCCGGTGGAGAGGTCCATCACCGTGTCCGCGCCCCAGCGGATCGCCCACACCATCTTTTCCACTTCTTCCTCGACCGAAGACGTGACGGCTGAGTTGCCGATATTGGCGTTGATTTTGGTGAGGAAGTTGCGGCCGATGATCATCGGCTCGAGCTCGGCGTGATTGATGTTAGACGGAATGATGGCGCGGCCGCGCGCCACTTCCGAGCGCACGAATTCCGGCGAGATGAAGAGCGGCACGGAAGCGCCGAAGCTTTCGCCGTCGTCGTGCGCGGCCTGCGCGCCTTCCAGCATCGTCTTGCGGCCGAGATTCTCGCGCTCGGCGATGTAGATCATTTCCTTGGTGATGACGCCCGCGCGCGCCCATTCGAGCTGGGTGACCGGCTGGCCGGGAAACGCCCGCAGCGGTTTCGGCGTGTTGGGGAAATTGCGCGCGAGGTGCTTGCCGGAGACATTGCCGTTATCGACCGGCTTGATCGGCCGGCCCTGGTATTCCTCGACGCCGCCGCGTTCGCGCACCCAGTCAAGCCGCGCGCGCGGCAGGCCCTTCTCCACGTCGAGCACCGCATCGGGATCGGTGTAGGGGCCGGACGGATCGTAGACCGGAACCGGCGGCTCGCCGGACGAGGCATCGAGCGCAATCTCCCGCAGCGGCACTTTCAGCTCAGGCGCCGCTTCGGGCCGCGCATAGATCTTGCGCGAGCCGGCAATCGGGCCGGTCGTGACCTTGGGCGTGGCAAGATCGGATTCGGCGAGATGCTTGTTCATCGATGTCCTCCTAAATTTCTTCTTCCTTTACGCGCGATCATGACGGTAGGCCTAAAGCGTCTGCTTGCGGAAGTATCCCTGGTAAGAGAGAAACACGCCGACCACGAGAACGATGACGGCAACGATCGGCATCGCCGACGATCCGGAATAGAGACCGATGGCGAGCACGGCGGTTACCGCCGGCAGCACGATGCGGACGATCCCGGCGATCACCATGATCCAACCGAGGATGGTGATGACGACGCGCCAGTCCGCGGTCCAGGCGTGATAGCCGTTGAGCATGGCGACGCCTGCGGTAAGCGCCAGCATTCCGGTCAGGTAGATCAGGACCGGGATCAGCACCGCCTGTCCGATCATGTCGGCGTAGACCGCTTGGTTCAGCAGGATGCCGACGCCAAGCACGACAAAAAGCGGACCAATAAGCCGGGCGATAAAAACAACGGGCTGCACGTTATGTTCCTTTGGCGCTTTTCTCAGGGCGCTGCCGCGACGCAATCATCGCGACGGCGCTCTGTCACATCGATCTTAGGGCGTGCCGACGGTGGAAAGCATTCCTGTCCCTTCGCCGGCATGACCCGGATCAGGTTCAAAGGGTTTTCCGCTTCTGCGGTCTCAGCTCCTCCCGGAGCTCCCCTCGGAACAGCTTTAATGTAGGCCGATGAGGGGGCGTGTCAACGCAGGTGGGAAGCCTCGTCATTCCGGGGCCAAGCGCCGCTTTGCCGCCGAGCTTGTCATCGGGCCGGCCGCTTCGGGCCGGACCCGTTGGCGGCGCCCCGGAATGACGAATTCAGTTGACGACGCTGCCGCTGGAGGAGGTCTTGCCTCTGGCGCCGGGGCAGCGTTCCCGGCATACTTGAGGAATAGAGGATACTTGAACCATGCCGGGAAAAGATCCGACCAAGGAAGCCGACCTGGAAAAGGCCCGTGTTATCGTCGGCGAATACGGCCTGTTGATCGGGCCGGCGGGGAAGGACAGCGAAACCATCGCCCGGGCGGTCGCCGACGGCATTGCGCTCGGGCGCAAGGAAGGCCTGGCGATGGCGGAGAAAGCGCGCGGCAAGGCGCGCTAGCAGGCTGCTAACGCACAGTCTTGTGCCGCGCCATTGCTTCGGTCCAGACATTGGCGCGGTCGTCGTCGAAAACGAGGCCCGGATCCTCGGGCACAAGGACCCACACGCCGTGCGCCAGTTCGTTCTCGAGCTGCGCCGGCGCCCAGCCGGCATAGCCGAAAGCAACGAGAACTCTTGTCTGGACCCTTGCCGAGACCGATGTCGCGCAGCACGGCGGGCGCGACGGTCATCGCCACCCGGCCGTCTATGTCGATCGTTTCGGCGCGATTGTATTCGGTGCTGTGCAGGACGAGCCCGAAATTGGGATCCATCGGCCCCCCGAAGAATACGCGAACGCCGCCGGCGACGCCGCTTGTGTCGGCATGGAACGCCGACAAAAGTCCGGCGATCGGATGCGTGGCGCCGGGCCGGTTGATGACGATGCCGAGCGCGCCCTCGTGGCTGTGCTGCGCCAAGAGAATAACGGCGTGATCGAACGCCGCCTGGCGCAGCTCCGGCGCCGCGACAAGGAGCTGGCCGGCGAACGATGTGGGCCCGGAGACGTGCGGATCGGTAGGCAACGCCGCGTGCAACAGCGAGGCCGGCAGGACCATCGCCGCGGCCGCCAAAATCCAGCGCCTTGCGCTCGACCAAAACACGTTCGACCCGCAGCTTTGCGACGCGCATGATCGCGCGGTGCCGAGCGATGTTCAAGACGGCACGTTATCGATAGCGGCTCGTTATTCCGGATCGCCGCCAATGGGTCCGGCCCGAAGTGGCCGGCCCGATCAGAAGCTCCGCGGCGGTTGCGGAATCCATATTCGCTGGCCGTGGTTATGGTTTCCGGGTTCCTCGCTTCACTCGGCCCCGGAATGATGGCCTGCGGACATCAAACAAACTGCAGCGCGATGCCGCCGAGCGTGCCGAAATCGGCGTGCAGCGTGTCGCCTTTCCTGGCGAACACCACTCGCGTGAACGAGCCGGCGAGAACGAGATGGCCAGGCTCGAGCGTCACGCCGTGCTGGCCGAGCTTGTTGGCGAGCCAGGCGACGCCGAGCGCCGGATGGCCGAGCACGCCGGCGGCGACGCCGGTCTCCTCGATCTCGGAATTGCGGTACATGATGCCGCCGACCCAGCGCAGATCGACGTCCAGCGGTCCGATCGGCCGGCCGCCGATGACGATGCCGGCGGCGGCGCCGTTGTCGGAGACGGTGTCGAAAATCTTGCGCGGATCCTGCAGCCGCGCATCGACCACCTCGATCGCCGGCACGACATATTCGGTGGCGCGCAAAACGTCGGGCAGGCTGATGCCGGGACCGCGCAGCGCCTTGCCGAGGATGAAGGCAAGCTCGATCTCGACGCGCGGCAGGCAAAAATTCTCGTGCGGCACGCGCGCGCCATCGGCGATTATCATGCTGTCGAGGAGATAGCCGTAATCCGGCTCGTCGATCTGCGACGACCGTTGCATCGCCTTCGACGTCAGCCCGACCTTGTGGCCGATGAGTTTGGCGCCGGCGGTGATCTTGCGCTTGGCGACCTCCGTCGAGATCGCGTAGGCGTCTTCCATGGTGATGTCGGGCCAGGTCTTGGAGAGCTGTACGGCCTGCTTGCGTGCTTTCTCCGCGGCGATGAGCGTATCGGCGGCCTTGCTGCGGTCGGCTTGCGACATCATCGGGTAAATACTCCGGCGAGAATTATTGGCAGACAGCGCGGATCACGACCGCTTCCGTTCCGCATTGCATGCCCGGCATCTCGCCCGGCTGCAACGGCTTGGGCTCACATTTTTGCGCCGTGCGCACGTCGAGCGGTTTCCCGTCGTTGAAGCCCTTGCCGCGGCAGCCGGTCGCCGCCGCGGCAGCGCAATCGTGCGCGCCGTTCGGCGCCCGGGCGCAGGTTTCGTGCACGTCCACGACGCGGGTGTTCGGCAGCCGCGCGAGCGCCGCTGCGGCATCCTTGGTCGCGTCCACCGCGTTCTTCATCGCATCCGTCGCAGCGGTGGCGGCGGTGGTGGCGGCGCCTTTGGTCACATCGACCGCGTTTTTCATCGCATCTTGCGTCGCGCTAACCGGGCTCTTCGGCGTGTCCTTGGTCGCTTCCTTTGGCGCATCCTTGGCGGCGTCTGCGGCGGCGGGTTGGGCGCCCGATGCGGGCTGGTCCGGCTTTTTGTTCGGATCGACGGTCTTGCCGCGGTTGCCGTCGAACACCGCGAGCGAATTGTCCCACCAGACTTTCAGCTCATGCAGGAAGCCGGGCTTGTAGGCGGCAGGCGGCTGTGCCGGAACCAAAGGCGCGGCTGCCGCCGGCGCCGGTGGAGGGGCCGGCGGCGGCGTCGCGGCAGGCTGTGAAGCGGCGGGAGCTTGGTTTTTATCGCCGGCGAATGCGCCGTCGGTCGTTGCCGGCAGGCTCAATGCCAGCACCGCTAATGCCAGCAGCGTCAATCCCATGAGCACAAATCCCACCAGCGCCGCGTGCGCAGCATCGCAAATCGTGTTCTGCTTCCCGAACCTCGCCATCTCAGCCGTGCGCCTTCGAACGCTGCTGAAAGTGTGACGGCAGCCGCTCTTTAGAATACGCGGACGACCACGATAAAGCCAACCACGACGCCGAGCGCCGCCAATGCCGTCCACATGCCAAGGCGCTCCTCGATGATGGTGCGGGCGCGGGCGCCGTAGCGGTTGAGCAAAAAACCTTCAACAAAGAAACGCGCGCCGCGGGTGATGATCGACAGAACAATAAACAGTCCGAGATTGAACCCGGCGAAACCCGAGGTAATGGTCACGATTTTATACGGTATGGGCGTCAGCCCCTTGAGCAGGATGATCAGGCTGCCGTACTGGGCGTAGGCGGTGCGGAACGCCTCGACCTTGTCGCCATAGCCGTAAAGATGAATGAGCCATTGCCCGGCGGTGTCGTAGAGCACGGCCCCGATGAAGTATCCCAGAAGCCCGCCGGCGACCGATGTCAGCGTGCAGATTGCGGCGAAGAACCAAGCCCGCTCCGGCCGCGCCAGCGACATCGGAATCAGCATGATGTCCGGCGGAACCGGGAAGAACGAGCTTTCGGCGAACGATACGGCGCCTAAGACCCACGCCGCATGCGGCTTGCCGGCGGCGTCGACGCACCAATCGTAAAGGCGGCGGAGCATGGCCGGCCTCCCTTAGAGCATGGCGGGGGAAAGTGGAAGTCGAATTCCCTTGCCCTATTACCTGGCGTCCCACACGGCCGTGGGGCGCCTTGCGAGCCGGCGTCATATTTTGTTTGCGGCATGGTTTGCTCTGCGGACGAGTAAGCTGGGTCCTGCCGTTTGCAGCGCCATGTTGGAGCGCGCACTTTGTCGGGCTTGTGCATCACACCGACGGCGAATGCGAATGCGCCTACGATCGCAATTCGGACGTCGGCAGGTTGGACAAGGCGCTCGACGAGGCCATCGCCAAAAACTGGACGATCGTCGACACGAAGCAAGACTAGAAAGTCATCGATCCGTTTCAGAAGTGACGGCGGCACTTAGAAGCGGTGCAGACCGGTCAGCGGCGCTTGCGCAGGCGGCGTCCTTCAAGCACGACGACTTTGCGGCGCGCGTTGTTGTCGTCGGCGGATTTCTTCGGCACCTTCTCTGCAATGCCCAGGAGCCGCTCGCGGCGATCCATCTCCTTCCAGACGTCCTCCGGGCGGATGCCGGCGGAAACCCAGAGGATCACTAGATTGTAGATGAGGTCGGCGCTTTCCTTCACCACCGCATCGCGGTCGCCGTGCATGGCGTCGATCACGACTTCGACCGCTTCCTCGGCGAGCTTTTTCGCCATCTTACTGCGGCCCGAGCGCAGCAGTCGCGCGGTCCGCGAGGTCGACGGATCGTCGTGCCGGCAGGCGAGCGCCGCTTGGTGGAGGCGGTTGATCGAATCAGCCATCACGCATCAGAATAACGCGATAACGTCGCAATTGTGTTAAAGGTTGCCCCGGCGGCATCAGTCGGGGGCCGTTTGCGACAAGGCGCCCGGTTGCGCCGGGGCGGCCGGCATCGGCCCCCTTCGGCGGGCTGTCTTGAGCACAATCGCTTCAGATTGAATTCTGATCGGATCATGCTCTAAGCGGTTGCGGCGGCCGCTTCCTGGAGCATCAGATAGCCGCGATCGCCATAGGGGAATCCGGTAAGCCCGGTATTGCCCTGGTCGTCGTGCATGAAATAGGCCCTGATTTCAGCAATTTTGCTGTCGCGCATGACGTACCACTCGCTCCCCCGCAGCATCAGGCGGGCCTGCGCGCCTTTCGGCGTCCAGATGCAGCTCCATTCGCTGACTACTTCGTTTCCCTGCGCGATGGCGTGGTCGACCGACCAAACCGGATTGAGCGCCAGCTTGTAGGCGCGCCAATACCGCGCGAGGTGCTCGGCGCTTCTGATCGGCGGAAACCGGTCGGGAAGAAAAAAGTGAACAATGTCGGGCGTCAGCGTGGCCATGATGTCGGCAAGCTCGCCGGTATTGCATCCGGCAAAGTACTTGCGCACGACCTCGACGTTTGTTGCTTCGACCGCGGCCATGGGTGTCCTCCGTTTCGACCTTGCCAAGGAAAGGGGAAGCGGTCCGAACGCTTACTTAAAATAATAGCCTCATTCGTCCTGTGCCAACAGTGCCGCATTCCCGCCGGAAGCGGCAGTATTGACGGTCACGACCTGCTCCGAGGCAAAGCGGCGGAGATAGTTCGGTCCCCCGGCCTTGGGCCCGGTTCCGGACAGGTGCGTGCCGCCGAACGGCTGGGTACCGACCACGGCGCCGATCATGCTGCGATTGACGTAGATATTTCCGTGCGGCAGCCGTGCGGCGATCCGGTCGATGGTGAGATCGATGCGCGAATGGACGCCGAGCGTCAGCGCGGTGCCATTCGCGGCGATATCGTCGAGCAGCGCTTCGAGTTCGTCTGCGCCCCAGCGCACGATATGCAGAACCGGGCCGAATACTTCCTCTTTCAGCTCACGCGTGCGATCGAGCTCGATCAGCACCGGCGCGACATAGGTCCCGCCGGCCGGCAGCGTCGCCTCCGCGTCCCACCGGTAGCGTATGCGCCCGGCCCGTTCCATCTCGGCGATCCAGCCTTCGAGTTTTTCCTTCGCTTCGGCATCGATCACCGGGCCGACATGGGTCGACGGCTCGCGCGGGTCGCCGACTTTCAGCTCGCGTACCGCGCCGGCGAGCATGTCCAGCATCGGCTCGGCGACGTCGTGCTGCAAACACAGAAGCCGCAGCGCCGAGCAGCGCTGCCCGGCGGAGCGGAACGCCGACGTTACTACGTCGTCGATCACCTGTTCGGGCAGCGCCGTGGCGTCGACGATCATGGCGTTGATGCCGCCGGTCTCGGCGATCAGCGGCACGATCGGCCCGCATTTTTTGCCGAGCGCCCGGTTGATCGCGCGGCCGACTTCGGTCGAGCCGGTAAATGCGACGCCGGCGGTGCAAGGATCGGCGACCAGGCGCGCTCCGATCGCGCCGTCGCCGGGCAGCAGGTGGAGCGCGGTCGCCGGTACGCCGGCTTGATGCAACAGCGCGACGGCACGAGCGGCGATGAGCGGTGTCTGCTCCGCCGGTTTCGCTACAACGGCGTTGCCGGCGGCGAGCGCGGCGCCGATTTGGCCCAAGAAAATCGCCAGCGGGAAATTCCACGGGCTGATGCAGACGAACACGCCGCGGCCGCGATAGCGCAAGACATTGCTTTCGCCGGTGGGGCCCGGCATCGACTGCGGTGCGAGTCCTGCGCGCGCCTGCGCTGCGTAATAGCGGCAGTAATCGACCGCCTCGCGCAGTTCCGCGAGCGCGTCGTCGAGCGTTTTGCCACCCTCGTTTTGCAGGAGCGCCAGCAACAGGCCGCGATTTTTTTCCAGGAGATCCGCGGCGCGAATAAGCGCCACGGCGCGGTCTTCGCACGGCGTTGCCGCCCAGGCGGGAAATCCGGCCGCGGCCGCCGCCATCGCTGCCCGTACGATCGTCTCGTCGGCCTCGCGCACCACGCCGATCGGGCCGCCGTCGATCGGTGAAATCGCCGCACGCTCGACGCCCGGCAGCGCGATGCCGTCGACGAGCGGTGCGGCTTCCGCATCCGCGATCGTCCCGGCGCGAAGCTCGGCGAGGAGCGCATCGAGGCTTGCGCGTGCGCCGAATTCGGTGCCGGCCGAATTTTGCCGCTCCGGTTGGTAGAGGTCGCGCGGCAGCGGAATTTTCGGATTGCGCGCCGCGCGGGGGCCGGCAATCCAAGTTTGCGGGCGGCGCAAGATATCCGCGATCGGCACGCTCGGGTCGGCGGCGACCGAAACGAACGAGGAATTGGCGCCGTTTTCCAGAAGCCGCCGCACCAGATAGGCGAGGAGATCACGATGGCCGCCGACGGGTGCATAAACGCGGCATACGGCATTCGGCAGCTCGGTGAGCAAGGCTTCGTACAGCGCGTCGCCCATGCCGTGCAGGCGCTGGAACTCGAAACCCTCGACGCCGTCCGCGTCCTCGATGACGCTGGCGACCGTGAGCGCATTGTGGGTGGCGAATTGCGGGAAAATGCGCTCGCGCGCGGCGAGGAGCTTTCTCACGCACGCCATGTAGCAGAGATCGGTCATGGCCTTGCGCGTGAACACTGGATAGTCGTCAAGTCCACGCTCCTGTGCGCGTTTGATCTCCGTGTCCCAATACGCGCCTTTGACCAGGCGGACGGTCAGGCGGCTGCCGAATGCGGCGGCCGCCTGCTCGACCCAGCCGATCACCGCCAATGCGCGCTTCTGATAGGCCTGCACCGCAAGCCCAAAACCGTCCCAATCGCGGAGCGATGGATCGCGCAGCACGACGCCGATGACGTCGAGCGACAATTCCAGCCGGTCGGCTTCCTCGGCGTCGATCGTAAACGCAAGCTCGCGGGCCTTGGCCATGCGTGCGAGCGCGATCAGACGCGGCGGCAGCTCCGCCAGAATGCACGCGCGCGAGATGGCTTCGAAGCGCGGATGCAGCGCGGTGAGCTTCACCGAAATTCCAGGCCGCGCGGACAGGGCGGCTTTGCCGGCGCTCGCTCCGATCGCTGCGATGGCCGCTGCGTAGGCGTGGAAATACCTCTCCGCGTCCGCCGCACTGCGCGCGCCTTCGCCCAGCATGTCGAACGAGTAGCGAAACTCGGCATGGTCGCGGGCGCGATGGAGCGCTTCCTCGATGGTCTGGCCGAGCACGAAATGCGAGCCGATGAGCCGCATCGCCTGGCGCGTCGCCGCGCGTAATGCCGGCAGGCCAAGCCGTCTGCCGATGTCGTCGAGGATTGTCTCCGGCGTCTCGCCCGGATGGATGATGCGGGCGGCGATGCCCAGCGTCCAGGCCGAGGCCGACACGAGCAAGGCGGTGGATTTGATATCGCCGTCGAGCCAGCGGCCTGCGGCGAGCTTGTCCTCGATCAGCCGGTCGGAGGTCACGGCATCGGGCACACGTAGAAGCGCCTCGGCCAGCACCATCATCGCCAGCCCCTCCTTGGTCGAAAGCGAATAAGCGTGCAGAAAGTCCTCGATGCCGCCGAGGCCGCCGACCTTGGCGCGGATCGCTTCGACCAGCGCGCCGGCGCGCCCGTCGATGCGCCGCTCGGCGGCGGCGTCGCGGCCGGCGCCGGCAAGGAAATCCGCGGCCAATGCCTCGTCGGGCGCCGCGAACGGGGCCTCGAAAAGCAGCGGACTGAAGGTCGTTTTGTTCATCGTCGGCTCAGCATTGATGGCGTATATCATCGTCGGGGCAATGCAGTCGAAGACCCAACGAGGAACCGGGCATGGCCATGGTCGACCTAACGCGGCTCACCCGGTCCGCCGCTCTGGTATTACTTGCCGCGCTCTTCGGACCGCTGGCGGCGCGCGCAGAGACTGCGATTCATTTTACCCTCGACCGCAAGATCGACGGGCCGGCGGCACCCTTCTTTCTCGCCATCGACAGAGGCTACTTCAAGGACGAAGGGCTCGACCTCATCATCGATATCGCCGCCGGCGGTCCGCTCGAAGCCTTGAACCGGCTCGCGGCGGGCAAGGCCGACATGGCGGTTTCCGACATCAACCTGCTGATCAAGTTCCGCGACGCGAATGGCACGGCGATCAGGGCCCTGTTCACCGTATTTGACAAGCCCCCTTACGCCGTCGTCGCGCGCAAAAGCCACGGCGTCCTCGCGCCGCGGGATTTGCAGGGCAAGAAACTCGGCGCGCCCGCGGCCGATCCGACATTCGCGCAGTGGCCGATCTTCGCCAAGGTCGCCGATGTCGATGCCGCGAAGGTCACCATCGAGGACGTCGGCCTCCCCGTGCTTAAGCCGATGCTGGCCGCGGGCGAAGTCGACGCCATCACCGGTTTCGCTTTTACGTCCTATGTCGATCTAAAGGCCGATGGCGTGCCGCCGCAGGATCTCGTTTTGCTGCCCATGGCGGACTACGGCGTCGAGCTCTATGGCGACGCAATCATGGCCGCGGCGGGCTTTGCCGAGGAAAAGCCCGAAGCCGTTCGCGGGTTCTTGCGCGCTTACGCCAGGGCGCTGAAAGACACTGTGCGCGATCCGGCGAGCGCCCTCGAAGTTTTGCTTCGCCATACCGAAGGTCTCAACAAGGACGTCGAACTGGAGCGATTGCGTATGGCGATCCGCGACAACATCGTCACGCCGGCGGTGCAGGCGAACGGGTTTGGCAGCATCGATCAGGTGCGCTTCGCAGCCGCGATCGATCAGATCGCGCTTGCCTATCGCTTCAAGGCGAAGGACAACGCCGCCGCAGCCTTCGATCGGTCGTTCCTGCCGCGGGCCGCAGAGCGTAGCTTCGGCGACGCCGCCTCCCGGTGAGTTCGTTAAACGCCGCGCGCTAGAAGTGCCTGCAGACGTTCGATGCTCTGCGTCCAGCCGGCGTCCATGCCCTTAAGATAGGCGGCGGCGTATTCGACCATCGCGGCGCCGCGTGTATGCACGGTGAGCTTGGTCTTAGCGTTCTCCTCGGCGAAGGTAACGATGGTGAATCCATCGATGATGGGATTACCCGCGTCATCCAGCGCAATGTTAGTGAAGACAAGCCGCTCCGGCGCGACGATTTCGCGAATCTCGCCTTTCATCGGATATATCGCTCCATCCGGACTACGCATGTGGATGCGGATCGCACCGCCCATGCGCGCATCGATCTCGCAGACCGGATTGGTAAAGCCATGCGGGCCCCACCATTGCGCCAAGTGCATTGCATCCGTCCACGCCTCGAACACGAGCGCGCGCGGCGCATCGAAGACCCGCGTGATCGTCACCTCTCGCTCGGCAGGCGGCGGCTTCTTTTGACCGGCGGCGTTCATGCGTGCTTCTCCTGCTTTACGCCCTGCGATCGATCTTCTTTCGCGCGGTCGCTTGTGCCCGCCACATACCCGGAAAGACGTGTGAGCGTCTGCGCGAGACCTTTGTCGGCGCCGTATTCCCTGATCACGCGCTCGCGCTCGGCAGGCGAAGGGAAATCCATCCGCATGATAATGCGGGTCTTGCGTTGTGAGCCGCCCGCGATGTCTTCGAAGGTGACGGTGGTCTTAAACTGCACCTGCTCCACGTCTTCTCCGCCGCCGTGGCGGTAGACGATGCGCTCGGGCCGGACCACCTCTTCGTATGTGATCCGGTTCTGGAAGTCGCGGCCGTCGGGTCCGTGCATGACGAATCGCCAGACGCCGCCGGGTCCCATGTCGAAACTGCTCGTGGTCGTGGTGAAGCCGTTCGGGCCCCACCACTGCGCCAGATGCGCGGGATCACTCCACGCTGCGAACACGAGTTCGCGCGGCGCATCGAACACGCGCGTGGCGACGATTGCGCGCGGATCGTTCGCCATGTCGATGCTATTTCCCGCGGCCATGTCTACTCTCCTTTTTACGCAGCTTGGCCTTCGGCTCCTTGGCCTGAAGCTTCTTCAGATAGAGGTCGAGACGATCGAAGCTCTCGTCGAAGAAGCGGCGATAGGGGCCCAGCCAGTCGTCGACGTCCTTGAGCGCGCGCGGCTCGATCCGACACGGCCGCCATTGCGCCTCGCGCGAACGCGCGATGAAGCCGGCGTGTTCCAGGACTTTCAGATGCCTGGAGACGGCGGGAAGGCTCATGGCGAACGGTTCCGCCAACTTCTGCACCGTCGTTTCGCCCTGGGCGAGGCGGGCCAGGATGGCGCGGCGGGTCGGGTCGGCCAGGGCGGAGAAGGCGGCGTCGAGCGACATTTAACTAGCCTGTTAAATAACAAAACGGTTAAATACAAGGCAAAAACCACGCTGTCAAGTTTTTCGCGACGTACGGGATTTGTCCTGATTGCGCCCGGTGACGCGGCCAACACACGTTAGGCGCGGGGCGGTCAGATCTGGCCGGAGTAGGCCCGTTGCAACGCGGCAACGTCGAATTTTTTCATCTTCGTCAACGCATCCATGACGCGCTCGGATTTCGTGCTGTCGCTGCCGGTCAGCATCGTTGGCAGTGCGGATGGTACGATCTGCCAGGACACGCCGTATTTGTCTTTCAGCCAGCCGCACCGGCTTTCCTCGCCGCCTGCGCAGAGTTTGCTCCAGAAGCGGTCGATCTCATCCTGCGTGTCACAGGATACCTGGAACGAGACCGCTTCGTTGAATTTGTGATGCGGGCCGCCGTTGAGTGCGACGAAGGTCTGGCCTTCGAGCTCGAACTCGACGATCATGACCGAACCCGCTTGCTTGCCGTGGGTTTCGCGTCCGGCCCTGCCGTAGCGGCTGATCCGTTTGATCCGCGAATTGTCGAATATCGACGTGTAGAATTTTGCGGCTTCTTCGGCCTGCGTATCGAACCACAGAAACGGGTAGATTTTCTGTTTAATCTCCGGCATGACCTTTATTCTCCGGATTAAGACGGCGCGTGCGGGCGCGGCGCTAATTCGTCTGCGCCAGATACGCGGCAAGCCGGTCGAACGTGCCGCCCCAGGTCGCCTTCATGCCGACGTGAGCGGCGCCGAACGTATTGCGTTCCACCTCCGTCGCGTTGTAGGGCGTCCAGCGGACGTTGAGCTTGGTCTTGCCGCCGGGCTCGTCTTCGAGCGTGACGGTGATCAGCGTTTCCCGCGGCCAGGTCGGCACGATCGGGTGACGCGTTATTTCGCCGGCTTGGTTGGAAAAACAGTTTACGAAGACAAGCCGCTCGGGCGCGACGATGTCGTGATAGACGAATTTCCCCCACATTTTGTAACCCTCGCCGGACCGCATGCCCATATGGAATGAGCCGCCGGGCCGGAAATCCATGTTCATGGCGATCATGGTGAAGGTCTGCGGCGTCCACCAGTCCTTCATATGCTCCGGCTCGGTGAGCGCCGCCCAGACCCGCTCGCGTGGTGCATCGAGGATGCGGGAAATAACGAAATCCCCACCAGTTCCTTGGCTCTTGTCCTCTGCACTCATCCCACCCCCCAACGTCGATGACGCCAAGGTCTATTGTGGCACAATGACCATCCAGCCAACACCGAATTTATCGGCGACAATGCCGAAACGCGGCGCAAAAAAAGTCTTGCCGAGCGGCATCTGTACTTGGCCGCCCTCGGCCAAGCCATTGAAGATCTTGTCGGCTTCCGCTTCGGTGTTCGCCGAGATCGACAGCATGATGCCCTGAAAATTCGGCTTGCCGGAATTGCGGCCGTCGGAGGCCATCACAATGGTATCGCCGACCTGGAACTGCGAGTGCATGACCTTATTCTCGCTGCCGGGGGTGATCATGGATTTATCGGGAGCGTCCTTGAAACGCATCAGCATGCCGACCTTAGCGCCGATCGCCTTTTTGTAGAATTCCAGCGCTTCATCGCAGCGGCCGTTGAAATCCAGATACGGTTGGACGTGCATGGCAGTCTCCTGGGTATTGTCGGGTGGCACAGTTCGCCCTTGACAATTACGTTGATATCAACATAATTGCGCCATGTCAACTCGGGACGAGCCGTCCTTCGCCTTCACGCATCAGGTCCGCGACCATTGTCTGTGCCTGCAGGTGCAAAGGACAGCACGGGCGCTGGCGCGCCGCTTCGACGACGCGTTCCGCCCGGTCGGGCTGACGCAGGGCCAGTTCTCGCTTCTGACCTCGCTCAACCGCGCCGCGCCGCCGACCATCGGCGACGTTGCGGAGCTGCTTGCACTCGACCGCACGACGCTCACCGCCAACCTCAAGCCGCTCGAACGCCGCAAGCTGGTGAAGGTAACGGTCGACGCCGAAGACCGGCGCAGCCGCCGGCTGATACTCACGCCGGCGGGGAGGGCGGTTCTTGCCGCTGCGGCGCCGATCTGGAAACGCGCCCACGCGCAGGCTGAACGGCTCCTGACCCGCGCCAGCCCCGATCTTGTGCGTAAGAGTCTGCGCGAGTTGTGCTGACGTCCCGCGTCTTGGCTTGGCGTGTATCTTGGCGTAGATCGGATCAAGCGATGGGATTCCGGGCCGCGCTACCCCGCGGCAAGGGTTGGATCGCGCCCCGCCCATGTCGTTCTTGCGCATTTATCTTCGCGTCCTCGATCTGCTTGCGCCCGAAGCGCGGCTCGCGGGCACGCTTGCGCTTGCCAATATCGCGCTCGCAGTCGCGCAGTTCGTCGAGCCGGTGCTGTTTGGCCATATCATCGACGCGTTGTCCGGAGCGCTTCCCGCCGGCATCGGGCCCGCCGCGCGCGTGCTGGCGCCGCTCATCGGCGCGTGGGTCGGCTTCGGCATGTTCATCATCGTTGCCGCCGCGTCGGTGGCATGGTTCGCCGACCGGCTGGCGCATCGCCGGCGCAACCTCGTGCTTGCCGATTTCTTCGAGCACGTCCTGCAGCTGCCGCTCGCCTATCACGCCGAGGCGCATTCGGGCCGCCAGCTCAAAATCATGCTGACCGGAACGGATACGCTCTGGTGGCTGTGGGTGTCGTTCTTCCGTGAGCATTTTGCCGCTTTCATCTTCATCGCCGTGCTGTTGCCGACGTCGCTGGTGCTGAATTGGCGGCTGGCGCTGCCGCTGCTGGCATTGTGCGTCGCCTTTACTGTGCTGACCGTTCTCGTGATGCACAAAGCCGACGCCATGCAGCGCGCGGTCGAGCGGCACTATTCCGATCTGGCGGAGACCGCCGCCGACACGCTCGGCAACGTCGCGGTGGTGCAAAGCTTCGCCCGGATCGAGCTCGAAGTGTCGGCGCTGAAAGGACTGGTCAATTCGCTCTTGCGCGCGCAGATGCCGGTGCTGTCATGGTGGGCGGTCGCTGCGGTGCTCACGCGCACCGCCACCACGCTGACGCTCCTCACTATCCTTTTGGTCGGGACCTACCTCAAGCTCGTCGGTCTGGCGTCGGTCGGCCAGATCGTCAGCTTCATGGCTATCGCCTCGCTCCTGATCAGCCGGCTCGAGCAGGTGGTTGGTTTTGCCAATCGCCTGTTCATGGACGCGCCCAAGCTCGCGGAATTCTTCGCGGTGCTTGACACCGTGCCCGCAGTGCGCGACCGGCCCGACGCGTTGGAACCGGGTCGGCTGCGCGGCCTCGTGGAATTCAACGACGTCTCCTTCTCGTATGACGGCAAGCGCGCCGCCGTGGCGGATCTGAATTTCACCGCGTTGCCTGGCGACCGCGTCGCGCTCGTTGGGCCGACCGGCAGCGGCAAATCGACGGCCCTTGCGCTTCTGCACCGCAGCTTCGATCCGCAAGCCGGACTCATCACCGTCGACGGCATGGATATCCGCGCGCTGACGCTGACCGGGCTCCGCCGCAACATCGGCGTAGTGTTTCAGGAAACGCTTCTGTTCAATCGATCGATCGCCGAGAATCTGCGCGTCGGCAAGCCGGACGCCACCGACGAGGAAATGCGTGAAGCCGCCGCGCGGGCGCAGGCGCTCGAATTCATCGACCGCAATCCCGACGGCCTCGAAGCCCGCATTGGCGAACGCGGTCGGCTGCTCTCGGGCGGCGAGCGTCAGCGTCTCGCCATCGCCCGCGCCATCCTCAAAGACCCGCCGATCCTGATCCTTGACGAGGCGACCAGCGCGCTCGATCCGGTGACCGAGACGCGGCTGACGATGGCGCTCGACGAAGTGATGGAGGGCCGCACTACCTTCGTCATCGCCCACCGGATTGCGACCATACGCAATGCGACGCGCATTCTGGTGTTCAACAACAGCAGTATCGTCGAAGCCGGGACCTACGACGAACTGGTGCGGCGCGGCGGCTTCTTCGCCGAACTCGTGCGCGCCCAGTTTGGGCCTGGGGGAGCAGGCGAACCGCGTCAACCTTCGAAGATGGGCCCCGCCGCGGCGACGTGAGACGCACGGTGACGTCCGCCTTTGCCAAAAAAACATCGGCCGCAGCCAAAGAAACTCCCGCGCCCTCGATGGACAGACCCCACCTTCGTGGGTCATAAAAATCTCGCTGATTATGTCTTTCCTCGGGGCGTCTCCGCATGGCTGAAGAACAACCTCGCGGACGCCGATAAATTTACCGAGGGCCTGCGCAAGGCCGGCCTGGTCGAGTAAATTGCTCACTAGAGAACCCGAGAGCGCGCTGGCTGTGCTTGCTAGTTTTGTGGTTCGCCAGCGCGCAAACTTATTCCTCCGGTAGCGTGAAGACCGCGCAGGGCGCGGCGATGCCGCGCAAGAGGTGCTCGCCCAGCGGGACCAGCGGCCTCGTCGTCTCCACCGCAACCGCACCGGTGATCAGCACACCGCGGCCGAGCGGGCGGCACAGCCCTTCGAGTCGGCTGACCAAGTTGACCGCAGGTCCGATCGCGGTGAAGTCCAGCCGGTCGGCGGTGCCGACATTACCCCACAGCATCTCGCCGAGATGGAGCGCCAGGCCGAAGTGCAGGGAAGGCAGGCCGTGCCGGTTGCGTGCCTGGTTGAGATGCGCCATGCCGGCCTGGGCGGCGCTGACGGCGCTGAGCGCGGCGTCGCAGGCGACGGAGGGAGGCCGCTCGCCGATCGGGAAGATAGCGAGCACGCCGTCGCCAATGAATTTCAGCACCTCGCCGCCGAACGCGTGAACGGCGCCGGCGATGCGGTCGAACCACGCGTCCAGCACCGCCACGACCGCCTCCGGTGCCGTGGACTCCGACAACTCGGTGAAACCGCGCAAATCGCCGAAGAGCAGGACTGCAGAGATGGTCTCGCCTGGCTCGCGCCGCGACCGTCCAGCCAGCACCTGCGCGGCGCCGCGACGGCCGAGATAGGCCTCGAGCAATGCCGCGAGCGTCGCCCGCGTGCTAAGGTCGGCGAGCGGTGCGGCGGCGAAGCGCGCCGCCTGATGCAACAGCGCCGATTCGGACCCGGCGAGCGGCCGGGACGCCGCCCAGGCGAGCACCGGGCCGACTGACGCCGGGCTATCCCCTGCCGAGCCGGCAAAGTCCTCCTGCACCAGCCCCGTGCCGAGCGCAGCGAGCCAGTCGCGGCCGACTTTGCCGTGTTCCGGGCCGCTCGCCGGCTCGATCAAGCGCATCGACCCGAAGCCCAGCGCCTCAATCACCGCTCCGGTTTCCGCTCGCCACAACCAGGTACGGTGGGCAATGATCGGATGAGCCGCCGTCAACGTCAGAGCCCCGCCGGCAAGCGGCAAGCCGTCGGCGATCAGTTTCGGGCCGAGAGTCGCCAAGAAGTTGTCGGCGGCACGCACGGTGCAGGCCTCGTCGACCAGCCAGGCGAGGGTAGAGGGCAGCCGCATGGCGCGATCATAGAGTCGCGACCCTCACGCGAGAATATGAATTCACTCGAAATAGACGCCGTCCCGCTCGTCTCGCAGGAAACGCCGGTATCGAGTGCGATCTTCCGCTGGTGATCCAGGCGACGGTCAATCGCAGCGGCTTCGATTACTTGCTCGTAGAGCGGACTGGGATCTCGGAGCCGCTGCCGGGCGTCGAGCCTTGCTTGGGCCGGCGGACGGTTCTGACCTTCCCGCTGCTTCCGCCTCCGCAGAAGAACAGATCGCCGCCATCCGACTCGAGCCCCGACACGGTCGCTCCGGGCGGCATCTCAAGCCTCTCCAGGACCTCTCCTGTTCGAGGATCGACTCGCCTCACATCGCTTTCGTCACCTTCCCAGGTGGCGTGCCATAACTCGCCGTCGATCCAGGTGACCCCGGTGACGAAGCGGTTGGACTCGATTGTGCGAAGAGTCGCCCCGGTTTGGGGATCGATTTGATGGATCTTCCGATTCCTATACTGCCCCACCCATAGCGCCCCTTCGGCCCACGCGAGCCCCGAGCCGCCGCCGCTGGGCGCGGGGATCGTGGCGAGCACACGCCCGGTCTTCGGATCGATCTTCTGGATGCGATCGTCGGCGAGCTGAAACAGGTGCCGACCGTCGAAGGCCGTTCCGGCATGCGCGGCGACATCGATCGAGCGCACCGTCTTCCCGCTCGCCGGATCGAAGGCGCTCAGCTTGTCTCCGGCAGCAAACCAGACGTGCTGACCGTCATACGTGACTCCATTCACGCGATCGACACCCGGAAAGGGTCCATACTCACGGAGGATTTCGGCTGCAGATCGTTTCATCCTTCTATCTTAGTCACTCGGTAGCGGACCGGGGAGTAACAAGGTTGTCGGGAATCCCGGCACGGGCGGGGTCATCCATCGACGCGCTCGCCCGCGACCGAACGACTGCACCTTGCCGGCTGCCGCAAGCGAATCGAGTGCCCGCTGCACAGTGCGCGAGCTGGCTCCAAGCGCAATCGCCAGGGCCGAGCTCGACCACGACTCGCCGTCGGCGAGGAAGGCGAGCACCGCCGCATGCGGCTCTTCGACGGGTGGCGCCAGCACGATGACCTCGCGTGCGCGGTGCGGCGCCAGCGCAAAGCCTTGCTTCGTCGCGCTTACGTCTGCCAGCGTCCGAAGCTCCACGCGAAGCCGCCCGACTTCGACCCGCAACCGTGCGCGATGCAATTCATCGACATGCTTCGCCCGGAAGGCGCGTGCGAGGAGCGTGCTCCTTGGCACGTCTCCGGGCCAGGCTTCACCCAGCGCGCGTGCAAGGGCGAACAACACTGGGCGCGTCGCGAGCGAGACCACCTTGCCTGCGTCCCGAACGACGTGGCGGCACGCGTCCACGACCAGCGCCTTCGACGCCAGGAGAGCTTCAACATCCTCAAGCAGGAGGAGTCGCTCCCCGCCAAGCGCGATCAGGCGCGCCGCGGGCATGTTCATCACAACGAATGCGCTTTCGACCTCCGCCGTCAGCGCGGGGATGTCCACCGCATGCGCGGCGTGCGCCGCCCGAGTGAGTGCAGTGCGCGCCGCCTTCGTCCGCAGACGCCGAATCGCAATTCCCGCAACCACCAGCTCGTGTGCGACCCTCGCCGCGGGTGGAAGCGGCGTGGGGTCGAGCTCGGCGAGCGAGCGTTCGGCCTCGTCGAGCCGGCCGATCAGAAGCAGGCGTCGCGCCTCGAGATTCCGCGCATGCGCGGCGTTTACCCGGTCGCCGTGCGCTTCGAGCGTCGCCCGCGCTGTGTCGAGCGCCTTCGCAGGCCAGCCCAGGTCGCGCGAGACGAGCGCGATCTCGGCCTCGGCGACGATGCACCTGGCGCGGGCCACCGCCTCTTTCGGACCGAAGGTGCGCGCCGCACTTCGCAAGAGCATCTTTGCTCGAAAAACATCGCCGAGCTGCGCCATTGCGATGCCTCGAAGCGCGAGCGCAGGCGCGTCGTCCCGCAGCGCGACCCGCTTCAAAGCGCCGAGCGGATCACCCGCCGCGAGTGCACGCGCCGCTGCCGTGATCAGCGAGTCCATCGGAATCCCGCCACACTTGTAACTCCCACCGTTCGATACCCCGCACTAAGTCTACTCGTAACCAACAACAAACAACACTAGAAGGAGAAACCGGATATGCCCGATATTCTGCACAAAGTCGGAATCAAATCGTCGTCGCTGGATGATACCTATGAGGCATTGACCACGCGCAAAGGTCTTTCCGCTTGGTGGACGACGGACACGCAGGGAGAGAGCAAAGTCGGCGGCGTACTGCAATTCCGCTTCGGCGCCGGCGGTTTCGACATGAAGGTTCTTGAGCTTCATCCCGCCAGGCGCGTGTTATGGCAAGTGGTCGACGGACCCGAAGAATGGATCGGCACAAAAATTAGTTTCGATCTCGGACAGGAACGTGACTGGACCATCGTTCTCTTCAAACACCAAGGGTGGAAGGAGCCGGTAGAGTTCATGCACCATTGCAGCACGAAGTGGGGGGTCTTTTTGCTGAGCCTAAAGGCATTTCTCGAAACCAGTAAAGGTGCTCCCTGGCCAAACGAAATCAAGCTCGACAGCTGGGAATAAAACGGCACCTAAGCGGAGAGAAATGATGAGCGACCACAAGATTGGAACGCGTGAACACTGGCTTGCTGCATGGCTTGAGCTGCTCAGGGCGGAGAAGGAGTATTCGCGCCAAGGCGACGAGCCGGCGCGACAGTGGCAGGAACTGCCGTGGGTCCGGATCGACAAGGAGTACCGCTTCGACACGGATGAAGGCAGCGCCTCGCTCGAAGACCTCTTCCGTGGGCGCTCGCAGCTTCTCGTCTACCACTTCATGTTCGGGCCCGACTGGACGGCGGGCTGTCCCTCCTGCTCGATGATCGCGGACGGCTTCAATGGGTCTGTGGTTCACCTCGCCAACCATGACGTGATGCTCTGGGCGATCTCGCGGGCACCGCTGGCGAAGTTGCAGGCGTACAAGCAACGGATGGGTTGGACCTTTCCCTGGGCATCCTCGCTCGCCAGCGTCTTCAACTTCGACTTCAACGTCTCATTCACCGAGGAGCAACAGTGCGAAGGGGTCATCGAATACAACTACGAGCGCGGCGGCCACGCGATGGACGCGACACCGGTCCCGGAGCCCGTCGCCCGTTTCGCGGCCACATGCGGAACCGATGCGCCCTCGTACTCGCGCGATAGACCAGGCATGAGCGCGTTCGTGCTAAATGATGGTGTCGTCTACCACACCTATTCCACTTATTCGCGCGGCGTGGACGGCATTTGGGGCGTGTACCCGTGGCTCGACCGGGCGCCCAAGGGGCGTAACGAGCAAGGCGTCTGGTGGCGCCGCACGACGAATACGAAGCCGGCGACAAACACAAAGGCGCCTGTTGCCGCTGATATGGCAACCATGGAGAGACCAATGCAAGAGGCCCTTGTCGTCCGCCGCGAGACGCACATCCCGGCGCCGCCCGCCGCGGTGTTCGCTCTCCTGACCGATCCGGAATTGATCCTGCGCTGGATGGGAACGGAGGCGCAGCTTGAGCCGCAGCCCGGTGGGCTCTATCTCGTCAATATCACCGGGGCTCGATTCGCTCGCGGCTCCTTCCGCGAGGTGGTGCCGGTGCACCGCCTGGCCTACAGCTTCGGCTATGACGGCAGCGAAGTGGTGCCGCCGGGATCGAGCCTGGTCGAGATCGACCTGATCGAGCAGCCGGATGGAACGCTGCTGCGCCTAACCCACTCCGGTCTGCCCAATGCCGAGCAATGCGCCGGCCATGCGGAAGGCTGGGCTCATTACCTCGGCCGACTGGCCGACGCTGCAGGCGGGCGCGACCCGGGCCCGGACCCCTGGCACGGTCTCACTGGCAAGGAGTGACTGCATTCCGTTCTCGATATCGCCCACTTGAGCCTCTTGCACTTTCAGGACCAATTAGAACGCCAATCGGTTCAATCTGAAAAACGATGCGCTCCGGCCCGACGGTGTCATCGGCGCAGAACGAAGGTCTGGTGCGGTTGCCGCCGCTCCCAGCGGGCGCGCTCGAGTTCCGGGCTTGTGCTTTCGGCCTGTGGATAGCCGATACAAAAATAGCCGATGAAGCGCCAGGTGTCGGGCACATCGAGCAGCTTGTTGACGTTCGCCGGCGTGAGAATGGAGACCCAGCCCATGCCGATGCCCTCCGCGCGCGCGGCAAGCCACATGGTGTGGACGGCGGCGACGACCGAGTATTCGATCATCTCGGGCATCGTTCTCCGCCCGAGGCCGTGCCCGACTTCGGTTGCGCCGTCGGCGAAAACGGCCAAATGGCCGGGCGCTTCCTGTAGGCCGGCCAGTTTGAGCCCGGCATACTGCGCCGCCAAATCGCCCGTATATGAATTCAACGCGTCCGCGTTGCAGCATTTAAACTCTTCGAGGATGGCGCGGCGGCGCTCAGGATCGTCGACGATCGCGAACCGCCACGGCTGGCTCAGCCCCACGGACGGCGCCAGGCACGCCGTCTCAATCAGCCGCTCCAGTATGCCCGCCGGCAGTGGCTCGGACCTAAATCGCCGAACGTCGCGGCGCCAGATAAAAAGATCGCGCAGCCCGGCACGAAAATCGTCGTCGAAAGTCATGCCGGAAATGATCATCGATTTCAGCAGCATTTGATAGATGTGCCACGCAGATTTCGCGACCTTCTGCGACGTCAGTTTCTGGCGGCGGCGATGTCGGCGGTGACGGCGACGAGCCGCTCACCCTGCTCATGATCACGCGGGCCTCATCGGCCGGAACTTAACTGCGGCAAATATGCCGATGAGAATAAAAATCACCATGACCACAACCTGCGTGATCACAAACGGCGGATCGGACTGTGTCGGAGCGAGCGCGGCGAGGGCCGCGACCTTTTGAAAGCTCTGCACGATGAGGACAACGACATTGAAATAAAGCGCCGCGATTGCTGTGACCACGTAGATCCAGCGCCATGCGCCCGTGAGATACTTACCGTAATACGCATACAGCGCGATCGCGAGGATCACGCAGGAGACGATCCCGACGCCTAGTCCCGGCGTGAAGCCGCGTATTGGAAATAGAAAGCCCGTCACGCTGGTCAGAACCGTGGTCAGCAGAAACACGGCGGTCGTACCGGGCAATCTGTGCGAAGCGAACATGCCGCCGACGACGATCAGTCCGCTAGCAATGGCGATCAGGGTGATAATGACGTGCAAAAGGGTGAATGCCGGAATTGACATACCTAGGATCATGACGTGTGGCCCGTATCTCAGCGGCGATCGTCTGCGCTAATGACATTTTCGCGACATTACTGGTTCGTCGACAACCACGATAATATTTTCATGTTGCGCGATCGATCGCAACAGGGTCGCACCGGCGTAAGTTCGATGGAAGGAACAAAAACGTTGAATGCGCCGCCTCAGCGCAGGCGTTCGAGAATGCTCACGTAATTGGCGACCGCCGCACCGCCCATGTTGAAGATGCCGCCGAGCTGCGCGTTCTTGACCTGCATGTCGCCGGCGGTGCCGGTGAGCTGCATCGCGGCGATCGCGTGCATCGACACGCCGGTGGCGCCGATCGGATGGCCTTTTGCTTTCAGCCCACCGGAGGGATTGATCGGCAACTTGCCGTTCTTGGCGACGATCCCTTCGGCGACGACGCGTGCGCCCTGACCCTCCGGCGCGAGCCCCATCGCTTCGTATTCGATCAATTCGGCAATGGTGAAGCAGTCGTGTACCTCGGCGAAGGAAAGATCGGGAAGCGCGATGCCGGCCGCCGCCAGCCCGCGCTGCCAGGCGACCGCGCAGCCTTCAAACTTGAGAATGTCGCGCCGCGACAGCGGCAAAAAATCCTGCACGTGCTCGGCGGCGCGGAACACGATCGCCTTTTTCATCTTTAGCGCGGTCTCGACGTCGGCGAGAATGAGGGCCGCCGCGCCGTCGGAAACCAGCGAGCAGTCGGTGCGCTTGAGCGGCCCGGCGACGCGCGGATTTTTCTCGCTCTCTTCGCGGCAGAATTCGTATCCGAAGTCCTTCCGTATCTGCGCGAAGGGATTGTCGACGCCGTTTTTGTGGTTCTTGGCGGCGATGCGCGCGAGCGCATCCGACTGGTCGCCCCAGCGCTGGAAATAAAGCCCCGCGATCTTGCCGAAGATCCCGGCGAAGCCGCCGTCGATATCGGCTTCCTCGCGCACGTAGGAGGCCTTGAGCAGATTGCGGCCGATCTCGGGGGCGGGCGTCGTCGTCATTTGCTCGACGCCGACGACGAGCACGATGCGCGCCGAGCCCGCGGCGATCGCTTTCAGTCCCTGATGCACGGCGGCGGAGCCGGTCGCGCAGGCATTCTCCACGCGCGTTGCGCGCTTAAAACGCAGATCGGGTGAGGCCTGCAGCACCAGCGACGCGGTGAAATCCTGCGCCGAGAAGCCGGCGTTGAAATGGCCGAGCACGATCTCGTCGACATCCTTGGCTGCGATGCCGGCGTCGGCGAGCGCTTCGCCCGCGACCTTCACGATCAGGCTCTCGACGGTCTCGCCGGCGAGTTTGCCGAACGGCGTGTGCGCCCATCCCACGATGCAAGCGGTCATGACCGTTTCCTCTGCCGAATTTTGGTCGCTTTTCCTTGGCTTAGCCAGTGCGGCGAACCGATATCGACAGCAATGATACCGGGATTTGGCTTTGCGTTCGAGCGTCGGTTTGGTTTAGATAGTGCGCCTAGTGCCGCGCTTCCGAAACTCGCAAGTATTTGTCGAACCTCTGATGCGAATTTCGGTATCAAAAGGACACTAGCAAATTTATGATTCTAGTGTGGTTTTGGATTTGAAGTTCCTATGCGAGTTGGCGTTGGATCGTAGAACTTCAAATCCACCACACTGGTGGGCTTCCGGAACCTTTCGTGAACCAATCGCGGCCTTGTCGGATCCTCGGGCCGAGCCCAAGGAGACTCCAGGTGCCCGACCAACGGAACGGACCGCGACACGTGCATCATTCGCAGTTTTTTCGGGCGCTGACGCTCGGCATCGCCCTCGGCTCCGCGTTCGCTGTAGACATGACCGCGGCGCCGGCTCACGCCGGCGCGTCGATTCTGGTCGAAGCCGATACCGGGAAGGTGCTGCGCGCGGAAAACGCGACCTATCCGTGGTACCCGGCCTCGGTGACGAAGCTGATGACCATGTACGTCACGCTGCAAGCGGTGAAGCAGGGGCGCATCACCTTCGACACGCTGTTCACGGTCTCGCGCAACGCGCTGGCGCAGTCGCCGACCAAGATGGGTTTCCCGGTCGGTACCCAGGTGACCGTCGACAATGCGCTGAAGATGATGATGGTGAAGTCGGCGAACGACATGGCGGTTCTGCTCGCCGAGGGTGTCGACGGTTCGATCGAGAATTTCGCGGAGGACATGACGAATACGGCGCATCGCCTTGGCATGTCGCAATCGAATTTCGTCAACCCCAACGGGCTGCCGGCCGACGGCCAGATCACCTCGGCACGCGACCTCGCCGTCCTGGCGCGCGCGCTGATCCACGATTTTCCCGAATACAATTTTTATTGGCATATCCCGGCGATCAAGTGGGGCAGGCGGATTGTCCGCAACTACAATACGCTCCTCGGCCGCTATCCCGGCGCCGACGGCATGAAGACCGGCTTCATCTGCGCATCCGGCTTCAATCTCGTCGCCACCGCGACGCGGAACGGCCGGCAGCTGATCGCGGTTGTGCTCGGCTCGCCGTCGGGAGCGGCGCGCGCGGTGAAGGCGGCGGAGCTTCTGGAAAGCGGGTTTACGCAAAATCCGCTGGGCTGGCTCACGCCGGCGCTCGGAACCGTCAATGCGCTGACGCCGATCAACGCCGACCCACCGAACCTGCATGATCAGACTTGCGGACCGCATCGCAAGCGGCCGGCGACCGAGGACGAAGACATGGACGCCGCCGCCGAGAACGGCGCCAATGTGAACACGCCATTCTCGGCGCTATTGTCGAGCCTGCGCGCACCGACGCCGAAGGGCGCGGCGCTGCTTTCCGACTTCGGCGCGATAACGCCAACAGTGGTCTATACTGGGCCGACGCGTACGGCGGCGGAGCTTGCCAACCTCAGCGCGATCGAGACGGCCGCTCCCCACCACAAGAGAAAAGCTGAGGGAAAGACTGCGGCCGCGAAGCCAGCGGACGAGAAAGCGGACGCAAAGACGGCCGGCGAAAAACCGGCGGCCGACGTGCCGAAGAAAAAGCCGCGCAAGGCCGCTAAGGCGGCTGCGGCAAACAAGCCGGGTGCTGCGGCGCCGGCGGCAGCGGCGCAATAACGCGCAACCGCCCGACGACGCGGCCGTCGGCGAAAAACGATCTCACGGCGGTTGACGGCCGCCATTCGCCTCGATGACGGCGCCGGTAATGTAGCCGGCGCGGGGGGACGCGAGGAAAGCGATCGTCTCAGCGATGTCTTCCGGCTTCCCCAGCCGGCCGATGGGAATGGCCTGCCGCGCCGCCTCGATCTGCGCCGCGGTCAGATCGCCGCGCACGGCCGGCGTATCGATCAGTCCGGGCGCGACGATATTGGCGGTGATGCCCATGGGCGCCGCCTCGAGGGCGGTAACGCGCGTGAGATGCAGGACCGCCGCCTTCGCGGCGGAGTAAGCGGGACCAGTCGGGCTCTCGGGCGTGATGCCGGACATCGACGACACGGTGACGATGCGGCCGTCGGCGACGGGTTTGTCCTTGCGACGCCGCAGCATCGCGCGAATGCAGAGAAACGGGCCGCGGGAATTCAACGCTTCGGTTTGCACCCAGTTCTCGGTCATGGTTTCGACGATGCTCGGCCGCCGTCCCGGCGTCAGAAACGGCCCGCCGGCGACGCAAGCGAGCACCGCAACAGGACCGAGCTTCGATTCCACCTCCGCAAACAAGTCCTCGACCGAGCGCTCCTCCACGACGTCGACCTGGAAAGCGCCATGGCCGTCGCCGGTAAGCGTCTCGGCCACACGGCGCGCGCCGCCAATATCGAGATCGGCCACGGCGACCGCAAAGCCATCGCGTGCAAGCGCGCGGGCGGTCGCCTCGCCGATGCCGCGGGCTGCCCCGGTGACAATTGCAACCCGCTTCACAGTTTCCCCCTGCATTCCCGAGGCGCATCATAGCGCCTATTATTTGCCGCGAAAGATTAGGGGCGGTTGTCGGGACCGGCCTGTTGGCAAAACTGGAGCGCGAACTTTCAACGCACGGCATCTCGTGGGCTTTTCCGCTTGCGCGGCTTAGATGTCCTGTTTCGCACGGGATCGCTTTGTTGTCTTCGTCCCACATTGGCAGTTCTACGCTTTGCCCGAGCTCATCGATGCGTCGACGCTCATCGCGCCGGCGCCGTACGCCACCACGTACAGGAAGCCGGCAGCCATCGTTAGGTTCTTGAAAAAATTGCTCGTGTTTTCCGGATCCCGGCCGGCAGATGAAAGCCGAAACCGGTGAACAGGCACCATAGGGCGAGCACGCCCGCGGCCCATCGCGCCTTGAAACCCACGAGAATAGCCAAGCCGCCGACAATTTCGACGATAGTGGCGACCCAAGCCGACAAGGCAGGAGAATCGGATCATGGTCTGAACGTTTGATTGGAGCACGATCTTTTCCGAAAACCGGCTTCCACTTTTCGGGATCCCGCCGCTTTCGGGGGCAAAGCGGACCTGATCTTCAAATATCGGCCGCTGCACTGCACGATCGGCGCGTGCATTCCCTAATTCGCCATTCTTAGCGGCGCGGCGGTCACGTCTTGCAACGCTTCGAATGTAAGGCCCGGTGCCATGTCGCGCACGACAAAGCCGTCGGCAGTGACGTCGACGACGGCAAGGTCGGTGTAAACGCGCTTGGCGGCGCCGATCGCGGTGAGCGGGTAGGTGCAGCGGTGCATCAACTTGCTCTCGCCGCTTTTCGTCGTGTGCTCCATCAGGAGCCAGACCGCTTTGGCGCCGACCGCGAGATCCATGGCGCCGCCGACGGATGGCATGTCCGCGTCGGATTTCGACCAATTAGCGAAATCGCCGTTTTCGGCGACCTGGAAAGCGCCGAGCACGCAGAGATCGAGATGGCCGCCGCGGATGATGGCGAAGCTGTCGGCATGATGGGTGTAAGACCCGCCCGGACGAAGCGTCACGTACTTCTTGCTGGCGTTGATCAGCCAGCGGTTGATCTTGCCCTCCTCCGGCGCCGGGCCCATGCCGAGAATGCCGTTCTCGGAATGCAGAACGACCTCGCGTTCTTGCGGGATATAGTTCGCCACCAATACCGGTATGCCGATGCCGAGATTGACATAGAAGCCTTCCGGAATGTCGCGCGCGGCGCGCGCCGCGATCTCTTCGCGCCCCCAAGGCTTGCAGGACGCCAGCGCCTTCGCGTTCGCTTTCACGCGGGCCTCCTCATGTCGATCTCCTCACGTTACCGTCGGCTCGCCGTAGGGCACGTGCACCACGCGATTGACGAAGATTCCGGGCGTGCCGACATGCTCGGGATCGAGCGCGCCCAACTCCACGATGTGCTGCGCCTGCGCGATCGTCAACTTTGCGGCCGTCGCCATGATCGGATTGAAATTCCGCGCCGACGACTTGTAGGTCAGATTGCCCCAGCGGTCCGCCTCCCAGGCTTCGATCAGCGCCACGTCGCCGGAGAACGCCTCCTCGAGCACGTATTGGCGGCCGGAAAACTCCCGCACTTCCTTGCCCTTCGCCAGCAGGGTTCCCACCGAAGTAGGCGTATAGAAGGCCGGAATGCCGGCGCCGGCGGCGCGCATGCGCTCGGCCATCGTGCCCTGCGGCATGACTTCGAGCTCGATGCGGCCGGTGCGGTAAAGCTCCTCGAACACTACCGGATCGGTCGTGCGCGGGTACGAGCAGATGATCTTGCGCACCCGCCCTACCTCCATGAGGCGCGCCAGGCCGATGTGACCGACGCCGGCATTGTTGGCAACGACGGTCAAATCTTTCGCGCCCTGGTCGATGAGGCCGTAGATCAGCGCGTTCGGCTGGCCGATGCTGCCGAAACCGCCGACCAGCACGACGGCGCCGTCGCGGATACCCACCATCGCGTCCGCGATGCTTTGCACGATTTTGTTGATCATCGCGCCGTGACTATACGCTATCCGGCGTCACGCATGCGCTCGCCGGCGAATGCCGACATCAGTTCGCGCGCGAAGCGGCGCAGGCTTTCGTGCGCTAGCCCGCCGCCGTTTAGGAGAACATAGTCGGCGCCGAGTTTTTTCAGACGTTCGAGCTTGATCGCGATCTCGTCCGGCGTTCCGTAGAGGGCCGCTTCCTCGCTCGCCTCGCGGGTGTCGGAGAACGCCATGATGCTGGCCTTGCTTTGGGTGCCGTCGGCGGATTTGGACAAAGCCGCGAAGTGGCGCTGCGCGGCGAGCCGCTGCTCGAGCGCGGCCTCCTTGTCGGCCTTGTCCTTCGCCACATAGAAGGCGCGAGCGACGCCGACTTCGAGCGGATTGAAAGCGCGGCCCCGCTGTTCCACCTCCGCCTTGAAGCAGGCGATGCGTTCACCGATCGCGTCCAGCGAAGCGAACTGGTCGAGCAGAAGATTATAGCCGCGCTCGGCGACCTGACGGATCGAAGGCGGACTGCCGGCCGCCATCCACATCGGCGGATGCGGCTTTTGCGCCGTCGGCGGCTCGACGACGATGTCGGCGAAGTTCCAGTACTTGCCGTGGTGGGAAAAACGCTCCTTCGCCGTCCAGGATTTCACCACGACATCGAGACATTCCTTGAACCGGGCGTCGGCTTCCTCGATCGGTATGCAGAAGCCGGCGAATTCGTTGTGCCGGTAGCCCTTGCCGACGCCGAAATCGAGCCGCCCGCCGGAGAGCAGATCGAGGGTGGCCGCCTGCTCGGCAAGCAGGACCGGATTGTGCCAGGGCAGTACCAGCACGGCCGTGCCGAGCCGCAGGGTCCGCGTTTTCGCCGCCAGCCAGGTGAGGAGCGAAAGGCTCGCAGAAACCTGCCCGGCGCCGGTGAAGTGATGCTCGACCAGGAACGTCGAGTGATAGCCGAGAGCCTCGGCCTCGATGTTGTAGTCGACGAATTGTTTATAGCCGAGACCCGAATCCGCATCGGGTCCGCCGCGGCGGGCGGTGGCGCTGCCGAACAGACCAAAGCGCATCGAGCTGGTTCCTTTTGCTTGTGCGCGGCAATGTATCCGGAACGCCCGCCGTTTCAACCCGACTCAGGCCGGCCTAAACATCGGCACCGGCGGCCCGTTCTCGGTTTCCTGGAACACGATCGTGACCGGGTGGCCGATGGCGAGCTTGTCGGGGTCGCAATCGACGATATTCGTCAACATGGTCGGCCCCTCGGCGAGAGTCACATGGGCGATGACGTAGGGTTCCTCGACGCGCCGCATCGGGCTGAAGGTGTAGATCGTGCCTTTGCCCGAACCCGCGCGCCATTCCACTTTGTCGCTGGCACAAAACGGGCAGATGGCCCGCGGGTACCAGTGCGCCTTGCCGCAGGCCGTGCATACCGGGATCAGGAAGCGGCCCTCGCGCGCTGCGTCCCAGAAGGTCCTGGTTTCGGCGGTGACGACCGGCGGCGTTATCTTGCGCGGCATCGGCTTCTTACTCCCGTTCCATGATCAGCGTGGCGCTGCCGTGGCGCGTGGCAAGTTGAAAGCCGGTGCCTTGCGCCAGCGCCAAATCGCAATTCTTGACCTGTACCGCCGGATGCGCTTCGCCGCGCAATTGCCGTACCGCCTCGATCACCTTGGTCATGCTGCCACGATTGGCGGGATGGTTGTTGCACAGCCCGCCGCCGTCGGTGTTGAACGGAAGCTTGCCGACCCCCGAGATCAGATTGCCGTCGGCGACGAATTTTCCCCCGGCGCCCTTGGCGCAGAAGCCGAGGTCTTCGAGCTGGATGATGACGGTGATGGTGAAGCTGTCGTAGATCGAGGCGTATTTGATATCGGCGGGAGTGACGCCGGCTTCGGCGAACGCAATCGGTCCGGCGCGCGCGGCGCCCGACGCGGTGAGATCGAACGTACCGCCCGTGAGGTGCTTGACCGCTTCGCCGGCACCGATGATCTTAACCCTTGGGCGCTTGAGCCTTTTGGCAATCTCCGGGCGAACCAGCACCAGCGCGCCGCCGCCGTCGCTGATGACGCAGCAATCGAGGCGGTGCAGTGGGTCGGCGATCATCGGCGAATTCACGACGTCGGCGACGGTCACGACCTCGGGCAACATCGCGTGCGGATTGTGCTGCGCGTGGTGCGAGGCAGCGACCTTGACCCAGGCCAGCTGCTCGCTGGTGGTGCCGAATTCGTACATGTGGCGCATCGCACACATGGCGTAGCCGTTGGCGGTGGTGATGGCGTAAGACGCTTCCCAGCCGGCCTCGGGCTGGTTCGGGTCGCGCGGTCGTGGCGCCGTTCCGGTCGCCATGCCCTCGCTGCGCGGCCGCCCGGCGAGCGTGATCAGGGCCACATCGCATTTTCCGAGTGCAATCGCTTCGGCCGCGTGCGCGGCGAGCGTGATGTAGGACGTGCCGCCGAGCTCGGTCGACTCGGCGTGGCGAAGCTTCAGATTCATATACTCCGCCATCGAGGCCGGGCCCGGCCCGGGCGCGTCGCCGGAGCAGAAATAGCCGTCCACATCCTCCCGCGTGAGGCCTGCGTCGGCGAGCGCTCCGAGCGCCACCTCGGCGTGAAGCTGCGCCACCGTCGTGTCCGGCGCGAGCCGCGTCGGATGCTCGAAGGCGCCGGCGATGTAGGCCTTGCCGCGAATGGTCATGCCCGGAAAATCCCCCCTCGCGGGCAGCACCATATCGTTGCGCCGCGCTGCATCCAACACCGGCGGAACGATGTGTCCGCCTATCGGACGGCACGCCTCTTGCGCTAGAAAGAACCAGGGATTGCTATCATGAAGCGCGCGCACGAAGTCAAAGCCGCCATCACGAAAGCGCCGTCGATTCGATCATGCTTGACGCGCATGACCGGCATCGCCGCCGCGTCGCCTTGACCGGCGAGCGCGGTACGAAATTTTTACTCGACCTGCCACAAGCCATATTCCGCTCGGCCAGACCGGCGGCCAGAGCGTCCTTGCGGCGCTAGAAGAAACCGTGGCCGCGACGGCCGCACGCGCGCTGGCGACGCCGCTCGACGAGATCGGCAGCGCGGCATTTCGCGCCGATCTCGTGACCATGCGGCGAAGCCCAGTACACGCGGTTGTTTCGATCGTAATCGGTCGAGGTTGGGCTCTTTCACCCCGTAAGCGAGGCGCACGAAGCGCGGCATAGTCAGGCCTTGCACGACGATCGTGAAGATGACGACGGCGTAGGTGGCGACCAGGAGTTCGACCCGCCACGGCGAGTCGGGCAGCGTCAAAGCGAGCGCGATCGAGATTCCGCCGCGCAATCCCGCCCAGGTCAGCACCGCGGTATCGCGTGCCTTGTTGCGCAGGCTCTCGCGCGTGAAGCGGCACGGCGACGCTGATCAGACGGGAGACGACGGCAAGCGGCACCGCAAAAGCGATCGGCAGGAGGTCGATCGGCCTGATGATCAGGGCAAGAAGTTGCAGGTCGATGAGCAGGAATAACAGCAGTGCCGTCAGCTTTGACGGTAACAACATCGTCTTTCGGGAAACTCTCGTCGTTGTCTCCAATGGCAAGGAGCAACTGGAAATGCCCGCCGGGAGCATTCTCGGAATCAACGCCATGTGCGCGGGAATGCCCTTAATTCTGTCTCATGGCGTTAGCGGGAAAACAGCATGTTTGACATCGTGCGCCGCTGCGGCGTGCGGTCTCGCAGATGACTGCCTCCCGCCGCCGCCTTTTAAGCCCGCCCCGCATGCTTCCGCGCCGCTTCGAGGTGGCCGAAACTCTGCACCGGCGCGCACATGAGGAAGCGGTAGCCTTCCTTGACGACGCGTTCTGCGTTGCCCTGCTCGACATGCGGGTGGCCAACGACGACGTTGTGCTTCTTGCAGGTATCGACCACGCGCTTCATCCATTCGAGCACGACCTTGTGCTCGTATTGGCGCGGATGGCCGAGCTCCTGCGACAGGTCGCCCTCGCCGATGAGGATGCAGCCGATGCCGGGCACGCTCTTGAGGATTTCGTCGAGATTCTCGACGCCGCACGTGTCCTCGATCTGCAAGATGCAGAAAATCTCGCCCTTCGGATTGAGCGGCCAGACATCGGCCTTCTGATAGTATTCCTGCTGCGTGAGCCCCCAGTAGCGCGCCGCCGTGGTCGGGCCGTCGCCGCGGATGCCGGCCGGTTGGTAATGCGCCGCGCTCTTGAGCCTCGGATAGCGGCAGGCACCGACGGCGTTGGCGGCTTCCTCGACCGTCGAAATGTGCGGGAACACGATGCCGTAGCAGCCCATGTCGAGCGCCTGCTTGGCCTGCCATTGCGCCATCTCGATGCCGTTCACCGGCACGCGGGCCATCGGCGTCACCGCAGGCACAACCGACGCCGCCTTGGCGATCTGCGCGCGGTTGAGCATGTATTGCAGGCAATCGCGCAACAGCCGACCGTCCCACGGCTGATGTTCCATCTCGAACACGCAGCCGTCGAATTTCGAGGTGCTCATGGCGACGGCACTGGTTATTTCGGCCGGCGAAAAGCAGGTCAGCGCATGCTGGCCCGCTTCGAGGGCGCGGATGACGCCGTTGAGCCGCGCAAGTTCAGCCATTTCCTGTTTCTCCAACAATAGTCTTCGTCATCCCGAGGTGCCTGGCCAAAGGCCGGGCCTCGAAGGATCATGCGGTCCCCTTCGGGGCTCGCCGCCATCGCGGCTCGCACCTCAGGGTGACGGCGTCGCGAGGCACCTATATGAGCGGCGGCCCTGTTTGACAATCGCGCACCGCCCCGTAGCATCGCTTTCGTCAAACCCGAGCAGCGATTTCGTTATGATCATCGATTGTCATGGCCATTACACCACCGAGCCCAAAGACCTCCATCGCTTCCGCAAGGAGCAGACGGCGGCGGCCAACGCTAAAAACAAGGCGGCGATGCCGCCGCGCGCCGCGCTGAACATGCCGGACGACGAGATCCGCGAAAGCATCGAGCAGAACCAGCTCAAACTGCAGCGCGAGCGCGGCACCGATCTCACAATCTTCTCGCCGCGCGCCTCCGGCATGGGGCATCACGTCGGTGACGAGAGCGTCAGCCTCGAGTGGTCGCAGATCTGCAACGATCTGATCCACCGCGTCTGCACGCTCTACCCGCAGAACTTCATCGGCGTGTGCCAATTGCCGCAATCGCCGGGCGTGCCGCCGAAGAACGCGGTCGGCGAGCTCGAGCGCTGCGTCAAGGAGCTCGGCTTCATCGGCTGCAATCTCAATCCCGATCCCTCCGGCGGTTATTTCAACGCGCCGCCGCTCACCGACAAGTGGTGGTACCCGTTCTACGAAAAGATGGTCGAGCTCGACGTGCCGGCGATGATTCACGTGTCCGGCTGCTGCAATCCGGCGATGCACACGACCGGATCGTATTATCTCAACGCCGATACGATGGCATTCATGCAGCTCATCCTCTCCAACCTATTCAAGGATTTCCCGACGCTCAGGCTGATCATCCCGCACGGCGGCGGCGCGGTGCCGTTCCACTGGGGCCGCTTTCGCGGACTGGCTTTGAACAACGGCCGCCCCGAACTCGACGAGATCATGAAGAACAACATCTTCTTCGATACCTGCGTCTATCATCAGCCGGGTATCAATCTGCTCACTGAGGTGGTGCCGGTCGACAACATCCTGTTTGCCTCCGAGATGGTCGGCGCGGTCAAGGGCATCGACCCGAAGACCGGATGCAACTTCGACGACACCAAGCGCTATGTCGACAAGGCGCCGAAGCTGAGCGACGCCGACAGGCACAAGATTTTCGAAGGTAACGCGCGCCGTGTTTTCAGCCGCCTCAAGGCCAAGGCGGCAGCAACGGCGCCGGTCTAGGGCCCCCCTCGCATTGGCAAAGCTTCGGCGCAAGGCATCACGGGGAAAATCCCAGCTCGTCCGGTTAGGTCACCGTGAGATCGAGACGCTGGGCTTGGATCAGGGTTTCTGGACCGACCTCTATCATCGTTCGATGAGCGTTTACTGGCCGGTGTTTTTCGGCGGCGCGGCCGCGATCTTTGTGGCGCTCAACGCGATCTTTGCCGGCCTCTATTATCTCGGCGACGAGCCCGTCGCCAACGTCGGAAGACGAAATCCGCTGGAGCTGTTCTACTTCTCCATCGAGACGCTGGCGACGGTGGGTTATGGCGACATGCATCCGCAGACCAACTACGGGCATCTTGTCGCCACGGTCGAAATCTTCACCGGCATGTGTTTCCTCGCGGTGTTGACCGGACTTGTGTTTGCCCGCTTCTCGCGTCCGCGCGCCCGCTTCGTTTTCGCCGACAAGGCGGTCGTCACCGATCATGACGGCAAGCAGACCCTCATGATCCGCATGGCCAATGCCCGCCACAACGCGATTTCCCGGGCCAATGCGCGGCTGTGGATCATTCGCGCCGAACGCACCAAGGAAGGCGATCAGCTCCGCCGCTTCTACGAGCTCAAGCTCGACCGCGCCAACCATCCGATGTTCGTGCTGAGCTGGATGTTGTTCCACATCATCGACAAAGAAAGTCCGTTACGTGGAGCAACTTCGTCCGATCTTGCCGAAGGCGACGCGATGCTCGTGCTCAATGTCGGCGGCCTCGACGACAGCTCCGCGCAGCAGCTCTACGCCCGCCGCGTTTATTCGTGGCGCGATATCAAGTGGCACCATCGCTATCGGGACATCACCAGTGTGTCGCCGCAAGGCCGGTTTTTGCTCGATTACACCAAATTCGACGACGTGGTGCCGGACCAGAGCTGATCCTCAAGCGGCAACGGTGCGGTTTGGGATCGGTACCGCCGCCCCCCGGTATCACTTGTGTGCCTTCTTGCCTCCGTCCACCGGTTACTTATTTTCCTGCAGAATAAAAGGATCGTCGCCATAGACTTCTCGCGGAGAAACCCGGCGAAGAAGTCTGCATAGAGATCGTCAAGGAAGCCACCATGTCCATTCGACCCGTCAAACGCATCGTCTCCTCGAAGCCCACCATCGAGGGCGCTGGCGTACATCTGCGCCGCGCCTTTGGCTTTGGCGACACCACCGAATTCGATCCGTTCCTGCTGCTCGACGATTTCCGTAACGACCGGCCGGACGAGTATCTCGCCGGCTTCCCCTGGCACCCGCACCGCGGCATCGAGACCATCACCTACGTGCTGGCCGGAAATGTCGAGCATGGCGACAGCCTGGGCAACCGCGGCAATCTCGGTGCCGGCGACGTGCAATGGATGACGGCCGGGCGCGGCATCATGCATCAGGAAATGCCGCAAGGCGACGAGAAGGGCCGCATGCACGGCTTCCAGCTCTGGGCCAACCTGCCGTCGTCGCTGAAAATGACGGCGCCGCGCTATCAGGACATCAAGGCTCCGGAGATCCCGGAAATTACCGACGATGACGGCACGCGTGTGCGCGTGGTGTGCGGCGATTTCTGGGGCAAAACCGGCCCGGTCGAGGGCGTCGCCGCCGATCCGCGCTATCTCGACGTCTGGGTGCCGCCGGGAAAACGCAAGACGCTGCCGGTCGAGCTCGAACGCCACGCCTTCGCCTACGTGTTCGAGGGCGCGGGCAATTTTCGCGGCGCGTCATCGCCGTTCGGCGTGCTGACCGAAAAGACCGGCGGGCAGAACGAGATCCTGGTCCGCGAGCAGACCGGCAATCGTTCGCTGGTGCTGTTTGACTCCGGCGACGAAGTGACGGTGGAGGCCGGCGCCGAGGGCATCCGCTTCATTCTGGTGTCCGGCAAGCCGATCAAGGAGCCGGTCGCCTGGTACGGGCCGATCGTGATGAACTCGCAGGCCGAATTGCAGCAGGCCTTTACCGAACTGCGCAGCGGCACGTTTATCAAGTAAGCGTTACGCCGGCTGTGCCGGCGCGGCGCGGCGAAGCAGGCCGCGCTGCGGGTCGTAGCCGATCACCGCGAGCATAAAGAACAGCGCCGTGGCGCCGGTAACGACCGAGGCGGCGATCGGCTCGAAAGCGCCGTAGAGCGCAAAGCGGATCAGCTCCACCGCGTAGGTGAACGGGTTGATAAGCGACACGTCATAGAGAAACTCGGAGCCGCCCTCGCGCAGCCGCCACAGCGGATAGAGCGCCGAGGAAAAAAAGAACATCGGAAACATCACGAAGTTCATCGCGCCGGCGAAATTCTCCACCTGGCGGATGTAGACCGACAGGAACAGCCAGAGGGCACCGAGCATCAATGCGGAAACGATCAGTGCCGGCAACACCGCAAGCCAGTCGGCCGGCGCGAAGGTAATGTCGAACAGGACGCAGACGGCGAGGAATACGTAGCAGGTAACGACCGAGAGCGCCGTTCCCGCCACGAGCTTGCACGCCAGCAGCACCCAGCGCGGCAACGGCGCCGTGAGCAACAACCGCATCACCCCCATTTCGCGGTCATAGACCATCGACAGCGACGACTGCATGCCGTGGAACAGGAGGATCATGCCGAGCAGGCCGGGAACGATGTAGACCTGATAGGTGACGTAGGTCTTGTACGGCGGGATGATTGAAACGCCGAAGACGTTGTAGAAGCCGGCGGCGAACACGCCGAGCCAGATCAGCGGCCGCACCAGCGCCGAAAGCAGCCGGCCGCGCTGCTGCACGAATTTCGTCAGCTCCCGCATGGTGACGGCGCGCAATGCGCGCAGGATGTGAGCAAGGGGCATCGTGTCCTACTTGTTCAAATGACAAGACGACTCCGGCTCGTCGTCGCCCAGTGTATCGAGTTCGTCGGTACGGTGCAGAAAGCCTTCGATCGGCGCGTCGGCAACGACCTCGTAGGGGGCCGCGAGCAGGATCGCCTGGCGCAGCTGATGATCCCAGGCGCGCACGCTCATCGCCAGTCCCTTGTCGCCGTCGAAGCGGCCGCCGAGAATGAAAGCGCGCAACTGCGCGATATCGGCGGAGCCGGTGCGCAACACGGCCTGCACGATCATCTTGACCGCCATCCACGCGGCCCAATCGGGGCCTTCCATGTGGTGGCCGCCGGACTTCCTGTCGAAGCGCGAATTCACCTGCGGCGCGCCGTTGCGTTCCCAGGTCCAGTGCCAGGCGACAGGCTGGAGATCGATGCTGCCGATGACCGGGCGCGGGCGCGCCAGGCGATAAGGCACGGTGCGGGCGAAATCGAAAGCCTCGTCGGCGACAAAAACCGCGTCGAAATCGCGGTTGATCGCGCTCATCAGCACCGGATCGTTTTGCTCGCGGTCGCGCGGGTCGGTGCCCGGCTTGAAACGCTGGCTGGCGACGATCCGTGCGCCGAGTTTTTGCGCCGAATGCGCGAATGCGGCCGTCGTCGCCGTATCGACGGCCGAGGGGCCCTCGAAAACGAGAAGATCGCGCCATTTGCGCGAGACGGCGAACTGCACGAGACCGTCCATCAGCTGCGCGCGGCTCGGATAGACATGGACGAGCTCCGGCGCGCAGGTGTCGCGGCGCAACGCGTCGTCCGGTTCGGAGACGTTGAGGAGGAGCGCATCGCGCCCGGCCATCGCCGCGGCGAGGGGCTTGAAGGCTTCCGCGGGCGCGTCGATCAGAAAAAAATGCGTACCGCTGTCGAGCGCCGCGCGCACGGCGGGTGTGACCTCGGCCGGTGATTTTGCCGTGATGCGATCGAGAGTGAAATCCGCCTTGAGCACACGCGCGAGCGCCGCCGCCTCGTCGATTGCGACTTCGGCGCCGGTGAACGGGTGTTCGCGGGTCTTGAGCACGATGCGCTCATAGGCGCGGATCGGTTCGTAGCGCGGATCTTCGGCGATCTCGACGAAGGCGATTTTTATTTGCTGCCGCGGCGGCGCGATGGCGTCCTGTGCCGATCCGGCGGCGGGCGCAGCGGCGAGCAGTGAAAGCGCAAGCGCGCAACGGTACAGTTTAGTCATCGACGACGATCCCGTAGGGGATGCGGCCGACCGGAACAGAGATTTTCGCCTTGCGGCTCCTGGTGTCGATGACGGTGATATCGTCGCCGAGGCCGTTTGCGACGTAGAGCGTCGCCTCGTCGCGCGATAGCGTGACGCCCCATGCACGTTTGCCGACCAGAATGTAACCGAGCACCTTGCGGGTCGGCACGTCGACGACCGCGACGTGGGCCGCATGGCCGAGCGTCACGTAGGCGGTCTTGCCGTCTTTGGTCATGGCGAGGCCGACCGGCGTCACATCGGCCTTGCGCATGCCCGGCGGCAGGAAGGCGATGCTGCCGGTGACGACGAATTTGCCGCGATCGACGATATCCACCTGGCCCGCGAGCTCCGCCGTCACCCACAACTCCTTGCCGTCGGGCGTCGCCGCGAGACGGCGCGGGCGCAAGCCGACGACCACATCGCGCACGATCTTGCCGCTGTCGGCGTCGACCGCGTGCACGAGGTCGCCGGCTTCCGAGGTGACGTAGACGGTCTTGCCGTCTTCGCTGACCAGCACGCCTTCGGGTTCGGCGCCGGTCGGCACTTCCCGCACGATGGTGTTCTTTTCCACGTCGATGACGGCGAGTGACGATCCTTCTTCGTCGGAGACGTATATGCGGCCCCGCTTCTCGTCGCTGCCGAAGGCTTCCGGACTCGGCCCGGTCTTCAGCTTGCCGACCACTTGCAGCTTCGCCACGTCGAGAATGTCGATGACGTCGTCGTCGCCGCAGGCAACGTAAAGCTTGCTGTGATCGGCGTTGAAATGCATGTCGCGCGGGCGTCGCGCGACCTTGATGTCCTTGACGACCTTGTAGGTCGCGGAGTCGATGACAATGATGTTGTTGGTCTTCTCGTTGCTGACGAAAATCAGCCCGGTATCCTTGGCCGCCGCCGCGTTGCTTGCCAGCACCGAGAGAATGACCACAGCGGCCTTGCGCATCGCCTCGCCTTTGTTTGCATCGCGGCCAAGCTAAAGCCTATTAAGGGGAGGGGGCAAGGAGCCGGGGAACGAATGGCAGCGAACGAAGGCGCGCCCGCGCTTCTCCTGGACAATGTTGTCAAGACCTACGGTGCGATTCGCGCGGTCGACGGGGTCGGCTTCACGGCTTCCGCCGGCGAATTCATCGCGCTCCTCGGTCCGAACGGCGCCGGCAAGACCACGCTGTTCCAGCTTCTGTCCGGGCTGTTCGTGCCCGATTCCGGCCGCATCGAGATCATGGGGCACGATATGCGGCGCGATCCGGTGCCGGCGCTGGCGATGCTCGGAATCGTGTTCCAGCAGCCCACCCTCGATCTCGAGCTCACGGTGACCGCCAATCTTTTGTTTCATGCGGGACTGCACGGGATTCCCCGTGCGGTGGCGAAGGCCCGCATCGAGAAGGAGCTGGCGCGGCTCGGGCTTGCCGAACGCGCTCACGACAAGGCGGCGCAACTCAGCGGCGGCAATCGCCGCCGCGTCGAGCTTGCCCGGGCGCTGTTGCACGAGCCGCGGGTGCTGCTCATGGACGAAGCAACGGTCGGCCTCGATCCGGGGAGCCGCGGCGAGCTTTTGAAGCTGATGCTGAGTTTGCGCGCGGAGCGCTCGGTCGCCGTCCTATGGGCGACGCATCTGTGCGACGAGGTGCCCAGCGCCGATCGCGTCATCGTGCTCCATCGCGGCAAGATTCTCGCCGATACTACTTCCGCGGGGCTTGTCGCCGGTGCCGGTACGGCGACGATCGAGCAAGCTTTTCTGGCGATCACCGGGCTGCAGTGACGCGCTACGCCATCGACTTCAAGTGTTGCATCACCCGGGCGTGTAACGCCGCCCGTTCGGTGGGGCTCCACGTGCGAAAGCCTTCGCCGGTTTTGAAACCGAGCTTTTTCTCGGCCACGAGTTTTTTCAGATAGGGCGAGGGCTCCGGCCGGCTGTCGATCGCCGGCAGCACGATGTTGTGGATGGCGAGCGTCAGATCGGTGCCGACGAGGTCGGCGTTCTCCAGCGGGCCGAGCACGGGCAGGCGGCGGCCGAACGAAGCCTTGACCACGTCGTCGACCGTCTGCGCGTCGCAGATGCCCTGTTCCACCAGCGAAATGGCTTCGCGCCACAGCGCGTGCTGCAGCCGGTTGCCGATGAAACCGGGCACGTCCTTTTTAACGTGCGCCGGCTTTTTGCCCGCCCCTTCGTGCAGCGCCATGGTCCAGGCGACCGTCGGCGCCGAGGTCCATTGCGTTTCGATGACCTCCACCAGCGGCACGAGGAACGGCGGATTCCACCAGTGCGCTCCCAGCGCGCGCTCGCGCCGCGAAAGCCCCTGCATAATCGAGGTGATGGGAATGACGGAGGTGTTGCTGGCGAGGATGGCATCGGCGCGCACGTGGCGTTCGATCTCGGCAAAGAGCTTTTGCTTCACCGCCAAATCCTCGGAGACAGCTTCGACGACATAGTCGGCATCGCGAACCGCGTTGGTGAGATCGGCGCATGGACGTACGCGGGCGACGGCGCTTTCGTCCTCGCCGAGGTCGCGCAAATTGTCGGCGATGCGCGATCTGGCGGTGTCGAGATTTTGCGCTGCCGCATCGGTGATTGTCACCTCATGGCCGGCGGCGGCGAAAACCTGCGCGATGCCGTGGCCCATAAGGCCAGCGCCGATGACGGAAATGCGCGCTTTCGCCGCCATATTCAGCCCGCCGTGTAGCCGCCGTCGGCGTAAAGGATGTGGCCGGTATAGAAGTCGGACGCTTTCGAGGCGAGGAACAGGAGCGGGCCGGCGAGATCGGCCGGCTCGCCGAGACGGCCTTTGGGCACTCGGGTGAGAAAGCCCTTGCGCACGGTATTCGCACGCTCGTTGTCCTCGAACATCCATTGCGTCAGCGGCGAGCGAAACACCGTGGGGCCGAGGGCGTTGACGGTGATGCCGGCGTCGCCCCATTCGCAGCCGAGCGCCTTGGTGATGCCGTCGACCGCCGACTTCGACGCGCAATAGGCGGTGTAGCCAGCGGGATGGCCGAGCAGGCCGCGCGCCGACGACATTAAGATGACCTTGCCGCCGCCGCCCTGCTTGATCATCTGCCCGCCGGCGGCGCGCGCCATCAGCCAGGACTGCGTGACATTGGCGTCGATGATTTCGAGAAAGTCCGCGGCCGGCTGATCGACGATCTTGGAGACCTTGTTAAGACCGGAGGCGACGACGAGAATATCAAGGCGGCCGAAGCGATCGACCGCCGCTTTCACGATGGCCTCGCAATTTGCCTCGGAACTCGGCCGCTTGGCGACGATCTCCGCCTTGCCACCGAGCTCTTTGCAGGCGTCCGCGACCTTTTGCGTTTCCGCGGCGTTGCCGGCCGCGAGCACGACATTGGCGCCGGCACCGGCGAGCACCTTGGCGGCAAGGGCGCCGAACGCACCGGAAGCGCCGGTCACGATCGCGGTCTTGCCGCGCACGTGGAACAGCGAAAGCGGATTTTTCAAAAAGTCTTCGGACATGATCGCTCACCGTTGCTGGTATCCCTCCTCCTGAAAAAGGGAAGGGTGGGGTGGGGTCTGCGGACTGCACGTAGACAAAGCCGCCAACAATAACCTCCCACTGGCTCACTTCGTTCGCCCCCCTCTCAGGGGGAGGAAAGGATCGGCGTCACTTCGGCGCCGGCGCGATGGCGACTAGGATCGAGCACACCTCGTTGGTGCGATTGACGATCTCCCGGTGCTCATTCGGGCCGATGAAGCAGGAATCGTTTTTCTTCAGCACCGTTTCCTTGCCGTCGACGATCACCGTCAATTCGCCGGTCAAGACGAAGTAGACCTTCTCCGGCGGCGTGGCGTCCGGTCCCGCGCCGCCGCCTGGCAGAAAATGCGAAATGCCGACGATCAGGCTCTTGGAGCCCCCGGCCTCGGCGCCGAACAGCCGCAAGCCCGTGAAGTCGCGGTGATTGGGCGCCTCGTAGATCTTGGCCTCTGAGAAACGCTTGACCTGCATCAGAACTTCTCCCCCTTTTCGATCCGGTAGGAGCCCTTCGGATCGGCGATCGCGACCAGGCGGATGATGCAGCCGTCGCCGCGGTCCCAGTTCCAGGGAAAGAACGCGAAGGTGCAGCGCTTGCCGGTGACCTTGTCGATATCGCCGCCGACATTCTCGATGCCGAGGATGCCGTTCCTGAACAGGATGCGGTGCACCGGCTCCCACTCGGGAAAGTCGTCCTTCCAGTCGCGGCCGCCGGACCACTTCTTGTATTCGGCGGCGAGATGCGGATGCAGCGGGCCGTTGCGCTGCGGGCCGATGGCAGTCGCCAGCGGATGATCGTTGGCCTGGGTGTCATGGCCGACGACTTTCACTTTCTTCTCGACGAACCACTCGCCGGCTGAGGGCACGAAGCCGGGCGCGTAACAGAAATAGTCTTCGCTGTCCTCGTACTTCTTGTGCCAGCCGGTATTGACGATCACGACGTCCCGCGGCCGCACCACCTTGCCGGCGGCCTTTTCCAGATCATCATAGGTGATCTGCTCCCATTTTTTCTTCGGGATGGATACGACGATGCCGGAGCCGAAGAAATGCGGCAGAGGCACTTCGTCGATGAACGGCGTGCCCTGGATCACGTGCGCCGGCGCGTCGATATGCGTGGTGTTGTGCATGCTCGTGGTGATGCGCTGCGACAGCACGCCCGACTTCGCCATGTAATGGATGCGCTCGATCTTGACGTCTTCGAAATAGGGCCAGTTCGGCGACTGGTACCCGAAACGATGGGACAGATTGTAGAAGGAAAGTCCCATCGCGTTGTTCTCGTTCTCCTCGAACGAAACGCCGCGAATCTTCTTTGCCACCTTAGCCTCCGCGTCTCCTCCGGTCCTCGCCGGCTTGCACGCGACTTTCGGACCTTTCAACTCCCGGCGGTGTACCGGGATATGGTACATCTGTATCGAATTCCGGCCGGCGAGACAAGCTGCTCCGGCCCTGCGGGCTTTCAGGCCGCTTCCGCCAACAGGTGCCGCTCCAGCGCCTCCTTGGTGGCGCGCAGCCGCGCCACGATCTGCCGCTGATGCTTATAGAAACGCTGCGCCGGCACCGGCACCGAGATGGCCACGACGTTGCCGACCGGGTCGCGGGTGACGACGCCCGCGGCGCAAATGCCGAGCGCATGCTCCTCGCGGTCGATGGCGACGCCGGTCTTGCGCACGTTTTTCAGATCCTGCAGCAAATCGTCGAGCCGCGTCAGCGTGCGCGGCGTGCGCTGCTCGTAGCGCGTGCCGATGAGGCCCGCGATTGCCGCGTCGCCGAGACCGGCGAGATACGCCTTGCCGTTCGCGGTGCAATAGAGCGGAAACGTCTCGCCGACCGCGGACACCGTACGCAGCCGCTGCGAGCCGATCACCTGATCGATGAACACCAGGTGATCCTCCTTGACCACGGAGAGATCGACGGTCTCCTTGAGTTCGCTCGAGAGCTGCATGAGATAGGGCCGCGCCACGGCAACGAAATCCGTACGCGCCGAGGCGGCAAGCCGCAGGATGGTCGGTCCGAGCCGCACCCGGCCGTTCGGCGAAGCGGCAATCAGAAATTTCTCCGCTTCGAGCGCGGCGACGATGCGCTGCACCGTCGAACGCGCCAGGTTCACGCGCTGCGCGATCTGGCCGAGGCTCAAGCCGGCCGCTTCGTCCTCGAGAGCGCGCAAGATCGATGCCGCCCGCGCGATCACCTGCACCTGGCTTTGCGATTGTCCTTTGGTTTCGATCTTGTTGCTAAAAGCCCGCCCGCCGACTGCCTTCATGTTTCGTCCCTGCCCATCGAGCGCGTTCTTGCTGCTTTCGTCCCTGCCCGTCGAGCGCATTCTTGCTGCGTAGTTTACCCTTTGATACAGGATCGCCAACATGCGGTACAGCAAGATACCCCAAAGTTGAACGCGGGCAGGCAGACACATGACACGGAAGATCGCGCTCGAAGAGCATTTTTTGTGTCCCGGCCTGGACGAATATTGGCTGCCGACCGTCAGTGGCGTCGATCCGAAAGTGGCAAAGGACTTGTTCGCGCGCCTGACGGATTTCGGCGAGATGCGGCTTGCGGCCATGGATGGCGTGGATATCGCGCGTTCCGTCCTCTCCATCGCCGGACCGGGCGTTCAAAATGAGCGCGATGGCGGGACAGCGCGGCGCCGCGCGGCCGAGGCCAACGACTTCCTCGCGGGCGAGATTGCCAAACAGCCGGATCGCTATTCCGGGTTTGGCCATCTGCCCATGCAGGATCCGCGCGGCGCGGCCAACGAACTGGAACGCTGCATGCGCGAATTGAAGTTCGCCGGCGTCATGATCAACGGACATACCAACGGCCAATACCTCGATCATCCCTCGCTGTATCCGTTCTGGGAGCGGGCCGAGGCGCTCGACGCGACGGTCTATATCCATCCGACCGATCCGGTGGCTCCGTCGCCGGCGCTGGCCGGCGTCGAAGGGCTGCGCCGCGCCACCTGGGAGTGGGGCTTCGAAACCGGCTCGCACGCGCTGCGGCTCGTGTTCTCCGGCACGTTCGATCGCTTCCCGCGGGCACGGCTGGCGCTCGGCCACCTCGGCGAGACGCTGCCATTCCTGCTCTGGCGCTTCGATAGCCGCGCCAAGCTCTACGGCGTGAAACTGCAAAAGAAGCCGTCCGACTACATCAAACGCAATATCGTGGTGACCACGTCGGGCATGTGCGCGGCCGAGCCGCTCGACTGCACGATCGCGGCGCTCGGCTGCGACCGCGTCATGTTCGCCGCCGATTATCCGTTCGAGCAGGTGGCGGAAGCCGGCGAATTTCTTGACGAGACGCCGCTTCCCGAACCGGTGCGCGAGAACATCGCGTTTAGGAATGCCGTCCGCGAATTGCGGCTGCCGGCGCTCTAGCGCATGACATGGCGCCCTAGCGCATTACATTGAATGGAGCATGGCCTTTTTTCCACTTTTTCGAATCATGCTGTAGGTGGGGGCGCCTCGCCCACGAGCACTGGAATCACCCTCTTACCTTGGCTCAGTCCGATACGATCTCGACGCGGACAGAAATCGCTGGGATTGTCGAGCCGACAGTTGCCCGCCCCGTCCGTGCATCGATCCAGTTTTTGCCGATTACAGCCAGCAGTACATCGCATTCGGCAACTCGCTCGCCCACAACGCGCACAAAGTCGAGGCCGGGAGCGATACTGTGGACATCTAAGAAGAGCTGCTGCGGCTCAAACTCGTCCCGAAGCCGATCGAATAGGCAACCCGTATAGCCGGGGTCATCGCCGCGGTGCTTGCCCGTCATCTCGCGCTTAGCCACTGGCAAACTTCGAAACAATTCAGGACAATACACCACCTCGGTCGTTGTACCTATGCCTCGGGGGCTCCCCCTACAGAAAGCTGCGCGCCCCAGAGGCATCGCTAGAGCCACCGCGACGCTTTTTTCCGGATCATGCTCTATGCCAGCGGATCGGCGGGAAGCCCGAGCAAAAACTTGCCGTGGTTTTCGTAGGCCGTATCGCTCATCACCTGATGAATGCCGGCGGTATTGAGGTCGCGCAGCAGGCGCCCGAGGACGTGCGGGTGGTGCAGCCCCGTATTGCCGGAGAAGTGAAACGCCACGGTTGCGATCGCGACGGCGACGTCGGTGGCGTGCAGGCCGATGGCACGCACATCGGCGATGTCGGGGCCGTCGGGCAATCCGCCGGCATTGACCTTTTCCCACAATCGCCCGTAGCGCTCGTGTATCAGCGCCCGCGCCGCTCGCAGTTTCAGGTCGGCCTCCGCGAGTTGCCGGTGGAAAATCTGCCGCTCGTCGAGCTTTGACGAGCGGAAGGTGCCGCGCGTGGTCGTGGCGATCTTGATCAATTCGTCGAGCGCGCGGCGCGCCGCGCCGATCGCGACGCTGCCGTGCTCCTTGGCGACATAGCTGAACGGCGGCAGCAAATACGACGGACCGCCGCGCCGCGGTTTTGGCTTCAGCAGATCCCAGACGAAGGTGAAGTGTTCGGGTAGATGGTAGTTCTCGACCGAGCAGTCGACGCTGCCGGTGCCCCGCAATCCCACGACGCCACCCCAATTGTCGTAGAGCGTGACGTCTTTTGCCGGCATCGCGGAGAACATCACGATCGGGCGGCCGCCATTCTCGGCCTCGGTGCCTTCGACGACCGTTCCGCCGACGACCCATTCGGAATGGCGGATGCCGCTGTTGAAGCGCCAGCGCCCGCTGAGCCGGTAGCCTCCGGGCTCGCGCACCGCGCGGCCGGCGGGGAAGAACGAGATCGACGCGGTCGGGATTTGGCCGTCGGCGAAGACGATATCGAGGCCCGCCTGCGGCAGGAAGGCGCCAAGCGACGCAATGCCCGTGGTGCCGACCATCGTGCACCACGCGCTGGTGAAGTCGTGATAGGCGATCGCTTCGAGGACCAGCATCTCGGTCAGCGGATCGGCCTCGGCGCCGCCGACGGCGGCTGGAAGCTTGAGCCGGAACATGCCGGCTTCGCGCAGCGCCTGCACCGCCTCCGGCGCGAGCGTCGTCAGCTCTTCGCTCCTGGCTGCGGACGCCTGCAGTGTCGGCCCGATGTGTTCGACGGCTTCGAGCAGGAATTTCCGCTTGGCCTCGCGCTCCTTGGGAAACTCCTGAACCATTCGTCTCCCCCGTCGTCCTCGCCCGGGCCGAATGCATTCAGCCGAGAGTTATTTTGCCAAGGACAATACCGGTTTGGCACCGACCGTCAATTTGCCCGGGATGGCCGGCCAAACGCTGCGATCGGTGCTCTTGCACTCCGTTTCCGGCCGGGTTGTAAGTATCTTTGACGGCGGAAATCTTCGTGCCGGCCGCCGCCGATAATGCATCCAAAGACCGCTTCCAGAGAATTTCTTCAATGACCGCCAAAGTCCTCGTCGTCGACGGGCATGCCGAAATCTATCGCCAACGGTTGCAAGCGGAATTTCCGGCGCTGCAATTTTTGCTCGCGCGCCATCCCGCCGCATTGCCGGCCGATGCCGCCGCTGCCAATGTGCTCATCTCCTTCGCCATGGGTCTAAAGGACGAGTTTTTCCGCGACGCGAAGAACTTGCAATGGATTCAGTGCCTGGCGACCGGCGTCGATCATTTGTTTCGGTATCCGTCGCTGCGGCCCGAGGTCCTGCTTACCAGCGGGCGCGGCATTCACGGCGCGCCGATGCGCGAGACGGTCGTCTATCTGATGATGGGCGTGAGCCGCGGCGTGGCGCGACTGGTCGAGGATCAGAAGGTGCATGTCTGGGACCGCCGGCCGTACCGTCTTTTCAGCGGCAAGACCGCAATCATCGTCGGAGTCGGCGTTGTCGGCAGCGCGATCGGCCGATTGCTGCAGGCGTTCGGCATGCATGTCGTCGGCCTCACGCGTACGCCGCGCGCGGTCGAGGGTTTTGATGAAACCATGCCGACCGCGCGGCTGCAGGAGGCCGCCGGCCGCGCCGATTTTCTGATCAACGTTCTGCCGGCGACCGCCGACAATGTGCTTTTGTTCAACGCCGCGGTGTTTGCCGCGATGAAGCCTTCGGCCTATTACATCAGCGCGGGGCGCGGGCAGACGGTCGACGAAACGGCGCTGGTAACCGCGCTGCGCGACGGCAAAATCGCCGGCGCCGGCCTCGATGTTTTTCAGACCGAGCCGCTGCCGGCGGACAGTCCATTCTGGGATTTGCCGAGTGTCTTCATCACGCCGCATCTCGGCGGCTACACCAGCGAGTATGAAGATCTCATCATGCCGCTGATCATCGGCAATATGCGCGCCTTCCTCGCCGGTCGGCTGGAGGAGATGCGGAATATCGTCAAGCAGTGAGGCCGTCCGCAGATTTGCTTCGCGGAGCCTGTCATGGGCCGGACCCGTTGGCTCGCAATGACGATCGCTCATCACTCCGGCGGCGTGCCGTTGGCGGCCAATACTTCGCCGGCCAGGTAGAGCGACCCAGTGATCAGAACGCGCGGCGCGGGCTCAAGGTCGAGTTTGCCGGCGCTGTCGAGCGCGCCGTCCACATCGTCGCGGGCGAAGGCCGGGATGCCGATGCCTTGCGCGATGTCGGCCAACGCGACGGCGGACACCGCCTTGTCCTGATGGATCGGCACGGCGATGACGCGGCGCGCGAGGCCGGAAAAATTGCGCAGAAAGCCTTCGGAGTCCTTGGTCGACAACATGCCGACGATCAACACCAGGGGCCGCGACACACGCTCCTCCAGATCGGCGAGCGCAGCGGCGATGGCACGGCCGCCATCGGCATTGTGGCCGCCGTCAAGCCAAAGTTCGCTCTCGGGCGGCATCAGCTCGACAAGCCGTCCCTGTGACAGGCGTTGCATGCGCGCCGGCCAGTCGACGCCGATCATGCCGGCCTCGAAGGAAGGCGCCGGCAGTTTCAGGCCGCTTGCGCGCAAAGCCGCGATTGCCGCGCCGGCATTCTCGAATTGATGGCGCCCGTAGAGTTTCGGCGCCGGCAGATCGAGCAACCCGTCATCGTCCTGATAGACCAGGCGGCCGCGCTCCTCGGTCGCGGTCCAGTCTTCGCCGGCGATGCGCAGATGCGCTTTGACCCGCGCCGCTTGGCGCTCGATGACCGAAAGCGCCTCGCGCGCCTGGCTGGCGACCACCGCGGTGACGCCGGCTTTGATGATGCCGGCTTTCTCCGCGGCGACGGCCTCGATCGTATCGCCGAGAAAGTCGCGATGGTCGAGCGACACGCGCGTGATCACGCTGGCCAGCGGCCTGTCGACGACATTGGTGGCGTCGAGCCGGCCGCCGAGCCCGACCTCAAGGAGCACGATGTCGGCGGGGTGGCGCGTGAAGAGCAGAAAAGCCGCCGCCGTCTCCATCTCGAAAACCGTGATCGGCATGCCGCCGTTCTTGGCTTCGCACGCGGAAAGAGCTTCAGCGAGCTCGTCGTCGCCGACAAGCTTGCCGCCACCAGTTTGCCCGATGCGGAAACGCTCGTTGAGGCGGACGAGATTGGGCGAGGTGTAGACATGGACGCGATTGCCGGCGGCTTCGAGAATGGCGCGGGCGAACGCGACGGTCGAGCCCTTGCCGTTGGTTCCGGCGACGTGGATGACCGGCGGCAATCGCCTCTCCGGATGACCGAGCGCCGCGAGCAGGCGTTCGATACGGCGAAGCGACAGGTCGATGCGCTTGGGGTGCAGCGCCAGCAACCGCGCGTGGATGGCGCCGACCGATATTCCGCCGGAAGCTGCAGCGTTCACGCCGGCGCCGGCAGGCTGAAGCGCGGCTTCGTCGCCTCGGCCGGCGCTTTCAGCAAGAGCCGGCAAAGCCGGGCGATGGTGACGCGCAATTCGTGGCGATGCACCACCATGTCGACCATACCGTGGTCGCGCAGATATTCCGCGCGCTGAAAACCTTCCGGCAGTTTCTCGCGGATGGTCTGTTCGATCACGCGCGGGCCGGCGAAGCCGATCAACGCGCCGGGCTCGGCGATGTGCACGTCGCCGAGCATTGCATAAGAAGCGGTGACGCCGCCGGTCGTCGGGTTGGTGAGCACGACGATGTAGGGCTTGCGCGTCTCACGCAGTCTTTGCACGGCGATGGTGGTTCGCGGCATTTGCATGAGCGACAGGATGCCCTCCTGCATGCGGGCGCCGCCCGAGGCCGCAAACATCACGAACGGACAGCCCTTGTCCACCGCGGTATCGAGACCCTTGATGACCGCTTCGCCCGCCGCCATGCCGAGCGAGCCGCCCATGAAATCGAAAACCTGCACGCCGAGCACGACGCCCATCCCGTCGAGCTTGCCGTAACCGAGCTTCATCGCATCGTTGAGGCCGGTCTTGCTGCGCGCGTCCTTGAGCCGATCGACATAGCGGCGCTCATCGCGGAATTTCAGCGGATCGACCGGCACTTCCGGCAGCGCGATATCGAACCACGTTTCGTTGTCGAACATCGATTTGAGGCGCGCGGTCGCGCTCATGGGCATGTGATAGTTCGAGCCGGGAATGACGAATTGGTTCGCCTCGACGTCTTTGTAGAACACGAGCTGGCCGGTCTCCGGACACTTGATCCAGAGATTCTCCGGCACCTCGCGGCGGAGCATGCCGCGAATTTTCGGACGCACGACGTTGGAAATCCAGTTCATGTTCTTTCTTCAGCACCGTGAAAGCCGGCATTTTTGCGGCGTTTTTCTCGAGCCTTTTATATCGCATTCCGCGCCGGTCCGGCTATCCTGCCGTTCCCTCTTCGGCTCGTTCGCGAGTTGCCTGTCACGCGCGGCGAGATATTGTGACGCGATACTTCTTGCTCTCATGGGGGGCGCCGACGCCGGCGTCGCAGACAAAAGGTTAGAAAAAAATGCATACTGCGCGGGCGATAATTCCGGTGTTCTTGGTAGGGCTGTTATTGTTGGGAGTTGCGGGCTGCGGCCAGGCCCAAAAGGGCGATCCGGGGCCGATCGGACCGCCCGGGGCGACGGGCGATACCGGCGCCGCAGGGCCGCCCGGCCCGGTCGGGCCGCCAGGTCCTCGCGGACCGCAAGGCGAACAGGGACCGCCTAGTCCGAGCGTGCGGGTCATTCGTAAGGATTGCCTGACCGGAAACTGCGAAGCGTCCTGCAACGGCAACGAAGTGCTGGTGAGCGCCTATTGCGGCCCGGGGCGAAATCAACCGACATTCGTCGGCGAACGCGGGATCACATGCGGCATCGAGGCCAACACCGCTAATAATCCGCTCGTCGCGATTTGCGTGATGGCGCCGCCGCAATGACGCATCGGGGCGTCGCCGTCGCGACGCCCGGCGCAACGACATTGCCGCGTGCCGCGCGGCACTGAAGAAAAATGAGCGCCTCGGACATTCGTCCATTTTGAGATATTTCTCGGCGAGATATTTGTCCAAAGGCGTGGCGATGGGCCGACCCGCTGAGCCGGGCGGCTTCTAACAATAAGGCTCGACATTTCGCCGCCCCGCTGCGGCCATAAGCGGCCCTCGCCGGGACGCAATTTTGCCTTTCTGATCAATAGAGTACGCGCCGGCTGGGCGCCCCGTGACGGCGTCCGTCCAGTAAGCCGGGGGTAAGAAAAGCGTGGTAGAAATAGTCCGGGCAGCGTATGGATCCGGTGCCCGTCTGTGCCCACATAAGTTAATGAAACTGGGATTGATAATGAAGAAAGTTCTGGCCGCAGCTTTCGCGTTCGGTGCGCTGGTGACAGCGCATGGCGCGGTCGCGGCCGATCTTTCGCTCGCGCCATTGTACAAGGCGCCTCCGGCGGAGGTGACGCAGGCCTACAACTGGACCGGCTTTTATTTCGGCGCCAATGGCGGCGGTGGCTGGGGTCATTCCTCTTGGAGCAACAACGCAACCGGGATCGGTCTCGCCGGCGGTCAAGTCGGCGGCACGGTCGGCTACAACCGGCAGCTCGGCAGTGTGGTGTTCGGCATCGAGGGCGATATCGACTGGTCGGGCTTGAACGGCACCAGCACCACGGCCGGGTGTCCCGGCGGTTGCAGCACCAGCGATACCTGGCTCTCCACGGTGCGCGGCCGCATCGGTTATTCGTTCGATCGGGTCATGCCTTATCTCACCGGTGGACTTGCCGTTGGCGACATTCGCGCCGCGACGGTCGGGCTTGCCGGCGGTTCTTCCACCAATGCCGGCTGGACGCTCGGCGGCGGCCTCGAAATCGCACTGCCCGGCAACTGGACCGCCAAGGCGGAATATCTCCGCGTCGATCTCGGCAGCTTCAATTGCACCGGCTGCAGCGTCGTGCCGGGCGACAATGTCTCGATGCAGCAGAACGTCGTTCGCGCCGGCGTGAGTTATCATTTCGGCTGGGGCAAATAGAGCGCGCCCCGGCCGCCTTCTCCGCACGAGCGGCAATCCGGTAATCAACTTCGACAAAGCGCGCCCGCCCGCATTCCCGCCGGCGCGAGAATGCACGAAATATCGTAGGCGCCGGCTCTCCACTTTTAGACAAAGTCGCAATCGGCCCGCAGGAATAGGGTGGCAGTAACACCTGCATCCGCTCCCGAAGGCGTTGGGGAGCGCAGTGCCGACCGTCGCCTCCTTCCATTTCATCATCGATCTGCCGACACGGTTCGCGGTAGCGGTCTTTATGTCGGTCACCGGCGGCCTGCTGCTGGTCTTCGCCTGGATGCAGAATCGCAATACGCCGGCGCGGTTACCTCATCGCCGCCCTGGCTGCGGCCCATACTCGCGGCACCTGCTTTCATGCCAGAGGCTTGGAGGGTCTGCACCGCCAATACACTCGTTTGCGCCGCCTACGGAGCCATGTGGGGTCGCGCGCGCAGCTTCGAAGGCCGACGCGTCCGCATTCCCGTCCTGGCCGCGGGCGCGGCGATCTGGATTGTGCCTGTCAGTTCGAGGCCTTTGCGCAATCGGGTTGACCTGGTGTTCGCCATCGCGGCGACCTATGCGTTCTCTGCGGCGTGCGAGCTTCGGGACGCGCGCGATCGCGATCTGCTTTCGCGCTGGGCGACATTGGCGCTGGTTGCCGCCATGCCTGTCTTTCTCCTCGCGCGCATACCGTTCGCGCACGCGTTGGCGTTTTCCGCCGCCAGCGGTCAGGCGTATGGCGCGGTCGTTACCGTGATGGCTTTCGAGGCGCTGTTCGTAACCGTCAGCTTGCCGTTTCTGCGTGTCGCCATGTCGAAAGAGCGGGCGGAATTGGAGCAGAAGAAAGCGGCGCTGACCAATTCTTTGACCGGCGTCGCCAATCGCCGCGCCTTCTTCGACCGCGGCGGCCCGCTGCTTGATTGGGCGCGCTTGCCTATCTTAAATTGGGCCAATGGAACCAGGCGATCGCCGATTACGATGCAGCGCTTCGGTTAGATCGAAAATCGGCAAGTGCGCGGTATGGGCGAGGATTTGCCAAGCTGAAAAAGGGTGACGTCGCTGGCGGTAACGCCGATATTGCGGCAGCAAAGAGCGCGGACACGATTATCGTGGAGCAATTCGCTCGGTATGGGGTGCACTAGTTGCTTGCTCAGCCCTGCAAAGCGTAAGCGGCGATGATGGAGAAGGATCGTGTTAGCGCGCTACTGACCGACCTGTACCAGATCAACATGATCCAGGCGTATCTGGACCATGGCTCGACGGCCACCGCCGTTTTCGAGCTTTCTTTCCGTAACCTGCCGGCGCGCCGCGGTTTTCTCCTCGCCGCCGGATTGGAACAGGCGCTCGATTTCCTCGAGAATCTGCGCTTTTCCCCTGCAGAGATCGCCTGGCTCAAGGACAGCGGGCGATTCCGGCAAAACTTGCTCGATTATCTCGCCGCGTTCCGCTTTATCGGCGACGTGCACGCCATGCCCGAAGGCACGGTGTTTTTCGCCAACGAGCCGATTCTGCGTGTGACCGCGTCGCTGCCGCAGGCGCAATTCGCCGAGTCGCGGCTGATCAACATCTTGCATTTTCAGACGCTGATCGCCGCCAAGGCCGCGCGCGTCATACTCGCGGCGCCGAACAAGGTGCTGGTCGATTTCGGAATGCGCCGCGCGCACGGCGCCGAGGCCGGCCTCATGGCGGCGCGGGCGAGTTACATTACAGGCTTCGCCGGCACTGCAACGGTGCTGGCCGGTCGGGAATTCGGCATCCCGATCTACGGCACGATGGCGCATTCCTTCATCGAGTCTTTCGACGACGAAACGACGGCATTCGCCGCTTTCGCGCGGGCGCGGCCGGATAATCTCGTGCTGTTGCTCGACACCTACGACACCGAGGCCGCCGCGCGGAAAGTCGTTGATCTGGCGCCAAAGCTCAAGAACGCCGGCATCGCGATCCGCGGCGTTCGTCTCGACTCCGGCGACCTTGTCGCGCTGTCGCAGAGCGTGCGGAGCATTTTAGATGCCGGTGGACTTCGCGATGTCACGATCTTCGCGAGCGGCGGGCTCGACGAGGATCAGGTCGCCGCGTTTGCCCGGCAAAACGCGCCGATCGATGGGCTCGGCGTCGGCACGAGCCTGACCACGTCGTCCGACGTGCCTGCGCTCGATTGCGTTTACAAATTGCAGGAATATGCTGGCATCGCGCGGCGCAAGCGTGCAACCAACAAAATCACCTGGCCCGGGCGCAAGCAGGTGTGGCGGCGCTACGGCCCCGATGGTCGCATGGCCGGCGACCTTCTTTCGCTGGAAGGCGACACGCAGAGCGGCGAGCCGCTCCTTCGCCTCGTGATGCAGAACGGCCAGCGCGTGCTACCGGCACCGTCGCTCGACGACATCAGGCGCCACGCCCAGCGCGAGCTTGAATTACTGCCGGAATCGTTGCGCCGGCTCGAGCCGGGTGCGGCCTATCCGGTTGCGATCGGGGAATCGCTAAAAGCTCTGGCGGCGGAAGTCGACCGCCGGATTGCATCGCAGGCAGCAGACCGCTCCTGACCGGCCCCTCGACTTTCGGCTAACGCCAAGATTCTGGAAGGTTCTTAAAACGGCTTCCGCCACATAGACTTATGGCGGCGCGGCAGCGGCTGTGTGCAACGCACAAAAATCGTTGACTCTGGCAAAAAGAGGGCGGAGATTACAAAAATATTAAAGGCTGGTGACCATGCGTTTTCAGGCGGTATCGCCGTCAAGTCTGCCCTCGCTGATGATGCCCTGTCCGGTTTGCGCGGGACGCATGGTCTACACTGCCCGCCGCCCGATCACCTCCGAAGTGGAAGACACCGTCTATGCCTGCCGCCGCTGCGGCGCCGAGTTGATCCGCACCTCGTCGGTGCGCCAGCCGAGCGCGCCGAGCCCGACCAAAAGTGCCGAAGCCGCCTGAGCGGCTCCGTCATTCCCAGCCGAGCTGGGCGAGAGCTGGAATCCATAGCTACCGTCGGATGTGATTTTTTCGCGACGAAAATTCTGCGCCGCCACGGGTTATGGATTCCGGGCTCGCGCCTTCAGCGCGCCGCGGAATGACGGGACGCACGGTCGGGATGCTCACCCCAAATTCAGCTCCTTGAAAAAGTCATTGCCCTTGTCGTCGATGACGATGAAGGCGGGGAAATCCACGACCTCGATGCGCCAGATCGCCTCCATGTCGAGCTCGGGATATTCCACGGTCTCGATCTTCTTGATGCAATGCTCGGCGAGGTTTGCCGCGGTGCCGCCGATTGAGGCGAGATAGAAGCCGCCGTTTTTCTTGCAGGCCTCACGCACGCTGGCGGCGCGGTTGCCCTTCGCCAGCATCACCATTGAGCCGCCGGCGGCCTGGAAATCGGCGACGAATGAATCCATGCGGCCCGCCGTCGTCGGTCCGAACGCGCCCGAGGCGTAGCCTTCGGGCGTCTTCGCCGGTCCGGCGTAATAGATCGGATGGTTCTTGAAATAATCCGGCAGCGGCTCGCCGCGCTCGAGCCGCTCGCGCAATTTGCCGTGCGCCGCATCGCGCGCCACGATCATCGGTCCGGTGAGCGACAGCCGCGTCTTGATCGGATGCCTGGCGAGCTGCGCGAGGATGTCCGCCATCGGCCTGTTGAGGTCGATCTGCACCACCTCGCCGCCGAGCTTCGATGCATCGATCTCCGGCAGGTATTTCGCCGGATTGTGCTCGAGCTCTTCCAGGAACACGCCGTCGCGCGTGATCTTGCCCAGTGCCTGGCGGTCGGCCGAGCACGACACGCCGAGCCCGATCGGCAGCGAGGCCCCGTGGCGCGGCAGCCTGATCACGCGCACGTCGTGGCAGAAATATTTGCCGCCGAACTGCGCGCCGACGCCGAGCGACTGCGTCATCTTCTGGATCTCGCGTTCCATCTCCTTGTCGCGGAAGGCATGGCCGTCCCCGGAGCCGTGCTCGGGCAGTGTGTCGTAATATTTGCAGGAGGCGAGCTTGACCGTCTTCATCGTCATCTCGGCCGAGGTGCCGCCGATGACGATGGCGAGATGGTAGGGCGGGCAGGCCGCGGTGCCGAGGGTGAGCACTTTCTCCTTGAGGAACGGCAGCAGTCGTTCACGTGATAGGATCGACGGCGTCGCTTGGAACAGAAACGATTTGTTGGCCGAGCCGCCGCCCTTGGCGATGAACAGAAACTTGTAGGCGGCATCATGCTCGCCGGCGCCCTCGGCGTAGATTTCGACCTGCGCCGGCATGTTCGAGCGCGTGTTCTTCTCCTCGAACATGGAGATCGGCGCGAGCTGCGAATAGCGCAGGTTGCGTTTAAGATACGCATCGCGCGTGCCTTCGGCCAACGCGCCCTCGTCGCCGCCGTCAGTCCAGACAAGCCTGCCTTTCTTGCCCATGATGATCGCGGTGCCGGTGTCCTGGCACATCGGCAGCACGCCGCCAGCGGCGATGTTGGCGTTCTTGAGGAAATCATAGGCGACGAACTTGTCGTTATCCGACGCCTCCGGATCCTCGACGATGGCCTTGAGGCTTTGTAGATGCGCCGGGCGAAGGAGATGATTGATGTCGGTGAAGGCCGCTTCCGCGAGCGCGCGCAGCGCCTCGCGCGGCACCACTAGCACCCCCTCGCCGAGGACGCGCTCGACCCGCATGCCCTCGGTGGCGATCTTGCGATACGGGGTTGCGTCCTTGCCGAGCGGAAACAGCGGCGTGTGCTTGTACGGCGGCGTCGGGCCGGCGGTGAGGGGGGTGTTCATGGGGCTTCCGTGTTGGCCGGTTCAAATGGTCAAGCGTCGGTAAGGAGCGGGGCGCCCTTAAATATACGGCGCCCAATTAGGGGGTTAGGTTTCATTCCTTTCTTTTCGTCATACGCGGGCCTGACCCGCGTATCCATGCGACACGGGACACCAGCAGCCTCGTAAAGCGAGTTGACCGGGTCAAGCCCGGCAATGACGACGGCGTGTAACTATCCGCAAAACGCCTATAGCGCCGCCCTATTTGCAATACTTGCCGGTGGATTTTATGCCCGCCGTCGCAACCGTGGCGCTGAAGGTGCCGTCGCCCAGTTTTTGAATGCTTGCCACATAATCGTAGCGATCGGTATGGATGTGAACGCCGCCGGCGGTGACGGCCCAGGTGCCTTCTCCGCTCATATTGTTCGCGTATTTGCCGCCGGCACCGTATGAACTTGCGGACCCATTGTCCCAGCAAATCTTCTTGCCGGAAAGATCGGCCGCGGTCACCGGCGCCGCCAGCGCGGCGGAATAGAGAACGAGCGAAAATACATAGGTAGCGACGAATCGCGAAAAATATCTTTGCATTGCATCCCCCAAGGTTGGATCGGCTCTGACGGGCTAGGAAAGGCCGCTTCCACCTCACGCGTTCGGAACAGATAAACGTAACCCGGTTCGGAGAGAGCGTAAATCCGGCCCTACGGGTCAGCCGGTGATCAACGCTGCCCGCATCGCCTGCGGCGCGGGCAACATACAATGTCCGCCAGCACGGGGGGCCCTCATCATGGGCGAGATCGAACAGTCGGATCATAACGAGCGGCGGGCAAAGCGCCGCGATGGCGATGTAGATCGCGCCGCGCAGCCGGCGGCGAGAATGAGCGTCGCCGGCGACCCATTCCATGCCGTCACCCTTCGCGGATTGGCGCGCCGGACGATATAGAAAAAAGACCGAGCCACAGCAGCACTTGCCGCGCCGATCGCAGCGTTGGCGTCGTCCTCGGCATCGCGTTCTTTCTCAAGATCGTCCGCGAGTTTGCCGAAGCCGCGGCGCGATAGGGGAGACAGCGCGCCTGCGCCGCCGCGGCAGTCGACAAGGCGCGAATCCGCGGGTAACCGCAAGCCATGTCCTCACGTCCCGTCCGTGTTGGGCGTTCGGCGACCGGGCTCGGCCTGTTCGCGACCAAGGCGCTCGAGCCCGGCGCCTACATCGTCACCTACCGCGGCAAGCGCATCCCGACAGCCGAGGCGCAGGAGCGCGAGCGGCGTTTCGGCGCCAAATATATGTTCGAGATCGACCGCCGCTGGACCATCGACGGCTCCTCGCGGCGCAATCTCGGCCGCTACATCAATCACAGCTGCGACGCCAATTCCGAAGCGCGGCTGTGCAAGGGCCAGATGGTGCTCGTAGCTTTGCGCCGCATCGCGCCGGGCGAAGAGATCACCCTCGATTATGGCGAAGAATATTTCGATCTCTACCTCAAGGCGTCGGGCTGCCGTTGCGCCGCCTGCCGGGCCAAGGCGGGTGCCCGCCGGCGAAAGCCCGCCATGGCAAAGAAAACTTGACCCAACGAAGCCCAAGAACCTGACGCCTCGCATCAAATTTTATGCAATCGCCCGGCAGGAGCTTAAGGCCGCATCGATATTGTCCCGGTCGGTTTCCGCAATCGTTTGCGCAAAAGGATTTTCAGCATGGCGTTCGGGACAAGGGATTCGATGCAAAACGACCGCACGCCCACGGTCGCCCAGGAAACTTGCGTGCGCTGCTGCGGCACAGGCCACGTCCGCGAGCGCGGACAACGGCTCATCTGCAAAGTCTGCAAGGGAACGGGAAGAACGACCGTCGTGCCGGATTGCAAGACCGCCTGAGAGACTGAGCGCCGAGCCTGAGGGGGCGTACCCGCACGCCAACTCTCGTTAACCGCCGATCCCTTTGCCCTTCAGCGCGGCGCCGATCTCGTCGAGCGCGGCGGGATCGTCGATCGTTGCCGGCATCGCCCAGGAATCGCCGTCGGCGATTTTTTTCATGGTCCCGCGCAGGATTTTGCCCGAGCGCGTTTTCGGCAGCCGCCCGACGGTGATGGCGAGCTTGAACGCCGCCACCGGGCCGATCTTGTCGCGCACCAGCGCGATGCACTCCTTCTCGATTTCCGTCGGCGGCCGGTTGACGCCGGATTTGAGCACGACGAAGCCGCACGGGACTTCGCCCTTGAGCTCGTCCTTGATGCCGAGTACGGCGCATTCGGCGACGTCGGGATGCGACGCAAGCACTTCCTCCATGCCGCCGGTCGAGAGCCGATGGCCGGCGACATTGATGATGTCGTCGGTGCGGCCCATGACGAAAATGTAGCCGTCCTCGTCCTTGAAGCCGGCGTCGGCGGTTTTGTAATAGCCGGGAAATTCCGCGAGATAGCTTTCGCAAAAGCGCTCGTCGGCCTGCCACAAGGTCGGCAGGCATGCCGGCGGCAGCGGCAGCTTGACCACGATCGAGCCCATCTTGTTCGCCGCAACTTCGTGGCAGGCCTCGTCGACGACGCGCACGTCGTAGCCCGGCATCGCCACCGTCGGCGAGCCGTGCTTGACCGGAAGCTGACCAAGGCCGACCGGATTGCCGGCGATGCACCAGCCGGTCTCGGTCTGCCACCAGTGATCGATCACCGGCACTTTGAGCCGTTCTTCCGCCCATCCCAGCGTCGCCGGATCGGCGCGCTCGCCGGCAAGGAACAGCGTGCGGAATTTCGCCAGATCGTGCTGCGCCATCAGCTTGCCGTCCGGGTCTTCTTTCTTGATGGCGCGGAAGGCGGTCGGCGCGGTGAAGAGCGCAACCGCACCGTGCTCGGCGATCACGCGCCAGAACGCGCCGGCGTCGGGCGTGCCGACCGGCTTGCCTTCATAAAGGATGGAGGTGCAGCCGTGCAGCAGCGGTCCGTAGACGATGTAGCTGTGGCCGACCACCCAGCCGATGTCGGATGCGGTCCACCATACCTCGCCCGGCTCGATGCCGTAGAGATTTTTCATCGACCATTTGAGCGCGACCATGTGGCCGCCATTGTCGCGCACCACGCCCTTCGGCCGCCCGGTCGTGCCCGACGTATAGAGAATGTAAAGCGGATCGGTCGCCGCGACCGGCACGCAGTCGTAGACCGAGCGCGCCTGGATAAGCGCGTGGTCGCGCGTCTTGGCCCAATCATGGTCGCGGCCGGCGATCAGCGTGGCTTCCGCCTGCGGCCGTTGCAGGATGAGGCACGCGCCGGGCTTGTGCTGGGCCAGCGCGATGGCCTCGTCGAGCAGCGGCTTATAGGCAACGATGCGGCCGGGCTCGATGCCGCAACTGGCGGAAAGGATCACCTTCGGCTTGGCGTCGTCGATCCGGGTCGCCAATTCGCGCGCAGCGAAACCGCCGAACACGACCGAATGGACGGCGCCTATGCGCGCGCAGGCGAGCATGGCGAATACGGCCTCCGACACCATCGGCATGTAGAGGATCACGCGGTCGCCCTGTTCCACGCCAAGATCGCGCAGCATGACGGCAAGCACCTGCGTCTCCGTCAGCAGGCGGTGATAGGTGATGACGCGCTTTGTGCCGGCGAGCGGTGAATCGTAGATGATCGCCGCCTGGTCGCCGCGTCCGGCATTGACGTGGCGGTCGACCGCATTGAAGCAGGTGTTGCAAACCCCGCCGGGAAACCAGCGTCCGTAGATCCCAGCCTTCGGATCAAAGGCCGCCTTCGGCTGTTCGAACCAAATGAGGTCGGCCGCCGCTTGCGCCCAGAAGCGCTCTGGGTCACGCTGCCAGCGCGCATACACTTCGTGATAGCGGCTCGAACGGGTGTCCATGGCGCCTTCTCCCGTTTGCTCTTCTAGCCTCATTCTCGGTCGCTGGCGGCGCCCTTAGCAAGCCGTGCCGCACGGGCAGTGCCGCCATGCATCACAACGCTGGCGTTGAGCGACGCGCTTTGATCTATGTCACGAGCCCTTTGCCCAATCCCGCGGCTTTCAGTGATCACCGATCCGCTTTTCTATCTTCTCGCCATTCCCGCTGTCGTTTTGCTCGGACTGGCCAAGGGCGGCTTCGCCGGGCTCGGCATGATATCGACGCCGCTGCTGGCGCTGGTCGTGCCGCCGCTCGAAGGCGCGGCCATCCTGTTGCCGATCCTGATATGCCAGGACGCTATCTCGGTTTGGACTTATCATCGCAGCTGGAGCGCCTGGAATCTGAAGGTGCTGCTGCCTGGTTCCGTGCTCGGCGTCGGCGCCGGCTGGGTGTTCGCGCGCTATTTCTCGAACGCGGCGATCGAATTGACCGTTGGAGCGATTGCGCTCGCCTTCGTCCTCAATATGTGGCTTGGAGCTGGACTACGCGCTTATCTCGGTCGCCCGCCGGCAAAGCCGCAGCGGCCGCATCCAGCGATGGGCGTCGTGTGGGGGGCGTTGTCCGGCTTTACCTCGACGCTCGTTCAGGTCGGCGGGCCGCCGTTTCAGATCCACATGCTGCCGCAGCGCCTCGACAAGTTTACGCTCGTGGGCACCACGGTCATCTTCTTCGCCATTCTCAACTTGATGAAGATCGTGCCGTACGTGGCGCTGGGCCAGTTCTCGCCGCGCAATCTCGTCACCTCGACCATTCTGCTGCCGCTCGCGGTCGCCAGTAATTTTCTCGGCATCTGGCTTGTGACCAAAACGCCGACCGACGCTTTCTACCGCATCGCCTATCTGCTGATGCTGCTCATTGCGGTTGCCTTGCTGTGGCAGGGGTGGCGCGGGCTGAGCTGAGCGCGAGCAGAGCTTACCGAGGCGGTTGCGGTCATTTTCCGATTGCCATTGCCGCGCCCCTTTCGCCATCTCCTATTCCCTGTTCCCCATTCGCCGTTTTCGCTAGGCTCTCGTCGGCCAAGGAGAGGCAACAACGAGAGGGCGACCATGCCGAGCCCCTACGACACCGATCTTGATCGCAATCCGGCGAACTTCCAGCCGCTGACGCCGCTGTCATTCCTGGCGCGTGCGGCCGAGGTCTATCCCGACGCGAAGGCGATCGTCCACGGCGCGCGGTCGTGGAATTACCGGCAGCTTTATGCGCGCGCGCGGCAGCTCGGCTCGGCTTTGGCGCGCCACGGCATCAAGCGCGGCGATACGGTCTCGGTCATGCTCGCCAATACGCCGGCGATGGTCGAGGCGCATTACGGCGTGCCCATGGCCGGCGCCGTCCTCAATACCCTCAATACCCGGCTCGACGCCGCCATTCTCGGCTTCACGCTTGACCATGCCGAGACCAAGGCGCTGGTCGTCGATCGCGAATTCTCCAAGGTGATGAAGGAGGCGCTGGCCTTCGCCAAAGTGAAGCCGCTTGTCGTCGACTACGACGATCCGGAATTCACCGGCGCGGGCGAGCGGCTGGGCAGCCTCGAATACGAGGAATTGCTGCGCGAAGGCGACGCGGAGTTCGCCTGGTCAATGCCCGACAACGAATGGGACGCGATCTCGCTCAACTACACGTCCGGCACCACGGGCGATCCTAAGGGCGTGGTCTATCATCACCGCGGCGCCCATCTGCTGGCGCTCGGCAACGTCATCACCTGCGGCATGGGCAAGCATCCCGTCTATCTGTGGACGCTGCCGATGTTTCATTGCAACGGCTGGTGCTTCACCTGGACGCTGTCGATCGTCGCCGGGACGCATGTTTGCCTGCGCGCGGTGCGCGCAGCGCCGATCTTCGACGCCATCGCCAGCCACAAGGTCACGCATCTGTGCGGCGCGCCGATCGTGATGTCGACGCTTTTGAACGCTCCGCCCGCCGAGAAGAAACCCCTGCCGCACATCGTCCAGTTCGCCACCGCCGCCGCGCCGCCGCCGGAGGCTGTGCTGGCGGCGATGAACGAAGCCGGCTTCAACGTCACGCATCTCTACGGGCTCACTGAAACCTACGGGCCGGCCAGCATCAACGACTGGCACGACGCTTGGGACGCGTTGCCGGCCGAGGAGCAGGCCGCGAGGAAGGCGCGCCAGGGCGTGCGTTATCCGGTGCTGGAAGCGCTCGACGTGCTCGATCCGGAGACAATGCGGCCGGTGCCGCGCGACGGCGAGACGCTCGGCGAGGTCATGTTCCGCGGCAACGTGGTGATGAAGGGCTATCTGAAAAACAAACATTCGACCGAAGCGGCGTTCGCCGGCGGCTGGTTTCATTCCGGCGATCTCGGCGTCGTCCACCCCGACGGCTACATCCAGCTCAAGGACCGTTCCAAGGACATTATCATCTCCGGTGGCGAGAACATTTCCTCGATCGAGGTCGAGGACGCGCTCTACAAGCATCCGGCGGTCGCCGCCGTTGCCGTGGTCGCCAAGCCCGACGACAAATGGGGCGAGACGCCGTGCGCCTTCGTCGAACTAAAGTCCGGCGCCACCGCCACAGCCGAGGAATTGATCGCCTGGTGCCGCTCGCACCTCGCCGCCTACAAATGCCCGCGCCACGTGGTCTTCGCCGAGATACCGAAAACCTCGACCGGGAAGCTGCAAAAATTCAAGCTGCGGGACGTGGCGAAGGGAGTGTGAAGCTTCTGCCATCAAATCTCACAACGTGATTCAAGGCGAGGTGCTGGACGTCTGCAAGGAAAAAGAGACGTACCTCTCTCTCTCTCTCGGGCATCGGTACCCCCCGGAGAGGATCAGATGGGTGATCGTCGCCGAGTCTCCTCCAGCCTGTGGACGATATTTCTACGACCCCGCAGGTGCCCCTAGCGAGCCACTCTTTGTAGCACGGATGCGGCAACTCCCCCTTCTCCACTCACGAAGGAAGACGGCCTGGCGGAGTTTCGGGACGTGGCTGGGTTTTGGTCGACGCAACATACGAACCGGTGAACACGCGCAAAATTTCGAGGCATGACCGTGACGAAGTAATCGCCCGAGATTACCCGCCGCTTGTCAAGGCCAATGTCTACCGGATGGTGGAGCCCAGATTACAGGGAAGATCGGTTCAATATGCTTATCGCGATTGTCCATCGGCGGCGGCGCAGCTTCGCAGCGGGCTCTCGTGTATCGGACAAAAATGTCCGGGGTCAAGCGTAGAAAAATCCCGCTTGTGCCGGGCCCAGTTACGATTTGGGAACAAAACACCTGACCTCCCCGCTTACGCGGGGAAGAGCGGCGGTCCTAGCCGCTAAAACTCAATCGACTAATGTACGCTGACTTCTTGCCTCAACCGCGCGATCTCGTCTTTGACGTGCAACTTGCGCCGTTTGAGTTCTACGACCTTCAAATCGTCGGTCGATGGGTGGGTCAATGCTTCGCTAATTTCCTGCTTTAACGCCTGGTGCCTTCGTTCGAGTTCCGCAAGATGCAATTCAATCGCCATGTGGCTACCTCCTTGCGTCTGATGCCTCCGAGCCCCGTGCAGATCGTGCTACACTTATACAACTAAGTGTAAGAATACTCCACTTGTCGCATGGTGAAAATCCCTGCTGTACAAACAGGTCACCAGGCTTGTCGGACATTCGCAAAAAAACGATAATCCATAGTTACTTACGGTCAATGATCGGACTTGACGGGCGGGGACATGCCCTGGAACAGGATCCGAAAAAAGCCTGCCCCGGACTTGATCCGGGGTGGAAACCGGTTTTTCGAAAGGATCATGCTCCAGGAATATGCTAGAGGGACAATCGATTTGATTTGAAGCGATTGCGCTCTTAGGGAATGCCCAGACCGGGCCGCGGCGCGACCAAGGCGGCGATGACGGAAGAGGAAGAACGCGAGCTTCGGGCGCAACTTGCGCGCCTTCAGCAGGAGCATCGCGACCTCGACGCCGCGATCGCGGCGCTGCAGGCGTCGCCCGGCGCCGACATCATCCAGGTTCAGCGCCTCAAGAAGCGCAAGCTCCACCTGCGCGACCGCATCACCTTCATCGAAGACCAGTTGACCCCGGATATCATCGCCTGACTCGTCATTCCCGGGCAGCCGGGCGGGAACGATATTCGCTTCGTCCCGCCTTGCGCGCGTACATGGCGGCATCGGCGCGCGCCTGAGCACTTCGGCATCCAAGTCGAGCGGGCCAATGAGCGTCACGCCCGCCGACGCGCCGCGACGAGCGTCGAGGCGCCACGACGCACCGGCGTCGCGTGGACCGCGGCTTCGAGCGCGGCAGCTTTGGCCTCGGCGGCGGCCTCGGTGACGTTCCACAGCAGCACAACGAACTCGTCGCCGCCGATGCGCGCGACGACGTCGGAAGCGCGCGCATCGCGCGACAGCGCCGCCGCGATCGCCTTGAGCACCGCGTCGCCCGCGCCGTGGCCGTGGCGATCGTTGATCGGCTTGAACTCATCGAGGTCGAGGTAGACCAAAGCGGCGGTGGCACCGTAGCGTTTGACGTATGCCAGCGAGCGGTTGAGTTCTCGCTCGAAGCCGCGGCGGTCGAGCACTTCTGTGAGCGGATCGACGTGGATCCTCGTCTCGAGTTCGCTGATGCGCGCTCTTGAAGCGTCGAGGTCGGCGACCAGGCCCTCGACCTCGGCGGCAAGCCGCACGGCGGTCGCGCGCGCAAGTGGCTTCGTGGCGGTTGGTTTTTCGGCGCCGGGCATTCTTTGCATCGGGTCGCGCCTGCGACCGCGGGGGCCGCGGCGCGATGGCTTTGCCGGAGGATTTCTCGTGCTTCACGAGTGCTATTAGCCCGCGGCATCGGTTCGGATGGCCGCCCCGGTCAAGCGGTCTGCGACGGATTGACGCATAGGCTCCTAACCGCGTTCAGCCACAGCGAAATTCACCCGCGAGTTCACTCCGCCTGGAGCAATCCCGGCGGGTCACGTTCCGCGTCGGCAAAACACCGCTGCGGTGAACGGCCAGTCGCCGGACCGTCGACGGCGTCGTGCGCTGGCGCTTGGTGGTCGTCCTTCAGCCAAAGCGCCGGCTCGGCTTCCAGCGTTAATGATGGCCATATTCAGGCACGATTGTTCAGTCGAGGTTCACCGGTGAATGTGGAACTTAGACCACACGGGCGGATCAAGTGCGTGAACAACAATCCGTTTGAGGTGACGCCATGAGGAAATTTCTGATGGCTCTCGTCGCGGTGGCCGCCATTGGCGCGGCGGCGGTTGCGACGCCCAGCACAGCCGATGCCCGCTGGGGCGGCGGCTGGGGCGGCTATGGCTGGCGCGGAGGTTGGGGCTGGGGCCCTGGTCCCTTCGTCGCCGGCGCCGTGGTGGGTGCTGCGTTAGCCGCGCCCTACTATTACGGCTATGGCCCGTATTATCCTTATGGCCCTTATCCATACGGCTATTACGGATGCCGCCGCGTTTGGAACGGCTATTACTGGGTCAGCGCCTGCTATTGAGACGGCGGACCAGTCGATGGCCGATAGATGATCCTAGTCGCCGCCAACGGGTGCGGCGAGTGCATTTATCGTGGCGGATTAATGCCACACCAAACTTCCGCCAAAGAGTTTCGGCTTAGTGAGTGATGGTGGCGGCGAGGAATTGGGGATTGACGGGGACTTCCCTCAATCGGTGTCCGGATCGGCGACCCGGCCGGTCTCATGAGGAGAACACATGCATAAGTCGCTCATTGCGCTTGTCGGCGCCACGGGGATCGGCCTTGCTGCATTGGCCGCCCCGGCTCCGGCGAATGCCGGCTGCATCGGCTGCGCGGTCGGCGCTGGCATTATCGGCGGTGTCGCCGCCGGGGCGATCGTCGGTAGCGCGATCGCCAACAGCCCGCCGCCCGGTTACTACCCGCCGCCGCCCGGATATTATCCGCCTCCGCCCGGTTACTACCCTCCGCCGCCTCCTCCAGGAGCCTATGGTCCGCCTCCGCCCGGCGCGCCGCCGCCTCCTCCAGGAGCCTATGGTCCGCCCCCGCCCGGGGCGCCGCCGCCGGCCGCCTACGCCCAGTTGGCGCCCGGCTGTCACTGGGGACAACGCAAGGTTTGGGTCGAAGGCGTGGGTTATCAGGTGCGGACCGTCCAAGTCTGTCCGTGACGTCTGCTGATCTTGCGGCAGGAGCTGAATTGAATCGGCCGGCTTTGCATAAGCCGGCCGATTTGCTTTTGTAGTGATGCGTTGCCGACGCGGTTGCTGCGATTCGATCATGCCGATTCGGGCGGCGGCATAAATAATGCGGACGCGACAGCGCGAAGATCGGCGGGAGGCCAGACCGCGCGATCGATTTCCTTTTGGCGCAACGCAAACATCGGGAGTGTCAGAGCATGATCCCGAAAAGTGGAGGCCGGCTTTCGGAAAAGATCATGCTCCAATCAAACATCGAGACCACGATTCGATCCAATCCGATCGGATCGTGGCCTAGTGGCGTGCGGATATTCGCTCAACGCCAGGTCGTGGCCCTCGCCGACTTCGCCGCGCGCGTGGGAGGCAGGCGATCGCGCGCCGTCTGGGTCCCATGGGCGATTACCGCGCTTAAGGGCATCGCAGTCGTCTTGATCTTTCTGTATCTCGGCACGGCGACGATCCTTTATTTCAGACAGCGATCGATGATGTATTTTCCGGAAACCGTGCGCACGCCGCCAGCGCAGGCCGGCTTGCCCGAGGCCGAGGCCGTAACGCTCACTGCGGCCGACGGCGAGCGCCTCGTCGCTTGGTATGTCGCGCCGCGCGAAGATCGGCCGATCGTTCTCTATTTCCACGGCAATGGCGGCGCATTGCGTTACCGCGTCGGGCGATTTCGCACGCTCACTCGCGACGGCATCGGCCTGCTCGGCCTCGAATATCGCGGCTATGCCGGTTCGAGCGGGAGCCCGAGCGAGCCCGGTTTGATCGCCGACGGTGAAGCGGCCTATTCCTTCGTCGCCGCGCGCTACCCGGCAAAGCAGATCGTCCTGTGGGGCGAGTCGCTCGGTACCGGCGTTGCCGTCGCTTTGGCGGCGGAAAAGTCGGTCGGCCGAGTGATTCTCGAAGCGCCGTTTACGTCAGCGGCCGAGGTCGCCGCTCTGCGCTACTGGTATCTGCCCGTCCGGCTCCTGATGAAGGATCAGTACCGCTCCGACGAGCGCATCGAAAAAATCACGTCGCCCATTCTCATCCTGCACGGATTGCACGACCACACCATCCCCTATGCCATGGGCGAGCGCCTGTTCGAGCAGACGAAGGCGCCCAAGCATATCGTGAAGTTCCTCGACGGCGATCACGAAGACCTCGATGCGCGCGGCGCGCTGCACGCCGTCGGGCGTTTCCTCGCCGGCGATCTGGATAAGCCGCCGCATCCGTAGCGCTTCGGCGCGCGAGATCCTGGCGGGCTTGCTATTGCGGCACGGTCATCAGTTCGAGCACGTGTCCGTTCGGATCGCGAAAATAGACGCCGCGGCCGCCGCCCCAATCGTTGAGCTTGCCGTCCTCGAGGCTCCACGGCGCGCTGCCGAAAGCGATCTTCGCTCGCTTGATGCGGCCGAAGATCGCGTCAAATTCGCGGTTGCTGACGTGGAAGGCGTAGTGGTGGCTCTCGAACTTGCCGTCGTCATCGAACAAAAGCGTCAACGTCTTGTTGACGCGCACCGGCGCGAAATAGCCAGCGCGACCGCGCTTGAGACCGAACAGCTGGGCGAAGAACTTGGCCGCCGCAGCCTTGTCGCGCGCCGGAACGATGGTGTGATTGAGAGTGATGGTCATGAAGCACCTCTCGCTTCGCCGCGGCGCCCTTAAAACGTCTGGTAGGACTGCCCGGCCTTGCCGCCGACGCGGGCAAAGCCGGCCTGCGCTGGCTCATATTTTTCGTTGATGTTGAGCGCCTTCGCGTAGGAGCCCGCGGCCTTTTCTTTCTGTCCGAGGCGCTCATAGGCGAGCCCGCGGCTTGCCCAGGCCTGGACGCTTTGCGGCTGCAATTGCACGGCTTCGTCGAGATCGCTCGCCGCTGATTTTGGATCGCCCACCGCCAGATAACTGAGCGCGCGTGCTACGTAGAGGTCGGCTTTTTGCGACGCGAGACCGAGCGCCGCGGTGAAGTCGTCGATGGCAATCTGGTATTGATGCTGGCTCTGATAAAGCAGGCCGCGATTGTAGTAGGCCTGCGCATTGTCGGGCCGAAGTGCGATCGCCTTGTTGAAGTCGCCAAGCGCCTGAACGGTGTGACCTTCCTGGCGGTAGATCATGCCGCGGCCGAGATAGGCCAGAGCATAATTGCCGTCGATCGAAAGCGCCTTGTTGTAGTCGGCCAGCGCGAGTTCGAATTTGCCGTTCTGGCGATAGAGCAGGCCGCGGTTGGCGTAAGCCTGCGTGTAGTTGGGATCGAGACTGATCGCTTTGTTGAAATCGGCGAGCGCGGCCTCCGGGTTTCCCGCATCGGCATATACCGAGCCGCGCATGTTGTAGGCCTGCGGATCGTCGGGGTGTTTTTGGATGACTTCGGTCAGCGACCCCAGGTTCGACTGCGAGGGCAGGATCGGGGCGTCATCCGACGACAGATTGCTGAATCCCGAACAGCCGGCCAGCGCCAGCGTTCCAAGCATTGGCAGAATAAGCGCCGGATGCCGGCTTAAAATACGCCGCCGTCGCTGTCCGCTCGTTACCACCGCTGGTCCTGTCATCCGACGCTCGCGGCACCGCAGCGCCCCCTTACGCCCTAACGGTAGATGACGAAGAAGGAGTGCGATAGCCCGGCAAACATGCCGCCAAAACAAAAGCGCGGGCCGGACAAGCCCGCGCCGTCAGCAAAGCGCGCCTAATGCCTTAGCCGAAACGAGGCGTGCGGGGCGGGCCCGTCCTGCCGGCACCGGGGCCGGTCGTGGGCTTCGGCTTCATCGGCAGCAGGCCCTCGCGCTGCAATCGCTTGCGCGCCAGCTTGCGGGCGCGGCGGATGGCTTCCGCCTTCTCCCGAGCCTTTCTTTCCGATGGTTTTTCGTAGTGGCCGCGGAGCTTCATCTCGCGGAAGATGCCCTCGCGCTGCATCTTTTTCTTGAGCGCCTTGAGGGCCTGGTCGACATTGTTGTCGCGAACGAGAACCTGCACGCATCCTCCTTTTTCGTGCGCTCAGTCGAGTGCGCTCGGGAAATGGAATAGGGGCGCAAGCATCATCGCCGGTGCCACCTTGGCGCGCTCTGTAGCAGAATTGCCCGGCCAAGTCCACAATCCAACAAGTCCATGATGCAGGCGCTCCGGAACGGGGCGCTGCGCGGCGCCTTTAGAGCATGATCCGAAAAAGTGCAAACCGGTTTTTCGAAAAGATCATGCCCCAGGAATATGTTAGAGTGACAATCGTCTCAATCTGAAGCAATTGCGCTCTTGTCGGCAAAGACCCGCGTTACATGACCCATTTTGCGGCCAGGGCGCACATGCGCCTTGCCGTAGAGATGCACCGCGGCGCCTGGAACCGAGAGCCATCTTTGGTAGTCCGCGACTTCGCCGCCGATAAGGTTGATCATTTCCACCCGGCCGCGGCGGATGGGCTTGGCCAGCGGCCATCCGGCTACTGCCCGGATGTGCTGCTCGAATTGCGATACCGAGGCGCCGTCGAGCGTCCAATGGCCGGAATTATGCACCCGCGGCGCGATCTCATTGACGAGAAAGCCACCGTCCCGCAGCGCGAACATCTCCACCGCCAGCACGCCGACATAGCCGAAGTGTCGCGCGATCGTCTCGGCGATCCGCCGCGCTTCCAGCGCGGCGGCATCGGGCAAGGCGGCGGGTACGCGCGAGATTTTGAGAATGTGGTCGCGGTGTTCGTTCTCGGTCACGTCGAAACATTCGACGGTACCGTCACGCGCGCGGGCGGCCACGACCGACACCTCGCGTTCGAAAGGGACGAAGGCTTCGAGGATGCTGGGCTGGCAGCCGACCTCACTCCAGCCCGCTTCGGGCGTGGTATCACGGCCAATGGTCGTCTGGCCCTTGCCGTCATATCCGAACCGGCGCGTCTTGAGTACCGCCGGCCGGCCGATCCGCTCGAGCGCCGTGCACAATTCGGACGGAGTGGCAATTGCGGCATAGGGCGCTGTGCCGATGCCGAGCCCGGTGATAAAATCTTTTTCGGCGAGACGATCCTGGGTCGTCGCCAGGACTTTCGGATCGGGCAGCACAGGAATGCGCGCGGCGAGAAAATGCGCGGCTTTCGCCGGGATGTTCTCGAATTCGTAGGTGACGACGTCGACGCTGTCGGCGAAGCGGCCGAGCGCTGGCGTGTCGGTGTAGTCGGCAAAAGTCGCGCGCTGAACCACATCGAAGGCGGGCGATTCGCGATCGGGCGCGAACACATGACACTTGAAACCAAGGCGTGCGGCCGCAAGCGCCAGCATTCGCCCGAGTTGTCCGCTGCCGAGGATACCGATCGTGGCTCCGGGCTCGAGAACGGGCGCGGACATGCTCACGCGCCAGAGTCCTTCGGCACTTCCCCTACGGCGGCCGTCTGACGCTCGCGCCATGCTTCGAGACGCCTGCCGAGCGCCGCATCGCCCAGCGCCAGCACGCTCGCCGCTAAGAGCGCGGCATTGATCGCTCCGGCTTGTCCGATGGCGAGCGTGCCGACCGGAATACCGGGCGGCATCTGCACAATCGAGTAGAGCGAATCCTGGCCCGACAACGTCTTCGATTCTACCGGCACGCCGAGCACCGGCAGGCTGGTCAGCGAAGCCGTCATGCCGGGCAGGTGCGCGGCGCCGCCGGCGCCGGCGATGATTACCTTGAAACCGGCGGCTTTCGCGCCCTTGGCGAAGGCGTAGAGGCGGTCGGGGGTCCGATGTGCGGAAACGATGCGCGCGTCGTAGCCGACAGCGAGCGCGTCGAGCGTCTCGGCGGCGTGCTTCATGGTCTGCCAGTCGGACTGGCTGCCCATGATGATCGCTACGGATTTCGCTTCCGGCGGCGCCACGACAATCCTCTGCGCGAAGGAAGCGCCTGATTATAGGTAGCGCCCCAAGGGTGGCAAGGCGGCCAGCGCGGGAACTGAAAGTTTCCTAAATTCCACGAAATTTAACGCGCTGGCAGGCTTCCCATAGCTTCGCCGCGGTGACCGGCATATCGAGATGCGCGCCCGCGCCACCTGGGATGGCGTCGGCGACCGCGTTCATTACCGCGGCAATCGACGCCGTAGTGCCGGCTTCGCCGACGCCCTTGACACCGAGCGGATTGGTCGTCGCCGGCACGTTGTGAAGCGCATCGCGGATGTCAGGCGGCATATCCGCCGCGCGCGGCATGGGGTAATCCTGGAACGAGCCGGTGATGAGTTGGCCGCTTTCGTCGTAGAATACCTGCTCCATCAGCGCCTGGCCGAGCCCTTGCGCCAGCGAGCCGTGCAATTGGCCTTCGACAATCATGGCGTCGAGCGTGTTGCCGCAATCGTCGACCGCCGTGTAGGCGACGATATCCATGTGCCCGGTCTCCGGATCGATCTCGATCTCGGCGACGTGGACGCCGTTGGGGAAGCTGAGCGGCGTTTCCGTCGTGGTTTTGGTATCGAGATCCTCCTCGATCTCGCCGCGTTTTTTCAGCTCGGCTGCGCGTGCGGCGAGCTCGAACAGCGAGATGCGGCGGTCCGTGCCGACGATGCCGAAATGCCCCCGCTCGTAAACGATGTCGCCTTCGCCTGCTTCGAGCACCGTCGCGGCGACGCGTTTGCCTTTTTCCACGATCAGTCCGATGCATCCGACGATCGAGGCGCCTGCGGTCATCGCCGAACGCGAGCCGACCGACGCATAGCCGGCGATCTCAAGCGCGGAATCGCCGTGCCGGTGGTTGACCGTGTTGCGCGGTATGCCCAGCCGTTCGGCGACCAGGCGCGGGAACACAGAGGCGTGGCCCTGGCCGGTCGATTGCACGTTGAGATTGACCGTGAGCGTGCCGTTTCCGGGAAATGTGAGCCACGCACCTTCGATCGGCGAGCCGCCGGCATGCTCGAGCATGCAGGAAATGCCGATGCCGCGATATCGTCCGCGTTTCTTCGCGTCACGGCGGCGCGCTTTTATGCCGTCATAGTCGGCGAGCGCGAGCGCCTTGTCGAGAATCGGTGTAAAATTTCCGCTGTCGTAGGTCGTGCCGACCGCGGTCTTGTAGGGCATGGCGGCAGCGGGAATGAGATTTCGCCGCCGCAACTTTGCCGGATCGATCCCGGTGACGCGCGACGCTTCCTCGACCACGCGCTCGAGCACGTAATTGGCTTCCGGCCGCCCGGCGCCGCGATAGGGTGCTGTCGCCAGCGTATTGGTGAACGCGCAGCGCGCGCTGATGTCGATGTGTTTGATGTCGTACAAGCCCGGCAAGCAGCGGGTGAAATTCAAGGTAGGAATGTTGGCTCCGACCGCGCCGACATAGGCGCCGAGGTTGCCGGTGTTGCGGACGCGCAGGGCCAGGAAGCGGCCTTTCTGATCGAGTGCAAGCTCGGCCTCCGAATAAATATCGCGCGCCTGATTGTCGCTGAGGAATCCCTCGGAACGGCCCGACATCCAATGGATCGGGCGGCCGAGCTTTTTGGCGCCGACCAGCTGCGCGATATATTCGGGATAGGGCCCGGTTTTCAGGCCGAAAGCGCCGCCGACATCGTCGGTCAATACCCGCAGGCGCTCCTTCGGTATTTGCATGATCGCTGCAACCGGGTCGCGCATGGCGGTGGTGCCCTGCGAGCAAACACGCAGGGTGTATCTGTCGGTCGCGGCGTCGTAACTCGCCGTGGCGCCGCGTGGCTCCATGGAAGCGACCACCATCCTCTGGTTCATCACCGCAATGCGCGCGACGAATTTTGCCGCGGCGAAAATCTCAGCGACTTGCCGCGCGTTGGCCTCCGCGTCGGCGGCTGGACCGGGCCAGTCCACCGCGAGGTTGCCGGGCGCCTGCGGCCATAGCTGCGGCGCGCCGGCCGAAAGCGCCTCGCGCGCGTCGATTGCCGGCGTGAGCGCCTCGTATTCGACGGCGACGAGTTCCGCGGCGTCTTGCGCCGCGACGGCGCTCCCGGCGACCACCATTGCCACCGGCTCGCCGATATGCATCGCCCGCTCGGCGGCAAGCGCCGGCCGGTGCGGCAGGACCAGCGCTTTGCCGCCGCGCCCGGCGAGCGGCGGATGACGGCCGAGGCTGCCGACACCGTCCATATCCTTCGCCGTGAGTACGCCCAGCACGCCGCTCGCGCCCAGCGCGATCGTTACATCCACGCTGACGATGCGCGCGAAAGCGTGCGGCGAGCGCACGAAATGCGCATAAGCCTGACCCGGCAGTGGAGCGTCGGCGGCATAACGGCCGCGGCCACGGACCAGAACATCGTCTTCGACGCGCGGCTCACTGGCCGCGCGGCCATCTGTTTTTGCATCCATGCCCTGTTCCGGAATTACTGTCGGTATACGGGTTGCCCCCTTATAACCGAAACCGTCGATTGCTAAAGGCGACGCTTTTCGGGTTTCTCAATCGGATTGCATTTCCTACCGTCTCCTGCCGCAGGGGTGCGAGGAACGACTCCGCGAACGACGGACAAGATGCTTCGACCGGGTACCTTCGCGCTGACGCTCCTCCTCGCCATGCTGACGGCGCTCGGCCCGCTGTCGATGGACATGTATCTGCCGTCGCTGCCGGACATCGCGCATGTCCTCCACGCGCCGACCGCGCATGTGCAGCTGACGGTTTCGAGCTACCTGATCGGATTTGCCGTCGGCCAGGTGGTCTATGGCCCGTTGTCGGATCGTCATGGCCGCCGGCCCGTTCTGCTCGCCGCGCTTGCGCTCTACCTCGCAAGCACGCTCGGCTGCGCCGCGTCGCAGTCGGTCGATGTTTTGATCGGGGCACGATTCCTCCAGGGCATCGGCGGGTCGGGCTCGATCGTGCTGTCGCGCGCCATCGTGCGTGATCTCTATTCCGGCGTGCGGGCTGCGCGCGAGCTGTCGCTGATGGGATCGATCGCGGCGTTCGCGCCGATCGTGGCACCGATGATCGGCGGCGTGTTTCAGACCGCGTTCGGCTGGCGTGCGAATTTCATCTTCATGGCCGGCGCTGCAATCATTACCGTTTTCGTGGCGGCGCGCCTATTGCCGGAGACGGCGCGCCGGCGTTCCAGCGAACCCGTCTCGCTGTGGTCGATGGTCCGCGGCTACGGCTTCGTGCTGCGGCATCGCGGCTTTCTCGTCTATCTCGGAATCATCACGCTGAGCTATGCGGGCTTGTTCGCCTGGATATCGGGCGCCTCCGTAGTGCTGCAGAGCATTTATGGTTTTTCCCCCGTCACGTTCGGCTTCACCTTCGCGCTGGGTGCGGCCGGTTTCATGGCGGGGGCGATGATCGCCGCGCGCCTCGTGGTCCGTCTCGGCCTCGATCGCACGATGGGGCTTGGCGTGATTCTGCTGGCCGGAGGCGGGTTGGCCATGGCGGCAGCCGTGGCCGCTGGCATCGCGGGCATATGGCTTATTGTCGCCATGGCCGTCTATCTTGCCGGTCTCGGGCTCGCCATGCCGCAGGCCATGGCCGGCGCGCTAACCCCGTTTCCCGACCGTGCCGGCACGGCGGCTTCCCTGATGGGATTGGTGCAGCAAACCGTCGCGGCAATCGTCGCCGCCGTGATCGGCGGCTATCTTGGCCGATCCGCCTGGCCCGTTACCGCGGTGGTTGTGGTGATGGGCTGCCTTACCTTCCTTCTTTGGGCGCTGACCCGCCGCCTGCGCCGCCAAATCACTGAGTAATCGGCTAAATTCCGACATTTGCCTGCAGCATAGTGTTTGTTAGGATAAAATTGTATGTGGCCAAATTTGCGTGCTTGGCCGCTCCGCAATCGTGTCACCGGGTTACTCCCACGTTACGCGTCCCGCGTTGGGGAAGGGAAAAGCAATGACGTCCGGCGACCTGTTAAGCCGCCGTTCCTTCCTTGTCGGGGTAGGCGCCGTGGGCGGAGGTCTATCCCTCGCCCTCGCTATCCCAATTGACCCAGTACGTCCTGCCGAAGAGGCTCCCGAAGTTACCGCCTGGCTGTTGATCGGTCCGGACAACTCGGTCGTCATCCGCGTCGCGCGTGCTGAAATGGGGCAGGGCGTGCACACCGGCCTCGCCATGCTGGTTGCCGAGGAGCTTGAATGCGACTGGTCGAAAGTCCGGACCGAACTCGTCAACCCGGAGGAGAATTTGCGCCGAGGCAGGGTCTGGGGCGATATGATGACCGGCGCCAGCCGGTCGATCGCTTCGTCGCAGCTATACCTGCGGCAGGCCGGCGCTACAGCCCGTGAAATGCTGATCGCCGCCGCCGCGGCGCGTTGGAGCGTGCCGGCATCGGAGTGCGTGGCGCGAATGAGTGCGATCACGCACTGGCCGAGCGGCCGCACATTGACCTTTGGCGCCGTCGCCAACGACGCGTCGAAGCTGACGCCTCCAAAGGACGTCGCGCTGAAGGACCCGCGCATATGGAGGCTTGCCGGCAAGCCGCGCCGGCGTCTGGACGTGCTCGACAAGGTTACCGCCCAGCCGGTCTATGCGATCGACGTGCGATTGCCCGGAATGCTCTACGCCGCCATTGCCCATTGCCCGGTCTTTGGCGGAGCACCGAAATCGTTCGACGAGAGCGCGATCGCAACAATGAAAGGCGTGCGCCGCGTGGTACGATTGCCCGATGCGGTCGCGGTGGTGGCCAACTCGTGGTGGCGCGCCAAACGCGCGCTTGAGGCACTGCCGGTCGCTTGGGATACCCGTGGCAATGAGGCCGCATCGAGCGCCGGCATCGCCGCAATGGTGCGCGCGGCGCTCGATGAGAAAAAGTCGCAAGTCGGCCGCGCCGATGGCGACGTAGAGGCCGGTCTACAACGGGCCGTTCGGCGCATCGAGGCGGACTATGTGGTTCCCTTCCTCGCCCACGCGACTATGGAGCCGCAGAACTGCACCGCTCACGTGAAGGATGGCCGAGTCGAGGTTTGGGTGCCGACGCAGGGCGCGACGACAGCGCTGGTCACAGCGGCGTCCGCCGCGGGCGTGCCGAACGACAAGGTTGTGATTCACGGCACCATGCTCGGCGGCGGGTTTGGCCGGCGCGGAGCGATACAGGAATTCGTGCGTCAGGCCGTCCTCATCGCCAAAGAAGTCGATGCGCCGGTCAAGCTGGTGTGGACGCGCGAAGAGGATATCAAACACGATTACTACCGGCCCTATGGCATGGCGCGGCTGGTCGCCGGCCTTGACGCCGACGGCATGCCGGTGGCCTGGAAAATTCGCCTTACCGGCCCATCGTTCGTGGCGGCCCTGGTGCCGGGCTTCGGCATGAGCTTCATCGACCGCAGCTTCCTCAGCGGTCTTGCCGAAGAGATGGCCTATGACGTGCCTAATTACCTCGTCGACTACGTCGTGCAGCAATCGCCGGTACCCCTCGGGGTATGGCGCGCCATCAACTACACCCAGAATACCTTTTATAAGGAATCCTTCGTCGATGAGATGGCGCGGGCCGCAGGCATGGACCCCTATCTGTTTCGGCGGCGGCTCCTGCGCAACAGCCCGAAAAATCTCGCGGTGCTCGATGCCGCTGCAAAAAAAGCGGACTGGTTCGGACCGGCGCCGCCAGGCGTGTTCCGCGGCATCGCCGTCAGCGAAGCCTGCGGCAGCTTCTGTGCACAGGTCGTCGAGGTCTCCGCCAAGGGTTCGGAACTGCGGGTGCATCGGGTTATGTCGGCGCTCGACCCGGGCCAAGTGGTCAATCCGCTTTCCGTCGAAATGCAGACACAAGGCGCGGTCGTCTTCGCCCTGACGGCGGCGCTCCGCGGCGAGATCACCATCAAAGACGGCGTTGTCGAACAATCGAACTTCGACGACTATGAAATGCTGCGCATGGCGGACATGCCGAAGGTTGAGACGGTCATGGTGCCGAGCCACGATTTTTGGGGTGGCGTCGGCGAACCGCCGGTGCCGCCGCTGGCACCCGCACTCTGCAACGCGATCTTTGCCGCCACCGGCAAGCGGATCCGCTCGCTGCCGATCAAGAACCAGGATTTGAGCAAGGCGATATAGGGCCTTCCCCGGACGCGATCCGGGGTGGATACCGTCTTTCCGAAGAGATCATGCTCGAACGAAAGGCCCGGACGAGCCCGGAGACGGCATCAGGCCTTCGACTTGGTCTCGGCGACGATCTCGAGCGGCAGAACGTCCACCGCGCCGCCGGCGACCTTTCTGGTTTTCTCCGTGTAGCTCGAGAAAAATGGACTTTGTTGCAGGGCCTTGATCGCCTGGTCGTCGACGGCGGTGGCGACATGAAGATAGTCAGCGCTGTCGCGGATTTTCATGCAGCGATAGGTGATTTTTCCCTGCAATGCCGGATCGCTGTCCAAGCCGGCGATGAACTCGGCAACGTCCTTATGCCATGCTTCCGGCGATGCATTTTGCAGGCGATACCTGATGAGAAAGGATTTCATGATTGGATACCTTAGGGGCGACGTCATTCGCCCCGATGCGCTGGAGCGCACGCTCGTTTCAACCTAAAAGTAGAACAAACGCGGACGCATGTACGCACAAAAATGAATAGTATGACGCCGGCCGACCCTTTGGAGTGCAAGTCCTCATGCAAAAAGCCGCGCGCCGAAACGGATGCATCGCTGCCCGGTCGCCGCCTTTCGGAAAATGATCAGCGGTAAATATAAGCTGCGCCTGCTGTGGGCTTTGCAGAACGGCCCGCGGCGCTACGGCGAACTCAAAAGCGGGTTGCTGCGCGGTACCGAAGAAACGAAAGAGATCGCCCCGCGTGTGCTGAGTCGCGAACTTAAGGCGCTCGCGGCCAGTGGGCTTATTGCGCGCAGGCATTACGGCGTCGTGCCGCCGAAAGTGGAATATCGGCTGACGCCAATGGGCCGCAGTTTCATTTCCGGTCATTGCCGAAATTCGCAGGTGGGGCGGGCGGCACCTGAACGCTGCGAAGTTGCCAATAGCGAGTTAGTTGCGGTCGTGGATTTCGGCGGTACCCGCGGCTGCGCTCGACGGGATAGGTACGATCGTCGTGAATTTTTTCCGGCGCTGCGCGACGTCGCGCGGTTGGAATAGCGTCCCGCGAAGGCCGAAATTGAGCGCCGGCATATTGATCTGGATCAAGGCGCCCTATTGCCACGAGATCAAACTAGTTACATTCGCAACGATTTAGATTGCGAGCGGCCGTGGTCCATAAGCGGCCGTTTTCTCCCGGGAGAGGAGGGTCCGATGTTGGACCAGTCCAGACTTCAATCGGCGCTCGGCGCGATCTGGCAACGGTGGCGCGATTGGGACCGTTCGCGGTCCGAATTGGAAGTTTGCGGAGAAGAGGGAATGGAGCGCATGGCGCGGGACGCCGGTGTGTCCGTCAACGAACTCCGCCAGCTTGCGAGCCATCGTCCCGAATCGGCCGACCTTCTGCTCGAGCGAATGACCGCGCTCGACCTCGATCCAAAGGAGGTCGTGAAGGTCGAACCGCAGGTGTTCCGCGACATGCAGCGCGTTTGCACGATGTGCAAAAGTCATAAACGCTGCATAGGCGATTTGGCGAAGGATGCGCAAAACCCCGCTTGGAAAGGTTATTGCCCGAACGTGCAAACACTCCTGTCGCTGGACGCGCTGCCGTGGTCGGCGCGGCGCGACGTGTAATCAAGCGGCTGATCGAATTGACGCTGGACCGCGAAGGCGAGGCGGAGGAGGCCGTGGGCCAATTTGTGCTTGCAGCAAAAGTCACGCACATGCCCTTGCTGCTTCTGTCGGAGCGTGAGGGCGCCCTTAAGCGCCGCCGGCCATCGCGTCGTTGAAAGAGACAGGACGACGAGCCCAAGAAAGACGGGGCAATACATTTCTGATTTTTCATTGGCTTTCGAACTTTGGCTTCCATATCAACGCCAACGCGCGGCACACGGCGCAGTAAATCAGCCGTGAAGCGCCGCACATGATCCAGGATCTTGCCTACGACTATCCCGGGGATCCCTCGTTGGCCGATCTGATCGCCGCGGAGGCGGCGCGCGAGAATCTCGAGGTCCACGCGCACAAAGTCCAAAGCCTGGCGCTTGAGTATGGAAGCATCGTGCCGATGCGGTACATGAACACGGACGGCGTGTTCAAGGTCTTGCCGGTAGCCTCTCCGCTTTTTGCCAGGATCGAGGAAGCCGCAAATTCGGCGAAGCCTGTCGGCGTACGATCGATAAATCGGATGCGAATGTCCAGTTCTGGCGAGTGGCTCGCTCTCCCACAGAGTGATCAGCAATCGGCAGGTAGGCGAGGTTCAGTGGGAAGTCGTCTCGAGTGAGTTCAATCGGCAGATGGACCTGCGTGTGTTCGAGCTGTGGGGCGCGCGGCGCTACCGCGAGTTCGTGGCCGTATTGCCCGAATACGCCACCAAATGCGACGGCGAGGCGCTGATGGCCGACACCGCCATGCTGTTCGGCCTTCCCGGATGGGAGAGCTATGCTGGGGCGGCCGAGCAGCTCTGCGACTATTTTCCGTCAAGCGGTACCGGCTAGGTGAACGTCGAATTTCATCTGAACTGAGCGTCGCCGACTTAGCGCCGTCCGAACAACTTATCGAGCAACCAGGAGTCGAGGCCGCTTTGCTCGGGCTGTGCCGGTCGCGCGCCGCTGCCTGTATTGCCGGCGCCGATGTTGCCCGCGGGCGCAGTCATCCATCCGCCGCCGCCAACTCCCGGCAGGGCTATGGGCGCGCTGCCTTGAAGGGCGGTTCTCATGAAGCGCTTCCAGATCTCGACCGGAAGGCTGCCGCCGGTCGCCTTGCGCGTCGGAGAATTATCGTCGTTGCCGAGCCAGACGCCGGTGACGAGCGCTGCAGTGTAACCGACGAACCATGCGTCGCGGAAATCCTGGCTGGTCCCGGTTTTGCCGGCCGCCGGCCAGCCGGGAAGATCGGCCCGGCGCGCTGTGCCGCTGACCAAAGTCTCGTGCAACATCGCGTTCATCATCGCGACGTAACGCGCATCGACGATGCGTCCAAGCATTTGTGTCGAGCGGGTGTAAAGGGGCTTGCCGTCCGCGGTGCGCACACGCTCGATCACGTGCGGGGCAACGGCAAAGCCGCCGTTGGCGAACGGCGCGTAGGCGGAGACGAGTTCGAGCGGTGAGACTTCGGAGGTGCCAAGCGCGATCGATGCGTTCGGTTCGAGTGTCGAACTGATACCGAGGCGATAGGCGGTGCGGATCACGGCCGCGGGGCCGAATTCCAGCGTCAGGCGCACGGATACGGTGTTGAGCGAATTGGCCAGCGCCTGCGTCAGCGTCACCGGGCCCATGTATTCGTGCTCATAGTTTTCCGGCTTCCAGCCTTTCACCGAGATCGGCCCATCCTCCCGCACCGTATCGGGAGTAAGTCCGTGTTCGAGCGCGGTGAGGTAGACGAACGGCTTGAACGCTGACCCCGGTTGACGTTTCGCGGAAATGGCCCTGTTGAACTGACTCTCGGCGTAGCTCTTCCCGCCAACCAGCGCACGCACCACGCCGTCCGGCGTCATGGCGACGAGCGCGCCTTCGCCGATGCCTGATTTCTCGCCCTTCTGCGCCAGCGTGTCGGCGAGCGCATCTTCGGCCGCGCCTTGTAGCGCCGGATCGATCGTGGTCTCGATCACGATATCCTCGTCGAAACGTCCGACGAGATCGTTGACCGCGTCCATCACCCAATCGGCGACGTAATTGACCGAACCGGCCCCCGCGGCTTTTGCCGCGCGCGCGGGGTGCGCGAGCGCGACGCGCACTGCGTCTTCGCCTGCGAGTTTCTGTTCCGCCATGTCGGCGAGCACGAGGCGGGCGCGGCGCTCGGCTCCATCGGGGTTGTGGCTGGGCGCCAGCCGCGACGGCGATTGCACGAGACCCGCCAGCAAAGCCGCCTCGGCAAGCGTCAAATGCCGCGCCGATTTTGCGAAATAGCGCTGCGCCGCCGCTTCGATTCCGTAGGCGCCGGAGCCGAAATAGACGCGATTGAGATAAAGCTCGATGATCTGCGCTTTGCTGAATTTATGCTCGAGCCAGAGCGCCAGCACTATTTCCTGCAGCTTGCGCAAGACGGTGCGCTTCTGCGTCAGGAACAGATTCTTGGCGAGCTGCTGCGTGATGGTCGATCCGCCCTGCGAGGCGCCGCGGCGCAGAATATCTGCAGCAAGCGCCCGCATGATCCCCAGCGGGTCGACGCCGTGGTGCGAGTAGAATTGCCGATCCTCGATGGCGACGAAAGCCTTGGCGACGTAATCCGGCAGCTCGTGCAGCGGCACCGCCGCACCGCCCATGTCGCCGCGTGTGGCCAGCGTCCCGCCGTTGGCGCCGAGGATCAGAACCGACGGCGGACGTTTAGGAATCTCGAGCAATTGGATGGGCGGAAGATGGATGCCGATCCAGACAATGACGCCGATCGCGCTGATGAGGGCCCAGAGCGCGAGAACCACACCCCAATAGAACAGCCGGCCGATGCCGGAGCGGCCCTTGCTGCGTCGGCCCCGGCGGCGCGGCGTGGTTTTTGGCCGGGAGGGCGGGTCGTCCTTGCGGCGACGGCTGGCCTCGCTGCGTGTCGACGGTGCGCCCCCGGTGCGGTCCTGCGGGCGCAAACGCAGATCGAGGCGTGCGGCGTCGGCCCCACGCTTGCGGCCTGCCTCTCGTCGCCACGCCATATCCCGTCCCCGAGAGCCTGATCCCGAAAAGTGGTCACCCGTTTTCGGAAAAGATCATGCGCACCGAAGCGGACGGTAATCAGCGCGGTTTAAGGGGCGGTTACCGATCGGCCGGCCCGGGAGGGAGTCCTATTCCGCGACGGGCTCCCGCGCCGGTTTGGTCTCGCCGGTGGCAGCCGCCAACAGCGCGATGAGCGGACGTTTGATCGCGGCTTGCCGGGTTGGGGTGGTGATTTTGGCGCCAAGCAGATCGGTGACGTAGAACACGTCGACAACGCGCTCGCCGAACGTTGCAACATGCGCAGAGGCAATGTTGAGATTGAGCTTGGACAGCGTCGTGGTCAGTTCGTACAGGAGACCCGGGCGGTCGAGGCCGGTGACTTCGACGACGGTGTAGCGCTGCGACCACTGATTGTTGATGGTCACCTCCGGCTCAATGACGAACGCCTTCATGCGGCCCTTCGGCGGCGCCCGCTTTGGCAACACGTCGGGCAGCTTGATGATGCCCCGGACGGCTTTCTCAATCACATCGCCGATGCGGCCGCCGCGGCGCGCTTCATCCTCATCGCGTTCGAACTCGCGCGAGATGGCAATGGTGTCGAGCGCCATCCCGTTGGTCGTGGTGAAGATCTGGGCGTCGACGATGTTGGCGCCGGCGAGGGCACAGGAGCCGGCGACGACCGACAAAAGCCAGGGATGGTCGGGGGCGTACACGGTGAGCTCGGTGACGCCGCGTCCGGCGTCAAAGCCGACGCTGGTTGCGAGCCGTTTGCCCGCCTCCTCGGTCGCGCGCACGAAACGCGCATGCGCAAGCTTGTGCGCCAGATCGACTTTGAGCCAGTACGCCGGATAGTGACGGGCGACATAGGGTTCGAGCACCTCGGCAGGCCAATCGCGAATGTTGTCGCGAAACTCGGCCTTGGCCGCGGCCACGCGCTCGGCGCGGTTGACCTCGGAGAAGCCGCCGGTCAGCACCGGCTCGGTCTCGTAATAGAGCGTGCGAATGAGCTGCGATTTCCAGCCGTTCCATACGCCCGGCCCCACCGCCTTGATGTCGGCCGTGGTCAGGATGGTCAGGAGCTTCAGCCGATCCAGTGATTGCATCACCGCTGCGAAGTTCTCGATGGTCTTGCGGTCTGAGAGATCGCGCGATTGTGCCACCGTCGACATGACGAGGTGAACCTCGACCAGCCAAGCGACGAGCTCGGTCTCGACGGCGTTGAATCCGAGCCGTGGGCACAGCCGCCGTGCGACGCGCGCACCGGCGACGGAGTGATCTTCGACGCGGCCCTTGGCGATATCGTGCAGGAACAGCGCCACGTAGAGCAACGCGCGATGCCGCGGCAGGATCGTGCGCATCAGCTCGCTGGCCAGCGCGACGTCGGGATTACCGCCATGCTCGATCTCGTTGAGCACGCCGATGCAGCGCAAGAGATGCTCGTCCACCGTGTAATGGTGGTACATGTTGAACTGCATCATGGCCACGATGCGCCCGAATGCGCGGACGAACTCGCCGAGCACGCCGGCTTCGTTCATGCGGCGCAATACGGTCTCGGCCTCGTTCTTGGAAGTCAGGATCTCAAGGAACAGACGGTTGGCTTCCGCGTCGGCGCGGACGTCGGCGTCGATGAGTTTGAGCGAGCGGGTGGCGGCGCGCATCGCGTCCGGATGAATCGCGAGATTGTGCTTGTGCGCCAGATAGAACAGGCGGATCATATTGACCGGATCGCGCTTGAAGATATTGGCGCGGGCGAGATTGATGCGATTGTTGTCGATGATGAAATCGTCGGTTTCGATGATCGTGCGGCGGCTGCGCGCGGGACGAAGTCGCGCGATGACCCGGCTGAGCACCGGCGCCGGCTTCGCCTGCCGCTCTTCGAGCCCGGCGCAGAGGATGGCGGTGAGATCGCCGACATGCTTGGCAGTGAGAAAGTAGTGCTTCATGAAGCGTTCGACGTCTTTGAGCCCCGGATGCTCGGTGTAGCCGAGCCGCACCGCGATCTCGCGCTGGATGTCGAAGGACAGGCGCTCCTCGACGCGCCCGCTGAGGAAGTGCATGTTGCAGCGGACCGTCAATAGGAAATCCTCGCAGCGGCGAAACAGGTTGTATTCGTCGCGATCGAACACCCCCCGATCGATCAGTTCCTCGGGTTCGCGCACGCGGTAGACATACTTTGCGATCCAGAACAGCGTGTGCAAATCGCGTAAGCCCCCCTTGCCGTCTTTCACGTTCGGCTCGACCAGATAACGCGATTGGCCGGCCCGGCGATGACGCTCTTCACGTTCGGCGAGCTTGGCGGCGACGAATTGCGGCGCCGTTCCGTGCACGACCTCCTTTTCGAAACGCGTCGTCAGTTCGCTATAGAGGCTGGCGTCGCCGAACAGGTGCCGCGCTTCCAGGAGCGCGGTACGGATGGTCATGTCGGCTTTCGCCTGGCGGATGCATTCGCTGACCGAGCGCGTCGCATGCCCCACCTTCTGCCCCATGTCCCACAGGCAATAAAGCAGGGCTTCGGCGACCGATTCGCCCCAGGCGGTCTGCTTGTAGGGCAGCACGAAGAGCAAATCGATGTCAGAGCCCGGCGCCAACAGGCCGCGGCCGTAGCCGCCAGTGGCAATCACCGCCATGCGCTCGTCCTTGGAATGGACTTGCGGCGGATAAAGTGCCTCGGTGGCAAACTCGAACAGGATGCGGATGATCTCATCTTGCGTCTGACACAGCCGTTCGGCGCAGCGCCGCCCGTGGCGGTCTTTGAGTAACAGTTCCTCGGCGCGCGCGCGCGCCTGGGTCAGCGCTGTTTTGAGGCGGCGGGCGACGGCAGCACGCAGTTCGCGCTCGTGCCCTGCGTGCGTCTCGGCGAGACTTTTAAGGTCTGCGACGATTGCCGCACTGTCGATGAGTTCGGCGGAGGCACGTGGGGCGCGTTGGATATCCAGCATCGTCACACGTCATAACTGAGCCGCGATGCGCTGTCATCGGTCGTGCAGGACGCCGACCCTTCGTTTGCGCGGCCCGGGCGGCCGCCGGATACATCGAGTTGCGCGCTTCTGGGAGGTGGGCCGGCAATCGTGTGCTAGTATGCAAGCAGCAAGCCACCGGGAGGATAGGGTCCGATGAAGAGCTACGACGTTTGCGAATGTGGCGCGCCGCTGCGGCTGATGGAACGCCCGACGCCCAAGCCCAAAGGAACCGAGGTCTTGCTGAAGATCGTCGCCGCCGGCGTCTGTCACAGCGACCTGCATATCTGGGAAGGCTACTACGACTTGGGCGGTGGCAAGCGGCTCAAGCTCAGCGATCGCGGCGTGAAGCTTCCACTAACCATGGGGCATGAAAATGTCGGCGAGGTCGTCGGCTTCGGCCCCGACGCCGCAGGCGTCAAGCTCGGCGGGCGCAAGCTCGTACATCCGTGGCTCGGCTGCGGAGAATGCGCGATGTGCCGGTGCGGCGACGAGCAGCTCTGCCGCACGCCGTTCAGCATCGGGGTATTCCGCGCGGGCGGCTACGCCGACTATCTGCTGGTCCCGCATCCGCGCTATCTGTTCGACATTGGCAACATTTCGCCGGAACGGGCGGCACCGCTCGCCTGCTCCGGGATCACGACCTATGGCGCGTTGAAGAAGGTCGGCTCACTGTTGCAGGAGGAGCCGATCGTCATCATCGGCGCCGGCGGACTTGGGTTGATGTGTCTTTCGCTGCACAAGGCGATGGGAGGCAAAGGCGCCATTGTCGTCGATATCGATCCGGTCAAGCGCGAGGCGGCGAAGAAGGCGGGCGCGCAAACAACCGTCGACGGTGGCGCGCCGGACGCCGGAAAGCAGATCATCGAAGCGACCAACGGCGGCGCCTGGGCGGTGATCGATCTCGTCGGCGCCACGCGCACCGTGCAGCTTGCCCTCGACAGCCTCGCCAAGGGCGGCAAGCTGATCATCGTGGGGCTGTTCGGCGGCGATATCACGATTCCAACGCCGTCGTTTCCGCTGCGGGCGATGACCATTCAGGGTTCTTATGTCGGCAGTCTCACCGAGATGGCCGAGTTGCTCGATCTCGTTCGTCGGAAAGGCGTGCCTGATCTTCCCGTCGCCACCCGCCCGCTCGCCGCGGTGAACGATGCCCTCGACGAATTGAAGCGCGGCAAAGTTATCGGCCGTTTGGTGCTGACGCCGGCCGAGTAAACGGAACATGGATCCGGTGCCCACCTCTAAGGCGCGCTTGCAGAAGGGCGCCTGACATTTCCAAGTATTCCCTGCCCATGTGGTCTCTTTCCGTTTCCCCCGATCTCGCGTTCTGGTGCGAGCTCGCGCTGAAGATGGCGATGACGGCGGTGATCGTCGTCACCGCGTCCGTCGCGGCCGAGCGCGGCGGCCCGCTGTTGGGGGCGCTCATCGCAGTTCTGCCGACGGCGGCCGGTGCGGCCTACATCATTCTCGCCATCGAGCATCCGCCGAGCTTTATCGCCGCGAGCGCCATCGGCAGCGTCGCCATCGGCGCCGCCGTCTCGGTCTTCGCCGCGACGTACGCCATTCTGGCGCAGCGTCACGGCCTTGTCGTGAGTCTGGGCGCCGCGCTCGTTCTGTGGTTTGCGATCGCTGCGATCCTGCGCGCGATCGACTGGACGCCGGCAAGCGCGGTGGCGCTCAACGCCGTGGTGTTCGCCGTCACCATCCCGCTGACTCGGCGTTATCGAAACGCGAGCATGCCGCCGCGGGTCGCGCGCAGCGCGTTCGACATTCCACTGCGTGCGCTTGCCGTCGCCATCGTCGTCGTCGTCGTCACCACGGCGAGCTTTCGCATCGGCTCGTTCGCGTCCGGAATGTTTGCCGTCTTTCCCATCGTGCTCGGCAGCTTCATTGTCACCATGCATCCGCGCGTCGGCGGCAAGCCGGTGGCGAGCGTTCTCGCCTATGCGCAGCCGCCTTTGATCGGGCTGAGCCTTGGCTTTCTGGCCATGCATTATCTTGCCGAACGTGCCGGCTCGTGGTGGGCCCTGGTCGCCGCTCTGGTGGTAAGCGTCTTGTGGAACGGCGTTCTCTGGAGGCTCGACGCCCGCGGTCGAGCGCTCTGAGAGTCACTCCTCCCTTGCCGCTGCAATCTTCGTCTTCAACGCGTAGAGCGCCTCGAGCGCGTCGCGCGGCGACATTTCGTCCGGATGAAGTGTGGCCAGCGCCTCGACCAACGCGGCAAGCCGGGCGTCGGCGGGCGGCGCAGGCGAGGGCGCGCGCGTCACGGAAAAAAGCGGCAGATCGTCGATCAGCTTGCGCGCCGGCGAGATGCGGTCCTCGGCTTCGAGCTGAGCCAGGACAAGCTTGGCGCGGTCGATCACGCTCGGCGGCAAGCCGGCGAGCTTTGCTACCTGGATGCCGTAGGACCGATCGGCGGCGCCGGGAACAACCTCGTGCAGGAAAACGACGTCGCCCTGCCATTCCTTCACCCGCATAGTGGCGTTGTGCAACCGCGGCAGTTTGGCGGCGAGCGCGGTCATTTCATGAAAGTGCGTGGCGAACAGCGCGCGGCAGCGATTTCTCTCATGCAGGTGCTCGATTGTCGCCCAGGCGATGGAGAGGCCATCGAATGTGGCCGTGCCGCGGCCAATCTCGTCGAGAATGACGAGCGCTCGTTCGCCGGCCTGGTTGAGGATCGCTGCCGTTTCGACCATCTCGACCATGAAGGTGGAGCGCCCGCGGGCGAGATCGTCGGCGGCGCCGACACGCGAAAACAGCCGGTCGACAACGCCGATATGCGCTGCGCGGGCCGGCACGAAGCTGCCCATTTGGGCGAGCACGGCGATAAGCGCGTTCTGACGCAGGAATGTCGATTTGCCGGCCATGTTCGGACCGGTAATGAGCCAGATGCGGCCGGCCCCCTCCCGACCCTCACTCGCATGGGCAGGGGATGGCGGCGACAAATCGCAATCGTTGGCAACAAAAGGTCCGCCGTCGTTCGCGAGGGCCTGCTCGACGACCGGATGGCGGCCCCCGGCGATCGCGAAGGACAAGCCGCCGTCGACCTCCGGGCGTACGTAATCGCGCTCGACCGCGAGGCTCGCCAATGCCGCGGCGACATCGACGGCGGCGAGCGCGTCGGCTGCCTGCTTGATCGCCACGCTCGCGCTCGCGACCGCGGCGGAGAGGCGGTCGAAAATCTCTAGTTCGAGCGCCAGCGCCCGCTCCGCGGCGTTGGCGATCTTCGCTTCAAGCTCGCCAAGCTCGGTCGTGGTGAAGCGCACCTGCCCGGCAAGCGTCTGCCGATGGATGAAGGTCGCGTTGAGCGGCGCGGCGAGCAGTTTCTCGCCATGCTGAGCGGTGACGTCGACGAAATAGCCGAGCACGTTGTTGTGGCGGATTTTCAGCGCGCGGATACCGGCTGATTCGGCGTAACGGACCTGAAGGGCGGCGATGACGCGGCGCGATTCATCGCGCAGCGCACGCGCCTCGTCGAGCGGCTGCTCGTAGCCGCCACGGATGAAGCCGCCGTCGCGGCGGAACGCCGGCAGCTCGTCGGCAAGCGCGCCGTTAAGCTCGGCGGCGAGCGCGCCGTCGCAATGGCGCAGCGCCGGCACCGCGGCGGCGAGATCACGCGGGATATCCGCGAACTGCGAAAGCCGTTTGGCAATCTGTGCCGCCGTGAAAATTCCGTCTCGGATGGCGGCGAGGTCCCGCGGTCCGCCGCGACCGATCACAATGCGCGTCAGCGCGCGCGAGAGATCGGGCGCCGCTTTCAGCTGCTCGCGCAGATCGGAGCGCGCAATCGAATCGTCGACGAATGCCGCGACCGCATCGAGCCGGTGCCCAATCTCCGCCGGGTCGGTCAACGGCGCGGCCAGCCGCTGTGCCAGAAGCCGCGAGCCGGCCGCGGTCACCGTGCGGTCGATGGCGGCGAGGAGCGAGCCGCGCCGCTCGCCGCCGAGCGTGCGGATCAGTTCGAGATTGCCGCGCGTCGCCTGGTCGATCGCAAGCGTCGCGCCTGCCGGCTCGCGCACCGGCGGCGACAGCGGCGGACGCTTGCCGACCTGCGTGCGCTCGACATAGGTGACCGCCGCCGCCGCGGCCGTCAGTTCGAGCCGGGAAAACGTGCCGAACGAGGCGGTCGTCGCTACGCCGAAGAACTGGGCGAGCCGGCGTTCGGCCGTGGCGCCGTCGAATACATCGCGCGTCAGCGGCATCACCGCCGGCAGCGAGCGCAAATACGGCGCGAATTCCTGGTCGGAATAAAACGCATCCGAGACGATGATTTCGCCCGGCTCGATCCGGGCGATCTCGGCGGCAAGTGTCGCGCGGTCGCACTCGCCGACGCAGAACTCGCCGGTCGAAATATCGATCCAGGCAAGCGCGAAGCGGTCCTGGTCGGATGACGCGCGCGCCCGCGCCAGCGCGAGAAGATAGTTGTTGCTCCGCGCGTCGAGCAGCGAGTCCTCGGTCAGCGTGCCCGGCGTCACTAGCCGCACCACGTCGCGGCGCACGACGCTCTTAGCGCCGCGCTTTCGCGCCTCGGCCGGATCCTCGAGCTGTTCGCACACGGCGACGCGATGGCCGAGCGCGATGAGGCGATGCAGGTATTCGTCGGCGCGCTCGATGGGCACGCCGCACATCGGAATATCGCGGCCGAGATGCTTGCCGCGCTTGGTCAGTACGATGCCGAGCGCGCGCGAGGCAATTTCGGCGTCATCGAAGAACAGCTCGTAGAAGTCGCCCATCCGGTAGAACAAGAGGCAATCCGGGTTGGCGGCCTTGATCTCGCTGTATTGCTCCATCATCGGCGTGACGCGCCCGGCTTCGTCGGTCGCTTTGGCCGCGCCGCGAGCGGGCTCCGGCGAAGTTCCGGTCTCGTCGATGGCGATGGGGCGCGCGGCGTCCATTGAGCCGGACGCTAGCAGACGTGGGCGAGAGGCAAAAGCTGGCTTACGGCTTAAGACCGGGCGGCCTGTGCCGGCCCGCAAAATAACAAGAGCCGCGGCGGAATGCTTTTCCATCCGTTCCGCAAACGGTTGTTGCGAACGACGGATGCTCTCACAAACCGAGATAGGATTCCGCGACGGCTTTGTCCTGCGCCAGCGAGGTGGCGGTGCCTTCGCCGACGATGCGGCCTAGCGCCAGCAAATAGGCGCGATCGGCCATTTTCAGTGCGCGCCTCGCATTCTGCTCCACCATCACGATGCTGGTGTCGCTTTCGCGCCCGATCCTTTGCAGCGCGGCGAACAGCTCGCCGGCGATCACTGGCGCCAGGCCGAGGGAGGGCTCGTCAAGCAGCAGCAGCGACGGCCGCGCCATCAGCGCGCGGCCGACCGCCACCATTTGTTGCTCTCCGCCGCTCATCGTGCGCACCGCCTGGCGCCTGCGCTCGGCAAGGCGCGGAAAGAGATCGAACACGCGCGCTATGCTGGTCCCGGCCGCATCGCGTGCGCGGGCGGTATAAGCGCCGAGGAGCAAATTATCCGCCACCGACATCGCGCCGAACAGATGCCTGTTCTCGGTTACGGCAGCGATACCCAGTTTAACCATCTGATGGGCGCGCAGCCCGATCAGCTCGGTGCCGCGATAACGGATCGAACCGCCGGAAGGCCGCAACAGACCTGCGACGGCGTTGAGGAGCGTAGTCTTACCGGCGCCGTTGGCGCCCAGGATCGCCACGACCTCGCGATCGCCGACACGGATCGCCACGTCGCGGAGCGCCGCATGGCGGCCGTAGGAGTGATCGAGGCCGTCGATCTCAAGCATCTTCGTCGCCCAGATAAGCGCGGACGACTTCGGCGTCGCGCAGGACTGCATCGGGGCGCCCCTCGGCGATCTTTGCTCCGGCATTCATGACGATGACATGATGGCAAAGCGCGCGCACGGCCGTCATGACGTGTTCGACGAGGATGACGGCCAGTCCCTGCGCCGCGAGGCTCCAAACCACGGACATGCCGCCCTCCAACTCCCCCGGGCTCAAGCCCGACAGCCATTCGTCGAGCAGGACGACGCGCGGCTTGGTAGCCAGCGTGCGCGCGAGCTCGGCGCGCTTCTGCTCGATGTAGGTGAGCTGGTCGAATCGCCGATCGGCCTTGGTCAGAAGGTTCAGCTCGCCGAGGAGACCGGCGGCCTCGTAGCCCGCATCCTTGAAACGCATTCGCTCGCCCGAACCATAGAGCACACCGGCCATGACGGTGCTGATGATCGGCATATTGGCGGGCGCGCGCACCAGCTGAAAGGTGCGGTTGATGCGCTTGCGCACGCGCAGATGATTGGGAAGCCGTGTCACGTCCTCGCCGCCCATGCGGATGGCGCCGCCGTCCGGCTTGATGGTGCCGGCAATTAGATTGAGCAGCGTGGTCTTGCCCGAACCGTTTGGACCGATGAGTCCCAATACCTCGCCGGGCGATACCGCAAGCGACATGCCGTTGACGGCGATCAATCCGCCGAACGCCTTGGTCAAGTTCTCGACTTCGAGCAATGCGGTCATGGCGTCAGCGCTTCTCGCTCGGGCGCGGCATGATCTTGGCCCAGCGATCCTCGATCACGCCGGCGATGCCGCGCCGCAGCAGGATCGGTCGCGACAACCACGACCACGCCTCAAGAACCGGCCCGATCAGCCCGCGTGGCATATCGAGCGGCCGGCCGAGCGCCGCCCAGGCATCTTCCAGAAGACCGGTCGCGCCGCGCGGCAGGAAATAGACAATCACCATGAAGACCAAGCCGAGAAAAATGCTGTACCAGAACGGAAATCGCGTCTGCAGCAGCTCGGACAGGATGATAAGCGGGATGACGCCGAGCAGCGGTCCCCACAGCCGCTGCAAACCGCCGAGGAATGCCATGACGACGACGACAAACGACACCAGCGGGTTAAAGGCGAGGTTCGGATTGATGAAACCGAAGCGCGGCGCCATTAGCGCGCCGGTCAGCGAAATGAACATTGCCGACACGATGAAAATCGTCACCTTGGCGAGCGGCACGTTGACGCCGACCTGACGCGCCACCGTTTCGTCCTCGCCGATGACCAGGAGCGCAAGCCCGAAGCGGCTCCTTCGCAGCAGCCAGCCGACCAGAAACACGAGGACGGCGAGGGCGAGAAGGTGCTCGTAGATCATGGTCGTGTCGAACTGCACGAAGACATAACGACCCATTGTGTGAGTCCGGTTGAGTTCCCACCACACCATCAATTCTCGAATCATCTCGGACAGACCAAAGCTAAAGATCACAAAGAACATTCCGGATAGGCGCAGTGTCAGCACACCGACGACCAGTGCCAGCAGGGCGCCGACGCCGATCGCGACTGCGAACGTGGCGTAAAGCGGCAACACCTTGATCAACATCGCCACGGAATACATGCCGACACCGAAGAAGGCCGAGGTCGCGAGCGAGACGAGACGAGTCGTGCCGGAAAACAGCGCCCAAGCGATCGTCAGCACCAGATAGCCCATTACGTTGATCATCAACGACAGACCGTAATCGGACAAAAGCCAAGGCACTGTCGCGAGTACGGCGACCAATATGCCGAGCACGGCGATGGCGGCCGCGACGCGGTTGCGCCGCATGCGTTTCTGCTCGCTCGTCTCGCTCGGCCCGCTCATCGTCAGGGCGTTCCGAACAGACCGCGAGGCCGGACCACAAGCACGATCAAAAACAAGGCATAGGCGACCGCGAGCGCCAGCCCTGAATCGAGGTAATAGGAACAGAGCGCTTCGGCGATGCCCAGAAGCAGGCCCGCGATCAGGCTGCCGGCCATATTGCCGACGCCGCCCATCACCACTACCACCAACGCTTTCACAGTGAAGTCGATACCGATCGACGGATTGAAGGCGAGAAACGTGCTCACCAATGTGCCGGCGGCGGCGACGAGGCCGCCGCCACCGGCAAAGGCGAGGGCGGACATGCCACGCACGTCGATGCCGACAAGCTCGGCGCCAACCGGATCGATGGCGAGTGCGCGCAGCGCCGAGCCGAAGCGGGTGCGGTTGAGAACGAGCAGGATCGTCACGGCGAAGACGCATGCCATGGCGAAGGCGAGCACGCGGTTAGTGGCGAAGGTGAAGCCGAAAATATGGACCGGATTGCCGAGATAATCGTAGAAGCGATCGTTGGCGCTAAACGCCAAAGTCGCGGCGCCGCGAAGGACGAACAAGAGGCCGAAGGTCGCAAGGATGGTCTCGCCTTCGAGCTGCTCACGGTTGCGGGCGCGGCGAGCGAGCGGTGTCATCAGCGCGCGATAAACCAGCCAATTCGCGCCGAAGGCGACGGGCACCGAGAGAATCATTCCCATGATCGGATTGACGCTGAACAGCGTGAACATCCAGAACGCGGCAAAGGCAGCACCCATCAGGAACTCGCCATAAGCGAGGTTCACGATGCGAGCCATGCCGAATTGAAGATTGAAGCCGACGGCGACGAGGGCGTAGAGCCCGCCCAGGATAATGCCGCCCAGGATGGCTTCTATAGCGGACATATTAAGCGAGGCCGTTGGCTGAAAATCGGCCGGTCCGGACGAGCCGGACCGACCATTTGCATTTTGAGCAGACTATCCCGCGGCGGGCCTGCGTCACCAAGCCGGCTTGGGAAACACTACCAGCTTCGCGCCCGGCATGCTGCTCGGCGAGACGCCGACGTATTGGCCATCCTGCCACTGACCTACGCCCCACTGCTTTTCGCGGATGTGAGTCTTGAGATCGACCGGGCCAACCACGGTGTCCCACGGTCCGCCATTGGCGATGGTGTCGAGCACCCTCTTACGGTCGAGCGTGCCGGCCTTCTCGATCGCCTGTTGGAGGATTTGCAGACTAGCGTAGGTAACGGGGCTCGCCCAACCGTCCGGTGCGTGGTTGGTGAGCGCGAGCTGCCGCTTATAATAATCCTGTGCGCCGGGCAGGCTCGGATCCCAGCCGCCAAGGCCGAGAATACCTTCGGTCTTTTCCTTGAAGGCGTTGCCGAACTCGGCGAAGGCGGTGCCGACGCCGAGGAAGTAGATTTTGGGATTGTAACCCTGGGTGATGGCGGTGCTCGTCAGCAGGAAGGTGTCGGGCGGGTAGCTGGCGGCGATAAAGCTGTCGGCGCCCGACGCCTTGGCTTCCTTGATTTCGGTGGTGACATCGTTCGTGCCGAGCGGATAGCTCTTTTGCAGCACGATGTCGTAACCCGCAGCCTTGAGCCCCGCGCCCACGCCGGCCGAGAATTCGGCGCCGAATTGATCGCCGACGCTGAGCAATACCACCTTGTTGCTGATCTTGCCCTCGCCCTTGTACTTGTTGAGTATCTCAATCAACGCGCCGCCGAAATGCGGCGGCTGATTGAGGAAGAAGAAAAGCGTGGGGAATTGTTTGACGAGTTGTTCTTCGTCCATGGAGTTGGCGGTTACGGCGAGCTCCGGGTAGCCGTATTTGGCGAAGATCGGCGCCACAGCCAGATTGAACGCCGTGCTGTAAGGCGGCAGCACGAAGTCCACCTTGTCCTGGCTCATCAGCTTTTCTTCGAGCCGCAGCAGGGTCTCGGCACTGCCGGTATCGTCGTATTTCGCCACCACCTCGACCGGAATCCGCTTGCCGAATTCCTTCACCATGATGCCGCCCTTGTCGTTCACGTCCTTTACCCACAGATCGTATGCGGGGAGCGTCGTGACGGCGGCGCCGGGGGCGAGCACGCCGGACAATGTGACAGCGTAGCCGATGCGGATGCTGTTGGGTGCGTCGGCGGCACTGGCCGGCCACGCGAATGTTCCGATCGCGCCGGCGAAGACGGCGGCAGCCGTCATAGTCCGGCGCAGTTGCGTATGCATGATCCCTCTCCTCAAGCGATGGCCTTCGGCGCCGTCGCGTTTGATATTTTCAGGTCTCCGGCCGAAGATTGCTCCGGAGCGCGCGCCTTCCCCCTACCGGAAGGAGCGTTCTTGTCCGACGGCGGCGCACTTGCCGCCGGACATTCGCGGTTGGTCCGCTGGTCAGAACGGATAAGGATTAGGCTTCTCCTTGATCGTCATCCACTGCCATTGGGTGAATTCATCCCAATTGGCGGGGCCGCCGATCCGGGTGCCGTTGCCGGAAGCCCCGGTTCCGCCGAACGGAACGTGAGGCTCGTCAGCGACGGTCTGGTCGTTGATGTGAAGGAGCCCGGTATTGAGCCGATTGCCGATCGCGATGGCGCGCCCGACGTCGGCAGAGAACACACCGGCCGAAAGTCCGTACTCGTTGTGGTTCGCGAGTTGCACCGCCTCGTCGTCGCTGCCGACGGCCGTGATCGCGGCCACCGGCCCGAAGATTTCCTCATCGAACGCGCGCATTCCGGGTTTGACGCCGGTCAGCACGGTCGGGCGATAGAACGGCCCGTCGAACGTGCCGCCCGCTTCCAGCTTCGCCCCCGCCGCCACCGCATCCTGGATGATGCCGTGGATGCGCTCGACCTGTCCGCGCGAAATGACCGGTCCTAGCGCCACTTGTCCGAGCGGATCGCCGACCGGCAGGTGTTTCGCCTTCGCAACGAGTTTCTCGGTCAGCGATCCGGCAATCTTCTGCTGCGCCAGGATGCGGCCGGTGGTCATGCAGATTTGACCCTGGTGGAACCAGGCGCCGAAAGCGATCGCCGAAGCGGCGGCATCGAGATCGGCGTCTTCAAGGACGATCACGGCGTTCTTGCCGCCGAGTTCGAGCTGGACTTTTTTCAAGTGCTTGCCGGCGAGTTCGCCGATCCGGCGCCCGACGTTGCTCGATCCGGTGAACGACACCATGGCGATCTCGGGATCCGTGCATAATGCTTCGCCGACTTCGGCGCCGCCGGGCAGAACGTGGAGGACGCCCTTAGGCAAGCCAGCCTCCTCGAATGCCCGGGCGATAATGAAACCGCCGGTCATGACGGTTCGCGGATCGGGTTTGAGGATGACAGTGTTGCCGGTCGCCAGAGCCGGTCCGACCGCGCGCATCGACAGAATGAGCGGGAAGTTGAACGGCGAGATGACCGCGATGACGCCGCGGGGAATGCGGCGGGCAATGCTGATACGGCCGGGATTGGAGGGCAGCACCACGCCCTGAGGCTCGGTGCACATGGCGGCGGAGCGATAAAGACCTTCCGTCACCATGTGGATTTCGAATCCGGCCTTCGCCGGAATGCCGCCGGTCTCGCGCGCGATCCAGGGGATCAGCTCTTCCTGATTGTCTTCGAGCACGCGCGCGGCCTTGCGCAAGATGGCGGCGCGCTCTTCGTAGGGCGTTGCCGCCCAGCCGGGCTGCGCGGCGCGCGCTTCGGCCGCGGCTTTGCGGACGTCCGCGGCGGTGGCGTGGCCGACGCTGGTGATCTTGTTGCCGGTCGCCGGCTCCAGGACGTCCAGCGAACCACCCGCGGCGTTGCGCCATTCGGTGCCGAAGACCCGCCCGCGCCACGTGTCCTCGACGAGAAATTTCCCTGCCGGTGCGTTCATTTTTGTTTCCTCCCCTTACGACGCGCCTTTGCGGCGGATGATCTTGGCGATACAACATAAACCAGCCTGGATTTTTGGTACCGCGATATCTAAAAAGATATATCGAATTCTCGGTGATGGAACAATAGAAGCCCTCTCATAGACAGTATTTTTGTCTGCTACGTGAAAGTGTGGGCAACGCGCCCACCCCGCCGGAAAGCCCCGGACGATATCGTCAACTCTTGTTTTGGTTCTCGTCCGCGATAGCTCCCGACACGATCAGTCTGCGTCGAACTGGGAACAGGGTTATGTCGAAGACGCGCGAGATGACGCCCCAGACTCCCGCCGGAGCAAACGACATCAGCATGATGGCGAGCGCGCCGAGCAGTATCAGATACCAGGAGCCCAGCGCCGCCAGATAATATTGCAGCAGGTAGAATATCGCGACGCCGATGATCGGGCCTTCCATCGTTCCGATGCCGCCGATGACGACAATGAAGATCACATACGCGGTCCAATCGACGAGCGAGAACGCGGCGTCGGGCGAAATCCTGGCTTTCTGCAAGAAGATCAGCGCGCCGATCATGCCGGCCGCGGCGGCGGTCAGGATGTAGATCAAGAATTTGGTCCGGAAAACATCCACACCGGTGCTTTCTGCGGCATCTTCGGAATCGCCGATCGCAGACAGTGCAAGGCCGTAGCGCGAGCGCAACAGCCGGTACACCAGGACGAACGTGCCGACGGCGAGCACAAGCGCGAGCCAGTAGGCCATGATGTCGCGCGCGGCGGGACCGCGCACCGCGAACAGGTCGCGCACGAAATCGATGCCGCCCATGCCGCCGGCGATGTCCGGGGGCAGCGATGTGCCGGTGCCGCCGCCGAGTTGCTTGACCTGCGCCATAACGAGCCGGCAGACTTCGGCGACTACCCAGGTGCCGATGGCGAAATACGCGCCGCGCAATCGGAACACGATCAGCGCTGCGGGAATGGCGACAAGTCCGGAGATGGTGCCGGCGAGCACGATCGAAAGCGTGGGGTCGAGGCCGGTGACCAATGTGAGGGCGAACAGCGCATAAGCGCCCATGCCGACGAAGGCCTGCTGTCCGACAGAAATCAGGCCGGCGCTGCCGGCGAGCAGATTCCACAATTGCGCCAGCGCCAGCATGGTGAAAACGTAGAAGAGTTCCTGAAGCAATGCGCGGCCGGCGAATGCCGGCAGCGCCAGTAGCAGAAGAATGCCGGGGACGGCGAGCCCGAGCGCGACCGTCGATGCCCGCGTCGCCCGCGCCACCGCAAAACGCGAGCGCGGATGGACGCCTTCCTCGGCTACGGTCGAGGCATCTGCGGACATGCGGCTACTCGCTAGTCCACCGCGCGCGGAAACAAACCACGCGGCCTTATCACCAACACGACCAGGAACGCGACGTGGCCGGAAAGGATCTGCCATTCAGGATCGATATGCGCGCCGATCGTTTGCGCGACGCCGACGACGATGCCGCCGGCGAGCGTGCCCCACAGGCTGCCGAGGCCGCCGATGATCACCGCCTCGAAGGCATAGAGAAGACGGGCCGGTCCGATGCTGGGATCGAAATTGGCGCGTGTCCCGAGGAAGAATGCTGCGAGCGCACAGACGGCCAGCGAAATTCCCATGGTCAGCGCGTAGATCGAACGATTGTTGATGCCCATGAGCTGGGCGATCTCGACGTCGTCGGAGGTCGCGCGGAACGCCCGGCCGACGGCAGTGCGGTAGAAGACGCCATTGAGCAACAAGATGACGGCGATCGCCGAGATGAGGCAGATCAGCGGCATGATCCCGATTGCAATACCGCCGCCGAGCGGCAGCGAAGCGCTTTGGAGCGCGCCCACATCAAGGCGGCGCGTGTCCGCTGAAAACGATTCGAGGAGCCCGTTCTGCACGATGATCGACAGCCCGAAAGTAATCAGCAACGGCGGGAGGATGTTGCGGCCGAGCACCCGATTGAGCAGCACGGATTGCAGCGCGTAGCCGAGCGCGAACATCAGCGGCACGACGACGGCGCAGGCGACGACAAGCGGCACCCCTAAGCTCGCGGCGGCGAGGATCAAAAATGCTCCGAGCACGATCAGATCGCCATGCGCCAGGTTGACGAGGCGCATGATGCCGAAAATGACCGAGAGGCCGGTGGCATAAAGCGAATAGAGGCCGCCGAGCAGGATTCCTTGCAGTACCGTGTCGATCCAGCCGAGCATGTCCTTACAATCCGAAATAGGCGGCGTGAATAGCGTCGCGGGTCAGTTCCCGCGGGCGGCCAGTCAGGCTGACCCGGCCCTCCTGGAAACAATAAGCCCGATCTGCGACTGACATGGCGTGGACGAGATCCTGCTCGACCAGAACCACGCTTGTGCCCCGCTGCTTGATGTCGGCGAGCGCGGCATAGATGTCGCGGATCACGATCGGAGCGAGGCCGAGACTGAGCTCGTCGCAGAGAAGGATGCGCGGGTTCGACATCAGGCTCCGCCCGATCGCGACCATTTGCTGCTGGCCGCCGGATAACGCCGTCGACGGCGTGTGACGGCGCTCCCGCAGCACGGGAAAAAGCCGGTAGACGGCGGCGAGGTCCCACGGGCCATCCATGCGCCGGCCATAGGCGCCGACCAGCAGGTTTTCCTCGACCGACAATGACGCGAACAGCCGCCGGCCTTCCGGCACCAGCGCGATGCCGAACTTGACGATCTCGTAGGCCGGTAGCGCGCCGATATCGCGGCCGTCGAGACGCACGGCTGCGGACGGGCGCGGCAAGAGGCCGGCGATCGCTTTCAGGAAAGTAGATTTTCCGGCCCCGTTGGCGCCGATAATGGCGACCGTTTCGCCCTCGTCGAGAACGAATGTAATGCCGAACAGCGCCTGGAAGTCGCCGTAAAAGGCAGTGAGATCGATGGTCTCCAGCGCGGCCAAATCTTACTGCCCCAAGTCTTATTGCCTCAAGCCTGAACGCCTCAAGCCCGAACGCCTCAAGCCCGAACGCCTCAAGCCTGAACGCCTCACGCCGCGATGCCCATGTAGATTTCCCGGATCTCGTCCGAGGCCATGACCGACCGCGGCTCGCCTTCGACGATCTTGCGTCCGAAATTCAGCACGACCAATCGAGAAACGACGGCGAGCAATGCATGCACGATGTGCTCGATCCAGACGATGGTCACGCCGGATTGTTTGATCTCCTGCACCAGCGCGACGAGCTCCAGGCATTCGGCTTCGGTAAGCCCGCCGGCAATTTCATCCAGCAGGAGCAGCCGCGGCGCGCTCGCCAAGGCGCGCGCCAGTTCGAGCCGTTTGCGCCCAAGGAGATTGAGCGTACCGGCGCGGCGATCCGACAAAGCGATGAGGCCCGTCCGTTGCAGGATCTCGCCGCAGGAATTGACCACCTCCGCCTCGCGCCTTCGCCGCCCGTGGATGGCAGCGACGAGCAGATTCTCGAACACCGTCAAGCTCTCGAACGGACGCGGAATCTGAAACGATCGCCCGATGCCGGCGATGCAGCGTGTGCGCGGCGCTGCGTGGGTGATGTCGCGGCCATCGAAGCGGATCGTGCCGGTGTCCGGCTTTTGCAGTCCGGTGATGAGATTGAACAGCGTCGATTTGCCGGCGCCGTTCGGCCCGATGATGCCGAGCGCCTCGCCCTCGGCCACCTCAAGCTGGACATCATCGACGGCTTTGAGCGAACCGAACGATCGCGTCAGATTGTCCAGCCTCAGGATCACGCCACCGCCCATTCGAGTGCCAGCCCGTGCGGGTCCGGCGCTCCATCCCTGTCACGCTCAGCTGCCTAGAGCATGATCCCGAAAAGTGGAAGCCTGTTTTCGGAGAAGAACATGCTCCAAACAAATGTTTCGACCGGACTGCAAACCATCCGCCGCTTACGCGATCGGTTCCATCTTGCCGCCGACCGGGATTTCCGGTGCGGTCTTGTTGTCGGTAATGACGATATCGTACTTGCTGCCGTCGCGTATCCGCCACTGGCCGCCGACGAGCGGCGTCTTGGCGACGTTCTTTTGCGCGAATGGCGGCAATTTCTGGTTTGCCCACTCGATCTTGCCGACTACGGTGTCGAGCTTGCTCGCAGCAATCGCCTGCACGACCGCCTTGTTGCTGCCGACGTCGCCCGAACGCTTCGCCACGTCGACGGCGAGCTCGAACAGCGCGTGCACGAATCCGATCGGCTGCGTCCACTGCTTGCCCGAGGACTTCTGATAGGCGTCGGCAATCTCTTTCGCCGATTGCCCGGTGAGCGACGACTTGAAGGGATGATTCGGCGACCACCAGACCTCGGAGGAAAGGTTATTGCCGTTCTTGCCGAGCGCTTCCACCGCGACCGGGAACAGAATCGCCTTGCCGATCGAGGCGACCTTCGGCTTGAAGCCCTGTTGTGACGCCTGGTTCCAGAACGTTGTGAAATCAGGCGGTATCATTACGCCGGTGATGATGTCGCAATTCGCCTTTTTGAACGCAGCGATCTGCGCGCTGAAGTCGTCGGTGAGGTTCTGATAGCGGCCGGGATCGACGAGCTTGTAGCCGAGCTTTTCGAGCACCGGCGGGAAGCCGACCATCTTGTCGCCCCATGCGTTGCCGTCGCCGTCATTGGGAAACAGGCCGCCGACGATTTTGTCGGTGTCTACCTGGCCCCACATATTGGTAAAGACGGCGATCACATCCTCGAGCCCCCAGAAGAAGTGGTAGGTGTAATTGAACGGCTTCCACGCCGGCGGTCCACCGCCTGGGTTCGCCTGACGCCCGATGAACCAGGGCTGCCACGGCGCAACGGTAGAGATGCAAGGCACCTCCTCGATCTCGCACTGGGTGGAAACCGGATTGGTCGTTTCCGGGGTCGAGGCGACGAGCATCAGATCGACTTTGTTGGAGACGATCAGCTCCTTGGCGACCTCGGCCGCGCGGTTTGGGTTCGACTGGCTGTCCTTGACGATGACTTCGACTGGAAGCATTGCGCCGCCGACTTTGACGCCGCCCTTCACCGTGTTGAGGAAGTTGGAGATGACGAAGTTGTCAGCTTCAGCAAACGCGGCGAGCGGCCCGGTCTGCGGGCTGACATAACCGATCTTGAAGGTTTTCGCGGCGTGCGCCGCCGGCGCGAACACGGAACCCGCAGCGAGCGCGGCGCCGGTTGCCGCAGACACTTTCATGAAGCTGCGCCGGTTCACCCAATAGTTGTCTGATGTCCCTGCCATGCCGTCCTCCCTGTCCGATTGGCACCGCGGCCCGGGATCGGGCCGCGCCATTTTGGCGTTCACTCCGGAGCGAGCCCCTCAACTTGCGCCGCTCGTTGCCGGCGGTTATGTTCGATTATCGAACGAAGGTTCGCGCTCCGGATGATTGTTGCCGAGCGTGGAATTTCTGTCAATCACCGTGCAGCGGACGACAGGTGCACAGGCGCGATGTTGCAAGAAAAGCCGCAAGACAAAGAGTTCATGGCGACGCTTGCCAAAGGGCTCGCGGTGCTCGGCTCGTTCGACAAGCAGCGCCCAGTCATGACCTTGTCGCAGGCGGCGCAAGCGACCGGGCTTTCCCGCGCCACCGCGCGGCGTATTCTGCGCACGCTCGCGGAACTCGGCTATGTCGCGCAGAACGGGCGCGAATTCTCGCTGTCCTCCGGCATTCTCCAGCTCGGTTTTGCCTATCTCGCGACGCAGAACTGGATCGAGCAGGCGACGCCGTTGATGCGGCAGCTCAGTGAGCAATTCCACGAATCCTGTTCGGCGGCGATCCTTGAGGAAACCGAGATCGTCTACGTGGCGCGTTTCCCAGCGCGGCGCATCATGTCGGTGACGCTTGCGGTCGGGACGCGGCTGCCGGCCTTTTATACTTCGCTGGGAAGGATCCAGCTCGGCTTTCTCGACGAGGCGGAGCTCTGGCGGCGACTGAAGTCGCTGTGCATCGAGGCCTATACGCCGTCGACGATTACCGACATGCAGGCGCTGTACGAACGGGTGCGCGAGGATCAGGCGCAGGGGTTCTCCATCGTCGACGAAGAGCTCGAACGTGGCTTGCGCTCGATCGCGGTGCCGGTCTTCGATCGCGCAGGTCAGGCGATCGCGGCGCTCAATGTGAGCACCCATTCGACGCGCACCACGCGCAACGAAATGCGCGAGCGTTTTCTTCCGCGCCTGCGTGCTGTGACCGAGCAGATATCCGGCTCAGTCGCCTGAGACGCGACGGCGATTGCCCAGGCATTACGTGGCAAGCCCTTACTTCGCACGTTGCCCATCATGTCGGCGATCGCGATCACTTATGTTTTTCGTCGTTGCCGAAGTAATTGCGCTCGTAGAGTGTTGGCGAACCTGGTACCGACCGCGTCCCACCCGATCTTCGACGCCGTGACCATTGGAACGGTGGACAAACGGTTCGAGGTACTTGCGCGCTCATGCGCCCGCGTTTGCCGTTCGCAAGCTGAGCTCCAGCCGCCGCGGCTTGATTGCTCAACTGTCCGCGGCTATCGTTTCATATCAAAAATCGCACGACAGTTCGATAATCGAACATCTGGGCCGCTCTCAATTTGGCTTAAGCAAGAGGGCAGCAAAAACACACAAGGGTGGACGCCATGAGCAGAGTCGAGAAGGACGAAAAGGAAACCGGCGCTCGCAAACCGGGCAAGACAGGTAGTGTGGGAGTGACGACGCCGCAGACCGGCGCCGAATATCTCGACTCGCTGCGCGACGATCGCACCGTCTACATATACGGCGAGCGCGTGAAGGACGTGACCACGCATCCCGCATTCCGAAATACCTCGCGCATGGTGGCGCGCCTCTTCGACGCGATGCATGACAAAAAGCACGCCGACAAAATCATGGTGCCGACCGATACCGGCAACGGCGGTAAGACCCACGCTTTCTTCAAGGCGCCCAAAACAATCGACGATCTGTTGGCAGGAAGGAGCGCCATCGCCGAATGGGCGAAGATCACCTACGGCTGGCTAGGCCGCGCACCGGACTACAAAGCATCCTTCCTGGCGACGCTCGGCGCCAATGCGAAATTCTACGATCCCTACACCGACAACGCGCGACGCTGGTACAAATTCAGCCAGGAGCGCGTGCCGTTCGTCAACCACGCCATCATTCATCCGCCGGTCGATCGCGATCGGCCACCAAATGAAGTCGCCGACGTCTGCTGCCACGTCGAGAAGGAAACTGACGCCGGCATCGTCGTGTCGGGCGCTAAGGTCGTGGCCACGGGCTCGGTGCTCACCAATTACACCTTCGTTGCGCATCATGGTCTCATTCCGGTGCAAGACAAGAAATTCGCCGTCGTGTTCATGGTACCGACCAACTATCCGGGCGTGAAATTCATTTGCCGCACCTCCTACGAAATGACGTCGACGGCGATGGGCAGCCCGTTCGATTACCCGTTGTCGAGCCGTATCGACGAGAATGACGCGGTATTCATTCTCGACAAGGTTCTGGTGCCCTGGGAGAACGTCTTCGTCTACGGTGACCTGGAGAAAGCCAACAACTTCTTCCCGCGCACCGGATTCCTGCCGCGTTTCGTCGTCCATGGCTGCACGCGGCTGGCAGTCAAGCTCGACTTCATCGCCGGGCTGTTGCTCAAAGCTGTCGAAGCCTCAGGCACCAAAGACTATCGCGGTGTACAGGCCAATGTCGGTGAGGTCATCGCCTGGCGCAATCTGTTCTGGGCGCTGTCGGATGCGATGGTACGCGACCCGAAGCCCTGGATCGACGATTACGTCCTGCCGAACATGGATCCTGGCAACGCCTATCAGATCATAGCCACCATCGCCTATACGAAGGTGAAATACATCATCGAGCAAACCGTCGCTTCGGGGCTCATCTATCTCAACTCGCACGCCAACGACTTCAAGAACCCGCAGATCCGCCCGTATATTGACCGCTATATGCGCGGCTCAAACGGCTATAAGGCGGAAGAGCGCGTCAAGCTGATGAAGCTCCTGTGGGACTGCCTGGCGACGGAATTCGGCGGCCGGCACGAGCTCTACGAAATCAATTACGGCGGCTCGACCGAAGAAATCCGCCGTTATTGCCTGTTCGGCGCGCAGGCTTCCGGCAATGCCGACCGCTTCAAGGGCTTCGCCGAGGACTGCATGGCCGAGTACGACCTCGACGGCTGGAAAGTGCCCGATCTCACCGATCCGGGCGAGCTCAGCTATCACGTTCTGCGCGGAGCGAGAAAGTGACATGGGAGGGGTAGTAATCTCCGACCCGGAGAGCCACGATGTCCGTGAAGAAAGTGCTTTTGGCGACCGCGATTGCCTTACTGGCCATAGTGATTTTCCTTACCTGGACAATATGGAACGACGGCCGTTGGGGATGGGCGTATGTCATCGAGGTGGGCGCCACCGTTCTTCTCCTCGCTTTGATTTGGCTCTGGCTCCAGGACCGGCAGTCGACGCTACCCCCGCCTTGAGCGAAGCGGAAATTGCCATTGAGCAACTGTGCCCCTCGGTGGCTTTCTCCGATGGTTTGGATCGGACCTCGCCACAAGCGTTGGGACCGTCCATTTGGATTCCAATAATGATACGAACACGCAAGCTGAGCTACACCAAGGTTTAATTGTAGCTGCCGGTCGCGCGATCTTAGTTTTGCGCCGCTAAGGCGGCAGGCCTGAGCTTCATCGCTCGGCACCTGCCGTTCAGACGGCCGAACGCACCCCAAGTTTGCTTCGTGCTTGGGGTTGTTTGGCGGCGTCTATCGGTGTATCGCGCGACTAAAGAGCCACCATGTTCAAATGGCTGACATATTTCGATGCGGTCGAAATTGCAGCTATGGGATTCGGCATTCTGTTTGTGGCTTGTCTGGCATTCATGTTCTGATTTCGCAATGCCGAGCCCCGGCAGCAGTGCGCACCGCGAACACGATCCCGAGGGCATCACATTATGACGGTTCCGCTGATGGAGACGAACGATGACCATGTCACTTGATGCCGCCGCTCAAGTCATGCGCGAGGCGATGCGCGAAACGGTTAGACGGCATTCGCTTTGGTATCTCATACAAGGCGCTCTGATGATTCTGGGCGGAATTCTTGCACTGATCTATCCGATAGTGTCGTCGGTCGCAGTGGTGCTTTTCCTCGGCTGGGTCTTGATTGTCAGCGGTGTCGTTCAAGGTATCAGTCTGATAGACGCGCGAAATGTGCCGCATTTCTGGCTTCAGTTGGTCTCGGTTGTCCTGTCAATAGTCGTCGGCCTGCTCCTCATTCGCAACCCACAACAAGGGCTCCTTACCGTCACGCTCCTTCTGATCGTGTTCTTTATGGTCGAAGGATTTTCCAAAGTGATTTTTTCGCTTACGATACGGCCGTTTCCAAACTGGGGTTGGATCTTGGTAAGCGGAATTATTGGAATACTGCTGTCTTTATTTCTTTGGGCTAACCTCCCGGTAACGGCGATCTGGCTGCTTGGACTATTGGTCGGAATCCAGCTCATCAGTGAAGGAGCAGCTCTTGGTTACCTGGCTTGGCGGGTGCGTCAGAGATGATCGACGGGCAGCCGTCGCGACGCTTTAGCTCCGACGCAGTCTTCGCGGCACTGGTATGGTGCCGGCGTTGGAAGGCGTAATACCAATTCTCGAAGATGCTGACTCATTTGACCTCGCGATCACAAAACTCGTAGTACGCAAGCAAATAATTGAAATTAAGCCATTATTCCGTTTCCGATCCCTGCGCGATAGCCAAGCTCGAATAGTCTGCGTTTCCGAGAGTTGGTATAAGTGTGTTGCCAAGGCGATCGGTGGTCTAGTGCCGCTCTCCGTGGTCACCTGACTTTTTTGGAAGAAGAGATGGACATATAGAAAGCGGATAGCCGCATGAACAAACGCTTGTTGTTCCTTCCCGCAATACTCATAGGAATTATTGTCGGTTTGGCAATTGGATATATCGCATACAAGGCCACCGGCGGACCTCTCAACTTCCACGGCTGGATGGCGAACGAATATTTTGGAAACCCGGTAGGCGCTTTTCAATGGGCAATTGGGGGAGTCATCGTCGCCGTGGCCGCTGCCTACATACGAGCTAGAAATTCAAACTGAGACCACTACCCCGGGCCGGCTTCGTGATGGCCCGCTTTGCGGTGTGGCGATCATCGCACTAAACCTTCGTATCGTTCTAGCGAGGTGCGGTTTACGAGTGCTATTGATTTTTAAGCCGTTATTTTCTACGTCGTCCGCCAGCAGGTCCTCGCCTTGTTCTGAAACATCACCTGCCCGATGCCTCGCACATTGACGTCGACGAAGCGCAATACTCCAGACGATGCGCGGAAGCGTTCCAAGCTTGCCAAAATTTGTTCCATTGTCTCCTTAACAAGCCTAACCCGAGCGTCTACGACGTAGTTTCTGGAGCGTTAGAACATGATCCAGAAATATCGAAGTCGGTATTGTGCCAAGGTCATGTTTCATCAAAACAGTCGATGCGCCAGTCGGTTCGATCTGGCGGTTGCGATTAACGCCACATAAATGGCGCCGGAATACCGGCGCCGATAACCTCCTCGCGGACAACTTCCCAGAACTCGCGTACTTTGACCTTCACCTGCGCGCTTTCACGCCCGACGATCTTAAAGATGAGTCCGGCATCGTTTGGCAGTCGGCTCGCTCCAAATGCCACGCCGGCCGCAAGATCGACGTCGGCGGGAACCCGCTGATAGATGCGATCAGCTTTGTCCTTGGGTGCGCAGACGATGACATTGCCGAAGACGTCGAACGAATCCATCACGCCCGTTTGCCGCATCTTATGGTGCTGCGGCTCGATCACGAGCTTCTCGTCGAACAGAGATCGGCCATCGGGACGGGTCGCCGCGATCGAAATCGACACAACGGTGGCGCCGAAACATTCGTCCGGATGATGATGCTTTCGGCCCGACTGAAGGATTTCCGAATAGAGCAGGGTCGCCGTCGGCGCGATCGAGATACGAGTCTCGCTGAGGAAGCGGGCGCGGCGGTGCGGGATCACGGGATCAGGAAGAAATTCCAGATATGCGCCATCGTCAAGCGCTATGGTCTGCGTTTGCGCGGCATAGTTGGTATCCATCGTGTGGATTTTTGTGGCCGACTGGGTGGTAATGTGGGCCTGAGCCAGCGCGCCGAGACGGATATCGAGAGCGAGCCTGTCGCCTTGCAAAAGGCAGCCCGTCGTCGTGATCAAGAACACCCAAGCCAGGTCCGGCATTTTCTGATCGCAGTACAGCGGGCGCTGCACCATGTACGGCGCACGGCGTTCGACGTTGGCGAGTATCGTACGGTCTCCGCGATGCTCAAAGCCAAGACGGAGAAAGCCAGTCTTGCCGACCGTGCCACTCTTCATCTGGGGCGGTTCGTCTTGAAATGCCGCCAACTCCCGAGCTGATAGGCCGATTGCCTCGGCGGCAGCCCATGGCGGCGCCGCTGCCGCGATCATGCGGGTCTCCGGGCGGGCAGCTTCATATCAAACAAAAACTCCTGTTCGATCAGGCCGATCAGTTCGGCAATGCCTTCCCCAGTCTTGCAATTCGTGAACAAGAAGGGCTTGCTGCCTCGCATAAGCAGCGAATCCCGCCGCATCACTTCAAGGCTGGCGCCGACATAAGGCGCGAGGTCGGTCTTGTTGATAACGAGGATGTCCGAGTGCGTGATTCCCGGCCCGTTCTTCCGAGGTATCTTGTCGCCGGCAGCCACGTCAATCACGTATATAAAATAGTCGACCAAAGCCGGCGAGAATGTAAGGGTCAGATTATCGCCGCCGCTTTCGATCAGCACGATGTCGCTATCCGGAAAGCGCCCTTCCATGTCTTCGACCGCAGCTAGGTTCATGCTCGGGTCTTCGCGGACCGCCGTATGGGGGCAGGCGCCGGTCTCTACCCCGAGGATGCGTTCTTCGAGAAGAACGCCCTTGAGGGCGCGCTGTACGTGTTTAGCATCCTCGGTTGTCACTACGTCGTTGGTAATGATCAGCACTTTGAGGCCGAGATCGAGCAGCCGTGGCGTGATCGCTTCCACAATCGCGGTCTTACCGGAACCGACCGGACCACCAATGCCGATGCGGGTGATTTTCTTTTTCGCCATTCGACGCTCCCAGTAAAGGCTTAAGTCATGAACAGGCGCACATGTGCTTTGGCGTGGACGGCTGCTAGGATCTCCATAAGCGGTGCGTAGCTTGACATATCTGACAAACTGGCGCTCGCCGAAACTCTGTAAGCTGCTTCCGCTCGGCCACAAAGCTCGTAAAGAATCTTCTGCGTCTCCACGTGACTGACGCGCATTAGGCGAAGCGCGGCGCTCAAGATCGTCGTCGCCAAACCATATTGGTGAACGACGAACGTATCTCGCGCCGACAAATTCTGTACCGCGAAGTTCACCGCTAGTGCGACTGGATAGCAGCCGGGGGTCCTCCCGGTCTCGATGGACTCGTACCACCTGTGAAGTAATGGAGCGCCAACGACTTGCGTACCCATTTCCGCGAATTTCTTGCCCATCCGCACCGACATAGTGCGCATCTCTTCGGAAAGTTTGCGTGCATACACCTGCCCATCGATGCGGATCAGGACATCAATATCACCTGCTGTGGCGGCGCTATGCGCCGCGATCAGCGCGATACCGTCGCCGCGCGCCGCCTGCTCGATCGCGGTGAGCGCGAATGCCTGGAGCGTGGTCGTATCTGTGACAACGCCCATTTGGATCGCCGATTCCAGTCCGCAGGAAAATGAAAAGCCCCCGATGGGAAACATCGAGTCGCCGAATTGCAGCATGCGGGCAGCGAACGCAGCTGGCCCCAGCCCATCCGCGTCATTCGCGGCGGTCATTTACAACAGCGGATACTGCCAGCGATGTTTCTGGAGCGGCATCGCCTGCAGGATGAGAATGTGCGAGCGCGCGCATCGGCGGCCGGCCGTACACACGTCCCGTCTCAGCGTCGGTCACGGCAAAGTCATCGTGCGTGTGTGAATGAACGGGACCCTCGGCGCCGCCGAAAAGCCGCCGCGATTCGTGCGGATCAAGCCGGTCAACGATTTGTCGGCCTGGAAGGAACTCATAGCGGATGCCTTCGAGGCGATGAGTATTCATGACCGATGCCATCACCTTGCGATCGACGGTGAGCGGCACATAGACGAGATTGCCCTTAGCCAGCGCCGGCCAGTGCTGGTTGCCCAATGCATGACCCAGTTCGACGCAGATACGCATCGCCACATCGGGTGCGAGGCGTGTGAGGCCGTCCAGGTACACGATCATCACCTCACGCAGGTTGATCCGTGCCACGACGACTGTCGCCGCCTGCGTATCCCAGTGCAATACGTCGCCGTCTCGGATGTACGTGCCACGCTCGAGCGATATCGCGAGCTCGGTCCCTTTCGCGGTCGTCTTGCGGAAGCGGCTCTTTTGCGCCTCCCATTGCTCGACGGACACCGCGTCTACGTGGGCGCCCGACAGCCGCTCGATCCATTCGGGATCGTCGATGTTGCCGAGAACGCTTTCGATGACAATCATCAACACATCCGTCAGCTAAAAAAATACTTCTGGTTGAGCGAGATTTCTTTCGCCGGCGGCACCGTCGCGTGTACGCCGTCGACCGTGACCGCGAACGTTTCCGAATTAACCTCAATCTTCGGCGTCGCGGAATTGCGAATCATGTCGCGCTTGCCGATCTTCCGAGTATTACGTACCGGAATCACCTGCCGCTTCAGTCCCAGGCGTTCCTTGATCCCGGCGGCGTGAGCGGCCCCCGAGACGAATGTCACGCATGTGGCCGGTAAAGCGTCACCCTGCGCACCGAACATCGGCCGATAATAGGTCGGCTGCGGCGTGGGAAGCGAAGCGTTCGGATCGCCCATCACGGCCCAGTTGATCAGGCCGTTTTTGATTACGAGCTTGGGCTTGGCACCGAAGAATGCGGGCTCCCACAAAACAAGATCCGCGATCTTGCCGACCTCGACCGAGCCGAGTACCTGGCTGATGCCGTGCGCGATCGCCGGATTGATCGTGATCTTCGCGACATACCGCAGAACGCGGAAATTATCATTGCCCGGCGCGTCTTCCGGAAGTTTTCCGCGGCCGGTCTTCATTGCGTCGGCAGTCTGGATGCAGCGCAGCCAGCACTCCCCGATGCGTCCCATGGCCTGCGAGTCACTCGAGAACATCGAGATCGCACCGATGTCCTGGAGCACGTTTTCGGCGGCGATGGTCTCGGCGCGAATGCGGCTCTCAGTGAACGCCACGTCTGAAGGAATGTCGGGACTGAGGTGGTGGCACACCATAATCATATCGTAGAGTTCAGCCTGCGAGTTGATGCCGTAGGGGAGGGTCGGATTCGTGGAGGACGGCAGAACGTTGCGCAGGCCAGCTACCTTCATAATGTCTGGCGCATGGCCGCCACCCGATCCTTCGGTGTGGAACGAGTGGACCGCGCGTCCCTCGAAGGCCTCGATTGTGTCGTCGACGAAGCCGGATTCGTTCAGCGTGTCGGTGTGGATGCAAACCTGGATATCCATCTCGTCTGCCACGGTGAGCGCGGAGCGAAGCACGGCCGGGGTAGTGCCCCAGTCCTCGTGGCACTTCAAGCCGACCGCGCCCGCCTCGATCTGTTCGACCAGCGCAGCCTTACCGTGTCCGTGACCCTTGCCGAGGATGCCCACATTTACGGGCCATGCCTCGAAGGAGCGCAACATCATTTCAATGTTCTTCGGACCAGGGGTGACAGTCGTGGCATTGGAGCCATCGGAAGGCCCGGTGCCACCACCGATCAAAGTGGCGGTGCCGTTGGACAGCGCGGCATAGGCCTGCTGCGGAGAAATGAAATGTATGTGCGTATCGATGCCGGCCGCGGTCATGATCAAATGAGAACCCGAGATCGCATCGGTAGCCAAGCCGATCTCCAGGCCAGCCGTGATATTGTCCATCGTTTGCGGATTGCCGGACTTGCCGATGGCGCAGATGCGGCCGTCCTTGATTCCAACATCAGCTTTCACGATGCCTAGCACGGCGTCGATGATCGTCACGTTGGTAATCACCAGGTCGGGCGCTCCGCCCGCGCGCGTGACCTGGTTGTCCATGCCCATGCCTTCGCGCATGCTCTTGCCGCCGCCGAAGACAACCTCGTCTCCGTAGGCGCCGCGCAGATCGCGCTCAATTTCAACAAACAGTCCGGTATCGCCCAAACGGATGCGATCGCCGGTAGTTGGACCGAAAAGGCCGACATACTCCTGCCGAGAAATAGTTGCCATGTGAGGCCCTTACAACAAAATAGCGAATATCGTGGTGGCTGAGTTTCTTAGTAACGTAGGATCGGCCGCCGATTCAGGACTTCGAAGTCGACGAGCGGAAGCCCCGCTGCGCTGCCAGTGCTACAGCCTTGGACTTTGCTGAGGTAGCATCCGAGCCGGCAGTAGGACCGTCAACGAGATTATTGAACCCGTAGACAGCACGCTTGCCGGCATAAGGGACCAGCTGGACCTCTCGCGCATCGCCAGGCTCGAAGCGCATCGCCGTGGAGGCCGGGATGTTGAGGTGCTGGCCGAAGGCCGCGGCGCGGTCGAACTCCAGTGCACGATTGACTTCAAAAAAATGAAAGTGCGATCCGACTTGAATTGGCCTGTCACCGGAGTTGCGGACTGTAAGCGTGGTCACCGGCCGATCGGCGTTGAATGTGATCGGTGCCGCGTGGCATACGTAGCCGCCAACCGCTACTTTTGCCGTCGCAGGGTCGACATTGGCGGCCACGGTGGGACCGGCCTTTGCACTCGCCACGTTTTGCTCCCGTCTCGGTATATCTTACTGAACCGGTGTGTGGACGGTCACGAGGCGGCTGCCGTCGGTGAATATGGCCTCGATCTGCACCATCGGAATTAAATCGGCGACACCGTCCATAACGTCGGCCTTAGTCAACACGCTACTGGCTTCTTTGGTAACGTCTTCAATCGTCTTTCCCGCGCGAGCGCCATCAAGTGCGGCGGCGGATATAATCGCGACGGCTTCAGGATAATTAAGCTTGATACCCTTGGCTTTCCGCTTCAGCGCAACCTCGGCCATCGTATAAATCAGCAGCTTGTCGAACTCCCTCGGAGTGAGCTGCATTCTTTACCTCCCACTGACGTCCCTTGACCCTTGACTATGATAAGGTTCTAGTATGATTTTGCAACGCGAGTTCCTTCGGCGGTGCGAGCGGCCATTTATGAAAATCCCCGCCTGCTTAAGAGGTTGCTCATGAAACGCACCATTGTAACGACGCTCACCACCATTGCGTTCGTATTTGCTCCAGTCATCGCGTTTGCCCATCCCGGACATGGCGGTGCGGACGGAATGATCCAGGGATTTGCACATCCCATATCCGGCATCGATCATGTTCTGGCGATGGTCGCCGTCGGCCTGCTTGCCGCCCAGCTTGGTGGGCGGGCGCTGTGGTTGGTGCCGCTGAGCTTTGTAAGCATGATGGCAGTCGCTGGCGCTGTTGCGATGTCTGGAATCCGGATACCACTTGCGGAATTCGGGATCGCTTCATCTGTCGTCGTCCTCGGGCTGGCGGTTGCCTTTCGCTTTAGCCTGTCTGTACTCGCAGCGATGGCGCTCGCCGGTTTCTTTGCGGTGTTCCACGGCTATGTGCATGGTGCCGAACTACCTGCTGGTGTACCGCATCTTCTTTATGCCGCAGGGTTCGTCGGGGCGACGACGCTGCTTCACACGGCCGGAATCGGCCTTGGGCTGTTCGCAGGCCAGTCCGGAGGAAAAATCGGGAGCGGCCTGCTTCAGGCGGGTGGCGGCGCAGCGGCGCTGTTCTGGTATCGCGGTCATTTCGGGACTATTCTAATTCGCCCTGGCACGCTCCGTGAGCAGCACCGCCGCTGTTTCCTCTCGGCTAGTGCGAAGTTTCTCTGCACGAACTTTGTTTTTCTTTTCGTTTTGGGTGATCCTGTCCGGGTTCAAGACGGCCGACCTTGTTGTCGGAGCGCTGGCGGCCGTCATCGCAACGTTGGCAAGCCAACGCCTGTTGCCGCCGGGGCAATGGAGCTTTCGTCCAGTTGCCGTTGCCACACTCGTGCTGCGATTTTTTTATCAGTCCATTAGTGCGGGGATAGATGTAGCACGACGCGCGCTTGATCCTCGGCTGCCGCTGCGGCCGGGCTTCGTGACTTACCCGGTTCGCTTTCCACGCGGCTCCCGTCGCAACGTGTTCACCGCGCTCACAAGCCTGCTGCCCGGCACAGTGCCGGCCGCAGATGAGAACGGACAGCTCGTATACCACTGCCTCGACATTGATCAGCCGGTGGTTTCGCAGCTGGCCGCAGAGGAAGCGGCGTTGTCAGGGGCACTCCGCAATGACTGAGTTCCTGACCGCTGCCCTTGGGTTCATTCTGGCGATGCTGGCACTCGGGCTGGTCCGTATCCTGCGCGGTCCGGGAGACGCTGACCGCATGATGGCAGCGCAGCTGATCGGGACCGGAGGCATCGCGGCCTTGCTGCTCCTCGGCGCGGTGATCGACGTGCCCGCGGCGATAGACGTCGCGTTGACGATCGCCCTCCTCGCCACCTTCGCCTCCATCGCGTTAGTTAAGAAGGGGACCTTCCGCTTGGACGCAGATGGCCCCAAGTCGACGGAGGACGCATGAGTTTTGCGCTCAACATCGTGACGATCATCGCCATCTCGGCGGGCGCGTTCTTCTTTCTTGCCGGCACCGTCGGTCTGCTCCGGTTCCCAGACACTTTGACGCGATTGCACGCACTCACTAAGGCGGACAACCTCGGCCTGGGTCTCGTGGTCCTGGGCCTGTTGCCGCAGGCAGGAAGCCTGCGCGGTGGCCTTAAGCTAGTCTGCGTCTGGTTGCTCGTGCTTCTGGCCGGGGCAACGGTCTCGCAACTTATTGCACGCGTCGCCCGTTACGACGGACCAGCCCACATGACGATCGCGCTTACCTACGAGATCGCGCTCGCGGCCGTGGTCCTTGGCTTAGCGGCCTGGATAACCGCCGCACGCGAGACCTTCGCTGCGGTCGAGGGCTTCGTCGCCTATGGACTGTTGCTCCCGCTCGTCTGGGTGCGTCTCGGCAGCGTCGACGTGGCGCTGACCGAGGCCGCGATCGGCGGCGGCTTGAGCAGCGTGCTCTTGCTAGGCGCGGCGGCCCGTCTGCGCGCCACGGAAAGGCTTGCGGTTGCGGAGCGCCCCGGCGGGATCGTGCGCCTCGAGGCCGCCCTACTTTCCGCGACAGTCGCGGCAGCACTCGCAGCCGCCGTGCTATTCCTGCCCGACCCAGCGCCGACGCTCGCACCGGCAGCCGCCGAGAAGGCTGTGGCGACCAGCCTCCGCAATCCGGTCACGAATGTTTTGATGGCTTTTCGTGCAATGGACACCCTGCTCGAGAAGGTCGTGCTCTTGCTCGCCTTGGTGGGTGTTTGGTCCCTGGCGCCGGACCGGCTCTGGGGTGGACACCCGGGGCTGCGTCATCAATCCGATTCGCGCGGAGTGCTAGCCTTTCTTGCGCGGTTGCTGCCGCCACTGGGCATCGTCGTGGGCATCTATGTCTTCTGGATGGGGGCCGACTATCCCGGAGGTGCGTTCCAGGGCGGCACGATCCTTGCCGCAATGTGGCTCCTGGTTATGATGGCCGGGCTCACGGATGCACCGCCGGTTAGCCGTCAATGGCTGCGGCTAATGCTAATCGCCGGCCCAGGGGTGTTCCTCATCATCGGCCTCGGAGGACTTTGGCTGGGCAACGCGTTCCTCGCCTATCCTATAGCGTTCGCCAAGCCGTTGATCCTGGCGATCGAGGTCGCGATGACGCTGACGATCGCGGTAACGCTCGGCCTGTTGATGGCCGGTGCGCCAGAACGCAGCGCCAGGCCATGAGCGCCGCGATCGTGTTCGGCCTATGCGGCGCGGCGGCGATCGGGCTCGGCCTGTACGGTCTGATCGCGAATCCCCAGCCGCTCCGCAAGATCCTCGCCTTCAATCTGCTCGGAAGTGGCGTGTTCCTGTTTTTCGGCGTCGTCGGGCGCAGAGGAGCGGCGGTCGGGCTCGGCGGCGATCCGGTGCCTCAAGCGCTAGTGATTACCGGCATCGTCGTTGCTTTTGCCGCGACTGCTCTGGCAATTGCGCTGGTGTTGCGGCTATTCCAGACGACCAACGCGGCAACGCTGCGCGCAGATACGCCAGCCAGCGCAGTCGATGACACTGCCGACGCATGATGCCATATTCAGTCTCGGTTGCGGACGCGGTGACGGCGGGCGGGTCCCTGCTAGTTCTGTCGATCGTCGTTCCAATCGCCGGCGTACTCCTTGCCTTCGCGGGCGGTGGGCGCCGCGGCGAACGCATTGTGCTGGGAACAATGCCGCTCGGCCTGGCGATCGTGGTAGCGATCACCATCGCTATGCGGCAAACAGGCATTCCGCTCGTTTATTTGCTTGGTGGGTGGGCCCCACCACTCGGCGTTGCACTGCGGGCGGACGGACTATCGGCAGTCATGATGGCGATCACGGCGGTGGTTATCTGCGCCATCGGTGTCTTTGCGCGCGCGGACTTTCGCATTCCTGCAGGGTCAATTGAAGCCCGTGCGCCATTTGCGTTCTGGATTTTGCTACTGGCGATTTGGGCTGCGCTAAATACGATAGTCCTGGGTGGTGATCTCTTCACTTTGTACGTCGCGCTGGAGTTGCTGACTTTCGCGGCGGTACCTCTGGTCTGCCTTGATGGCCGCGGGGAGACACTGCAAGCCGCACTGCGCTATCTGCTCTTCGCGCTTGTCGGCTCGGCGCTCTATCTGGTCGGCACGGCGCTGCTCTATGGCGCTTACGGCACGCTCGACATCGTTCTGTTATCGTATCGAATTCACGCTGGGTTCGCGACGATTGTCGCGGCCGCGCTGATGACGGTGGGACTCCTTGCCAAGACCGCACTCTTCCCTCTGCATCTGTGGCTGCCGCCTGCCCATGCAGGCGCTCCGGCGGCCGCCAGCGCGGTTCTCTCGGCGCTGGTGGTTAAGGGGTCGTTCTTCATCATCGTTCGACTCTGGTTTGACGTGATGCCCGGTTTGGCGGGGCCGGTGGCCGCGCAGTTGCTCGCTGGGCTGGGCGCGGCGGCAATCATTTTCGGCAGCATCCTCGCGCTGCGACAGGAGCGATTGAAACTCCTGATCGCCTACTCGACGCTGGCGCAGATCGGTTATCTCTTTCTGATGTTTCCGCTTGCTTTTGACCCCGCATCGGCACGATTCCAGAGTGGTGGCGCCCTGACGGGTGGTATCCTGCAGGCTATCTCGCACGCGACTGCCAAGGCCGCCATGTTCATGGTGGCTGGGCTGATCTACACGTCGCTCGGGCACGACCGAATATCGGGGCTCGCTGGTGTCGCACGGGCGCTACCAATGAGCGTTCTTGCGTTCGCGATAGGTGGGGTAGCGTTGATCGGCGTGCCGCCGAGCGGCGCCTCCCTAGCGAAGGAGCTGTTGCTCCAAGCGGCGGCAGAGACCCAGCAATGGTGGTGGGCGGCCGTGATCCAAACAGGTGGGATTTTCACGAGCAGCTATCTGCTGCTGGTGCTCGCCCAGGCGCTGGCTCCAGCAGATCAACTGGTGACGCTGCGCGTTCCCGTATCGCGTATCCAGGAAGCAGCAGCGTTGGCGCTCGCGCTCTGCTCACTATTGCTCGGGCTGGTTCCGTGGGAAACGTATCTCTCGGTCCCGCCCGGCCTCTCATCGAACCCGTTCGCCCTCAAGGCGCTGTCTAAGGCGCTCTGGCCAATGCTGGGTGGCGTCGTGGTGGCTATCGTGCTCGGGCGCTGGGGACATCGGCTCGTGCGGGTACCCTTCGGGGCGGGGCTCGTTGCTATAGTCGGTCCGGCCCGGCGGGGCGCCGTTCCTTTCGGCAGGATGTTCGAGCGGCTCGATGGAGTGCTTCGGCAATGGTCGGCGGCAACGCTTTGCCTTGTGGTAGCGGCAATCGTGTTCGGTGCCGCGATGCTGGTGGGGCGTTAACCCCCAACCAATGAGCTGTGTATAGGAAGCATGCGATCACGGCCTCATCACTACGGAGGGGTTGGTCATATCGAAAAAATTGATCGGCTGAAAAAAGCAGGGTCAATCAGCGACGACGAATTCGCTCGTCTTCAGCAATTCCTACGGATCGTCGACGCCCGTGTGCAGTCAATCGGCTGCGATTGCTATGGCGCTCCCTTTTGTCGGTTGGCCTAGCGAAGCGAAGCTAGCTCACGCCCAGCGGCTCATCGATCCTTTCCCGCTCAGGCAACAGTGCCTCGTACGGAGGCTCCTTAACGCGAAACGATGCAACATAGAGTGCGGGCAAAACGATCAGAGTGAGGAGCGTCGCAACAAACAGGCCGCCCATTATCGCAAAAGCCATCGGCCCCCAGAACACCGTCGGCGCGATCGGAATAAATCCGAGAACTGTGGAAATCGCCGTCAGCATGATCGGGCGGAAGCGTGAAACAGTGCCCTCGACGACAGCATTCCAAATGTCGCGTCCTTGCGCGCGCTCGGTCTCGATCTGCTCGATCAGGATTACCGCATTGCGCGCGATCATGCCCATCAGCGCCAGAATGCCGAGGATCGCGACAAAGCCGAGTGGCTTGCCGGCGATGATGAGTGCCGCGACGATCCCGATGAGGCCCATCGGGACGACGCTCACGACCAGGGCGAGGCGGCTGAAACTGTGTAGTTGAGCCATCAGGAACAGGACCATCAGGAACAACATCAGTGGAACCTTGGCGAAGACCGACGCCTGCGATTGCGCGCTCTCCTCGACCGTCCCACCGGCCACGATGTGATAGCCCGTCGGCAGGCCTTCGTTCAGCTTCTCAACAACTGGAGCGAGCGACCGCGCCGCGGCTTCGGGGGTCGCGCGGGCTTGGACATCGGCCTGCACCGTCAATGTCGGTACGCTTCCGCGCCGCCAAATCAACGGATATTCCTGATCGAATTCGAAAGTCGCGATCTGGCTCAGCGGCGCCGTGCGGCCGTTCGGGAGCGGCAGTTGCAGGGCGCGCAGGGTTGACAGAGCGACGCGCTGTTCGTCATTCGCCCGCGTGACGACGTTGACGAGATAGATGCCGTCGCGCACTTGCGTGATCGGCGTTCCCGTCGTCACCGTGTTCAGAACCCCAGCGAGCACTTGCGAACTCAGCCCCAAAAGCCTGGCCTTCTCCTGATCGACGTTGATGCGCACCTGACGGGACGGTTCGATCCAATCGAAGTTAACCTGTTTGACATTCGCGTCCGCGCCCATCGCTTGAGCAAGGCGCAAAGCGATTGCGCGCACCTGTGCAATATCGGGTCCGCTGACCCTGTATTGCACAGGCCAACCGACGGGAGGCCCGAGCTCTAACGGTGACACGCGGGAGACGACGCTCGGCAACTGCTCCGCCAACTCTTTCTCCAGCTTCGCATGGAGCCGCTCACGCGCCGCCACGTTCTTGGCGACAACCACGGCCTGCGAAAAAAAGTCATTGGCCAATTGCACGTTGAGCGGAAGATAGAACCGGATGGCGCCGCGCCCGACATAGGTGCTCCAACCGGCGACGTCGGGATCGCCAGTGAGCATTGCGTCGAGCTTGGCCGCGGCCTCAGCGCTGGCGAAGATCGAAGCGTTTTGCGGCAGGGTGAGATCGACGACGAGCTCTGGGCGGTCGGACGCCGGGAAAAACTGCCGCGGGACCAGGGGCATCGCCAGAAGAGACGCAACGAAACAGGCAAGCGTCACGGCGATGGTGAGCCATCGCATCCTCATCGCGCCAACAAGGATGCCGCGGAATATGCGCACGACAGTCCCTTGCTGCTCGGCGGTCCCGGCCGCCGGCTTCTTGAGAAGCACGACGCCGAGCAGAGGCGCAAACAGAACAGCGACGAACCAGGAAACGATCAGCGCGATGCTCACGACGGCGAAAATCGAGAATGTGTACTCGCCTGCAGAGCTACGCGCGAATCCAATCGGCACAAAGCCCGCCGCCGTAACGAACGAGCCCGTCAGCATTGGAAAAGCCAGTGTCTTATACGCAAATGTCGCGGCCTCCTCCTTGCTGTCGCCCTGCGCGAGGCGTGACGTCATGACGTCGACGGTGGTCATTGCGTCATCGACGAGAAGGCCGAGGGCGATGATGAGGGCGCCGAGTGAAATGCGCTGGAGGTCGATCCCGAGGAATTCCATGATTGGGAAAATAATGGCCACCGTTAGCGGAATCGAAAGCGCGACGACCGCGCCCGGCCGGAAGCCGAGACTGACGACGCTCACCGCCATGATGATGGCGATTGCTTGCCAGAGCGATGTCATGAACTCGCGGATTGCGGTATTGACAACGACCGGCTGATCAGAGACCAGCGTCGCGTCGATGCCGAGGGGCAGATCCGCGACGGTCTCGTTGATCGCTTTCGTAATGTTGCGGCCGAGCGTTAGAATGTCGCCGCCGTCGCGCATGGCGATAGCGAGGCCGATGGCCGGCCTGCCGTTGACGCGAAACATCGGCTGGGGTGGATCGGAAAAAGCGCGGCGGACTTCGGCGATGTCGCGCAGGCGGATCATCCGTCCATTCGAGAGGAAATTGACGTCGAGAATATCCCTTTCGGAACGGAATGCCCCCGATACCCGCAACAAGAGCTTTTCGTCGCCGGTCTGTAGGGAGCCCGCCGGGCTGACCGCATTCTGCGCCTGGAGGGCGGCGATCATAGCCGCCCGATCGATACCAAGTCCGGCGAGCTGCTGTGTCGAAAATTCGACGAAAATCTGCTCGTCCTGCGCGCCTATGATTTCGATCTTCGATACGTCCGGCACCCGCAGCAGGCGTGAGCGGACGTCCTCGACATAATCGCGTAGTTCGCGATGGTTGAAGCCGTCCGCGGTGAAACCATAGATCAATCCGAAGGTGTCGCCGAAGTCGTCGTTGAAGCCGGGACCGACGACGCCGGCCGGCAACGTATGACGAATGTCGCCGACATTTTTGCGTACCTGATCCCAGATAACCGGCACCTCGGCGGCTGTCGTCGACCCTTTCAGATTGACGAAAATGGTCGTGAGGCCGGGCCTCGTATAGCTACGCAAGTAGTCGAGGCCCTTGGTTTCCTGCAGTTTGCGCTCGATCCGTTCAGTGATCTGCTGGAGCGTGTCGTCAAGGGTCGCGCCGGGCCAGGAGGCCTGCACGATCATCGTTCGGAACGTGAAAGCCGGATCCTCGCTGCGGCCGAGCCGGAAATAAGATGCTAACCCACCGACGGTCACCGCGATCATCATGAAGATGACGAAGGAACGGTGCTTCAGCGCCCATTCCGAGAGATTAAGCGCGCTCACGAAAGCGCTCCGACTGGGCGAGTTTTTTGCCTGCGTGGTGTTCTTGAACGCGGGCGGTCACGACGGACTTCCCGCGTTCGGCAACCTGCTTGAGTGGATCCTCAACGCTTGTCCAGCGCCAAACGGCCTAAATCGCAATCGTCATGATTACGAAATTGCGATATTCGCCGCAGTCGAGCCGAACGTATGAGAATGCTCCCGCAACAATGGCGACGATGAGAAAGCAGATGCCAAGCTGACGGTTATGGAGCGCCCATTCCCAAAGATTAGACCGCATCATGGCTTTGTTCCGAGCAGGCGGACTTCTTGCCCTGGGTGCAGAGCTTGAACTCCTGCGGTGACAACGATATCGCCGGTATCAAGCCCCTGCGAGATGGCGACATAGGCTTGGTCGAAACGCTGCACCTCCACCTTTCGTATCGACACCGTGTGACTTGATGGATCAACGACCCAAACGGCGGGCTGTTGGTTCGCCCGTGTCAGCGCCGTTGCCGGGATCTCGATTGTAGGCGTCGAAGCTATCTCCAGGCGCCCAGTTACGGTGGCACCGAGCCGCATCGCTGGCGGAGCATCAATCAAGCCGACCTTTACCTCGAACGTCCGAGTCACGGGGTCGGCCTCCGGCGCGACCTCGCGAACGCGCCCGTGCGCAGTCACAGCCGGATCGTCCGTCAGGTTGACAAGAATCTCTGGATCGCTCGGTGCCGACCTCAGCAACTGACCCGGCACGTCGAACACGGCATCCCGTCCATCAGAACGGGCAACTCGAACGATCATTTGTCCCGCCTGCACCACTTCGCCAGCTCTCGCACCCACGCCTGTCACGATTCCTTCGGAATCCGCCGTCAACCTAGTGTAACTCACCCGATCCTCAGCAGCCTTCAACTGCGCCTCTGCGATATCGACCTGAGAACGTGCGGTTGCCACCTGCTGCTCGGCTTGCTCGAACTGAGCGCGCGACGTTGCGCGACCAGCAAGAAGAGTTTGTTGACGATCGAAGTTACTTGCGGCCTGGGTGGATTGTGCCTGTGCCGCCAGAACTGCTGCCTGTGCCGCACGCAAGGCATTTAGCTCGTCTTGCGGCTCGAGCTCGGCCACCACCTGTCCAGGCTTGATATTATCGCCTACATTCACAGACCGTTCGACCATCCGTCCGGCGATGCGAAACGCCAGGCGAGTCTCGGTTTCGGCTTCGATTCGCCCGGTGTACGTAACTGCTTCACCGGCGTCACGCTTCACGATGGTCACCGTCCGAACAGGACGAACTTCAGGGGCGGGCGTTTCAGCTTCGCGCTGGCACGCTGGTAATGAAACGAGCGCCAGTAACGGAATTGTAAGATGTTTCAGTCGCATTCGTCGCACGCTCCCGCCACGCAATAGAGCCCCAGAGCACATCAGGCTACCTTTCCTGTTCAACCTTGAGTATTCTGAAGGATCCCCATTTTATAAGTACTGCGCCAAAGGGCAGGACATCAAGAACTCGCTGGAACAACCTATTACACACCGCTCGGTGACGACACGTACCGAGTCAACCACAACTTCATGCAATGAGCGACGGCTAAAGAAAGTCGGACGCTGCTTCATGTATCATTGACCAATCAATTGCTCGACAAGACGTTGGTATTTTTGCGAGAGATTCGTGCTAGGGGCTTTAATTAACCGTCAAGATGGAGATTGCTGAGTTCCGCCCGTAAACTGCGCCGCATACAATGCAGCTCATACGGAGGACCTGTTGACTCCATCGGTTGGAGCCTGCGCAATTGCAACATGCGTTGCAATGCCCTGCGCGGTTTGGTCCTGCGAGGTCATTGCCAGTAACGACATTGGCGTTCACCATTCTGGAAGCCGGACCGGGGGTCCGAGGTCTGACGGCGATGGAAGGCCGGGAGCCGGCGGCTGCGGCTGACCCGCCGGCGGGAGCAGATTGCCCCAGTTGGTACGCGCGCGCATCTGGTCGCGCGTTGCGGCAGTCACGAAACTGCTGTCTTCCCGGATCTGCCAGCCGCCGCCAAGCGCGCGATAGATCGCCGTCGCGCCGAGCGACACGTTGCCGCGCGCAACGGCCAGGTTGCTCTGCGCCTGAAACAGATTTTGCGCCGCCGTGAGCACGGTCGTGAAATCCGTCGCTCCCTTCTCGTACTGCAGGGTTGCAATTCGCAGGACTCCATCCGCGGCATCAGCGCTGCGGCGCAAGTATTCGGCCTGCGATTGGGATTGGAGGAAGGCCGAAATTCCGTCGGCTACCTGCTGCTGCGCCGCGAGCACGGCGTTCTGATAGTCAATCAGTAACTGCTGCAGGGTGGCGTCCTGCAGACGAACATTGTTGGTAATCTGCCCATAGTTCAAGATGTTCCATTGGAAAGCCGGACCGGCCGCATAGGCGACTCCGGTGGGCGTAAAAATCTGTCCTAGATTGTGAGTATTGGCTGTACTAGCGGTACCGCCGAATGTCCCAGAAACGCTGATTGCGGGATAGAGTTGCGACTCGGCGATACCAATTTGTGCGCTTTGGGCCAGTGCGGCCAGCTCGGCGGCGCGAATATCAGGTCGCCGACGCAGCAGATCTGCCGGGATACCTACCGAGATCGTGTACGGCGGCGTTGGGATTCCCCGCGACCTTGCTAGCAGTTGGCCCAACGGTTGGGGCGGGATACCAAGCAGCACACACAGCGCATCACGCCCCTGCTGTAACTGGATTTCAAGTTGGGGAATAGCCGAGCGCGTCGCCTCAAGCACGTTGGTCGCCTGAAGAACGTCGCGCTCGCTGGTATCGCCAGCCTTGAACCTTTTTTGCGCTATCCCGAGTTCAACCTCCTGTTTGCGCACGTTGTCACGGGCAACCGAAATGAGCCGCTCGGTGATGCGAATCCCGATATAGGTCGCGGCGACATCGCCTATCAGCGTGACCAAGACTTGGTCATAGGTCGCAATCGACGCGAGATAAGTGGCATCAGCGGCCTCTATCCCGCGACGAAATTTTCCCCAAAAATCCAATTCCCATGCCGCCTGCACGGCCAGCGCATTGGCCCAAAACCTCGTAGGGCTAGAATTAGGTGGTGCGAGCAGTGTGGCAGCGCTAGCCTGATTGTTAGTCAAGCTGCCAACGCCCTGCTGAACTTGCGGATAAAACGAACCGACCGCGATGCCTAGCACCGCGCGTGCCTGCAGCACGCGCGTACCGGCGCTCAACAAAGTCAGGTTCTGGTTGTACGCAACCTGAACCAGTCGATTGAGCGTCGGATCGTGAAAAGCCTGCCACCAATCTCGATAGTCTTGGTGATCGGTTTTGATCGAGCGCTCGTTCGCGCCGATGAATTGGTTGGTAAGCGGCGCATCGGGCGGCACAAAATCCGGGCCTACCGCGCATCCCGCGAGTGGCAGGACGAGCCCTACTACGGCCGCCAGCCGCGATCGCGTCAATTCGTGTCGCCCGGCAGCGAGAATATGCACCAAGCACTCGACCGACAATCGGGTCCACGCACTCACAGACACAGCCTTCCCCCGTCGGCCTTCCTTCGATTTTCGCGGACAGTGAAACCGTCACATACCCCTAATCCCGATTGTCGCAATTATTCCACCTATCGCAATGTGGTGATACCCAAACGCTTCATCGCGGTTTGAAATTTGGGAGTTGTGCTTATTGCGCCACATGCTCTCGAAAAAGTTAGATTCGATAACAATCGTGCCGGTTTCTCTACGCTTTTCCGCAGGCAATGACGGGCGCTAGGCCTCTAAGAGCCGGGTGAGCGGGTCTGCGAAGAGACCGACGAGAGGCTTTGTTGCTACGATGTAAAAAAGATCGTCGAAAGAGCGACTCAGGCCGGAAGAAACCGCTATGGATATGCCAAGCATGTCGGTCGGCGATAAACAAAGTAGTGACTGGGTCAACAGCACCAAAAGGGACGTTATTTGATCGAGTCGATACAGCTCAAACGGTTATCACATGTCGTTTGGCTCGCGATGCGTCCTTCAAAAGAAACTTGGGTGCGATGAAAGACGGCATGTGACGATAGGTTCCTGATAGTGCCGCGTGGAAGGACCGTAACATGACCGAATTGAGCCTTCAGCCCGCTCGCGAGCACGACGTGGCAGACCTCCCCGTCGTTCTATTCGATCCGCGCATGGGCGACGTTGAGGACGACGCTTCAAGCCCAAAGCAAAAATCGTTGCTCGCGATCGCCGGCACTCTGCTCGCCGAAATCAGCTTGGCGAAGCTGTTGTTCGCCTGGACAATCTCGCTGCTGCTGCCGGCGGTACTGCTCGGCGTTGCGCCGTTGGTGGCGACTGCTTGGCTCGCCAAGATTTCGAGCCATATTTTGCAACTGACGGAAATCGGCGCCGCTCTAGTGTTAGTGATCGCCGCCACATTGGGATGGCTCGGATGGCGGCCGCTTTTTCGGGTTGCCGAGGCTAACTTCTGGTCGCTCAATGCGCTAGTCGTCCAACCAGGATACGCGTTTTGCCGCGAGGCCCTGCGCCATCTAATGGAGCGGATATTCGGCCGCGACTTGACCGCCGCCGAGCGGACGCGGCTGCGCGCGGCGAGCTCTGCCGGCGCGGGCATAGCCCTGTGCGGATGCGCAGTGCTGATAGCCACTCTTGTCTGGCCGGCCACGCGTTGGATGGGCTCCGTAACGGACCTCGTGTTGCTGCACCGCCTGGTCGTTCCCACCCTTGCCAATGCCGTCGTACTCGTCTCGGGTTATCTGGCGGTCGCTGCGCTCGTCTGGGGCTTCGCTGATGCCACGATGGACCAGCCAATCGACCTTGCGGCGTTCGATACTGCTCCTGGAGACCGGACGTGGCGCGTCGCGCATCTCTCAGACATTCACTTGGTCGGAGAGCAATATGGATTTCGGATAGAAAGCGGGCGCAGCGGGCCACGGGGCAACAACCGCTTCCCGCAGATCATGACATGCATCGAGGCAATCGATAACGTCCGGCCGCTCGATGTAATCCTTGTCACCGGTGATATGACCGATGCCGGCCACGCGACCGAATGGGCGGAATTCATGGACGCGGTGGATCAGCATCCAGTTCTGGCTGCGCGGATGATCGTCCTTCCTGGCAATCACGACCTCAACATCGTCGACCGAAAGAACCCGGCCCAACTCGATCTACCGTTCAGCCCGGGGAAGCGGCTGCGGCAGATGCGGGCCCTGTCAGCAATCGCGGCCGTACAAGGCCATCGGGTGCTCGTCGTCGATCCGGCATCGGGGAAATTTGGTCGTACGCTCGCGCAAGCCCTGGCGCCGCATCGGCAGTGGATCGCGGACTTTGCCGATACAGGAAGCCTGCGACTATCGGCCGGACTTGGGCGTCTTTGGGATGAGCAATTTCCGATGATCCTCCCGCCAGCCGCAAGGGACGGTCTCGGCGTAGCAATTCTCAACACCAACGCGGAAACCCATTTCTCCTTCACCAACGCCCTTGGAGTGGTTTCGGCCGAGCAGACTCGCAAGCTCGAAGCGGCGATCAACCAATTCCCGGAAGCCCACTGGATCGTCGCGCTGCATCACCATCTCGTGGAATATCCGATGTCAGTTGCGAAGTTATCTGAGCGCATCGGAACCGCGTTGATCAACGGGAGTTGGTTTGTCCGCAAACTGAAGCCGTTCGCTGCTCGAACGATCGTCATGCACGGCCATCGCCACATCGATTGGATAGGCGCATGCGGTAAACTGAAGATTGTTTCGGCTCCATCGCCGGTGATGGGCGGGAAAAACGACGCGCGCACGTATTTTCATATTCACACCTTGACGTCCGGTCCAGGTGGGCAACTTTGTTTGCTCCCACCGGAGCGCGTGGAGGTTGCGGGTGCGAGCGCGCCTTAGGGCTTAATCTCTTCAACATCCCTTGGTGCCGATCCGCCGAACAAATCGGCCACCCATCGGCTAGACGGATGCTGACCGCAGAACGTGAGAATGGCGAGGGTGATCGGAACCCCAATGAAGGTGCCAAACAGGCCCCAAAGGAAGGTCCAGAAGAAGATCGCGAACAGAACGACGAACGGGGAGATAGACAGCACGCTTCCGGACAAGCGAGGCTCGAGATAGCTGCCGATCACGAACTGGATTATGTTTAGGCAGATGAAGGTGCCGAGAACGGCTTGCCAGCTGTGGAATTGTGTCATCGCTAGCAGCGTTGGAAACAGCGTTGCTATAAACGGGCCGATGAAGGGAATGTAGTTAAGGGCGAAGGCGATCACGCCCCACTCGACGGCGAATTGCAGTCCGGTGATCCAGGCGAAGGCTCCGACGAGCAGGCCCGTCATGGCGCTCATCTGGGTTCTGACCAGCATGTATTTTCTGAATTTAACTGCCGTCGCCGCGCAGCCGTCCAGGAGGACACGCGCCGCGTCCCGATTGCTGAGCGCCTCGATCTTGCGTCGGGTAACGTCGACTTCCAGAAGCGCGAGGATGACGTAGGTAAGCGTAATGAGCCAGAAAGTCAGCGTGGTATTGATGCGACCGGTTACGCGCTGCGCCGCGCGCAGGGCCCAGCCGACATTGAAATGTTCGGCCCATAAGCCTGCGACCGAGATGCCGTGACCGTCCAGCCACGTGACCAAATGGTCGTAGAGCAGCTGATAGCGCGCCGCGTCCAACACAACGGCGCGCCCCACCCGGCTAAAACCCCAGACGACGAGCGATCCGAAAACAAGGCACACCGCGACAATCACGATCAGGGTGATCGCTAGAGCGACGAGCCTCGGCATGCGAGACTGCAGCCAAGCCTGCATCGGCCAAACGATGGCAATAATGAACAGCGCGAGTACGAGTGGTGCAAAAACGCTTCCCGCTTGATAAGCGGCTGCTGACATCGCCACCGCAGCTAAGATAGCTATAATCTTCAGTTCGGGACCGGCTGCCATCACGACGCCCCTTGATCGCGCAGCGGTTGCTTACGGATGGCCTGCAATTTGTCAATGCCGATCAGTCAGCTTTTTTGATCGGCGAACAAGCTCGGAGAAGCGTGTTGCGTTCAGCGTTCCCCCCTCTAGATAATAGTATCGATCGTGATATCTTATATCGGTTGGGGTGTTCGCCTATTTGATTTCGCAATAAAGAGCCATGGCGGGCCGCATCGCGCAACAATCTCGGCACGCACGCGATGAACGCCGTCGTATGGTGGGTTTCAGTGTCTCAGATGAAATCGAGAAGCTCGATCGGCTGAGAAAATCGGGATCGATTGCACATGAGCCAATTGGAATCCAGCACGTAAGCTGGACCCCTGCGGTGTAGCGGCGAGGAAGTTTATGCGAGGACTTTCAAGCAATGAACCGAGACCCATTGCTAATTGATTTAGCGCTCCAGGGCGGCGGGTCTCATGGAGCATTCACCTGGGGCGTTTTGGATCGGCTTCTTGAGGAGCCGTGGCTTCGCATAGCGGCCATTTCCGGCACGTCGGCGGGGGCGATGAATGCCGCGGTGCTGGCGGATGGCTGGACCGAAGGAGGGGCCAAAGGCGCGCGAACGGCGCTCGAAAAATATTGGCAACACGTGTCGCGCGCGGCGGCGTTCAGTCCGCTGCAACGCTCACCCATCGACCGGCTCATGGGACGTTGGACGCTCGACACTTCCCCTGTGTATGTCGCAATGGACCTGATGTCTCGCGTGCTTTCGCCTTACGATCTCAATCCGTTGGGCTTAAATCCGCTGCGCAGCATCATTGCCGAGAACATCGATTTCAACCGTATCGTTCGCTCGCCGATCAAGCTGTTTATCACCGCGACGAGCGTGCGCACTGGCCGCGGGCGTATTTTCCGTAATGCGGAGATCACGGCCGACGTTCTACTCGCCTCGGCTTGCCTGCCGACAATGTTCCGGGCGGTCGAAATCGACGGAGAGGCCTACTGGGACGGCGGCTACGCCGGCAATCCCACCATTACGCCGCTGATTCGCGAAAGTGACGCTCACGATACCATCCTCGTTCAGATCAATCCGCGCGAACGGCCGGACACGCCGCGCTCGGCCGGAGATATTCTCAATCGTCTCAATGAGATTTCGTTCAACTCGCCGCTGATGAAGGAACTGCGGATGATCGCTCTTTTGCACGAGGTCGCCGATCCCGGAACGGGCGAAGGCGCCCGTTGGGCACAGATGCGAACGCACAGAATCATGACCGACGCGTTGGCTCAATTTGGTGCTTCCTCGAAGCTCAATGCCGAGTGGGATTTTGTTGCGACGCTGCATGCCGAGGGGCGGCGCGCAACAAGCGAATTTCTGGAAGCGAGCGGTGATGACCTCGGCAAGCGCTCCACGGCTGATTTGGATGTGCTGCTAGCGGAGTGCTGAACGTGGGCCTTCTTGGCATTCTTGTTGGACTTGGTCTCCTAATCTGGCTCGCCTTCCGCGGCTGGAGCGTGCTGCTGCTCGCGCCCGCTGCCGCGATCGTCGCGGCCCTGTTCGGCGGTCAACCGCTGCTTGCTAGCTGGACGCATATTTTTATGGGCAGTGCTGCCAGCTTTCTGGCGCAGTTCTTTCCGCTGTTTCTTCTCGGCGCCGTGTTCGGCAAGCTTATGGACGACAGCGGCTCAGTATCAGCCGTAGCAGATTTCATGACCAATCGCCTCGGCAATAGCCGTGCGATGTTAGCCGTCGTGCTCGCGGGCGCGATTGTCACCTACGGTGGCGTCAGCTTGTTCGTCGCCTTCTTTGTTCTCGCGCCGATGGCGCAGGCGCTGTTCCGCGCGGCGGCGATTCCCAACCGCCTGATGCCGGCGGCGATCATGCTCGGCACCTCGACCTTCACCATGTCGGCACTGCCGGGCACGCCGTCTATCCAGAACGCGATCCCAATGCCCTTCTTCAACACGACACCGTTCGCCGCGCCTGGGCTCGGCATTATCGCCTCGTTCATTATGCTTGGCTTCGGGCTATGGTGGCTGCATCGGGCTGAGAACGCGGCGCGCGGCAAGGGCGAGGGCTACGGAGCGGAAACACCGGTACGCGCCGATGCGGCCGCGGACGACGAAATGGTGCGCGAGCGCGCCACCACTGCGCGCGAGTTCGATCCGGCGGAGATACATCGCGGGCATCACAGCGATACCGCTCCATCGGTCTTGGTTGCTGCTCTGCCGCTGGTCATTGTCGTTGCGGTCAATCTCGTGATGTCATTTTTTGTTCTGCGACGGCTCGACTTTTCCTTTCTTGCCGAAGAACGTTGGGGCAGCACTTCGATTTCCGCGGTGGCCGGAGTTTGGTCGGTGGTGGTCGCGCTAACCGCTGCGGTCGCTACCGTTATTCTTTGCAACCGCAAACGGTTACCTTCAATTCGCCAAAGCATGGACGCGGGCGCCAATGCATCCGTCCTGCCGGCACTCAGTGTCGCGAGCCTCGTCGGCTTTGGTGCGGTTGTCGCCGCGCTGCCGGCTTTCGCCACCGTCCGTGATTGGGTGCTAGCGATCGAGGGTGGCCCGCTTGTCTCATTGGCGGTAGCGACGAATGTACTCGCCGCCCTCACCGGTTCGGCCTCCGGCGGATTGACAATTGCGCTCGACGCACTCGGGGAAACGTATATGGCGATCGCCGCGCAAACGGGCCTCAATCCTGCGCTGATGCACCGTGTTGCAGTGATCGGTTCAGGTACGCTGGATATCCTGCCGCACAACGGCGCAGTGGTAACCCTGTTAGCCGTCTGCGGAACGACACACCGCGAGAGCTATTTCGATATCGTGATGGTTGGCATCGTCAGCGCTATTTTGGCTCTGGTTGCGGTCATCTTGCTGGGGACTGCATTTGGATCGTTCTGAAGGAATCGCTGCGAAGTCCGCGACTGTTCCAGGCACTCTTTGGCTGTCAAATCGGGATGCCCGGCCAGCTCGCGCGAAAGTGGGGTCATCCGCAAGCGTCGGCCATAAATGCCGCCAGCTGGATTGGAATAGTGTCCAGCCAGTACGCGCTGCCACAGCATTCTGATGGAACGCACCCTAGGTGTCCGATTGGCGGTGGGCAGTTGGTATTTCGAGCGGAGACGCGGCCGATGCCGGCGCATAAAGCGGGCTCGCATAATATCGTCGCAATGCAAAACGCATGAGGACGCCGATGGCGGCTGCAACCGGCACCGCGATCAGCAAACCCACAAAGCCGAAAAGATAACCAAAGGCGAACAGCGCGAACATCACCCACACAGGATTAAGATGTACACGCCGGGCTACGAGGTAAGGTGCTAGGACATAATCCGCTAGCGATTGCCCGACAAAAAATACGGCCGGTATGAGTAAGATCGATTTCCAATCCGGCCAGAATTGCGCGATCGCAATGCAAGTCGAAACGACTAAACCCGACAGCGAGCCGAGATACGGGATAAAGCTCATCACGCCAGCTGCAAAGCCGATGAGAGCGCCGTGCTTAAGTCCAATTAACCACAATACAGTCGCGTAAAACACGGCGAGTAATAGACAAAGCACGCTTTGCCCGCGCACGAATCCGCTGATCGTGTCGTCAATGTCGCGAGCAAGCTCGCGCACTGTCTCGCGTCGTGCAGGCGGCACCCAGTTATCAATCGCCGCAATCATCCTGTTCCAGTGATAGAGGAGATAGCCGGCAACTATAGGCGTGACTACCGCCAGCGAGAACGCTGAAATCAGGGCTCGTCCGCCCGACCATAATGAGCGTAGGAAAGTACCGAACCAATCGCTCGCCAGTGTCTTGAGGTCGCCAATCGAGGTCTCGGCCTCTCCCAAACCTTCCCCGATAATCTTACTCACCCAAGGCCGGCTTGGATCCGTCGCCAGCACACGTAAACGTTCAACATAGCGGGGGAAATTTTCAACGAAATAGGCAAGCTCGCGGACGATAACTGGTAGCGTCAAAATCAGCAAAAGGGCAATTGTGGTAAGGGCGAACATGATGATGACGAGCGTCGCCAGCAACCGGTTCATTCCGAGCCGTTCGAGCCGGCTGGCGAGCGGATCAAGCAGATAAGCCAGCACCATGCCGGCGACAAACGGCAATAGAACTTCGCGCAACAACACGATTACCGCGATGACCGCCGCAAACATTGCAATCCAGAACACGATCGGTCGGGTAAAGTTCATGATTCAACGGCCGCTCATCACGGTATGGAAAAAATTATCGCCGGCGAAAGCCCCGCCGGTCGATTTAGATCAAATTCTGCTCCCGATCCAGCTCAGCGTGGAACGCTGATATGCCTTTGCGATTAAATAATATTCCTGAGCCAGATATCAAAGCGTCTGGCTACGTCCATACATTCGTTTTCTAGCCAGCGTGAAGAAACGTCGGCTGCGACAGTCCAGCATTGCACCGCAGACGCTCTGAGATCGGGTTCGCGGTCTCGGTTGTTAAATTACTCAGCCGCCAAGGCGATCGTAACGTCCCGCACCCGATAGACCTCCTCGTTTGCCACCAGCTCGACGCGGCGATGGTGGAAGGCGCCAAGTGTGGAGCGGTGGCCGATGGAAATAATGGTCATGCCTTTGAGACGATCTTGCAGCAGGCGGTACAGAATCGCCTCAGCGGGCTCGTCGAGCGAAGCCGTGGCTTCGTCGAGGAAAAGGTAGTCGGGCGCGTGCAGCAGCACGCGGGCAATAGCGAGCCGCTGCTGCTCGCCCAGTGATAGGATGCGGTTCCAGTGCGCTTCTTCCTCGAGTCGTTCGACCAATTCCGGAAGACCGACCGCGACAATCGCTTCGGCGACGCTGCCGCCGTCGAACGTGCCGGCCTCTGCCGGGTAGCCGATGGCTTCCGTCAGCGTCGTCAATGGAAAATAAGGTCGTTGCGGTAACAACATGACCTTGGCGCCCTCGGGCACCATCACGCGGCCCGAGCCGAATGGCCAGATGCCGGCAATGGCTCGGAACAGCGTCGATTTTCCGGATCCGGATGGTCCAGTCACCAGAACACTCACACCGGCTGGAAACACAATGTACTCGGCGTCGACGATCGGCTCGCCGGCGGCCAACCGAACCTTCAGACCATTGATCGTGAACGCGCGGCCACGCTCGCCCGATACCACTTCGACGACAGGCGGCGTTATTGCCGCCGCGCGGCCAGCCGCAATTGCCTGCTCGAAGCCGTTCAAGCGCTCGATGACCGCACGCCATTCTGCAATTTGGCGGTACGCAGTGATGAAATAGGAGAGGGCGCTCTGCACGCTGTTGAAGGCCGAGGCCGTCTGCATCAAGCCGCCGAGTTGCACGGCGCCGGAGAAGTATGCCGGGCTCACGATGACATAGGGAAAGATCACCGAGGCCTGCGAATAGCTCTGGGTGAAGAAGGTAAGTTGCTTTTGCCGCTGCATGAGGGCTAGCCAATTGGCGACCACGGAGCCAAAGCGGTTGAGGTGGTGCTCGCGTTCGGCCGCCTCGCCGCCGAGCGCGGCGATCTGCTCGGCATTCTCACGCGTGCGCACGAGATTATATCGGAAGTCGGCCTCGAAACGCTGCTGCTGAAAATTCAGCGGGATGAGCCGCCAGCCGATCAGATGGGTAAGCGCGGTGCCGATCACCGCGTAGATGAGCGCCGCCCACACCAGGTAGCCCGGAATGTCGAAATTTGCGCCGAACAGATGCAGGGGCGCAGCTGCGGACAAGGTCCATAATATGACAACAAATGAACCGAGCGTTACAATAGAATTAAGCAGACCGATGCTGATCGAGAGCGTGTATTGCACGAACAGCTGCAGGTCTTCGGCGATGCGTTGGTCCGGGTTATCGGCGGCGTCGCCGAGGAGTTGCATGCGGTAATGGTTGGCGGAATTGAGCCACTGGCTTAGATAGGTTTGCGTCATCCAACGCCGCCAACGGATCTGCAGCCATTGATTGAGGTAAAGCTGATAAACTGAGAGGATCGTGAACACAGCCGCAAGAACGCAAAAGAACAAAATGGCGCTGACAAAGGCGTCCCAGTTGCGATCCTGCAGCGTGTTGTAAAAGCGATTATACCATTGGTTCAAAATAACGTGAATCGCTACGGTCGCGAGTTCGATGGCGATCACCGCTCCGAGTAGGATTCGACCGGACCAGCGCTCATCCGAGCGAAAGTAAGGAGTGGACAGTCGCCAAATCGTGGCAATCGTCGAGAAACGATTCTTCACCGAAGACCTCCGGCGTGTGGGCGACGAACGCGGCGTGACGCGGAGAAATCAACATCTACGGGGCACCGCGATCGGTAACGGTTGAGCGCAAACTTGCAGAGTATGCGACCGGGTTCGATGGCAGTTTTCGCTTGGAGTTTTGAGGGGACGGGTCGAAACCCGTCCCCTCGAGAATTGCCCATTGGTTGAGAGAAGCGTGCCGGAGACGAAAGGCACGATAACCAACAGGCGCTTTAGTCGTTAGGCTTGACCAAGCGGCATGGCCACAAACTTGGTGGTGTCGCCGGTCTTCACCCGCATCAGGACGTTATGCTTTCCCTGAGCTTTCGCCTCAGTCAGCGCCGTACGTACATCTCCCGCATTGGCGACGGCTTTGCCGCCGACATCGAGGATGATGTCCCCAGTCTTGAAGCCGTGCTCGGAGGCAGGCCCATCGGGAGCGACCTGTGTGACCACGACGCCCTTGCCGCCTGAGCCAGCAACGTCGTTCGCAGGCGCGAGCGTCAGGCCCAGATGCGGGACTGCGTTCGTCGATGTCGCACTGTCGTCCTCGGCCTTGGCCTGGTGCTCACTTGGCATTGTGCCGAGTGTGACAGTGAGGGTCTTGAGTTCACCCTTGTGCAGGATCTCAAGCTTGGTGGAGGTGTTTGGAGCCATCATGCTGATCGTGCGGGCAAGCTCGCGCGCGTCCTTCACCGAGGTGCCATTGACGGAGGTGATGACGTCGCCGGATTCGATTCCGGCCTTGGCCGCCGGGCTGTCGACCTGCGGCTCGTTGACTATGGCGCCTTCGGCTTTCTTCAGGCCAAGGCTGTCGGCGATATCCGCGGTTACAGGTTGAATCCGCACGCCGAGCCAGCCGCGGGTGACGTTGCCCTTCTCTTTGAGTTGGGTCACGACCAGTTTTGCCGTCTCGGCGGGAATGTCAAAGCCGATACCGACCGAACCGCCGGACGGCGAAAAGATCGCCGTGTTGACACCGATCACATTACCGTCGACGTCGAACGCCGGTCCGCCCGAGTTGCCCTTATTGATCGGCGCATCGATCTGGACGTAGTCGTCATAAGGCCCGGCGCCGATGTCGCGACCGCGCGCCGAAACGATGCCGGCCGTCACGGTGCCGCCAAGACCGAACGGATTGCCGACCGCGACTACCCAATCACCGACCTTGGCTGCATGATCGGCGAACTTCACGTAAGGAAAGTCGTTCTTGCCATCGACCTTGAGCAAGGCGAGATCAGTCTTCGGGTCGGTGCCGATGACTTTGGCGGTGTAGACCGTCCCGTCATCGGTGGTGACCTGAACCGACTTGGCATGATCAACGACGTGGTTATTGGTCACCGCGTAGCCATCGGCGGAGATAAAGAAGCCGGAGCCCTCGCCGGTGATCATTTCATGGCGCTGGGGCATGCCATTCGGCATGTTCTCAAAGCCAAACTGCTTGAAGAATTTCTCCATAGGTGAGCCCGGTGGGAACGGAATGACGTTCTCGTCGCCGTTCTCATTCATGCTCATCATCTTCGCGGACTCGTCGACTTTGACGCGTACCGAGATGACCGCGGGCTTCACTTTCGCAACGATATCGGCAAATCCGACCGGATGCTGCAAGGTGGTGTCGGCTGCGCTCGCAGACGACGTCAGCGCTGCAAAACTGGTCGGACGATAGCCGCCCGGACCGGCCGCCAGCGCAGCCATGCCGAACACGGCAGCCGTGGTGAGGAGCGCCAGGCGACGCGCCGAAACGACATTGCGTCGCTTCAGATCCGAAGCGTTGGTGTGTGTCATTCAAGTCTCTCCATTTATGGGATGGGGTCCAAAGGAGTCGCCCCTCTAAATGCCTGCACGTTACGGAAACTTGTCCGCGTCATTAAATCTTCGAAAGGTTGAAGTGGCCGACGACGTATTGTCAGAGCCCGGGAAGCGCCGTCTGCAAGATGCGAAATGTTGATCACTACAACTTGAGCTGACTCTCGTGCGCAAATATTACAAACGGGGTAGCCGGAAATTGTAAACACGACGCGCTGACGGCGCATTGACGGTAGTGTCTGGCGCGGCCTCAGCCGGCTTTTGATTATCAAAATTTAATTCTCTCGCCACGTTGCGGAAAGATTGACGTCTGTATCCGGCTGGCCCGCGCGACACGCTTGCCATTTTTCGAAGACGCCCTTCGTCGATCTCCAGCGATAAGCGCCGCGCTTGCAGTCGTACTGAATGAGTCTCGCCATGAGTGCAGAACGCGCTAACAATTCCATGCCTAAAACGCCGCGGTGCCCGAGTTGCGCTCAGCCGATGCGACTGATCCGAAAAACGGTAAGATTTAACGGATTACCGGATCTGTGCACCTTCGAATGTCGAATATGCAACGTGTCGCTTGCCGAGGAATGCGGAGCTCCGCGGGAAATCACAGCCAAGACCGAAATTAGCTCGTGGTATCTCGATGAGTTTGGCAACCCAACACGTGAAATCAAAAGAAGCGACTAACAGATAGAATTCGTTTTAGCAGAACGAAGCCAAGCGGAGGCTCAAACCCTGGCCGATGCGACGATCTTGCACTTCTCGCGCCAGCTCGGAGCGGCCGACAAAGCCATCGCACTCACGCTTATTGCGCTTTCCTGCTGGAGCAATTCCCGGATCGATCCGTCGTTAGCTGCTCGCTCGCTGTGGCTCGAAAGTCATCCGCTGCAGGTGGGCCAGGAAGAATCGACGTCAAGCGATCGACAGGGGCCTGAGCCGCAAGTACCTAAACCACTGCAAGCTTAGGTTCGTGCTGTAGCATGGAAGTATTCTGGCGCCGGCCGCAGCGCTACGTCAAAAAGATTCGCCTAATTGCGGGCAAAGCCCCGTTCGGGCGGGTTGACCCGACCAACTTGATGCTAATACACAGCAAAAAAGTCTTTTGGGGATCGTTATCTTTGTAGCGATTTAGCTCTGCGTTGCCCGCGTTAAGGCAAGGAGAGAGAAGCTCCTAAAGAAACAAACACGATACGAAGCTACCCCGCGACCGGCGGCGAACGGCAGAACCCAGAGTATACCGTTGAGAGCACGCGACGGTCATTTACACGCGGGATGCCTCGCGGCTTGTTCGGCAGCGTCGGCCTAATGGCGGCCCATTCATAATCGGTGAGTTCGTAACGCATGATTGGAGGCCCCGGTTTGGGAGGCACAGCCGACAACAGAATTCTTCATGCGTTCCTAAAAGGGGCGAGACTTGTCAACGCGGTAGGGGATAACTAAGACTGCAGCGCGGGACACGCTGCGTGTGAGACAAAGAGTAAGCCACAAATGCTTTTTCGATCGTCAATCCGAACAAAAATTCTTAGCATCGCTGTCGGGTTGATCGTGCTCATGGTTGCCACGGCAGCCCTGTCGTTCGTCGCCGCGATGCGGGTCGGCAATCGTCTCCAACAGCTTTCAGAAAGTTATTTCCCAGCCTACCACGACTTATCGGACGCAACGATCAATTCGCTTGGCAGGGCGATCGCAATCCGAAGGATGATCATCGCTAAGACCGCGACGCCGCCCGATTACATTCACTATGCCGAGAGCATAGCCGTGGCTGAAGCAAAGCTCGCCGATATCGATCGCGAGGAGCGTGCGGCAGGGGCGCTGATACAGAACATGATAGAGAATACTGCGTTCTCGGACGCGATTGCGCTCACGCACATTAAGACTCTTCTTGACACCATACTTACTGACGATCGCCGTTATCTCGCCAACGAAACCAAGCGCCTGCTGCCTATACTCGACAGCGGCAACGCAGAGGAAATCGCCGCTGGGCTTGAGCGCGTAGAGGCATTGCGCGACGAACTCACCCGGAAGATGAACGCCATTCGCTCTGAAATGCTAACTCTTGTTCAAGCCAGCACCGCGACAACGCTGCGTACGCAACGCGAGCTGATGATTGGCGCTGCGGCCCTGACGGCGCTCGCGACAATCTTGGGCTTGGCGGTTTCACTGCTGGTCAGTGCCGGCATGATGCGGCCAGTGCGGCGGCTGCTGGAAGGCACACGCGCAATAGAGGCAGGCCATCTCGACCAAATGCTTCAAGTCACCTCGAGGGATGAGATCGGAGTTCTTACCGGCGCCTTCAATCGCATGGTAGAGCAATTGCGCCTCAAAGAGCGCATTCGCGAAACATTCGGAAAATACATCGATCCGCAGGTCGTCGAGGGACTAATCGACCGACCCGCGCTCGCAACCTCCGGGCAGCGGCGTGTAATGACGACGCTGTTTTGCGATCTGACGGGCTTCACGAACATCAGCGAGGGGATGACTCCGCAGGGGCTAGTGAAAGTCATGAACCGTTATCTGTCGACAATGTCGGAGCCGATCAGGACCCAGCATGGTGTTATCGACAAATATATCGGCGACGCCATCATGGCCTACTGGGGACCGCCCTTTAACGATGATGCGGATCAGGCGCGGCTCGCTTGTCTTGCCGCGACCGACATGGTCGCGCGGCTTGCTCCTCTACGCGCCGAGCTGCCGGAAATTCTGGGCGTGCGTAACGTGCCTTCGTTGGACATCCGCATCGGCGTAGCTACCGGCGAGGCGCTCGTCGGAAGCATCGGCTCGGAACTGATGATGAGCTACACGATTATGGGCAACTCGGTGAACCTAGCCTCGCGTCTGGAAGGGGCCAATAAGGTCTATGGGACACGGGTGCTGGCCTCGGAGGCGACCGTCAAAGCTGCCGTTTCCGACGTTGAGGTACGTGAGGTCGACCGCATAGTCGTACTCGGTCAAAAGGAGCCGCAAGCAGTGTTCGAGGTGATGGCTCGCAAGGGCGAGCTGACAGCTGCACAAGCGGAACTTCGTGCATGTTTTTCCGACGCGCTGGCAGCATATCGGGCCAAGCAGTGGGAAACAGCGCGTGCGGGCTTTGTGGCGGCGCTTGCGATCGTTCCGAACGACGGACCATCGGTGACGCTACTGAAACGGCTCGATACGTTGCAGTCAGCGAACCTCGCGGAAGACTGGGACGGCGCTTGGCACATGGACCAGAAATAGCTTGTCTGCTTTCAGGGCGATTGTGTTGCAAAAGTCGTTTTGGACGACCGTTCACAAAATTTTTGAGCTATAGGTACGTTTTTCGGTTAGACATGTGGGGAACACATCACCTGGTGATGAACTAACAAGTGACTTCGGTAACGAGCTTGAGGCTATTTCAGTAGGCAATTCGGCCTGTTTCATCTTCTGGCGGGAAATTAGAACTCAGCATTTTTGGACTTTTGCAACACAATCAGGGGCAACGCGGACATCGCTTGAACGTGCGGCCACGTCGCCTTTTTGACCCCACAACGGACGCGACGGGCCACTGACTTTTGACAAGGATCAACAGACGCTCGTCCGGGCGTGGTGAATTGGACTGCGAAAAATACGCCTTAATTGCTCACAGTGGCGCAAACAAACGGGCCGTTCGCATGGGTAGCATTCTTGATAGCCCGTTCGTTATCTTCATAATTTCTGTCATAGCGCAGTGGCTTGCTGCATATGTCGGCAACTTCTTCCGCGGGCGGAGACGGCCCGTGCCCAAAGATAAGCAAGAAGATCTCGACATCGTCGAAGCGGCTACTCTGACGCTCCTAGCACTTATTATCGGCTTTAGCTTCTCAATGGCCGTTACGCGCTATGATCTGCGCAAGAATTATGAGGAAGCGGAAGCAAATGCGATCGGAACCGAATACGTACGTTCGGATTTGCTGCCCGTCGCTGATGCGGTGAGTGTGCGTGAATTGCTACGGCGTTATCTCGAGCAGCGTATTGCGTCCTACCTAAGCCGCGAGGAGCGCGAGATCGGTCAGACCGATACTGAAAGCTCGAAACTGGAAACTGCACTTTGGGCCGCTATTCTGCCTGCGGCGAACGCTCGCCCAACACCGGTGACAGCTCTTGTCGTTTCAGGCATGAACGACGTTCTGAATTCACAATCACGCACACAGGTCTCGCTGTCTCAATCCCTAAAAGTGCAGTAAGTCCTAGATGACAGAAAGCGAAATGGTCACTAGAGTCCCGGGGCAGCACGCTAGGGGCAATCGGTTACTGCGCAGTTTAGCGGCGAGGCCATGCCGGCAAATGCATCCGCCGCGCGGGGCCGAATCCGGCTGTGTTCGGAATGGCCGCCCAGCACGTTTTATATTACTCGATCTCAACTCAATTGAAATAGAGGGCGGAAAACCTCCTCGCCGGCTGCGTAAAATGAGGAACAACGACGATGGGCATGAACGCTGGCGTCACCGCGCTGATCGTCGCTATCATCGTCATTATCATCGCGGCAGTGGTCACGATCCGGAGTCGCTCTATAATTCTGCGCTCTGATAAACACGCCATTCTCGATGCAGGCCCACGTGACATGACGGTCGCTTGACTGCCGCGGCAAACATGCCAAGCTGACGGATGGTCAGCGCGCCCATCATCTTGATGGCTCAATCAACTTGAGCCTCGGCAGGACTATCGCCTGTCGGGGCTCTTTATCTTTTGGACGAGGCGTTATGATTGGTCGCATGCCGCGCTACTTCTTCATACTGGCCTATCCGGATCAGGAGATTGGCGATCCGCGTGGAGTGATTGTGCCGAGCGACGAGGCCGCCATCGAAGCCGGGCGCAAAATAATAGATGAACTCCTGGCGGAGCGCGGGCCGGAGGATCCAAGCCCGACCATCATCGTTAAGAACGAAGCGGACGAGATTATCTATCGATACCCCAGCAATTGAGAACCGCCGTGGTGTCGCCCGCCGCTTTCCGCCGCCTTGGACGATCGACGAGCCCCAATATCAGCCGCCATCCTTCGCAAAATCGAACACGAAGATGCCCGTGTCGCAGCCGGCGGCCAGCTCGAGCACCTCTGGATGGCGGAGCGCATAGACCGTATCGCGATAGCCGGCGAGCCAACGCTCCTCAACGGACTTGCGGGAGAACTCGTTCTCTTTGGAGGCGTCTTCGGGGCCTGTCGGCCGGTAGACCAGGTTCACCAGGTGATGCACTTTTTGTCTGGCCTCCGACATCAAGTACTTCGCATCCTCGTCACGCTTGAACTCCTCGGGGACCTGCTCGAGAAAACGGGCGAGGGTGGAGTGAAACTGGTTCATCTCCTTGTAGCCGCTGGTGTAGTAGGTAGTACGGCTCGAATTCAGGATTTCCTTCATTCGTATCATGACTTCCTGAAGATTTTGTGGAAACGGGCCGGGCGCGGCCCATAGGTCCACCTGAAAGGCGAGCATGCTTGGCGGGTGCTGTCTCGCTATCCATGACAACGGCGTGTTGGAGACGACGCCGCCATCCCAATAGTATTCGCCGTCGATTTCGATCGCCGGAAATCCCGGCGGCAGCGAGCCGCTTGCCATCACATGCTCGGCCCGAATGACGTCCGTCGTTGTGTCGAAATAGACCATCTGGCCGCTTCGCGCATTGACGCTGCCGAGACTGAGACGGGTGTTGTAGTTTTCGGAGTTGATGAGGTCGAAATCAACGAGGCGCTCGAGTGTCGCCTTGAGCGGCGTCGTATCGCAGAAGCTCGTTGCCTCGAGCGTTCCTGGCGGCTGGAACAAAGGACTCGGAAACCGCATTGTGTAAAAGCCGGGCACACCGAGCACGTTAGCAGTGCTGGCGCTCATTTTTTGGGCCAGGGCGCGCCCGGCATCACCTTTTGGCAGCAAGGGGGCGAGGTTGCCCTCGAGACCGAAGGGAGAGTGGCTGACGATTTCCCAGAATTCCCGCAGCTTGGCGACCCGTGCCTCTCGCGGATTGCCGGCGATGATGGCGGAGTTGATCCCCCCGATCGAGATGCCCGCAACCCAATCGGGGTGGAGGTCGGCCTCGGCAAGTGCTTCGTAGACACCCGCCTGGTAGGCGCCGAGAGCCCCGCCACCTTGCAGCAGAAGCGCGACGCTATCGAAGGGCGGACGATGCTCCAGCTTGTGGGTCTTTCTCAGGCGCTGGGGCGGCGTGGACACGGAGTTCACTGTGACGGGAGTGTCCCGCCTCCGCGGCATGATAGATGTCTCGGACTTGGGTCTGATCGCGGTCGACATGGCTGGGGACTCCCCAAAAAACGCAACGCAGCGCCGGCGCGGCATCGTCACGGACATTTTCTACACTACAGCGGCGCTCCCCACCGGATCTCAGTCGGCATACCCTGGGAAATCGAAGACGAAGATGCCCGCGTCGCAGCCAGCGGCCCGCTCGAGCACCTCGGGATGGCGAAGCGCATGCACCGTATTGCGATAGCCGGCGAGCCAACGCTCCTCAATGGACTTCCGAGAGTATTCGTCCTCTTTGGACGCACCTTCGGGATTTGTTGGCCGGTAGACCAGGTTCACCAGGTGATGCACTTGTCGTTTGGCCACCGACATCAGGTACTTCGCATCCTCGCTCTGTTTAAATTCCTCGGGAACTTGTTCCAGCCAGCGGGCGAGAGTAGAGCGCGCCTGGTTAATCTCCTTGTAGCCGCGGGTGTTGTAGGTGGTGCGGCTCGAATTCATGATCTCCGTCATTCGAGTCATGACCTCCGAAAGATTCTTCGGGAACGGACCCGGTGCCGCCCACAGATCCACCTGGAAGGCGAGTGTGTCAGGCGGGTGCTGTCTTGCCATCCATTCCAAGGGCGTGTTGGAGACGACGCCGCCGTCCCAATAGTGTTCGCCGTCGATTTCGATCGCCGGAAATTTCGGCGGAATCGCGCCGCTCGCCATGACATGTTCGGCCCGGATGATATCCGTTGTGGTGTCGAAATAGACCAGCTCGCCGGTTCGGACATTGGCGCTGCCGAGACTGAGACGGACGTCGTGGCTTTTGGAGTTGATGAGGTCGAAATCGACGAGGCGCTCGAGCGTCGCCTTGAGCGGCGTCGTATCGTAGAGACTCGTCGCCTCGAGCGTGCCTGGCTGCTGAAACAGGGGACTCGGAAACCGCGGCGCGTAAAAACCGGGCACACCGAGCATGCTGGCGGTGCTGGCACTCATGTGTTGGGCTAGGGCGCGCCCAGCATCACCTTTTGGCAGCGAGGAGGCGAGGTTGCCCTCGAGACCGAAGGGAGAGTGGCTGACGATTTCCCAGAATTCGCGCAGCTTGGCGACCCGTGCCTCTCGCGGATTGCCGGCGATGATGGCGGAGTTGATCCCCCCGATCGAGGTGCCCGCGACCCAATCGGGGTGGAGGTTGGCCTCGGCAAGTGCTTCGTAGACGCCCGCCTGGTAGGCGCCGAGAGCGCGGCCACCTTGCAGCAGAAGCGCGATGCAGTCGAAGGGCGGACGATGCTCCAGCTTATGAGTCTTTCTCAGGCGATGGGGCGGCGTGGACACAGCGCTCGCTGAAACGGGAGTGTCCCGCTGCGGCATGGTGCGCGTCATGGACACGGGTTTGATCGCGGTCGACATGATTGCACCCTACACTACAGCCTACTAGACCAGAGTGCCGCCGACATTGATGTAAATCAACCCGGAATTCGGCGCCGTCGGCACATTGCGGTGCGACATTCTCAGGGAGGGCGATTTGAACCCGGCCTTTATCTCGGCATTCTCTGCCCTTGCAGGCGCAGCCATCGGCGGGATGAAGCTCATAGAGATGGCTGATCAGGTGGAGATCTTGTCGACATCTAAAATGGACTGCACGCTGTCGGGCTCCACCGCACGATGGCTAGACGAGATAGGTCGCTTTAACCGCCGCTTGGACTCGCCTGCACCTTTTCGATTTTCGGCACGCCGCCAGTTTGCGTCTTGTGGATCAAAACAAAGAAAAAGGCCCCGGCTCTCAGTGCTTGTCAGGCGCAGGGAAAGCCAGGGCCTCTATTCCGGCACGGCCGCACGAGGGGACTCGCGATAACGGCCATTCCGGTCGTGATTGTCAGGTATGTTCCTACACATCAAATGCCCATCAGGGGTCATGCAAACGTGCGCCAGGTGCGCTTCGGGAACTTCGGCAAGTGTTAGCTCAATTAAATCTTCAATGGCCCATTGCGCTTCACGCCAGCATAGCCAAGTCGAGGAGTAGGCAAGCTGGAGTCTTGTAGCGCTGGCTACATGCGGCGATCGCTGAAGTCTGCGTCAATCGATCGGCAGCATCGAAGCCTTCGATAGGGAAGCAATCAAAATTTCGGCATTTATTGCGGGTGCTTTTCAAGCACCGCATTCAGCCTGTTCGCGTCCGGTTTGCGGCCAACGTTCTTCAGCGCGTGTAGGACTGCAGTCTCTATTGCCTATCCTAGCGTCGGCATCGCCGCAGCCCGACCCGCCGTGTTTGAAAAAAGATCGAGGAGAAACCATGCAGCTAGCGCAATGAAATAACCGCAACCCATCTTCCGCGCGTCTATCCAATCAACCGAGTCTCACTCATTGCGCTGCGCGGCTCGATGAGAAGCACATAAGGGAATATCTCATGCCTATCAATAATTCCAAAGAACTATACATCAAGATGCTGAGCGACGTCCGACAGCGGACCGAAAATATGACGAAGATCTACCAGGAGCTGAGCGGGGTTGTGCAGGAACCCAATATCAAGGAAGCTCTAGAATCTCGGGTCTTTCTGCAGGACAAAATTCTTAGTTCGCTGGATCGGTGCTTCAAGCTCATCGGCGAGAAGCCGGTTGCACTCAGCGGGCGTATTCACGACGTTTTTATCGAGGATTTCCGGCGCGAACTCGCCGAGATCCAGACGCCAGCGGCCAAGGCCCTCTTCGTCCTGGTCAAGGCCAACCAACTGATGCATTGGCGCATCGCCGAGTACGTGGCGCTGATCGCAATGTCTGATGTGACCGGGCACTTTGGCGTCGGTGTCCTGCTCGAGAGCTGCCTCGCGGACAAGCGCGCTTTCGTTGAGCGCACCCGTCGTCTGATTAGGCAGACCATTGAAAGCAAGCACGCCCTTAAGCTGGCGGCTTGACAGTTCAATATGCCTCTCCCCAATCTGGGGAGAGGCGCTTGCTCATCGCAGACCCCTTACTGATCTCAAACGCGGGAAGTTATCTCGGTCCGCGTTACTCGCGTCGTTCTTCCTGATTTCACCCAACAACAAGATCGGTGAGATCGTCGATGTGCTCCGGTGAATAAGAGGGGCCAGGTTACGTACCGACATCCTCTCTGTCGGCGGTTTTCTCGGGATGGGCACGAAGGACATAGCCGCGCCGTTATCAGGCAATTCACGCCACGATGAAGGACAACAGAGCCGTTCTATTCTGTTCACGAAGAACGATCGAGCACGACTAGGCGTGATCGCTGCTAAGTCGGCGCAGAGGGTGACGGGTGCCGCCTCGTTTGATTTGCTGGCGGACATACGCGATCAGCAGCCCTGGGCGCCGCAACTTAAAAATCAAACACGAAGATGCCCGCGTCGCAGCCGGCGGCCCGCTCGAGCACCTCGGGATGGCGAAGCGCATGCACCGCTTAATCAGTCGCGCTCTATCCTCGCCCGCTGGCTCGAACAAGTTCCCGAGGAATTCAAGCGGGGCGAGGATGCGAAGTACCTGATGTCGGTGGCCAAACGACAAGTGCATCACCTGGTGAACCTGGTCTACCGGCCAACAAGTCCCGGAGGTGCGTCCAAAGAGGACGAATACTCTCGGAAGTCCATTGAGGAGCGTTGGCTCGCCGGCTATCGCATTCCGATGACACAAAATTCAGCGCAATGGGGTCAAGATTAGCGTTGCGGAAGCACTTTACAGGAGCAACTGCCCGGCGCACGTGCTTTAAGACCCATATTTCTCGATGAGTGTCGTCCTCATGCTGCCGGCTAGCGAGGCTGGCCGCCTGCATGGTGCGCGCACCGTTGGCCGAGGCGGGGGCAATGTGCTAACGCTTGAGGGCGCAATCAAAGTTGCCAAATCATGCTGAAGGCCGCCGAGTATTCAGCGAATGAGTCACTGCGGAGCGGACGCCGCTTGGAAATCCGCGCCCTTCGGTCACAGGATCGCGATGACATGTTAGCAGCCGTTGACCGAACAAGCACCCAATCTCTCTATCGCCGCTTCTTCGCCGTCCGCCGTCATTTTACCGAAGCGGAAGCCGCGTTCTTTCTGGATATCGATTTCGTAAACCACGTTGGCTTAGTCGCAGTGGTAGAGGAAAACGGCAAAACAGCCATCGCTGGCGGTGGGCGTTATGTAGTTTCGAACCCTGGACAAGCAGAGGTCGCATTCGCTGTTGTGGATGAATACCAGGGGCAAGGGATTGGTGCGGCCTTGATGCGCCATCTCACGGTAATTGCTCGGGAAGCCGGCCTGCAGGAGCTGATCGCGGAAGTCCTGCCCGACAACTTGCCAATGTTGAAGGTGTTTCAGAAAAGCGGCCTTCACCCTATTACCAAGCGCGCATCCGGGGTCGTGCACGTGACGCTTCAGCTTATCTGAGCAGTCACCGCCATTGAGATGCTCAAACGGCGCTCTCCTCCCTATCCTGATCATCTGATGGCCGCTAAGCAAGCCCGCTTGGCGCCCACACTGGACGTTTGCCGGAACCTCCTCACAATTTTTCATGTCTGCCGCCCCGCTGTAGCGCGGCGTTTATCGGACAAAACCACTACCCTAACGCATAGGCGTCCGCCGAAAGTTATCAGCGAGAATGAAAATGCTCAGCAGCATGACCCACAACGGAAATATAAAAAAACTCGAGCTGATATAGAAGCTGCCGAGCAATAGCAGAAGCGCCAACGGATAGCCCAAGATCGCAAACCACCGCGGCGCAATTCTTGTATAGAGCGCGATTGTCGACGTCGTGATCATGAAAACGCTGGCCATCTTGACCATGTAGACATTTATTGTCGCATACACAGTTGCTCGAGCGAAGTGGAACGCCGCCGAGCCGATGAGTTCCTCCGGTTTGGCGGCAAAGGCCATTAGGCCCGCTCCCGAAAAATACAGTTGCAAAAAATCGATCTTCCATGTCACCGAGGCGGTCGCGCAGCACACCGATGAACCACAAGAATGCAATTCCGGCAAAAGGAATTAGGTTCATTGCCAATGCGACGGTGCCAGAATTGGTGTGGAGCCATGAGCCAGGCTCCTGAGGATCGGCTGGCACCGAAATGCGAAGCAGCGCGAAAGCGGTAATTAGCAAGAGGGAAAAAAGCAGGCCCGCGCGTTCTTCGAGGACATGAAGCGGCGCGGCCTCAACGACCCGCTTCTGGTGACCTCGGATGGGGCGCCCGGCATCATCAAGGCAATCGAGGTGTGCTTTCCGCGCGCTGCACGGCAACGCTGCCTTGCCCATCGCATGCGCAATCTGCTGGTCAAGGTCCCGGAAGACGTGTGGCCGGAGTTCAAGGTCCGCGTACAGGCGGCCTATCAGGCGCCGAGCCGAGCGATCGCGCGCGACCTCGCGGCCGGCGTCGTCGCGGACTATGGCCGCAAGCACGACAGCGCGGTCGCCTGCTTCATGGACGACTTCGAAGCCTGTATCGCACACCTGCGATTTCCGGTGACGCATCGGCGGGCCATCCGGACCACAAACTTACTTGAACGGCTGTTTGTTGAAGAGCGCCGTCGTCTCAAGATCATTCCGAATGCATTCGGCGAACGCGCTGTCTTGAAGCTGATGTTCGGCGCGCTCATCCGCGCCGCCGAACGATGGAAGTCCATCAAGGTCACCCAGTTCGAGCGGCGTCAGCTCTCGGCCGTGAAGAAGGAACTCGATCAGGAATACGAGGTCCAAGTCGATCTCAACCGCAAGCCATCAAAGGGCGCAGCCCAAACCAAAATATCCAGCAGTTTTCAGACTTGACCCACCGGGATCGCGCCCTAATTGAAGCATTGCCTATCGGATAGGCCCTGTGCATAGTGGTTTAAGGCGTCCCCGAAAATGAACAGGCGATGAACAATACAATCAGCAGATGTTCAACGGCGCGCCTCATCGGTAATCACCGCCGTCACGTTGCGGGGCGCGGTGAATCCGTTTCTGGGGGGTCGAACTATGATCATCGAGTCGCCGTTACAGTTGATTTTTCGTGATTTGTTTTATCGTCTTCCAGCTTTTGCCGGAAGTCACGACGTATTTCTAAAGTTGGAAGGGTTCAATATAACGGGCTCGATTAAGGTCAAGACTGCGATAGGAACTCGTTAAGGACCTGGAGCAGCGAGGCATGGCTAGGCCAAACGAAACCGTATTAGTCGAATCGTCATCAGGAAATCTTGGACTAGCGCTTAGTTTGGTATGTGCCCTCAAAGGCTACAAATTTATTTGCGTGACCGATCCAAACGCTAATCGCGCGGCTATAAGAGGTATGGAGCTCTATGGGGCAAAAGTAATAGTGGTTGAAGATCGCGACCCCGCTAGGGGATACTTGGGAAGTAGGTTAAAGAAAATCGATCAAATACTGCAATCAGACCCGAACGCAGTCTGGCTCAATCAATATGCTAACATAGCCAACAAAAATGTTCATGCCGAGGAAACGGCAAATGAGATTGCGCGCGAATTCGATAAAGTCGATTGGGTTTTTGTCGGGACCGGCACTACTGGTACCCTGGCCGGGATCTCGGAACGACTTCGTCGAGAATTCCCACGGATTAAGGTTGTGGCCGTCGAGCCGGTGGGCTCTGTCACGTTCGGAGGCGCGCCCGGCAAAAGAAACATCCCTGGCATTGGCACGAGCGTGAGACCAAAGCTTGCGGACCTCGCCAAGCCAGATAGAATCGTCGCAGTGAACGAGAAAAAAACAGTTGAAGCTTGTCTTTCTTTCGTTCGAGATTATCACTTACTCGTTGGGGGAAGCAGTGGAACAGTCCTGGCCGCTGTACAACAGCTAGCCCTAGAGTTCAGGCGCGGCGACACCATAGTCGCCATATCCGCGGATCTCGGGGAAAGGTACCTAGACACTATTTATAACCCCGACTGGGTAGAGAAGGTCATTGAACCTGAAGATGACAGCCCAGTGCCAACTTTTGCGTTGGTCGCGGCTGAGTGAGGCACAGAAAAAGTGTTTGATCGTGGCGCTCACAGCTGGCGCCCTGGCGCAAGGATGCCAACTGACCCATACGCGTCGGCACGCGTCAGTGAACTGTTGACACGATCGGCGGCGAACAATATCGGGCGTAGTGGGAGAATAAAACGTGCAGTCCGCTTCCACATTGTACGTTGTTCCCGGCTAGACAGTTAGGTGTGTGATTGACGACAATAATGCTGTTGAGGCGACGTACCGTCTTCACGCCTCCGGGAATACTCTAAATCCGGACAGCTAATCGAGTTGCCAGCTCATCTTGGCGCAGGGGGTATCCTGTCGTGGCATCGTTCAGAATCAGGACTGCCGACGCTCGGGCTAAGTTGCTGGCCCTGTTTTCCGGGAAACTCGATATCCATTTGATACCGCTTTTTTGAACCGCACCGGGGGGTCTCTAAGAACTTGGGAGTTTGAAATTACGAGCATGTG
>CAWKBE010000027.1:0-29011 GCA_963847785.1 uncultured Alphaproteobacteria bacterium
TGGTTAATCGGGTCTTAACCTCGCCGCCGCTATGCTGCCCCGTCGCCGATGCGGCGGGCGGTCCCGCTGTTGCATGATGTATAGGATGACCCGCCAGGCTCCCCTTTCGACTGTTCGCGCACCCGACGCGCGCTCGCCGTTCGTCCGGCTGCGCGAGCTTCTCGGCGACATTCCGCCGGGCAAATCGGCGATCAGCATGGCGGTCGGCGAACCGCAGCATCCGATTCCACCTTTCGTTGGACCGATCATCACCGCGCATATCGACGAGTTCGGGCGCTACCCGATGAACAAAGGGCTCGATGCGTTTGGCGTGGCGGTCGCCGCCTGGCTGAACCGCCGGTATGCACCCGAGCGTCCAGTCGATCCGGCGACGGAAGTGCTGGTGCTCAACGGCACGCGCGAAGGACTATTTCTCGCCGCGATCGCTGCCAAGCGGTGGGTGGCGCCGCGCCCGGGCCGGCCGGTCGTCCTCATTCCCAATCCGTTCTACGCCGCCTATTCGGCCGGCGCGATCGCTGCCGATTGCGAGCCGGTCTATCTGCCGGCAACCGCCGCTTCAGGCTTTCTGCCGGACCTCGACGCACTGAACGAAGAGCTGCTCACGCGCACCGTCGCCGTCTATCTCGCGTCGCCCTCCAACCCGCAAGGCGCGGTGGCCGATTGCGCGTATCTTGCGCGGCTCGCGCAACTGGCGCGGCGTTTCGGCTTCCTGATTTTCTGCGACGAATGCTATTGCGAGATTTACAGTGACCGTCCGCCACCCGGGATGCTCGAAGCTGCCGGGCCGGATTTCGCCAACGTCGTCGTGTTTCATTCACTGTCGAAGCGCTCGAGCCTGCCAGGGTTGCGCGTGGGCTTCGCCGCCGGCGACCGGCGGTTCCTCGCGACGTATCTCGAACTGCGCAATGTCGCGGCGCCGCAGGTGCCGATGCCGGCACAGCGCGTCGCCATCGCCGCCTACGGCGACGAGACGCATGTGGAGGAAAACCGGCGTCTCTATCGTGAGAAATTCGATCTTGCCGATCGGATCGTCGGCGATCGTTACGGCTATCGCCGCCCCGCGGGTGGCTTCTTTCTTTGGCTCGACGTTTCGGCGCAAGGCGGCAGCGAGCCGGCGACGCTTGCGCTGTGGCGTGACGCCGGGGTGCGCGTCGTGCCTGGCCGTTATCTCGCGCGCGAGCAAGTCGACGGCAGCAATCCCGGCGCGGACTATATCCGCGTCGCCATGGTGCAGAACAAGGAAGTCACCGCCGAGGGTTTGCACCGTCTCGTCGCGGTGCTCGGCTGAAGCGAAGAGCAAGAGAGGACGGTAAGAGAAATCGCATGTCGATGATCGACCGCAGCCTTGACGGGATGGCCTTTCTCTCCGGCCAGCTCGGCGCCGCTCTCCGGCGGCGGTTGCGCGAAATGGGCGGCATCGCTCTCCTGAGTCTCGCGATGATGGCGGCACTCGCGCTCGCGACCTGGTCCGTGAATGACCCCTCGCTCAGCCACGCGACGGATGCGCGTGTACACAATCTCCTCGGCCGTCCCGGTGCGGTCGCCGCCGATCTGATGATGCAGTTGCTAGGCCTGGGCTCGCTGGCGCTGCTCCTGCCTGTCGGGGTGTGGGGCTATCGGCTGCTCGGTCATCGGCCGCTCGGCCGCGAGCGGCTGCGTGCTCTGCTCTGGTTGCTTGGTGCCGTCCTTGCCGCCACGTTCGCGTCGTGCCTGCCGCGCGGGGCCCATTGGCCGCTGCCGTGCGGGCTGGGCGGCGTCGTCGGCGACGCGATGCTGCGGGCGCCCGCGGTGTTTCTCGGCATGCCGCTCGTCGGATTCTATCGCCTGCTCGCCGCCATCGTCCTCGGCGCTGCGGCTTTGGTCGCTTTCGCCGGCGCCGCCGGCTTTGTGTGGCGCGGATCGGCGGAGGAGGAAGACGCTGACGCCGATGAGGATGACGAGAGCGACGAAGAAGACGATGGCGTGTGGATTTCGCTCGGTCGTCTGATGCACGCCGTGCTGAGCTTGCGCACGCGGCTCGCGCTGATGTTTCGCCGCGCCGCGCGGACGCCGGCTCCGATCGGCAGCGACAACGCCGCGCTGCGGCGGATGGAGCCGCGGTTCGACGGCCGGCCGGACCCGCGCACCGAGGAAGAGGCCGACGACGAATTAACCGGCGCGCCGGCGGCGCGCGCTCCGCGCAAGCCACGCGCGGCGCCGACGCGGAAGCCCCGTCGCTCCAGCGGCGGCTACGTCCTGCCGCCGCTCGAATTGCTGACGCAGCCGAGCAAGATGGCTCGCGCCACGGTCAGTTCCGAAATGTTGCGGGAAAATGCTACGGCGCTGGAAGGCGTCCTCGGCGATTTCGGCGTCCGCGGCGAGATCATCAACGCGCGACCCGGGCCGGTGGTGACGCTTTATGAGCTGGAGCCGGCGCCCGGCATCAAATCCTCGCGCGTCATTAGTCTTGCCGACGACATCGCCCGTTCCATGAGCGCGCTGTCCGCACGCGTCGCCGTGGTCTCGGGACGAAACGCCATCGGCATCGAGTTGCCCAATCCGACGCGGGAGAAGGTCTTCCTGCGCGAGCTCCTCGCCTCGCGCGACTATGCCGACAACGCGGCGCGGCTGCCGCTCTGCCTCGGCAAGGCGATCGGCGGTGAGGCCGTGCTCGTCGATCTCTCGCGCATGCCGCATTTGCTTATCGCCGGCACCACCGGTTCTGGCAAATCGGTCGCCATCAACACCATGATCCTCAGCCTGGTGTACCGGCTGCACCCCGACCAGTGCCGGCTGATCATGGTCGATCCCAAGATGCTTGAACTCTCCGTCTATGACGGCATTCCGCATCTGCTCACCCCGGTCGTGACCGATCCGAAGAAAGCGGTGGTCGCGCTCAAATGGGCGGTGCGAGAAATGGAGGAACGCTACAAGAAGATGTCGAAGCTCGGCGTGCGCAATGTCGACGGCTACAACGCGCGCGTCGCCGAGGCCAACGGCAAGGGCGAGAAACTGACCCGCACCGTCCATACCGGCTACAATCGCGAGACTGGCGAAGCGATTTACGAGAACGAGGAGCTCGATCTCGAGCCGTTGCCTTACATCGTCGTCATCGTCGACGAGATGGCCGACCTGATGATGGTCGCCGGCAAGGACATCGAAGGCGCGGTGCAGCGGCTGGCGCAAATGGCGCGCGCGGCCGGGCTACATGTCATCCTGGCGACACAGCGACCCTCGGTCGACGTCATCACCGGTACCATTAAGGCGAACTTTCCGACCCGTATTTCCTTCCAGGTCACCTCGAAAATCGACAGCCGCACGATTCTTGGCGAGCAGGGCGCCGAGCAACTGCTCGGACAGGGCGATATGCTGTACATGGCCGGCGGCGGCCGCATCAGCCGCGTGCACGGGCCGTTCGTCTCCGACGAGGAGGTCGAAAAGGTTGTCCGCCATCTCAAATCGCAAGGCGTGCCGCAATATCTCGAGGCGGTCACGGCGGAAGAGCCGCAGGACGAGGATGGCAATCCGATCTTCGATGCGACCGCGATGGGCGCGCCGGAAGGCGGCGACCTCTACCAGCAGGCGGTGCAGGTGGTGACGCGCGACCGCAAAGCCTCCACCAGTTACATCCAGCGCCGGTTGCAGATCGGCTACAACCGCGCCGCATCCTTGATGGAGCGCATGGAGCAGGAAGGGATCGTCGGCCAGGCCAATCATGCCGGCAAACGGGAAATTCTCGTCGACGCCCCGGCGGATGATCGCTATTGAGAATCAGGCGTCATGCGAAATCTTCTTAGCCGCGAATTCGCCATATCGTTTCGATAGCTATCACCGAGGCGATGCGCACGTGCCGAGGCACGGGAGAGGGTGGTAATGATAGGTCCGGGGGCGCGAGCATTTCTTTTGGCGATCGTGTGCGTGGTATTCGCGGCTGCGTCCGCCGTTGCGGACGACGTGCCGATGCCGACACCGGCGCCCCGCAGCAAATCGGGATCCGCGCCGCCGCCCGCGGCAACGCCCGCGCCGGGCGATACGGCAACGCCGGCGGCTTCCGCTCCCAAAGGCTTTTTGCCATTCTTGTTTTCGCCGGGTGCCAAGACCACAGCGCCGAGCCACGCGACCGTTTTTGACGCCCGCCAGCACGCGCTCCTCGACAAGATCAGCGGTTATCTGTCCAGCGTTCATACCGTGGTCGGAAATTTCGTGCAGATTGGACCGGACGGCCGGCGCGTCGATGGCACCTTCTCCATCCAGAAGCCGGGGAAGGTCCGCTTCCAGTATAATCCGCCGAGCCCGATCGACATCATCGCCGACGGCTCCGCTGTTGTGGTCCGCGACCGCTCGCTGGAGACGTCGGACTATTACCCGCTGTCGCAGACGCCGCTGCGCTATCTGCTCGCCGACCGTATCGATTTGCTCCACGACACCGACGTAATCAGCGTGTCGTCGGACGACAGCTTCGTTACCGTCGTCATCGAGGAAACGCAGGTCATGGTCGGAACCAACCGGCTGATGATCATGTTTGATGCCAAGAATTTGCAGCTCAAGCAGTGGACGGTAACCGATCCTCAGGGCCTCGATACGACCGTCGCCGTCTATAATCTCGACTCGGCGAAAAAGCCCGACCCGAATTTGTTCGTTATCAACTATCAGAGCAACTTGAAGTAAGCGGGCGCGCCGGCGCGCTTATCGCGGAGCGATGCCGATCAGGCGGGCGCCGCGTTGAAATGTCATATAGCGCCATAGCCAGTTGAGCGCGACGATGAAGCGTCGGCGCATGCCGATCAAGAAATAGATGTGGATCGCGCTCCAGAACAGCCAGCCCGGGAATCCGGTGAGCTGAAGAAGCCCAAGCTTCACCACCGCAGACTTGCGGCCGATCGTGGCGAGGTCGCCTACATGGTGATAAACGAACGGCGCCGGTGCCGGACGCCCGTTCAGGCGCGCCGCGATGACCCCCCCGACGTAGCGGCCCATCTGCTTCGCCGCTGGCGCAATGCCGGGAACGAGCCGGCCATCGGGCTCCGCGACGGTCGCGGTATCGCCGACCGCGAAGATCTCGGGCCGCTTGGGAACGCTAAGATCGGGGTTCACCTTGATGCGTCCGGCGCGATCGTGCTCGGCGCCGATCCATTGGGCCGCCGGTGAGGCGACGACACCCGCGGCCCAGATCACCGTCGCCGCCTCGATGCGGCCGCCATCGAGGGCAACGCCCTGCGCGTCGCAGCCGGTGACTTGGCGATTAAGCGCAACCTCGACACCCATGCCTTCCAGCGAGCGCCTCGCATAATCCGACAATGCTTCTGGAAATGCCGGCAGCAGGCGCGGACCGGCCTCGATCAGAACGATACACGAGGTCCGCGGATCGATGCGACGGAAGTCGTGCTGCAAAGTTTGCCGCGCCACCTCCGCTATGGCGCCGGCCATTTCCACGCCAGTGGCGCCGCCGCCGATAATGACAAAAGTGAGTAGGCGCGCTCGCTCGGCCTCGTCCTCCACCACTTCCGCACGTTCGAAGGCGAGCAAAAATCGCCGCCTGATCTCGGTCGCATCGGCGATGTGCTTTAGGCCCGGTGCGAATGGTGCCCAATCGTCGTGGCCGAAATACGAATGAGTTGCTCCCGTGGCGAGGACCAGATAGTCGTAGCGAAGGTCGATCTCGGTGGTGTGCACGCTGCGCGCCACGATGTTGATCGCGGTGACCCGCGCCATGATCACCCGGACGTTCTTCTGCTCCCGTACGATGGCGCGGATCGGCCAGGCGATATCGGCGGGCGAGAGCGCTGCGGTTGCGACCTCATAAAGCAGCGGCTGGAAGCAGTGATGGTTGTAGGCGTCGATGAGCGTTACATCGACTTCGACCTTGGCGAGGGCACGACTCGCTTCGAGCCCGCCGAAGCCGGCTCCGGCGATGACCACTTGCGGCCGCGTGTGCCCTTCCATGGCCCTCTCCCGCGCCGCAATCATAGCGCAATCGTCCGGTCAGCGGTGATTATCGCCCAACGCCCCCTTGGCCTTGTTGGCAAGGGCTTGTCCCATCCATTGTGCCGCGCATATAAATTGGCCGTCCGCACACGTTGTCCCCGCATGCAAATCACCGTCACGACCTGGAACATCAATTCGGTGCGCTTTCGCATCGACCTCGTCGCCAAGTTCATCAAGGCCGTGCATCCCGATATTCTCTGTTTGCAGGAGACCAAGTGTCCGGACGACCGGTTCCCGCGCAAGCGTTTCAAGCGGCTCGGTTACGAAAACGTCGCGCTCAACGGTCAGAAAGGCTACCACGGCGTCGTCGTGCTCTCGCGGCTGCCGTTCGAGCGGACCTCGGTGCTTGAGTTCTGCGGCAAGAACGATTGCCGCCACGTATCGATTGTGCTCGGCGAGCGCGCGGGCTTAAGGGATCCGATCGCGCTGCATAATCTTTACGTGCCCGCGGGCGGCGACGTTCCCGATCCAGCCGTCAACGCGAAATTCGCCCACAAGCTCGCTTTCCTCGACGAAATGCATGCCAGCGAAACGCTGCGGCCCGCCGCAAGCGAACGTGCCATCGTCGTCGGCGATCTCAACGTGGCGCCGCTCGAATGCGACGTCTGGAGTCACAAGCAGCTTCTTTCGGTCGTTTCGCACACGCCGGTCGAGTGCGAAAAGCTTCTCGGTGTGCAGCGGGCCGGCGGCTGGATCGACGCGGTACGCGCCTTTGTGCCGGTGCCGGAGAAGCTTTACACGTGGTGGAGCTATCGCTCGCCCGACTGGACCAAATCCAATAGGGGCCGCCGGCTCGACCACGTCTGGACGTCGGCTATGCTTGCCGATCGCGTTTCAGATATTGTGGTCGCCAAGCAATATCGCGGCGCCCGGCGTCCTTCTGACCATGTGCCGGTGACGGCGACGCTGGAGGTCTAAACGGGGGAGGGCGGGCGTCCATGTATCCCGGCAATCATGTCGTAACGCGCGCGACGCAGCCGGCCTTCATCATGGCGCAAACGGGCGAGGCGGTGACTTACGCCGAGCTTGAGGCGCGCAGCAATCGCCTCGCGCATCTTTTCCGGGCCCGGGGGCTTCGCCGCCTCGATCACTACGCCATCTTCATGGAAAACAACGCGCGTTATGTCGAGAGTTGCAGCGCCGGCGCGCGCTCTGGCCTCTATTATACGTGCGTCAATTCGTTCCTGACGGCGGACGACCTTGCCTACGTTGTCAACAACAGCGAATCCAAAATTCTGATCACATCTGAAGCCAAACGCAGCGTGGCGGAGGTGGCGCTCGCGAGCTGTCCGCGCGTCGAACTTTGTCTTGTCGCCGACGGACCGGGCGATGGCGGGCGCTTGCAAAACCTCGACGCGGCAACGGCCGCATATCCGGCGACGCCGGTAGCCGACGAGACGCTCGGCGCCGCCATGCTGTATTCGTCGGGCACCACCGGGCGGCCGAAGGGAATCCTGCGCCCCTTGCCGATGCAGCCGCCGGCACAGCAGCTTCCACTCTACGCCTTTCTCGACAAACTTTGGCGATACCGCGGAGGAATGATCTACCTTTCGCCAGCCCCGCTCTATCACTCGGCGCCGCAAGCCGCCGTCAGCCTCGCGATCGACCGCGGCGCCACCGTGATCATCATGGAGACATTCGACGCGGAGCGGTATCTGCGGCTCGTGCAGACCTACCGGGTGACGCACAGTCAGCTGGTTCCAACCATGTTCTCGCGCATGCTCAAGCTGCCAGAGGCGGTGCGGCGTGCCTACGATGTGTCCTCGCTCGAAACCGCAGTTCACGCAGCGGCGCCATGTCCCGTGCCGGTGAAGGAGCAAATGATTGCCTGGTGGGGGCCGATCATTCTCGAATATTACGGTGCAACCGAGGGGCTGGGTTTTAGCGCCTGCGACAGCGCCGAGTGGCTGGCGCACAAGGGAACGGTCGGCAAGGTGCTGCTGGGCCAGCTGCACGTCCTCGATGCGGAAATGAAGCCCTGTCCGGCCGGAACGGCGGGTACGCTGTGGTTCAAGACCGCAACGCCCTTCGAATATTTCAACGATCCGGTGAAGACTGCCGAGACGCGGTCGAGCGACGGCTCCATGAGCACCGTCGGCGATGTCGGTTACGTCGACGATGACGGGTACCTTTACCTCACCGACCGCGCGACGTTCATGATCATCTCCGGCGGTGTCAACATCTATCCGCAGGAATGCGAAAACCTTCTCATCACCCATCCCAAGGTCGCCGATGCCGCGGTGTTCGGCGTGCCGAATGAAGATCTCGGCGAAGAGGTTAAGGCCGCGGTACAGCTCATGCCCGGCACCCTACCCGGGCCGGCAATCACGGAAGAGCTGTTTGCATTCTGCGCGCAGCATCTAGCGCGGCAAAAATGTCCGCGGTCGATCGATTATGAGGTGGAGCTTCCGCGTCTGCCGACCGGAAAGCTCTACAAGCGTCTCCTGCGCGACCGCTATTGGCGGGGTCACAAGACCCGGATCGTCTGAGCTTCGGCCGGCCCGACCCGTTTTTCCAAAACTCGATCGCGAGCGGCACTGACGTTCGCTTGGTTGCGCCCCTGGCGGCGCGCGCTAGGATTGCGGCACCGGCGCGAAACCGGTCCGGATATGCGCGGCGATGAAAACCCTAAAGACCGCCCACAAACAATTCAGAACGTTTGAAGATCGCACGCGGGAGCCCGGGCTGACGGCGCTGCTATCATCGAGGTTTCGCTGATTTTCATCGTCATGCCGCTAACCGGAATGGGCGTGCTGCCAGAGCTTGTCGTTCCGCTGATGTTCGTGCTTCTGGTGATTTCGATCCTGGTGGTGACATCGCGGAGCTACTACGTCTCGGCGCTCGTCGCCGTTGCCGTTATTCTCAGTCCGGCCGGTGCGTTCGTGCGCTCCGATCACCCCTTGCTGCTCACCGACTTGCTGAATGCGGGCGGGCGCTTGCTCGGCCTGGGGGCGTTGAGCTGGGTCATTGCGCGGGCGGTATTCGCGTCGGGGCGCGTGACCTTCCATCGCGTGCAGGGCGCGGTCGTTCTCTATCTGAATTTTGCGCTGTTCTTTTTCGTCCTCTATCGGCTCATCGACGCGCTGTTGGCGCACGCCTTCACCGGCCTGCCACCGCCTGGAACGGAAAATGGCACCGGTGCCGCGCTGCTTTATTTCAGCTTCACCACGCTGACCACCGCCGGCTTTGGCGACATCACGCCTCTTCATCCGTTGGCGCGCAACCTCGCCAACCTCGAATCCGTCATCGGCCAGCTCTTTCCGGCGACATTGCTTGCGCGACTGGTCAGCCTCGAGCTCGAGCATCGACGGCAATTGAAATCGCGCTGAGCAAATGTTTCATTTAGAGGCGCTAATCGCTTTAGATTGAATCGATTGGCGCTCCAACATATTCCTGGAGCATGATCTTTTCGAAAAACCGGTTTCCACCTCCGGATCACGTCCGGGGGCAGGCATTTTTCGGATCATGCTTTAGGAAAGGCTCGCTTGTGCTGCCGTGCTACCTGTCTTGGACTTGTGTTACTTGGTCTTGGGACCGGCGGCGAGCGCGGCCCGGATATTTTCCATTTCACGCGCCCATTGATCGGCGCGCGCCGCGATCATTTCGCGGAGCCGATACGCGGCGTCCGGGTAGCCTTCGAGCATTTTGAGGAACATTGCGCGCGGGATGCGCAGCACCGTCGAGTCTTCGCGCGCTGTGGCGGTGGCGGGCCGCGTGGTTTCCGCAAGCAGGGCCAATTCGCCCAGCAGCGTCCCCGGCCCGGCGACGATGTCGGCTTCGCCACCGCTTTCCGGCCGCAGCGTAAACGAGCCCCGCTGCACGACGAAGGCGCCGTCGGCGACGTCGCCGGCCATGAACAGCACTTGACCCGGCTCGACGCGATAGCCTTCGGCGCCGATGGTGAGGATGCGCAGCGCAGGCGCGCCGAGGCGGCGGAGCACCGGGATTCGCTCAAGGAACGCAATGTCGTCCTCGATCGTCATGGCGATCGCAACTACGGCACCAGCTTGTAACCGCCGGCCTCGGTAACGAGGATGGCGGGCGCGGCGACATCCTTCTCGATCTTCTGCCGTAACCGGTAGATGTGCGTCTCGAGAGTGTGTGTCGTGACCCCCGAATTATAACCCCACACTTCCTGCAACAGCGTCTCCCGGGACACCGGCCGCTGGCCGGCGCGATAGAGGTAGCGCAGGATCGAGGTCTCCTTCTCGGTCAGGCGCACTTTGTTGCCTTTGGGGTTGAGGAGGAGCTTCGAGCTTGGCCGAAAGGTGTATGGCCCGATCGTGAAAATGGCGTCCTCGCTCGCTTCGTGCTGGCGCAACTGGGCGCGAATGCGCGCCAGCAGGACGGCGAAACGGAACGGCTTGGTTATGTAGTCATTGGCGCCGGATTCGAGGCCGAGGATCGTGTCCGAATCGGTGTCGTGGCCGGTCAGCATGATGATCGGCGCCTTGAAGGCATTCTTGCGCAGGATGCGCACGGCTTCGCGGCCATCGATGTCCGGAAGACCGACGTCCATGATCACCAGATCGATCTGGCCAGTCTTGGCCGCCTGGACACCCTTGGCGCCGTTCTCGACCGCGATGGCATCAAACTCCTCGTGCAGCGACAGCTGCTCGGTCAACGCGTCGCGCAGCTCGGCATCGTCGTCGACGATAAGAATCCTACGCGTGTTTGGCATCAATCCAGACCCCCGCGGCCGCTCGCCCGCCGGTCAATGACGCGGCCTCCGATCGCTTTGCCTGCGATTTTGCTGCGCCGCCTGGCGCGAAGTAGAACGACATAAGATACAAGAGCAAGCGGGAGTTGGGAATTCGCCTGCGCGAGGCGACTGGGAATGCGGAAGATTTCACTTGGCCTTATCCACATTGGTACGCGGCCGGGGCGGCGGTCGCAGGGCTGGCTCCGCGCCGGTCCCTGGTCGGTGCCGGTTGCACTCGGCCGCAGCGGCATCCGGGCTAATAAACGGGAAGGCGACGGAGCTACGCCACCCGGGCGGTTTCGGCCGGTGCGGTTATGGTGGCGTGCCGATCGGCTGACGCGCCCGCGCACGCTGCTCCCGGTTCGCCGTATCGGTCCCGACGACGCGTGGTGTGAAGACCCCAATGACCGGCGCTATAATCATTCATTTCGGCGGTCGGCCAGTGAACCAGGCGACAAGCTTTGGCGTGACGATCGCCTCTATGACATCATCATCGAAATTGATCACAACACCCGGCCACGCGTCTCCGGACTTGGCAGCGCGGTGTTTATCCATGTCGCCCGCTCGGGCTTCGCGGCGACCGCTGGCTGCGTCGCGCTCAAACCGGGCCCTTTGCGGATGCTGACGACTCGGCTAGGGCCGAAATCGCGAATCTTGATTCATAACTAAGAGGCCAGAGGTCTCGATCCAAAAATCGCGCTCCCAACCCGCACATGAGTGGCGCCGAAGGCGATAGCGGCCGGGAAATCGGCGCTCATGCCCATGGACAGTAACTTGAGCCCATTGCGCTTCGCGATCAGTGCCGTAAGCGCAAAGTGCGGCGCGGGGGCCTCGGCGACCGGCGGGACGCACATCAGTCCGGAAATCGTCAGGCCGTAATGGTCGTGGCAGGCCGCGAGAAAAGCGTCCGCCTCCTGCGGCTGCACGCCCCCCTTCTGCGGCTCGGCGCCAGTATTGATCTCCACGAACAGGACGGGATTGCGTCCCTGCCGGGCGATTTCTTTGGCAAGCGCTTCGGCCAGGCTCGCCCGATCGACCGCATGGATCGCGTCAAACAGCGCCACCGTCTCGCGCGCCTTGTTCGATTGCAGCTTGCCGACGAAATGCAGCTCGAGGCCGTTGTGGCGCACCATCAGCGGCGGCCATTTCGCCTTGGCTTCCTGCACCCGGTTTTCGCCGAACACGCGCTGTCCGGCGGCTATCACCGGCTCGATCGCCTCGACGCCGAAGGTTTTTGAAATGGCGACCAGCGTCACGGCCGCCGGATCGCGTCTGGCGTCGCGGCAGGCGCGCGCGATTTCCGCGCGTACGGTTGCAAGTCCGCTACCTCGGGTCATGCTTTCCATTTCGTCAACGCGGTTTCGCACGCCTCCAATTTTAGTGGAACGACGCAAAGCGTTTTTACGCGCGTCCCTTACCTTGCGGAACAGGGACGGCATTGTACACGCCGGACGTTCACGCAAAAATCTCCCAAGGCATTGCCGACCGCATCGCCCGCGCAAACGCGCCGCCGCAATCCTTTTCTCAGCATCCGGGCCCGGTTGATCGTTGTCGCTCTTGTAACGATCGCTCCGCTCATGATCGAGCGCATGCGCGGTCTCGAAAGGGCTCGGGCCGACCGCGCCGAACTCGCCCGCGCCGACTGGTTGATCTGGCGCGCGGCGGCGCCGATCTATTCCATGCGCGCCATGCTCCAGCTCGTGGCGAGCGTTTATGCAAAAATGCCGTCCGCCCAATTCGATTGCAGCAAGATGCTCTTCGACTTGTGCGGCAATGTTCCATGGATCTACGGGTTCGCGGTGGTCCGCAAGGGCGGCCGGGTCACCTGCGCGACCGGCGCGATCGACTCGCGAGTGGCAGCGGGCCGGCGAGCATCGCCGGCCGCCCGTGCTGCTGATGATCGATATCGATCATTTCAAGCTATTGAGCGACCGCTACGGTCACGTCAGGGACGATGCGTGTCTGCGTGCGGTGGGCGAGACACTGTCGCCAGTGACGCTCGAGAAGGCCGTCGTCGTCGCCCGTTACGGCGGCGAGGAGTTCGCGTTCTTGCTGCCCGGCTCGATGTCGGGCGCACGGCCGCGCTCGCCGAAGAGGCGCGCCGGGCCGTCGAAGACCTTCTCATAACGCATGCAGATGCGGCCGACCGTGCGCTCTACGCCGCTAAGCGGTGCGGCTGCAACGCCGTGGTGGCGCACGAGAGCATGGTGTTGCGCGCCGCAAGCTGACGGGCGCTGGGGCCGGCCCTTCGTCCATCCAGCTGGTTCGGTCATCAGCCCTTCGACACCATTGGCGGTGGGGGTGAAATGGCAGCCCGCGATGCTCAAGAGAGAAAGTACCGCAACTAGCGCTAGAGCCGAAGTGATGCGGTCCTTTAGTGCACAAAAGCCACATTCGTGGGCCAATTGCCGACCCGATCGTTTCCTCACCTGCCTTTCAACGGAATCGGCCCGAATACCGTATAAATTCTGTCAATCATCAGTGCTGAATCCAATGAGTCTCAGTCGGGAAAGGGAGGCAGGTACGTACCCGATTGTCATAAGCGGGGCATTAAGCTGAGAGCGGCCGCGGGTCGTGCGGCAAAGTTGCGACCGATTGTTCAGCCGGTCGGGTGGAGGGTATGATGTCTAATCGAGACTGTTGGGGTACCGGTCTCGCCACGGAGAATTCGCTTTGATCTTGAGTGCCGATCTCCGACACGGTCTGGAATGAATTATCAAGAATATGAGCGGACTAATGGCTACCAGGGGATCCACTTAAGTCCATGAAGATCGCAAATAACCAGTCGCGGCTACGGCCCGCTTCAATCCGGAATCTCGTTGCGTTAAGCTTCGGCAAGCACCTGGCGCGATATGGTGCGTTCGCTGCCTTGGCGGCTGGCATCGCCGGTTGCGCAACGTCCCCATCGTCGTTCTCAGGGCACGCAACGGCGCAGGATCTGCTCGCCCTCAACACCATGCAGGACGCTACCGGCGTTAACAAACGCGACCTGACGCCGGCAGAAAAAGAGGTCGTCAGCCACGCCGTCGGGCTGTCGATCAGCAACCCGTCTTCGGCGCAATATCGATGGCCGCAGATTCCGAGCACCGAAGACGGCGCGATAAATTATTGCGGGATGGTGAATGCCAAGAGCCCGTATCCGGCCTACAACGGTTGGCAAGCCTACATCGTCGAAGGCAGGGTCTCCGGCGGCGCGCTGACGAGCGCAGTCGTCGGACTCATCGCCGGCGGCAAGGATGTCGAAATCGTCCGCAAGATGTGCAAGAAATACGGTCTCGACCCCGGCGGCACCGGGTGATCGTCGCTGTGCAAATTCGTCATGCCGGCAATCACTTGTTCGCGCCCGCCCGGGCTAACGCACGTGATGCGATCGCATAGCGATCCCGGATGCCCGACCAGCACGAGCCGAATGTGTTGTTTTCATCATGGCCCTGCCTGATTATTTTTTGAGCGTATGCGCCCGAATGGGCGGTCGCCCTCCTGACTGGCACTAAATCCGACAGCCGAACTACGCACTGGCGCGTAAGTCGGAGCGCTCTGTTTGCTCAAACGGCTCCGGCTCTCACGGGATTGCTTTAACTCCGCCGCCGCGTTCTCAGGATCGGAGTTGAAGTTGTGGACTACTATGCAACGTGAATGTAAGTCGCTATCATGCCGACGTGCCAATGAAGCACGGGGAAAACAACCCCGGCCTAGATACACCATCCCGAGGGAGGAGTTCATGCGAAGACGCGAGTTCTTGAAGTTTACTGCAGCGACGGCTATGGCCGGATCGCTCGCCGCTCCGGCAGTACGGGCGCAGAGCGCGACCGTCAAAGTCGGCGTAGTCGGCGCAAAAACCGGTCCGCTCGCGCCCGGCGCAGCGATCACCCATTTCCCGCCATACCAGCTTTGGGCGCACGAGGTTAACGAGCGTGGCGGCCTCAAGCTCAAGGACGGCCAGCGCAAGATCGAGTTGATCGAATACGACGACCGCACGCAGCCGCCCGAGGCCATCAAGGCCGTGGAGCGTCTCGCGACGGTGGACAAGGCCGATTGGATCGGCGGCGTGTACGCAACCGGTTTCAATCTCGCGACTGCGCCAACGTTCGCGAAATACGGCTATCCGCAGCTGACGCAAGCCTGCGTCACCGATCAGGGACCGGCGCTGGTCAAGAAGTATCCCAATTTCTTCATGTTCCAGTCGTCCACCACGAATTATGCCAAGGGCGCGATCGGCGTTCTCAAGAAGCTGAAGGATAGCGGCCAGATCGGGAACAAAGTCGCGGCCGTGAATGTCGGCGACGACTTCGGCATTGAGCTTGCCAATGCCGGCCGTCCGCTGTTCAAGGAAGCCGGCTTCGAGATCGTGTACGACAAGTCTTATCCGCTCGGCACGCAGGACTACACGCCGGTGATCAAGGCCGCCAAGGCCGCCAATCCCGATGCCTTCGTGGCCTGGTCTTACCCGCCGGACACATTCGGTCTCGCCGACGCGGCCAAGATCGAAGGCCTTAACGTCAAGGCATATTACTGCGCCGTCGGCTGCGCCTTCCAGGGTTTCTCGCTGAAGAACGGCGCCGCCGCCGAAAACATTCTCGGCGCCGGCGGTGTGGTCGACTCGCCCGAAATCCGCGATTTCTACAAGCGGCACAAGGAAGTCACCAAGGTCGATGCCGACTATTGGGGCAGCCCGTTCTACTACTCGATGCTCCAGATGCTCACGCAGTGCATCGAAGCCGTCGGCTCGATGGACCGCATGGCGGTCGCCGATCGTATCCGGAAGGGCAAGTTCAAGACGCTCATCGGTGAGGTCGAACTGCCGGGCCAATTGATCGACAAGGTTTATACGGTCGGCCAATGGCAAGGTGGTTTCTTCAATGCAGTGTCCGGCGTCGGCTTCTCGAACTACGCGCAGGTCAAACTGAAGAGCAACTGGGGTTGAGAAATCCCGCGCGCTTTAAGGCCGCTTGACGCTCGCCGCCGAGTTAACGGTTCTTGTATATCGTGATCGTCCCCGGCCGGTAGGTCGGGGACGAGAACGATGAGAAGTTGACTTTTAGCCGGCTGTTAGGCCTCGAAAATTCGCGCCGGGATGCGTAATCGATAAACCCGTTCGACATGGACATCGTCATCATCGGCCTGCTGCTCGGCGGCACCTATGCCTTGATGGCGATGGGGTTGCAATTGCAGTACGGCGTCGCCCGCATCATGAATCTCGCCAACGGCGAAATCCTGATTGCCGGAGCGTTTTCCACCTTTTGGTTTTATGCGGGCACGCACGCGAGCCCGCTCTTCGCATTGTTTCTGGTGGTGCCGGTTGCCTTCGCCCTGAACTGGGTGATCTACCGGGTGCTCATTCTGCCGCTCGTTCGCCGCGCCAAGAGCCAGGGCAAGCTTGAGGTCGACAGCATCCTGGCGACCTTTGGCCTCAGTTTCATTGCCGTTGGGGTCATGCTTGCGATCTTCGGCGGTGAGTACCTCGATTACTCATATTTATCCCAGCCGATTTTCATCTTCGGTGAACGCTACGGACTCAACCGGGTGGTTGCCTTCATCGCCTCGGTAGCGCTCTGCGTCGGCCTGTATGTTTGGCTGTACAAGACGCGGGCGGGGCTGGCGTTGCGGGCGGTGTCCGTCAATCCGATCGCTGCGGGGCTCGTTTCGATTAATGTCGCACGCGCTTCGGCGCTGGCGTTCGCGCTGGGCGGAGCGGTGACGGCGGCAGGCGGCGGTCTGCTCAGCATGTTCTTGACGTTCGATGTGTCGCTGGGTGTAGTGTTCACCCTGAAGGCGCTGATCATCGTCATTCTGGGCGGCGTCGGTGACATGCGCGGCACGATCGTCGCCGCTTTCATCCTCGGCCTCGCCGAAACGGCCGTCGCTACGCTGGTCGATCCGGGTCTCACGCTTGCAGCGGCTTACATCTTGTTCATGGTTGTGCTGCTGGTTCGGCCGGAGGGTTTGTTCGGGAGGCGGACGGCGTGAGCAAAATCAACACGCAGCCGCTCGTCCCCGCCGGCGCAAGCCTGCCCGTCGGCGAGCTGCGTAATCTGCTGATGAGCGCCGCAGTGATCGTTGCGGCCGGCTGCGCTCCGCTGGTCTTCAACGGCTATGCGCTGCAGCTGTTGATTTCGATCGTGATGTATACGGCCCTCGCAACATCGTGGCTGTTGTTCTCAGGGCCGACAAACTACATCGCCCTTTCCACGGCGGCCTTTTTCGGCATCGGCATGTACACGGCAGCGGGGGGGATCGATCTTTTCCCCTATCCGTTGCTGATCCTCGCTGCCGGCGTCTTTGGCGCCGCGCTGGCCGCGATTGTAGGTCTCGCCACGCTGCGGGTCTCCGGCGTTTATTTCGTTATCTTCTCGCTCGGCCTTGCCGAACTGGTGCGCCAGATCATGACCTGGCTGCAGCACGTCCTCGGCACCATGAGCGGCCTTTACGTAGCGGTTGACCGCACCGAACCCGAATACTACTGGCAGCTCTTATTGCTGACCGTGGCTGTCTTCGTCGTCGGATGGTGGATCGGCCGTTCGCGGCTTGGATTTGCCTTGCGCATCATCGGTAACGACGAAGTGGTCGCCGTCCATTGCGGCATCAACACCGCGCGCGCCAAGGTGATCTTGTTTGTCATCTCCAGCGCTTTCGCTTCGATCGCTGGCGCGCTGGTCGCGCCGCGCTGGGGATATGTCGAGCCGGTTGTCGCTTTCAGCCCGTTCCTGTCGTTCCAGGTTGTAATCATGGCGCTGCTCGGCGGCACGCACCGCTTGTGGGGGCCGCTGGTCGGCGTCATTCCGTTCGTGCTCGTCTGGGAGCTGATCGCGATCTATTTTCCGTCGCAGACGACGCTGCTTCTGGGTGTCTGCTTCCTGCTCATTGTCTACGTCATTCCGAACGGCATCACTGGATTGATCGAGGATGTTTGGCGCCGTCGCGCGAAGTTTGGCAAATCGGCGCCGGGTCCGGTGCAGCGGGCGCTCGATGCGCCCGCCGACCCGGTAGCGAGCCAGCTGCGACCACAGAAGAGCAACGATGCCTGACGCCTCGGGTGCCGAAGCTTTGTCGGCCGCCGGCGTCACCAAGCGCTTCGGCGGTCTCGTGGCGGTTGAAAATATGTCGTTTAGCTTGGCTGAGAAGGAGGTGCTCGGCCTGATCGGCCCTAACGGCTCCGGCAAGACCACGATGATGAACTTGATTTCCGGCGCCTTGAAGCCGAGTTCCGGCGAGATCACGCTCTATGGCGACCCCATCGCCGGCGTCGGCGCCAGCTCGGTCGCCAAAAAAGGCGTGGCCCGCACTTTCCAATTGGTCCGCATGCTGCCGACGATGACCGCGCTCGAGAACGTTGCCGCCGGCGGCGTATTCGGTCACGCACGGCGATGGGGCAGGGAGCTTGACGATTATGCTCACGTTCTGCTGAAGCGTGTCGGCCTGCCGAACGCGGCGAATGCCGGGGTTTCAGCGTTGACCTACATCGATCAGAAGCGGGTAGAACTGGCGCGCGCCCTGGCTTCCGATCCCAAGATTCTGCTGCTCGACGAGTGGCTCGCCGGCCTCAATCCGACCGAGCTCAAGATCGGCATCGCGCTTATCGAGCAGCTGCGCACCGAAGGCTGCACCATCATCATCGTCGAGCATGTCATGCACGCGATCCGCAGTCTTTGCGACCGCTGCATCGTCATGAATAGCGGGACCAAGATCGCCGAGGGAACGCCGGCCGAGGTGCTGGCCGACCACGGCGTCATCCGCGCCTATCTCGGGGATGAGAATGCTTGAGACCCGCAACGTCTCGGTGTTCTACGGACGCCATCGCGCGCTGGAAAACGTTTCGGTGTCGGTGTCGAAAGGCGAGATCGTGGTCATGCTCGGGGCCAACGGCGCGGGCAAAAGCACCTTTCTACGCGCCGTCGCCGGCCAGACCCGCAAAATGGACGGCAGTACGGTGCTCATGGACGGGGCCGACATCACGCGGCGTCCGTCGCATGAGATCGTGGAGACCGGCATCGCGCTCGTGCCCGAGGATCGCGGCATCTTCGCCGACCTGACCGTGCAGGAGAACCTCATCCTCGGTGCCCATCCGGTGCGCGCCCGTGCGCTCGAGGCGCAGAACATCGAGCGGGTTCTGAGCCTGTTTCCGAAGCTCAAACAGCGCTCGAAGCAGCTCGTGCGCACCATGAGCGGCGGCGAGCGGCAGATGGTGGCGATGGGACGGGCGATGATGTCGGCGCCGACCATCCTCCTGCTCGACGAGCCCTCGCTCGGCCTTGCGCCGCTGCTTTGCACCGAGCTGTTCCGCACGCTTGCCCGGATCAAAGAGACCGGCGTCGGTATTTTTTTGGTCGAGCAGAATGCCAAGCAGAGTCTGGCCATCGCCGACCGCGGCTATTTGCTCGACAACGGCCACATCGTCGGCGCCGACACCGCCGCGGCCCTGTCGAAAGACGAAAAGGTCAAGGCCGCCTATCTGGGCGAGTAACGAATCTGGGGCGCGAGGCAGAAAAAATCAGGGAGACGCATACATCGTCCGTGCGTCCGCCGTGAAGGCCTTGCGTGATTGCGGATCGGTGTAGAACATATGCCCGCCGCGGTAGAGCCGGAGTTCGGCGCGCTCGCCATCCACGCTCGGCGGAATATGGTTGAGTACATACCGCGACACCGCGTAGGGCGTGACCAGATCGCTGTAGCCGTGCGCGATCAGCAGCCGAAACGACGGGGTGAGCGCGAGCAGCTGGCGCAGATCGTCGGAGGCGCTCGCCGGCGCGTGGCCGCCGCCATCCTCCCAGTCCCATTTGCCGGAAATATCGGAGGCGAGCAGGTTGTAGGTCATTTCGGTCTTGAAGCCGAGTTCGTCGCGCGCGTAGGCGACAAAGGCGCTGCCGTAGGCGCGGATGAATCCGTCGAGAAACGGATCGGGCCCGCGGGCCGACGCTGATTCCGGGTTCGGGTCGTCGACCGCGAATGTCGCGTCGTAATGGCTGACGATCTTGTGGTCGCCGGAACGCAGATTTTTGACGAAGGCGTCGCGGATGAAGCCTTTTTCCCGGGCGACGACATCCTCCGGCAATCCAGTCATCTGCGCCACGCGCGCGTAAAACGCATGCGCCGCATCGCCGTGGAGCGGCGGGCCGGCCAGCGCGGAGAGATAATCGGTCAGCGCGAAATGTTCGGCCTGCTCCAGTGCCGCGACGGTGAAGGTTCCCTTACGCTCGAGCTCGGCCGCCGCCAGCGAGGGAAGCTGCAAAGCGGCGCCGAGTGCGAAGCGGTCGCCGCCGAACTGGAACTGGCCCTCGATCAGCGGCGACACCATCAGGATGCCGCTCAGAATGATGCCCTGACTGTTTTGCAGCGCTCGCGCGACTTTGGCGGCGCGGAAGCCGCCATAGCTTTCGCCGAGAACGAATTTCGGCGAGCTGACGCGGATGTTTTTGGCGACGTAGAGGGCGATCACCTTAGCCATCGATTCAGCGTCGCGGTGCACGCCCCAGAAGCCGTTGCCGCCTTCGGGTTTGGCGGCCCTGCTCCAGCCGGTGCCGACCGGATCGATCAAAACGAGATCGGTGAAGGCGAGCCAGGTGTCCGGGTTGTCGGCGAGGCGGACGCTGGCTCCGTCATAGTTGCTGCCGAACGCAGCGACGCGCGGCCCGACGAGGCCGAGGTTGAGGAACGCCGAGCCGGCGCCAGGTCCGCCGTTGAACACGAAAGTTACCGGCCGCGCCGTGTCATTCGATTTCGCGACGAAGGCCGTGTAGAAAACCGCAGCCGAACGCTCGCCCGATTGATCGAACAGCGTGAACGTGCCGGCAGTCGCCGTATAGGCGAGCTTTCCGGCCGGTGTATCGATGCTGTGCTCGGTAACGGAATCCGCCGGCAAGAGCGCAAGCACGCCGGGCCCAGCCTGTTCCGGCCGGCTTTGATCTCCGTGACCGGGGCGATCCACCGAGCGGCCGCCGTGCTCTTGCGCGGCGGCGGTCGTGGCAAATAACGCAAGCCCCAAGAAAATCGCGAAATGGCGAAAATCGATCATGATCGAAGATCCTGGTGAAAACCGCATTTAGCAGCGTTTTGCTGCATGATCGTCCGGTGAAAGCGCCCGAAAGATGGCTGCCGGCGTTACATTTTCGTAAGCGGACCGGCGCCAGACGAAGGGCAGGGCGATCGCGCTATCGGTGGACAACAATCATCGGATCGGGGAAGTTCTGGCCCTTCCTGGCGCTGCTTTGCCCGGACACGGAGGTCGGTTTATGCGCTTTCCGCGCGCGTCGAAGGCGCTGACGCGTTTCACGGTACTCGACCTCACGCGGGTGCGAGCAGGCCCGACCTGCGCTCGTCAGCTTGCCGACTGGGGCGCCAACGTCATCAAGGTCGAGGCGCCATCCGACGGGGAAGAGCCGATGGGCGGGCCGCGGGAGGGTTCCGACTTTCAGAACCTGCATCGCAACAAACGCAGCATGACGCTCGATCTGAAAGCACCGACTGGGCTCGCCGCCTTCAAACGGCTGGTCAAGAAAGCCGATGTGCTGATCGAGAACTTCCGTCCCGACGTGAAAAAACGCCTTGGCATCGATTATAAGACGCTGAGCAAGATCAATCCGCGGCTGGTCTTTGCGAGCATCTCCGGTTTCGGTCAGGACGGGCCGTATGCCGACCGGCCGGGCTTCGACCAGATCGCGCAGGGCATGGGCGGGCTGATGTCCATCACGGGCCTGCCCGGGCAGGGGCCGGTGCGCGTCGGCGTCCCGGTCGCCGACCTCAGCGCCGGGCTGTTCGCGGCCCTCGGTATCTTCGTCGCGTTGCTCGAGCGGGAGACGTCCGGCAAGGGCCAGGCGATCGAAACCTCGCTCCTGCAAGCGCAGATCTTCATGCTTGATTTTCAGGCCTCCCGCTTTCTCGTCGACGGTGAGGTGGCGCGGCAGGCCGGCAACAATCATCCGACCAGCGTCCCGACCGGTGTGTTCAAAACGCGCGACGGTCTCGTCAATATCGCCACGACTGGCGGCAAAATGTGGGAGCGGTTCTGCGCCACGCTGGGGGCCGAGGCGTTGGCGAAGAATCCGGACTACCGGACTGCGCAGGCGCGCTCGAAGAATCGCGATGCGCTTAACGCCGAGATCGAAAACCATTTGCAAAGTCGCACCAGCGCCGAATGGGTGGCGCTCCTCAATGAGGCCGGCGTACCGTGCGGGCCGATCTATTCGATCGATCAGGTGTTCGCCGATCTGCAAGTGCGGCACCTCGGCATTGCGCAAAGCGTCGGCGGGAAAGGCAAGCGGACGCTGCGTCTCGTCGGCCAGCCGATGTCGTTGTCGCGCACGCCCTCGCGCCTGAAAGCGCCGCCGCCGAAGCTTGGAGAGCATACCGATACCGTGCTCAAGGAGTTCGGCTTCTCCGCGCGCGAGATCGCCGCGCTGCATAAGGCCGGGGCGGTGTGATGAAACGGACGGGCAGGACGGCGTGAGAGAGGAAATTGACAGATGACGCAAACCGACAAGATGCTCTCGCGCAAGGAAGTGGGCGTCGGCATCGTGACCTTCAACAACCCGGAAAGGCACAACGCCGTATCGCTGGAAATGTGGGAAGCGGCGAAAAGCATGCTCGATGTATTTGCCGCCGACGACGAGGTGCGTGTTGTCGTGCTGACCGGCGCCGGCGGCAAGGCGTTCGTGTCGGGCGCCGACATTTCCAAATTCGCCAGCGAGCGCGCATCGCTGGAAGCCACGCGCGCCTACGACGTCATCACCGCCGCGACCTTCAGCGCCATCTACGAATTTCCGAAACCGACGATCGCGATGATCCGCGGCTATTGCGTCGGCGGCGGCGTCGGGCTGGCATCCTGTTGCGACGTGCGCATTTGCTCGGATAGTTCCCGCTTTGCGGTTCCGGCCGCGAAGCTCGGCCTGGGCTATGCCTATACCGGTCTCAAGCGCCTGGTGGACATCGTCGGGCCATCGTTCGCCAAGGAGATTTTCTACACCGCCCGCCAGTTCGACGCGCAGGAAGCCTACGCCATGGGGCTCGTCAATCACGTTCTGCCGGAGGCCGAGCTGGAAAGCTACGTGAAAAGCATCACCGACATGATCTGCGCTAACGCTCCGCTGACCATCAAGGCGGTCAAGTTCACCGTCGGCGAAATCCTCAAGGACGAATCGAAGCGCGATGTCGCCCGCGTCGACAGGATGGTGGAGGCGTGCTTTGCGAGCCGCGATTACACCGAGGGCCGCACCGCGTTCATGGAGAAGCGGAAGCCGGTATTTACCGGAACGTGACGGCGAACGGCTCTGCCGCTTGTTTTCGCACACGCGCGTCGCGGCTAAATACTCGCGCGACGCTCAACCCATCGCGTTTGCGGTCCCAACGCCCGCACCGTACGGATTATCGCTTACGGCTTCCACCGGGGAGTTCGTTCAGCCGCGCCGCAATTGCTTCAGGTCGCATTCGCGCACCGTCACGATCACTGAGCAAGGGGAGATCAGGCTTCTTGGCCGCAAAGAAGACATTGCCGAGGCCGGCTTCGTCCACGTTCTGCCTATCGTGATGAACAACGGCGTTATGCACAGGTATGTGGTTGACCGGCATTCCGGCCAATTCAAAGCGCCATTCAACCACATGCGTATAGATCATTAGTTCGGCAATGGATCCCACCGGATCTGCACCTTGAACAACTTGGGCGACGCATCCTTCCCGCCCTCGCTGTGGAAATAGGCGCGTGTGCCAGTCGTGGTCCACAGACCGCGCCCCCTTCCAGCCGGCGTCGGGTTCGTCGATACGACCATCGATATTCTTGCTGAAGAAGCCGAGCGGATAGGGGATCCGGATATCGACGAACTTGCCGTCAGCAAGGCCAGCAGCGACTCGCGCCCGTTGGCCGAAGCAATCGGCACGTTGGCGCCGAGACCGAGCCAAGATCCGATAGCCGTCGTGCTTGATCTCGTGGATCCAGTCCGGGCCGGCCGGCGGAACCTTGGCGGAAGTCGGCAAGCAGGGCTCGGGGACGCCGGACGGCGGGCGGGGACGCGGGCGGAACAACGGCATGCTGCAAAAATACGCAATTTCACTATGGAAGATCGAGTCGGTTGGGCGAGGCGCGCCGCATGGCGGTCAACTTCGTTGTGGCCTCAAGGCCACAACTGGTAAGAATTTCCAATTAAGGCGTTGTTGCCACAAAACAGAACCCGAGGCGGATTTACGCTTAGAGGGTTCGCTTTCCTGAACTGAGCCATCTGGCTGGGCGGCGGTAGGGTGTCGGGGAATGGGGCGCCGCCCGGCCGGTCTTTTTAAAAGGCTCATTGAACAAGTGGCCTCGCGCAAATGCATTCCATGAACGAAGGTAAGAAGTACACTGTCGCGCTGAGCCGCGCGCGTGATGAAGGCGCCAGCTTTAAGCCAGTCATCGCCGACGATAAGCTGCAGGTTGCCCGCATCCTTTACAGGATCATGGTCCACCAATATCCCGATCGGCTCGTCATGCTTTGCGACGATCAAGCGCGGATGCTGGCCAGGAGTGATCGGCCGGAGACAATGCCGCCTTTGAATTGAGGGGCGCGCCAAGGACCAAGCGCGCCGGATGGCCCGTTGTCGAGTTGGTGACAACGCGGTGCAGAGGAGGCCGGGCCTGAGATGCGCGGGGACCTTGGTCAACTCGGTGCCGTCAACCCGAATAATGGTATGGACCGGCCGCGCTCCAGCGGAGTGAATGGCAATGCTGCCGAAGCGCAGCTGATTCGCAAAAAGGAGCCCGCCATGACTGACATCGCTACGCACGATGACCGTATTGCTACGATCGGAATGGATCTCGGCAAGCGCAGCTTTCACCTCATCGGAATGGATGCGCGTGGGAAAGTGATCATGCGCCAGCAATTGTCGCGTGGGCGATTGGAGCGGCACATGGCCAACCTCCAACCGTGTCTCGTGGGGGTCGAAGCCGGCGCAGGAGCACACCACATCGGTCGCCGACTCTCGGCCTTTGGTCATAACGTTAGGCTGATCCCGGGACAGTACGTGAAGCCCTTCCGCAAAGGGCAGAAGAACGACTACCGCGACGCCGAGGCCATCGCAGAGGCGGTGCAGCGGCCGACGATGCGATTCGTGCCGATCAAGAGCGCGGAGCAGCTCGATCTTCAAGCGCTGCATCGGATTCGCAGCAGGCTCGTCGGTCATCGCACTGCGGTCATTAACCAGCTTCGCGGCTTCCTTCTCGAGTGTGGCGTTATCGTGGCCGCAAGGACCTGCAAGGTTGCGCGAGATACTGCCATCGGTGTTAGCGCAACGCACCGATGTGCTTTCCCCGCGCATGATTCGCCTTATCGAAGAATTGGCCGATGACTGGCGCCGGCTGGACGATCGGGTTGATGCCGTGACCAGTGAAGTTCAAGCACTTGCGCGCCAGGACGAATGCTGCCGGCGGTTGATAAGCGTTCCGGGGATCGGCGCTTTGACGGCTAGTGCAGTGGTGGCCGCAATCGGGAATGGCGCGGCCTTCACCAAGGGGCGTGACTTTGGAGCTTGGCTCGGGCTGGTGCCGAAGCAACTCTCCACAGGCGACAGAACGATACTCGGCCGGCTCAGCAAACGCGGCAACAAGTACCTGCGCACGCTATTCATCATCGGGGCTCGCGCCGTGCTGGCAAAGCCCGGCAGCTGGGCGAAGTTTGGCCTTGAAGGATGGCTGGCAGCCGCCACCAAACGCCTCCATCATAATGTCTTAGCTGCGGCGCTTGCCAACAAACTCGCGCGCATTGCATGGAGCGTGCTCTACCACGGCCGTTCATTCGCGCGAGGCTTCGAGCCACAGTCCGTCTCGTAACGCGTCACGAGTTCAAAAGCTGTGGAAAAACGCCTACCCGGGTCTGCGAGGTGATTTGAAACAGATGGCACAACGGTCTCCCCAACGCACCTGAGACCTGGATGCACCGATGGCCCAACAAAGGCCTGCCAAATAAAAAGATCAGGTGTGTGCGGACAACCATGATGGCCCGGAGCACAAGCTCCCACGTGAGGCCGGATAGATTAGCGCGGACCAAAGTGACCATTCCGTTCGAATTCCCTTGCAACGCACGGCCGGTCCATGGATTCCGTTCGAATTCCCTTGCAACGCACGGCCGGTCCATAGATGCGGTGCATGATCTCGGCCAGGCGACGCGCTTCCATTACTTCGTAATGTCCCCGCCAACTCCTTTAATACTCAGCTACCTAAGCGAACGTAGCCTCACCTCCTTGAATTGCTTTCGCCTGAGCGCAAACGCACTACACCGCTCCGATGCCGCAGAGTGCGCCGTCCACAGTATCAAAGGCAGACATCGGGCCACGTCGGTTTATGTGCAGCCAATGGCGGGTATTCAACGGCCAGTCGGTGGAGCTATGTCGCGCGTTGTGCAAGCGCGGCCTTGACCCGTGTAGGCGTCAGTGGGGCTCGGCGCAATCTAACGCCCGCGGCATCGAACACGGCGTTGCCGAGTGCCGCCGCAACCGCCGCGGCCGCGGCCTCGCCCGCACCGAGCGGACGTTCATGACGGCGATCGATCAATGCGATGTCGAGTTGCGGCACGTCAGGAAAGGTCAAGATTGGATAGCTCGCCCAGTCTGTGCTCGTCACGCGGGAGCGATCGAAGGTGACTTCCTCGAAGAGCGTGCGGCTCAAAGTCTGCAGGATGCAGCCTTCAATCTGCGCACGCACGGCGTCCGGATTGATGATCAGACCACAATCATGGGCGCAAGCCACGCGCAAAACCCGAACAGCGCCGGTCGAAGTGTCGACGGATACATCCATGCCCGTCGCCACGTAGTTCTCTGCTTGCTTATAGTGCACATAAGCGATCCCGCGGCCGTTCAAAATCTTTTCACGGCGATCGGTAGGCGCAGCACGCGGACTCCATTGCATCATTACGCCGACGCGCTCCAAGACCTCTCGGCCGCGAGGATCGTGCAACAGACGGAGCCGATAAGCGAGCGGATCAACGCCGGCAGCGGCCGCGAGTTCGTCAAAGAAGCTCTCGACCGCGAAGACATTCCCAATCTTGCCCGGCGCGCGCAGATTGGATGGGCGCAACGGCGTCGTAGCTTGCCACCTGATCTCAGCGCGCATGTTGGCGACTGCGTACGGTGCGTCGGCATTGAGCGACAGCAGCCCTGCGAACAGCCCTCGGCCATCATCAAGCCCGGCGGCGACGGCGGCGACCAAGGGGATGTCTGGCTGGCTCGGCGAGTTCGCCGGCACTATCGCCACGGTTTCCCACGCCGTGATTTCGCCGTCGACACCGAGCGTCGCGCGAAGGTCCAAGAGCTGCGCCGGGCCCTTCGGATCCCACCCATGCTCGTCCTCCCGCATCCACTGCACGCGCATCGGGCGACGCAACTCACGGGAAAGCAGCGCGGCCTCGAACGCGGCGTCGTCGTTGCCGCTGGTGCCGTAACTCCCCGAGCCGTCCATATAAATGAGTCGGAGCTTGTTGACGTCGAGGGCGAGCAGCTTGGCAATCGTCCTGCGCAGGTGATGGGTGTCTTGCGCGGCAGTCCACACCGTGCCGCCGCCGTCGCTGATATCAGCCACCGCACAGGCTGGGCCCATGGGAGCGTGCGACTGGATCGGCCAAGCATAAGAAGCGCTGATCACGCGTGGCGCCGCATCCAACACTGCAGTGGCGTCCCCTGAGCTACGGAGCATCTCGGTGCGCGCGACTGGTGTTGCGCGGATAGCATCGAAGAGCGCCTCCGAGCCTGGCAGCATTGCCGCATTGCTCCATGTCGCCTTGAGCGCCCGCATGGCACGCACCGCATCCCACTCTCGCGGTGCCGCTACCGCGAGGAAGTCTTGGATACGCACGATTTGTGCCTGCGGGATTCTGGCGACCGACCCGGCGTCGACGTCGAGTAGTTTCGCCCCGATCGCGGGCGGCCGGACGACGCGCGCGTGCCACATGCCTTCGACGCGGTGGTCGTGAACGTAAGTGTGGCGCGCGGTCAGCTTTGCCGGAATATCGGGCCGCGGATACGACGTGCCGACGATCGTATAGGTGTCGGGATCGCGCAACGGCGCGGCTTTATCGACGGGCACATTGAAGGCCGCGTCGCCAATCAACTCGGCAAAACTGACCGTGTCACCGTCGCTACGGATCATTACTGCGCCTTCGCGCATCTCCAGATCGCTCTGCGGACGATTAAGGTGCGCCGCGCCCAACGCCAACAATCGTGCCCGCGCGGTCGCCGCCGCTTGCCGAATCTGCACGCCGCCAACCATGATGCCGGTTGAGCCGCCGGTGGGTCCCTGATCGGGCGTGATCGCGGTGTCGCCCTCGATGAGACCGATGCGCTCGGGCGAGAGCGAAAGTTCCTCGGCGACGATCTGGCGGATCGCGGCGCGCGCGCCAGTGCCGAGATCGACCTTTCCCGAGAACACCATGACGCCACCGTCCGGCGCGACGGCGAGATAGGCGTCTACGCTGTCCGCGGCGACGGTGGTGGTGCTCGCTGCTGCAGCGCGTGGCATGGAGAAGGCGACGAACAGCCCGGCAGTGCCCTTCATAAACGAGCGGCGGCTAATATAGTCCATGGCCTTAACCCTCCCTCGCTGCCCGCAGCACCGCGGCTAGGATCCGCGCGTGACTGCCGCACCGGCAGAGGCTCTGAGCAAGCGCCTCGCGTACGTCACTTTCGGCCGGATGCGGGAGGTGCGACAGCAGCGCGGTAGCGGCCATGATCATGCCGTTCGTACAGTATCCACATTGGGCGGCTTGCTCGACGATGAAAGCCGCCTGCACGCGGCTCGGGCGGTCGGAACTGCCGAGACCTTCCAGCGTCGTGATCTGATGTCCCTCTGCATCCACGGCGCGAATTACGCAGGATCGCGTCGCCCCCCCGTCCATCAAGACGGTGCAGGCACCGCATTGGCCAAGACCACAGCCGAATTTTGGGCCGCGTAGTGCGAGATCGTCACGCAAGGCGTAGAGCAACGGCATGTTAGGATCGTCAACGGCGATGTTGCAGTCCTTGCCGTTCACGCGCAGCGTGATCTGGGTCATCGTCGCGTCTCCCTCGTCGGATTCCCGAGTGCAGTTCCATGATCTGCGCCACGGTCACGCGACACAGTTATTGCTCGCTGGCGTACGCCGTAAGGTCGCGCAAGAGCGTTTTGGGCACTGGACAATCACTACCACGCCTGATGTTTATTCGCATTTGACAGAAACGATGCAGAGCGACGCCGCTCAAAGACTGGACGCTGTTTTTCGCCCTGCTATAAAGCGCCTCGCTGGCGAAGAATGAGAACTTTCGGTAGCAAGGGGCTTTTTGGGTTATCACGCCAAAGCCGATTGTTTGTTATATTTCATGGCGTTGGAGAGGTGGCAGAGCGGTTGAATGCACCGCACTCGA
>CAWKBE010000028.1:0-69743 GCA_963847785.1 uncultured Alphaproteobacteria bacterium
CTACGGAACTGGGCCGTTCCAATTAAATCAACGACTTGCCGAAAAGTGGGACACTAAAACATCCCATGATATCATTATGCTTATTATTCCAAGTGTCCCACCAAGTTCCTCATCAATGATGCCGCATTCAATCGCTCTGCTGATTTCAACGCACGGAACCTCGTTTCGCGTCATCAGCCTGAAGCCAGTACCTAAAATCTCATTAGCCACCAGTCTGAATAAATGAAACAACCCTTCAATCAAGACGACACTCACCTTCCTGATCCAACAACAATATGGACTCCAAAAACTCATTCGAGCGACCAAATAACACTTGACATCTCTGGCCCAATTCTGTAGACTGGGTTATTAGCTTGACGTTCTTGTTGTCATTTTTTGCTGAAAAGCGCCGACCTCCTCAAAGTTTTTAGGGCAGTGTCAGCGCCTCGCGCGGCCGAAATCCTCGACAGCAGACCTCAAAAATCAACGCTTAGGATGGCGGAGGCGATCGCATCGCCAATGTCCGTCATTTTTGACAAAGGAATATTGCATTTTGGAGAGATTTAAAAAATCAATTTTTGCATGGCGACGTGAGGGCCATGAACAAAATGGTGCATGTCGATTGGAAATTGCCAAAAAAGGCAAATCCAACTTTTAAGCCGATTATTTCTGTCTGCGTTTGCTGCATTTAATGCCACGCAACAAAAAACGGCTTTATCAATTCGGCTGACACCGAATCCCCGTCGCATTGTGCACGTGGGTAATTAAAAACGTCGCAGGCTTTGCCTGCAACACAAATTTAGAAAGGAATTGAAAATGCCACAACCAACCCAGGAAGAAATAGATATTGCTTGGAGTAAGTACGAGGACGCCTTTAGAGCGTTAGTTGATGCCATCGTCGGTCGGAAGAGCCCTCGCTACCACCACGACGAGCAGGTGTATGCGCTTGCGTGGGATCTAGCGGAAGATTTTCAGGCTGGGCAGGCCGTCAAAAAATATAACGAGGAGTTTGACAGCAAAATTGCACAGCTTGTTGGTGAAGCTGTCGGTGAGGGTGTGCCTGCCGGGCCCTATAGCGAATCCATTTACGAAGCCGTACTGAACCTAGCAAAGGCAATTCAAGCAATTCAAGCTTGGGATGCGGTCGCCTGTTACAGAATAACCGACCTTGCTGAATACGAGGCCGAACTAGCGCGTCTCCGGCAGATCTCGCTGACAATTGATCCCGCCACCGCCGAGACGACTGTTCGATGGAGGGACGTGAGGGATCCCTACGACATCCTCGACAAAAGTCATCATGTTGGACGGCAGGTTCGTGAATACTTTGCGCGCAATCCCGGCGGAGACTGGGTTCACTTTGGCGACCTACCCAGTGCGACGGACGACGCCCTCTGGGAACGTGATCGGCACAAACGGGTGGAGTCCGATCTAATTGATTGGCGTATCTTCGATATGTTAGCCGACATGCAAGGACCAGGTGGTGGAGGCTGACTATAATTAGCGTTGCGCAAAGCCGGATGCGAGCTAAGGCGAGAGTTCTTCGTTTAACTGCTATCGTGTTTCTCTTCGTCTCCGTCCCGAAGAAGTGGAGGTAGTGGAAGCAGAAACCACCTTTCTGGAAAGTGAGATTTGTTTTTAAAAAGTATGACTTTGCCATCCACTGTTTTCACCGTGAGGGAGGAGGATAGCGTCCAGAAAAAATTTCGTAGGATGCGCAAGTTCTGCACCCAAGCTGCACATAAATAGGAATGAACCCAATCAGAGGAGCCAAGCGCCCAAACACTAATGAAGAACACGCTTTTCAAACGTCGCTCGATAAACTTGGATAAGAACAGCTATCAGCGAGGCAAATTTCTAGCCCAAAAGAAGGCAGTGTCGTTATCGGCACTCCTGCGCATTCTTATCAACGAAGCTTTTGAGGATCACCAAACAACTATACGAAAGCAGGATAGCAGTCGGTCTTGCTTACAAACAGAAACCAATGGGGACTGATTTTCGACTGCCAGTCCCCAACTAAGCATATTTGAAAGGCAAAAAATCATGCTCAATAACAATATTTATACTCAAGAACGTGTATCGGAGTACGTCAACCTCGGCTTTGCTCCAATTCCCGTACAGTTCAAATCCAAAGCGCCCGTCAACAATGGATGGCCAGAACTTCGGATATCGCACGATAATCTTGATAAGTACTTCAACGGACATCCTTCAAACATTGGAATTTTGACCGGCGAGCCTTCCAAAGGACTGGTAGACGTAGACATCGACGCCGCGAATGCCCTGAGATTTGCCCAATGGTTTTTGCCACCGACAGATTGCATCTTTGGTCATGAATCGAAGCCCAAAAGTCATTGGGTATACCGAGTGCCTGATGCCGGGACGCATAAGAAATTTCAGGCAAATGGATCGATTGTGGAGGTCCGAGGGAACAATTGCGTCACGGTCTTTCCCGGCTCGGTTCATCCAAGTGGCGAGCTTATCGAGTTCGAGGATCGTAGCAATTTCGAACCTAGCGCATCGACTTGGAATAAACTTCTTAGGGCTGCCGCAGAAATCGCCATCTCAAACGAGCTATTTCAGGTCTGGAAGCGTGGACAGCAGCACGACGTGGCATTGGCTACGGCAGCAAAATTGGCTCGACTCGGATGGAGTAGAGAAGAAGTACGCCGTCTGATCGAAGCAATTGCCACTGAGGCGAAAGATGAAGAACTAACTGATCGGCTAATTGCCGTCGATACAACATTTGAAGACTACGCTCAGGGACGACCGATCACCGGAGATGAGGGTTTCACCGAGCTTCTTGGATTAGAGAAAGCAGAAAATATTCAGAAATGGGCGAAGCCTCAAAGTTCGTCGCCCAAGAGCATACCGTCGCCTTCTCGTGAGAACGTAGGTTCAATACGAGGTCCCTCATACGACCTTACCAACGATGCCGGAGCGGCTGACGCTTTCGCTGCGAACTTCCAAGACGATCTAGTTTGGTGCGACGACGACCAATGGTACTTGAGGAAAAAGGAGATTTTTGAGCCGGTACGCTTTGAAATCGTTCAGGGCCTCGCTAAGGAATTTTTGCAAAGCCAAGTGGGCAGCATCAATCAGGCACCTCTCATGCTCTCTTCTTTAAAAGCCTGTCTCGGTCGAACCCGGATAAATGCGTCGGTTGAACTTTCCAAAGCAGAGCTTTTCAAAGAGTCAGCGCATTTGGACGCGAATCCGGATTTGGCTGGATGCCCGGATGGCAGTGTTTTGCAGCTTGCTGCGGAGAACACCGACACCGACAGCGTGTTTGTTACGAGAAAGCTAGGAACGAATTTTGAAGATGGCGCCAATTGCCCGCACTGGACAGAGTTTCTAAATCAAATTTTTAAAGGCGATTACGAACTCATCAGCTTTTTGCAGCGTGCAGTCGGTTACAGTCTAACGGGACGTGTTTCGGAGCAATGCCTGTTCATTCTGGTTGGGACCGGGGCGAACGGCAAATCGACTTTCTTGAAGGTCCTTCAGTGCTTATTGGGGAACTATGCCGGGACCGTTCCGATGCAAACCCTCATGCAACAAAGGCACGGAACACAGACAAATGACCTCGCGCATTTGGTCGGTAAACGGTTTGTTGTCGCCTCGGAAGGAGAATCAGCACAACGGCTTGCCGAAAGCAAAATCAAGTTGATGACGGGAGGCGACCGAATAGCCTGTAGGGCTTTGTACCAGAATTTTTTTGAGTTCGACCCGCAATTCAAATTGTGGCTGGCAACCAATAACCTTCCGACGATTTCTGGAATGGATGATGCCATTTGGCGTCGCATCAGGGTCATCGAGTTTCCAGTCCAAATCGCTCCTGACCAGCAAGACAGAACATTAGCTGACCGCCTGATTAAGGAGTTGCCCGGGATCTTACAATGGGCATTGGAGGGACTTGAAGAATGGAGAGAGAACGGCTTGGCTCCGCCAGACAGTGTTTTGCAATCGACGAAAAGCTATCGCGAAGATAATGATTCCGTGGGCCAATGGATCGAATCTGCATGCGTCCGCGAGCCAAAACTTCGCACGAGCATGAAAGACTTATACGGCTCGTATGCGTCTTGGTGCGAGAACAGTAGCCTAGTGTCCATGCATAACGCCTTCTTTGGCAAAGAGCTGACTCGGCTAGGATTCAACGTCCACAAATCCAACAGAGGGAACAGTCGGATTGGAATTGGCCTCAAACAGCCCCAAGCTATGATAGGTGACGGTTGCAAGTAAGGTGCCGATGTCTTCGCCCGTTCCAGTGATGCGCTTTAAGCACTGTGAAGCGGCTCCGAACTAAAGAACTAAACCTCAGTGGAGTTCTCGGCTTGCTAACTCGTCTGCGGCCACTATAGGGCACTCAGGGACGGGGTGTCCCTATGGCTAGTGCCCACCACGCGAACGTGTCCAATTTTATTGTCCCATTTCCGCAAGAGCCGTGTCGACTCGTGCGAGTATTGGCGTTTGCCCGAATTGCGAGAGTATCCGCTTTGCGTGGGTTAGGTGTTGAAGTGCGAGCGTACGCTTTCTCTTCGCTTGAAAGAGCAGTCCGAGGATCATTTGTGCACGGCCGAAATTAATTCCCGAAGGATCGAAATGCGGGTTTTCCAGGACGCGCGTCATAAGGGCCTGAATGCGTGAAGACGCGGTGACCATCACCTTCAAAAGAATCGGCATGTTCTTCAATAAGGTCAGTGTGGGCGGTTTTTCATTTCCGCTGATGATTTGTAAATACACCTCAGCCAGAAACATGCGCCACCAATCCGCAACGCGCCGATTACTCTCCTTCTCGCGTCTCAAAATTGCTTCTTCAATAAAGTGGATTCCGTCGCCTATATTCCCCTGAAGGACTTTGCACATACCAACGCTCGCGTCGCTACCGGCTACCCCATAGAGAAAACCATCAGCAACTCCGCGGCGGCGATAGTCCTCCAATATCGCCGCTCCCTCTTCGGTTCGTCGAAGCATCACTAGGGCGATTCCCTTGCCACCAAGGGCAATAGTTCGATCCAATGGAGCTACTGCGACCGACAAACATTGTTCGCTGTACTCCAGCGCTTCAGCGTATGAATCTGATGACAGCGCAATCCAGGTCAATAACCAAAGGCCAAATCCAGTGGATCGTGGGTCGTTTAATTTCCGGCCAAGTTGCATCAGCTCGCGAGTTATATCGCGCGCGTGTGTCATGCGTCCTCGAAACATCTCCTCCCAACCGATTGCCCACCCGATAATGCTTTGAATGTAAGCATCAGTGGTATCGGAAGCGGCCCTGATTGCTTCTTGCTTAAGAGCCTCAAATTCATGGAGCTGCTTCGGCGCAACATTAGTCGAGATCAATATCTCGTAAGCCAACGCATATGCCCGCAATTTGCTGTCTCCGAGACGGTCCGCCATTCGCGCGGACGCGCGCTGTACTGTGGCCGCCTCTTTGTAGCGTAAGTTCACCATAAGCGCCCACACGTAGTCTATTTGGATGGAAACGACTCGCGGATCGTCGCCCAAACGGGTGATCCGCTCCAAATAGCGCTCAAGCGCATCAATCACTACTTTCGCTCGTCCGTTCAAGGTCAACAGCCGCATGTAAGGGCCAAAAAATTCAGCGAACCCATCGTCAGATGCGCAATCCGGATTTTTGTCGACGAGAGCGAGCGCGGCTTTGAAGTGGATCGCTGCTTCATCGAGGGAATAGACGCCGAGGCTTTTGCTGCCCGCCATGGAGAGGTAGTTAAAGGCTTTGCTGGCCTCGTCGGTCTGGCTGAAATGATGAGCCAAGACCTCAGCCACTTCGGTCAACCGATTGCTACTGCGCCGCTCGATTTCCTCGGCGATCTTCAGATGTAGAGATTTCCGTGGTTCGGTAAGCAGGCTTTGATAAAGCGCGTCCCGAACCAGCGCGTGCTTGAACGCATAGTCGTCCGACTTGGCGTCCGTATGAACCAGCGTCCGCACGACCGAGAGCCGGGCATCAATGTCGGTTTCGCCTGCCACGACGGCCAGCAATTGCGGATCGAAGCGCCGTCCGATCACTGAGGCCGCTTGCAGAAGCGCGCGATCTTTCGGCGGGAGGCGGTCAACGCGCGCGGTCAGGATGCCCTGCACGCTTGCGGGTAGCGCCGCCGCCACGGCACTAACGTCGGCCTCCAGCTTGCCCGCAACGGTGCGGAGAATACCGCGCTCTGTCAGAAAGGTAATCATCTCCTCGGTAAATAGCGGGTTGCCCTCGACTTTCTCTGTCACCTGTCGTGCCAGTGCCTCGGGCAGAGCCTCAACACCGAGACGCGCCTGTACCAAGTGACGTATGTCGCCTGTGGGGAGAGGTTCTAGGGGTAATTTGGTGACCGTTGCGCGGTCGAGCCAAGACGGTGCGTGCTCCGGGCGGCGTGTGGTGAGTAGCAGAAGTCTTAGCTTTGCTTCGCTATCAACGATCTTGCTCAGCAATTCTTCGGATACGCTGTCGATCCAGTGCAAATCCTCAATCACCATGACTACCGGCGAGAGGCGGCAGCGTGCTTCCAGCAGTTGTTGCAAGAGTTCGCGCGTGCGCAGGCCGATCAGCAGGCCGTCTAGTCCGACCAAAGCATCGTCGGGGACTTTGAGACCAAGCAGGTGCAGTAATAGGCCAAGGTTGCGAACCGAGTGCAGGCCGAGCGCGTTCAGCCCCATCTCCAGCTTTTGTGCGATGTCCTTCTCGGCTTCGCCCGCGCTAATGCGGAACGAGCCACGCACCACTTCGAGGAAGGGCAGGAACGGTGTCTGCTGGCCGTCAGGCGAACAGCTTCCTGCCAGGATAAAGGCACGTTCCTTGCCGATGCGCTGGCGGAACTCGTGGAGCAAGCGGGACTTGCCCATGCCCGGTTCAGCAACCAGATCGATGACGCAGAGTTGCGTACGGGCTTTGTCAAGACCGCGTTCCAGCACTTCCAGTTCGCGTTCACGTCCCACGAACGTGCTGAGGCCCCGGCTTACCGCTGCCTCGAACCGCGTGGCCCCATGACGAACGGCCTCGAGGCGATAGGCTTTTTGAGCCTCGGCCTTACCTTTGATCGGATGGTCACCAGCGAAGGTGGCCTCAATGTCCGCTATGCCTCCAATAGCTACCTAAATATCGCAGAATAAAGATCAGAGGTCTTTGTCCGCAATGGTGCCGATCAATGTCCGCTATCCGGCACCCGAAAGTTACCGTTCAAGTCATGAGTCCGAAATGGCGCAATGGGCCTTCAGCGGACTCGGAGGCGCATTATTAGTGAGGCTAGAAGTCAAATCGACGGTGACGCAGTTTTTTCCGCAATCCCATGATGCCAAGGTACACGCGAAAGTTCGATATCACGCCTGAAGGGTGATTTCGCAAACAAGTCCCTCCGCGGGCCAGTCAAAACGCGCTGCGCCTTTCAGTTGGCCAATCATGCGTTCAGTGATTCGTGTGCCGAAGCCCTGATGCGTAGGCATCTTCACCGCTGGACCTCCCATCTCCCTCCAGCGGAGGATTAGCCGCCCGTCCGCCTCGTGCGACCACTTCAGCTCAATCTGGCCATTGGGCGCGGACAGAGCCCCGTACTTGGCAGCATTGGTTGCGAGTTCGTGCAACGCTACAGCAACGGCCTGAGCGGCGTTCGGCTCTAAGAGAACTTGCGGGCCGTCTATTCGCACGCGCCTTTCGTCCTTCTCGGAATAAGGAGCAAGTTCCTGGATCGCGATGGTCGATAACTCGGCACCTATCCAGCGTGTCTCGACAAATAGCGAGTGAACATTCGCAAGTGCCTGGATGCGTCCTTCAATTGCCTGTTTAAGACCTTCGGGCGTGTCCGATCGGGAAAGATTGACAGTTGCTTGTACGACTGCGAGCAAGTTCTTACTTCGGTGTTCTGCTTCCCGCGCCAAGGTGGCGATCTGCTCTTGCGACCGCTTCTGCTCGGTAATATCCCTCGCGATCTTTGATGCGCCAACGATCTTGCCTTCGGCATTTTTGACCGGAGAAACAGTTAGTGAAACGACGATCAAGCTGCCATGCTTGCGTTGCCGAACTGTCTCGAAATGCTCGATACGCTCTCCTCGTCTGATGCGCGTTAGAATCAAACGCTCTTCATGTTGCCGGTCTTGCGGAATGACAATTGTGATGGGCTGGCCAATAACCTCTTCGGCAGTGTAGCCGAAGACACGTTCCGCACCCCTATTCCAGCTTGTAATAATGCCATCGAGATTTTTGCTTACAATTGCGTCGTCACTAGACTCGACAATCGAGGCCAGCCAACGCAATCGTTGTTCGCTTTCGCGAAGTCCTAGCAGTAAGGTTTCTTGCTGAATGTTGAGAGCTTTGACCTGCGTAACGTCACGATTGGCCTCAAGCACGGTGTCATCACTGAGCAACTGCATCCGGCTGTCTACGGAGACTTCGTGACCATCCTTGCAGATATGGCGTAGCTCGCCTGACCAGTAATGCTCATTCAACAGCTGGGAACGCAACTCGGTAAATTCGATTGGGAATTTGGTTTGTAAAAGAGTATGGCTGGAACGCCCGACTGCCTCGTTCGGTGCAAACCCGTAAAGTTGTGTGGCCCCGGCGTTCCAGAACTCGATCAATCCATCCAGACGCCACGCAAACATCGCTTCATAGGACAACGTAAGCAGATTAGCTAAATGCTCCGCCCGTCCGGAAGCCGCCTCTATCTCGGCAGACTCGCGTTCCAACTTCAAGTCAACATCGCGCTGCGTCATCAGACCCTTGGTCACAATGCCAGAAATCAACGGTCGCCTTCTAGGGCTGGTCGGGAGTTGATTTCTCAGAGGGCTTTGAGGCCGTCCCTAGTTGTCAGCATGCGCCCTTCGGGAACAAATTGCGAATCGTTCAATTCATCACAGGCCAATCCGGCAAAACGGGCACCTTTCCCCTCAGAGTTCTCCTGAAAGCAACCCGAGCGGCAAAAGACCAACGGCGGCCAATAATCGTTCGGATTGCCGAAACAACCAAGTGGTTGAAATCCGACACTTGGTACCCCGTTTCAGGCACTGAGCGGGGAAGACGCCGGAGTTAGCAAGGGGCGCTAATGAAAGCGACCATTCAAGGCATGACGCCTCGCGTCTCCTTTGCTGTAAGGCCGGAAAAGTGCAAATATTCACCGTCAGTTTGGAAGCCATCGGGGGAATCCCGGGTGGCTGGTACCTGTCCTTGGCACCCAGCTTTAGTGTTCCCGCGAAGCTTCGCGCCGCGTGAGTGCATTCACCCGGCACGACACACGCATGACCGAAGACGTGGAGCCATCATGCCAGTGAATGCGAAGACCATTTCGCTCATCAAGAAGTGCCGATTGAAACTGATAGAAATGGCTCAGGATGGCCAACGCATGAGCTATCCCGATATAAAGGCGTACCTGGGCTTGAGGCCACGAGCAAATCTTCGCATCTATCTCAACCCGATCTACGATTGCGAAGTAAGATGCTTTGGCCGACCCGACGTCACTTTGATCCTGCACTTCCCAAATAAAAAATATGGGCAGTTCAACTCACGCGGCAAGGCCGCGGGGTCCATCGCCGTGAAGCCAAATGACTGCCAGCAACTGCGGACATATGGCCGTGATCTCCGGGAAGTTTACGCCTTTTGGGGCGGACATCTGCACCCGGATGTAATGGCGCTGCTACGCTCCTGATCAAGCTGGTGAAACTCGGCATCCGACAGTCGCCCGCGAAAGCGCAGCCACACTCGATAGGTGTTGCTGGTCATAGTAGTGCAAGACGGCTAATGTCTACACCTGCGTTGTCTCAAGAGCGATGACCAGTTGCCGCGAGCAAACGTCTTGGCGGCAGGAAGTCGAGGATGACAGTCTGGGATGATTGCTGATTGCGGATGGCACTTTTCCAACACCGCTTTCAAGCATTGATCCTGCAAGGCAGGGGGATTAAAAATGCGATGGCCTCTCACCCTCGCTGCCTTCGCTATGGTTCTTTTTTCAGCTGAAGTGCATTCGCAAGAAATTCGGATCGGACATTTGGAGACGAAGGACGACCCTGATGCCATCAGCAGCTGGGTCTTCTTTAATTGCAATAAAGGTGATCAGCTGTTGATTTGCGACGTTTTTCAAACTTTGATCGCATACGAACTTCGACCTGAACAGCGAGCCAGCGACATTGAAAAAGCGATGCAGGGTGATCCCGTAAAGGAATTTCGGGACAGCATCGGACAGGACTGCGAACAATTTGCTCAATTTAAGGCCGCCGCGAGGCAATCTATCAAGACTGGCAAGAGGCCGGACGGTCAGCCGGTCGATGTAAGGGAAATTCAAGATCAGATGCCCTTCATAAACGCTGTCGCCGACGCCTGTGCGAACCCAACAGTAAATACCGTGCGACGGGTGATCGAAATTTCAACTGATCGAAAAATTAAAACATGCAAGGTTCACAATTTTTACTCGAAAATGCAGTTCCAGTGGAATGGGCAAACTCAGAATTGGGTTTCGCAGGAAGGACCAATTGGGCCGTGCGGGACAATCAATATAAGCACGCTTGAAACGGACAAATCAGTCAACATCGGCGGCACGAACATTGGTGGCACTAATCTATTTTGGCTCTACACTCAAAAGCGGCTTTTCACCAACCCAGGCGGGCAGTTTTCAGAGGGTCTCGCATGCTCCAAATTTCCTGAGCATACGACGCGCTATTCCTGGAGAACGCCTTCAACCCTGGCAGAATGTGGATATATCCAACACGTACCCTAAATGAGCAATATTTTAAAAGGCATTGCGTGGATAATCCAACCGCCTTTTTCAGCCGTATTTATTGGTGCGGTTTTTGGATAGGTTGTCCCAGGTTTCAGAGCATCGCCACAATCAAAGTATCTCCCTATCGCCTATCGCAGTGCGTCAATTGACCGTGGTAAACCGACGCGACGGGTCATTCGCTCGCCACCGATCTATTCAGCGCCGGGGCAGATCAAAGTCTGCCACCCAAATACTGCAGTGCCGCGGGAACGAACGCGATTGCCAAATTCTTCAACGTCAAGGGCGCATCGCATTATAATGACTTTAGTTGAACGCAGTGGCGCGAAAAAAACACATGATGATTCTTTTTCATAAGGCCTCAAAACCCGAAAGCATTTTGGATAGGAGGCAAAAGTCCAGTCTTTGTAAAAAGACGGCAGATGTCGAAGTATTGGCGGACACCCAACGGGGCTCTTTACGGCTTACTAAACAGCCTGAAAATAGGAGCAGCCCCGGTACAACGGCACCCCAAAAAATCCCTGCCGCTTCGAGGTCCATACCAGTCCTTGGCGTGAATCGGATCGAAGCCGCTACTTACATCGGTGTATCAGCCTCCAAGTTTGATCAAATGGTGAAAGATGGCCGGATGCCCGCTCCGAAGCGGATCGATACGCGATGTGTGTGGGACATTCGGCGGCTTACTTCAGCATTCGAGAATCTTCCCGGTGGCGATGACGATGATCGAAATGAATGGGATGAGGTTCTGCATTGATCCACGGAAAAGCGACATGGCTCGTATTAAGCTGAAATACGTTGTCGAGGACCTGGACCGTCACGGCAACATACGCCGTTATTTTCGTCGCAAGGGACAACCTAAGATTCGTCTTTCCGGTCTGCCCGGTTCTGAGGAATTTATGGAAGCTTATCGTAGTGCCTTAGCAAACCTTCCCGAAGATCGTCCACGAACTGTTGGTCGCCCGGCAATCGGTTCATTCGGGCATGTTTGTCTTTCGTACTATGCAAGTCCTACTTTCAAAAGATTGTCCCCAAGCACACAGTCATGGCGGCGCCGGGCACTTGATTCGATCTGTGAGAAGCACGGGGACAAACGCATCGCAGGCATGAACGCAAAGCACGTCAGAGTACTTCGTAACGAAATGGCAAAATTGCCGGGGGCCTCGAGAAACCGATTAAAGGCATTGAAAGCATTGTTCGCTTGGGCCGTTGACGAAGGACTTCGCGACAGACGATCCAACGCTTGGCGTCAAAAACATTGCCTACGTCACGAAATCGCATCACACATGGACTCTAGATGAAGTGGAACAATACGAGAATCGCCATCCTGTTGGAACGAAGGCCCGTCTTGGGTTAGCCCTACTTCTCTACACATCTTGGCGACGTGAAGATGCACCAAGAATTGGGCCGCAACACGTTTATGAAGAAAGACAGCCCGATGGCTCTGAAAAAAAACGCATCAAATATCGTCTGGCAAAAAATGAAGACAGGGGACCTGTTGATATGGACATCCCCCTACATCCTGACCTTGCAGCCATTATCGACGCTACACCCTCGGGGCATCTGACATTCCTGATAACAGCATATGGCAAACCATTTACAACTGGAGGATTCGGCAACCGATTTAAGGATTGGTGTCGTCAAGCTACCTCATTGCTCTTGCCATGGACTCCGTAGTGCTGTGGCAACTCGGCTCGCAAACTCCGGAGCATCGCAATTCGAAATAATGGCTATTACTGGCCATAAATCTCTTAAGGAGGTTGAGCGTTACACCAAAACAGCGAATACGAAAAAATTGGCTGACTCTGCGATGGGTAAGTTCAAATGAAGAACGTAAGAGTGTCCCACAGCACCCCTGAGTGGGACAATAACTGCGAAAACTCCAAGGTTGTCAGCGGCATTCTTTGGACGTGGCGCTCCCTACGGGAATCGAACCCGTGTTTCAGCCTTGAGAGGGCCGCGTCCTAGACCGCTAGACGAAGGGAGCTGGCTGTTCGAAATAGCTCCGATGGCAAGGGCGCGCAAGCGGGTTCGTATCAATTTCGCGGTCGAAGGAACCGGAGATGAGATTGCCCTTCTGGTTCAAACGCAAGCGGGCCGCGCGAGTGTCGCGGACCACGTGTCCCAAAGAGGCGGCAAAATAATCATGGTAAACAGGCCACGATGTCGGGCGATGACATGCGCACCTGTCGCGGCGGTCATTGCAAAAAAGAGCACATCGTGGATTTCGGGACCGCCACGTGGAAAGCGCTGTCCGACGCGCGCGGGTCCGACGATGACGCGTCTTAGCGCATGATCCCGAAAAGTGCACACCGGTTTTCGGAAAAGATCATGCGCAATGCACCGTGCGGGCGTTGCTCGTTGTAGTACTTCCGCGGGAGAAGTCGAGCGTGACACAGCGTTGATACGCCCACAGGTCCAGGTCGCGCCACACAAACTCAGTGCCCTGGTCGACCCTGATGGTTGCCGGCAATCCCACCTCTCCCCCAACTCTTTCCGGCACCTCGACGACATCTACGCCGCAGAAGGAGAAGCGCGGCTCCAGCGCCGGCGAAAAGCGCGAGAGCGTGTCGACGATCGAACACACCAAGCTTGCGGCCTGTGGCCAGCTGATCATGCACGAAGTCCATCGCCCAGGTCTCATTCGGCCGGGTGGCAACTTGGCGGTCCTGACGCAGCTTCGCTTTGACCCGGCGCTTGGGCGTCTTGCGCGATAGATACGACGCGTCTTCTTCTGGTTGAGCCCCCAACCCTCGCGGCGCAGCAGGACGTGAACGCGCCGGTAGCCATAGCGAACGCGGGTTTGGCAAATCTCCCTGGTGCGCTGTTCAATGCCGGCCTGTCCGACACGACGAGACTTGTAGTGATACGTGGATGTATCGACCAGGAATACGCGATAGCCGCGGCGGATCGAAATGCCCCATTCACTCCGTGCCTCGCCAACCGGCTTGCGCTTCCGGAAAGGCCTTAAAGCTTTCGGCGGATGACGTCCTGGAGCATCTCCTTGTCGAGGCTCAGATCGGCAACCACCTTCCGCAACTTGCTATTCTCATCCTCGAGCTTGCTTCAGGCGACGCATCTCCGTCGGCAGCAGACCATCATACCTCTTCTTCCAATTGAAATAGGTCGCCGCGCTGATGCCAGCCTTGCGGCAGATATCCGCCACAGGCACGCCGTCAGCACCTTGCTTGAGAATGAACGCCTTCTGGGCGTCCGAAAATCTCGAGGCCTTCATCGCTCTCCGCTCCTCCCAGCCGGCGAATCACCACGGAAAACTCTAGCCAAAAACGATCCAGTTTTGCGGTCTCAGAGCAGCAAACAAAAAGCTAGAGCCCAACTCCGATTCGACCAGAACGCATAAGTTCTAGTTGAGGCAGGTCGACCGGCTCACGGCTCGGTCGCGAACCTGATCCGCCCCGTCTCTTTTAGCGTCTTGACATCGAAGGTGTGGATTTCGGTCAGGCCGCCGATATCGAGCGTTATCACGATGCGGTCCTCGGCGACCACGCTTGCGATCACCCGCGCGCCTTTCGGCAGTGTGACGATGGCATCGGCACTCTCCGCGGCGCCGCTTCCGCCTGCATGGAATACGCGATAGCCGATGACGCCGACCACTGCGGCGATGGCGATAAGGGTGGTGAGACCCGATATGATCATCAGCCAGTGCACCCGCACGATAATGCCGGCCGTGATGGAATCGGGCTCGACGTCGGCCGCGGGCGCAACTGGGCGCCTAGAACCGGCCTCGTCCCATTCGCCTTGCACTTCCGCGGCGGCTAGTTTGGCCATTCCGGCACCCGAGAATTGCGATGACTTCCACGCAGAAAACAATCCGCATCATCGACGGCGAGCCAAGCGGCCGGCTTGATCGCGCGCTTGCCACGCACATCGCCGAACTTTCGCGCACCCGGCTCAAGGGTCTGATTGAAGCGGGTTCTGTCGCTGTCGATGGGCGCACGATCCGCGATCCCGGCTACCGCGTCAATGCCGGCGTCGCCATCGTTGTTGACGTACCGGAGCCCGCTCCGGCCAAGCCCGCCGCCGAGGCCATTCCGCTAAACGTTGTCCACGAGGACGACGACATCATCGTCATCGACAAGCCCAAGGGGCTGGTCGTACATCCGGCCGCGGGGCATTGGACCGGCACGCTGGTCAACGCGCTCGTCGCTCATTGCGGTACGAGCCTTTCCGGCATCGGCGGCGAGCGGCGGCCCGGCATCGTCCACCGGCTCGACAAGGATACGAGCGGACTCATGGTGGTGGCGAAGAACGACCGCGCCCATAAGGCGCTGGCGGCGCAGTTCGCGGGCCACGGCCGCGATGGCGGCCCGTTCGAACGCCGCTATCTGGCCTTCGTCTGGAGCGCGCCGGATCGCCCGCGCGGCACCATTGACCGGCCGATCGACAGGCACAAAGTCGTCCGCGACCGCATGGCTGTCCGCGAAGGCGGGCGGGCAGCCGTGACTCATTGGGAGGTGCTGGAGCGGTATGGCGCCAGCAAAGTCGCCGGACGTCCGGGAAAAATCCGGGAGCCGGTGGCCAGTCTCCTCGACTGCCGGCTGGAGACCGGGCGCACCCACCAGATTCGGGTGCATTTGGCCGCGATCGGGCATCCGCTGCTGGGCGATAGCGTCTATGGACCGGGTTTTCGCACCAAAGTCGCCCTCCTGCCGCCACCGACTCAGACCGAACTGCGGGCCCTTGGCGGACAGGCGTTGCATGCCCATATATTGACGATAAAACATCCAATCACCGGTAAAATCCTACGGTTTCGCTCGGAACTGCCGCCCGATCTCGCTCGTTTGCGTGATAAGCTGGCGGCCATTGGGACTGATTCTAGCGATTGTTAAGAGCTTGATAGTTCAGGGGCTTTTCCGCCCAACGAGCGCGATCAAGGCGGCGTCGCGCCGAAGTGATGGCTCTTTAACTACCGTTCGCCAAGTCTGACGTATATGCTGCGGGTGCGAGATAAAGAATCTGCGCCGTCGGCTTGGGCGAAGCGACGGCACTATTGCCTGCTGCACGAGCGGGGGCGATTAACGAGGAAAGGGCGCTTTCATGGCCCAAACTGCAGCGTTGCCGGTTCTCTCAGGTGAAACCGGCCTAACCAGATATCTGGAAGAGATCCGGCGGTTCCCGATGTTGGAACCGCAGGAGGAATACATGCTGGCCAAGAGCTGGCGCGAACACGGCGACCGCGACGCCGCGCACAGGCTCGTGACCAGCCATTTGCGTCTCGTGGCCAAGATAGCCATGGGCTATCGCGGTTATGGCCTGCCGATCTCGGAAGTCATCTCCGAGGGCAATGTCGGACTGATGCAGGCGGTCAAGCGCTTCGAGCCTGAGAAGGGCTTTCGGCTTGCGACCTACGCCATGTGGTGGATCAAGGCCGCGATCCAGGAATATATCCTGCGCTCGTGGTCGCTCGTGAAGATGGGCACTACCGCTAACCAGAAAAAGCTCTTCTTCAATCTGCGCAAAGCAAAGAGCCGGATTTCCGCCCTCGACGAAGGCGACATGCGGCCGGATCAGGTCAAGCTCATCGCCAAGCGCCTGGGCGTGACCGAGCAGGACGTAATCGACATGAACCGCCGGCTCGGCGGTGACGCTTCGTTGAACGCGCCGATCCGCGAGGATGGCGATTCCGGCGAATGGATGGACTGGCTGGTCGACGACAGCGTCAGCCAGGAAAGCCGCCTTGCCGAAACCGAGCAATCGGAGAACAGGCACAAGGCGCTGGGCGAAGCTCTCACGGTGCTCAATCCCCGGGAACGCCGTATCTTCGAAGCGCGCCGGCTCGCCGATGAGCCAATTACGCTTGAGGAGCTCGCCGACGAATTCGGCGTCTCGCGCGAGCGCGTTCGTCAGATCGAGGTGCGCGCATTTGAGAAAGTGCAGAAGGCGGTGAAGAGCCACATCAGCGCCATGGAAAATCCATCGACGGCCGCAGTCGCAGGGGCACACTAAGTCTTTCGCTGAAGTCCCGCCTCTCCCCGCATGCGGGCAGAGGTTTTCTATTCCCTCAACGCCCCCTTGAGCGGCCGTCGCGTCACGTAGATAGCCGCGCCGGCGAGTGCAGCGATCGCTGCGATGAGCAGAAAAAACTCCGGCTTCTGCATCCGATACCAGAAGCTGCCGAGCCATCCGGCGAGGAAATTGCCGATAAAGCTCGTCGCCAGCCACACACCCATCATCATCGACAGAAGACGCGCCGGCGCGAGTTTGGTCACCAGCGATAACCCGATCGGCGAAAGGTAAAGCTCGCCGATCGTGACGACGACGAAATAGGCGAGCAGCCATAGCCAGCTCGCTTTGCCCGCACCCGTATGCCAAGCCGCCATCGCCATGATGAGGTAGGACGACGCAACGCCAAAACAGCCGAGCGCCATCTTGCTGAGGGTCGAAGGTTCCGATCCGCGCGCCGCCTGCCACGTCCACAGCGCAACGACGAACGGTGCGAAGGCAAAGATCATGAACGGATTGAAGGCGAGAAACCACGTCGTCGGAATTTCAGCCGCCAGGCCGAACAGACCGATGGCGCGGTCGGTGTTGGCGTCAGCCCATAAGACGATCGTGTTGCCGCCCTGTTCATACGTTGCCCAGAACAACGTGGTCGGAATAAACAAGACCAGTATCGCGATAATGCCGCGCCATTCGCTGCGACCGCGCGGACGTCCTTCGACGCGCACCGCGTTCGCCTTTTGGAGTTCGTCCGGCGGCAGCAGGGGAATGGCGTAGAGATAGATGGAAAGCCCGATCAGCATGCCGACGCCGGCAGCGGCGAAGCCGTAGTGCCAGCCAGCCGCTTCGCCGATCGTGCCGCAAACGAGCGGCGCCAAAAACGCACCGATGTTAATGCCAACGTAAAAGATGGAATAGGCGCGGTCGCGGCGGCGGTCGCCGGGCGCATAAAGTCCACCGACCTGGGTCGAGATATTAGGCTTGAAAGCGCCGCTGCCGAAAATGAGTGCAAGTAGCGCGAACAGGAAAAGCTGCTCGATCGCCATCATAAAATGGCCTATTGCCATCAGGACCGCTCCGAGCACCACGGTGCGGCGCTGACCGAGCACCCGGTCGGCGAGTAGCCCGCCGAAAATCGGCGTCAGATAAACCAGCGCCGTGTAGAAGCCGTAGATCTGCGACGACAGTGGCTGCACGTCGAGCGGGCCGAAGACCGCCTCCAGGGCATCCTTAACGCCGGCCAAACCAGCTACGCCCGCCGCGTGCTCCGGCAGCAGCAGATATTTCGTCAGATAGAGGACGAGAAGCGCACGCATTCCATAGTAGGAAAAGCGCTCCCACATTTCGGTAGCGAATAGGAAGGCAAGGCCCTCGGGATGGCCGAACAGGTCGCCGCGGGTAACTTTACCGTCGTCGAGGGCGGGATGATGGGCAGCTTGCCGCCCTTCAGCCAAGGTCAGTCTCTGCCATTCTCATTTCCGGTAATCGTGAGTATAAGACGTTCCGCATGACGATAGCATGAGCGTTGGGAGCAGCGCCCATGGTCAAATGATCGCCGCGTGGCGAGGAGGCAATACGTGACAAAATTCGGTATCGGACAGCCGGTTTCCCGCCTTGAGGACCCCCGCTTCATCACCGGTCGGGGCCGCTATGTCGACGATATCGACCTGCCGCAGCAGCTGTATGGCGTGGTGGTTATGTCGCCTCACGCGCACGCGCGCATTAAGAGCATCGACACAGCCAAAGCCAAGGCCGCCGATGGCGTCGTCGCCGTGCTGACCGGCGCCGACGTCGAACACGACAAGCTCGGCAGCCTTGTGCCGGTGATGCCCGAGGACATGGGCGGTCCCAAGGGTTTCCGGACGCTCCGTCCCGTACTGAGCGGCGGCCGGGTGCGCGCGGTCGGCGACCGCGTCGCCTTCGTCGTCGCCGAAACGCTGACGCAGGCGCGCGACGCCGCGGAGCTTGTGTTGGTCGAGTACGAGCCGCTCCCCGTCGTCATCAACATGGAGGACGCAGTCAAGCCTGGCGCGCCCGCGGTGTGGGACGAGGCGCCGAACAACGTTGCCGTCGCGCTCATGATGGGCAATAAGGAGGCGACCGACGCTGCGTTCGCCAAAGCCAAGCATCTCGTCTCGCTCAAGCTGGTCAACAATCGGGTTAACGCCAACTCGATCGAGCCACGCGCCACCATTGGTCAATACTCTCCGGACAGCGACAGCTACACACTGTACTCGACGTCGCAAAACCCGCACGGCCACCGGACGCACGTTGCCGGCGACGTGCTCAAAGTCCCGCAGATAAAGCTAAGGGTGATCTCGCCTGACGTCGGCGGCGGGTTCGGCATGAAGGGTGCGGTTTACCCCGAGGATGCGCTGGTGCTTTGGGCCTCGCGCCGCTGTGGCAGCCGTCCGGTCAAGTGGGTCTCCACACGTTCGGAGGCGTTTCTCGGCGATTCACACGGGCGCGATCAGGTCGTGACCGGCGAGCTGGCGCTCGACGAGCACGGCAAGATACTCGGCATGCGCGTCGATGCGCTGCACGACATGGGCTCGCATGTCTTCGACGCGTCTATGGTCGTGCCACTATTCGCGCTGAAGCTTGCGCCCGGCGTCTACAATATTCCCGCCGTACACGCCGTCGGCCGGGCGGTCCTCACCAACACGCCGCCGTTGCAGCCGTATCGCGGCGCCGGGCGACCGGAGGCGAGCTATCTTATCGAGCAATTGCTGGATCGCGCCGCGCTTGTGATCGGCATTGACCCGATCGAGCTCCGGCGGCGCAATTTCATTCCCGCCTCGGCCATGCCGCACAAGCTTCATTCCGGCATCGCCTATGACAGCGGCGAGTTCATGCGCGTGATGGACGAGTGCCTGAAACTTGCCGACTGGAACGGCTTTCCAAGGCGTGCTGCGGAATCGAAGAAGGAAGGTAAGCTGCGTGGCCGCGGCATCGGCTATTTCGTCGAAGAAGCCGCGATATTCAATGACCGTATGGTGATCCGCTTCGACCCGAGCGGCACGCTCATGATCCTCGCAGGTACTCATTCGCACGGTCAGGGTCACCAGACCGTTTATGCGCAAATGGTGCACGAATGGCTCGGCGTACCGCTCGAGTCGATCAGTTTCATCCAGGGCGATACCAACGAGGTTGCGGTCGGGCGCGGCACCTACGGCTCCCGCAGCATGCATGTCGGCGGTAATGCGCTCAAGCGCGCCGCGGACGCCATCGTCGAGAAAGCCAAGCCGATGGCGGCGATGATGATGGAGGCCGCAGTCGGCGATATCGAGTTCAAGGACGGCAGCTTCCGCATCGTCGGCACCGACCGTTCGCTGCCCTTGACCGCCGTGGCGCAGTCGCTGCACCGGCCCATGTTTCTGCCGCCTCAATTCGAGGTCGGCCTCGAAGCCTCCGGCACGTTTGCGGCGGAGCCGTCGAATTATCCCAACGGCTGCCACGTTTGCGAGGTCGAAATCGATCCGGAGACCGGCGTTGTCACGCTGGCGCGCTACGTGTCGGTGGGCGACGTCGGCAAGATCGTCAATTCCCTCCTTTGCGAAGGCCAGATTCACGGCGGTGTTGCACAAGGAGTTGGCCAGGCGCTGATGGAATCGATCGTGTTCGATACCGACGGTCAGCTCGTCACCGGCAGCTTCCAGGACTATGCGATGCCGCGCGCCGACGATTTTCCGGAGATGGTTTCGGGACTGACAGAGGTGCCGGCAACGACCAACCCGCTCGGCATCAAAGGCGCGGGCGAAGCCGGCGCCACGGGCGCACCCCCCGCTGTGATCGGCGCCATTCTCGACGCCTTGCGGCCGCTCGGGATCGAGCACATCGACATGCCGGCCACACCGCATCGCGTTTGGCAAGCGATCCACAAGGCCGGAGCGACCAAGGCGGCCGCGGAGTAAAAAAATCGCCTCTCCCCGAGCCGGGGAGAGGCGACACACTTGTTACGACGCTAGCCGATCATTCCGCGGGCACGGCCTCTGGAATTCCTTCGTGCGGTGCCGTCTTATCCAGTTCGCTCACCGGAACGCGGCTCAGTCCGAATAAGAAGACCGCTATGATCACGTAGGCGATCGCCACCACCGGGGTCACCGCGATGCCGACGGATTCACCGTGCATGAACCCAAAGAAGGTCAGCAAGGCACCCGCAAGTGCAAACGCTGACGCCTGGGCGAACTTCTTGTCGATGATGAACGCGCCGATCGCCCCGAGCACCAGCCCGGTCAGGATCGTGCCGCCGCCGAGCGTTTGCAGGCCCGCATAGAGCACGCCGAAACCTCCGAGCTTAGCAAAGCCGATGGCCGCCGCGCTGGTTCCGGCCGCGGCCAAGGCGCCGTCCATCAGTGTCTTACACCAGCCGGCAAGGTGCGGGACCAGCGACAGCACGATCGCGGGCGCGTGTGCCCTTGGCGTGGTCTGGAACGCTTGCGCCCCGATCAGCATGCCGATGTAGAGCAGGATCGGTGAGATCGCGACCACTGGAACGATGGCCAGTAGTAGCGAGATGATGCCGAACCAGGACAGGATGATCACCATGATGCCGGTCGCGGCGGAGTAGCCGATGCGGCCGCCCATCGCCTTCCAGCCGGGATGACCGATGTAGACCGCGTTGATGAACGGGTTGCCCATCAGGCAGCCGATCAGGCTGACCACGCCGTCGGCGGTCAGCACGCGCGTTGTTGGATAAGGATCCCCTGCGGCTTCCGCGCTTTCGACGTTATCCATCGCTTCGACCAGATCGTAGATGCCGAACGGCACCGCAGTGACGAGGATCACGGCCAGATATTGAAAGCCGCCGAAGATGTGATCGATTGCGGGGATTGGCACCGAGAAGCCGAAATTTGTGAACGCGTCGGCGATCCCTTGCACGCTCAGGCCACCATAATTGAGGCCGAACAAGTTAGAGCCCCAGGCGATGACCATTCCGACAACGATCGCGACGAGGCCTGCGGGTATGCCCTTCGGATATTTAAATCCGCCAAACCAGCTCACCAGGATCACGGCAAAGCAGGTCAGGCCGATCACCGGCGTCATGTACATTTCCAGCGCGGGGCGCATGGAGATGAAGGTGATCGACACGCCGGCGAGCGTGCCGAGCAGGGCAGCGCGCGGTGTGATCCGGCGGACATAGGGCGCGATGAAGCCGCCGATCATCAGGATAAAGCTCTGGAAGAACACCCATACCAGTCCGGCTTCCCATCCCTTGACCGGATCATTGGTCTTCAGCGCGATCGGGAGCATGATGACGAAGGTGACAATGAACATGTGCGGCACGCTGACGCCCGAGGGCAGCGCGCAAACATCGCTGCGGCCGGTTTTTTGCGCCAGCCGATAGGCGAGGAACGCGTAGTAAAACGTCGATAGGCAAAGCATCAGGCCGAGTGCTGGCAGGATGCGGCCGAACACAATCGCGTCCGGTATCTTGATGACGAACCGCAACAAGCCGGTAAGCACCAGCATGTTGACGAGAATGTTGGTGCCGAAGCCGAAGAAGGCATTCAGGTCGCCGGCGGTCCACAGATGCGGACGGTACGGCGTCGTTGATGCTGTGATTGTCATTGCGCGCTCCCCTTTAGTGCGAATCTCAATCCACGTACGGAGCCATGCTCACAGAGCGCTCCGCTGCCCGCCAATTTGACGAGCACTATTGCGCGATGCGAGAAGTTCCGTCCCCGGAGGCAATGTCCGCAATCGTCGACGATTGCGTGATGGACATCGCAAAGCGCGTGCCAACTGGTATCCGAGCGCCGGCGGCAAAAAATGACATGGCGAAGACGATGAATCGGCTGCGGGATCACATTTTCATAGCATTGCACCCGGCCAGGCCACGCTTTGAATGCGGTGATGCGGCCGGCAAAACCCGGTCGGCGACCAAATAACGGTCAACAGCTTGTCAAAAAAACAGCACTTCGGGCCGCAAGGCCCGTCGATGGCTGGAAAAGCTGGCCGCAATTTCTTGCAAACTATCCTAGCGCGCGCGCCGGATAGCGGACCGAAGCCAGCGATTTGAGCAGCGGCGCCGATGCGGCGACTGACCCGAAGATACCGCCCTGAGCCTTGATCATCGCGAGGCCGGCGGCATGAAATTCCGGATAATAAGAGCCACAGCAATCCGACAGCACAATGCAACGGAAGCCGCGGTCGTTGGCCTCGCGCACGGTGGTGTTGACGCAAACTTCTGTGGTCACGCCGCAGACGAAAAGTGTATCGATGCCGCGGTTGCGCAACATGAGCTCAAGGTCGGTCTGATAGAAAGCACCCTTGCCCGGCTTGTCGATAACCGGCTCGTCCGCCAGCGGATAAAGCTCAGGAATGATGTCATGACCCGGCTCCCCGCGCACAAGTATGCGGCCCATCGGGCCTTTGGCGCCAATGCGGGTGGCTGGGTCCCCGCGTTGAACCTTGATCGGCGGCGCGTCGGTAAGATCGGGCCGATGCCCTTCGCGGGTGTGAATAACCAGAATCCCGTGCTGGCGCACGGCAGCGAGCACCTGGGAAAGCGGTCCGACAGCAACCTGCAGGCGCGACACGTCATTGCCAAGGGCTTCGCCGAAGCCACCGGGCTCGATGAAGTCGCGCTGCATGTCGATGATTACGAGCGCAGCCCGATCGAGATCGACCGACAGCGGAGCCGGCTCGGCCTCAAAGGTTACGTTCAGCATTTCGGTCTCCTGCATCGCAAAGAATGTCGCGACTGTCTGTGCAAGATCGAGGCCAGCATAGCAAAGAAGCACGCATCGGTGCCTGCGCAAATTTTAGGCGAATGACCCGAATCGAGCCTTGAGGGATCGCCCTTGGCCGTCCCGCGAGCGCGTGCAACAATCTACTAGAATCAAAGGCTTGGATAGTTGTTTCGGGAACGTCCGGTCGGATGATTGCATAAATCCATCCAGGGCAAAGAGCGCCCGGGAAGTGGGAGCAGCGGCGCGGCCTGCAAAGAGCGCCGGTGCCGCAGACGCCCCGGTCACCACGAGCGCAAGGCGTTCATTTGCAGCAAAAGCACGGAAATTCCGCCGCGTACTGCCGCGAAGTGCTCAAATTTTTTACGGATGCTGACGCCATTTTGGCGTGAGCAATACCGTGCTGGGCGTCCAGCCAAGCTATCGCTCATCACACCAACTTGCCGAAACGCTTGAGAGAGAAAGGGATGGAGATCAAGCTGCCGGGGATCGTCGCCGAGGTGCGCACCGACTTCGAGCGGTATGAGGGAGTGCTCGGGGCAAATGACGTCGTGACGTTCAATTCGATGTTCCACAAAGATTCGCGCGTCATCCGCTACGGTGGGAACGAGAATCCTTACGGTTACTATCAGATTGAAGGCTTCGTGTTGCGCACTCGCCAGCCGGACTTGCGCGCACGATATCAAAGACTGTCATCAGCATTTACGGCAGCGACCATGCCGTCGTCTCGACACCGTTTGATCGCGCGAGCGTGCCCGGAAAGGTCAGCCGTCAGATGCAGACCTGGGTTCGTTTTCCCGAAGGGTGGCGCGTCGCGTCACATGTGAGATTCATCTACGAGCCAAAATGATCGCTCGCGGCTTTGACTAAACCACGGCCTTTTCCTGAGCTATGAAAGCGCGCCAGCCGCCGAATCTGGAGATGTCGCGCGCCCCTGCAACCGCCTCGGCCTCGACCAAAAAACCCTTGACCGCACGGCCGCCGTCAAGTTCGAGCGTGCCGATCGATAAAGGTGGAGGCACCGCGGCGACAAATCGGCCAAATGCACTTTCCGAGAGCGCCCAGACCTCGATTTGGATGGCAGCGCCGGCGCCGTTTTTCACGCGCAGCAAGCCCGGCTTGGGTGGCTTCGTGCCCGGAAGCGCATATAGGCGATAATGCGGCGCGGTCGCACCGCGCTCGATCAGGTGCGCACCGGCGGCGAGCAGTTCGCCGTTGAGCGGCATGCCCGAAAGATGAGCGCCCACTACGGCGATCGGAATTTCACCCGCTGCGGGCACGGTCGGCTGGCGTGACAGCGGCGGCTGCTCTTGTTTGAGCGCGCCGAGAGGAAGGCCGGTCGCAGCGTGAAATTCGCGGCCGATCGCCGCGAGCGACGCATCGCCGCCCGCACACGCGAGCAGAGTTATGCCGAACGGCATGCCGTCGGGGCGCATGGCCGCCGGCACGGCCAGGCCGCACATGTCGAGCAGGTTGACGAAGTTGGTGTATGTACCCAGCCGACTGTTGAGCCCGATCGGATCGGCCAGCACTTGCTCGATCGTGTAGATCGTCGGCGCCGTCGGCAGCACAAGCGCCTCGATCGCGCGAAAGGTGTGGTCGCGCACGCGCTGCAAATCCTCGAGCTGATAAAAGGCGGCGAAGGCGTCGGCTGCGGTACCATGCGCGCCGGCGAGGATGATCTGCCGCGTGACCGGGTGCAGCGATTCCGGTGAGGAGGCGATGAGCGCGCGCGCGGTAAGGTAGCGCTCGGCGATCCATGGGCCCTCGTAAAGCAATCGCGCCGCGGCGTAGAACGGCTCGATGTCGATCTCAACGATCTTGGCGCCCATTTTGGCGAAGCGGACGAGGGCTGCGTCGTAAAGCGCCTCCGACTCGCGATCCCCGAAGAACAAACGCTGACCGGGTAGCGGCGTGCCAAGTCTCAAGCCTTCCGGCATCGGTCCCACGGCGCGCGCCGGCCGCAAACGCGGGGCCATATCGGCGGTGTCGGAAGACGAAATCACCTCCAACATCGCCATGGCGTCGTCGACCGTCAGCGCCAAGACCGATACGCAATCGAGTGTGCGGCAGGCCGGTACGACTCCCGCCGTGGATACAAGGCCGCGACTCGGTTTGAGCCCGACGATGTTGCAAAAGCCCGCCGGCACACGGCCCGAACCGGCTGTATCGGTGCCCAGCGCGAGCGGCGTGAAGCCGGCCGCGACCGCGAGCGCGGAGCCGGTACTCGATCCTCCCGGAATGAACTTCGGATCGAACAGGTTGCGGCCGATGCCAAAGGGCGTGCGCACGCCGACGAGGCCCGTTGCAAATTGATCAAGATTGGTTTTGCCGAGAATGAGCGCTCCCGCTTCGCGGAGCCGCGCGACGGAGACCGCATCCCTGTTGGGACGATAACTGTACGCCGGACACGCAGCGGTCGTCGGCAAACCCTTGACGTCGATATTGTCCTTCGCTGAAACCGGAATGCCGTAGAGCGGACGCCTCTTCTCGCCGATGTCCCCAAGCGACCGTGCTTCGGCAAGGACGTCGGCCTCTTCGCGAAGCGCGATGAAAATCGCCGGATCGTTGTGGGCACGGATGCGCGCAAAACTCCGCGCGACAATGTCCTCAGGCTTGACCGCGCCGGCACGGTAAGCGTCGAGTATTTCGGTGACCGTTTCGGCCAAGAAAAAACTCCGTTCTGGCGCGACCGACGCTGGCGGCGACCGCGCTTGCCCTTTTTGTGCCAAATCCGGGCCAATTCGCAATGGGCGTAAATGCGGGCGGTGTCCGCAAATTCACCCATCTGGTTGCGCCGGGCGGGTCCTCCGCCTATATTCTGGCGGCTTTTCAGTCATCGCTGATGACGTGAGTGGCTTCGCCCCGGCGGGCGGGCGAAGCGCAGAGGAGGTTTGCATGGCTATCACTCCCCTGATGCCCAAAGCGACGGCGGTGTGGCTGGTTGAGAATACGGCATTGTCGTTCGACCAGATCGCCCAGTTCTGCAACCTCCATCCTTTGGAGGTGAAGGCGATTGCCGATGGCGACGCCGCACAAGGGATCAAGGGATTGGACCCCATCCTGACCGGACAATTGACGCGCGAGGAGATTGCCGACGCGGAAGCGCATCCCGATCACAGGCTGCACCTTGCCGACCCAAAAGTCCGGCTGCCCGAGGCGAAGCAGAAGAAAGGTCCACGCTATACGCCAGTGTCGCGCCGCCAGGACCGGCCGAACGCCATCCTCTGGCTGGTGCGCAACCATCCGGAACTCAAGGACAGCCAGATCATGCGGCTCGTCGGCACGACGAAGTCGACGATCCAAGGCATCCGCGACCGGACGCACTGGAATTCCGCCAACCTGACGCCGCTCGATCCGGTCACGCTCGGCCTTTGCTCGCAGATCGACCTCGATTTTGAGGTGCAACGCGCGGCCAAGGAGAAGCCGGCGCCGGTCGAGGCGCAGGGTGCGACGCTGCTTCCCGCTTCGGTCACTACGGCGCCAAAACCACAGCCCGAGGAACAAGAGCCGGCCGCTGCGAAGAAAGCCGAGGATCTCAACGTCGAGGCCGTGTTCGCCAAACTCAAGCAGCTTGGCGGCAAGAGCGAGTAACCGGCACGAGACCGTCTCGGCGCGGGCGTAAACGCCGGCTTGGTATTGCGTCGATTGCTTGGCTGCCCGGCATGGAGCGAGAATCTATCTCATCATTTCGTCGCTGGGCATGATACCCCAGAGGTTGGACGCCGAGGGATCTTTCTCCCACACTTTCGGGCGCTGCGGAGTGTCACGGTGCCATGGCCGCGGTTCGAAGTAACCCAACTCCTCGTTCACGCGATCAAGCTCGGCGAAGGTCTCGGTGATCAGGCCGTTGGGCGCGCGGTGATAGGCGAAAAGATTGTGACCGATGCCGTGCCGGCCAGGTCCCCACAGCAGCTTGTAGCCGTTGAGACTAAGAAAGTCACACGCCTCCTGCATGTGACTCCAATCGCGCAACTCGAACGCGGTGTGGAAGTGGCGGTTCGAACCGGTCTCCATCAGGTTGATGGTGTGATGGTCGGGGCCACAGCGCAGGAACGAGAAGAAGTCCGCCATCCAGTCGGATTCGCGGAAACCGAGCACGTCGCAATAGAACTTGGTGACCTTTTTGACGTCGGTGACGTGGAATGCGACATGGCCGAGCTTGTGCGGTACGATACCCTTCTTCTGAAATCTCTGATGCGCAAAGGCCTCGCGCTTGAACACTTCTATGATGGTGCCCTTCGGATCGGCGAAGGTGACCGTGTCCGCGATCGAGGGCTCCGGATCCTTCTTGCGTTGGGTTTTGACGCCGTGGCCGATGACTTGCTTCTCGAACTCACCGAGGTCGGCGTCGGGCGGAATCTGGAAGGAAAGGCTTACGCATTGCGCTTGGGGGCCACGGCGCAGCACCACCGAGTGGTGATCGACGGTGGAGGCGAGGTATACTGCGTCCTTCTCCTTGGCGACGAGCGTCAACCCCAGGATCTCGGTGTAGTACTCGGTCTGCTGGTCGAGATCTGGCGTTTCGTACGTCGCGTGGGCGATCTTGTGGACGCGGATCATTCGGACTCTCCTTTATCGTCTGCACTTGTTCCCTGTCGGGGACGGGTTTTCTTGAAACTTTCTCGCGGCAACGAACCGATCACATCGATCATGGCGGCGCCGTCGCAGTCGCTCAATCCCATGGCCACAAATCGATCGAACAGTTCTGCGGTGCGATCTAAAAGCGGCGTCGCCACGCCGACACTGTCGGCGAATTCGCCGATCATCTCTATGTAGTGTTGCAGGCCGGGAATGGGCCCCTGCAACGGCTTGAAGCGCCGCTCCGCCATCCACGGCGCGCGAATGCCGAACTGGGTCGAGCCGCCGCTGCCGTTTGTAATCGCCTTGATCATCAGTTCGACGTCGACGCCAGCCTTAACGCCGAGCGCCATCGCCTCGGCCGTAGCGGCGATATGAATCGAAACCAATAGATTGTTGATGAGCTTGACCCGGCTCGCCGCGCCAAACGCGCCGAAATAGATGCAGGTATCGGCGAACCCGGCGACGACGGGCTCCAGCTTCTTGCAGGCCGCCGCGTCGCCGGCAATAAAAACGACCCCCTTGCGTGCCAGCACCATTCCCGGCGTACCGGCGACTTCACCGTCGATGAAGAAGGCGCCCTTCTCCGCCAGTGGCTCAATCTGCTTCGCTTTGATGGGAAGCGGATACGAACCCAACTCAACGACGATCTGACCAGGCCGCGCCGAATGTACCAACCCTCCCGGGCCTTGCACGACTTCCTCGAGAGCCTCGTCGGATGGCAGGCAGGAAAAGACGATGTCCGCTTGCGCGCCGACTTCAGCGGCCGAGCGCGCCGGCACGCCGCCGAGCTTTTCGAACTCGGCAAGCGAACTGCGACGATAGCCGACAACGCGATAACCGCTCCTGATCAGATTAGCCGAGATCGGCATACCGATCTTGCCGACGCCGACAAAGCCAACGGTCTCCATACCCACCTCTACGCTATTTCGATCGACTGATCGGAAAGATTGACGCGCAAACCCAACGTGCCCTCCATGATCGTCCACTCTTTGAGCTCATAGGTCCGCAGCCCGTTGACGACGAACGGATCGGCGTCCGCGACCGCCCGCGCCTCCTGCGCGCTCGCCACGCGAAGAATGGTCAGCCCGGCGCCGCTCGGCGGCCCGGCACCGTCGCTGAGCGGCCCGGATGCGAACAAAAGGCCGCGTCTTTCCAGCCCGATCATGTATTCGAGATGCGCGGGCAGGAGAGCCTTCAGCTTCCCAGGGGCTGGCGACGGTTGCGAAAGGACGGCAAAGAACTTCCGTCGCAGCATCTTCTGCGTAAGCTCGGCGATGCGCTCATCCACGTTCATGGCGAGCCAATCCCTCCCTTGTATGACTTTAGTTTTTCCGCATGGTCAGCGGTTCGGGCGCGCCATGTCAACATCGGCTGTTCGGCGACGAGAACGCTCTCTTGAGGTTAAGCAAGCCGCAAAAGATCGGGGTTTTGCGGCGAAGCCTGCCGCGATCACGATGACGCGAAGAGCGGTGTCGCGTCACCGTTGATGCGAATGTCGGCGATCTTGTCGCCGCGACGCCGCAGCACGGTGCAGAACTTGATCTTGCACAGGCTGTCGTCAAGGCGGGTGTATTGCACGATCGCCTCGGCGATGCCGACCTTCCCGTCATGAATTGACCAGGCCCCGGTCATGCTGTGCGATAGGCCTTTGATGCTGCCCCAGAGATGGCCGATCGCGGCCTTGTAGCCTTCCTTGCCGTGCACGGTCGGGTGGTTCGCGAACGTCAACGTCGTATCTTCGGTATGTTGGGCGAGCGTCCGCTCCATATCCATTGCATCGACGGCGCGGAAATAATCGTAGATCCATTTGGTGTCGCCCAAAGTGTCGGTCGGATGTTTGGGCGGTAAGTGTTCGCGGCCCTTTTCATCCACGGTGCGCCGCACCGCTGCGAGCGTCGAGGCGACCGCGCCCATATAGGCCCCCTCCATGGGCGCGAAGTGCGCCTTCTCGGCCTCGCTGCCCTCAGGGACGCCGTCTTTTTTCAGGCTGAAAGCAAAAGTCAGCGTAAGGTTGCCGTTGGCGTCCTCACCGATGATATTCTCGATGCGGCCGAGTTCCGAGCCGCGTGTCCGTTCGAATATCACCCGCTGCTCCGGCTCAAACGTCACCTTTTCGCGGAGCGGCACATCCTTGAGCATGATGTCGCGAACGAGCCAGCCGTCGCCCTGCTCCACTACCTCGCACTTCTTCATCTCGGGCACGTAGGGCAACGCGTTGTTGGCCTTCATGAGTAGGCCCGTCCAGACGTCGTGCCGGCTCAAAAATGATTTCTTTGGCTCGTTAACGGGAACTGTTCGGCTCAGTTGATACATGGCATTCTCCCTGTCAGGGCGCGCTTCTCGTAGGCGCCGCGTTCTTTGGAACGTAACGTGTCGTCGGCACTTCTTGGCTTCGTCCTTGGCCGAGCGAACGGCGCGCTAGGCCAAGCCGACTGTCCAATCCGTTTGTTATTTTCCAAAATTTGTATTTTGTGGATATCGGGCTGTCAAGCGAAGCGCTTCTCGGACGTGCCGGGCACGAGTCTCGGCAGCCGCGATATTACCGCCACGACCTGCTTTGCAGTCGTTTCGTAATGCTTCTCCAGAGCGCGGACTGCTTCTTTGATGTCGCGCGAAAGCGCGGCATCGAAAATCCGGCGGTGCTCGCGCACGGTGTCGCGCTTTAATTTATTTTGTGGCGCGAATTTTCCGCGCAATATGCGATGCCGTTCGGCTTGATCGAACAACAGCCCGGCAAGCTCCAAGTGCCAGCGCGACCCGCACGCCGATAGCAGCGCCATATGAAATTGCCGATGGTGAGCGGCCCAGATTTGGGTCGCCGTACCCGGCTCTTTCGGGATCGGATTGCGCGACAAGCCATGGAAAGCCGCAACCACCGCTGTCTCCCAGGCGATGTCGCCTCTCTCGATCGATCGCGCGAGAGCCTCGCGCTCGATCACAATCCGCGTCGTCATTGTATCTTCGACGTCATAGGCCGTCAGCGGTGCGACTCTGAAACCCCGCTGCCCGACCGATGTAACAAGTCGCTCCGAATCGAGGCGCGTGAGCGCCTCGCGCAATGGGCTGATACCGACGTTGTAGCGCGCCCGCAGCTCATCGGAGCGAAGCGCCGAGCCGGGCGCAAGGCGCATCCACAATATGTCCTGACGGATGCGTTGATAAATCGACTCCGCGATCGTGCGCGGCACACCGTCATGATCCGACCCAGATGAAAGGGCTTCCGCAACTGAACGTTTCATGAAATATCCCCGGCCGTCGTCGACGGCTCAATTCATAGAACTTTGGAAATTAGACCGCTGTTTCGAAAAAGGCCATCCAAATCGGAATGGCGGGCCGATCGAACCTTACCTCATTCATCGCCGATCAGTTCCTTGCGCCGTCGCTCGAGCTCCGCCGCGTAACGGCGCAACGCATAGGCCTCGGTAAGGAGCCCAATCACGCGGCGATCGGGGTAGGACTCGACCACGGCCATAGCCTCCGATTCGGCGCGGTCGAAGGCAAGCACCGCTTCCTTGATTGCCATGCCGGGTAGCAAGACATCGTCGACCGAGCGCAAAAGTGCCTTGATCGATCGGTCGGATAGCGTTTCTGCCGCATGGGCATCCGCCACCGGCACCATGCCCGCGTAGCGGCCCTGGTTGTCGACGGCAATGACATAGGCCGGCGATCCAAGCGGGAAGGCCTCGCGGAACGCGGCGACAGTGGTTGCTACCGCGACCGTGCGAACGTCATGGCGCATCATTTTTCCAACCGTCAGGTCGCGCATCCACCCGACATCGGCAGCGCTGCGGATCGTCTCGCCGCGCAAATGGAAACGCCAGGTTGCGAACGAATAACCGAACGCCTCGCGGGTCACTTGCGAGGAAATGATCACCGCGATCAGCACGGCCGTTGTCAGCCACAGGTCGCCAGTCGTCTCCAGCGCGATGAAGGTCATGGTCAGAGGTCCGCCGATGATTGCCGCCGAAAGACCCCCCATACCGATAACGGCGTAGGCGTTCGGGTCAAAATGCCAATTCGGCCAAACCGTGGTCAGCGCGACCGCGCACAGATGGCCGCCAAGAGCGCCCATCAGCAGTGACGAAAAGAACAAGCCGCCGCGGAATCCGGATCCAAGCGAAAAGATCGATGCCACGATTTTCAGAACAAACAGCAACGCCACCGTCGACAGTGATAGCTGCAGAATTCCGGTAAAGTGCAACGCACCGTGACCGGACGACATGATCTGCGGGGCGATCATGGCCAGGAGACCGACGAGAAGTCCGCCGATAGTCGTGCGCAACGCCAACCGCAGCTTCAAGCGAGCGAACAATGCTTCACATAGCGCAACGCCACGCATTGTGAGAATCCCGGCTACGGCGCACAAGAGACCGATGACGGCGGCGATAACGAGGTCGTGGGCCGCGACATTCATCTGCGCGGGCGCGACAATTCCAACCTCGGCCGGGGCGAAGGCGTGCGCGACGAGGTACCCGATCAAGGCTGACACCGCGACGGGGGCGAGACTGTTCGGGGTATAACCGCCGATGATGAGCTCGAAACCATAAAAGGCGCCGGCGAGGGGCGCGCCAAAAGCGCCGGCGATTCCGCCCGCGGCGCCGCAACCGACGAGAATACGTAGGTCGGCGCGTCGCAGTCGGAACGCCATTCCAAGACGCGAGGCGACGCCGCCGGCGAATTGGGTGTAGCCGGCCTCCAGGCCGACCGATGCTCCGACACCGCTTGACCAAACCGTTTCCGCCGCCACGATGATGCTGCCGAGAAGCGACATGCGGCCGCCGTGCAAGGCATTCGCTTCGATCGGATCGATCTCCCGCTCCGGCCGCCAGCGGACGATCAACTCACGGGCGATGCCGAAGGCGAGCCCGCCGGCAAGCGGCACCGAGATCGCGACGACCGGATCGAGCCGCAGCAGCCCGGATAGCCGTACCCCGGGACTCAGCCGAAAGAATACCTGATGGAGTGTATCTACGCCGACGCTCATGATGAACACAATCACGCCAGCGATCGCGCCGACGAGAGCCGCAAGCACAATCAGGCTCGATTCGCGAGCCCGCACGAACGCCCGAAGCCGCCGCGGTATTTCCAATTGACTGAGGAGTTTATCGATCATGAATCATCCCAATACGGCTTCGGTGGTGGACTTAGCTCAGTGGGCTTGGCTCGGGAACCGCGCAAATCGGGGATGTCGGCAGTTCCGGCGGTTGCCAGCAATGCTTCCTTGCCCGCATAGCCGTCGGGGCTATCAATTGGAACCCTTCACCGCGCAGTAACGTTGCAAAGCCGCGCTTGCGGCAATTCCCGTCACGGCTCAATACGCACCCGACGCGATGAACGACGCAAATGTGACAGGGCCGGTTCCTTCACTTCAGATGAGAGGCGTAACCGCGTCGAGAGCGGCCGTTTCGTCGGGTCGCCGTTCATAATTTCCGTAGACGCAGCCGAATGGCATCGGGCAGGGCCGTTAACGCGCAAGTCGATCGAGGCATGCCCCGGCCGCAATTATTTATTATATCATTGTAGAAATGAATGCGGGCAGCCCAGAACACGTCACCAGTCTCATGAATATCGCAGCGACTACGCTCACCTCGGATTTGCAGGAATGCGCGATCCTGCTCGATATCGACGGGACTGTCCTCGATATCGCGCCGACCCCGCGGGAAGTTAGGGTGCCGGCAGCGCTGCGTAAAACGATTGCCCGCTTGCAGGATTTGACCGGCGGTGCGTTGGCCATGGTGAGCGGCCGCCTGCTCAACGATATTGACCTGATTTTCGCACCGCTCCAACTCGCTGCCATCGGCGGCCACGGCGCCGAATTGCGGCCGCTACCCGGTACCGAGCCACAGATCTTTAGTGGATCGTTGAGCGCGGAGTTGAAGCGCAACCTCGCGGCCCTTACCGGGCTTGGGCCCGGCATCGTCGTTGAGGACAAAGGTTATTCGCTGGCGTTGCATTACCGCCTCGCTCCAGATCTTGGTTCCGCGCTCCAAGCCGCGGTCGCCGCGGTTTGCTCGCAACCACCCGAAAACACGGTCGAGGTCCTGCCCGGCAAAGCGGTGTTCGAAGTCAAACCAACTCGGGTCAGCAAGGCGATGGCGGTGCGCGAATTAATGAAATGTCGGCCGTTCGCCGGTCGGCACCCCATTTTCATCGGCGACGATGTTACCGACGAGCCGGTGTTCGGAGTTATTTCCGAATTTGGGGGAATGGGCTTTTCCGTCGGTCGCGTCGTCCCTGGCGCGGACGGTCATTTCGACAGGCCCGAGGACGTGCGTTCGTGGCTGGCGCGACTTGTGATCGACCGCGGAGACGCGAGGGGATGAAGGATCACGGGCTCGATCTTGCCATCATTGGAAACGGACGGACGGCGGCATTGGTCGACCCATGTTCGCGGATCGTCTGGTGGTGCTATCCGCGTTTCGACGGCGATCCGATCTTTTGCCGGCTGGTGGCCGGCAAGGAGGAGAAGGGCTTTTCCGATGTCGTGCTCGACGACATGGCCGAGTTTCAATCCGAGTATGTGCGCAACACGGCGATTGTCTCCACCGTCCTGACCGATCACCAGGGCGGCAAGGTCAGGATTACCGATTTCGTCCCGCGCTTCCGCCAGTTCGGCCGCGTCTTTCGCCCGCCGCAGATTTTTCGCATAGTCGAACCGACCGCTGGGCTGCCGCGCATCACCATCCGGATGCGGCCAACCAGCGACTACGGAAAACCGCTGCCGGGACGATCGCTCGGCAGCAATCACATCCGCTATTTCGGCGAAGGTGCCCAAATCCGGCTGACAACGGACGCGCCGCTGTCCCTGATCGATGGCGAGGCGCCCTTCGTCCTCACCCGCCCATTGCACCTGGTTTTCGGTCCGGACGAGCCGTTCCCCGGCGATCTGCAGACGACCTGTCGAGAGTTTGGCGATCGCACACATGACTACTGGATGGAATGGGTGCGGCGCCTGTCGATCTCCTACGATTGGCAGGAGGCCATTATCCGCGCCGCCATCACTCTGAAGCTCAGCAATTTCGAGGAAACCGGAGGCATCATCGCGGCGCATACCACCTCGATCCCCGAGGCGCCCGGCTCCGGCCGCACCTGGGATTATCGCTATTGCTGGCTGCGCGATGCTTATTTCGTCGTGCAGGCGCTCAACCGCATCGGCGCAACGCGTACCATGGAGGAGTTCATCTCTTTCACGATTTCGATCGCCTCGAAACCTGACCAGGAGTTGCGCCCACTCTACAGCGTGGTACCAACAAACGACGTCGAAGAGCGGACCGCCCCCGAACTCGAGGGTTACCGCGGCGACGGTCCGGTGCGGATTGGTAATGCCGCCGTCGATCAGGCGCAGCACGATACCTATGGCAGCGTCATTCTCGCCGCCATGCCGATGTTTTTCGATCGTCGCCTGCCGCGACCCGGCGATGAAGGTTTGTTCCATCTTCTGGAGACGCTCGGCCAGCGCGCGGCGAAAAAAGCGCTGGAGCCGGATGCCGGCATTTGGGAATACCGCGGACGCCAGCGTGTCCACACCCACTCGGTGGCGATGTGCTGGGCCGGCTGCCAGCGACTTTCGGCAATCGCCAACCGCATCGGCCGGGACGATCGCGCGAAATACTGGAGTGCGATTGCCGAGCCGATCCATGCGGCGTTGCTGGAGCGCGCCTGGAACGAGAAGCGTGGCGCCTTCACCGCGGCATTCGGATCGGACGATCTCGACGCCAGCGTCCTCCTTCTTCCCGATCTCGGCGTGGTGGAGGTGGACGATCCGCGCTTCGTCTCGACGGTTGCGGCCATGGAGCGCGAACTGGTGCGTGAAAAACATGTCATGCGCTACGCCAACGCCGACGACTTCGGCCTGCCGGTGACCGCGTTTTTGATCTGCCGCTTCTGGCTGATCGACGCGTTGTGGTCGCTGCAGCGCCGCGAGGCGGCGCGCGACTTGTTCATCGACGCGCTCAATCATCGCAACCGCTATGGCCTTCTCTCCGAAGACGTCGATCCGCGGACCGGCGAGCTGTGGGGCAATTTCCCGCAGACCTATTCGATGGCCGGCCTCATTCTCTCGGCGATGCGGCTGTCGCGCAGCTGGGAGGACCGCTACTGGCGCGGATGACCTTTGCCACGCCGTCCGAGCACGCGCCGCACTGCTGCCGCAACTTTTTCCGCCGATGGCGTGATCGCATCCTCGAGCGGCTTGGAAAATGGCGTCGGTACGTCAGGCCGGGTGACGCGCGCAATTGGCGCCCGGAGAAACTCGAAACCGTCTTCGGCGACGATCGCAGCGACTTCGGCGGCCACGCCGCAGCTCAGATTTGTTTCGTCGACGATCACGAGCCGCCCGGTCCGCCGCACCGAATCGATGAGCGTGGCACGATCGAACGGAACCAGCGTCCGGGGGTCGAGCACCTCCGCCTCGATGCCTTCGACTGCGAGCTCCTCGGCCGCGATCAACGCCGTTTGCACGACGAACGAGGTAGCGACAACGGTCACGTCGCGACCCGACCGTTTGATGTCGGCCTTGCCGAACGGCAGCGAATAATCGCCCTCGGGGACATCGCCCTCGATGTCCATCAGCCGCGCGTGATTGATGAACACGGTCGGATTGTCGCTCTTGATGGCGCTGCGCAACAGACCCTTCACGTCGTACGGGCTCGACGGCAGTACGATCTCGAGTCCGGCCGCGTTCCACAACATCGCCTGCGGACTATGGCTGTGCTGCGCCGCGCCGCCACCGCGCAGGCCGTGAAGCAGATGATATACCACGGGGACACGCAATCGCCCGCCGGACATATAGCGCGCGACCGCCGCCTCGTTGACGAGCGGCGACCAGGCGACATAACTGAAACTCCCGGTGCCAATATCGACGAACGGTCGCGCGCCGGCCATCGCCGCGCCGGCGCCGAGACTGACAAGAGCGGCCTCCGAGGTCGGCGGGTCGTAGAGGCGATCGGGAAACTCTGCGCGGATCGCATCCATCAGCACGCGCTTCGGGCCGAGGCCGAGCACATAGCTGCCGACGAGACTCACATGCGGATCGGAGGCGAGGCTGGCGCGAAGCCCCTCGACCATCGCCGCGGCGTAGCTGGTTCGGCGCATGGGGCGGCTCAAGCGAACACGTCGGTGATAGCCGTTTCAGGCGCAGGCATCGGACTTTCGATCGCAAATGCCACGGCCGCCGCAATTTGCTCGCGCGTCGTCCGGTCGCGCGCCTTCAATTGGCCGGCGTCGGCGAACTTTTGCGCGACAATCTCGCGCGCCGCCCGCAGCAACGGATCGTGGCCGCGGATCCAGTCGGATTGCGGTCCGACAATCAGCGCCGGATTCCAGGCCTGATCGAGATCGAATGTGGTTGCCAATTCCGGCCACAACGGACTGCTGCCCGGCCACCGCAGCGTGACCGCCTCGATAAATGCCGGCCCGTTGCCGGCGCGGCAACGCGCTACCGCCTCGCGCGCGGCGGCATGGACGGCGGCCGCATCTGCGCCATCGACCCTGACCGCGTGAATGCCGTAGGCGGCGGGCAGCCGGGTGAAGCTCTCGACCGCCGTTATTGCAGTCGGGTAGCCGCCCTGTTGTGGCCCCACCGCCCCGGGGGAATTGTTTTCGCAGACATAGACGACAGGGAGCTTCCACAGCGCGGCGAGGTTGAAAGCCTCAAGTACGAGTCCCTCCTCGAGCGCTCCGTCGCCGAAGAAGCCCACCGCGACATGCGGCTCACGTTTCACCTTGAGGCCGTAGGCGGCCCCGGTCGCGAGGCCGGCGCAGCCGCCGACGATCGCCGAGGTCGACAGAAAGCCGCGCGAAGGGTCGGAGATATGCAGCGTGCCGCCGCGCCCGCCGTTGAATCCCGTCGCGCGCCCTAGAATTTCCGCCATTGCGCGTCCCGAGTCGCTGCCTCGCCCAACGATGTGGCCGTGATTTCGATGCGTCGTGCAGATGATATCCTCGTCGCCAAGCGCTTCGAGCACGCCGGCGCCAGTCGCCTCCTGACCGATATAGATGTGATAATGGCTGGCGAAGCGCCCTTCATTATAGAGGAGAATAATGGCCTCTTCGAAATGGCGCATCGTCAGCATGCGCTCGAAAATCGAGAGGCTCGTTTCGCGATCGAGTATCGCCGTCATCCTGGCCGTTGCCTCCGCTGCTGCCGCTGATTTTAAGCTCCGATACTGTGCCGGTTTGGCATAGTGGACAAGCATGGGCGCGATTGCCTGACGTACGACGAGCGAGCGCGGTGAGCGCTTTGCGTCTGTTCGGACGCGACGCCTCGCGCGCGCTGTCGCAACGCTTGCGTAACCATTTCGCCGCGGACGCGCGAAAAAAATCCGCGTAACAGCAAAAAACTCTTGCATCGCGTGGCTAACGCGCTTATGTCGCCTCCGCCCAATTTCGCACGTGCCTGTGGCCGCGTGTCGGTTGGTGGGCATCCGGACAAGAGGCCGGACAGCCGCCCGGAGCAAACGCCAAGTTTTCTCGCGAGAAATTCTTGACCGCTTGAGCTCCGAACCACTTAACCGGCAGCCGGAGGCGAAACCGGCGCACCCCGCGCTCAACGGGGGACGCGGCTTAAAGCAACGACGGAGCGGGCTTCTCTGGTCTCGTCGGCCCTCCAAAGGTCGACACCGCAGAGGCTTGTCCATCCTTGCCGGCCGTGCGGAACGGGTCTTCCCGCTCCAAGCCAAGGCAGCATCTTCGGGTGTAGGCCCGTCGCTTTTGTCCGTGTCTCCACCGCGCGGCAAGGCGCCGATCCTCACCCGCTGACGCCGGGCGAACTAATTCGCCCCTAATTTCAATCGGAGCCGCGAGGCTCATTGAACCTGGTGAGGAGAGCGCCCATGACCGCGCGCATCCGCGACTTCCTGCGTAATCGTCAAGACGACGGGCCCTGCCTTGTCGTCGATCTCGATGTCGTCCGCGAGAACTATCTCGGCTTTGCCAAGGCACTGCCCGACACGCGCGTATTCTATGCCGTGAAGGCCAACCCGGCGCCGGAGGTGTTGTCGCTCTTGGCCGGCCTCGGCTCCTGCTTCGACGCCGCCTCGGTCCCGGAGATCGAGATGGTGCTCGCCGCCGGCGCCACCGCCGACCGCATCTCATTCGGCAACACGATCAAGAAGGAGCGTGACATCGCCCGGGCCTATGCGCTGGGCGTGCGCCTCTACGCGCTCGATTGCCAGGCCGAGGTCGAGAAAATCGCGCGCTCAGCGCCGGGCAGCCGCGTCTTCTGCCGCATCCTCTCCGACTGCGTCGGGGCGGAGTGGCCGCTGTCGCGCAAGTTCGGCTGCGAGCCCGCCATGGCGATCGACGTGCTCGAGCATGCTCATCGGCTCGGTCTCGAAGCCTACGGCATCTCGTTCCACGTCGGTTCGCAACAGCGCAACCCGCACGCCTGGGATCGCGCGCTCGCGTCCGCTGCCGCGGTGTTCCGCGACTGCGGAGAGCGGGGCATGACGTTGTCGATGGTCAACTTGGGTGGCGGGTTCCCGACCAGGTACCTCAAGAACGTGCCGACGGTTAAAACTTACGGCGCGGCGATCTTCCGTGCACTGCGGCGACACTTCGGCAACCGCATTCCGGAGACCATCGTCGAGCCGGGCCGCGGCATGGTCGGCAACGCCGGCGTCATCGAGGCCGAGGTCGTGCTCGTCTCGAAGAAGAGCGAGAACGACGACGTACGCTGGGTCTATCTCGACATCGGCAAATTTGGCGGCCTTGCCGAAACGATGGACGAGTTGATCCGCTACCCGATCCAGACGAAGCGTGACGGCGAGGTCGGTCCTTGCGTACTCGCCGGCCCGACCTGCGATTCGGCGGACGTCCTGTACGAGAAGCTGCCCTATCCGCTGCCGGTGAGCCTTGAGATCGGCGACAAAGTGCTGATCGAGGGAACCGGCGCCTATACGGCGACCTACTCGTCCGTGGCCTTCAACGGCTTCGCGCCGTTGAAAACGTTCCACATTTAGGCTGCTGCATCTGACCACGCCGGGAGCCGGCTCCGGCCGGCTCCCACCATCAACCCTCCTCAAACTGACGACGCCGGCGAGCGCGGAAGGAGCGTGTCATGGTGACAATCCGTAATGAAGGTTTCGGCGATATCGACGCGCGTGACGATCTGCTCGATCGTGTCTGGGGTCCTGCGCGTATTCAGAAAACCGCGGAACGGCTGCGCGAAGGCCGCTGCCCTGCGGATGGGCTTTCGCTTGTTGCCGAACACGACGGCGACGTTATTGGCACGGTCCGGGTCTGGCACGTCTGCGCCGGACCGGATCGGCCGGCCTTGCTGCTCGGCCCCCTTGCCGTCGACGAAGCCTGGCGTTTCCGCGGAATCGGCAGCGCCCTGACGCGGCGCGCCGTGACAGCGGCGCGACGGCGCAAGCATCGTGCCGTGCTCCTGCTGGGCGACGCCGACTATTACGGGCGTTTTGGTTTTTCGACGGAGAAGACCAGCACACTCTGGCTGCCCGGTCCCTACGAGCGCGACCGCTTGCTCGGCTGCGAGCTTGTGGTCGGCGCACTCGACGGTGCGCGCGGTCTTGTCACTGCAACCGGTCGCATCGCGCCGACGCCGAGCCTCGACGCGCTCATCGCGCATCTTGACCGCAACGAAGCGCGTCGCGCCGCTTGACTATCACTCAAAATTTGGGAACGACGAACATGAATGCCATGACCAAAGCATCGACCGCCTGGCCGCTACACGCGCGCTTCGACGGACCGATCGTCATGATCGGCTTCGGCTCGATCGGCAGAGGAACGCTGCCGCTGATCGAGCGGCATATCGCCTTCGACCGCAAGAAATTCGTCGTAATCGCGCCCGACGATGAGGATCGGCAACTCTTGGACGATCGCAAGCTCGGTTTCATCCACGCCGCGATCACCAAGGACAACTACCGCAACGTGCTCGCCCCGCTCCTCGCCGGAGGACCGGGCCGCGGCATGATTGTCAATCTCTCGGTCGATACCTCGTCGGTCGATCTGATGGCGTTCGCCAAGGATATCGATGCCTTCTACATCGACACCGTGGTCGAGCCATGGCCGGGACTTTACACGGACCGCAATCTGACGATCTCGGCACGCTCGAATTATGCCCTGCGCGAAGGCTTGCTGGATTTGCGCCGGCGCCGGCCAGGCGGCGTCACCGCCGTGAGCTGCTGCGGCGCCAATCCCGGGATGGTCTCGTGGTTGGTGAAGCAGGCCCTAATCGACGTCGCCACCGAAATCGGCCTGACTTTCCACGAACCGAAAACGCGTGAGGAATGGGCGCGATTAATGCAACGCGCCGGCGTCAAGGGCGTCCATATTGCCGAACGCGATACCCAACGCGCGCGCGATCCGAAGCCGCGCGGCATGTTCGTCAACACCTGGTCGGTCGAGGGTTTTTGCTCCGAAGGCTTGCAGCCTGCGGAGCTCGGCTGGGGCACACACGAGAAGAAGATGCCGGCAAACGGCAGACGCCACGAATTCGGTTGTGATGCCGCAATCTATCTGACGCAACCGGGCGCCGCGACGCGCGTGCGCTCCTGGACGCCGACGGCGCAGGCACAGCACGCGTTCATGATCACCCACAACGAGTCGATCTCGATTGCGGATTACTTCACCCTGCGTGAGGACGGCAAAGCCGTCTACCGGCCGACCTGCCACTACGCCTATCACCCGTGCGACGACGCCGTGCTATCGCTTCACGAGATGGCGGGAGCGGCGTGGCAGCCGCAGCCCGAATGGAAGATCCTGGACGAGCGGGACATCGTTGACGGCGTCGATGAGCTCGGCGTGCTCCTCTACGGTCACGCCAGGAACGCCTACTGGTACGGCTCCCAGCTCTCCGTCGAGGAAACCCGGCAGCTCGCGCCCTATCAGAACGCGACCGGATTGCAGGTCACGTCGGCAGTGCTCGCCGGCGTTGTCTGGATGCTAGAGAATCCCGACCGTGGCATCGTCGAGGCCGACGAGATGGATTTCGGGCGCTGCCTCGAAATCCAGCGGCCCTATCTCGGGCCGGTCATCGGACGCTACACCGAATGGACGCCTGCCGACGGGCGCGGCGTGCTGTTCCCTGAAAGCATCGATCGGGACGATTCCTGGCAATTCAGCAACGTACTGGTGCGCTGATCATTTCACGGAGCACACCGCGCTCCGTGAACTAGTCACGACCGATAACGTTGGCAATGCGCTGGTCGGGAACGAGCCACAGAACCGCGACAAGCACATAGACCGCCATCGACACCCACGGACTGACAAAGGCAAGCGCGATGCCGGCGATATAGAGTATCGGCGAAATCTTGCCCTTGAAGTCGCTGCCAAGCGCCTTGGCCAGCACCGAGTGTTTGCCCTGCTGGTGAATGATCGCCTTTTGCAACAGAGAGTAAGCGATGGCCGGCATCAGCAGCGCGCCGCCATAGACCGCGGTCGGCACGGGCGCGAGGAGATTTTGTCCCATCCACGCCGTCGCGGCCGGGATGACCGAGAGCCAGAACAACAAATAAGAGTTGGCCCAGAGAATGACTCCATCCACCCGCGCCACGGTGTGCAGAAGGTGATGATGGTTATTCCAATAGATCGCTACGTAAACGAAGCTCAGCACATAGGTCAGGAAGCTCGGAGCTATTGCCGCAAGTGCCTGCCAATCGGCGCCATGCGGAACATGAAGTTCCAGCACCATGATGGTGATGATGATGGCGATGACGCCGTCACTGAACGCTGCGAGACGGTCTTTCCCCATGGCGATTTACCCTGGCCGGCGTTTTGGCCGATGCAAGCTTAGTTGCTGCGCGCCTCGCGTTATCGAGCCGCGGTTTTCGATCTGATGCCGTCCCACCACGGGCAAACGCCGGCCACCTCGTAGTTGCCTTCCATCACCTGGACCGGCCGGCGATACCCGTTTGCCGCGTTGGCAAGGCGCAACGCGCGGGCCTTGGCCTGATCCTCGGCCGAAAGCCAGCCGCGATCGTGACCCCACATGCTTGGTCCTTCCTTGCGTTCGTAGGCCTGCCAGATGTCGACGTCGATCAAGCGCGCGCCCCAACCGTATTCGACCATGAAGGCCGACGGTGTAAAGGAATAGAACGACGTGATGAAATCGCTGGTATGGCGGCCGAGCGTCACGCCCACGCGGCCCTCTTCGCCCGAAGCGAGATCGTAGCCCTGGCCGACATCGTCGAAGCTGAACAGTTCCATCATGATGTGATGCACCGTGTTCTTGCCGCTTTGGACAAAAGCCAGGCTGTGATGGCGTTGATTGACGTGCAGAAAACGGGCCGCAAACGGATGCGAGTAAAAGTCCGTCAATCGGAAACCGAGCGCGTCGCAATAGAACGACGACATCCGGTCGACCGTCTCCGCCGTATCGACGTTCAGCACCACATGACCGAGCCCGAGCGGTCCGGTGCGGAACCCGGAAATCGACCGTCCGGGCTTGAACGCCTCCGCCGTCGTTTCGGCGCCGTGAAAAACCTCGAGCCTGTTGCCGACCGGGTCGTTGAGCACGATCAGATCCTTGACGTGCCGTTCGTCGGCGAGAGCGCCCGCTCCCCGCGCCACGTTGATCCGCTCGTTCTCAAGCCGCGCGGCAAGCGCATCGAGCGCCGCGGCGTCCGCGACCTCCCAGCCGAAAAAGCCGATACCCTCGCCGCCATCGGCCTCGACGACAATGCGTTGCCTGCGATCGTCCATGCGGAAGGCAAGCGTGGAGCGCGATTTGTCGACGCGTTGCAGTCCCAGCAGACCCGAGCCGTAGCTTGCCCAGTCGTCCAAATCCTTGGCGCGGATCCCGACATAACCCAAAGCCTGGGGAACACTATGTGCGCTCATGGTAATCTCGTTGGCAAGTTTCCGTTGGCAGATCTCGTGCGATTATTGCGATCCTTGTACGCCGAATGCCATCGCGGTTGAAACGGCTCAAAGAGGCATATGATCCATGTTCGCGCGAACCAGACCGCCGTTTCGTGCCGAGCATGTCGGCAGCCTTATCCGTCCCGAAGCGCTGATCCGCGCACGGCAGGCCGCGGAAAAAGCCGAGATCGCGCCGGGGGAGCTCACCCGCATCCAGCATGAAGCGATCCGCGACGTGGTACGGTTGCAGGAGGACATCGGCTTACGCCTCGTCACCGACGGCGAATACAATCGCACATTCTGGCAGCGCGATTTCCTGGTCAAGTTCCACAATGTACGGCAGGTCGCCTCTAAACTCACCGTGCGCTTTCACTCGGCTGCCGGTATGCGCGACCATTCGCCGCCGACGCTGCAAGTTACCGGCAAGCTTGGCCGCCCGAGCGGCATTTTCATCGAGGATTTCAAGTTCCTCAAGTCCGTCGCCCACGCCACTCCAAAAATCACCATTCCATCACCGACGACCATGCATTTCCGCGGCGGTCGCGCAGCGATCGACCACGAGGCCTATCCGGACATGGATGGATTCTATGCCGATCTGGCGCGCGTCTACGGCGAAGAAATTCACGATCTCGCGGAGGCGGACTGCCGCTATTTGCAGATCGACGAGGTTAACCTCGCTTATTTATGCGATCCTGAGCTGCGCAGGCAGGTCCGCAATATCGGCGAGGATCCGGATACGCTGCTGAAGACTTACGCCCAACTCCTGAACGACACGATCGCCGGGCGGCCGGCCGACATGGTCGTTTGCATGCATCTTTGCCGCGGTAATTTCGCCGGCGCCTGGGTCGCGGAAGGCGGCTATGATCCGATCGCGGAACTTCTTTTCAACGAGATCGAGATCGACGGCTATTTCCTCGAATACGATTCGCCGCGCGCCGGCGACTTCGCGCCGCTGCGCTTCTTGCCGAAGGGCAAGATCGCCGTGCTCGGTCTGGTCACGACCAAAAGCTCGGCACTCGAAACCAAGGACGAGCTCAAACGCCGCATCGACGAAGCCGGCCGCTATGCACCGGTGGAACAACTGGCCCTATCGCCGCAGTGTGGCTTTTCGAGCGGCATCGGCGGCAACGTGATGACGGTCGATGACGAGATCGCAAAGCTGCGCCTCATTGTCGAAACGGCGCACGATGTTTGGGGATCGGCGTAGCGATACGTCTAGCGCGCAGGACCGAAGCAATCGATCCGGACAGGCTGATCGAACCTGCCGCCGTGCGCGGCGTAAGTCTCTTCAAAGCGGCCGCGCACGGCGGGCGCCAGAACAGCTTCCTTAGTGTAGCCGTTGAACCGCATGTTGGCGATCATGCGCGCAGCAAAGCCATCAAAATCGGCAAAGCGTCGCACTTCGGTGTATGTCAGAATTTGTTCCGCAGCGAAATTCGGCCGCGCGAAACGAACAAGCGCATCCGCAGCGGCCTTTCGCACCGCGGTTTCGTCATGGAACAACTCCATAATGTATTGATGCGGGCCTTGCGCCAGAGGCTCCGCGACGTAAAGCCTGCCCGACGGGCGCAACAACCGGCGGACCTCCGCGAGCGCTCCCTTAAGCTTTTCACCCGGCACGTGATGCAGCGAAAAAATGAAAAGTACGAGGTCGGTCTCGTGATCAGGTTCGGGAATGGCATCAGCCGCCGCCGTGGCGAGGCGAAAGCTTCCGGCGCCATACGCTGTGGTTTCGGTCCCGGCGATAAACGGATCGTAGCCCACGATCCTGGCGCCGAGCTTTGCGACCGCCCGCGTAAGCTCTCCCTCGCCGCAGCCAATATCGATCACACGCAGCCCCGCGACGGGACCGACCGTCGTCAGCAGCGCTTCGAGGTGCGACTTCACCCCGAGATCGCGCATGGAAATCGACTGATCCAGATTGTCCTGTCGCTGCATGAATATCCCCCGACTTACGGCTCGCCGGGCTTGAACGGCAATTCCTTGCCGGGCGGCACACTGCCTTCACTCATGGCCAACTGCATCGCGACGGCGATGTAGGTACCGGCAACGGCCGTCAGATCGACGACCTGCTGCTCGCCGAGAAGCGTCTTCGCACGATTGAAGGTCTCGTCCGAAACTTCGTGCTTCGTTGTCAGCTCCGTGACGAAATCATAAACCGCCGCTTCTTCCGCCGGCATGTTCGAAGGTCGCCTATTGGCTTTAAGCTCGGAAACGATGTCCGGCGACAATCCCGCCTTGATGGCGAGTGGCGCGTGCGCGAACCACTCCACCTGCGAGCGCCACTGCCGACCGATGATCAGGATGACGAATTCATTAAGTTTGAGCGGAACCGATGTCTCCCAGCGCAGATAATGGAGAAGATCGAACATTCTTTGTCCGAGCACGGGACTCCGCAGCAGTGGATTGTAGGGTCCGCCAAGACCGACGCTGGATACCTTCACGATTTGCTCGCCCAACGGCTTTTGTTGGTCGGTAAGCTGATCCATCGTGAGCAGCGGAAAACGAGGCTCTTTGCTCATGGCGTGGGGTCCGATCACGGTCGCCAAAACACCGGCGGAGGTCAGTATCGAGGATACCAAGATTGCGCGTCTCATGAGGCTTCTCCAAGGCTCAAATTCCGGGCTGACGGGCGAAATTGCAATTCACGTCAAGCCGGATATCCTGCTCTCGCCAGCGGTGGGCAGGTATGGGCTGTCCCGTCGCGATGGCACGATTACCGGAGGGGCGCCAGCATGGCAAAGTCGAAATCAGGTCTCGACCATCGTCATCGCGACAAGAGCGGGCGAATTGAACGTAAGCACGGGAACACCAAGGTTGCCGCCTTGCGAAAGGAATATGGCCCGGGCTTCGCAAAGGGCCGCCGCAAGGACATGATGCTCAAGAACTTGCTGAAAGAAACGGGCGTGGCGTCCTTGCACGAATACTTGAAGCATCACCACAAATAGAGCGCGCACCGTCGCCCCGAAGGCGCCGGAAAGGCGCGAAGGACGAACGGGCGGCGGGACAAAGTCGGCGCGACCTTCCTCCGCCGCCGGAACTGGAGGAACTGCGCGGCCCGTGCGGCCCATTCTGCATTCCATTGAGGACTCGATTAAACCCATAGCCTGATCTCCCTCGGTTTGCGAAAGTCGCAATATAGGTCGATTGGCCGACGAAAGTGTTATGAGAAAATGTCAAAATTAGCCCGACCTGCTGGGTCAGCAGTTCGCTTCCTATTTGGGTTGCGAACCGAACGCGCGTAATCCCCCGCTGACGAATGGGACGAGCTCGCGTAATGCAGTGTCGATGTCGTCCGAGCGGCAGAGGCCGCGCGACAATCGCTCGATGCGGCCGGTCGCCGAAATGACCTGCACCATTGATCCGATAAGAAACATATAACCCCAATAGATCGATCGCTGCGGAGTGTCGGGCAAAGCAAGCCGCAGCGCATTGATGAAGTGCAGCGCCGTCGGATCGAGCACGTCACCAGCCAAAGTCACGAATTTCGGCAATACATCGAGCTGCGATATGAGGCTGCCGTAGTGACGCCAGCCCGGATCGCCGCCCGCCAGGCGACGCAGCAGCGGCTCAAGAAAAGCGGTAACAATCGCCTCGATCGACGGCGATCGCGTACCGGCCTTTTGCCGCGCCAATTCGAGCGCCCTCACCCGCTCGTCGTGAACGACACGCGCGCGACGCGCGATCACTTCATGCAGCAGATTTTCCTTGCTGCGGAAATGATAGTTCACGAGCGCCAGGTCCACGCCGGCCATTTCGGTGATCGTGCGCAGCGATACGCCGTCGAATCCACTTTCGCCGAAGCAGCGCTCGGCGGAATTGAGGATCGAGAGCCTTGTCGTGTCCCCGCGCCGGGCGACACTGCGTCCGGCGCCCGGCGCCGGTTTGCCTGATGGTTTACTGGTCGGCGCGGAAGTACGGGAAGGCTTACGGGCCACAGCGGCTTTCGTCTTCATGGTCGAGCGCAACTCCGCAGCGAAAATATCGGGCATCTCCGTCGTCGCCCCCGCTTGACTCTACCGTAATTTCAACATTCAATTAAATATAATAATACGAATGATCAAGATCGCGGCAAGCGATCGATATTGGGAGGAGAGGCGGATGAGGCTCGTCACATTCGCGGCCTCGGGCGCCGCACGTCTCGGCGCCCTTGTCGACGACGACAGCCGGATCGTCGATTTCGCGGCGGCGCGAGGCGATGCCGCGCCATCGCTCGACAGCATGCAGGCGCTGATCGAAGGCGGCGACGCCGCGCTGATCCGCGCCCGCGAGATCGCCGCGGCAGCGCAGCGCAGCGGGCGCGGCGTGATCGAGACCACCTCAGTCAAGCTTTTGGCGCCGCTGCCGAAGCCGCCGCAAATGCGCGACTTCCTCTGCTTCGAGAAGCATCTCATTCAAGCCTTCACCCGCCTGCGCAAGGTGCAGGCCGCGACCGCCCCCGATCCGGAAAAAGCGCTGCGCGAGCTGGAAAAACAGGGAGCCTTTAAGCCGCCGAAAATCTGGTACGAGCGGCCGAGTTTCTACAAGCCGAGCCGTTTTGCCGTTTGCGGCACTGATACGGACGTAACTTGGCCTGCCTACTCGAAAACCATCGATTACGAACTGGAATTCGCCTGCGTCATCGGCACGCCCGGCCGCGACATCCCCAAGGACAAAGCCCGCGCCCATATCTTCGGCTACACGATCTTCAACGATCTTTCCGCCCGCGACGAGCAATCCCTGGAAATGCTCAGCAATCTCGGGCCCGGCAAAGGCAAGGATTTCGACTGTTCGAATCCGATCGGTCCCTGCATCGTCACTGCCGACGAAATCCCCGATCCCTACGCACTAGAAATGGTCGTGCGCGTCAACGGCGAGGAGCGCGGCCGCGGCAATTCACGCGAGATGCATTGGAAATACGAGGATTGCATCGCTTTCGTCTCACGCGACGAAACCATCTATCCGGGCGAGATGTTCTGTTCCGGCACCGTCGGCAATGGCTCCGGCCTCGAGATAGGACGCTATGTCGAACCCGGCGAGATCATCGAGCTCGAAGTCGAAAAAATCGGCGTATTGCGCAATCGCATCCTGCGCGTCTGAAGCGAACGAATCTGGAGGAAACATGTTGCAGAAAATCCGCCGCATCGTCACCGGGCATAACGCCGCCGGCAAGGCCACCATTCTGTTCAACGATCACGCACCCAACGTGACCGCGATCAAGGGCTGGCCCGGCCTCGGCGTCACGGAAGTTTGGGTGACGGACGAAATGCCCGTGAGCAATGATGGCGCGAAGGACCGCTCGCTGCGGCCGATGCGCCACGACCCAACGCCGTCAGGTACTATCTTCCGTGTTGTCGAGATTCCGCCGGAGACCGCCGGGACGAAGATCGATGCCGGCGCCACCTTCGGACAGCTCGGCAGCACGCACAAGCCCAGCGCCGAAGATTCCGCCAAGCACCCGACCATGCATAAGACCAATTCGATCGACTACCTCGTGGTAATCTCCGGATCGATGCATATGCTGATGGAAGAAGGCGAGGTCGAGCTTCATGCCGGCGACTGCATCGTCCAACGCGGCACCAATCACGCCTGGGTCAACCGCAGCGGCAAGCCCTGCCTGCTCGCGGCCGTGCTCATCGACGCCAAACCCGCGCCCTGATCGAATCGGGCGGCGCGTGCGATGAACCTCGCTGCCTGGGTCGATAAATGGGGACGCGCGGCCCCCGATCGGTCGGCGATCGCGATCGGCGGAACAACATATTCCACCTATCGGCGATGGGCGGCGCGATCGCGCGCGCTCGCCGGCAATCTGCTGGAGCTGTGCCGGCCGGAGGATCGGGTGGCCATCGCCATGACCAACCGTCCGGAATTCCTCGAGGCGATATTCGCCATCTGGCATGCCGGCCTCGTTGCGGTGCCGATGAACGCCAAGCTCCATAGCGAGGAGTTCGGTTATATCCTCGGCAATACGGAAGCGGCGCTGGTTCTGGCCAGTCCCGATCGCGCCGGCGACGTCGCGCCACACGGCCGCACGATCGTCACCGACAGCGCCGACTGGCGGCAACTCTTCCAGGGCGAAGGCATCGACGTGGTGCCGCGCCGATCCGACGATCTCGCCTGGCTGTTCTACACCAGCGGCACGACAGGCCGTCCCAAGGGCGCGATGCTGACGCACGGCATCATGATGGCGCAAACACTCGCTTACTTTGCCGAGATCGAACCGGTCCGGCCAGGCGATTGCGTCCTCCACGCAGCGCCGATGTCGCACGGTTCGGGCTGCTACGGGCTGCCCTATGTTGCCACGGGGGCGAATACGATTATTCCCGAGAGCGCCGGCTTCGACCCGGAAGAGATCGCGACGCTTCTGCCGATGCACGGCAATGTCAGCTTCTTCGCGGCGCCGACAATGGTGAGCCGCCTCCTCAACCACCCAGGTTTCGCCGGCGCCGATCATCGCGGCTTGCGCACCATCATCTATGGCGGCGCGCCGATGCATCTCGAAACTTTGCTCCGCGGCCTGGATCTGCTCGGCCCGAAATTTGCGCAAATCTACGGTCAGGGTGAAGTGCCCATGACCATCACCGCCTTGTCGAAGGAGTTTCACGCCGACCGCTCCCGGCCGCGCTGGCGCGAGATCATGGGCTCGGTCGGACTGCCGCGCGTCAATGTTGAAGTACGCGTCGCCGACGACGGGGATCGCGAGCTGCCGTTCGGCGAAATCGGCGAAGTCCAGGTTCGCGGCGAAGTCGTGATGGCCGGCTATTGGAGAAATCCCGAGGCGACCGCCGAGACGTTGCGCAGTGGCTGGCTGCACACCGGTGATATGGCGGCGTTCGACCAGGAGGGTTTCCTTACCCTGAAGGACCGATCCAAGGATCTGATCATCAGCGGCGGCAGCAACATCTATCCGCGCGAAGTCGAAGAAGTGCTGCTGCGCCATCCCGGCGTATTCGAGGTTTCCGTCATCGGCCGCCCGCACCCGGAGTGGGGGGAGGAGGTGGTCGCCTGCGTGGTGCCGCGCCCGGAGCAAATAGTATCCGCCGAAGAACTCGATGCGCTCTGCCTTTCCGCGATCGCGCGGTTCAAGCGCCCGCGCGGCTACGTGTTCCTCGAGACGCTGCCGAAGAACAATTACGGCAAAGTGCTGAAGACCGAGCTGCGCAAACTGCACGGTTCGCCGGCAAATCAATCGTAACCTGAACCCGGAAGCGAACGCCGCCGATAGCGTTGGGGCGACATCCTTACCGACTATTTTATTTATATAAAATCGCAACTCTTTCTATCTCGAATTTCTACGCCGCGACCGACAAATTCGCCTTGGTGCAAACCACTTGGAAGGCTGCCGAGGCGAAAACATGCGTCGCGGGCTTGCAAAATCGGCAAATCCTCTTTCGTCAGTCTGCGATGGCAGGAGTATGCGAGGCCGGCTGCGATGGGTGACCATGATTGCCGCCTTCGCGAGCGTCATGGCCGGCGAAATGCCAAGATCCGCTCAAGCAGAAGATTCCGACGTCAACATTCGACGCGCGTCCCAACGAACCTCCTTCAACAACGATGAAATCAAGGACGGCTTCTTCAAGACCGCATTCCGTGCGGAACTACAGTTCGATCGACCGGTCGAGCGCATCCGTAAATTCGACGAGCCGGTCCGAGTGTTCGTAGTCGATGGCGGCGTCCCCGATCGCAGCGCAGTCATCGCGGCGGTCGTCGCGGACATTCGCACCCGCGTTGATCATCTCGATTTGGCGATCACGGCCGACCGCAGCAAAGCAAATCTCGTCGTGATGCTGGTGCGGACGCGCGATTTCGTCGAGACGATCCGTTCACGTTACGGAACGGCGGAAACCAAGCAGATTCAGCACAAGCTCCAGCCGCAGTGTCTATCGGGAATCGCCAAGGATCGGAATTTTCGCATCCGGCGTGCTGAAGTCATTCTTCCGGTCGACGCCGGGGAGTTTCAGTTTTACGACTGCGCCTATGAGGAATTGCTGCAGGCATTGGGACTCGTCAACGACGATAGCTCGGTGCCTTGGACCATGTTCAACGACGATGTGCAGATGGGCTTCTTCGATATTTACGACCAGTATCTCGTGAATATGCTTTATGACCCGCGTGTTCGGCCGGGAATGACCAAGAGTGAGGTCGACAAGCTGCTGCCCGATATTTTGCCGACGGTGCGTGCGTGGGTTGCCAATGCTAATACAGCAAATGGCGAAGAATCCTACAATGGCTCACGCGTCACTCAACCCTGACGCCGCGGCAGCGCGCTCGACCGAAATGCAAATCGCCTGAACGGCCACAGCGGCGCGAGCAGCAAACGATCTAGCGCGGCTCTCCTCGCCTCAGCGCTTCGGTGCGGTCGTTTTTGCCGAAGAAGAGGAGAATTCCGTAATTCTGTAATCTGCCGATTGTACCGGAAGATTATTGTGAGCCTGATTGAACTTCACCGTGTGCGGCGTTCCGTTGTATTTTGACGGAGCGCTGGTCGCCCCTCCGCCCGCTTGCGCTGAGACGAGTGAACCCGTTGATACGATCACAATCGCGGCGGCGACGGTAAGGATGTTCTTGCACATCGAGCATCTCCCAGAGCGGTTGACTTTCTTCTTTGGCTTCTTGACGTCCCTGAAGAGAAACGTCTTCTGTTCAGTATGATCCGCGTTTTCGACGCATGCAACACACAAAAATTGCTGCTCACAAAATCGGCGGAACGCAAACCCGGTCAGAAAACGATCAATAATCTTCTGATGCGACGCGGTGGAAGTATCTCGCATCGCACCATGAATGAGCGTCAAAATTATTTGTGCAGTGCGACGCGAGGGCGTTTTTGGCGGCGGAGCAGGGATGTAAATTGACAAACCCAGTAGCCGACCCCTGTCTGGGTTCACTTGCCGGCGAGTTCTTCCGGGGCCTACCAATCATGACGCTCGCCGACACGTCAGTCACTCCGGCGGCAAGGGCAAATGCGCGACCTGCGCGATATGTCCGCGCGCGAAGCAGGCGGCATCGCCAGTGGGGACTTCTCGTCCGCCGAAGTCGTCGAGCATTTCGTCGGACGGCTTCGCGCGGTTAACGGCAAACTCAACGCCGTAACCGCCAATTCGTCCGGGAGCGCGCGCAAAGGCGCCGCCGACGTGGACAAGGCGCGCGCGGGGGGAATGCGACCGGCCCGTAAGCCGCGATGTGGCGCGCGAAAGCGAGCGAGGTAGCGCGGGTTTGCCGATCACGGTACAAGTGCTCGCGCGGCCCTGGCGAGATCGCGCTTGCCGCGATGGCGGCGAACCCGCGGCGAGGAAAAGTCCAGATTATCCGGAGCGACAGCCGCTATGAACGAAACGCGACCCGGGGTCACGAATATGCGCGCGGTGTTCGACGCGCAACGCGCGGCATTCCTGCACGCGGGGGCACCGTCCCTGCAGGCGCGGCTCGGCGACCTGAAAAAGCTGGGCGATGCGATCGGCCGTAGCGGCGATCGCCTCGCGGCAGCTATATCGGCCGATTTCGGCAATCGTTCGCGCCACGAAACCGAGCTGGGTGAGGTATTTCCCGCTCAGGCAGCCATCCGCAACACGCGACGCCATCTCGCGGGGTGGATGAAGCCGAAACGGGTCTCGGTTGGGCTGGAGTTGGCGCCGGCCAGTGCGCGCATTCTCTACCAGCCGGTCGGCGTCGCCGGCATCATCAGCCCGTGGAACTATCCGTTCAACCTCGCGATCGTGCCACTCGTTGCTGCGCTTGCGGCGGGTAACCGCGTTATGCTCAAGCCGTCGGAGCTGACGCCCCGCACGTCCGATTTCCTCGCAGAGCTGCTGACCGGACTGTTTCCGGCCGACAAGGTCGCGACCGTGGTCGGCGGGCCGGATGTGGGCCAAGCCTTTGCACGGCTGCCGTTCGACCATTTGCTCTACACCGGTTCAACGGCGGTGGGACGGCTGGTCATGCAAGCCGCTGCCGAGAATTTGACGCCGGTGACGCTCGAGCTCGGCGGCAAATCGCCATGCATCCTCGGCGAAGATGCAGCCTTGCCGAGCGCCGTCGAGAGTATCGTCTATGGCAAGCTTCTGAACGCCGGCCAGACCTGCATCGCGCCGGACTACGTCCTTCTGCCGGAGCGCACCCTCGACGAGTTCATCGGACTCACTACGCAGACCGTGCAAAAATTCTATCCAACGCTCGCGCGTAATCCTGATTACAGCTCGATTGTCAACGATCGGCACTACCGGCGCATCGCGCAATACGTAGCCGAAGCCAAGACAAGCGGCGCTCGCGTCGTCGAGATCAATCCCGGACGCGAGAGCCTTCCGGCAGAAACGCGCAAGCTCTTGCCGACGCTCGTGATCGAGCCGGGCGACGATCTTGCGGTCATGCGCGACGAAATTTTCGGACCGGTATTGCCGATCAAAACCTATCGTGGGCTCGATCAGGCCATCGACTATGTCAATGGTCACCCGCGACCGCTGGCGCTCTATTATTTCGGCACCGATACAGGCAAACGCGACGAGGTGTTGCGCAGGACCATTTCCGGCGGCGCTTCGGTCAACACGACACTGTTTCATTTCGCGGCGGAGAATCTGCCGTTCGGCGGCGTCGGCGCTTCCGGGATCGGGGCCTATCACGGCGAGTTTGGATTCCAGACCTTCTCGCACCGCAGAGGAGTGTTCTTGCAGAGCCGGCTGAACGGATCGCGTTTCCTGTATCCGCCATTCGGGCGCCTCACCGACCTGATGCTGAAGATTCTCAAACGCGGCTGAGACATCTCGTCCCGGAGCGAAGGTTCCGCGCCTGTCCACGAGCGCATCCTTAAGGGTGCAGGCAATTGGCGATGAATGTATACGACTACATCGTTGTCGGCGGCGGGTCTGCGGGCTGCACGGTGACTCACCGCCTGATAAAAGCGGGCAAGAGTGTGCTGATGCTCGAAGCGGGCCCGGACGATAATAATCAGTTCGTGCGCATGCCGGGCGGCTTTGTGCGGTTGTTCAGCACCGAGCGCGTGCAGTTCTACTTGTCCGAACCGCAGAGCGCGGCCGGCGGACGCCCGATCGCCGTGCCGCAGGGCCGCACGCTCGGCGGCGGTTCGTCGGTCAATGCCATGATCTACATTCGCGGCACGTCGTACGACTACGACGAATGGCGCGACATGGGCTGTGCCGGGTGGGGCTGGGACGAAGTGCTACCGGTTTTCAAACGCGCCGAAAGCAACCAGCGACTTGCTGGAACCTACCACGGCACCGAGGGTCCGCTGCCGGTTTCAGATGCCCGCTTTCGCCATCCGCTGAGCTTCGCCGGTCTGCGCGCTGCGCAAGAAGCGGGTTATCCCTACAACGACGATTTCAACGGCGCCGTCCAGCAGGGCGCCGGCTTCTATCAGGTCACGCAGCGCGACGCTGTGCGCGGCTCGGTCGCCGCAACCTATCTGCGTGCCGTGCAGGGCGACCGGAAACTCAAAGTGATCACGCGCGCCACGGTCGGCAAGCTCGTGACTGAGAACGGCGCGGCGGCCGGCATCACCTTTTTCGACGCGAACGGTGCAACGGGCGAAGCACGGGCTCGCGAGGAAGTCATCCTGGCTGCCGGCGCTCTGGCGACGCCGAAAATCCTTATGCTGTCGGGCATCGGTCCGGCGCAGCATCTGGCCTCATTCAGTATCCCGGTCGTGCGCGACCTTCCTGGCGTCGGTGAAAACTTCCAGGACCATCTCGACGTACCGTTCTATGTCCGGGTCAAGGAGCCGATCAGCCTGCTCGGCGAAGACCGGGGCCTGAAAGCGGCGCGGCATTACCTCCAATACCAGCTGTTCCGCAGCGGTCTTCTTTGCTCCAACATCGTCGAGGCTGGTGCCTTCCTCGATACTACCGGTTCCGGGCGGTCGGATATTCAGATCCATTTCATTCCGCAATTGCTCGGCGACCCGCCGCGAGAAGGCCCGCCCGGCCACGGGCTCAGTATCAATCCGGCCATTCTCGATCCGAAATCGCGCGGCACGGTCCAGCTGCGTTCGGCCGTTCCGCAGGACCCGATTCTGTTCGACCCGAGATTTTTGTCGGCGCCCGAGGACCTCGCCGCGTTCGCGCGCGGCATCAAGGCGGCGCGCAAGATCAGTAGTCAGGCCTCGTTGCAACGTCTCGGCGCGGTGGAAGTTTCGCCGCTTGGCGAGCCGCTGATGCGAACCGACGAGGACATGGCCGAGCATGCGCGGCGCTACGCCAAAAGCATCTATCACCCGGTCGGCACTTGCCGCATGGGCGCGGACGACGGTGCGGTCGTCGAGCCGAACTTGCGCGTGCGCGGCGTACCGCGGCTGCGTATCTGCGACGCCTCGGTGATGCCCAAAATCGTGCGGGGCAACACCAACGCGCCGACGATCATGATCGCGGAGCGCGCCGCCGATTTCATCCTCGGCGCGCGATAAGCGAGTCCACGGCAGACCTGCTTATAATCTTGCGGCCGCATTTTTGCGCCTCATCGCAGTTTCTCACCCTCGCATCGGGAAAATATTCGCTAAATCATAATGTTAAATTCGGTGCGCCGCGATCGATCAAATCTGCCGCGCAAAATGAATGAAGTGAAAGGATTGGGAACCTATCGCCTCCAAGTTCGTTGTTGCAGCGCGGAATTCAGAGGAGGATCCGGTGACTGTGATCGTCGTTTCCAACCGCGTCGCGCGGGCAAAATCGGATGAACCGGTCGCTGGGGGATTGGCGGCAGCGCTGATCCCGATGGTCAAAGATTCCGGCGCAATCTGGGTCGGCTCAAGCGGCGAGACGGCCGATGCAGCGCGGAGTCAAGATTCTTTCGCTCGGATCGAGGCGCTTGGCACGGGAGCGCTCGCGATGGTCGACATGCCGGCGAAGCACTATCGCGGCTATTACGAAGGTTTCGCGAATTCGGCCTTGTGGCCGGCGCTCCACTCGCGGCCGGATCTCATTCAGGTGACGGCAGACGAATATGCGTCGTACCGCGAAGTCAACGCCTTCATGGCTCGCGCACTCTTGCGTTTTACCGGACCGGACGCGGTCTTCTGGATTCAGGACTATCACTTTCTCACGCTGGGCGCGGAGATGCGCCGATTGCGGATCGGTCGGCCGATCGGCTTTTTTCTGCACACACCCTGGTCCGACCACCGCACGATGGCCGCGGTTCCCCACCACGCCGATCTCGTTGAAGCCATGCTGTCCTACGATCTCATCGGCTTTCAAACCGACGAGGATCGTCAGAACTTCGAGAACTATCTCCAGCATGAGCTCAACCTCGGCGTATTTGACGGGATGGTCACATCGGCGCGCGGGCTGACGCGTCTTGCTACGTTCCCGATCGGCATTGATGTCGACGAGTTCAGCGATCGAGCTGCCCGTGCCTACGCGCGCCCCGATGTGGAGCGGTTGCGCGCGAGCCTGCACGGCGTAAAGCTCGTGCTCGGTGTCGATCGCCTCGACTATTCGAAAGGCCTCGCCAACCGTCTGCGCGCGTTCGACCGCATGATCGACGTTGAGCCGCGGCACAAACGCACGGTTTCGATGTTGCAGGTCGCGGTCCCCAGCCGCGGCAATATCCGCGCCTATCGTGAACTTAAGGCTGAGCTCGCCGCTTTGGTTGGCGAGGTGAACGGCCGTCACGGCGAGGTGGACTGGACTCCGATCCGCTACCTCAACAAAAGCTTCTCGCAGCCGACGCTGGCCGGCTTCTACCGTGCGGCGCATGTTGGCCTGGTAACGCCGCTGCACGATGGCATGAACCTGGTGGCCAAGGAGTACGTGGCCGCGCAAAACCCGTTCCAGCCCGGCGTGCTGGTGCTCTCTGAATTCGCCGGCGCTGCAAAGGAGCTTGACGCTGCGCTTTCGGTCAATCCTCACGATATCGATGGGATGGCGCGCCAGATCGCCGCCGCTCTCGCCATGAGCCTCGACGAGCGGCGGGAGCGCTGGCACGCGATGATCGCCAAGCTAAGAGCCTCGTCGGTGCAGACTTGGTTCGCCGATTTCCTGCGCACGCTCGAGCATGCGCATTGTGTCCCCTCACGTCTTCCCACCGCGCGGCCGGCGGATATGCTGAATTTCGTGGGTCGTGGCGCACGGCAGCATTGACGTCGACCGGCGCTTCCGGACCGGTGGATCAGCCGACATTAGGCGTCTTCGGCTTGATCGAATGAATTTTTTCCAGCCCGGCTTCATGAGCCGCCTGTTGCAGGGCATGCCGGATTTCGTCGCGCTTCTCGTGGATGGACGCGATCGCCAGCCCGGTTGCTACTCCCAGTCCCACGAGCGCCGCTTCGGAAAGTTGCAGGCTCGCTTCGATGGTTTCCGGAACGGCGTCCGTTGCGCCGAGCGCATAGAGGTGGCGGGCGTGCTCGGCATCGCGCGCGCGCGAGACAATAAGGACGTCGGGCCGCATCTCGCGCACATGCGCGACCACGTCGTCGATCTGCCGCACTGAATGGATGGTGATGATAACCCCGGCCGCTTTGGAGAGCCCGCACGTTTCGAGAAAGCGCGGATCGGCGGCGTCGCCGTAATAGACGTCGTGGCCGTCGCGGCGGTCGCGCGTGACGGTCGGCGCATCGGAATCGGCGGCGACATAGGGAATCCCATGTTTGCGCAGCAAAGCGCACACGACTTTGCCGACGCGGCCGTAGCCGACGACGACCGCATGGCCCTGTCCGGCGGTAGGGCGAGCGGACAGTTCGAGATCCAAAGGCTTGCCCGACCGCAACCGCGTCGCGAGCTGCTGTCCGCCGATCGATAATAGTGGCGTCAGCGCCATGGTGACCGATGTCACCGCGAGCGTGAAGCTCGCCAGCCGCGACTCAACCAAACCGGCGGCCGAGGCCGTGCCGATGCCGACGAATGCGAACTCACCACCGGGGCCAAGCAGCAAGCCGGTCTCGAGCGCAACCGGCCAGGACAGACGAAAAAGCCTGCCAAGCAACGTCAGCAACAGCGACTTCACCGCTATCAGAACGACGACGACGCCAAAGAGCAAAAGCGGCTCGCGCCAAAACTCGCGGAAGTCGATATTCATCCCGACCGTGAAGAAAAAGATGCCAAGCAAGATGCCCTTGAAGGGCGCGACGGTCGCTTCGATCGCCTTGCGGTATTCCGTCTCCGCCAGCAGCAACCCCGCGACGAAGGCGCCGAGCGCCATGGACAAGCCGGCCTGATCCGCTATCACGCCGGCGGCAACGATCACGAACAGGACGGCCGCGATAAAAAGCTCGCTGGAACGCGTGGTAGCAACCAGCCGAAACAGCGGACGCAACAGCACGCGCCCGAAGATAACGATCACGATGACGGCGGCCGCGGCTTGCAACAACGCCGTGGCGAGACTGCCGAGAATAGAACCGCCGGCGCGTGCCGCGAGGATCGAGACAAACAGCAGGATCGGAATAACGGCGAGATCTTGCGCGAGCAGGACCGAGAAGCTCGCTCGTCCAACGCTGGTCGTCAGCCGTTCCTGGCTGGAGAGGAGTTCAAGCACGATTGCAGTTGACGACAGCGAAAGGCTCGCACCCAGAATAATCGCTTCTGAAGGACTTCGCACGATCGCCAGCATGCCGGCGGCGATCAGCGCGCTGGTGAGAAGCACTTGCGAACCGCCGAGCCCTATTACCAGGCGGCGCATGGCGGACAGCCGGGGAAGCGACAGCTCGAGACCGATCAGAAACAAGAGAAATACGATGCCAAGCTCCGCAAAGCCTGCAACGTTGTCGGCGTCGGTGACGGTGACCCAGGAAAGGCCGGGGACGATATTGCTGAGCGAACCGAGACCAAGCGGCCCGAGAATCGCGCCGGCGCCGAGGTAGCCGAGGACCGGATTCAACCCCCACCGCAACACCAGCGGCACAACCACGCCCGCGGTTCCGAGCACGACCAGCGCGTCGCTGTAGGCGGCCATGTGGGTGATTCCGGCCACAAAGTCCTCCGATTCCACGTCGGCAACGTTCTAACTCGTCCGTACGATTGCGCGAACTCAAACGCCGGCCTGCGGGCACTTTATCCACGAGGATGCAGATATTAGATCGAAAACGCAGCAGCTAAGGGAGCCAACGGAAACTTCGGTGGGGTATCTTCGTTAGGCGATTCGCGGCCCAGCCGCCGATTGCGGCTGCCTGTTCCAGCGGGAAGGAAATGAAGCTTTTTCAGTGCCAGAATTGCGGTCAGGAACTGTATTTCGAGAATACGCGCTGCGAAAGCTGCGGGTTGTCGCTCGGCTATTTGCCGGGCCGCGAACTAATTACGGCGCTCAAGCCGGACGACAACACCGGCACCACCGAGCAGATGTGGCGGGCGCTCGTCGACAACAAGCTCTATCGGTATTGCGCCAACGCCGCTTACGGCGTGTGCAATTGGCTTGTGCCGGCAGCGGCGCCCGACACCTATTGCGCGGCGTGCCGCCACAATCGGATGATCCCCGACCTGTCATGGGCGGAAAATCTGGAGAAATGGCGGGCCCTGGAAGTGGCAAAGCACCGCCTGTTCTACACGTTGTTTCAGCTGCGCCTTCCGGTCGAGACTCAAGCCGAAAGCCCGGCCGGACTGTCGTTTGAATTTTTGGCCGACGTCGCACCTTCCGGTTCGTCGGTGATGACCGGCCATTCCGACGGCGTCATCACGATCAATCTGGCGGAAGCCGACGATGTGGAGCGTGAGCGCCGCCGTCATCAGATGCGCGAGCCCTACCGAACGCTCCTCGGTCATTTTCGCCATGAGATCGGACATTATTACTGGGACCGGCTGATCGCGAACACACCGCATCTCGAAGAATTCCGTCGCATCTTCGGCGACGAGCGGCGCGACTATGGGGCTGCGCTCCAGGACTATTATGCGTGGGGTGCTCCGTCCGATTGGTCGCAGCATTTCATTTCAGCGTATGCCAGTTCGCATCCCTGGGAGGACTTCGCGGAGACATGGGCGCACTACTTTCACATGATCGATACGCTCGAAACCGCGCGGGTCGCCGGGCTGGCCATCAGTCCGAAGCGGTCGCAGAGCCCCGGCGCGGTGTTCGATTTCCACCCGCGCGATACGGATATAAAACACGTAGTCGAGGCGTGGCTGGAGCTTACGTTCGCGGTCAATTCACTCAACCGCAGCATGGGCCTGCGCGACCTTTATCCATTCGTGCTCGGCCCTTCGGCGGTGGTGAAGCTGACTTTCGTCCAGCAACGGATCCGGGCGATGTCGCCGCACAAAGCAGACACGCGAGACGGCCAGGAGCGAGACGCAAAGAGGAGCACGCTCCGCCGTCTGCGCTCCGAGACCACGTGACCGGCCCGTCAGGAGCTGGGGAGAATGGCCGCGGCGGTCGATTTACTGAAACCGCGGGAAACTGCACGCGACCGCAACGGGCCGCGAATCCAAAGGGCATCTGCGCACGCCGCATCCGCTGTTCACAAGCGGTTCAAGTGCGCTGAGCCATAACGCCGCCTCACTTAGATAGTCTCGCTAGCGGCGAAGGTTCGCGCGTTAAGCCGCTTCGGCGCCGGTAATATGCAAAAACGTCTTGAATTTTAACGGGTTGCACCCTGTAATGCGGCCCGCATGGGGATCGAAGTTCCGCAATGACCCAATCCGCCTCAAGCGGGCTGTCCGCCGGCAAGATCTCCTGGATCACGGCGACGGCAATCGTCGTCGCCGACACGATTGGCGTCGGCGTTTTCACCAGTCTTGGATTTCAGGTCGCCGACATTCCGTCCGGTTTCTCGTTGTTGCTGCTGTGGATCGTCGGCGGAATCGTGGCGATCTGCGGGGCGATTTGCTATGCGGAGCTCGCCGCTATGCTGCCTCGGTCGAGCGGCGAGTATAATTTTTTGCGCCGGATGTATCATCCGGCGTTCGGCTTCGTGGCGGGCTGGCTATCAGCAACGGTCGGCTTTGCGGCGCCGATTGCGCTCGCTGCCATGGCGTTCGGTTCGTATTTCACAGCAAGCGTGCCGCATTTACCTCCGCTGTTGTTTGGTCTTGCCGTCAACTGGCCCGCGGCGCTCGGACTTGGCGCGATCTGGCTCGCCGCGCTCGTGCATCTCTCCGGCCTGCGGTTCGGTGGCGCCTATCACAACGCCTGGACCGCGCTGAAGCTGATCCTCATTGTGGCATTCATCGTCGCCGGCTTTGCGCTCGGCGACACGCAACAGATTTCCTTTGCACCGAGCGCCGCCGACATCGTCCATATCGGCGGCGCGCCATTCGCCATCAGCCTGGTGTTCGTCATGTATTCCTATTCAGGCTGGAACGCGGCGACCTATATCGGCGGCGAAGTTAAAGACCCCAGCCGCACTGTTCCACGCGCGCTGTTCGTGGGCACAACGATCGTGATTGTCCTCTATGTCGCGCTCAACGCCGTTTTTCTGATGACCACGCCGATGCAGGAGATGGCCGGCCAGCTCGACGTCGCCATTATCGCCGGCAAGCACATTTTCGGCAGCTTCGGCGGGCGGATCGTCGGGGCGCTGATCTGTCTCGGCCTCGTGTCATCCATCAGCGCCATGACCTGGATCGGCCCGCGCGTCACCATGACAATGGGCGAGGATACGCCGCTGCTGCGGTTATTCTCGCGCCGGTCGAAGCGGGGCGTGCCCGCAATCGCCATCCTCTTCCAGCTCGCGGTGTCGAATCTCTTGCTGCTCACTCAGAGTTTCGAGGCGGTGCTGGACTTCATCCAGTTCAGCCTCACCTTTTGCTCTTTCTTCGCGGTGCTGGGCCTCATCAAGATGCGCATCACCCACCCGAACCTGGCCCGGCCTTACCGCGCCTGGGGTTACCCGGTCACGCCACTTGTTTTTCTCAGCGTGACGCTGTTCATGATGTACTACCTCGTCGTCAACCGGCCGCTGCAATCCCTCGCCGGGATCGCCATGATGTGCGCCGGGCTCCTCGTCTACTATCTGTCCCGCCCGCTATCGGATATCCCAACGTCGGATGCCTCGCAAAAAGTGGCCTGAAAAAATGTCCGTAACCATGCCTAAAATAATGGCGGCCGTCCTTATGGCGGTCACACTGGCGCTGAGTACCGCGCCGGCGCAAAGCGTCGAACAGGCGACAGCCAACGACACCGCACGCTTCCTGGCCGGATTGCCGCCGTCGTCCGGTTCTCCTCTCGCGGCGCTCGCCAAGGACCCCGCTTGGCAGCAGCACGCGCGCTATTTCGATTCCATTTTCGCGCGCGAGGACAGCAGCACGCTTTCCAAGGTCCGCGCGTTCTCGCGCGAACACCTGACCGACAAGCATGACACCATGCTGTACATGTTCAGCGGTCCCGATTTTCTTTACGCGACTTCGTTCTTTCCCAACGCCTCGACATACGTTTTGGCCGGCCTCGAGCCGGTCGGCGACATCCCGGAGCTGATGAACCTCAGTCCTTTGGCCATCGATACGGAGCTGCGAGATCTTAAGGTCTCGATGGGTTCGCTGCTCAGCTTCAGTTTCTTCATCACCCAAAAGATGAAGATCGAACTGCGTGAGGGGGCGGTCTACGGAACTCTGCCCGTCCTCTACGTCTTTCTGGCGCGGACCGGCAAGACCATTCACGATGTCAGCCTGGTAAGCCTCGACGGAAATGGAAACTTCCAGTCAGGGGATGAACCGGCCACCACCAACGTCGACACCAAGAGAGCCGGCAGGACTGCAGCCCACAGCGCCGCCCCGGGCGTAAAGATTGTCTTTTCTGATGGCAACGGGCCAAAGCAGAACTCTCTACTACTTCAGCACAAATCTCGCCGATGGCTCCTTCGAGCGGAGCGGCTTTGCGGCGTTCCTGGCGAAGCTTGGGCCTGCCGACAGTTTCATTAAGAGCGCGTCCTATCTGCTGCACAAAGGGGCCTTCAGCGGCGTGCGCAAATTCCTACTCGACCACAGTGCGACGCTCCTGCAAGACGATAGCGGCATTCCGCTTGCCTATTTCAATCCGCAAAAATGGCGACTCCAGCCGTTCGGCCGCTACGGCGGGCCGATCTCCCTATTCGCGGGCTTCTACCAGCCCGGAATGGCGGAGCTTTTCCGTCGAGCCACCCCAATTGACTTCGGGGTTGGATATCGATGGCGGAAGAACGAGTCCAACCTCCTGCTCGCCGAGAAGGGCGCACCGAACACCAGCGACGAGGAATTAACGCCGAGTTTACCAACTGATCGTAACCCTGCGGGTACAGCCACCCGGTCGCCGACGAAGCCGCGAAAGCGCGCGGCGAGCGACTCGACCGGATCGTTGGGGTGTCGACTCGCGGGGTTTTTCTGGTTCTGTTCTGAGCCCCCGCCTAAACCGAGCCACTAGTGCGTCAAAATGGGGACATAGTCTCCACTGACAGTGGCAGTGTCGGGTGGGGAAACAGTGTCGGACACGGTCGGGGGACCAAAACCGCACACAATTCGCAGACCGGCCGCACACGCGGCCCAGGTTGCTCGTGCGCGCCACTTCACGACGGACCTTGCGGTCCGGCGGCGGCTTGAACTTACCGCCCCGCGTATCGCTGCGCCGCGCGGCCAAATCGAAATTCGTCGCGTTCATCTCCGGCCCGCCGGCAAAAAGCCGGCGCGACACCTCGGCGAATTTAGAGACAGGCTGGAACGGAAGCTCCTCCATATCGCAGCGATCCTGTTCTTTATCGGCTCGGTCGGCTGGTGTTGGCTGGTGTTCAGCGAGTTCCGGTCGCCAATTTTGGTTTCGCCGGCCGAAGCGCTGGCAAAGGGCGATACCGAAATCGGCAAATTGGATCCGTTCAGCAGTTCGACCTATGCGCGCAACACCGATCCCGGCATGACCGCTGCACTAGGCGCGAGCTACCGCACCGCGAACATCGGCGACGAAAGTCCCGCCAGTATCGTTGCCGATGAATGGGGCCGGTTGCAGCCGCGAGTTGCCGAACGCAGCCGCGCGCCAGGCAAGCAGGCTGCAAATGCAGCCGCGACTGCAAAACAGCCGAAGCCGAGCCTGAAGCCGCCGGTCCGCGTCGCCTCTCTCGAAAACGCAGCACCGCCGATGGCCGAACCCGTTCCGTCGCGCATGCCCTCAAATATCGGCGCCGAGACCGGCCTCGTCGATTTCGAGTCGGCACCCTTCCCATATCATGGCTCCATGCCCGGGTCGGGACGGCCGTTCCTGAACGCCGGCAGCGAAGGCCATCGCGGCCACGTCAATTTCCGCGGCCACGTCCTCTGGGAATCGGAGACTTTCAGCGACGATCGCGTGCTCCTGCATATTCCGCCGAGCTTCGATCCGACGCGACCCGCGGTCATGGTGGTGTTCTTCCACGGCCACGGCGCCAACCTCGCCCGCGACGTGCGCGACCGCCAGCAGGTGCCGGCGCAGATCACGGCGGCTGGCGTCAATGCAGTGCTGGTGGCACCGCAATTTGCCGTCGACGCCGCCAACTCCAGTGCAGGAAAATTCTGGGAGCCGAACGGCTTCAAGCGGTTCCTCGACGAGGCCGCCGTCAAACTCGCCCGGCTGTATGGAGATCCGCGCAGCGCAGCCGCGTTCGCCAAGATGCCGATCGTTATCGTCGCTTACAGCGGCGGTTTCGGCCCGACCCTGTCCGTGCTCGACCGGGGCGGCGTCAGATCGCGCGTGCGCGGCCTCGTTCTCCTCGATGCGCTCTACGCCGGGATCGACAAATTCGCCGACTGGATCGCCGACAATCGATCGACGTTCTTCGTGAGCTCCTACACGCCGCACACGGCCCACCACAATGCCGATCTTGAACGGCTGCTGCGCGAACGCTCGGTGCCGTATAGCTCGGTGCTGCGGCGCGATCGTCTGCAGGGCATGGTGACCTTCCTGCCCGCTGGCGATATTTCACACCGGGACTTTGTGAACCACGCCTGGGCCGATAGCCCAATCAAGGATATCCTCGTGCGTGTGGACGACGCCGATCAGAAGACCCAAACTGCCGGAACGCCGGACGACCGGCTCAATTTCCGCCAGCGCCGCACCGACACGCAATTAAAGCGTGACGGACACTTTCTCCGCGTCTTTGCTCTGCAGTCATAACGATCGTTCACCTGATCCGACAGGGAATTGATGACGCTCATGGTAGTCGGAGAGAGGATGGGCGGGGCGCAGGAATCACGTGAACGACACCATACCCCGCGACCTTAAGTGCTCGCAAAAGCCCAGGGAGCATGGCTGCAGTCTGAGCCTTGGTGTCGTGAAAAAGAACAATGCCTCCATGTGCTGCCTCGATGCGCCGAAAGACAAGCTGGAGTTGCTGATTGGCAGACATCCGAAGCCAATCGCTCGCCCATACGTCCGTCCCAAAAACTACAATCCCCCGCTGCTCAAGATAGTCGAGCAAGGCAGCCGAGGAGACGAAACCTGGAAATCGAAAGAATGGAGTGATCGGATCAGCATTCGCCTTGCCGTATAGCACGCTATCAGTGCTAACAAATCCACGGTTGATCTCGGCTTTGGCAGCATTTAGCGGCATCCGACCGAGTAATGGATGCGAAAATGTATGGTAGGCGACTGTGTGCCCCTCGGCAATCTCACGACGGGCAAGGTCTTGGTGCGCTACAGCGTTGCGCCCTATAAGAAAGAAGGTGGCGCGCACGCATTCACTCTTAAGCGTGTCAAGAATGCGCGGCGTCGTGACTGCCCACGGTCCGTCGTCGAAAGTCAAAACAACCTCTTTCGCCCCGAGCGGCAGCGTCTCCGGAAAAGACTTGCGGCCGACTCGCAGGGCCGTCGTCGTGTCAATGCTAAGAACACGCGCGGTGCCGAGCGCGTCCGCTCGGCCGTCGCAAGGCACTTGGGCGCTGGCCGCCGTTTCAATGATTGTGACTAACAGAACAAGTACACCGGCTCTATTGAGCATGGTGCAACACCTTAAGGCGCGATGGACCATTGGCCAAATTCTTTGGCGCAGTTCGCCGGCTGGGAAAGGATCTCCGTCGGGGTCTCGCCACTCAGATCCTAGTGATTGGCGCCGGAATACCCCCTGCCCTGCCGTGATTAGTGGCTGCGAGGTCAAGCCGCTAAGTTCGATGAGTTCTTATCGCGTCTACTTACTTTGTCGCGAGTATTGTCGATCCGTCCCATGAAAGCGGCGGTGACTTCGCGAGTGAACGTGCTCGTTTTGCCATGGCGATGGCAATGGGATCTCCGTTGAGCGTGGTAAAACCGTTGGCAGCGGTTTCGAATTGACCCTCTCGATAGAGCGCGAGGGCGTTTGTATAATCCGTTTCGCCGTTCATAGCCGCCCCGTCGGAAAGGGGCGTGAAGATGTTGATCGGCTGGGCGCGGCCAACTACTCGGACTCGATCAACTTCGCGGAAGGCAAGAGTGCTGACAGCGGCGCGCGTATCACCGCTCACGAGGATTGTTGTGCCATACTCCTTGTTGGCTCCCTCGAGACGAGAGGCAAGATTTACAGTGTCACCGATCACGGTGTAGTTGAACCGCCGCGACGCGCCGATATTTCCGATTAGGACAGGACCGGAGTTTATCCCGATGCGCGTCACGAATGGCCCGCCCGCGCTGCTGATTACCATGGCGCGCGCGGCTCGGACGGCCGCAGCTGCATGGTCCGGCGGTCCTATTGGGGCGCCAAACACTGCAACGATAGCGTCCCCTACGAACTTGTCGATGAACCCGCCCTCACGCTCAATGATCTCACCCATGCCGCCGAAATAGGCGTTGAGCGCGGTCACCACCGAGTGCGGGTCTTTCATTTCAGCGAATGTGGTGAAGTTAGCGATATCTGAAAAAAGTACGGTAACGTCGCGGATTTCACCACCGAGTTGCGGCCCGCGCGGGGAGCTCAGGAGCCGATCGACGGCAGTCGTCGGCAAGTACAGGCGAAATGCTCGCGCAAGGACGCGTCGATCGCGCTCGACGATGCCGGTCCGCCATAGCGCGGCAAATCCGTACGACAGAAGCCCGGCCGTCGTGATTGCGAGGGCCGGTATGACGATCGACCGTTGCAACGCGATCGAGCTCGCGGCAGCCAAGACCGCTACGAAGGCCGCCATCGCAGGTGCCGCGACCCGCGTTCGCCAAACTAGTCCGACGGCTGCGGCGACCGCAGCGACAAACAGGATGGCCACAAAACGTGCGATCGGCGACAATGGACGGAGCCATTCTCCAGTAATGATATCTCGCACCGCGCTCGCATGGACCTCCACTCCTGGCACGACAGCTCGCTTGAGGTCGACACGGTAAAGGCCGGGGAGCGGCGGCAGGACGCAGCGCGGGGCGGCGCTAGCGCCATCGGGAGCGGTAGCAAATCGCTTGGACGTCAGCTTGCGATCCTCCACGTCGAGGACGGCGCCGATCAGCACTACTTTGCCGGCAAAAGCCTTGCGCAGGAAGTCTGTCCGTCCTGCATCAACACAGGCGACGAGATCGGCAAAAGAATAATGGGGGATGCCGCCTGCTCCGCCGTCAAAGTTCACGAGAAGACCCCGGCTGGACGTGGGTTGAACGATCCGATTGCCAAGACGGACCTCACCGTCGGCGGTCACTTCGGGCACGGCGCCGAGGAACCGGCCGGCGAGTTCGAGGGCAAATGCCGAGTGGGGTCCTGAGTCGCCAGCCAGAAAAAGGGGCACACGTCGGACCACCCCGTCGGCGTCCTCAGTTACGTTGAGGGACCGAAGATTTAGACTCTCCGGCGGCGACTAGTTGCCCCGCGTAGGGGCGGATCGGCTTTTGCTGCTGCTGGACCTCACCCAACACCAGCCGCCCGGTCGTGCCGCCTCGATGTATGGCGCGGAGAAAATCACGCTCATAGCCGGGGGCGAAGCTCTCTACCGAGGTTGGAAGGACAATATCGAAGCCGACGACGGCCGCATCGGCGTCAATTAGCGCATTGAGCAGTCCCCCTATCTCTGGTGTCCACAAGGCGATAGGGCGATCGGCAAGCGGTTGGCGGCGATAGCTCTCTTCGTCTATCGCGACGATAGCCACGGGGCTGTCGTCAGGGCGATGACGAGAACCGAATACTAGTTGGCGCAGGCCGATAAGAATGTCGAGCCCAATCCCGTCGATAGTTACAGTCACAGGCAAGCTCAAACCGGTCGCGACGGCGAGCGCGATAAGCGGCACGATCACGAGACCGCGTAAGCGGAAAAGCGAACTAATACGCATTCCAATTTATTTGGTTTAAAAGCGAATCAATCGGGCCAGCGGGGGCGTGTCAGCGCCCGTAAGAGGCCCTGCTTGTATCGTTACGCTCCGGCCGGCGTATTCGACGTTATAGGTTCGATCTGGCTGCAAGGCACGGCCCTCAAGCGCGAGATCGATAACAAGGCCCCGCGGATGGATGATCATCGGTGTTTCGCTACCGTCGGTCGCTGTGATCACCACCTGGCCGGGGGCTGGCATCACGATCAGCGGGTAGATGCCCCCGATCGCCCGTGGCTGAGCGCGAAACACCATGCTGCCGCTCTGAGTGCTATCCTCGGCACTTGGCTGAACAGTCAGAGGGCACACCACTTTTTTCCGAAGGAGAAGGCCACTCACAACAGTAGAGCGCTCAGCGCCAATGATCACGTGTCCGCCGTAGATGGCCTCCTCGATGCAAGCCCCAAGGTAGGCAAGCGTGAGCTTCCCGTTGGCACCGAGGTCAAACTGATTGCCCGCGCTTAGATAATCGAAAGCCGACGGGCTCGCTACGTCTGGCGATACCTCCTCCACCAAGGCCACCGGCTCTCCGGATTGCGCCACGCCGGATGCAAATAATCCAACGAAAAGTGCCGCTAAAACAATTCGAATGTGTCTGATCATCCTCGCGATCCTCAATACGCTGCGCACGTTTGCGGCACTGCCGGACGGCGTGATTTAGGGAGCGTCGAGCGAGAACCGTCGAGGTGCGCCATGGGTGCACCGTGATACAAAGCCAATGACGTAGCGCTTTTGTCCCAGTATGAGCCGCGGAACCGATCAACGCCATCGCGAAGGCGATACCCAGACGCAGTTGGCGGTGAGTGACAAGGTGGTGAAGATCGCCGGCTTGGTCAATCTGAGCGGCCAAAGTGTTGGGGCGCGCACTCACCTATGCGACCGACCGCTCTCCCTCATCTCCAACATGGCCGCGATC
>CAWKBE010000029.1:0-69099 GCA_963847785.1 uncultured Alphaproteobacteria bacterium
AACTGGGCAATGATCGAGATCACCCCTGACGACACCCCCGAGGGCCAGGACCCCGGGCACGCCGTGCTGCTGCTGCGCCGGCACCGCTATACCGGCACCGTCAGCAGCTACCTGTGCTGGACCCCGGACCCGGTGCCGCTGGCGAAGCTGATCAAGGTGGCCGTCACCAGGTGGAGAATCGAAGAAGATCATCAGCTGTCGAAGCAGGTCAGCGGGCTGGACAGCGGCCAGGTCACCACCTGGACCTCCTGGCACCGCTGGACCGCGGTCAGCCTGCTCGCCTGCGCGTTCCTCGCCGTGGCCGCTGCCTGGCAGCGTGCCGCGGACATCGGCGCGAGCGTGCGCGACCTGATCCCCGTCACCGTGCCTGAACTGCTCAGACAGCTCCGCGGCACTGTCATCCCCGAGCCCCGCCGCAACAAGCCGCACCGTGACGCCTGGGCGCTGTGGCGACGCCGCCACCAGTATGGCGCCCAGCAAGCCCACCAGCGATGGCATGCCTACGCCGACGAGACGCCACGATAACGATCTACAACTGCCGTAGCAGTGAGAAAAGTCCAATCGGCCCCCGGGCCCTATTTCGCCAGAGTTGTGAAGTGGCTTACACGCACTTTCGACTGTCTTAAATTGTTGACGTCCAGATCGCCGCTCTTGTTGCAGAACTAGAACATGACCATGATGGCGAATCTCAGACTGGCCTCGTCCTTTCGCAGGTCAGGGCACCAACCTGTCGCTCCCGCCACACAAGTGAAACCTGGCGTAGCGGACAAGGTCGGCCCGGGCACAAAGGTAGTTCCGGGTATCACCTGGCCGGGGCTGCCGCTATTCCCACCCGCGAAGAAACTGGGAGAACCAGTGTTTCCGCCGAGAGGCGTTATTCCTCCTGGACCGCTCCAATACGGCACGTTCGCGTGCCGATAACCATACTCGGCGCGGAAGGTGATGTACTGTTTGGGCATGTAATCAAAGGTGATACTGGTGTCCCAGGCTTTGTACGGGTCTCCAGGGTTCCCCGTGAAGTAGGGTGATCCGGAAACCGCATCCGCCCCATTGATGGGCGGCAGCAGCACTAGGTATCGTCCCGGGTTGTCCATTACGCCGCCGCCGATCGTGAGGCCATATAAGTCCTTCTTAAACCAGAAGCGGTTGTAGACCATCCAACCTGCGAAGGTCTGCTTGTAGCTTTTTACACTTCCATCCGGGTTGTACTTATTGTGGAAGCAATTCACTCCTTGGACGACGGTATTGGTGTTGCCATATTCACATCCCAGGTCGCCCGTTAGGGAGAATGCCATTTTGTCGAGGAACTTATTGGGATTGTCGTAGTATTTGATCTCGACACTGTCATCGGTGTGTATGCGCGAGCGGCCGGCATGACCATACCCGTTGCCAAGCGTATCCTCGCCCATGCCGTAGTTGTTAAAGACCATCGAAATCCACTGCTTCGGACGCCACAAAATCTGTCCGCCCAGTCCCGGCTTGCTGCCCAGCCTGCCATAGGATTGCCACCCGTTGATGATCCAAGGTTCAATCTTCAGCTTCTCGGTAGGGAACCACTGTATGCGTATGCCATTAAAGAACCATGGTGTATTCGACGATACGTACGATGGTTGGTAAGTCCAGTTATCGAAGTTGTAGTAACTAAATAGTCCGATATAAGAGACGAAGATTCCGGCATCAACGTTCAGACCATAGTTCACATTCCAGTGGTACCCACCCCATGCTTCCGACACATAGCGATAGGCGCCGCGTAGCCCCCATTGGCCGCGGCCAGCGCTGGCATCATTGCGTGGCGTCGTGACCCCGAACAGTCCATTCATGGTCAAAATGCGCGCACGGACGTCGTCCCAATGGAAGTCGCCTCCAAAGCTGATCTGGTCCATCTGAATTTCGTTGGTGCGGAAGATCTCGGTCGAGCCGCCGAGGGTGTCATCTTTAGGATGGTTGAAACTCTCGATGAACGAGGTGTCGACTCTAATTTCCGGGGTAAAGAATTTCGAGTCAAAGGGCAGGTCCTTCACGCGGGATGTACCGTTCAGCCAGGTCCAGTCGGCGTACGAAAATGGATCGGGCTTGCCCTTCGTTTCGGGCGCAGAGCCCTGCAGTGCGTTCACGGCTGTCGGCGTCTGCGCGCCTGACGTTTGCTCAACTATGGAATGTGCAGGCACCGATGCATAAGCCACATCCGGCTGTCCTTGCGCGGTCCGGCTATTCAACTGGTCTTCCAGTTGCTCGATGCGCTTTTGCATGGCCTCGTTGTTCTTTTGCATCGCATCGAGCTGCTTCTGGACGGCAGCCGGTATTTGCTGATCGGTGACGCTCGCCGGCGGATCCGCTGGCTGCGCGCTCGGCCCTTGTGCGGCGACCGGAATTGCAATCAAAAGCGTTCCCACCAATAGCATCGCAGCCGCGCGGCGGCGCATCGAGAGGAACTGCGCTCTCTGTCGGTCGAGACGCACAAGCAAGCGAGGTACCGTGGACGAACCTCTCGCCTTCACCAAAATGGCAGATATGACCTGGAATGCTGCAGCACAACAAAGTATAGACATCTCGCGACCTCCAAATGACCGATATGTTGTACGGGGGTTATCTGATTGTGTTGGCAGAGAATAAAACGCCTCAGCATAAATAGTCCATAAAGACTGTTATGAATATTTTTGTTGGGCGCTATAAGATTTATAAATCGGGGACCAGCAAATGAATCGTAAGTTGAATCTAGTTAGCCAGATCCCATGTATGCGACACGTCTCGGCATGGGCCGCTTCTTTATAACTTCCTTACACACTCTTATTTATTTCTTTATGATTTAGTCCACGTCTCGTTGCCAACTGCCAACTTTAGTGGCTACTGGCAAAGTCGGCGCGTGGATTTGATTTGAAAGGGCACGGCCGTGCCAAACAGACCCATCCCAAAGAATTGTCATCACGAGCGAGCGCGAGGAAGCGCAGCGACTGAGCGCGAGCGAGGGATCTGCTGTTTCAACCGAGGCTTCTGTATTTTGACTTTCGTCCACTAACCCCTAGCCCCTGATTAGTCGATGGACCTGCCGTTACAAACCGTTCATATCACTCGCCACTGCTTTAACCGTCACTGACAATCCGTCTCCGCAAGCGTGAACTTCTGATGGGTGCCTTCAGGAGAAGATTCCCGGCCTTTTTCCTCACCCACTTCAGTCGTGCCGATAAGCTCTTGTTTATGTCACCCCGAGCGGGCTTACACGACGTAAGCACGCCTAGTACGACGCGCTGGGCACGCCTACTTTGAAGTGGAAATGACCTGGCGAGGTGAGATAAAAAGAAAACTCCTGCCGTTGAGAAAGTTCAGACGGCAGGAGCGCTATAGCATGTTTGCACGTGACAGAATTGACTTCCGCCACCTGCAACACTGTCATCGCTGGCAACTAGATGTCGTAATACATCTGGAACTCGTAAGGATGCGGACGCAGACGCATAGCGTTCACTTCCTTCTCGCGCTTGTAATCGATGTAAATATTCAGCGTCTCCTCGGTGAAGACGTCACCTTTCAGCAGGAACTGGTAATCGCGAGCCAGCGCGTCCAGTGCGTTTTCCAGCGAGCCCGGCATGGACGGCACCTTCGCCAGTTCTTCCGGACCAAGATCGTAAATGTCCTTGTCGAGTGGCTGGCCCGGATCGATCTTGTTCTCGATACCGTCCAGTCCTGCCATCAGCATCGCCGAAAACGCCAGGTACGGATTGCAGCTCGGGTCGGGCGGACGGAACTCAACCCGCTTAGCCTTCGGCGAAGCAGAATACATCGGGATACGACATGCCGCGGAACGATTGCGGCGCGAGTACGCCAGGTTCACCGGAGCTTCGAAACCCGGCACCAGGCGTTTGTAGGAATTGGTAGTAGGCGCGATGATGGCGGAAAGCGCCGGCCCGTGCTTGATCAGTCCGCCGATGTACCACAACGCCATCTGCGACAGACCAGCGTATCCATCCCCGGCGAACAGTGGCTTCCCTTCCTTCCACAGCGACTGGTGAGTGTGCATCCCGCTGCCGTTGTCCTGGAACAGCGGCTTGGGCATGAACGTCACTGTCTTGCCGTACTGGTTGGCCACATTCTTCACGATGTACTTGTAAAGCATCATGCCGTCGGCCGACTTGATCAGCGAATCGAACTTCAAGTCAATCTCGGTCTGTCCGCCAGTCGCCACTTCGTGATGATGGCACTCAACCGTGAGGCCGCAGCTTTGCATGGTCATCGCCATCTCAGTGCGAAGGTCCTGGTAATGGTCGGTGGGCGCAACCGGGAAATACCCTTCCTTGTAACGGGGACGATAGCCCAGGTTGTTTTCCACGCGGCCCGAGTTCCAGCGGCCTTCTTCTGCGTCGATGAAGTAGTAGCCTTCATGCTCGTTCTGGTCGAAGCGAACATTATCGAAGATGAAGAATTCAGCCTCCGCGCCGAAATAGGCCGTGTCGGCAAGCCCCGTGGATGCCAGGTACATCTCCGCTTTCCGGGCGATGTAGCGCGGATCGCGGTCATAGCGCTGCTTGGTCACAGGATCGATCACGTCGCACACCATCACCAGTGTGGGAACTTCGGTGAAGGGGTCGAGTACGAATTTCGTTGGATCGGGAATGAGCAGCATATCGCTCTCATGAATGGCCGCCCAACCGCGGATAGACGAGCCGTCCATGCCGAAGCCTTCTTCGAACGATGCTTCGCTCAGTTGCCCGATGGGATAGGAAACGTGGTGCCACAGTCCCGGAAGATCGGTAAATCGCAGATCGAGGATTTGGACGTTGTGTTCCTTCACAAATGCCAGAACTGCTTTCGGGTCAGGCTTGGTATCAGCCATTTCGACTCTCCTTAAATAGTGCCTCGTGGCGCACATGTACGGCGTGCGAGGACGGATATATGGTGCGGTGATAACTTTTGGAACGTTCGGCCCCAGCCTGCCGCCAGCTTTGTAGCGGAGCGGCCAAGGCAAAACATCCCGAAGTAAAGGTCGGCCACGACTGCACCGAATAGAAGTATGTGGTGGCTGCGAGTTTTCACCCGCACTTTAGAGCATACGTGGCGTATAAAGAGGTGGGAAATACAATGTTTTTATAGCCGCTATAAGGCGGCTTTATGCCGTGCAAGTAAATGATTCTTCTGACGAAAGCTGTAGCCAACTCGTAGAATCGTAGAAGCTGCGTTGCGAACTTGCACCAGTGCCGCAGCAGAACCGGGTTGCAGATAGACGCGGATTGGACCCATGGACTTCGATCAACTGGAGACATTTCTGGAAGTCGCCCGGCTAAGCAGCTTCTCCAAGGCCGCTGAGCGGCGCTTCCGTACGCAGCCCGCGATTTCGTCGCAGATCCGCGCGCTGGAAGAGGAAGTAGGCGCCAAACTGCTCGATCGCAGCGGTGGAAAGGTCGCGGTCACCGCTGCGGGCAAGGTCTTCCTGCAGTATGCGGAAGAGACCCTCGAACGGCGTCGCGTTACCCTGCTCACCCTCGGCGAGATGCACCGGGTGCCTCGCGGCGAACTCGTGGTCTCGGCCAATGAAGGAACCTGCCTGCACATTCTTCCCGAGGTCTTCGCCGAGTTCAAGCGGCAGTATTCCAATGTCGCGGTCAGCGTGAAGCGTCAGGAGCACAAGAAAATTCTCGCGGCCATCATCGAAAATTCCTGCGACTTCGGGATCGTTTCCATGCCGGTCCCGGACAAGCGGCTCACCGTCGTGCCCCTCCACCGCGACGAACTCATCGTCATCACGCCCCCAAATCATCCTTTGGCAGGACGCACCACCGCAACCGTCGCCGAAGTGGTGGAGTATCCGTTGCTGTTGCCCAAACTAGGACGCACGCGCGATGCTTTGGAGCACTTGTTCCACGAGCGAGGCCTCAAGCCGATCATTTCCATGGAACTGGATTCCAGCGAGTTATTGAAACGCTTTGTGGCTGCCGATGTGGGCGTCGGATTCATTCCGCGCTCCAACGTCGCAGAAGACCTGCAGGCCAAGGCGCTGGCCGCGCTCACTTTGACGGATGCCAGCATTCAGCGCGACCTCGCCCTCGTCTTTCGCAAGGACAAAGCCCTCAGCCGCGCTGCCTTGGCGTTCATTGACATTGCCGTCAAGCTGAAGTCCGCTCCCGCGGCGGTCGCCGTGGCGCGATGATCAATTCCATACCCCGCTTAAATTTTGTGGCGTTTAACGCGGAATTCACACAACGCAGACGCCGCCGTATGCTATTTTGAAAATTCGGTTACTCGAGTCCCTTTTCTGGAGACACTGAACATTGACCAAGGACATGGTCCCCAAGCGGATTTTTCTTACCAAAGGAGTCGGCAAACACAAGGAACGGCTCACCTCTTTTGAATTGGGATTGCGCGACGCCGGCATTGCCTCACAAAACCTGGTCCGCGTCTCTTCCATCTTTCCGCCCAACTGTAAACTCATCCCGCGCAAAGAAGGTCTGAAGTATCTGTCGCCCGGAGAGGTGGTTTTCGCCGTGGTGGCGGAAAATTCCACCCGCGAACCGCATCGTCTGGTGGCCTCGAGCATCGGCCTCGCTATCCCCGCCGACCGCACTACGTATGGCTATTTGAGCGAGCACCACTCCTTCGGCGAGAAGGAAGACGTTGCCGGCGACTATGCCGAGGAACTGGCGGCGGAAATGTTGGCGACTACTTTGGACGTTGAGTTTGACGCCGACAAATCGTGGGACGAGAAAAAAGAGGTTTACCGCATGTCCAACAAAATTGTTCGCACCATGAACATCACCCAGACCGCGGTGGGCGACAAAAGGGGCCTGTGGACTACGGTGATTGCGGCGGCAATCCTGATCTTTGAGTAGTTTCCGCTGCCAGGCGTTCGGAGATTTCGCTGCGGAGGACCGAAGAAGGTCGCGCGGGAATTATCAATTGTGCTGTGAGAATTTTTCCCGCGGCGAAATTACTTCACTTCTTCTCTGTGACTCTGTGACTCTGTGCCTCTGTGGTGGCCGGGGTTTTCTTATGCCTAACGCTTATACGCGTTGGGCTGCGGACCCTTCTCCAGGATCTCGCGGTCCCAGATGAGCCCTTCCCTGCTGTAGTTGGCCATCTCGAAGTCCTGGGTTAATTCCAAGGCATCCACCGGACAGGCGTCCTCGCACAAGCCGCAAAACATGCAGCGGCTCAGATCGTAGGTGAATACGGTGAGTTCCTTGCGCCGCGTGTTCGGATTGCGTTCGCTGTTCACCACGATGAGGTGTTCCGGGCAGGCCAGTGCGCACAGATCGCATGAAATGCAGAGCGTCTCATTGGTGTCGGGATTATTGTTAAGGCGAGGCGCGCCGCGAAAGCGCTCGGCAATTTGCGGACGCTGTAACGGGTACTGCTCGGTGATAACTTCCTTCGGGTCCTGATTGCGGAACGTGACCTTCAACCCTTTGATCAAATCCACAAATAGCAGTTTGCGCAGCAGAGTTGTCATCCTCGTCCCCCAACTGCGTGAAGTGTAGCACAGTTGGTTCTCCGCTATTCATGCGCCTTCGGAGGCCCTGCAGGGCCTGTTCTGTGGACCAGTCCGACGAAATCGGAACGCATCCAAAGCTCAACGCGGCTTAGTCTGTGGTGCGCTGCCGGCGCTCCCGCCGTTACCATTATTCGCGTCCGGAGTGTCCGTCTGCTGCCGTTCGTAGAGCGGCTTGTTGCCGTCGTTGCCATTGGACTGCGGTGAAACCGAATTGCGGGAGGTGGGTGTACCGTTCGGATTCGTCTGCGCCGGATTATTGACGCCCTGATTGTCGATGCCCCGGCCCGTGGTCAGACCGGTCTTGGGATTGGTGTTCAGTTCGCCCTGGCGCGCTGCTTGCGCGTCGCGATTGGCTTCCTCAGGCGTCATGCCGGTATTGTTCGCCGGACTGCTTCCCGCTGTCTTATCGGAATTGGACGGAGACGTCTGCGAGTTTGTTGCTCCGCTGTTCTGCGGATTCGTACCGGGCTGCTGCGGAGCAGAGTCCACGCTCTGCGATGCCTGGCTGGTTGACGTCGTGGTGCTGCTCATTGCGGAACTCTTGCTGCCATTCTGTTGGGCGGCGGCGTTTGTCTGCATCAGGCCATCCGCAAAGACTAGCCTCGCCGTAATCTGAGGCGCGGGACGCTCTAAAATTGCGGGCGCGCCTCTGGGACTGCTGTCCTTGTCGGGCCGCGCGTTCATGGGCTTTGTGCCATTACCTGCGCCCGTCCTGCAATGATCAGCCACGTCCTCGACCGTCGTCACCTGGAGGCTGTTCGTGGCATCTGTCGTGGACTCGCCATTGCTACTGTCGGTTTCGTTCGAACGCACTTGCGTTCCGCTCACCTGCACCTCATGACCTACCTTCGACTGCAGTTCAGCCTCGCTGCCCAGCAGCTTGTACTGCATTCCGTTCTGATCGGTGAGAGTGAAGTTGCCGGCTGAACCGCTCAGACATCCGCGCACGGCACTGTTCTGCGGAGACGGTGTGGTCATCGAATGCTGCTGTACGTTGCCGGCGGCATCGCTGCTGGGGCTGTCCTGAGCGATGACTAACACCGTTGCCCACAATAACGACAGGATTACTAAAGCTGCTTTCATTATGATTCACTCCCTTCGCGGGCCGTTCTTTGCTCCGCTGAAGCGTCGCGATGGCTCCGCATAACTGTTTAGAACGCAGCTACCCTGTGGGGGTTTTCCGAACCCTACAGCAAATGCCGGGCACTGGCGTCGTCGTTATGAGCTTCCGTGCAGCCGCACGCTCCCACGCATTACGTAAGTACTTTCTCTGAACCAAATTCTCGTTGGACGGAACGCGACAAGCGACTACCGCCTAACTTACAATCTCAGCACTGATGCGTTTTCTTGGCGGGATGCTTCTCACCCTTGCGATGGCGGGCGCGCTGGTTGCCCAGCAGACCGTCGCGTCCCTCGCGGCCACGGTTCCACCTAGGGCGCAATCGGCTCCGCTGAATCAAGGTACCGAGACCAACCCGCCTGCGCCCGATACTCCAGATTCATCCCAGCAATCGGCGTCGCCGCCGCCTCAAGAAGGTTCTCAAGCGGCTCCCGCTCCGCCGGGCACAGCCCTCGTGTTGCCTGAGGACAGGAAGGAGTTGGCCGAGGCCAGGCGCTTATTCAAAGACGGCGTGAAGTTGAAGTCAGCCGGTAAGCTGGATGCAGCCTTTGAAAAGTTCCAGGAAGCTTCTGAACTCGCGCCCCACAACGTCGAGTACCTCACGGCCCGCGAGTTCACCCGCCAGGAACTGGTGATGCAAGCGCTGAAGCGTGGCAATCAGGCGATGCTCGACCACAACGAGATTGTTGCCATGGCCGCATTCCGTCGCGCCCTGGAGTACGACCCCACCAACGAGTTCGCGCTGCAGCGCTTGCGCGACTCCATGCCCGTGACCGAGGAGCCTCTGAGCCACAACATGCGTGTTGTGCAAGGGTCGGCGACGATCACGTTGCGGCCTTCGCCCGCCCATCATGACTTCCACTATCGCGGCGACGCCAAAGCCTTGCTGAGCCAGGTGGTCCAGGCCTACGGACTGACCGCCCAGTTTGACGACTCGGTGCAATCGCGGCGCGTCCGTTTCGAAATCGAAAACGTGGATTTTGCAACCGCATTAGCGGCAGCGGACCAGGTCACCAAGTCCTTCTCTGTATCGCTATCAGCCAAACAGGTACTGTTTCTCGCCGACACCGCGGAGAACCGGCGCAACTTTGAGCGCATGGCGCTGCGCACGTTTTACCTTACCGACCTCGCCAGCGATCAGGAGCTGACGGAGACGCTGAACTCACTGCGCGTGCTGCTCAATCTGCGTTACATCTCGGCCGACAGGACGGAGTCAACAATTTCCATACGCGCCGAGCAGCCCGTGCTGGAGGCTGCCGAACACCTGCTGCAGAGCCTGGCCGGAGGTCGCCCGGAAGTCATGCTCGACATGCGGGTGTACCAGATCAGCTCCAGCTTGCTGCGCCAATTGGGAACTGCGCCGCCCGCGCAGTTCAACATGTTCAATCTCAGCCCGGCATTGGTTGCAGGATTAGGACAGAACACACAGAACCTCATCAATCAGTTGATCGCCTCGGGCGGCATCAACCAGGCCAACTCGCAAGCCATTCAGGCGCTGTTGGCGCAGTTGCAGAACCAGACCAGTTCGTCGATACTTTCTACCCCGTTTGCAACGTTCGGCGGCGGCCTTACTTTGTTTGCGCTGACGGGAAATACCGGCGTGACCTTCAACCTGAGCCTGAATGAGTCCGATATTCGGAGCCTCGATCACGTTACTGTACGCGCGGCCCAGAATGTCGCCGCCGTCGTCAAGGTGGGACAACGTTATCCTATCATCAATGCGACATTCGCCCCCATCTATAACTCATCCGCCATCTCCAAGGTCATCGGAAACCAGAGCTATGTTGCTCCCTTCCCTTCCTTCAACTTTGAGGATTTGGGACTCGACCTGAAGGCCACACCAACGATTCACGCCGACAAAGACGTCACCCTCAAATTGGAATTGAAGATTCGCTCTCTCGGCACACAGAACGTGAACGGCCTTCCGATTATTAATAATCGCGAATACACCGGCACCATCACAGCCAAAAGTGGCGAATCCAGCGTAGTGGCCGGGCTCATCTCCAAGAGCGACAGCCGCACCATCGCCGGATTTCCCTTCCTCGGACAGGTTCCCGGAGTCACATACGCGGCTGCGGAACACACCGGAAACATCATGGAAGACGAGCTGTTCGTCGTCATCACGCCGCACATCATCCGGCTGCCGGAGAGAGTTTCGTTCGCGGTAGAGTTGCCGCCCGGCCATTAAGCTGGCGGCGAGCCAAGAAGTTGTTTGTCAGCCGACGCGCAGCGCGTTCCGCCGCCACCGTCGAGCGCGAAGCTCACCCCTGTCAAGTTACGAAAGGACATCTACGGCACGAAGCACAACCGCGGTCGCCGGAACCTGACCTCTGAGCTGGAACCTTTTTTCATTGACGTTGCGAGGCGCGTCAGAACATTGGGGGACTGCGGAAAAGTCGGCATCAGCGGTGTCCCACCGGCTAAAGCGGTGCTCCACTCCGCTACTCGAAGCCGGGACTGCCTTCCACTTCCCCTCGCTCCGCACGCTGGATGAACGCGATCGCATGGCGCTCGGCCCACCGCCCGTCGTACCCGTTGGCATCCGCCAGGAACGCGCAGTGTCCACCTTGTTCGGTTTCAACATACGTAATGTGAGAATTGCGCTCGAGTTTTTCAAGGGTTTCGGGCAACACGCGAATGAAGGGATCGTCCTTGGCGTGGATGATCAACGTAGGGACGGCGATGTTGTCGAGCACACGCGATGCGGCGGCCTGGGTGTAATAGTCCTGAGCATCGCGGAAGCCGCAGTAACGCGCCGTGATTTCGTTGTCAAACTCCCGCAGGCTGCGCAGCCCGCGCAGGTAGCTCACGTCGTAGCGTCCGGGATAAAGCGCCGCCTTGCGCAACATTCGCCGGCGCAATCCCCAGAGAAACTTCCACTCATACAGGCGGTTCGCGGGATCGTGCAGGGCGTCAGCCGAAGCTGCGAGGTCCATTGCCGGCGACACTCCAATGCCTGCTTTGACCTGCGGAGGCGCGTTCGCTCCCCACTCGCCCAGCAGCTTGAGCACCAGGTTGCCGCCCATGGAGAATCCTGCGAACGCCAGCTTTTGCAGAGCATCCTGCTCGATGAGCGCCTGCGCCACATGTCCCACATCGGCGGACATGCTGGAGTTGTACAGAGTTGGCCCGAGCTGCTCCGTTCCGCCGCAGTTGCGCATGTTCATGCGCACCACGTTCATTCCCGCAGCCCAGGCTTTGCCGCCCGTGCCGAGCACGTATTGCGACTCGCTCGAGCCCTCCAGTCCGTGCACGATGATCAGCGTCATGGCGGCGGCGCGGTTCGCCTGCCAGTGGCAGTGGCACAATACCTGGACGTCAGGCTCGACCTGAAAGAGGCGCTCTTCCGGCGGAGGCAGGCTCTTGCGGCGAGGCAGGAAGTTGCCGGCCAGGGTTTGCGCGTGTCCGCCGAGAAAAGGACGGCGCGGCTTGAACGGTTCGCCGAAGAAGTCGTGCGCCAGCGTCGTCTCCGACGCCGAATAGGGCGGCGGACCCTTGGGCGAACGCCTGGCCTTCAGGCTATCGTCCGGCGAAGTGGGACTGCGGTGCGGCATCTATAATGGTTCTATCATCAAGTTGATGCAGCGTGATGAGCTGGGTTAGCCACATGCGCAATTCGTCCACTGGAAAACGATAGGAGCCATAATGCCGATTTTTGAATACCGCTGCCAGGATTGCGGACATAAATTCGAGGCCATCCTCTTCGGAGCGGAGCAGGCCGAGTGTCCCAAGTGCCACACGCAATCGCTGGAAAAGCAGCTCTCTACCTTTGCGGTCAGCAAGAGCGGCGGCGCGACGTCGGCTTCCGCCGGCTGTGGCGAGACCAACTGCTGCATGATGAAGGGGCAGAATTGCGAGTCGAATTGATTCCTCAGCGGCTAAACCCGTGCATTGTAGGACCGCCCTTGCGGCACGACTGAACAGGCTGCGGAAAAATGCAATGTTCGGGTAGTATGGCGCTTCAGCGCCGTGTCAATGAACGAAGGAGACAGCGGCCTTTAGGCCCTGAGGTACATATCCGAATCGCTAAGATACGCATATTTCGTGGCAAAATTGAACGAAGTACCTCAGCGGCTAAAGCCGGCTCGCACAGATGATCGCTGAACGCGGGCCTGAAAGGCCCGCACTACCCGATCCTATTCAGCATTTTTCCGCAGCCTGTGGAAGTCGTGCCCTGACACAAGTCTGACCTGCCGCGGTTTCGCACGCGCCAGCACCCTCGCAAAGCTCCACTAAAATCGGATGCTATAATTTTTGCTACACGGTGGGTGTAGTTCAGTGGTAGAACTCCGGACTGTGGCTCCGGCTGTCGAGGGTTCGAATCCCTCCACCCACCCCAAAATTCTCGACTCTCCACCGCAGAATCCTGCCTAAGTCACTCCGTCGAGATTTTTCCTGACGGCGCTTCTACCCCTTCCAGCCGCACCTTAGCCAAATTGACCCAGCGCTCGCCATCGCCTTTAACGAAGGTGAGAGAGGCAATCTGGACGGTCCGGGGACCGCTGTAGGCGCTCCAGCGCTGGCGCGCAATCTGCTGGACTTTCAGGGCTTCGTCCACGGTATCGGCTTTCACGATGGTGAGGTGAGGCATGTACGGCCAAGGCTCGTCGAATTCCCACACGCCCCGGTTGACCAGGTCGTGCAGTTCACGCATGCGATAAGCGGCCTTGGCCACGCGGATAAAGACGGTCGGAGTGGCGGGAATAAAACTCTCCACGTCGCCCATGGTGACATCAAAGGGACGGACGCGTGCGGCCCACTTCCGTCAGCGCTGCCACAGCCTGTTCTTCCGTCCCCGATAGTGGACGCGGCGGCAACACCGTAAGGTGCGCATCCGCATGGGTATGGGCGGGATGCAATTCGCGGCGCAACTCTTCCACGAAGATACCGACCGGGCTGCGCACGTACGCAACCACCGCGTAGACGAGGCCATTCATGAAGCATTCATTATAGCGGTGCGGAAGCCGGGCGGAAGAGCGTGCGCCATCCGCCCCGGAATGACACGCGCGCTTACTTCACGGCGTCGGCAGTTTTATCGGCGCCCGTCTTAACGGCGTGGCCGGTGCTCTTGGCGGCTTTGCTGGTGCCGTGAGCAACGTCCTTGCTGGTGTCTTTGGTGGCATCAACCGTCTTATCGGTGCCCTTGCTCACGGCGTGGCCGGTGCTCTTGGCGGCCTTGCTGGTGCCGTGAGCAACGTCCTTGCCGGCGTCTTCGGTAGCGTCCGCGGTCTTGTCAACGCCCTTCTTAGTGTCCTGCACCAAGTCCTGCGCACGAACTGCGGGGCCGACCATCAAAGCGGCCGCGATAACTGTCATCCAGAGTGCCTTCATCGCTTCTCTCTCCTCGGCTTTATTCAGGCCGTTGCAAACAATATTCCTCAGGCAGAAATTCGCCGCTGGCCGTGTACAAGCGCCCACGCAATCGGAGGTTACTTCCGTTAGCAGAGGTACATATTAGCAGAGGTACATAGAAGATATCAGGCGCAGATGCAATCCCCCAATACCCATAAATAAAGACCAGCTGCGGTCTGTGCGGCCACGGCTGGCCTGTCTTTGTTTTTGCCCGCGCCTGTGCGAAAGTAAGCCTCGTGCGCGCCGTTGCTCTTCTCGGACCTCATGCTCAGCCCAAGCACCTCAAGCCATTTGAACTTCCGGGCGTGAGCCTGTTCGCAGGCAACGAACTCGATCCCACCGACGAGCCGCAGGCCGCGCTGATTTTCGGCGGCGACGGCACCCTGCATCGTCATCTCGGCGGATTGGCGCTGAAGCAGATTCCTACGCTGGTGGTTCCCATCGGCAGCGCCAACGACTTTGCGCAGTCCATCGGAATTGAGACGGTCGAGCAAGCGCTGGAGGCATGGCAGCGCTTCTGCGCAAGTGGCGACAACATCCGCGCCATTGACCTGGGAATGATTCGGCGGTTGGACGAGTCCGCCGAGTCCGATGCCGTTGCCTGGCAAGGCGAAGCCATGGAGACGCTGCACTTTGTTCCCTCCGGCCCGCGTCCCGACCTGCCGGCGCTGGGCCCGCGCATCATGCAATCGCAGTTGCGGCGCGCAGCAGAAGCGGAGCGGGAGAGCAGCCGCACCACGTTTTTCGCCTGCATTGCCGGCACCGGACTCGACGCTGCGGTGAACCGCCTCACTTTGAGCCAGCCCCGTTGGCTGCGCGGTCACGGCGGATACGTGGTTGCCCTGCTACAGGTATTGGGAGGCTTTCGCCCGCCGCACATCACGGTATCGGTAGAAGTCGATGGCCAGTGGCAGCAGCGAGTGGATGAACCCGGTTTTCTGATTGCCGTGGGCAACGCTCCGCAATATGGACACGGCATGCGTCTTACCCACCAGGCGCAGATGGACGATGGCCTGCTCGATATATGCTTCGTGCGCAGGCTGAGCAAACTGCGGTTGCTGCGGCTATTCCGCCTGGTTTACGACGGCGCTCACATCGGAATGAAAGAGGTGGAGTACCTGCGCGCCGAGAGAGTGCGAATCCAAACCGAGCCGGTGACGGAGGTCTTCGCCGATGGGGAATACATTTGTACAACTCCGGTGGAGATAGGCGTGCGCCGGAACGCGCTGCGGGCCATCGCCGGCGCATGATGTGCTGTTCAGGCGCGGGAGAGAGCGGGTGGAAGCCTTGCTCTGTCAATGCTCTAAGTGGGACGAATCGCATTAAATCGTTCCCGCCTCCGCCGCCGGGCAATATTTTTGTGGAACTTATGGCGGAATATCGGGTCTATACTGTTACACAGGAATGTCTGCACCAGTAGTCACCAATCCGGCCGCCGAAGAACCAGGCAAAGTTGCGCCCGAAGACCAGGTCCTGCCTACGCTTTTTGGCGCTGGTGAGGGGCTGTATCCCCAGCGCAAAGACACCTTTCTATACTCCTTCATCGGGCACATGGTGGCCGTAGGCCTGCTGATTTGGTCCACCCACTGGGTCGTTCCAGCATAAGGACCAAATCAAGCAGCAAGTCGTCAGCCTGGCGACGGACATCAGCCCCTACCTGCCGATGCCGATATCGAAGAATCGGGCCGGCGGCGGCGGTGGCGGCGGCGATCGCGACAAACTGATGGCGCCCAAAGGCGCGCTTGCCCAAGCTGTCGAAAGAGCAGATTGTTCCTCCCGCGATCGTGGTGCGCAACGACCATCCCAAGCTTGAGGTGCCTCCCACGGTAGTCGTGCCGCCGGAGTTGAAGCTGCCGACGGTTGGCGCGCTGGGCGATCCGCTGTCGAAAGTGATGGGACCGCCGTCGAATGGAACGGGATTTGGCGGCGGCATTGGCAGCGGCAGTGGAGGCGGCGTCGGCTCGGGAAGCGGGCCGGGCGTTGGGCCGGGACATGGCGGCGGCTACGGCGGCGGCGCTTATCGCGTCGGCGGTGGCGTCAGCGCTCCCAAAGCGTTGTATGCGCCCGATCCGGAGTACTCGGAAGAAGCGCGCAAGGCCAAGTATCAGGGCACGGTGGTGTTGTGGCTGGTGGTCGGCGCCGATGGCCAGCCGCAGCAGATCCGGGTGCAGCGCTCGCTGGGCATGGGACTGGACGAGAAGGCCATCGAGGCTGTCCGCCAGTGGAAGTTCGAGCCCGCCAAGAAAGACGGCCAGGCCGTGCCGGTGATGATCAACGTGGAAGTCAACTTCCGGCTGTACTGAGCCGCAAATCAATCCGACATTGTGATAGTGCGCGAACGCGGTGATGCCGCGTCCGCACTGTAGTTCTTCCCGGAACAGTCGGCGCTTAGCGGCGCATGCGATCGGCCAGCGGCGACAGTTTGCTCTTCGCTTTGTCGGCCCAGTCGGAACCCTTGTCCACCCAGTCACCGGCCTGGTCGCCCAGGTCCTCCATCACATCGCGCGCGTCCTCATATTTACGCCGCAAGGTCTTGCGCATCTGCTTGCCGGTCTTGGGCGCGAGCAGCAGCGCAGTAAGCGCTCCGGCCGCGAGTCCCACGAATAGCAGAGTCAGTCCCAGACTGAGATTGCCGCCTTCGGACTGCTGCTCTTCAACATCGTTTTCAAAATCATTTGCATCATGCATTTTGGTCCATCCTCCTGCTCGGAAAATTCTACCGCGATAGCAGCCCGAACGCTGGATGAGAAAGCAAAATTAGCTACTCTGGCTGCGCTGGCCGAAGATCTCGGATTAACTCGCTTTGGATATTTCTCTTAGTTAGAGAGGATGGGGTTGGCCGCCGTTGCCTGGAATCGGAAGCGCCAATTCCAGCGGTGCAGTTTGATGTTGATGCTTGCGAACGCGAGGCTTAGCTACAACGCGGCTGACCAAACGTCTGGTTACCGATCTCTCGATTTCTCGTCTGATTTCTCCTCGGGGGGCAGGTCCAATGGCACTAGGAACATCGTTGCTACCTGTTCAGGATTCAGACCTGCGGCAATCAGCTTCTGGGCCATCGCCATCTGTTGCGCCTTATAACGTTCACTTGGCACGAACAGTTCAGCTACGAAGTCGCTCTGTGCTCCCATCCCTCGACGGTCGGGATAGCCTCTCGGTTTAGCCATATCGCAGCCTCGCTCCGATTATAGTGCTGCGAGGCTAGCGGCCATTTCCCATTTCTCCGGCGCCGCATGTAAAATTGAATGTTTAGCCCTCGGTCCGAGCGTTTTGTGCGAGTCAAATCGCCGGCGGCGCGGGATGAGTGCCGTTTTACCGGCCAAGTCTCGACAGCTTACCGGCCCACACCTGGCACGGCGGAGCGGCTCTCCCCCAAGAATTAGCAAATAAGGAGTTTTACACGAATGGCGATTCCAGCCACACAGATGCGTCCGGGCATGGTCATCAAGCACAACAACGATCTACATTCGGTGTTCAGCGTGGAGCATCGCACCCCGGGCAACTTGCGAGCTTTCATCCAGGCCAAGCTGCGGAACCTGCGCACCGGCGCTATGTTCGAGCATCGCTTCCGCTCCGGCGACGCCATCGACAAGGTCACGGTGGATGAGGTGCAGATGGAATTTCTCTACTCCGATGGCGACGATTATCACTTCATGAACACGGAGAACTACGAGCAGCTCCATCTGAATCGCGACATCCTGGGCGATGCGGTGGAGTACCTCATCCCCAATCTGCAAATCAAGATTGAGTTCTTCGATGGCAAGGCCGTCGGCGTGGAGCTGCCGCAGACGGTCGAGTTGACGGTGGTCGAGACCGAGCCGGGATTGAAGTCGGCGACTGCCAGCAGCGTTACCAAGGCGGCGAAGACCGAGACTGGACTGGTGGTTCAGGTCCCACCGTTCATTAACGAAGGCGAAAAAATCCGCGTGGACACATCCGAAGGAGCGTATCTTTCGCGCGCCTGATTTTGTAAGGCGGCGGTCTCGCGCCGGCACAGTCTTCCAGTTGCCGATAGCGCGACCCGTTTGGGGCGATAATTCCATAGTTGTCAGGTACAATCTTTGCTGGTTTCCGGTAGTACGTGGCAAGTTTGCGGCAGCCGAGAACGCATCTCGTCGCGCTCGCTTAGGCTCAACACATTTCTGGGCACTCAGGGTGCTCTCAAACGATTGGAGAGAAAAGCTATGAAGATGTGGGCAAGTATTGCGCTGTGCATAGGGCTGGCGGTTCCCGTGTTTGCCGCGGACCAACCCAAAGGGGCGACGGAGCAGGACCGGTTGCGGTCTTCGTACGAAGTTCTGCGCGATGTGACGGCTGCGCCTGACAAGGGCATTCCGCGCGACCTGCTGAACAAAGCGGAGTGCGTGATTATTGTTCCCTCGATGAAGAAGGCGGCATTCATCGTCGGCGCCAGCTATGGCCGTGGCGTGATGAGCTGCCGCAGTGGAGCGGAATTCCGCGGCCCGTGGAGCGCTCCCGCGTTCTTCGCCCTGGAAGGTGGCAGCTTTGGTTTGCAGATTGGCGCTCAGGCTGCCGACTACGTGCTGCTGGTGATGAATGAGAAAGGCGCGAAATCCATCATGTCGAGCAAGGTGAAACTCGGCGGCGACGCCTCGGTTGCAGCCGGCCCGGTAGGCCGCGCCACTTCCGCGGAAACCGACATCGTGATGAATGCCCAGATTTTGTCGTGGTCGCGCAATAAGGGACTGTTCGCCGGAATTTCCGTGGCCGGGTCAACCATCCGCTCCGATGATGACGCCAATAAAAACCTCTACGGCAAGGATGTGAACGCGAAACAGATCATCCTGGAGCATGCGGTCAAGACCCCTCCCGCAGGCAAGCAGTTGATTTCCCTGCTCACCAGGTTGTCACCCAAGCACCTGTAAACAACCGCAGGGTCGCGAATCCAACCAGCAAAAACGATGCGGTCCCGGGAAATCCGGGGCCGCGCTCCAGTTGCCTGCTGCAAGCTGAGGGCTGATGGCCAACAACCTTGAAACTCGCCGCTACGTCATATCCGGACGCGTCCAGGGGGTCGGTTTTCGCTGGTTCGTGGAACGCGAGGCAGCGCAACTGGGCATCAGCGGTTGGGTGCGCAATCGCGAAGACGGCGACGTCGAAGTGATGGCCACCGGCACGCGCGAACAACACCGCTCGCTGCGCGCGCGCTTGCAACAAGGGCCGCGGGCCGCACGCGTGGACCACGTCGGCGAATCAGCTGCGCCACTGCTGGACGCGCCCTCGTTCCGCATTGAAGGAGCCTGGTAGCTTATGCCGCCACACAAGGGCCACGATTGCACTGACCTCAAGAAGCTGATTCGCGAGGTCCCCGATTTCCCCAAACCCGGAATTCTCTTCTACGACATCACAACCCTGCTGAAAGACCGGCTCGGCCTGGCTCGCCTGATTGACTCGCTCACCGAGTATTACCTCGACAAGGACATTGGCCTGGTGCTGGGCATTGAAGCGCGGGGATTCATCTTCGGACCGGCGCTCGCCTATCGTTTGAATGCTGGCTTTGTGCCGGTGCGCAAGCCGAAAAAGCTTCCCGCTGAAGTGCTGCAATGGAAATACGAACTGGAGTATGGCCACGATACGCTCGAGATCCACAAAGACGCGATTCAGCCTGGGCAACGCGTGCTTATCTGCGACGATCTGCTGGCTACCGGCGGCACTGCTAAAGCGGCGGCTGAAATGGTGAAGGCGCTGGGCGGCGAAATTTGCGGCCTGGGATTCGTGGTGGAACTCGACGGCCTGAAGGGCCGCGACAAGCTGAAGGGCTACGACGTGTTCTCGCTGCTGCACTACTAGAGGCAGTCGATGGTGGATAGTGGCTAGGGGTTAGTTTGGCGATTCTTGCTCCCTCTGAAAACTGTCACCACGAGTGAGGACTTTACCCCGAGTGGAGGGACCTTCTGTTCGTTGCGTGGCGCATCAATGCTCTTTTGCGCGTGACTTCTTCGAAGCAGATGGCGCCTTCGCCGCGGGGACCAGCATTACGAGATCTCGGGTGATGATGATTGGCCTTTTCGTCCGGTGCACCTCGTCGAGTACCTCAAGGCATTTCCGGCGGAACTCAATATCTGGCATTCTTTTTGCGCGCATATTCGCCTCGTGATCAATATCGGCAATTCGAGGCTAAACATTCGCACGAGTGCGTGTTTATACCGCGGGCTTCCTAATCACCCTACGTCCTACAATGTGATACTTCCCTTCCAGCACCATCCGGATTGCCTCGGTGTAAGCGATGTGCTCCTGCTCCAGAATGCGGGCGGCCAGTGTGTGCTCGTCGTCGCCGTCGAGCACGGGAACGACTTTCTGCAGGATGATGGCGCCGTGGTCGAGGTCGGCGTCCACGAAGTGCACGGTGCATCCCGAGACCTTCACGCCATAGTCGAAGGCCTGCTTCTGCGCCTCCAGTCCGGGAAACGCCGGCAGCAGCGCGGGATGAATATTGAGGATGCGATTGGGAAACTGCTGCACGAACCACGGCGACAGCAGGCGCATGTATCCCGCCAGGCAGATGAGTTCGACGTTATGCTCGTGCAACGCAGCGACCACAGCACGGTCGTGCTCCTCGCGCGGCTTCCCTTTTGACGGAATCACCAGCGCCTTCAGCCCACGCCGCCGTGCCGATTCGATCCCGCGGGCGTCCGCACGGTTGGAGATGACGACCGCAATGTTCGCATCGAGCTTGCCCGAGGCGAGGTTGTCGGCGATGGCCTCAAAGTTCGAGCCGCGTCCGGAGAGAAGGATGCCGAGGTTCTTCATGGTGACAAGCGAATGATAAACGTGGCGGCACGAGTTGTCAGTGCGACGCGATCGCTATGGCTCTGTCATTCTGAGCGAAGCGAGACGCAGTCGAAGGATCCCTATTCCCGCAGAATGCTTCCCATCGCAGTGTTAGCATTCACTAGATGGCGAAGCTCAAGAAAAACCTGGCAGAATCCGTCCGGCAGCGGTTCGCCGCCTTCGGCGGTGTTGAACTCGAACTGCCGAAACGTTATCCGCTTCACCAGTCGGCCGATTTAGATCCGCGCTTGGTGAACGCCAGTGAAAAACTATCGAAATTGATCATCGATATCCCCCGCCTCGGGGACCTCTTAGACCTAGCTGCCGGTGCCCTTGCCAGTTTGATTAAGGCCAACCAACTTAAATACCAAGATCGAACGGATGAATTGCCTCCAGAGTATTATCCGAAGCTGAGTGAACGCGTCCACAAAATGGGCGGAGGGACGCTTCCGCCTCATGGTTTATGGATCTCAGGTTACTACTTCAATTCGGCGTTGCTGCGCCTGGCGGCGGCGCGCGACCAGCTACGACGTGTGTTGAGCAAGATTAATAAGCATCGCCCAGGTACCATCCCGAAACTCCCAACCGACGATCTGCATAAAGAAGGAGGCCGACTTAAGCATGAGCTGAGTGGACTGAAAAAGCGAAGCGTAAAGTTTGATAATGCCGTAGAGGCATTGGAAGAACTATTGAGGACTATTGGCGATTGCAGAGACACCTTGAACGATCCGGAGATTAAGATTCCCGACATGCGTGCCGGGCCTCGCGTTCGGCGTCTCAGGCGTTAGCCATTGTCACATTGCGTCGTTCGCCCTATTCCCTTTACTATCGCCCTGCGTGCCTGTGCCCAAGGAAAAACAGAATCCTGACCTCTCGCCGGAGCCTCACGGGGACGACTTTTCCGTCGAGCTGAAGCTGCGTCCGCAGCGGCTGCGCGAGTTCATCGGACAGAAGAAAGCTAAAGACAACCTCGAGGTCGCCATTCAGGCCGCCAAGTCGCGCGGCGAGGCGCTCGACCACGTGCTGCTCTACGGGCCTCCGGGACTGGGCAAGACGACTCTGGCCAACATTATTGCAAAGGAACTGGAGGTTGCCTTTGAGCAGACCTCAGGGCCGACGCTGCAGATCAAGGGCGACCTGGCAGCGATTCTCACCAACGTCAAGAACAGGCAGGTGCTTTTCATAGATGAAGTCCATCGCCTCCAACCGGTGTTGGAAGAGCTGCTCTACTCGGCGATTGAAGACTACAAACTCGACATCATCATCGGTCAAGGTCCTTCAGCCCGCACCATGAATATGAGCCTGGAGAAGTTCACCTTCATTGGGGCGACAACACGGGCCGGTCTGCTGTCTGCGCCGCTGCGCTCACGTTTCGGGATCGTGCTGCGATTGGAGTTCTACACCCACGAGGACCTTAAGGTCATCGTGCAGCGCTCGGCGGAGATTCTCGGTGTGGAGATCGACGAAGCTGGAGCAGCCGAGATTGCCGCGCGTTGTCGTGGCACACCCCGCATCGCGAACCGCTTGCTGCGGCGCGTGCGCGACTATGCCCAAGTGAAAGGCCAGGGCAATATTGACAAGTCAACTGCAGAAAAGGCGCTGGACATGCTCGAGGTCGATCGCTACGGTTTCGACGAGATTGACCGCAAGCTGCTGCTCACCATTATCGACAAGTATGGTGGTGGCCCGGTCGGCGTGAAGACGCTGGCGGCGTCGCTGGCCGAGGAGCCCGGCGCGATCGTAGAAATTTACGAGCCATTTCTTATGCAGGAAGGCTTCCTCAAGCGCACTCCGAGCGGCCGCGAAGCGACAGATCTCGCGTATGAGTATTTCGGGAGGAAGCGGCCAATGACCGGTCGCAGGGGGCAGGAGACGTTGTTCTAGGGAACAGGGGATAGGGGTCAGTGCTGAGTCTGACCGCAGATCCCTCGGCTCCGCTTCGCTGCGATCGGGATGACAATTCTGGCGAAAAGCGAAGAGCGAATTAGCGAACCGCGAATGGCGAAGAGCGATGCCGTCACACTGGCGTGTAAGCGCAGCCAGCAGGTAATCTAGTTCAGCAAGGAGAACTTCGAATGGCGCAACTGATGAGGACCTCGAACCCGGCATTGAGTGGCGATGCTTTCAGCAGCGGCGAGGCGACGTACCGCAACGTTCGACAAGACGCTGGCTGACGCGGTGAAGAAGTTTCAGCAGGAACACGAGCTGAAAGCCACCGGGCTGCTCACGCCACAAACCGTCGAAGCGCTCAACGGCCGCCAGCCCGATCGGCCGATCGAGACGATCATCGCCAATTTGGAACGCTGGCGATGGATGCCGCACGATCTCGGCAAGACCTACGTCATGGTCAATCTTCCCGATTACACGCTGCACGTCATTCAAAATGGCCACGAGGTTTGGATGACCAAGATCGTCGAGGGCAAGCCGAACATGCCGACGCCGATCATGACGGCGGAGATGAAGTTCATCACCGTCAATCCGACCTGGAACGTGCCGCCCTCGATCGTGGCGAAGGAGTATATGCCGGCGCTGCAACAGGATCCAACGGTGCTGGAGCGCATGGGCCTTCGGGTCAGCACCAATCCGGACGGCACCGTTCACATCTCGCAGCCCCCGGGCGAGGCAAACGCGCTCGGCCGGCTGCGTTTTAATTTCCCCAACAAGTTCCTGGTGTATCAGCACGACACGCCGAACAAGAATCTGTTCGCCCTCGATAAAAGGGCGCTCAGCCACGGCTGCATGCGCGTGCAGGATCCGGTGAAATATGCCGAGGTGCTGTTGTCGATCGTCCGTCCCGGCGAAGGCTACACGGAAGATCGCATCCGCAAGATGTTCGGACAGAGCGAACTGGACATCCAATTCCCAAAATTCATGCCGGTCCACCTGACCTACCAGACGGCGTTCGTGGACGAGGCCGGCAATCTTCAATTCCGCGAAGATGTTTACGGCCGCGACAAAGCGTTGCTGACCATTCTCAAAGGCGATGAGCGCAAGGTCGCGGACATTCCGGTCGAGCACAGAGAGAATTCAGTGCGCCGCGAGGCGCTGGCGATGCCCGAGTCGCAAGGGCTATTCGGACGCAGCTACTATCCCGGCGGCGGCTACTATCCCGGCGGCGGCTACTATCCCGGCGGCGGCGGCTTCCTGTCGCAGCTGTTTGGCCCTCCCGCACCGCCGCCGGCCCCTATTCCGGGTCAGCGCAAGCGGGCGTCGCAAAACCGGCAGGAAATCCACTAAAACACGATCCGATTCAATCCGATCGGGTCATGGTCTAGAGGGCGAGCCGGACCTGACAAAATACGGCGCCGGAATTTCCCAGAGCATGATTCGAAAAATGCCTGCCCCCGGACTTGATCCGGGGGCAGAAACCGGTCTTTCGAAAAGATATGCTCAAAGAATATGTCAGAGCGACAATCAATTCAATCTGACGCGATTGCGCTCTAACGGCGCGTGCCGGAGCTCGACTTGCGCGAGCTGGGTTTTGCATGGCTCCGCATCGCCGACGCGCGGGTTTTCCCCTTGCTCGTAGCTTTGCTCCTTTTCGGCGCCGCCTTGGTCCGCGACGCCGGCCTTGACTTTTTCGCGCTCGCCGCGCGCTTGGCCTTGCCCACACTTTTGGCCCGCGGCTTGGCCGCCTTTTTCGCGGCGGCCTTCGACGTGCCGCTTTTTGCAGTTCTGCGCCGCGCCGGTTCCGCGGTTTTTCCTCTGCGTTCGCTGAAATAGGCGACCATCGGCTCGAAATAGTTCGACTGCCAGCCGCCCTCCTCGTAGCTCCTGTGCTCGTCCGGCACGTTGCTGTGCTCGAGCGTCAAGAGGGTGTCGTCGCCCACCTGCTCAAGCACGACGGTAACGACCGAGTCCTCGTGCTCGTCGCCGAATTCGCTCGTGCGCCAGGATTGTACGATGCGTTCGCTCGGGATCAGCGCGAGATTGCGGCCGCTGATATAGCCGTCCCACGCCGATACTTCGGCATCGATTTGATCGGACATGCTCGCCTCTCCGCCGGTCATCTCGGAGTGCGCGAGACTGTCGAGCCAAGCCTGGTAGATTTCCTCCGGCGTAGCCGGGATCGTGGCGTTCAGCGTGAATGTGTAGGGCATCGGCCCCCCCTCGGAAACAGTTACCGGGCGTAACAACGAAACGAACGCCCTCTTTCGCGACCTTCATATCACATAGCGCGTTCAGATCGCGCCCGCATGACAGCGTTCACCAAACCGCAATTGCACAGCGCCAACCTGCCTGCCGCGGCCGCCGGCCCCATCGACTGTCGCCCGAACAACACATCGCCGAGCCAAACGGCGCCAGCGCCGGCATGCTGTTGATATTCAACGGGTCGTCGGGCATGGTTGTGGTTAACGCGATCGCTGGGGGCCGGGTCGCCGCGTAAAAAAAATTACGGTCCATTGTGGTCGCGCCGCCACGCGCTGCGCGGTGTGCTTGGTGTGGCATCGTTCGAGTTCGGGGTGGTACAGCGACGGGTTTTGCGGCTGTGGTTGCGTTCGCCCATGCTGATTGCGGTCGAAGCGGTTGGGTGCGACGCGGAGCGCTTTTGCGCACCCGAGCGTACATCCCCGCGCTGATCCTCGTGCTCGCGCTTGGCGGATGCGCCGTCGGCCCCGATTACGTCCCCGAAGCGGCGCCCGTCTCGAAGACGTTCAAGGAGCTCAAGGGCTGGAGGCTCGCCACTCCGAGCGATGCGCTCGATCGCGGCGACTGGTGGGCCTTTTATCAGGACCCCAAGCTCGCATTCCTCATCAAACAGGTCGAAATCTCGAACCAGACCGTTGCAGCGCAGGCAGCCGCTTACGAACAGGCGCGCGCGTTGATCCGGGAAGCGCAGGCGGCCCTGTTCCCGGTCTTGAGCGCAACCTACAACGCCACGCGGGCGTACAACGGCCCGGGGACGGGCGGCGCCGGAGTCGATCGCCACCGCCGCGACGAGGGGCGCATATTCGTCGACCTTCGTTCCGCAGCTTTCCGGGACCTGGGATCTCGATGTCTGGGGCAAGGTGCGGCGACAAATCGAGAGCAACTCTTCCGCGGCGCAGGCCAGCTCCGCCGACCTCGACAATGCCAAGCTTTCGGCGCAGGCGCAGCTCGCAATCGCCTATTACAACTTGCGCGCGGCCGATGCGCTGCGCGACCTGCTCGATCGCACCGTCGCGGAATACAAGAAGACGCTCGGCATCGTGCAAAACCAGTTCAAAGCAGGCTACTCGGTCACGGCCGCGCGACGTGGCGACAGCCGAGGCGCAAGTCTTCACTACCGAAGCGATCGGCTCATCAACGTCAGCGTGCAGCGCGCGCAATTCGAGCACGCCATTGCCATATTGGTCGGCCGCCCGCCCGCCGAGTTGTCGATCGGGCCGCATCCGCTCAGCGGCAGCATTCCGAGAATTCCGGTCACGGTTCCATCTGCGTTGCTCGAGCGGCGTCCCGACATCGCCGCCGCGGAACGAACCATGCAGGAGCAAAACGCGCTGATCGGCGTCGCGGTAGCCGCCTATTTCCCCGACATCAGTCTCTCCGGCCTGTTGGGGTGGACGGGTTCACATCCCCTGCCGTTCAATGTCGCCAACGAAGTGTGGTCGCTCGGCGCGGCCGGTACGCAAGTATCTGTTCGAAGGCGGACTGCGCGGCGCGCAAGTGGACGCCGCCCGCGCCGTCTACTGGCAGAGCGTCGCCAATTATCGTCAAACCGTGCTCACCGCGTTGCAGCAGGTCGAGGACCAGCTCGTCGCCATTCGTCTCCTGACGCAATCGCTCGCCGTGCAACAGAAGGCGGTCAAGGACGCACACGAGGCGGTAGACGTGTATTTGCGTCAGTTCGAGGCTGGCACGGCCGCGTTCACCGCCGTGGTCACGGCCGAGATCATATTGCTGGGGGACGAGGAGACCGAATTGACGATCCGCCAGAACCTGTTCCTTGCCAGCGTCAGCCTGATCGAGGCGCTTGGCGGCGGATGGGATACCGCCTTATTGCCGACGAAAAAGGAGCTTGAGAAGGATTTCTCAGTATTGCCGCAGCTTCCGCCCAACGGATCTGGCCTCAGATTGCAATAACCCGCGAGCGAGCCAAGCCACTGATACGACTGGCGATTTTAGCCGCTACGATCGGGCCGTGGACGTCCCGCAAACCCAATTCATTAGCGAATATTCATTAGGAGAGGTCCGCCGGCTCCCGCTATATCGTATACTGCCAACATGTGGATGAACGAACGCGCACATGGACGAACGAACGCGCCGACCGAATGATGAGGCCGCGCCGGACCTTCAACCAACTTTCGCCCCGGTCATCGCGCCACGGCGCGGAAGCAGAACTGGCGTTGCCCTCGGCCTGATCGTTCTGTTCGGGCTCATTCTCGGCGGCTATCTGATTTTCCGCTATACCTCGACCAGTCAGCCCTCCGGCGGGGCCGGGCGCAATCCGGCCAGCGCACCGCAGTCGGTCGGCGCGGCGACAATCGGCACGGGCGATATCCGCGTCATCGTCAACGCGCTCGGTACCGTCACGCCCATCGCAACCGTCACCGTGCAAACCCAGATCAACGGTCAGCTCACCGAAGTCGGTTTCGTCGAAGGGCAGAATGTCAAGAAAGGCGACTTTCTGGCGCAGATCGACCCGCGGCCGTACGAGCTTGCGCAAGCCCAGTACGAAGGCCAGCTGGCGCACGATCAAGGCGTACTCGCGCAGGCACAGGTCGACCTCATCCGCTACCAGAAGCTCGCCGAGCAGAATTCGATCGCGCGCCAACAATACGAGGATCAAATCTACATCGTCCAGCAGGACGAGGGCACGGTGAAACTCGATCAGGCGCAAGTCGATCAGCAAAAACTCAATGTCATCTACTGCCATATCGTCTCGCCGGTCACCGGCCGCATCGGCCTCCGCCTGGTCGATCCGGGAAACTTCGTGCAGACCAGCAATACGACGGGGCTCGCCGTCGTTACCCAGTTGCAGCCGATTACCGTGATCTTTCCGATCCCCGAGGACGATCTGCCGGATGTCCAGCCGCAGCTCAACGCCGGCACCCAACTCGAGGTTTCCGCATACGATCGTGCCAACATCAAGCTGCTCGCGGTCGGCCGCGTCGCCGCGCTCGACAGCCAGATCGACACGACCACGGGCACCGTGAAAGTACGCGCGCAGTTCGACAATCCTGACAATGCCCTGTTCCCGAACCAATTCGTCAACGCACAGCTTCTGGTGAAGACGCTGCACAACGTGGTCACGGTGCCGACGGCGGCCATCCAACGCGGCGCGCCCGGCAGCTACGTCTACGTCATCAATGCCGACAACACCGTATCGGTGCGCCCGGTCAGCATCGGACCGAACGACGGCCCGATGACCGCGGTCAATTCGGGCCTGGCGGTCGGCGAGCGCGTCGTCGTCGACGGCACCGACCGGCTGCGCGAGGGTGCGCGCGTCATCGTACCCGGAGTCGCGGGTCAGACGCCGGGGGCAACCGGAAAACCTGCCGCGAATGCGCCGAACGCGCCCAATATGCCGAATGCCCCGAACACACCGAATGCGCCGAATACACAGCCGAACAGTCCCGGGCATTCGCAGAATTGGCGCAATAGCGGCAACCAATAGAAGTGATCTCGGAAAAGCGGAGGCCGGTTTTTCCGAAAGATCATGCGCTTCTGGGTATCACGCGTGGCGTACGTCCATACGCGCGGCGATGAAATGATGCGATGAACGTCTCCGAACCCTTCATTTTGCGGCCAGTCGGCACGACGCTGTTGATGGCGGCGATCATGCTGTCGGGCATGGTCGCCTACACCTTCCTGCCGCTCTCGACCCTGCCGCAGGTCGATTATCCGACCATCCAGGTGCAGACCTTCTATCCGGGGGCGAGCCCGGAAGTGATGACGTCGTCGGTCACCGCCCCGCTGGAACGGCAGCTCGGACAGATGCCGGGCTTGAACCAAATGACGTCGGCGAGTTCGGCCGGCGCATCAATCATCACCCTGCAGTTCAGCCTCGATCTGAGCCTCGACGTTGCCGAGCAGGAGGTGCAGGCCGCGATCAATGCCGCAAATAACCTTTTGCCGAGCGATCTACCGATCCCGCCGGTCTACGCGAAGATCAACCCGGCCGATGCGCCCATCCTGACGCTCGCGGTCACATCGAAGACCCTGTCGCTGATCGACCTGGAGGATTTGAGCGAGACCAAGCTGGCGCAGAAGATATCGCAGTTGAGCGGCGTCGGCCTCGTCACCATCAGCGGCGGGCACCGGCCGGCGGTACGCGTGCAATTCAACCCGCAATCGCTCGCAGCCTACGGCCTCAATATCGACGACGTCCGCACCATCGTCGGCAACCTCAACGTCAACACGCCGAAGGGAAATTTCGACGGCCCGTTCCAGGCCACGACGATCAATGCCAACGACCAGCTCACCAGCGCCGCGCAATACGCCAACATCATCATCGCCTACCGCAACGGCAATCCGGTGCGGCTTTCGGACGTGGCAAATATCGTCAGGGGCGCGGAGAACACGAAACTCGCCGCCTGGGCGAACACCACGCCGGCCATCCTGCTCAACGTTCAGCGGCAACCGGGCGCGAACATCATCGAGGTGGTGGATCGCATTCAAGCCTTGCTGCCGCGCATGCTCTCGACGCTTCCGGCCGGCGTCGATGTCAACGTGCTCAGCGACCGGACCGTAACCATCCGCGCCTCCGTCGCCGACGTCGAGTTCGAGCTGGCGCTCGCGATCATCCTCGTCGTCGTCGTTATCTTTTTGTTCCTGCGCACGCTTCCCGGAACGGTGATTCCCAGCCTTTCGGTGCCGCTGTCGCTCGTCGGCACGCTGGGGGCGATGTACCTCCTCGGCTTTAGCCTCGATAACCTGTCGCTGATGGCACTGACGATCGCCACCGGCTTCGTGGTCGACGATGCCATCGTCATGATCGAGAACATCGCGCGATACGTCGAGGACGGAATGAATCCGCTCGAAGCCGCGCTCAGGGGCTCGCAGCAGATCGGCTTCACCATCATTTCACTGACCATCTCGCTGATCGCCGTGCTGATTCCGCTGTTGTTCATGGGCGATGTGGTCGGCCGCCTGTTCCATGAATTTGCGATCACGCTCGCGGTCACGATCGTCATATCGGCGGTGGTCTCGCTGACACTGGTGCCGATGATGTGCGCCAAGCTGATTCGTCACCAGCCGGAAGCCGCGCGCTCAAGCTTCGATCTCAACGCCGAGCGCGTTTTCAACTCGATCATCGACCTCTACGGCCGCGCCCTGAACTGGGTGCTCGACCGCCAGCCCCTGACCCTCCTGGTCGCTATTCTGACTCTCGCGCTGACGCTCATTCTTTACGTCATGATCCCCAAAGGCTTCTTCCCCGTCCAGGACACCGGGATGATCCAGGGGATCACGGAGGGTTCGCAAAGCATTTCCTACGACGCCATGGCCAAACTGCAGAACCAGGTCGTCGAGGCGATCCTGCGCGATCCCGACGTGGAAAGCCTGAGTTCGTTCATCGGCGTCGACGGCACCAATCAGACGCAGAACACCGGGCGTGTTCTTATCAATTTGAAGCCGCATGACCAGCGCAAGCTCACGGCGACCCAGATCATCCGCCGCATACAGCAGGAGATATCCGGCATCGTCGGCGTTACGCTCTACATGCAGCCGGTGCAGGACCTGACCATCGATTCCATCATCAGCCGGGCCCCCTATCACTTCGTAATCGAGGACGCCAATACCACCGAATTCAATACCTGGGTGCCGCGCCTGATGCAGAAGCTTGGCGAGCTGCCGCAGATCACCGACGTGGCCAGCGACCTGCAACAGCAGGGGCTGACGTTGAACATCGTCATCGATCGCGCCACCGCCGCACGTTTCGGGATTACGCCGGCCACGGTCGACAACGCGCTCTACGACGCCTTCGGCCAGCGCATCATCTCCACCATCTATACGCAATCGAACCAGTACCGCGTGATCATGGAAGTCGACCCGTCGCTGCAACGCTCGCTCGACGGCCTGTCCATGATCTATCTGCCTTCGTCATCTTCGACGACGAATGGCCAAGTGCCGCTGTCGGCTTTCGTGCACATCGAGCAACATACCGGGCCGTTGTTGGTTACCCATTTCGGCCAGTTGCCCGCCACCACGATTTCGTTCAACACGGCCCCGGGTGTTTCGCTCGGCGAGGCGGTCGACGCCATCGTGCAAGCTGAGAAAGACGTCGGCCTTCCCATCAGCTTCACCACCGCGTTCCAGGGCACCGCTGCGGCCTTTCAGTCATCGTTGGCTAACGAAGTGTTCCTGCTCATCGCGGCGGTCGTGGCGATGTACATCGTGCTCGGCGTGCTCTACGAGAGCTTCATCCACCCGATCACCATTCTTTCGACCCTGCCGTCGGCGGGCGTGGGCGCGCTGCTGTCGTTGATGATACTGCGCTACGACCTCGACGTTATCGCCATCATCGGCATCGTGCTGCTTATCGGCATCGTCAAGAAAAACGCGATCATGATGATCGACTTCGCGCTGGAAGCCGAGCGCGTCGAGGGCCTGCCGCCGCGCGAGGCGATCTATCAGGCCTGTCTGCTGCGGTTCCGGCCGATTTTGATGACCACTATGGCGGCGGTGCTTGGCGCATTGCCGCTCATGCTTGGCACCGGAACCGGCTCCGAGCTGCGCCAGCCGCTTGGCATCGCCATCGTCGGCGGGCTGATGTTCAGCCAATTGCTGACGCTGTTCACGACGCCGGTCATTTATCTCTACTTCGATCGTCTGGCGGTGCGCCTCACCGGCAGCCGACCGGCCAACCCGCTGGCCTCCCGCGAGCCCGCCGAATGAACATCTCCGCGCCATTCATCTCGCGGCCGGTAGCGACGACGTTGCTGACGCTGGCGATTGCGCTCGCCGGCATTCTCGGGTTTTCGAGACTGCCAGTATCGCCGCTGCCGCAGGTCGATTTTCCGACCATTTCGGTCACCGCGACGCTTCCCGGCGCGAGTCCCGACACGGTCTCCACCAGCGTCGCCGAACCGCTCGAGCGCCACCTCGGTCAGATTGCTGACGTGACGGAAATGACGTCGCAGAGCGGCATCGGGCAGGCGCGGATAACGCTTCAGTTCGACCTCAGCCGCGACATCGACGGAGCCGCGCGCGACGTCCAGGCCGCCATCAATGCCGCCCGCGCAGACCTGCCCGCCAACCTGCCGTCCAATCCCACCTACCGCAAGGTCAATCCGGCCGACGCGCCGATCCTCATTCTCGCGCTGACCTCAAAGACGATGACTCAAGGTCAGATGTACGACGCCGCGAGCAACATCCTGGCGCAGCGTTTGTCGCAGCTCAGCGGCATCGGCAACGTCATCATCGGCGGATCGACGCTTCCGGCGGTTCGCGTCGAGCTCAACCCGCAGGCGCTCTATAAATACGGCATTGGGCTCGAAGACTTGCGTGCGGCGCTCGCCTCGGCCAATGCCAATAGCCCGAAGGGCACCATCGACGACGGCAACCAGCGCTATCAGATTTACACAAACGACCAGGCGAACGTGGCGGCCGATTACGCCCCGCTGGTCGTCGCCTACCGCAACGGCGCATCGGTGCGCCTGACGGATGTCGCCGACGTGAAAGATTCCGTTCAGGACATGCGCAATCTCGGCATGTCAAACGGCCAGCCCTCGGTCCTGGTCATCCTTTACCGCCAGCCGAATGCGAACATCATCGAAACCGTCGACAATGTGAAGGAAGAATTGCCGCATCTGGAAGCGGCCATGCCGGCGGATATGGCTGTGACCGTCGCCATCGACCGCAGCACCACCATTCGCGCCTCGTTGCGCGACACGGAACTGACGCTTATGATGGCCGTCATACTGGTCACCGTGGTGGTCTTTCTGTTTCTGCGCAACTTCAGCGCAACGCTCATACCGAGCGTCGCGGTGCCGATCTCCATTTTCGGCACCTTCGGCGCCATGTATCTTCTGGGCTACAGCCTCGACATCCTCTCGTTGATGGCGCTGACCGTCGCGACCGGCTTCGTCGTCGATGACGCGATCGTCGTTCTGGAAAATATTTCCCGCCACATGGAAGAAGGCATGCCGCGCGTGCAGGCGGCTTTCCGCGGCGCGCGCGAGGTCGGATTCACGGTGCTCTCGATCAGCCTGTCGCTCATTGCAGTATTCATTCCGATTTTGCTGATGGGCGGCATTCTCGGCAGACTGTTCCGCGAATTCACCGTAACGCTCTCGATCGCGATCCTGGTCTCGCTAGCAATTTCACTGACGACGACGCCGATGATGTGCGCGCTGTTCCTGAGAGCACGACCGGCGCGGAGAGTGAACGCCGCCCGGGCATCTTCGAGCGGATCCGCCGCGGTTACAGCCACACGTTGACCTGGGCGCTCCGCCATGGCCCGCTGGTGATGTTGATCTTCGTCGCCACGATCTGTTTGAATGTTGCCCTCTATATCGTCGTGCCCAAAGGCTTCTTCCCGCAGCAGGACACTGGACGGATGGTCGGATCGCTGCAAGCCGACCAGAGCATCTCGTTTCAGATGATGAGTTGCAAGCTCCAGCAGATGATGGATATCGTACGCGCGGATCCTGCCGTGGAGAACGTCGTGGGCTATACCGGCGTCGGCAGCGGCGGCGGCTACGCGCAGATCAATACTGGCAACGTGTTCGTTTCATTAAAGCCACTATCGCAACGCGTCGGCGTGGATCAGGTAATCGCCCGATTGCGGCCAAAGCTCGCGCAGGTTCCCGGCGGGCGTCTGTATATGGCTGCCATCCAAGATCTACGCGCCGGCGGCCGCCAGAGCAACGCGCAGTACCAATACACGCTGCAATCGGACAACGTCGATGATCTTTACACATGGACGCCCAAGCTCGTCGACGCGCTCGAGCACAGTACGGTTTTGACGGATGTGAGTTCCGATCAGCAACAGCGCGGGCTCGAGACCTATCTCGACATCGACCGCGACACTACCGCGCGCCTTGGCCTCACGCCGCAGATCATCGACAACACCCTCTACGATGCTTTCGGGCAGCGCCAGGTATCGACCATCTTTAGCGCCATCAACCAATATCACGTAGTGATGGAGATCGATCCGCGTTACACGCAGTATCCCAATTCGCTGCGCGACGTTTACGTCGCCACCTCCGGCGGCACGCCGGCAGGCACGGCGACTTCGAATGCGCCGGTGGGAACCGTCACGGCGGCAACGTCTGGCATGGGCGCAACAGCAAGCGTCACGTCAAGCGCAACGGCAGCGGCAACCGCCAATAACAATGCGGTGCGCAACGCCGCCACGAATGCCCTTGCGAATACCGGCCACGGTTCCACTTCCGCCGGCGCCGCGGTTTCCACCGCACAAGAGACCATGGTTCCACTCGCCGCCGTCAGCCACTATCGGCCGGGCCATACGCCCTTGTCGGTCAATCACCAGGGATTATTCGTGGCCTCGACCATATCTTTCAATCTGCAGCCTGGTAAATCACTTGGTCAGGCGGCCGATGAGATCAATTCCGCCATCGCGCAGATCCATATGCCGGCGTCGATAAATGGCGTTCTCGCCGGAACGGCGCAGCTGTTCCAGCAGTCACTCGGCAAGGAACCGATCCTCATCCTCACCGCCATTGCCGCCGTCTATATTCTCCTCGGCGTGCTCTACGAGAGCTACATTCATCCGATCACGATTTTGTCGACGCTGCCGTCCGCCGGGGTCGGAGCCATCCTGGCGCTGATCGTCTTTCATACCGAATTCGACATCATTGGGCTCATCGGCGTCATTCTGTTGATCGGCATCGTCAAGAAGAACGCCATCATGATGGTTGATTTTGCCATCGAGGCGAAACGAGCGCGGCAATTGAGCTCGTATGATGCGATCTTCGAGGCCTGCCTGCTGCGCTTTCGCCCGATCATGATGACCACGTCGGCCGCCATCCTCGGCGCGATCCCGCTGGCGCTGAGCTTCGGCAACGGCGGGGAAATCCGCCGCCCGTTGGGCATATCGATCGTGGGCGGGCTCCTGATCAGCCAGTTGCTGACTCTTTACACGACCCCGGTGCTTTATCTGTATCTGGACCGCCTCAGCGGCTGGTCGATGCACACGCGGCAACAGCTGCTCCGACAGCTACCGGGCCAGCTCGGTGCGCCCTCTCCAGGCTAAACCAACAAAGGCCGCGGCCGCGACGTCGCGGCTCAGCGAATGTGAATGGGCTTGCGGCTGTAGCAGCAGGGGCTCGCCCAGCGCCATTGCGGCGGACGAATGGTGGCGCGCAACCGCAATATGTCGGCGCGCGCGCCGTTGATGATGGGCGCTTTGTAGCCATCGTCGATGTCGGGATTAGCTTCCAAAAACGCGATACGGTTTTCCAATTCGTAGATGGCACCGTGCGTTGCGCGCCGGTGATCGTTGGCGTCGTACCAACGCTCCGCCGGGCCGTCGTACCAATCCTCAGCCATCGCCGGCAAAGCGTTCAAGGCCAGGAGGAATCCGGCACACGCGAAAGCGGCACGCTTCATCGTCATGGCAATGCAATGCTCCTATGCGCCCGCTGATGATAACCGCAGCGGCGGCAGTAAGGAAAGACGCCGGCAAGAGAATCCTGCACATTAGGGACAATGCCGGCGATATACTTCAGGAGCGGACCCAGGATGACCGAGCGATATTTCGAGGATTTCGTCGTTGGACAGGTCTTTGAGCCGAGCGGGCGCGTGCGTATGGAGAAGGACGAAATTATTGCGTTTGCCAAGCAATACGATCCGCAGCCCTTCCATCTCGACGAGGAAGCCGCTCGCAAGTCGATCTTCGGCCGCTTGGTCGCAAGTGGTTGGCACACCGCCGCGGTGACCATGAGCCTCATTGCCCGGAGCGAAAACAGGCTGGTGGGCGGCACCATCGGCCTCGGCTTCGACGAACTGCGCTGGCCGATGCCGGTCTTACCCGGCGACGAATTGCGTATCGAAACCGAGGTACTGGAGATGCGGCCGTCCAAGTCGCGTCCCGACCGCGGGCTGATGAAGATGCGCACGCGCACGCTCAATCAGCATGGCCAGGTCGTGCAGGAGGTTATCGGTAACGCTATGGTGCCGCGGCGGCCGACGGCAGGAAAGATTTAAGGGAGCGTAACCGATGCACCATTGCCGCTCTCTCAGGTTGATCGGCAAACAGCGTCTATGAGCACGGTAATGCCAAGAACCATCGAGACCGCGCTCAGCGGCTATGAGCTGCTGACCGATCCGCTGCTCAACAAAGGCACGGCGTTTACCGATGCCGAGCGCGATGAGTTCGACCTGCACGGCCTGTTGCCGCCCTATGTGACGAGCCTCGATCTGCAGGTGGAGCGCCGGCTCGACGCTTTTCGCAGCATCGATACGGATTTGCAAAAATATGTGTTTATGCGCGGCTCGCAGGACACCAACGAGACTTTATTCTACGCGCTTCTAACCCGGCACATCGAAGAGATGATGCCGATTGTCTACACGCCGACGGTAGGTCTCGGCTGCCAGCATTTCAGCCGCATCTTTCGCCGGCCGCGCGGCTTGTTTCTCAGCTATCCGATCAAGGACCGCATCCCTCGCGTGCTCGGCAATCGTCGTTTTGACGGCGTCGAGGTCATCGTGGTGAGCGACGGCGAACGCATCCTCGGCCTCGGCGACCAGGGCGCCGGCGGCATGGGCATCCCGATCGGGAAGCTGTCGCTCTACACGGCGTGTGCCGGTCTGCATCCGTCGACGACACTGCCAATTCTCCTCGACGTCGGAACCGACAACCGCGAGCTTCTGGACGACCCGCTTTACATCGGCTGGCGGCATGAGCGCGTGCGCGGCGCCGACTATGATGACTTCGTCGCGACTTTCGTCGATGCCGTGCGCGCGCGGTGGCCGCACGTGCTGTTGCACTGGGAGGATTTCGCGTTCGGCAATGCCAACCGGCTGCTGGCGCAATACCGGGACCGACTGTGCAGCTACAACGACGATATTCAGGGGACCGCGGCCATTGCCGTCGGCGCCGTCCTCAGCGCAATCAACGTCACCGCGGTGCCGCTCGTCGAGCAGCGTATCGCGGTTTTGGGAGCCGGCTCGGCCGGGACCGGAATCAGCGCGCTGTTACTCCGCGCCATGATCGATGCCGGCTTGTCGGAACAGGAAGCCCGCGGCCGCTTCTATCTCGTCGACCGCGACGGCCTCATCGTCGAGGGCATGCCCGGACTGCAACCGTTTCAGGCGCGGTTTGCGCAAAGTCGCGACCCGATCGCCGCCTGGAAGCTTTCGTCTAACGGCCAGATCGGTTTGGCCGACGTCGTCGCCAATGCCCGCACGACGGTGCTCATCGGCACGTCCGGACAGGCGCACGCTTTTTCCGAACCGGTCGTACGCGCGATGGCGGCCCATGCACGCCGGCCCGTGATCTTTCCACTTTCCAATCCGACGGAGCGAAGCGAGGCGACGCCGCAAGATCTTCTCGCCTGGACCGGAGACCGAGCCGTCATCGGCACCGGGAGCCCGTTCCCGCCGATCGCGCGCCACGGTCGTCCCTTCCGCATCGACCAGACCAACAACGCTTATGTCTATCCCGGTGTCGGTCTGGGCGCGATCGCGTCGAAGGCGGACCGCATATCGGAAGCGATGTTCCTCGCCGCGGCACGCACGATTGCCGAATTGTCGCCGGCAAAGCACGATCCGCGCGCCAATTTGCTGCCGCCACTTGCGGAGCTGCGAAAGATTTCGCTGCAGGTGGCGATCGCGGTTGCGCGGCAGGCCAAGGCTGAGGGGCTCGCGCCCGCAATTCCGGATGAGGATCTCGTCGCCTCCGTCAGATCGAAAATGTGGGAGCCGCTCTATCCGATTTATCGGCGGCTGCCGGCGCGTAACGCGGATAGTGCGCAGTCCCGCCACCCGCAACGAACAATTACTTGAGCTCAAGTGCCATCGGCGCGGCCGACCTGTGCCTGATCCCGGCGCGGTCCAGTCCGGCCGATATCGAGGCAGCTTTGCCGACGCTTGGCATCGTTCGCAGATTTGGCAAGCCCTTTGCGTTCGTCCTCAACCAGACACCGTCGCGCGGTTATCGCCCCAGCGAGGCCGCCGCGGCATTGAATGCTACCGGGGTATTGGCGCTCCCCTTTATCGTACAGCGCAACGACCACCAGGACGCGCTCGGTTCCGGCCTTGCCGTGACCGAGTTTGCTCCTGACGGGAAGGCCGCCCAGGAGATCGACGGCCTGTGGCGTTGGGTTTGGGAAAAACTTACGGCGGAATTGATTGACCGTGGACCCCTGATCAGTGCGACCGCCTAAAGCATGATCCGAAAAATCCCTGTCCCCGGACTTGATCCGGGGTGGAAACCGGTTTCCCGCCTTCGCGAAGCCCGCTTCGACGGGCGAACGGAGGTTCGAAAAGATCATGCTCCATGAAAATGTTGGAGCGACAATCGATTCAATCTGAAAGCGATTGCACTCCAAGCACCGGCGCCCGATGCGTCGCTCGATAACTCTTCGGGTCGATCGACGGCGGCGCCGTCGTCGAAAGACTACCCAAGCCTTAGTGCCCCGCCATGTGCCGGCCGATTTCGGTGAGATCGGCTTCGCTGGCGCGCGTCTCATAGACGATCGAGCCGTGAAACATCACTACCAGGCGGTCGGCAAGCTCGAGCAGTTCGTCGAGATCTTCGCTGACTAACAGGACCGCAGCGCCGCGGTTGCGCGCCGCCATGATCTCGGCGTGAATTTGCGCGACCGCCGCGAAATCGAGGCCGAAACACGGATTGGCGGCGACCAGGATGTCGACCTCGCCCGCCAGTTCGCGCGCTAGCACGGTGCGCTGCACGTTGCCGCCGGACAATTCACCGATGGCAGTATCGTCCGAGCGGGTCTTGATCTTGTAGCGATCGATCTTGCTTATCGCGTTTTCGTGGAATTTCGCCCGGTTGAGCCACCAGCCGCCGGACGCAAACGGCGCGCGATCGAATTCGCGGAAAGCAAGGTTGTCGGCGACGCTCATCCGCGCCACGCAGGCGTTCTTCAGCGGCTCCTCGGGCAGCACCGACAGGTGATTGTGGCGCATCTCTTCGCGGGTCGCATGATAAAGCTCGCCCTCCAGATGGATCTTGCCGCTCTCGGCCTCGCGCTGGCCGGCGAGGACTTCGATGAGCTGACGCTGCCCGTTGCCGGACACGCCGGCGACGCCGACGATCTCGCCGCCGCGGATGGAGAGTGAAACATCGCGCACCGCCGGCTGCCCGCCGTCATCGAACGCATTCAACTTCTCGATGTCGATGCGCGGCGAGCCAAATTCGCCGGTGCGCGGCGGCTGCACCGTCAGTTCTTCGGCGCCGATCATGGTGCGCGCCATCGAGTCGGGACTCAAATCCTTGACGTGGCCCGCCCCCGCGAGCTTGCCGCGCCGCAGGATGGTCACCTCGTCGGCGAAAGCCATCACTTCGCGGAATTTGTGGGTGATCATGAGAATGGTCAGATTGCCGCACGCCACCATTTGACGGAGCATGCCGAGCACCTCGTCGGCCTCGCCGGGCGTGAGCACCGAGGTCGGTTCGTCGAGGATGAGAAAGCGGCGTTGTAGATAAAGCTGCTTGAGGATCTCGCATTTTTGCCGCTCGCCGGCGGAAATTGCGGAGACCTTGGCGCTGAGCGGAACGCGGAACGGCATGCGGGCCAGAAACTCTTCGAGCGCCTTGCGCTCCCGCGCCCAGTCAACGATCGCCGGCACATCGTCGCGCGCCAGCACGAAATTCTCCGCCACCGTCATCGCAGGCACCAGCGTGAAATGCTGGTAGACCATGCCGAGGCCGAGCGCATGCGCCGCGCGCGGATTGCCGATCACCTCCTGGCGGTCGCCGACAATGACCTCGCCTTCGTCGGGCTGATAGTAGCCCATGATGCACTTGACCAGCGTCGACTTGCCGGCACCGTTCTCGCCAAGGAGCGCGTGGAACGTGCCCGGCCTCACTTTCAGCGACACCTGATCGAGCGCCGCAAACTCGCCGAATCGCTTGGTCATGTTGATGGCTTCGACGCCGAACGTCGCTTTGCCGGCAGTCGGTGAGGGAAGTCCGCCGGGCGGAACCAGCGTGGCAAGTTCGCTCACGAGATGGCCCCGATGAATTTCGCCGAGTCCGACACCGCGCCGAACACACCGCCCTGCATCTTAATCATCTTGAGCGCATGATCATGGTTGCTCTTGTCGGTCGCGCCGCAGCAATCTTGCAGCAGCAGACATTCGAAGCCGCGGTCGTTGGCCTCGCGCATCGTGGTGTGCACGCAGACATCCGTGGTGATGCCGGTCAGCACGATGTTGTCGATGCGGCGCACCCGCAGCAGCAGTTCGAGATCGGTGGCGCAGAACGAGCCTTTGCCGGGCTTGTCGATGATCGACTCGCCCTCATGCGGCGCGAGCTCGGAGATGATCTCCCAGCCGGGCTCGCCGCGGACAAGAATGCGGCCGCAGGGCCCCGGATCGCCAATGCCGGCGCCGATCTGCCGCGACCGCCAGCGTTTGTTTGCCGGCAGATCGGCGAGATCGGGACGATGGCCTTCGCGGGTGTGGAAGACGTAGAAGCCCTTCGCGCGCGCGGCGGCAAGCGTACGCTTGATCGGCTCGATCGGCGCACGGGTCAGCGACAGGTCGTAACCCATCTTGTCGACATAGCCGCCGACCCCGCAGAAGTCCGTCTGCATGTCGATGACGATCAGGACGGTATTGTCCGGACGGAGGTCGCCGTTATACGGCCAGAGATACGGCTCGGCGGCGACGTAGCGCTCGGCTGCGTTGCTCTGTTTGCGCGCCAGTTGGGGCATGGGGTTCACCTCGTAATCGACAGCTCGGCCGGCGCGCCGATCAGCGTACGCTTCGGCGAGCAGGTCGCGATCATGATCAGCAGCGTCAGAATGTAGGGCGCGGCGTTGAACAGATGGTAGCCGTAACTGAAGCCGACCGATTGCAGCGCCGGCCCCAAGGCCGCGGCGCCGCCGAACAAGAGGGAAGCCCACAGGCACAACATCGGATTCCAGCGGGCGAAGATGACGAGCGCCACCGCGGTGATGCCTTGTCCGCTGGACAGTCCCTCGTTCCAGCTGCCGGGATAATACAGAGACAGGAACGAGCCGCCGACACCGGCAAGGAAGCCGCCGAACATGGTGGCGCGCAGGCGGATGAAGTTGACGGAGTAACCCATGGCCAAAGCCGCGTCGGCGCTCTCGCCGGCGGTGCGTATGATCAAGCCCCAGCGCGTGGTTCGCAGCGCCCAAACCAATACGGGCGCAAGCGCAACGCCGATGAGGAACAGCACATTGACGCGCAAGGCGGCGCGGACTTGTTGAATGTCGCTCCACCAGCCGAAATCGATCGACGGTAAGCGCGGCGCCGTCGGCTCGATCAGCGGCTTGCCGAGATAGAATGCCAGCCCCACGCCGAACAGCATCAGGGCGATACCGACCGCAATATCGTTGACGCGCGGCAACCCGCAGATGCCGGCATGCAATGCGCCCATCCCCGCACCCGTTGATGCCCGCGGCCAGAACGCCGAGCCACGGCGAGCCGGTGAGGTAGGAAACGCCGTAGCCGCTCATCGCACCCATGACGAGCGTGCCTTCAAGGCCGAGATTGATGCGCCCGCTGCGCTCGGTGATGCATTCCCCGAGGCTGACGAAGAGAAACGGCGTGGAGACGCGCACGGCGCCCCCGAGCACTGCCAGCGGCACCGTCCACAGGCCGATGTCGGCCGACGCGGCCATGTCAGGACTTCCCTTTCAGGAAGCTTATACGGCCGTAAAGCAAGTCGCTCGCCAGCACCATGACGAAGATCATGCCTTCCAGCACCAGAACCGACGCATCCGGCAAGCCGAGCCGCCGCTGCAACAATCCGCCGCTGGCGCCGATGCCACCGAGAAGCACGGCGACAGGAATGACGGCGAGCGGATTTTGCCGCGCCAGGAATGCCACCAGAATGCCGGCGAAGCCATAGCCCGCTGCGAGATTGGCGTTGGTGCGCCCCTGCACCGCGGCGACTTCGAACATGCCGGCCAGACCGGCCGCGGCGCCGGCGAGAAAGCAGATGATAAGGATGAGCTTGCCAACGCTCAAGCCGACAACCTTGGCGGCGCGGATGTTGCCGCCGGCGACGCGCGCGGCAAAGCCGAACACCGTGTGATAGATCAGAATGTAGGAGAGAATGGCGGCGATGATGCCGACCGCCAGGCCCCAATGCACGTCGGTGCCGGGAATGCTGCCGATCATATTCGCGGCGCCGATTTCGGGCGTCGACGGCTTGTTCAGGCTGGTCGGATCGCGCATCGGGCCTTCGACCAGAAAATTCAGAATCGCGAGCGCGATGTAGACGAGCAGCAGGCTCGATATCGTTTCGTTGACGCCGCGATATTGGCGCAGCGCGCCGGCCAGCATGATCCACAGCCCGCCGCCGATCATGCCGGCGCAGGCCATGGCGACGTCGACGACGAGCGGCGGCGCCGATTGTAACGCCAACGCCGCGCTTGTCGCCGCGAGCGCGCCGATAAGCAGCGCCCCTTCGCCACCGATGATCACCATGCCGAGCTGCGCCGGCAATGCCGTGCACAGCGCCGTGAGAATAAGAGGAGCGGCACGCGTCAAGGTGTTCTGCCAGGAGAACCAGGTGCCGAACGCGCCTTGATACATATAGAAGTAGAGATCGAGCGGATTCTTCCCGAACAGCGCGACGAATAAGCCGAACAGAACGAGCGAAGCCGCCAGCGCCAGCACGGGGATGACGACGTATTCCGCCGCGCCGCCGAATTTCCGGGCGAATGGGGGCAGGCGAAGAAGTTCGCCTACCCCCGACTGTGCAAAAGGCGCGCCGACATCGGCCTTCACGAAGTCGCTCCGATGACGCCGGAGACCAGATAGCCCATCTTCTCGAGCTCGGGATCGGTCTGGCCGCGAGACACGCCGGCGGCGATGACGGTGTTGCCCTTGTTGTCGGCGATGGGTCCTTTGAAGATGACGTAGGTGCCGGCGGTCAGAGCCGCCTTCACTTCGTCGGCTTTCTTTTTCGCCTCCGCGCCGACCATGGCACCGTACGGAGAAACCTTGACGATCTCTTCCTTGAGCCCGCCGCGGTAGAAGTTCGGGATGGTCTGGCCCGACGTGAACATCTTCACGAAGCGCGGATAGAGAACTTCCCAGTTCCACTCGGCGCCGGTGAGATAAGCTTGCGGCGCGAGCACCGATTGATTGACGTGATAGCCGGTGACCATGGCGCCGCGGCGGGCGGCGTTCTCGACGACGGTCTTCGGACCGTCGACGTGACAGGTCAGCACATCGACGCCCTGATCGATCAAGCTGTTGGTGGCTTCCGCCTCCTTCACCGGCATCGACCAGTCGCCGGTGAAGATCACCTGCGTGGTAACGTTCGGATTGGCGAGCTTGGCACCGAGCGTCCACGCGTTGATGTTGCGCAGCACCTGCGGAATAGGCTTGGCGGCGACGAAGCCGAGCTTGCCGGACTTCGACATATAGCCAGCGACGATGCCGGCGACATGCTGGGCCTCATCGATGTAGCCGAAATAGCTGCCGGCGTTTTTCGGATCCTTGTCCGTCCACAGGCCGCCGCAATGCTCGAAGCGCAGCTTCGGGTATTTCAGCGCCATCTTGATCATGTGCGGGTTGTAATAGCCGAACGAGGTCGGGAAGAGCAGCGTCGCCCCGTCGAGGTTGATCATCGACTCCATGGTCTTTTCCACGGCGTCGGTCTCGGGGACTTTCTCTTCCTCGACGACCTTGATGCCCGGCATTTTCTTCAGCGCGGCCGCGCCCGCTGCATGGGCTTGGTTGTAGCCATAGTCGTCACGCGAGCCGACATAGATGAAGCCTACGGTCGTGTCGGCGGCGTAGGCTCCGCGCAGCGGCAGAGCCGTACCAACCGCGACCGCGGCTGTTCCCTGCAGAACGCGGCGACGCGAAATCTTGTCGAAATTCATTATTTTCTCCCTGAACGCACGCGAGCGCCCTTGGCGCTGCTGCTGGCTAGCCATCACGACGATGGGCATTCCTTCGCGATCAGGGGCTGAGCAAGGCCCATGCCATCCCGCAGGTGGCTTCTGCCAATAACGTTGGCTTGAATTCGTTAGGCAATTTCGGCGAAACGCGCCTGGCTTGTTGGCCGCTCGGGACGTCTGATTAAAAAATAGGCAAGACCCATTTGAACCATATCAACCGCGGCAGTCGCGTCACGTGGAGAGCGGCGAGGTGGGAACCACTTCACTCCAAGCGCTTACAGCCATTGATTGAAAAATTTCTCTGTACAAACCCAGCGTTTATCGGCCGATCGCCAGTAGCATGGTCGTGGGCGTTGCTAACTCTATTAGCTGCGCAAGGGTGCCGCGAGAACGTGTGCGGCGGCTGCGGCCGGCGTGCGCTTGAATTCCTTTAGCCCGACCAGCCGCGCCATCACCCTGGCGATGCGAGCGTCGAGTGCGGCTTCTAGACGTACGATCTTTTCCAGGCTTTCGGGCACATACGCCTTCTCGAAGGCCTGCTCGGGGTTTGGTCCTTGCATGAGCTTCTGCATGAGCGGCACGGTATAATCGTTCATGATGCGCACGCAAATGCCCAGCTGTTGATCGAGCACCTTGATCTCCTCCTTGTCTGAACTCTTCGAAATTTTTCTCTGCAGACGTTGGAGCTGCGACTGGAGCTCTGCGAAGTTGGCTGCGGCCATACCCTGCAAGGTGCGCTCATCTCTGGCTGCCGCACGCAGCCTCTTGCGGATTCCCACCCAAGATTTTCGCTCGGTTTGCAAGATGTCTTCGGTGAACGGGTCCCTGAGCACGGCGGTCGGCCGCATGCGCCAGACCGTCTGCTTGTTCCAATGCAGCAATGCGAGGTCGAGGACGGCCTCCTCCTCAGCGCGTCCACGCGGCGAGAATTCCGCCCTAAGATCGTCATGCAGTTTCTCGAAGTCCTCCCTGTTGTCCCACGGCAGCAACACGTCCTTGGCATAGAGCCCGTGCACGAGCGCGTTGCGGGGTTTTTTCTTTTCAGAGTTGGTCATGGCTTTTCCTGATGAGTTGCGGTGAGCACGCTGGGCTTGTTAAACTGCTTTTTCAGCGCTATATTAAGGACATTAGATCCTAATTATGGCAATATATACCGCTGTTTCAGCGTAAGCAAGGGTCGTCATGCGGAGGTTCGCCGTGCCTACCAATCACGATTTCTCGCTCCTCCGGCTTCGCAACATGCTTGGGCTGACGCAATCGGAAATGGCCCAGCGGATGGGACTGAGTTTACGGCCTTATCAAGAGCTCGAATCGAACCTACGGAAGGTCCGCAGCCGTCACGTCCGTCTCGCCGAATCCGTCGCCCTAGATGTGGCGATCGAAAGGAAACGCCCGGAATTGGCGCCGACGAGCGTCCGCAGCAAGGCAATCAAGCTCGCTCGCGCGATCCTGACGCAAAACTTTCGAGAAAAGGCACACAAACTCGCGGACATCATCCTTGACCAAGGATAGGCCGGCCTATGGCGATGGCCGGCCGGCGGGCTGCGGGACGACGAACGTTGATTGTCCTTCTCCGATAACAGCCCAATGCGGAATCGCAAGGTCGCCCAGATTGACGAGGCCGGACTGAATTTCATGCTTGCCGTGGTCAAATGGCGTCACGCCGCATGATCAGATCGAGACAATGTTTGCCGCCGAGATAGCCGCCATTCATGTAGCACCCACGGGGTGTGCACGGCATTTCAACCACGTGGAGACAATACAGCAGCGGGGGAACGCGCTTAACAAGCTTGCGCGGACATACACAACCCAGATGGAGGTGCTTACGCGCTACCGGACCGGCGGCGAGCGGAAGGTCACCTCACAGCACCTGTCGGTGAGTGAGGTAGACAAGCTATCGTCGGCAACGTGACCTCGGGCCGCGGCTGCAACCACGCCGGAAAAGCCTGCGAATCTGACATCTGCTCTTACCATGCGCGAACCCCGATGACGATCATCGGCAAACCCGAGCGTTCCCCGGTTCCATTCCGGCGTAGGCGAGACGATGTCTGCCCGGCGGACAAACCGATTGCGACTGTGACCGCCTATCGCAACGGGCTCGGGCAGATCATCCCGCTCCTATCCCCAGGTTTTCCGACAGCGAGACCGGCGGCAGCGCCGGCGAGAAAGCAGATGATGAGGATGAGCTTGCCGACGCTCAAGCCGACTACCGGGCCTCGGAACCATTTCGGCTTGTCATCATTAAATCTCCGGCTAGAATAAACTCATCTTCTGGGATGGAGTCCCCCCGTAACCGCCGATAAGGCTGATGACTCCTGCCGGGCGCTTGGCGTCGGTAGGGGTCTTTTTTGTGCTCCCGCTGCCTCCAGGTCTGTTTCGCGTGGCCGTTTAAAGCGAGCCGCGAGTTCGCTTGGCGCGGATAGAAAGTTGCGGAGGAGGCATAAATGACGGCCGTTTGGGCGCTTGTGACTTTGTGGCTCGGGCTCGCGTTGATCGCCAGCCTGCTTTCGGCGTGGCTTCGCGTGTCGACCGCGCTCACGGAAATCATCGTCGGAACGGCGGCGCAACTGATCCTCGGAATGGCCTTTGGCGCAACCGTGCTCGGCATCGATGAGCCGTGGGTCAAATTCCTCGCCGGAATCGGCGCTATCGTGCTTACCTTTCTCGCCGGCGCGGAGCTCGATCCGACCGTGTTCAAAAAGAAATGGAAGGAGGCGACCGCCCTCGGGATCGTTGGCTTTGTCTTTCCATTCCTCGGCTGCGCGGCGGCAGCGCATTACGTACTCGGATGGGAGGTGATGCCGAGCTGGCTGGGCGGAGTCGCGCTGTCTACAACTTCGGTCGCCGTGGTTTATGCGGTAATGATCGAGTATGGCCTAAATCGCACCGAGTACGGCAAGACTGTGCTTGCCGCTTGCTTCATCAATGATCTTGGCACGGTGCTGGCGTTGGGCTTCATCTTCGCGCCGTTCACGCTGCACACCGTGATCTTTGCGGTGGTTGCGGTCGTGGTGTTCGCGGCACTGCCGCGCATAACGCCGTGGTTCTTCCGCATTTTCGGCGGGCGGCCTTCCGAAATGGAGATAAAATACCTGTTGTTTTGCTTGATGGGGTTGGGCGCGCTCGCCGGATGGGCGGACAGCGAAGCGGTGCTGCCCGCCTACATCATTGGCATGATGCTCGCCGGTACCGTCGGACGAGACCACGCGCTGGTGCGGCGGCTGCGGGCGTTGACCTTCGGTTTGCTGACGCCATTCTATTTCATTCGCGCTGGCGCCTTCGTTTCGATCCCGGCGTTGATCGCCGCGCCTTTCGCCTTCGGCTTCATGCTGATCGCCAAAATGGTGAGCAAATTTGTCGGCGTCTATCCGGTCACCCGCATCTACAAGACGCCAAATCCGGAGGCGATGTATACGACGCTGCTGATGTCCACCGGACTGACGTTCGGCACGATTTCGTCACTGTTTGGACTGTCGCATGGTATCATCACGCAATCGCAATATTCGATCCTGGTCGCCGGAGTCGTCGGCAGCGCGGTGATTCCAACTCTGATCGCAAACGCGTTTTATTTACCGCGCCACCTGCTCCCCGAAGAACCGGAGCAAGAGAGCAAAAAGCCGGAAACCGTCACGCCGCTGCGCGAGGCTGCGAGCGGCGCCGATTGAGTTCGGAGGAAAAATGTTCAAGAAGATTCTCTGCGCCAACGACGGATCGGAGCGCGCGGCGCACGCCCTAGCGGCGGCGATCGCGCTTGCCAAGGAAAACCGCTCCGAGCTGCACATGGTTTCGGTCGAGGAAATCGACTACATGCCCGAATTCATCGAAGAGGTAAGAGAAGAAGCCGGGGCTGCGGCACGGCGCTTCCATAAGGTCATTCAGCGCGCGCGGGCTCTGGCCGAAGAACAGCACATTAGCATTCGCACCCATGTCCTCACCGGGCATGCGGTGCGCGACATCGTGCGACTTGCCAGCGAGCTGAAGCCCGACCTGCTGGTCATCGGATCGACCGGTCATTCGCAGTTTTACGAACGCATGCTCGGCAGCCGGGCAGAGCGGCTCGTTCATTTAGCGCCCTGCCCGGTCCTGGTCGTGAAGTAGCGTTAAAAACGATTACACCGCACGCGTAAACTATTGTGTCGGGCGCGCCCCGACTATTCCCCACATTCCGACACAATCCGACACGCTTCCGCCCCGGCGATCGGCTTTGATGCTGTAGCGTCGCATGCGGGGTTTTGCATTATATGCGTGGCGTCACAGCCGCCGTCGTTTGCGCATGCGTTTTCGGTTTGCTCGCGATCGCCGCGTGCCCGCGAGCGTGGGCCGAGCGGCCGCTTTCGGCCTCGATCACGATCACCGGCAATCGGCATATCGACGCGGCAATGATCCGCTCGCATGTTCCCGCCGGCCGCGGCCGGCTCGACGCGGCCGCGCTCGATGCGGCGCTGAAAAGCCTTTACGCCACCGGGCTCTTTGCCGACGTCAAAATCACGCGGCAAGGCGATGGTATCTTGATCGCGGTGATCGAGAATCCGACCGTCGATCGGCTGGCGTTCGAGGGCAACAAGAAGATCAAGGACGAGGATCTCAGAAAGGCCGTGCAATCGAAGCTGGGCGGGCCGCTGTCACGGGCGATCGCGCACAACGACGTCGATCAGATCGTCGAGCTCTACCGGCAGCGCGGCTATTTCGACGTGAAGGTCGATCCGCAGACCATCAAACACAAGAGTGGACGCGCGACTCTCGTTTTTGTCATCACGGAAGGCGACAAGCTTGCCGTCCGCCAAGTCCAGTTTGCCGGCAACGAGGCTTTTTCCGCGACCAAGCTCAAAGACGCCATCAAAACCGGCGAGAGCAACGTGCTCAGCTTTTTCACCGACAACGACACCTACAATGCCGACCAAATCGAAGCCGACCTCGGCCTCATTCGCCGCTTCTATCTGAACAATGGCTACGCCGACGTACGCGTGCGCAGTTCGGCAAGCTATCAGGCCGACAAAAAGGGCGTCGTCGTCACTTTCAGCATCGAAGAAGGAGCACAATATCGCCTCGGGCGCGTGGACATCGTGTCAAACGTGAAATCGGTCGACGCGGCTTCGTTGCGTTCCTACCTGCGCACGTCGTCCGACAAGATCTATGACGCCGACGCGGTCGAACAAGACCGTCGAGGATATCGCGACGGCACTCGCGAAAAACGGTGTACCATTTGCGACCGCCTTCCCGCGCAGCGAGCGCCTGCCCGGGCGCGGGCTGATCAATCTGGTCTACGCCGTCGAGGAGGGCAAACGCCTCTATGTCGAGCGCGTCGACATCCACGGCAACATCAAAACACGCGACGACGTTATCCGGCGCGAATTCGATTTCGTCGAAGGCGACGCCTACAATCGCGCGCTGGTCGACCGCGGCGAGCGCCGGCTCAGGCAGCTCGGCTATTTCAAGACCGTCAAGATCGCTACCCAGCCGGGCTCGGCCCCGGACCGTGTGGTCGTCGACGTCACCGTCGACGAGCAAAAGACCGGCGAATGTTTCGTCTCCGGCGGCTATTCCGCCGCCGACGGCGCGTCGGCCACCGTCACCGTCGGCGGCACGAATTTTTTAGGCACCGGCGACACGGCGCGGCTGTCGGCAACCGTCGGGCAATATGTCAGGGGCTTCGACGTTTCCCTGACCGACCCCTACGCGCTCGGTCCGCGGCTTTCGCTCGGCGTCGATCTGTTCGGCAAAGAGACTTTCGCCGGCAGCTATCAGTCCTATGACGGCACCGTCTACGGCGCCAGGATTTCCGCCGGCACGCCGATCAACGACCAGCTCGGCCTGAGCTGGAGCTATTCGATCTACAGTCAGGGCCTCTCGCTCGATCCCGCGCTCGGCACCTCCTCGCTTCCCGATTCAGCAGGCGGCCGCGGCCGGGCCGATGTGGGTCTCTTCGGTCGGCTCCGGCATGACCTACTCGACGCTCGACAATCCCAAGAACCCGACGAACGGCGTCCGCGTTCAGTCGAACAACGAATTTGCCGGCCTCGGCGGCGCCGCCAAATTCGCGCGCACCACCGAGGACGTCCGCTACTACCATCAGATCTTCGGCGACGTAGTCGGCGTCGCCCACGCGCAAAGCGGCTACGCGACTCCGTGGGGCGGCAAGCAACTGCCGCTGCTCAACGGTTTCTTCGGCGGCCCGCAGCTGGTGCGGGGTTTTGCGCCCAACGGCTTCGGACCTCGCGACGTGACGCCGGGAACGGCGCAGGACAATGTCGGCGGCAATATCTACTGGACAACGTCCGCCGAATTGCAAGCGTCGGTGCCGTTCGTCTCGGCGGATGCGCAACTGAAGGTCGCTTTGTTCTCCGACGCAGGAAGCCTGTGGGCGACCAACGCGTCGAGCGTGTCCCAGTTGGCGTCGCTGTCGCCCTCGCAGCAGATCGCCAACTCACGCGCGCTCCGCGCCTCGGTCGGCGGCAGCCTGATTTGGGATTCGCCGTTCGGCGCGCTCCGGGTGGACTATGCTTACCCGGTCGCCAAGCAGAGCTACGACGTCACGCAGCGGCTGAACTTCACCACCGGCGCGTTCTGATTTGGCGCACGTCAATTAGAGAGCGCCGAGGCCGCCAGCGGCCCCTGCTTAAGCGACACCGGGCCATGCCGGGGCCGGACGTGCCGAATTAAGCATTCGAACACTCATTCGAACACTCATTTTGAAACCGAATGCTACGCAACGGCGAGCGCCTGATCGAGATCCGCAATAATGTCGTCGATGTGCTCGATGCCGACGGAAAGCCGCACGTAGTTGTCGGTGACGCCTGTGCGTGCCTGCTCCTCGGGCGTGAGCTGGGAGTGCGTGGTACTTGCCGGATGAATGGCGAGCGAGCGCGTATCACCAATATTGGCGACATGATAGAACATCTTCAAGCTGTCGATGAATTTGCGCCCCGCAGCCCGACCGCCCTTCAGTTCGAAGCCGACTAGTCCGCCGTAGCCGCCCTTCAGATATGCATCGGCCCGCCGCTTCGGCTCTCCAGTCATCAGGCCCGGGAAGATGGTCTTGGTAACCTTTGGATGCTTGGAAAGGTATTGCGCCACGGCGGTCGCGTTGCTGCAATGCGCGCGCATCCGGAGCGCCACAGTTTCCAGCCCCTGGATGAACATGAAGGCGTTGAATGGGGACATGGCCGCGCCGATATCGCGCAAAAGCGTAACCCGCGCCTTGAGTATGTAGGCGATCGGACCCAAAGGCTTCACGGCTTGGGTCCACACCGCACCGTGGTAGCTGGGATCGGGCTTGTTGAGCATCGGGAAGCGATCAGCGTGCTTCTCCCAGTCGAAATTTCCACCATCGACGATGACGCCGCCAATCGAGGTACCGTGGCCACCAATATACTTCGTCGTCGAATGCATGCTGATGGTGGCACCGTGCTTGATCGGCTGGCACAGGACCGGACAGGCCGTGTTGTCCATGATCAACGGTACGCCCAGCTCACGCCCGATCTTTGCGACTTCGGCGATCGGAAAGACCTCCAGCTTCGGATTAGGGAGCGTCTCGCCGTAATAGCAACGCGTCCTGGCATCCGTCGCACGGCGGAAATTTTCCGGGTCAGCGGGATCGATGAAGCGGCATTCGATGCCCATCGTGCTCATCGTGTTCTGAAACAGGTTCCAGGTGCCGCCATAGATATCGGTCGAGCACAGAAAATTATCTCCCACGTGACAGATGTTTTGCACCGAGTATAGCGATGCGGCCTGCCCCGAAGCCAGACCGAGGCCTGCAACGCCGCCTTCGAGCGCGGCGACGCGCTCCTCCAGCACCGCCTGGGTAGGATTCATAATGCGGGTGTAAATATTGCCGAGTTCTTTAAGCGCGAAAAGATTGGCCGCATGTTCAGTCGAATTGAATTGGTAGGAGGTCGTTTGATAAATCGGTACGGCCACGGCCGTCGTGGTCGGATCCGAACGGTACCCCGCGTGCAATACGATGGTTTCGGCATTTTGGCTTTGTGTAGGCATCGTCCCGGTCTCCACTTTGATGGCTGAATACGCTTCCAAGGCAGCAAGCTAGAGAGCGTACCGCGCAGACCCGACCATGGATAGCCCGCCTTCGACCAAACGCAATGGCCGCAGGCTGAAATTTAATCGGATGGCGGCGACGGCTGAGCGGCGCCGCGCGAATGCATGCTTCGCCGCACGGCGACGATTTCCGCCAGTATCGAAATCGCGATTTCGTCGGGCGTAATCGCGCCAAGATCGAGACCCGCGGGCGCCTTGAGTTTTGCCAGGCGCTCGGCGGGAACATTCCTCTGCGAAAGTGTTTGCTTGAGCGCTTCGGCCTTCTTGCGGCTGCCGACGAAGGCAACGTAGTCCACATCGACGGCGAGTGCCGCCAGCAAAGCCGCCTCGTCGCCGCGTCCTTGCGTCGAGACAACCACGTAGCGGGCCCCGGCCTCTTCCACCGGAAGGGCGTAGCCCTCGATGCGGCGATCGGCTTGATCGAATGCCGCCTGCTCGGCCGACGGCGCGCAAACCGTAACGGCAAAGTTCGCCCGCTTGGCAAGATCGGCAATTGCGACGGCGACCGGGCTCGATCCGCAAACGACGACTTGCGGGCGCGGCAATACCGGTTCGACGAAAATGTCCATCGTGCCCTGGCTCGGGCACATATTCTTGGCGAAGCGCACGCCTTCCTGCTCCTCACCGGCCTGCACGCCATGATCGGCAAGAAGGTCGGGCGGCTGCACCGATACGAGGCGGGACTTGCCGTCGGCGAGCGCGTCTTTCGCCGCCTTGAGCACTGCCGCACGCGCGCAGCCGCCGCCGATCCAGCCTTCGGAAATCGTGCCGTCCGGCAGGATCACGGCTTTGGCGCCGGCCTTGGCCGCGGTCGCCGCCACGGTACGCACGACGGTTGCGAGCGCGAACCGTTCGCCGGCCGCCTTGCGCGTCGCGATAATATCGAGGACGTCCTGGGCGCGTTCCACGGCTTTAGATCCTCGCCAGATACGGTTCGAGCGCCGCGAGACTTTCGAGATTGTGCGCTGGCGCGAAGAGATCGACGTAAGGCAGCGCCGCCTGCATGCCGCGCGCCTGCGGCGAATAATCACGCCAGCCGAGCAGCGGATTGAGCCAGATGATTTTGCGGCAGCGCCGGCGGAGCCGCCGCATCTCTTCGCCGAGTTGCTCCGGTTCGCCGGTATCGTAGCCGTCCGACACGATCATGATGGCGGTGCGCGAATTGATGACCCGCCGCGCATGCCAGCGATTGAACGTGGCGAGGCTCTCGCCGATGCGCGTACCGCCGCCGACGCCCTGGGCCATCAGCGCCAGCTTGTCGACGGCGCGGGTCACGTCACGATCGCGCAACGACGGCGAGACGTGCGCCAGCCGGGTGTGGAACACGAACGCTTCGGCTTCTCGGAAGCTGTCGACGACGCCGTGCAGGAAGCGGACAAAGAACGCGGTGTAGAGGCTCATCGAGCCGGAGGCGTCGAGCAGGACGACGAGCCGCAGCGGCTTGATCTTGCGGCGGCGCCAGGCGAGGTCGATCAGCGTGCCGCCGTGCGAAACGTTGCGGTGGATGGTGCGGCGCAAATCGAGGCGGCGTCCATGGCGGCGAACCTGCTCGCGGCGGACGAGCCGCGCCCGCATGGTGCGGGCAAGCCGCGCCGCCAGCGCGTGCGCGGCGGCGACCTCATCGGGATCGGCAATGTGGCGCATGTCCGCCCTCGACAGCACTTCGGTGCGCGAGGCGCCTTCGCGGCGTCCGCGCCCATCCGCCGGGCTCTCGCCATCGCCGTCGCTCCGGCGCTCGACCCGATCGGGCAGGCCGAGCGCTTCCTCCGGCACGTGCGCCTCGGCAAGCCGGCGCGCCGGCGCCTGGCTCGCGGCGGGTAAGCCAGAAAGGACTTGCCGCCGCCGCATGCCGTCGCCGCGCCAAAAGGCGTCGAATATCTCGTCAAACCGCTCCCAGTCGGAATGGGTCGCGCAGAACAGCGCGCGCAGCGCCGGTTTGAGCGAAGCCGGCTGCACCGCGGCCGGCGAGGCGAGAATTCTGAGCGCATCGCTCGTTTCGGCAAGGCCGACACGAAAACCGGTGTCGCGGAGCGTGCGCGCGAAACCGGCGAGCCGGCGGCGGGCGCCAACGCCTGCGCCCCGCTCGGCCTCGCGAAGGGGGGTACCCAGCGATGGATTCCCGCTTTCGCGGGAATGAGCGAATTGTCCGAGACCGCCTGTCATCACGCCACCTTGCCGAGCAGGCGCTCGCTGACCTCGCGCGTGATGCGCGCGCGATCTTCGTGCGTCTTGAGCAAACAGATCATCGTCTCGTAGACCGCTTCCGGCTCCTGCCGCAGGTCATGCACTTCAAGCCCGGCGAGCGTGGCCGCCCAGTCGAGCGTCTCGGCGACACCGGGAACCTTGCGCAAATCCTCTTTGCGAACAGCAGCCACCACGCGCGCGACCTGTAACGCGAGCGTCGTGTCGATGCCCGGCAGCCGCGTCAGGATGATTTTGGCCTCGCGATCGACCTCGGGGAAATCGATGTAATGATAAAGACAGCGCCGCCGCAGCGCGTCGGACAATTCGCGCGTGCCGTTGGACGTCAGCACCACGCGCGGGATGGAGGTGGCCTTGATGGTGCCAAGCTCGGGGATGCTGACCTGAAAGTCTGACAGCAGTTCGAGCAGGAAAGCCTCGAATTCCTCGTCGGCACGATCTACCTCGTCAATCAGCAGCACCGGCGGCTTGTCGCGGCGGATGGCGGCAAGAAGTGGCCGTTCCAGCAAATATCTTTCCGAGAAGATGTGTTCCTCGATATCGTCCGCGTTTTCGCCGATACCCTCACGGGTCTTGATGGCAAGGAGCTGGCGCTGATAGTTCCATTCGTAGAGCGCGGCGTTCTGGTCGAGGCCTTCGTAGCATTGCAAGCGGATCAGTTCGGCGCCGTGCACGGCGGCAAGCGCCTTGCCCACCTCGGTCTTGCCGACGCCGGCTTCGCCCTCAAGCAACAACGGGCGCTTGAGAAACTCCATCAGCCACAGCGCGGTGGCGATGTCGCGATCGGCGACATAGCCGACGGCCGCGAGACGGTCGGAAATCTCTTCGCGCTTGAGAGTCATGAAGGGACAATCACCTCCGCTCCGTCATGGCCGAACTCGTTCCGGCCATCCACGTCTTCGTTCCCTTCTATATGTCGAAGACGTGGATGCCCGGCACAAGGCCGGGCATGACGGGTAATGGATACGCTCATCCATGCAGGCCGAGCTTCTCCGCCGCCGTCCAGGTGCGCCAGTTGTCATGCGGCATCTGGATATGGGTCGAGCCGAGGAACCCGAAGGCGTCGTTGATCGCGTTGGAGAAACACGGTACGCCGCCGACATTCGGGCTTTCGCCGACGCCCTTGGCGCCGATCGGATGATGCGGCGACGGGGTCGTGGTCCAGTCGGTCTCCCAATGCGGGGTCTCGACCGCGGTCGGCAGGAAGTAATCCATCAACGACGCGGTCGTGACGTTGCCTTCCTCGTCGTAGTGGATCTCCTGGCCCATGGCGATGCCGAAGGCTTCGGTCAGGCCGCCGTGGACCTGGCCTTCGATAATCATCGGATTGATGCGTGTGCCGCAATCGTCGAGCGCGTAGAAGCGGCGCACCTTGGTCGAACCGGTATCGACATCAACATCGACGACGCAGATATAGGCGCCGAACGGAAACGTAAAATTCGGCGGATCGTAGTAGTTGATCGCTTCGAGGCCGGGCTCCATGCCGGGCGGCACTTCGTGGTAGGCCGCCCAGGCGAGCTCGGTCATGGTCTTGAAGCGCTCGGGATTGCCCTTCACCTTGAAGCGGTCCACATCCCATTCCAGGTCATCGTCGTGCACTTCAAGCATATAGGCGGCGATCATCTGCGCCTTGGCCTTGATCTTGCGGCAGGCCATGGCGGTCGCGGCGCCGGACACCGGCGTCGAACGCGAGCCGTAGGTGCCGAGGCCGTAGGGCGCGGTATCGGTGTTGCCCTCCTCGACCATAATGTTGTCGGCCGCAATGCCGAGCTCGGTGGCGATGATCTGGGCATACGTCGTCTCATGACCCTGGCCCTGCGACTTGGTGCCGAGGCGGCAAATGCCGCTGCCGGTCGGATGGATGCGGATTTCAGCGGAATCGAACATGGCGATGCCGAGAATGTCGCAGGCGCGTGACGGGCCGGCGCCAACGATCTCGGTGAAGAAAGCAACGCCGATGCCCATCAGTTCGCGGGTGTCGCCGCGCTTGAAAGCCTCGCGCTTCGCCTTCTGCTCTTCGCGCAGTTTCTTGTAGTTGACCTTCTCCATCGCCTTGCTCATGGCGGTGTGATAGTCGCCGGAATCGTATTGCCAGCCGAACGCCGAGGTGTATGGGAACTGCTCGCGGCGGATGAGGTTCTTAATACGGAATTCGGCCGGATCCATGCCGAGCTTTCGCGCCATGATGTCCATGGCCCGCTCGATGGCGTAAGCCGCTTCGGTGACGCGGAACGAGCAGCGATAGGCGACGCCGCCCGGCGCCTTGTTGGTATAGACGCCGTCGACCAGGCAGTGCGCGGCGGGGAAATCGTAGGAGCCGCTGATGATACTGAACAGGCCGGCCGGCCATTTGGTGGCGTTGGCGCAGGCGTCGAACGCGCCATGGTCGGCGATGGTGTAGCAGCGCAGACCCGTCACTTTGCCGTCTTTGGTCGCGGCGATTTCGACGTCCATATAGAAGTCGCGCGCGAACGCGGTGGTCGAGAGATTTTCGATGCGGTCCTCGACCCACTTCACCGGAACGCCGGTCACGATCGAAGCCACGATCGCGCAGATATAGCCCGGATAGGCGCCGACCTTGTTGCCGAAGCCGCCGCCGATGTCGGGGGCGATGACGTGGATTTTGTGCTCGGGGATTTTCGAGATCAGCGAACCGACGGTGCGGATGACATGCGGCGCCTGGAAGGTGCCCCACAGCGTCAATTCACCCTTGATCTTGTCGAACGAAGCGACGCATTGGCAGGTCTCGAGCGGGCACGGATGCACGCGCGGATAGACGATCATCTCCTTGATCTTCACCTCGGCCTTGTCGAAGGCAGCATCGGCCGCGGCCTTGTCGCCGGCTTGCCAGGAGAAGATGTGGTTGTAGTGCTTGCGCTTGCCGTGCGCGCCGTCGGTCTTGTCCTTCAAGTCCTCGCGGATCATCGGCGCGCCCGGCGCCATGGCCTTGAGCGGATCGACATTGACCGGCAGAGCCTCGTATTCGACCTCGACCAGATCGGCGGCGTCGGCCGCGATATAGCGATCCGTGGCGATGACGAAGGCGACTTCCTGGTTCTGGAACAGGACCTTGCCGTCGGCGAGCACCATTTGCGTGTCGCCGGCGAGCGTCGGCATCCAGGCGAGGTTGACGGTCTTCAGCGTCTCAGCGGTGATCACCGCGACGACGCCGGGCACCGCCGCGGCTTTCGTGGTGTCGATCTTCTTGATGCGGGCGTGGGCGTGCGGTGAGCGGTTGAAGTCGCCGTAGAGCATGCCCGGCAGCTTCAGATCGTCGACATAATTGCCTTTGCCCTGCACGAAGCGGATGTCTTCCACGCGCTTGCGCTTGCAGCCCATGCCTTCGAGCTTTTCGGCGCGTTCGGCGGATGTGGGGGTCTGGGCGTTCATTCTGCGGCCTCCTGGAAAGGCACGCCGTTGATCTTCGCGGCGGCGAATTGAATGGCTTTGACGATGTTCTGATAACCGGTGCAGCGGCAGAGGTTGCCGGAGATGCCGTAGCGGATTTCCTCCTCGGAGGGATTCTTGTTTTCCTGGAGGAGCCGATAGGCGCGCGTAATCATCCCCGGTGTGCAGAAGCCGCATTGCAGCCCGTGCATTTCGCGAAAGCCTTCCTGCAAGGCGTGCAGCGTGCCGTCGGCGTTCGCCATTCCTTCGATGGTGCGGATATCGGCGCCGTTCGCCTGGATCGCGAACACGGTACAGGATTTCACCGACTTGCCGTCGAGATCGACCGTACAGGCGCCGCAATGGCTGGTCTCGCAGCCGATATGCGGGCCGGTGATGTTCTGCTCATCGCGCAGGAAGTGGATGAGCAAGGTTCGCGGCTCGACCAACGCTTCGATGGTCTTGCCGTTCACCTTCATGGAGACTTGGGATTTGGCCATGGCTTTGTCTCCTTGCCGTCAGCCGCGGGCGCGTGCTTTGGCGCGGGCGAGTGCGCGCGTAAGCATGACGCCCGCCATTTTTGTGCGGTATTGCGCGGGTCCGCGGGCGTCCGCCGCGGGTGCGGTGATCGCTTCGGCGGCGGCGACGGCCTTCTTCACCGTTGCCACATCGAGCGTGGAGCCGACCAGGATTTTCGCCGCCTCCTCCGCCCAAAGCGGCGTCTCGGCGACGTTGGTCAGCCCGATCGAGCAGGTGCCGACCTTGCCGCCGGTCATGGTGAGCACGACGGCAGCGGCCGCGGTCGCGTAGTCACCGATCTTGCGCTTAAGTTTCTCGTAGGCGGAGCCGTGCCCGGCAGCCGGCACCGGAATGCGAACGGCGGTGAGAACGTCGCCGGCTTCCAGAGCGGTGAAATAGGCGCCCTGATAGAACTCGCGCGCTGCGATGCGGCGTTCGCCGCCTTTGCCCATGACGTGATAGGTCGCGCCGAGGCACATCATCACCGCCGGCATATCGTTGCCGGGATCGCCGTTGGCGACGTTACCGCCCAGCGTTCCGAGGTAGCGTACCTGCGGATCGGCGATCTGCTCGGAGGTCTCGCGTAGAATCGGAATCTTTCCGCCCAACAGATCGGACCCGATGAGATCGTGCTGCGTCGTCATGGCACCGATGACGATATCGTTGCCGTCGGTGCGGACACCCCTGAGATCGGCGATGCCGGCAAGATCGACGAGATGCGCCGGCGTCGCAAGACGCAACTTCATCATCGGGACCAGGCTGTGGCCGCCGGCAAGCGCACGGCCGTCGTCGCCCAATTGGGCGAGCAGACCGACGGCTTCCTTGACCGATGTGGGGCGGTGATAGGCGAAAGCGCCTGGTATCATGGGCATCCTCCCTTGGCACCACCCGCGTAACCAAGGTCATCACCAAGGTCCTGTCCGGGAAGCGCGCAATACCAAAAATTAAATTGTGGCGAGTTGTGCATCGCAGCAGCAATCGCCGCTGCACCAGCGCCCAGCAAATGCACCAACCGGGCTGAAGCTGCACGAATTGCGGTCAGGCTGCACGAATTGCGTCAACATGGCTGACGCAGCCCCAGAGCGAGCCCCGATTTATTGCGCTGCGAGACGCTGCCGGCGGCGCAGCGCAAACGTCGGGTCGGCGCCATTGAGGCTGGCGATCCGCGATTTCAACGAGCCGATACGGCTGCGGCTGACCGGCACGAGATAGTGATGAACGCCGGCCATCTCGACCATTTCGTTGTCGCCGGACCGCTTGTAGCCGGCGACGCGATCGATATTGACGATATGGCTGCGGTGAACGCGGACAAAGCGACTGTTATCGAGCCGCGATTCGACGTCGCCGATGGCGAGCGGACAAAACAGCTTTTCGTTGCCGTCGAAGACATAGCTGTAGTGCGCGTTGGCATGAACCGCGACCACTTGTTCCACGGCGAGGAAATGCGTGCCGCCGTCCCGCTCAATCGGCAGATGGCGGGCAAACCGGCGGGGCGGCGCGCCGGCGCCGCCAAGCGGCGAAAAAGTGCCGCGGCCGAATTCGATATTGGTGCCGCCGTCGCCCGCGGCCGGTATCGCCGGCGGCATGTCTGCGACTTCCGGGACGGCGCGCATTGCGGCTTCGCTGTTCGCGCCCGTGACGACCTGCGGCAAGGCGCGGCTTGAATCGGGCAACAGAAGCAAAAGAAACATCCCGGAGATGCAGAAGCCGACGACGGCGACGACAATGGCGAGGAGGTCGGTCGACAAAACCGGCGCGCCCGACGACGTCGTGACAAAGGGATAGAGCGTCACTCCCCGCATCGCCGTGTAATGCATACCGGAAACGGCGACGCCAAATGCGACCGAGGACAGCACGAGCGGCGGGCGCCCTCCCCGCCCGGTCGCAAGCCACAGCGCGAGCCCGGACGCGGCGATCGCAATCGCCATGCTCGCGGCGACATAGACGGGATCGTGAACCATGAGCGCGCTCGCACCGAGCGCGTTCATGCCGAGATAGTGCATGGCGAAAATTCCGCCGCCCATCAGGCAGGCCGACAGCGTCAGACGAAGCAACGTGAGCGGTCCGGAACAGGTGGCATAGACCGCGGCGCCGACCACGATCGCGCAAACGAGGAAGGACAGCAGCGTCGGAAGCACGAGGTAATCGACCTGGAACGGCAGCCGCACCGCCAGCATGCCGACGAAATGCATCGTCCAAATCGCGACGGCGAACGAAACGGTCGCACCGGCAAGCAGGAGCCGCCGCCGGGTACCCGTTGCGTCGGCAATTTGCACGGCGAGGCTTAAACCGACATAGGCTCCCTGAATCGCCATGACGATCGAAAGCAAGACGAGCCACGTCTCGTATGTCACCGGCATTGCCGTCATCCCTTCGCTGTGCGGGACGGCTACTTCACCCCATCGGGTCTGGAACGATTATAGGGTAATTTTGCGCGGACGCCGAGACCGCCATGTCGGCCCCGGCCCGATTATTTCCGGTCCGCCAAGCGGCTAATTGACCCGGCAGGTTTAGCCGCTCGCCGACACAGCATTTCAGCGATGGTTCGCATGCGCGCTCATTCTCGCCGGCGTTTGCGGCCTCGGCCCAAGGATTACCCCAAGGATTTCATGATTTTTTCGAGCGAGACCGCCGCGCGCTCGTGTTCGACCTTGCCGACAATACGGGCGCCGTCTTCGATCTCGACCGCGAACTTAAAACGGTTTTTCTCGCGGCTGACCAGCGCCGCCTTGACGGCCAATTCCGCACCCACCTTACTTGCTCCCAGATGGTCGATGACCACCCGGGTGCCGACCGTGATCTGTCCCGGCTCCAGCAGGCTCTTGACCAGGTTGGCGCAGGCGAACTCGGCGATGGTGACGAGATAAGGCGTCGCCGCCACCTGCGGCATGCTCGGTTCGAGCGCGCCGACGGTGTCCTTCGGACCGACGGTCACGCGCGTGACCGAGGTCAGCTGCGGCGCGGCAGTTGTCGCTACGGAAGAGGTCATTGATTGCCGATCCATGATTGCAGTTGGCGGGCCTCGACTACATGCGCCGGGTGGCCGGCTTCCAGCTGTGTTCGAGATTCTCGATGAGCTTTTGATCGTAGAGGCAACGGCTTTGTTGCCGCGCATAGGTCGCGAAGTAGCGGCGGAACACCGACAGCGGCTCCTGTGCAACGCGAAGCGCCTTGCGGTTACTGACGGCACTCGTCATTCCGGCACGTACGAGCTGCAGCGCGTTCGCCTCGATCGCGGCGTCCATCCCGCCGGCGGGAACGACCTCGTCGCAAATCATGCGCCCTTCCGGGGTGTCCGCATGAAAGACACGCTCGAAGAAGATGCCTTCGCGCGCGAGCTTGATGCCAACCAGCCGCGGCAGCCGCAGGTTGGCCGCGCCGGGAATAAATCCTTCCTTGCTGGCCGGAAGATTGAAGTAGGCGCCCGTCTCCGCGAGCACGCGATCCATCACGCACAGGAGCTGACAGCCGCCGCCGATGGCAAAAGCCTCGACCGCCGCGACCCACGGCTTCTCGACATAGTCCTCATACTGCTCGTCGTAGGATTGCGAGCGCCAATGGCCGCGAAAGATCTTGTGCAGCAATCCGAGCTCACGCTCGATGAAAAAGTGCACGAACGAGATTTGACCGTAGTAGAGATGGGTGAGATTGATGCCGGCGTTAAAGACCCTGCGGTTCTTGTATTTTGGATGCCGGACAGCGCCACCGCGTAGAACGCCGACTTCGATCGCATCGTCGAGCAGCACCAGATCGACCGCGGTCTCCAACGCCGCCGTGGCGCGATCGTCCTCGGCGTTGAGGAACTTGAGGTTGGTCAAGGTGACGTGGCCGATCTTGCCCTTACGTTCGACCTTGGCTTCCCCGAGATCGATAAAGCCGGTTTGACGGAACTCCGCGATCCGGTCGAGCGCCTCGCGTTTCGGTTTGAGCATCGAATGAATGAGATGCATGCCGCAGCGCTCGTCGGCGAGAATTTGGCCGATAAACAGCCCCTGATCAAGTTCCCGACCCTCCTTGGCGCTCTGCTGCATGAGCGCACGCTCGGCGTCGATCTGCTCGCGCGTCGGTAACAGCGCCGGGTAGCGGCCCGACGCTGCCGTCAGCAATTCGGAAACGCGGAGCGTACGGGCGCCGCGGCCGGTCATCTCGTCGTAAATGGCGACGGCGTGACGCCTGAAAAACTCTTCCCTCACACGCAGCGCATGGGCTTTGAGTGCGACCGTTTCGGCCTGCGGCTGCACGGCGCGCTCGGCCTTGCCCAACTTGCAGCAGGGCTTCGACGCCGGCGAAAAAGGCGCGGCGGACTCCGCGTCGCGCGGCAGCGAACCGGTGAATATCGGTTCGGCTGGAGCCGAAGAGCCCGGACGGTCGACAACTTTCTGCAAAGGAGCCTCCCTGCTCACCGCCGGCGATTGGATGCCTGGCGTTCCTTGACCGACTTCTACTATACCGCCGTTTCCTTTTTTGGCAGATATCCGAAAGGGAGCGTCATCGAGGTGTTCTTGCCCATGCCGTTGCGGCTAAGCACGCATGGAGAACGTGCATAACGCCTCGCCGGAATGGCCACGCCGCTGAGAACGCGGACGAAGGTGGTGCTTCCGTAACCCTGATAACCTTTCAATCCGCCCGCCCTGTCGCCCACCGCTTCGTGGAAATAGGTGGCTCGACGTGAAATTGTCCCCGTGCGGCTGCTAGGCTCTCAAGGCCAGGAATTGTTTAGCCGGGCGCGATTTACGGCAACCGGCGCAAGCAATTTTAGTCACCGTCGCGCCCATTCGGACGACGCCCCGGGGACGGCCAAGGGCCTGTGAAAGGTTAAGGCCGACAGCTTGCATGCCGCAATGTGGAAACGCCTGCGACGAAATCGCCTTTTTATGCGACAGGCTTTTGTAATTACTGTAAAATATATACTTATATCCATGCTTATGCGGAGGACCGCATACGATGAACGGCACCGCCAATGTCGATAGGTCAGGCCTCGTGGAATAAGGAAGTTGCGCTCAAGCGAATTCGCGGCTGCCTCGATCGCGAGGGTCCATTGCTGCCGATCCTACACGCGTTGCAGCAGGAATTCGGCTACATCGACGAGGCTGCCGAGCCGCTGATCGCCGAAGCGCTGAATATCACCCGCGCCGAGGTACATGGGGTTGTGAGCTTCTATCACGACTTCCGCCGCCAGCCCGCCGGCCGCCACGTGCTCAAGCTGTGCCGCGCCGAAGCCTGCCAGGCCGCCGGCGGCGATTCGCTCGCCGCACATGCCGAGGCCCGGCTTGGCATGGCCATGGGAACGACCGCCGCCGATGGTAGCGTCACGCTGGAGCCGGTCTATTGCCTTGGCCTCTGCTCCGTTGCGCCGTCGGCGATGCTCGATGGGCGCGTCGTCGCTCGCCTCGACCAAGGGCGTCTCGACGCCTTGTTGGTGGAGGCTCAGCGATGACACCGCGGCTCTACATACCCATCGATGCCGCGGCGTTAGCGGTCGGCGCCGGCGAGGTCGACACTGCCATCCGCGCGGCGGCGGCGCGGCGCGGCGTCGCCATCGACATCGTGCGCAACGGGTCCCGCGGGCTGCACTGGCTCGAGCCGATGGTAGAGGTTGAAACGCCGGCGGGCCGTGCCGCCTACGGACCGGTCGCGCCGGGCGACGCGGAGAGCTTGCTCGCAGCCCTCCTCGCCGATAGTGGTCATGCACTCCGGCTTGGTCCGACCGAAGATATTCCGTGGCTCAAACGGCAAACGCGGCTCACTTTTGCCCGCTGCGGTGTTGTCAATCCGCGTTCGCTCGAAGACTTTCGCGGCCATGGCGGCTGCAAAGGTCTCGAACGTGCGTTGTCGCTCGGCGCGGAAGCGATCGTCGAGGAACTCGTGCAATCCGGCCTGCGCGGCCGCGGCGGCGCCGGTTTCCCGACAGGCATCAAATGGCGCACGGTGGCGCAAACGCAGTCGCCGCAAAAGTACATCGTCTGCAACGCCGACGAGGGCGACAGCGGCACGTTCGCCGACCGCATGATCATGGAAGGCGATCCCTTCGTGCTGATCGAAGGAATGGCGATCGCCGGCATCGCCAGCGGAGCGACCAAGGGTTACGTCTACATCCGCTCGGAATATCCGCATGCCGTCGCTGTGATGGAAGCGGCGATTACCGCAGCGCGCCAGGGCGGTCTTCTCGGCAAACGCATCGCCGGTTCGGCCTTCAACTTCGACATGGAAGTTCGCGTCGGCGCTGGCGCCTATGTCTGCGGTGAGGAGACGTCGTTGCTCGACAGTCTCGAAGGAAAGCGCGGCATCGTCCGCGCCAAGCCGCCTCTGCCCGCTCACAAGGGCTTGTTTGGTCAACCGACTGTCGTTAACAACGTGCTCTCGTTCGCGTCGGTGCCCATCATCATGGACAAGGGCGCGGCATTCTACCGCGATTTCGGCATGGGCAAATCCCGCGGTACGATGCCGATCCAGCTCGCCGGCAACATCAAGCATGGCGGCCTGTTCGAGACCGCCTTCGGCATCACGCTGGGCGAGCTTGTCGACGATGTCGGCGGCGGCGCGCGCAGCGGCCGCCCGGTACGGGCGGTGCAGGTTGGCGGGCCACTTGGCGCCTATTTTCCGCGGCCGCTGTTCGATACGCCCTTCGATTATGAGGCCTTCGCTGCGCGCGATGGCCTCATTGGTCATGGCGGCATCGTCGTGTTCGACGACACCGTGGACATGGCGAAGCAGGCACGCTTCGCTATGGAGTTCTGTGCCATCGAATCCTGCGGCAAATGCACGCCATGTCGCATCGGCTCGACACGTGGTATGGAAGTCATCGACCACATCATCCGTAACGAGAATCGCGCCGCCAACATGACGCTGTTGGAAGACCTATGTCACACGCTGAAGTTTGGCTCCCTCTGCGCGCTTGGCGGCTTTACGCCGTATCCGGTAATGAGCGCCGTCACCTATTTCCCTGAGGATTTTGGCGCGCCCCCGCGCCTGCAGGCTGCTGAATAAGGAAACACGCCGTGTCGCTCGTCCAACAATCGCCCATCCATTCCCTCATCCACGAGATCGACTATGGCACTCCGCGTTCACAGGCGGGAAAGATGGTCGCGATGTCGATCGACGGCAAGCAAATCTCGGTCCCTGAAGGCACGTCGGTCATGCGCGCGGCGATGGAGATCGGGATCGACATTCCAAAGCTTTGCGCGACCGATATGCTCGAAGCGTTCGGCTCCTGCCGGCTGTGCCTGATTGAGATCGAAGGGCGTGGCGGAACACCCGCGTCCTGCACCACGCCGGTTGCTGAAGGTATGATAGTGCACACCCAGAGCGAACGCCTCGATCGCCTTCGCAAGGGGGTCATGGAACTTTACGTCTCCGACCATCCGGTGGATTCGCTCGACCGCGCCAAATATGCCGACGTCGATCTCCTGGAGACCGCGGAGGCTGTCGGACTCGAAGACGTGCGCTACGGTTTTAATGGCGAGCGTCATCGAAATCCCGGCATCGACGAGTCCAACCCCTATTTCACCTTCGATCCTGCCAAGTGCATCGTTTGCTCACGTTGCGTCCGCGCTTGCGAGGAGGTGCAAGGCACCTTCGCCCTGACGATCTCGGGCCGCGGCTTCAATTCCATTGTCGCCGCCGGGATGGATGAGAAGTTCATCGAATCCGAATGCGTCTCCTGCGGCGCCTGCGTACAGGCCTGCCCGACCGGCTCGCTGCTCGAGAAAAAGGTCATCGAGAAGGGCAAGCCGGAATGGTCGGCGATCACGACCTGCGCGTATTGCGGCGTCGGCTGCGCCTTCAAGGCGGAGATGCGCGGCGACGAAGTCGTGCGGATGCTGCCGTACAAGGACGGCAAAGCGAACCGCGGCCATTCCTGCGTGAAGGGACGCTTCGCTTGGGGCTACGCGAACCACAAGGACCGCATCCTCAAGCCGATGATCCGCACAAAACACACCGACCCCTGGCGCGAGGTGTCGTGGGAGGAGGCCATCGCGCACACCGCCTCCGAGTTCAAACGTATTCAGGCCAAGTACGGCAAGGACTCGATCGGCGGCATAACCTCGTCGCGCTGCACCAACGAGGAGACGTTCCTGGTGCAAAAGCTCGTCCGCGCCGGCTTCGGCAACAATAACGTCGATACCTGCGCCCGCGTCTGCCATTCGCCGACCGGCTACGGTCTGAGCAAGACATTCGGCACCTCAGCTGGCACGCAGGATTTCGATTCGGTCGAGCACGCCGACGTCGTCATCCTGATCGGGGCCAACCCGACTGACGCGCATCCGGTGTTCGCTTCGCGCATGAAGAAGCGGCTACGCCAGGGCGCCAAGCTGATCGTGATCGATCCGCGGCGCATCGACCTCGTGCGCATGCCGCACGTGGAAGCGGCCTATCATCTGCCGCTCCTGCCCGGCACCAACGTTGCGATACTTTCGGCTCTCGCGCATGTGATCGTCACCGAAGGCCTCGTCGACGAGGCGTTCGTGCGCGAGCGCTGCGACTGGGATGAATTCCAGGATTGGGCGACGTTCGTTGCCGAGGAACGCAACAGCCCCGAGTCGGTCGCGAAAGTCTCCGGCGTGCCGGCAGAAGCCATCCGTAACGCGGCGCGGCTTTATGCCACCGGTGGCAATGGCGCGATCTATTACGGCCTCGGCGTGACCGAGCACAGCCAAGGCTCGACCACGGTCATCGCAATCGCCAATTTGGCGATGGCGACTGGCAACATCGGCCGGCCGGGCGTCGGCGTGAACCCGCTGCGCGGCCAGAACAACGTGCAAGGCTCGTGCGACATGGGCTCATTCCCGCACGAGCTTTCCGGCTATCGCCATATCTCGACCGATACGACCCGTGAGTTGTTTCAATCGCTTTGGGGCGTGACGCTGGAGAAGGAACCCGGACTGCGCATCCCTAACATGTTCGATGCCGCAATCGACGGCTCGTTCAAGGGCCTCTATGTCCAGGGCGAAGACATCCTTCAATCCGACCCGGATACGCATCACGTCGCGGCGGGCCTGGCGGCCATGGAATGCATTGTGGTGCAGGACCTGTTTCTGAACGAGACCGCGAGCTACGCGCACGTGTTCCTGCCGGGCTCAACTTTCCTGGAGAAGGACGGGACCTTCACCAACGCCGAGCGGCGCATCCAGCTCGTGCGCAAGGTCATGGCGCCGCGCAATGGCTACGGTGACTGGGAAATCACCTGCCTAATCAGCAATGCCCTGGGCTATCCCATGCACTACAATCATCCGTCCGAGATCATGGATGAGATCGCGCGGCTGACCCCTACATTTGCCGGCGTCTCGTTCCAGCGCCTCGCGGAGCTCGGCTCGATCCAGTGGCCGTGCAACGAGAAGGCGCCCGAAGGCACGCCGGTCATGCATATCGGCAGCTTCGTGCGCGGCAAAGGCAAGTTCATGCGCACGGACTATGTTGCGACCGACGAAAAGACCGGTCCGCGCTTTCCGCTGCTGCTCACGACCGGACGCATCCTGTCGCAATATAACGTCGGCGCGCAGACCCGGCGCACCGAGAACGTCCTCTGGCACGAGGAGGACCGGCTCGAAATCCATCCGCACGATGCCGAACAGCGCGGCATCCGCGACGGCGACTGGGTGAAGCTCGCGAGCCGCGCCGGCGAGACATCGCTGCGCGCACTCATCACCGAACGCGTGGCGCCGGGCGTCGTCTATACGACGTTCCACCATCCCAACACGCAAGCCAACGTGGTCACCACCGAATATTCGGACTGGGCCACCAACTGCCCCGAATACAAAGTGACCGCGGTGCAAATCTCGCCGTCAAACGGCCCGACGGAATGGCAGCAGAAATACGAGGATCTGGCGCGCAAGAGTCGCCGTATAGCAGCAACGGTCGAGGCCGCGGAGTAGCGGCATGCGGAAGCCGGCGATCTCCGTCGATTGCGCGATCTGGCGCCATCAAGGCAGGACGGCCGGCAAGCGGATCATCCCCGAGGAAACCGCCGTCGCGTTCAGTTACGACGGCGGCACCTATGCAGTGATGATGGCAACGCCGCAAAACCTCGAGGATTTCGCGTTTGGCTTCAGCGTCACCGAAGGTCTTGTTTCGTCAGCCACTGAAATCCGTCAGCTCGACATCGTCGAACACGATTCCGGAATCGAGCTTCGCATGTGGCTCGCCGAGCCGCGCTCCGCCGCGTTGAGCGAGCGACGGCGACATCTGGCGGGTCCGACGGGCTGCGGGCTTTGCGGCATCGAGAGCCTCGAAGAGGCCGTGCGTTCGTTGCCGCGCGTGCGCGAGGGCGTGACTTTTACGCCGGCCGAAATCATGCGCGCCCTCGACGCATTGGGCCCCCGCCAGGAACTCAATCGTCAAACGCGTGCCGTCCACGCTGCGGCATTTTGGCGCCCGGACGCAGAACTCGTTGCAGTGCGGGAAGACGTCGGCAGACACAACGCGCTCGACAAACTCGCGGGCGCGCTCATGCGCGAAAACGTATCGCGCCACAACGGCATGGTGCTGCTGACCAGCCGCGTATCGGTGGAAATGGTGCAAAAGACCGCCGTCATCGGCGCGCCGCTCATCGTCGCCGTTTCAGCGCCGACCGCGCTCGCGGTACGCACCGCCGAGGCTGCGGGGATCACGCTGGTAGCGGTCGCACGCAACGACGGTTTCGAAGTCTTTGCACATCCGCAGCGCATCAAAGAAACCAGCAAACAATCCGTGACCAATGTCGCTTGACAAGCTGGTCTACATGGCCAATCAAATCGGCAAGTTCTTTGCGAGTCAGGGACGGGAACAAGCCGTCGTCGGAACGGCGGATCACATCAAAAAATTCTGGGATCCGAGGATGCGCGCTGCAATTTTCGCGCATCTGGAAGCGGGTGGTGCTGGGCTGGATCCGGTCGTCCGCGCCGCGCTGGAAAGTCTCGTGGCGGGAAAGATGAAGGCGGGATAGTAGAAAAAGATACACCTGATAAGCGCGGGACAACCGCGTAACAACAAAAGCGAGGAGGGAAACGATGAGTACGATGGTGCATGCGCAATCGTCGGGGGGGCTTTTCGGTTTTCTTGAGCGAAGCCGGACAATAGCGAAACCAGGGTTCAGCCGCTGGATGGTGCCGCCGGCCGCGTTGTGTATCCATTTGTGTATCGGCCAAGCTTACGCTTTCAGCGTTTTCAATTTGCCGATGACCAAGCTGATCGGCATCACTCAGTCGGGGCCGGGCGACTGGAAGCTGACCGAGCTCGGGTGGATCTTCTCGATC
>CAWKBE010000030.1:0-18397 GCA_963847785.1 uncultured Alphaproteobacteria bacterium
ATAGGCGAGCCAGATCAGCAGCCCGAGAGCGACAAGAGTGCCAAGAAGTCCCATGCGTCAGATCTGTTCTAACAAGACGTCAAGATCCAAAGTGGAGCGGGACCCAATATCCGATGCGTGGCTCTCCAAAAAGGTTTGCGCCGACCTTCGCCCCTCATCGCGCAGCAAGGAGAAAAATTCCCATTCCGCGTTGAGCTTGGAGGAAGCGCCGAGCTCTGTCAGCATCTCGCTCGCAATGCGGTGGATGCGCATACCGGCCCATTGCGCGCCCTCGCTGTTGCCCGGATCGGCGACTTGCCGAAGCAAGGCGATCATGCGTAGCTCCTTCAGCAGAACCGCGTTGAAGGACACCTCATTCAGTCGGTTGAGAATCTCTGAAGCGGAGCGCGGCGATCTTTCACGTTCAACCGGATTGATCTGAATGAGAATCGTATCCTGTGACTTGCACTCGCGAACGAGAGGCGTGATCGTGGGATTGCCAGAATATCCTCCGTCCCAGTAGAGCTCGCCGTCAATCTCTATGGCCTGAAACATGGTGGGCAGACAGGCGGAGGCGAGCAGAACGTCCGGCGTAACAGCGTTGTTCTTGAACACGTGACCGCGGCCGGTCCGGACATTGGTTGCGGTGATGAAGAGCTTCGTAGGTGCTCGCGCCAGCCGCTCGAAATTGATTGTTTCAGCCAGAATTTCACGCAACGGATTTTTGCCCATCGGGTTCAAGTCGTAGGGCGACACCAGGCGAGACATGAGATCCATGGCGACATAGATGGGCGAAGAGTCCAGCGTCCAGCGGCCGAGGATCACATCTAGGGGGCCGCGCCGCAAAGGACTGAAGCGAGCCGCCTCGGAGACGCGGCGCCAGAAATTCTCCAGAGCTGTCCGGGCACCCGCGGCCCCGCCTTCGGCATAACCATCAACAAGCACAGCGGCATTCATCGCCCCCGCCGACGTGCCGGAAATGCCATCGATTCCAAGCCACGGCTCCTCGAGCAGACGATCGAGCACGCCCCAAGTAAATGCCCCATGCGAGCCGCCGCCCTGCAACGCAAGATCGACAAGAATGGGATCGCGGCGGATGGCTGAATTAATCGCGTCTTTGGCCATTAGATCTCTCAAAAGCTGCACTCGCGCCGGCAACCGACCAACGGGCTAATACGAATGATAGAACCGCGACTGCGAAACTAGGCTTTAACGCTGGTCGGACCGCCGCGCCAAAAAAAGCCCCGGCAGCGGATGTTTCGGCCTTAACGGCCCAAGGCTTGGGAAATGCAAACTGCATCCGAGGTTGTTTGGCACGGCTAGTGTGACGTATACACGACCATACATTCGCTTCGCTATTAATTCGCCGGATCGCAATGCCGCAATTGAGGGGGCAAAGCGCCGCTTCGGGTCATGAACCGCCGCGCCGATTACCGGCTGCCGCGACCGGTGTTCCCTCGATGGCTGCCGCCCCATCACACGACCCGGGCGGCTGAGGCGGGCCAAAGTAGACATTCCCCCGGTCGCTCGGACCGCCGCATTCCCGAGAAGCCTGTGGGACGGCCGATGCAGACGCGCTATGTGGCTGCGTTCCGCGAAGGCCTCTGCAAAAACGGCACCATCGGGCGAGAGTGGTCTTGGGGCTGCCTCTTTTGACTGCCCTGTGCGACCAACGGCAACGGAAAAACATCACGCATTGCGAGCATGTCATCAATCTTTCGCATAATTTTTTCTATCGATTTTGTGTCTGCAGGCGAAATGACCTCGAAACAGCAGTCGCATTTCGGGCAGCGCCAAAAATGAAGGATGTACCTCTCATCTTGATGCTCGGACCTTTCGGGGGCAATTAGATCATGCTCGCATTCAATGCATTTCATCGCGAAGGTTGAACGGCGGGTCGATACCATCCTCATTATGAAGCTCTCCTTTTTTATGAGGTAGCGCGTGGAAGCGACGAGATTTTGCAATCTAAAGCCCAAGTTTCGCGGCTCTCATTGAACTGCCCTATGCCACGAGCAACGACGGGAACAGCGATGGGAAAATAACCTTCCCCGTGTTGATAGATCTCATGGGCTTGTCAACAGCAGGGATAGAGATGACCGACGCGAAGCAAAGATCACATTCCGAACAATGCCAAATGTGACGAATTTGCCGCTCATTCTGATACTGAGACCATTTAGGTGCGATGAGCTCATTATCGCAATGAACGCAGGTCATCCCAAATGTGGAACGACGATTTGAAAGTATCATCGTCATGCAAACCTCCCTCATTCCCCTTCGCTGTGGGCGAAAGTGGTAGCAGACTTATAGCGATGGGGTTCTGCGACGGTTCGCGTCGATTTGATCAAGAGCGCGAATCGTTTCTCAGTCGCCTTTAACACTTCCGCAGAAAATAAAGAAGCTTTATGCGATATGTTCGACCAAGTGATCGTCCGGAGCCTCGAAGCCGGCTTAGTGCTATGCTTTTGTCGATGAACAGCCTGTCTTCCCCCGCCGTCGGTGACGCGACTTTGTGGCACAGTAAGGGGCTTTTCGAAGCCAAAGTAGAGGATTGCATCTTTGTTGGCGCATTTAGGGCGCGTCCATGAACTTTGCATTGGGCAACGCCTTATTGGCGCGCGCCCTTTAAGATGCTGCGCTCTTATTTCTCGACCCCTATTGTGCTTTGATCTTGGTACCACAGATGGATAGGTACTGGCAGGCGGATGCTTGCCCGAGAGCTGCCCAAAAAACGGCGACCTACCGAAGTCTCCGCTCTCATAATTGGCAGTGCTGGTGCCATCGGCTGGCACAATCCTAATCTAAAAGTTGATATGCCTGCATCGCGGCTGCCTATGGCATACGCCCGGCGGCGACGTGCGCACCGATGGTTGCGTGCGTACTGATGCGATTTCCACAATGGAGAATACCGATGAATAATGAAAACCTGACTCTCCACTTCAAGGTTAAGGACTTCAACGCATGGCAGACAAGTTACAATGGCAACGAGAAGAATCGAACGTCTGCTGGCATCACTAAAAGCAAGGTGTTTCGCAGCGCCGACGACCCGAATGACGTGCTGCTTCTCCAGGATGTTGCCGACGTATCGAAGGCCCGCACCTGGTACGGCTCAAGTGAAATGAAGTCGATGATGGAAAAGAGCGGCGTACTCGGCTTACCCAGCATCCGTGCCGCAGCCTAATTCGTAGTCAAACCTACCGTGACCGGGATGGTGGGTACCTTAAGCGTTGAGTTGTGTAAGCCGTCCCGAACGTGGAAGCCCCAGCAGCCTTTCTGCCGACGAAAAGCATTATGGCTGGGGCGACAAGAGCAGCACTGACCATCGGCACCGGACATTGGGCGCGCGCCCTCGTTAGTGCATGTGGACTAACATGTGGACCAATAAGATCCACAAGCAGCTCAAAGGAAAACGCCATGAATCGATCTATCGCACTGGGACTGGCAGTGCTCGCGGGTGGTGCCATAGGAGCTACAGCCGCCAATGAACTGCATGCTCAGAATAAGGCTCCGGGTGCGTACGCTATACTCGACCTGAGGGCCATCAACAGCCCCGATGTTTTCAAGGCGCTTCCTTCAAAGACGGGCGACTTCGACGGCCATACTGCCTGATTGGGCAGAACTTCGATGGCGATCACACTGTTCAAGTCCGTGACGAGGGAAAGCAATACAAGTTGGAGCACTACGATGACCGCTCCCCATTACATCAATGAAAACAAATCCGACATGCGCGGCATCAAGCCTGGTTGGTACGCGATTGAGAATGACGGCACCCTATCTTCCGGACCCTTTTCCAGCCACGAGCAATGCAACGAGAGAATTACTCAGCCGACGAACGCTAGGACGGAGACTAAGGCGAACGAGGGTCGGACTGAAACACTCAGTCTCTATGGACATCCTGCGTTGAGGGCGGTGTCAGGATTTCTAACCAAAACCGCCCGCTAAAGGATTAAGTGCCATGACTGAAACCAACACTGCCGCCACCAAAGCCAAGACTACGAAACCCACGGCCTCATCGTTTAACATGCCCGACTACGAGATCCCAAAATTCGACCTGCCTAATATGGAAAAAGGTTACCAGCACAATCAAGACAAACGTGGCCAAGACATGCGATTAGGCCACCTGATCGCAAAGGGTGAATGAACCCTTTCGCATTGCGTCAATTGACGATGGCGAAATGACGTTGTGGGTCAAAACCCGCCGCGCCGGTCACAGGCTGCCGCGACCGATGTTCCCCCAATAGCTGCCGCGCCGTCCCTGCAACTGGTGCGGTTCACGCTGCGTAAGTTAGGCAACCATTCGATCATCTGAACGGGGAGGTTTCGCAATCGATTTGGCAAAGACTAACCGAGAACAAAGTCCGCGGATTTTCCAGGACTCGAAGTGTCGTCTTCACGCTTCGTTCCGTTTTGAAACGTCGCAAATAAAAAGGCCTGCGTTTTGCGGGCTTTTATGGTGGGCGCTGTAGGGATTGAACCTACGACTCTCCCGTGTGAAGGGAACGCCGAAGCGCTCACCCAATTGCGAGCGATCACGGCGCGATGCGGCACCGCTTGATAAACCGGTGACGTGGTTTAATTGATCGGCGGGAGTATCAAGGATGCCCAAATTAGCCGACGAGGAGCGCCAGTTGCTAAGGTACTATGGTGAGCGTGAGCGCGTCGTAAGCGGCCTACAACGAACATCAACTCATCAGGTGCTTTTGGACCTTGGTTACATCGAGGAACAGTCGGTAAATCTTCAGGACCTTTTGGTCGTCGTGACGGAAACGGGTCGAAAGGTTTTGTCATCTCCACCTTGATCGCGCCGATGGCTGCAAGGCACATTTTCTAGATGGCGGACCTCAGCTCAAATCCAGACAACCTTGTTCCATTTTTGGAACTGGTTTCGTCCAATCAAAAGTCCAACATCGCGCGGTTCCCAGCGCAATACGAGCTTATCCAGCGCGTAGATATCTGCCTTTCGACTGCCGGCAAAAACGTTGTAAACCCCAAGCCCCTAATGTGTGGGGTTTTGTTTCTTCGGTGCCAATATGCCTACAAGGCGGCTGCTGGAATGGCGTTATCAGGACAAGCGGCCGAATCATTTGTTATGATGCGCTCCTGCTTGGAATATGCAGGATATGCGTTGGCTATTTTCAATGAACCTGGCCTCGAAAATGTGTTCACTAACAGGCACGTCAGCAGCGCAGACATGCAGGCTCAGAAGCAGTCCTTCCGCATAAGTGAAATCAAAAAAGTCATCGAGGCCTTCGACCCTAAGCTTGCTGATCTATTTCAGATTTTTTACGACCGTTCGATAGACTTTGGCGGCCATCCGAACCCCCATGCGACTTTCAGCACGATGGAGGTATTGTCAGACAGCTCTTTCACTGCGTTAGCACTGGTGACAGACCCTGATATCCTGCAACATGCCATGAAGAGTGTCGCCCAAGTCGGACTAACCGCCCTTTTTATCTTCCAGCATATTTTCTACGCCAAATTCGAGCTGTTGGGCATCCGGGCCGAAATGGATAGGCTTAGGCTGCAGAACCTATGAGTGTACGTATGAGTTCGACCAAATCCCTCTGCGTCCCGCACCTCGACCCCGGCGGTCAGACGAGGGACTGGGTCCCGAAATATCGGTGCCGCAAGTGAGATTGATCTAATAAACGTCTTAATTGATTTCAAGGCTTTGTTGGCAGCGGCCGGAGCCCCGCGCTGTTCAATGGCGGAGATTACCTCCACCACATCTCGTTTGCTGATCTCATGGATGCTTCTGCCGGCCCAGGCCTTTCCCATCTCTCGGCGAAGCAGCCTGGCAATTTCAGCCCCAGAACGGTTCTGGGACAGCCGTTGGTCAATAAAGGCCTCCAGCAGATCCTCCACGCGATCTGCCACCACCCGACGTTTCTTCTCTCGTTTCTCGGCCGCCGGATCGCGCCCATCCAGCCTTGCGGCAAAGACCTTCTGCGCTGCCACCCGGGCCTGATGCAAGGTCACGCGTCCATAGGGACCGATGGTATATTTGCGCAGTTTTGAGCCAGCGCCGCCTGTGCGATACAGAACAATGAACACCTTGCGGCCCCTCGGCGTGACCTTGACGCCAAAACCAGGGAGCGCAACGTCCTAGTAGACGACGTCGGATTGCGGAGTTGGCAGTGCGTCGATAAGAGTCTTGGTCAATTTCACGCGCGGCATGGACGAGGCTCTGGGCGCGGTGCTACCTTCACTTCACATAGGTAGCAGTAGAAATGAAACGGCGGGAACGAACGTGCTAGGCAATCCAAGTCTACGCAAGCAAAATCAGTAGGTTATCAACGACTAGCAATCAACCTCCTCCTCCAGGAAACATCGTTCCGAGAACGTTGTGGGAGAGGGTGGCGAGGTCCGCGCAGCGAGACCGAGCCGGGTGAGAGGTCATATTTTGACTCACCTTGCGCGTAACTTGACTCACCTTGCGCGTAACCCCTTACCCGCGCTCGGTTCGCTCGGGCAAAAGGGAGAGGGAAAACGCGTCTACTGCCACGCCAGCGAAGAGATCGTGGCGCTCGCGGTACCCTTGGCGTCGGTGATGATGCGCAAGGTTGTGTCGTCGTAGGCGATGCCGAGAAGGCGAATATCGTTAATGACGACGTGGGCTGTCACGCCGCCCTGCCCAGTAAAGTCGCCTACGGCTGCGGACATGCGCTTCTTTGCGTCCTCGGCGAAAGGTTTCAGGTCGATCATCGCCTGATCGGCGAGCGTCCTTTGCAGGTATGGCACCGCCGCCTGCGCCGCTTCGCCGAGCATCCCGAACGCGGCCTTGGATTGAACGTCGACGGCGACGTCGGTGAAGCGCAAGATTTGCCGATCCTGGTCGAGCACCGGCTTGCCCCATACGTGCACTGTTGCGTCGGCGCCGAGCGAGAAAAAACCGCGCTTCTTCACGTTGACCAGGAGCGAAATCAGAAGCCGGTCGCCGGAGGCGGCGACGCTCGCGTGCCGGATGGTGGTCGCGAACGCGCCGGAGCCGTCTTCGGGAAAGGTCTTGCCTTTGACCTGCGCGTCGACGAGGCGGCTGACCTCGGTAAACGGAATATCGATCGGAACCGCGATATCGAGCGTGCCCTCGTTCGCCTGCGGCACGATGTCGAGCTCTTTAGGGAAGGGACAATTCGGCTTTGTCTCGTTCGGCACGATGCGCGTTTCCGCTTGCACGCCGAGAAACAACGTCACCGCATTGGCGCCGATCTTCGGCTGCGCGGCGATGGCGCGCGTCGGCCGCATTTCGAGCCAGAGATCCGGCGCGCCTTTTTCGATCCCAGCACCGGCCGCGCCGAGCGGAATGGCGCGGCAGAGCTTGGCCCATTGTGCGCGCGCGATGTTCTCGATGAACGGATCGTTGCGCAGACGCGTTTCCAGTGCGCCGGTCTGTTCGCGCACCAGATTATCGATGACCGGCTTGACTTCGTTGGACACGCTGAGCTTGACGCCGGCAAGCGGCAGCACGACGTCGACGACATTGACTTGCGCCGTCAGGTTGGGCGCAAGCCGCCAGTTCGGCGCGATGGCCGGGTGCGCCGTCGCCGTCACCGTGCCGTGAATATCGGCGTGCTGGTCGAACGTCTTGCCGGCCAGCGATTGCACCTGCTGGCCGACGCTGCCGCCGATCATGTTGCCAATGGCGCCGCCAAGCGCGTTGGCCGCACCGGTGACGGTACCTCGGGCTTGGAACGTGCCGGAGAGTTGCGTCGTGACCATGAGCACATCGGCCCGCCCTGAGACGGCGAGCGGTCCGCGGGTGATGGTGAAATTGAGGTCGGCGTTGGACAAGAGCTGCGAAACCGGATTTTGCGGCTTGCCGGAAAGGTTGTGCGGGGCCTGCGCCTCGAGTGCGTCGCCGATCGCCGACATGGCAATCGCCGCGGGCGTGAGCACCGTCGACGTGCCGGAGAGCGGCTTGAGCGGTGGCACGGAGGTCATTTGCGGCCGCCCCTCCTGCAGCGCGCTCGGCCAGAACACGTTCATCAACAACGTCGCGCCGACGAAGGCGGCGACGACGACGATGACGCCAAAGATGATCGTACGAGCGGTCATGCGACTGTTTTTATCCTTCGCGCGGCTTGATACTACACTTCCCGCTCCGTTTCACGCCGCGGGGGCGGAAAAGTGGCGGGCTCGCTTTCTTCCGGGCTGGTTTTCTTCCGGCCCGCTTTCATCCGCCAAGCTTTCATCCGCCATGTTTTGATCGGCGATGCCTTCATCCGCGATGCACCCCTGCCCCGCAATCCATGCCGAATGACACGACGGGCCGGTCAAGCAACCGTCGGCGCGGATCGGCGGGCGGAGAGGACCGAACAAGACGTTCGCGCCTCTCTGCCCGATCGGCATTCGAACGACAGGGGAGAAACGCATGCTGCGGATGCCGCGCATTCTCGTCGGCGGCGGCATCGGCGGACTTACCGCGGCTTTGGCGCTGGAGCGGCAACACGCCGAAGTCATTCTCTGCGAACAATCGCCCGGGCTCAGCGAGATCGGCGCCGGGATCGGGATTGTGCCGAACGCCATCAAGGCGCTGCGCGCGCTCGGCCTCGAGGACAAGATCAATACGATCGGGTGGGAATCGGAATTCGCGGTCGTACGTTCCTGGAAGAGCGGCCGGCAGATTTCGCGCATGTATCAGGGCGATTACCGCGAGCGCTTGGTGCGCCGAGCCTGACCGTGCACCGCGCCGACCTGCTCGGCGTTCTGGCCGGCGCGCTGCGATCGAGCGACATCCGCCTCGGCCTCGCTGCATTGGCGTCGAAACGCGCGGCCGCGGAGCCGCCGCGCGCTTTGCCGACGGCAGCGAGATCGAAGCCGATATCCTCGTCGGCGCCGACGGCGTTCATTCGCAGGTGCGCGAAAGCCTCTTTAGCGCCGACACGCCGCGTTTCACGGGCTGCGTCTGCTTTCGCGGCATGGCGCCGGCAGACGCGGTACCGCGCGACATCACACCGCCGAGGTCACGTTGTGGATGGGCCCGCACGGCCACGTTGTGCATTACCTCCTGCGCGGCGGCGAGCTTCTCAACATCGTCGCCCATATCGACAGCTACGCCTGGACCGAAGAATCGTGGACGCGGGAATGCGACGTGGCGGAAGTGATGACGACTTAAGATCGCTGGAATTCCGCGCTCACGCGCGTCTTTCCCGCGACCAAGCGCTGGTACAAATGGGCGCTTTACGACCGCGACCCGCCCGAACGCTGGAGCAAGGGGCGGGCCATGTTGCTGGGCGATTCCGCGCACGCGATGCTGCCTTATCTCGGACAGGGCGCCGCGATGGCGATCGAGGACGGTCGCGTGCTTGCCGGCGCGATTGCCCGCGAGGCCGACAATCTCGAACGGGCGCTCCTCACCTACGAGCGGCGGCGCAGACCGCGCGCGCAGGCGGCAGTGCTCGGCTCGCGCGCCCGCACCCGCGAGAACCATCTCACGTCGCCGCGGGCGCGGCTCAAGCGCGACATGAAGTATGCGTGGCGCAAGCGCTTCGGCAGCGACAAGACCGTATTTGAAGCCGGACGGCTCTATGACTACGATCCCGGGCGCGAACTGGCGTGACAGCGCCGGCGTCGCCGCCCCGGACGGGCTTGCCGCGCTTGCTTTCTCCCCCTTGGCGGCCGATATAGCAGGCGGGAGGTTGGCGGTGGACGAGCCACTCGCCAACCGGGTCAGGTCCGGAAGGAAGCAGCCCTAACGAGCGCGGTTCGGGTCGCTCGTCAGCCTCCCACCCTGAGGAACCTTCGAACAACCCGCGTCCCGCCTCGAGGCACCCCACCTGGTTCCTCCCCTTTTCAGGGGGAGGATAGAGATCGTGAGCCACTTGCTCCCTCCACTTGAAAGGGGGAGGGTCGGGGTGGGGATGAAGAGAGCAAGCGCTAATCCGCAACCGGCAATGAACGACGCGACGACCAAGATTTCCGATACCGGCTCCTATCGCGTACTCGCGCGCAAATACCGGCCGTCGACCTTCGCCGATCTGATCGGCCAGGACGCCATGGTGCGCACGATCTCGAACGCCTTCGAGAGCGGCCGTATCCCGCAGGCCTGGGTGCTCACAGGCGTGCGCGGCGTCGGCAAGACCACGACCGCGCGCATCCTGGCGCGTGCGCTCAATTACGAGCTGCCCGACGGTTCCGTCACCGGCCCGACGATCGACATGCCGGTCCTCGGCATTCACTGCCAGGCGATCATGGAGAGCCGGCATCTCGACGTCATCGAGATGGACGCGGCTTCGCATAACGGCGTCGAGGATGTTCGCGCGATCAACGAGGCCATCCGCTACGCGCCGGTCTCGGCCCGCTACAAGGTCTATATCCTCGACGAAGTGCACATGCTCTCGGGCGCCGCCTTCAATGCGCTGCTCAAGACGCTGGAAGAGCCGCCGCCGCACGCCAAGTTCGTGTTCGCGACGACGGAAATCCGCAAGGTTCCCATCACCGTGCTGTCGCGCTGCCAGCGCTTCGATCTGCGCCGGGTCGATGCGGCGCTTCTCGTCCAGCATCTGCAAGGCGTCGCCGGCAAGGAAAAGGTAACCGCCGAGCCGCAAGCGCTGGGACTGATCGCGCGCGCCGCGGAAGGCTCGGTGCGCGACGCGCTCTCGCTGTTTGACCAGGCGATCGCGCATTCCGGCGGAGCCGGCAACTTGTCGATGTCCGCCGAACCCGTTCGCGCCGAAGACGTGCGGCAAATGCTCGGCCTTGCCGATCGCACCAAGATCATCGATCTGTTCGAGGCGCTGATGCGCGCCGATCTTGCGCGCGCCCTGCAGGAATTCCGCGAGCAATACGATGCCGGCGCCAACTCCGCCATGGTGCTCGGCGATCTCGCCGAGTTCACGCATTTCGTCACCCGGGTGAAGATCGTGCCGGCCTTGGCCGACGACCTGTCGCTGACCGAAGCCGAACGAACGCGCGGGCGCGCCTTCGCGGCAAAGCTTTCCATGCGCGTGCTGGCGCGCACGTGGCAGATGCTGCTCAAGGGCATCGAAGAGGTGACCGCTGCCGGGCGGCCGCTCGCCGCCGCCGAGATGGTGCTGGTGCGTATCGCTTACGCCGCCGATCTGCCGACGCCCGATGAGGTGATCCGCTCGCTCGGCGACACGTCGCGCGGCAACGGCGCGTCGCCGATTCCGGGCGGGCAGCCGTCGCAGCATGCGGAGCCCGCGCGCGCGGAAACCCCGCGAACGGATACGGCGCGCGGCGGCGCCCGGGCAGCCCTCGCCACAGCGCCGGTCGAATTGCAGGCGCGCGAGCCGGTCGCGCGTATCGAAGAACCCGACGTCACGGCGCGCGTCGTGCAGAGCTTCGAGGATCTGGTGGCGCTTGCCGGCGAAAAGCGCGATCTCGGCATCAAGAGCGCGCTCGAGCGTGACGTGCGGCTGGTGCGCTTTGAGGACGGCCAGCTCGAAATCGGTCTCGAAGCAAGCGCACCAAAGGCGCTGACCGGCGAATTGTCGAAGAAGCTCGCCGATTGGACCGGACGACGATGGATGGTGATCGTGTCGGCGGAGCCGGGCCCGCCGAGCCTCTACGCGCAGGCGCAGATGCGCAAAGCCGAGCTGAAGGACGACGTGCGCGGCGACCCGCTGGTGCAGGCGGTGCTCACGCGCTTTCCCGGCGCCGAGATCGTGGACGTGCGGGCGCCGGGCGGCGCTGCGGACGAACTGCCGCTCGAACCGACCGGCGAGGCGGTCCGCGACGACGAATTATAAGAGCAGGTGCCATGGCCGATTTTCTTGGCCTGATGAAACAGGCCGCTGAACTCAAATCGAAGATGGAGGCGATGCAGGCCGAACTCGACCGGATCGAGGTCGAGGGCGCGGCCGGCGGCGGGCTCGTGACGCTGAAAATCTCCGGCAAGGGCGAAGTGCGGACCGCCCGTGTCGACGATACGCTGCTCAAGCTGGATCAGAAGGATATCCTTCAAGACCTCATCGTCGCCGCGCACGCCGACGCCCGCCGCAAGCTCGAAACGGTGTTGCAGGAACGCATGCAGGCGCTGACCGGCGGTCTGCCCCTGCCGCCGGGCCTGAAGCTGTTTTGATCGATGCCCGCCGTCGTTGCCGGTCCCGAGATCGAACGCCTGATCCAGCTTCTCGCCCGTCTGCCGGGACTCGGGCCGCGTTCGGCCCGGCGCGCAGCCCTGTTCCTCATCAAAAAACGCGAACTGGTCATGGCGCCGCTCGCCGCGGCCTTGCAGACCGCGATCGGGAGGATCGAGGTGTGCAAGATCTGCGGCAGCTTCGACACGCACAATCCGTGCACGATCTGCACGGACACGCGGCGCGATGCGTCGGTGATCGTGGTCGTGGCCGACGTCGCCGATTTGTGGGCGCTCGAACGCGCACACGCCATCAACGCGCGCTACCACGTGCTCGGCGGCACGCTGTCGCCACTCGACGGCGTCGGCCCGGACGACCTGACGATCGATGCCCTCGTCAAGCGCGCGCATGACCCGTCGGTGCACGAAATCATCCTCGCACTCAACGCCACGGTCGACGGCCAAAGCACCGCCCACTACATCACCGACCTTCTCCATGATGCCAAGGTCAAGGTCACGCGGCTTGCCCATGGCGTACCGGTAGGCGGCGAACTCGATTATCTGGACGAGGGCACGCTGGCGGCGGCCATCCGCAGCCGAACGCCTTTTTAGGCCCCTAAGCCCGCTCAGAGCTGCCCGCAAAATAGACAGAGCGCCCGCAGGGCGAACAATTAGGCAGCAAGCGCACGCCCAGAAGGACCATAAAACGTCGACAGCCCGATGAATCGCGGCCTGACGCAGCATCGCCGGACTTGGCCCGCGGTTTGCATGATCTTAGGGGCGATCTCGATCTCACAACTCGTGTTGAATGAGATTGCTTGGGGCCCCGGCGATCCCGGCACCGGGGCCCCATCCTTTTTGCAGACCGTTTCCCTCACATTCGCTTGCGCTTTGCCCCGGCCTACGCCCATGAAGGCAACGCTGCGGCCCAGTGGCCGTATGCCTTTAACGCCAAGCCTTGAGCGATGGGTGCGGTTCCGCATGAGTGACGACATCCACTATAACAAGACGTTCGATCTTGTTCCAGGCGAGGCTGCGGAGGTCGCGCCCGGCGTGCGCGCCGTCGTCGCCAACAATCCGGGACCGTTCACGTTCAAGGGTACGGTGAGCTACGTCATCGGCCACGGCAAAGTCGCGATCCTCGATCCGGGGCCGGACGACGACGCCCACATCGCCGCTTTGCTCGAGGCCGTGCGCGGCGAGACCGTTACCGACATATTCGTCACCCACACCCACCGCGACCATTCGCCGGCCGTGCCCAAGATCAAGGCGGCTACGGGCGCGACTATCTACGCAGAAGGCCCGCATCGCGCGGCGCGGCCGCTGCATACCGGCGAGGCCAGCCGGCTCGATGCCTCGGGCGACATGGATTTCCGTCCCGACGTCGGGCTCGCGGACGGCGCGGTCATATCGGGCGACGGCTGGACCATCGAAGCGATTGCGACGCCCGGACACACCGCAAACCACATGGCTTATGCGTTCAAGGAAGCCGACCTCATCTTTTCCGGCGACCACGTGATGGTGTGGTCGACCTCGATCGTGGCGCCGCCCGACGGGGCCATGAGCGATTACATGGCCTCACTGGAAAAGCTGGCGCGGCGGCGCGAGCCGATCTACCTCCCCGGTCACGGCGGCCTCGTGCGTGATGCGCCGCGTTTCGTTCAGAGCTATATTGCCCACCGGAAGGGCCGCGAGGAATCGATCCTGCGCCGGCTCGGCAAAGGCGCCGCCGACATCCCGACGCTGGTGCGGGCGATCTATATCGGGCTCGATCCGCGGCTCACCGGCGCGGCTTCGCTTTCCGTCCTGGCGCATCTCGAGGATTTGGTCGCGCGCGGTGTCGTCACGACCGAGGGCACGCCGTCCATCGCCGGCACCTATCGCTTGACCGAATTTCCCTTGCCCGCCGCCTGAGCGGGTTTCGCCGCACTCGGCTGCTTCTTTTCCGGCGTCGGCGCGGCCAGAACGGTATCGACGTCGTCGATCAGCGCGCGCACGCGTTCGGCGTTGGTGCCGATATCGTGACGGCCGTAGCGCGAGGCCGAGCGCACATCGATGCGCGCGCCTTCCCGCGTGGCGCGCACGCGCACCACCACGTCGTCGCGGAAACCGAGAATCGGCGTGCGCGCGACCGCCTCGACCAAACCGTCGCGCGGCGCGGCGGCCTGCGGCGGCCGCGCATCGACGACATGCCATTTGCGCTTGCCGATGACCTTGAGCACGGCGTCGTAAGCCTCCTGCGGCGACGCGGTGGTGAGGTCGGGCTCGATATCGGAATAGGCGACGCGCTGCTGTTCCGCCGTGTAGAGGCCGGCATAGGTGACCGGATTGGCGTCGCGCGGCCGCAGCCTCGCAATCGCCTCGAATCGCGGCGGGTCGATCGGATCGGTGGTGACGTCGTAAATCGCCGGCAGCCGGTAAGCTTTGATGCCGACATAAAGCGGATAGGCGATGAGCGCGAGCCCGATCAGGAGCGCGGTGACCGCCTCGCGAATGCCGCCGAGGCCCTCTCTCCAGATTGCGATACCGGCGCCCAACGCCAGCAGGATCGCGACCAGGGAGAGCACCAAAGCGCCGCCCAGTGTCGAGAGTGCCGGCACGATTTCGAGCGCGCCCGAGCGCACGACGATGACGGCAATGAGGGTAGCCGCGAGCGAAAACAGCGCGACGCGACGCGCCCAGATGGCGAGCCGGGACGTCGGCTGTTCAGAGATGCGGCGTCGCGCCATCGCTGATTGTTCTCACTCGTTCACGGACTTACCGCGGAATGGCGGAGGGATAATGGCTCCGATTGCCGCGGGCAATGGGCCCGGTGCACGCGGAGAGCGACGCAACTATGGGCTCGCCGGCGCTCGAACCATCCTACGATTTCTTTCGCCGCCGCGCTTTCGGTTTGCCGCGCTTGATCCCAGCCATGGCTTCGAGCACGGCGCAGGTGGCCGCAGTATCCTGCTCGGCATAGCCGGTCGCCATGGCGGCGGCGTAGATCGGCAGCGTCGCGGAGAAGAGCGGCGTCGGCGCGCCGAGGTCGCGCGCGAAGCTGCCGATGACATCCATGTCCTTCTGCCAGATCGACACCTTCATCGTCGGCTTATCGTAGCGGCCTTTCACCATCATCGGCGCGCGCAGTTCGAATACGCGCGAGTTGCCGGCGCCGATCCTGACCAGGTCGTAGACGAGCTGCGGCGGCAGCCCGGCTTTCATGCCGAGCACCAAAGCCTCGGCGCTGGCCACGTTGTGGACGGCGACGAGGAGATTAGCGACGTATTTCATGCGGCTGCCGTTGCCGAATTCGCCGAGGTCGCGCACCACTCGGGTAAAATCGGCGAACAACGGGCGCAGCCGCTTGATCTCGGCGGCGTCGCCCGAGGCATAGATCGACGAGGTCCTTTACCTTGGCCTGAATGCCCGTGCCGCTGACCGGGCAATCGAGCAGGACGTGACCGGCTTTGCGCAGCGCCGCTTCGGCCGCCGCTTGTCTTCGAGCTTGAATGTCGAAGCCTCGATGATGACGCGGCGCGGCACGCCGGCTTTGACAATGGCGGTGACTGTCGCCGCAAGCGCCGAGGGATTTGGCAGGCTGGCGATGATGCGTCGACGCCTGCCGCGCGACATCGCCGGCATCGGCGCGATTTCGACGCCGGCGCTGGCCATCGCCCGCCGCCGCGCGACGGCCACGTCATAGCCGATCACGCGCCAGTTGGCGGCGACGAGATTGCGCGCGAAAGCACCGCCCATGATGCCGAGACCGACGATCCCGACAACGCCTTTCTTTTTCCCAGCCATGTTTTGCCCCGGCCGGCGTATTCCGCCGGTCATTGCCTTTAATATTCATCGCGACTGACGAGTAGCAGTTTGGCTTCGCGCTTGGTCGACATGCCGGTAGTCGCCGCCTTGTATTTCTTGAAGTGATCGGTCGCCGTGTGCGCTTCGACAGCGGCGGCGTTTTCGTAGACTTCATAGATGAAGACGTGGTTCGGATCCTTCTGCGACACCATGATGTCGAATTCGCGGCAACCCGGCTCTTTTACCGACGCCGCTCCGTTCTCCTTGAGCGCGGCAAGGAAGTTGTCGACTTGGCCGGGCACGATGTCGTATTCGACCAGCAGTTGATAAGGAACGGTCCGGATTGCGCCAGGCCGGGTCGTGGTAGCGCGGCAACAGACAGCCACGCCATCACGAGAGCGCAACCGAGGCAATCATGGTAATCGATTTCAACATGACCCGTTTCCTCCCTTTGTGGGGGCGCTGTATTTGCGGACCGAGCCGCCGCGTGCCTTCGTTGCAAAATTCACAGCGAACCTTCGAGAAACCGCATCAACCGTGGGATCACCTGCGCGCTGTAGCTGTGCGGCTCGCTTTCGAACGGGTCGGACGACCAGAAATGCCCGGCGCCGGGAATGACGATCCGGCGCACGAAGAAGCCGGCTTGGGTGAGCGCGACGAGAAATGCGCTCGGACTGGGTCTTCGGATCGACGATGTCGTCGTCGGTGCCGTGGATCAGCAGAAAGTGACCTGATTGTGATCGATGGTCGCGTAGCTGATCGGCGACGCGTCGAAATAGACGCGCCGGTTCTGCATCGGTGACACGCCGAGGAATTTCTCCACGATCTTGTCGTTCGGACGCGTCGCCAGATCGCGGGTCCATTGCGCGTACATGTCGTAGACACCATAGAAACCGACCATGCATTTGACGTTGGCGGGAACGGCGGCATTGGCGTCGTCGCGATAGGCCAACGCGTATTGGTCGCCGGCAAGCGCTACCAGCGCGGCGAGATGGGCGCCCGCGGAATCGCCGATGAGGCCGATGCGATCCGGGTCGAGATCGAATTCGGCAGCCTTTGCGCGGATGAACTGGACCGCAGCCTTGGCGTCGTAAACCGCGGCCGGATAGGAGCCGGGTTTACCCAGCCGGTAGTCGATGGCGAAAACCGCATAGCCGGCGCGGGCGAGGAACAGACCCCAATATCGGTAGAATTGCCGGTTGCCAATTTGCCAGCCGCCGCCGTGGACTGCCACCAGCACCGGCGCCTTGGCGCGGCCTTTGGGCAGATAGAGATCGCCGAGGAGTTTGGTCCCGTCGTGCTCGGCAAAAACGAGAGCTGACCGGTTTGTGATTTCGTATTCCGCTGCGGACCCTTCGCTAATCGATATCATCACCACCACCGCCGCCGCGAAACTCAAGATGGCGCGCATTCGCACTCTCCACGCGGAATTCCACCGTTGAACCCCGAATGTCCCAAGCGGTAGCAAGTTTCCGCGCCGCTCGAAAGCCTACCACCACGCGTAGAAATGATGCAGGGGGCCGCGGCCGGAGCCGACCTCGAGACGGTCCGCCGCGACGATGGCCGCGCTCACATAATCTTTTGCTGCTCGCGCCGCCCTCTCCAGCGAAAGCCCCTTGGCGAGCCCGGCGGCGATGGCGGAGGACAGCGTGCAACCGGTGCCGTGGGTGTTTTTGGTGGCGATGCGCGGCGCCGTAAGCGCAAGCAGCCGCCGGCCTCGACCAGAAGATCGACGCTTTCGGCGCCGCCGCCGAGTTTGTTTTTGAGATGGCCGCCTTTGATCAGCACCGCGCCGGCGCCGAATTTCAAGAGTTACTCCGCCTGCGCTCGCATTTCGTCTTCGTCGCGCGCATGCGGCACATCGAGCAGCGCCGCGGCCTCGGGCAGGTTCGGCGTAATCACACGCACGCGCGAGATCAACGCCCGCAAGCCCGGTCGCGTCGCCGCGCAACAAGCGCTCGCCCGAGGTCGCGACCATGACCGGATCGAGCACGACATTGCGCGGCCGGTAGCGATCGAGGGCGGCAGCGACGACGTCGATCGCCCCCGCAGTTCCAAGCATGCCGATCTTTACCGCAGCGATATCGAGGTCAGTAAAAACCGCATCGGTCTGCGCCGCGATGAAGTCCGCCGGCACCTCATGGACGCCGAACACCCCATTGGTGTTCTGCGCCGTCAGCGCGGTGACGACGGCCGCGCCGTAGACGCCGAGCGCGGAAAAGGTTTTTAGATCCGCTTCGATACCGGCGCCGCCGCCCGAATCCGATCCGGCGATGGTGACGGCGATGGGCGAGCTCATACGAGTTGCACCTTCACTCCTTGACATAGCGCTATGCCCGCGCGCGCCGCAACGCAGCGACAAGACGCGCATCTTTCTCCATTTTTACGCGGGCCGTGACGGAGGTCATGCCATGCAATGCGTGCGCGCCTTGATGGCGCTTCTCATATTAGCACCGGTCTTGGCGGCGGTGTTGTGGTGTTGGGGCGCCTATCGGCGCGATCTGCAAGCATCTCGGCTAGGTTGAAAGGCGCAAGCGGCATTGCCGAAACCCCTTGCGGCCCGATCGAGTATGCCGAAGCGGGAGACGGGGC